>NZ_VFVY01000017.1 GCF_006442315.1 Mesorhizobium sp. B2-3-4 | reverse complement strand
GGCGGGCGACTTCACCAAGCCTCGGACCGGATGGCCATCCGGTCCGAGGCTCAGTCGCTTACATCGCACAAACTCTCTTCCGTGCAGATACAAGGGGCGGCGCAAACGCCGACAGTCCGGCTCGCCGTAAAGTCGGCTGGACTATAGTCTCGCGCTTGCCACCTTCCGGCAGAAACGATACGCCGCAGCAATCCGCAAAACCTCCCCGCCGGCCCTCCATGAAACCCAGGGACATCGCCGCTTACGTCTTCCTGGCCGTCACCTGGGGCCTGTCCTTCCTTGTCCTGCTCAAGGTGGTACATGCCTTCGGTTGGGTCGGCGCGGTCACCTTGCGTTCGCTGATCGCCGGCATCACGCTCTTTCTGCTGGCGGCAGCGACGCGGCGCCGGCTCGATTTCAGCGCCGGTTGGCGGCACTTCGGCGTGGTGGGCGCGACGACGGTCGCTGCGCAATTGGTCGGCCTCTCCTATGCCACCCCGCGCATCGGCACGGCGATGGCGGCGATCCTGGTTGCCGCGATCCCGATGTTCTCGATGATCCTCGGCCAGTTGTGGGGACTGGAGCGGATCACGCCGCGCGGCCTCGCTGGGCTCCTGCTCGGCGCCGCCGGCATCGTCGTCCTGGTCGGCTTTCCCGCCGTTCCGATCACAGCATCCTTCGCGCTGGGCTGCGCCGCATCGCTGTTCAGTTCCTTCGCCGCAGCCTTCGGCAGCAACTATGCCAACCGCCACCTGCGTTCGGCTGGCTCGTTCGAGCTCACTGGCGCCGCCTTCCTGTTCGGCGGCCTGATGACGCTGCCGCTGCTTTTCGTCGTGCCTGTGCCGGCCATGCCGCGCCCTGTCGACTTCCTCTACCTTGCGGTACTTGCCTGCGTCATGAGCGCCATGACCTATGTCGTCTATTTCCGGCTGGTGGCCAGCATCGGCGCCACCAGGACGATCAGCGTCGAATTCGCCGTGACCACGATCGCGGTGCTGGCCGGCACGCTTCTGCTCGGCGAGTCGCTGACCATCATTCAGGGCTTCGGTGCGGTGGCGATCATCGGTGGCTGCATCCTGGTGCTGGACCCGTTCCCGCGCCGCGCGAAAGCGCCGGCCTTGCCATCAGCCCCACCTTTGGTGTAGCCAGTCGTCACACTCGAACGTCTTGAAAGGAGGGCTCACGTGTTCACGTTCCATCGTCACCACCGTCAGCGTGGCCCGATTTCCGCCCTGCAGGCGAGCTTGCAGGGCTGACCAGGGACGGTCCGGGTTTTTCCCGCTTCGATTTTTTGGTCTGCCCTTCGTGGTGCGCAAAGCCGAGCCTGATGGCCGCTACGCGCATCGTCAAAGTGCATCAGCCGGACTTTCCGGCAAGACCTGAGAAATCAAAATGGCCCTCCTCAGCCTCAAATCCCTCGGCGTCACCATGAGTGCGCCGCTCTTCGCCAATCTCGACCTCACCATCGGCGGCGGCGACCGGCTTGGCATTGTCGCCGCCAATGGCCGCGGCAAGTCGACCTTGCTCAAATGCCTGACCGGCGCGATGGAGCCGACCTCCGGCGACATCACCCGCACGCGCGGCCTGCGCATCGGCCATGTCGAACAGTCGGTTCCCGCTGCCCTTCTCGGCCGCACCTTCTATCAGGTGGTCGCCGACGCCTTGCCGCCGGAGCAGGCCGACAGCGAGATGTGGCGGGTCGACGTGGTGCTGGATTCACTCGACGTGCCCGAGGCCATGCGCGAGCGGGAAATGCGAGCGCTGAGCGGCGGCTGGCAGCGGCTGGCGCTGATCGCCCGCGTCTGGGTCACCGATCCCGACATGCTGCTTCTGGACGAGCCGACCAATCACCTCGATCTCGCCAGGATCAGCCAGCTGGAGACTTGGCTGAACGCGCTGCCGCGCGAAGTGCCTGTCGTCATCGCCAGCCATGACCGCGCCTTCCTCGACGCGGTTACCAACCGGACGCTGTTCCTGCGCCCAGAGCAATCGCCGGTGTTCGCCCTGCCCTACTCGCGCGCCAGACAGGCCCTTGACGAGGTCGATGCCTCGACGGCACGCAAGTTCGAGCGCGACATGAAAGTCGCCCAGCAATTGCGCAAGCAAGCCGCCAAGCTCAACAACATCGGCATCAATTCGGGCAGCGATCTGCTGACCGTGAAAACCAAACAGCTGAAGGAGCGCGCGGACAAGCTCGAAGAGGCGGCGGCGCCGGCGCATCGCGAGAAATCGGCCGGCGCGATCCGGCTCGCCAATCGCGGCACGCACGCCAAGGTGCTGATCACGCTTGAAGACGCGGCGGTGGAAACGCCCGACGGCACGCTGCTGTTCCGGACCGGCAAGCGCCACATCTGCCAGGGCGACCGCATCGTGCTGCTCGGCCGCAACGGCGTCGGCAAGTCGCGTTTCGTCGCCATGATCCGCAACGCCATTCTCGAGCCGGAGACGGTCGCCAATGTGAAGGTGACACCGTCGACGGTGCTCGGCTACAGCGACCAGGCGCTGTCCGACATCGACGGCAACGACACGCCGCTGGCGATGGTATCGCGAAAATTCGATGTCGGCGAGCAGCGCGCCCGCTCGCTGCTTGCCGGCGCCGGCGTGGTCATCGATATGCAGGAGAGGAAGATCGGCGCGTTGTCCGGCGGCCAAAAGGCGCGGCTGATGATGCTGGCGCTGAGGCTCGCCAATCCCAATTTCTACCTGCTCGACGAGCCGACCAACCATCTCGACATAGACGGCCAGGAAGCGCTGGAAGAAGAATTGCTGAAGCACCAGGCAAGCTGCGTGCTCGCCTCGCACGACCGCTCCTTCATCCGCGCCGTCGGCAACCGCTTCTGGCTGATCGACAAGCGGCGGCTGACCGAGGTCGAGGATCCGGAGAGTTTCTTCCGCGAGGTGGCCGAGGGAGTTGGCTAGACACGAAGGACAAAATTATCACCCGTCGGGTCGAAATCGTATCGTGGCATGAGACGTATTCTTGACTCAAAGAACGTATCGTGCGATGGTACGTCGGTCAGGTCTGGCGGATGATACGTTCGTTCAAGAACAAGATCAGCGAAGCTGTTGCGAACGGCAAGGCTCCCAAGGGCTTTCCCTCGGATCTTGTCCGCTCAGCCCAGCGCAAGCTGTTTATGATCGATAACGCCGCCGAACTGTCCGACTTGAAGGCGCCACCCGGCAACAGGCTTGAGCTGTTGAAAGGCAACCGTGCCGGTCAGCACTCGATCCGGATCAACGATCAGTTCCGCATCTGCTTTCGCTGGGTGGACGGACAAGCCGAGGACGTCGAAATCACCGACTATCACTAGGGACAATTGTTTCGCTCACGTCGCAGGTCTCAAATGTTGAACATCCACCCACCCATCCATCCCGGCGAAATTCTTCGCGAGGAATATCTCGTCCCGCTTGGCCTCAAGCCATACACGCTCGCCAAGAATCTGCATGTGCCGCGTACGCGCATCGAGCGCCTGGCCGGGGAGACGACAGCGGTGACGCCCGACACCGCGCTGCGCCTCGCGAAGTTCTTCGGGACGACGCCGCAATTCTGGATGAATATGCAGGCCAGCTACGATCTCGCAATCGAAGGCGAGGCCAAGAAGGCCGATCTCGATAAGATAGAAAGCCTGGGAACGGCTGCGTGACACCAGGAGTAACCAGGTCCCCCTCGTAAAAAAATCCGGGCGATCTGTCGGATCGACTGAACCTCTTCCGTCCTTGGGATGCCGACACGATGATGCCGGCTCCAACCCAGGGAGAATTGATCATGTCCGTCCTGTCATCCATCGGCCGCATCGCAACCCGCTACGCGGCGGCGCGTGCCCGTCATCGCGGCGAACGTATCCTGCTGTCGCTGCCGGCCGAACTGCGCAAGGATATCGGCTTTCCGGAAATACTCGATACCCGCGAGAGCCGTCGCGCGGCCACGTCCTCGGCCAAGGTCATATGACCCCGGCCAGCCGCCGCGTGTGCGGACCTCGAGAGCCGGCCTGTCGCCCGCTGATCCGGGCCTGCGGAAAAATTTTCAGCACCCTGTAGGATTGGTGTCGCCTCGTCCGTCCTATGGTTCGCAAGGCCAAACCAAACGTGAAGAGGAACGCGAGCATGACCGACCAGACCCCGCCCCGCCCCCAGGTTCTTGGCGGATTGACCCCCTATCTGCAGGTCGACGGCGCCATCAAGGCCGCCGAGTTCTACAAGAAGGCTTTCGGGGCCGAGGAAGTCTTTGCCTATCCGCCCGATGAGCAAGGCCGCACCATGCACATCCATCTCTACATCAACGGCTCGACAATCATGCTGGGCGACGCCTATCCCGAACACGGCCATCCGCACCAGGCGGCGCAGGGCTATACGCTGCAGCTCCATCTCGGCAAGGATGATATCGACGCCTGGTGGAAGCGCGCCGTCGACGCCGGCTGCGAGATCGCCACGCCGCTGCAGGTCATGTTCTGGGGCGACCGCTGGGGCCAGGTGAAGGACCCCTTCGGCGTCGCCTGGGCAATGAACGCCCCCACGGAATAGGTTTTAGCGGCGCGCCTCGCAAAGCGACGCGCCCAACCGCGCCGGGTCGTATCCCCGCCGACCCGGCGCGCCCGTTTTTCAACAAAGGAGTTTCATCATGTCCTATGTCGACGGTTTCGTGCTTGCCGTGCCGAAGGCCAAACTCGATGACTACAGGAAGCTGGCCAATCTCGCCGGTCCGATCTGGATGGAGCACGGCGCGCTCTCCTATGTCGAATGCATCGGCGACGACGTCCCCTATGGCGAGCTGACCTCATTCCCGCGTGCCGTTCAGGCAAAGGACGACGAGATCGTCGTCTTCGCCTGGGCGGTTTATGAATCGAGGCAGAGCCGCGATGCGGTGATGGCCAAGGTCATGGCCGATGAGCGTTTGACGCCCGATTGGGGGCCCATGCCGTTCGACATGAAGCGCATGATCTTCGGCGGCTTCCAGCCGTTTATCGAGCTTTGAGCGGCGTCAGGCTTTACACGCTGTCATCCCGGGCTCGCACCACGTCATCCTCGGGCTTGTCCCGAGGATCTGCCGACCTAACCAAGCCAGCCGCTTCCATTATCTTCCCCGCCATAACCGAACATAGCCACGCCGCAGATCCTCGGGACAAGCCCGAGGATGACGGCGCAGGAACTGACACCGATCAGTTCCCGCGCTTCGTACGCGGATTCATCAGCCAAACGACGCACCCTCGGGCTTGTCCCGAGGGTCTGCCAACGTCCCGTGTGCTAATCCAGCTTGTCGAGCAGCGGCTTCAGCCGGTCGCCATAGCGTTTCCACAGGTCGACCGAACCTTGATAAATCGGCTGGCGCACCTGCGCGGCGGACGCGGTGCGCACCGGCCTGTCGGTCTGGTGGAACGATAGCACGGCATCGTCCCATGGCAGGCCGAGATAATCGATCAGCGCCCGGCTCTGCCCGTCCTGGTCGGCGATGAAATCCTCATAGCGCACATCGTGCACGACACCTGGCAGCACCTTGTGCCAATGCGCCATGATGTCGGTGTAGAGATTGTGGAAGTCCGCGAGCTCGGCCAGGTCATAGCCATAGCGATGGCTGTCGCCGCGGAAATGCACCTTGTAGATCGACAGGCACGTGGCGGCCGCGTCGCGCGTGCAATGGATGATCCTGGCCTTGGGCAGCATCATGTGGATGAAGCCGACGAGCAGGAAGTTGCCCGGCATCTTGTCGGTGACGTGGCGCATGTGCGGATAGCGGGCATGCAGCGTGTCGAGATAGGCCTGCCCGGCCTCGGCGAAATCCTTGTCGTCGGTGTCGGCCACGCCCCAGGGGAAGCCGCCCGGCATGTTCGACGGGAACTGCCTGCCGACCGCCGTCTTCAGGATGTTGAGCTCGCCCGCGCCATAGACCTGTGGGTGGCTGGCGATGATCTGCTCGACCAGCGTCGTGCCCGAACGCGGCATGCCGACGACGAAGATCGGCGCATCGTCGGTGATCGGGCTCGGCCGGTGCTTTTCGAAGAAGCCGGCGTCGAACACCGTCTTCATCGCCTCGAATTCGGCACGCGTCTTCACCGGATCATAATTGATGCCCTTGCGGCGGATGGCATTGCCCTCGGCGAAATAGTCGAAGGCCTTGCCATAATCCTTGAGATCGTCATTGGCCTTGCCGAGGCCGAAGGACAGCTGCATGCGCGCCAGGCTGTCCCGAGGCGCCTTGGCGTGCTGGGCTTCCATCCCGGCCAATTCGGCGTCGCGCTCCTTCTGGCGTTTGACCTGCGTCAGCATCAGCCACGCCTGGGCCATCGCAGGCTGGATTGCCACAGCTTGCCGGAACAGCTCCGTCGCCTCGTCGAGCTTGCCCTTCTCCATCAGCCCGACGCCGAGGCCATGCAGCAGGTCCGCGTCCTTGGGGCGAATGGTCAGTGCCTCCTGGAAGGTAGCCAGTGCCTCGTCGAGACGTCCGGCTTCCTGCAGCGTTTCGGCAAGCCCGATACGGGCGCGCACGTGGAATGGGTTACGCTGCACCGTGCCGCGATACATCTCCTCGGCCTCGTCGAACCGGCCGGTCTGCTTCAGCGACGAGCCGAGATTATCGCGCGCCGCGAGCTGCTCCGGCCGCAGATCCACCGCGCCTTGGAAGAAATCGATCGCCGCCGCGACACGGCCGAGGTCGCGCATGACCGTGCCGATATTGTTGAGGAAGTCGGGGTTCGTCGGCTGCAGCTGAACCGACTGTTCCAGCAGGTTCATCCCGTCTTCGCTGCGCCCGGTCTGGTGCAGCAGCAAGCCCAGGAAATGCGCCGCGGCCGCGTGTTTGGGCTGGCGCGCCAGCACCTGCCCGTAGATCGCCTCGGCCTCTTGCAGGCGCCCGGCCTGATGCAGCTGCAGCGCCTGCTGGACATACTGGTCGAGGCCCAGCGGTGGCTGTCCGCCCGCGCCGGACCTGCCTGCGCCGGACCTGGCTCCCGCACCCGCCGCTCTTCTCTGATCTCTGTTGATGGGACACCTACCGTATTTGTGTGCCTGCGGGACCTAAGCCATGCCGCGCAGAGATTCAAGGTGCGAGCGCTGCCCGAACGGCCAGGAGCACCCGCAAGGCGTGTGCAACCACAAGCCAATCGCGACGTTGAGCCCGCACACCCGCATGCAGGAGTTCGCCAGATGTCGCTTACCGCCTTTGCCATCAATTGCTCGCTGAAGGCCTCCGACGACAAGGAGAAATCGTCCACCGACAAGATCGTCGCCGATCTGCTCTCGGCGCTCGAACCGCATGGCGTGAAGGGCGAGGTCGTGCGCGCGCTCGATCACGACATCAAGCCCGGCGTGCTCTCCGACATGGGCAAGGGCGATGACTGGCCTGGCCTGCGCGAGAAGATCGTCGCCGCCGATATCTTCATTCTCGGCTTGCCGATCTGGATGGGCCAGCCGTCGAGCGTCGCCAAGCGCGTCATGGAGCGCATGGACGCCTTTCTCGAGGAGACCGACGCCAAGGGCCGCATGCCGGCCGCCGGCAAGGTGGCGCTGGTGGCGATCGTCGGCAACGAGGACGGCGCGCACCATTGCCACGCGCAATGTTTCCAGGCGCTCAACGATGTCGGCTTCACCATCCCGGCCAATGGCGGTGTCTACTGGGTCGGTGAAGCCATGGGCGACGTCAACTATGTCGATCTGCCGAAAACTCCCGACAAGGTCGCCAAAGCCATTGAAATGGCGGCTTCAAACGCGGCTCATCTAGCCAGGCTTCTGAACGGCGCGGCCTATGTCGGCGTCGACAAATGAGCCCTCCTTCTCCCCATTAAGAGAGAAGGGAGAGGCTCGGCATCTCAGCACGGGCCTTCGCCGACGATGCGATAGTCGGACGCACGGGCCTCGCAGGCATTGGGGAAGGTGCGCATGTCGCCGTGCCGGCGGCCGCACACCGGCGCGTATTCGCGGGTGCAGAAAGTCTGTTCGCCACCACCGCCGCCGCCACCACCGCCGTCGCGGCAGGGGCCGTCGCGCACGATGCGGTAACCGGCCCTCTCGGCGAGACAGCCATTGGCGAAGGTCTGGCGGTCGCCGCCGCGCCGGGCGCAGACCGGCTCATACTGTTTGGTGCAGAATTGCGGTTCGGGGCGCGGCGGACGCGGGCGCGGTCCCGGGCCGTCATCGACGACCACCGTGCAGGCGGCAAGAATTGCCGACAGGAACAGGATGGCAAAACCCTGACGCGAAAAGATTGCCGCAAGAAACCTCATGATCGTCTCTCCCTCGACCCCCGTCCCGGAGTGAACCGAGCAAGGCTTGGCCTGCGGTTCGCTGATAATGATATCGATCAAAACAAAGACTAAAATCACATCCGTATGGCACGATCCTCGCTATTCCATTGCCAATTGCAACCCCCGTTCGCGGCTTCTGTCGGGAAACGACGCCTGGATCGGTCGCGGTCCCGCCGCGCGACGCCGGCCGTCATCGCCTCTGGCCCATGCATGACCTTGCCTGTGGGCCGATGACCCCTCAGGCAACGAAGCCTATTTGCGGCCGGTCGACGCTCGGATCAGTCGATTATTTGCGTCGGGATGCGCCAATGGCGGCCGCCCGCGGCGCTATCTTGCAACCTTCACGTTTCCGTGCGATAAATTCTGTGTTCGGGCATTTGCGACCCGGAGAGCGGAACGTTTTGGACGACCTTTCCCCGATACTGTGAATCTCTGACGGCCCCGTTTTTCGGCGGGGGTTTTGACCATGCGCCAATGCATGACTGCCGAAAGCAACCACCGGGAACTGCCCTCGACGCCAGGTGGCGGGCAGGACCACCAAGACTGAACGGGTGAAGGAGTTTCCCCAATGGCCCAGACCGGCACCGTTAAATTCTTCAATGCGACCAAAGGCTTCGGTTTCATCACGCCCGACGGCGGCGCCAAGGACGTGTTCGTCCATATCTCAGCGATCGAGGCCTCGGGCCTGCGCACGCTCGTCGACGGCCAGAAAGTCACTTTCGACGTCGAGCCGGACCGCATGGGCAAGGGCCCGAAGGCCGTCAACCTGCGCGCCGCCTGAGCGGTCGTCGCGCCGCACATCCCCGGCGGATGGGCGAACGAGGTTTTTGAGCCTGGCCAGCACCTGGGCAGGCAGACAGATTTTTGAAAGGCGCGGCGGCTTTCGTCGCGCCTTTTTCATGTCCGCGGCGCAACATCGACCCGTGCCGCCCGCAAGTTGATCCGGGTCCGGAGCCAATGACGCGCATCATAACAAGCACTTAAAGCGTCACCTGCTTTAAGTGCCCGCAAAACTTTCACTTGCCGATGGCGCTAAAATAAAGGACAAATTTCCTCTCGGGCATTTGCCGGCCCGAGACTGGAGTTTATGGGATCAAAGGAGCTTCCCATGCCGCAGACCGGCACCGTCAAATTCTTCAATCATGCCAAGGGCTTCGGCTTCATCACACCGGATGATGGCGCGAAGGATGTCTTCGTGCATATTTCGGCCGTGCAGGCGTCGGGTCTTCCCGGTCTCGAAGATGGGCAGAAAGTGACATTCGATACCGAGCCGGACAAGCGCGGCAAGGGACCCAAGGCCGTCAACCTGTCGGTCGGCTGAGCCGGCTGCAGACCGACGCCGGCTGCGGCAGGCCAGGGCCGCGCCCCAGCGGGTGCGGCTGTGACGCCGTGAAAGAACGCGTGCGGTCAAATTTTCGTTCAGCCCCCGTTCAGCCACGGTCTCATATTAGTCATTCGTAAAGCCGGATCGCATCCCCTGCAAAACTGCACGGCCCGGCACGAAGGAGACCAAGATGAACCGTATTTTCAAGACAGCCGTGCTGTCCGCCGCCGTGGTCGCAACCACGCTCGCGACCTTGCCTGCCGCCAATGCCCGTGATTGGAACCGCTGGCACCACGGCCGTGGTGGTGGCCATCATCATGGCGATGCCATTGCCGCCGGCGTCCTCGGCCTCGCGGCCGGCGCGCTGATCGGTGGCGCGTTGGCCAATGACCAGCCCCCGGCCTACGCCGACCGCTACTACGATGACGGTTACGACCGTGACGTGGTGGTGCGCCCTGCCCCGGTCCGCCGCTACTATGCCGAGCCGCAGGTGGTCTATGCCGACCGTTATGCCGAACCGTGGACGCGCGGCTGGTACGAGTATTGCTCGGACCGCTACCGCACCTTCAACTCCCGCACCGGCACCTTCACCGGCAATGACGGCGAGCAGCATTTCTGCACTGCCAACTGAGGCTTCCCTGCCCCAACAAAAAGCGCTGACCGCGAGGTCGGCGCTTTTTTGTTTGTCAGCTTGTCGGGCTGTCGAAACCAGGAGCGGCTCGGATCCAGTTCAGGTCAAGAACGGATTGGTCCTGCGTTCCTCGCCAAAGCGTCCGCCCGGCCCGTGGCCGCAGATGAAGCCGATGTCGTCGCCAAGCGGCAGCAGCTTGTCCTTGATCGAGGCGATGAGCGTTGCATGGTCGCCGCCCGGCAGGTCGGTGCGGCCGACCGAGCCGCGAAAAAGGACGTCGCCGACATGGGCGAATTTGGCGGCGCGGTTGTAGTAGACGACATGGCCGGGCGCGTGTCCGGGGCAATGCAGCACCTCGAACATGTGAGTGCCGAACGACACCGTCTCACCCTCGGTGAGAAACCTGTCCGGCACGCAGTTGCGCGAACCCTCGATGCCGTAGCGCCGGCCCTGGTTCGCCAGATTGTCGAGCAGCATCCGGTCGGCTTCATGCGGGCCGATGATCTCGATGCCGAGCGCTTCCTTCAGCTCCATGGCGCCGCCGGCATGGTCGATATGGCCATGCGTGATCCAGATCGCCTCGGCGGTGATCGCATTGTCCTTGAGCACCGCCAGCACCCTGTCGATGTCGCCGCCCGGATCGACGACGACGCCGCGCTTGTCGTCCATGTCGAACAGGATGGTGCAGTTCTGCTGGAACGGTGTGACCGGCACGATGCCGGCATTGAGCTGACCCATGATCGTCCTTTCGCTGTGTCAGCGCTGATTTAGAGACGTGGGCCTGGAGCGTCCAGCCCCGCAAGGACGAACGATCCGTCGCCGCAAAAGAAATGGGCGGCCGAGGCCGCCCATTTTGCCAGCCCGAGATGGCAGGCTTACTTCTTCATGGCGCCCATGACCGCGCCGAGAATGCCGGTCAGGATCGCGCCGCCGCCGGCGCCGCCGACGATGTTGTTGAGGTTGAGCGCGCTGCCGAGGCCGCTCGTCGCCGCCGCGGCTGCCGCCGGATCGACCGCGCCGCCACCGAGCAGGCTGCCCAGGATCGCCGCGCCGCCGACACCGCCAATGGCTCCGCCCAGGATTTTGGGAAGCTGCCCCATCGCCGCCGTCTTGAGCGCCGCACCGACCGCCTGACCACCGATGATGCCGGTAATCACCTGTATAATGATCGGAAGAAGCGTGTTCATGTCCATGTTACCAGTCCCTCCATAGCTGCCAGCCTCCCAGGCCGACAGCATCATGAGACGCCGAATTGGACGAAAGTCAAATGCAGAAACGCTGAAATAAAAGGGGCGGCCCGAAAACCGCCCCTGCTTGCGTGAAAAGCTGTGACTATCGTTATTCTGCGGCGATCGCGTGCTTCGGCTGAACGGCGGCAGAATAGTCGTTCATGAGGTTCTTGGCGATTTCACCGACCTCGAATCGGTAAGGTCCGATCTCGGAAACCGGCGTTACTTCCGCCGCGGTCCCGGTCAGGAAGCATTGCTCGAACCCTTCGAGTTCTTCCGGCATGATGGCGCGTTCGATGACTTCCAGACCGCGATCCCTGGCAAGTCCAATGACCGTGCGGCGGGTGATGCCGTCGAGGAAGCAGTCGGGCTTGGGCGTGTGGATCTTGCCGTCCTTGACGAAGAAGATGTTGGCACCGGTCGCTTCCGCGACCTGGCCGCGCCAGTCGAGCATCATGGCGTCGGCATAGCCCTTGGCCTCGGCGGCATGCTTGGACATGGTGCAGATCATGTAGAGGCCGGCCGCCTTCGACCGCGACGGCGCCGTACGCGGGTCGGGCCGGCGCCACTCGGCCACGTCGAGGCGGATGCCCTTCAGCTTCTGCGCCGGATCGAAATAGCTCGGCCACTGCCAGATGGCGATGGCGACGTTGATGCGGTTGTTCTGCGCCGAAACGCCCATCTGCTCGCTGCCGCGCCAGGCGATCGGCCTGACATAGGCGTCCTGAAAACCCTGTTTCTTCAGAAGCGTCGTCGAGGCGTCGTTGAGCTCGGCCACCGAATAGGGAATCTTGAAGCCGAGCAGGCGCGCCGATTCATGCAGGCGCTCGGTATGCTCGTTGAGCTTGAAGATCTCGCCGCCATAGGCGCGCTCACCCTCGAAGACCGCGCTGGCATAGTGCAGGCCGTGGGTCAGGACATGGATCTTGGCGTCTCCCCACGCAACGAATTCGCCATTCATCCAGATGAAGCCGTCCAATTGATCGAAGGGAACGGATGCCATGGTAACCTCCCGCGGGTCGTGGCCCGCATATCTCGGTGTCGTTGCGTGTTCTTTTCGGTCGCGCCATCCGGTGGGAGACGCCGGCCCATGTCTCGAAGCGTAAGCGGATAATCGCGCTCTGGCAAACTCAGGAAGTTCCGGAAAAACCGGCTCGCCTTGCCTTTTCGTTCGCAATCAGCCCAAAAGCTTGTCAAAAATTACCATTGCAGGGAAATTACGTCAATAGTACTGACATAATCTCCCATTCCCATGGAGAAATGATGACGGATAAAAGCTCAGATGCCGGAAAACCGATCAGGACCGCGATCACCAGCGAGGACGGCATCGACTTCGCCATCATCGAACTCTTCTTCTTCGCCTATCGTGACTTCACCTCCGATCCCGATCAGATCCTGGCCGATTACGGCTTCGGCCGCGCCCATCATCGCGTGCTGCATTTCGTCAATCGCAGGCCGGGCCTGACCGTCGCCGAACTGCTCGATGTCTTGAAGATCACCAAGCAGAGCCTGGCGCGCGTGCTCAAGCAGTTGATCGACACCGATCACGTCGTGCAGTTGCAGGGCCCGCGCGACCGCCGCCAGCGCGAACTCTATCCGACGGCCAAGGGCCGCGCGCTGGCGTTGGCGCTGGCGCGGCCACAGTCGCGCCGCATCCGTGCTGCATTGGAAGATTCCGGCGCCGCCGAACGGACCTTGGTGGAACGCTTCCTCGAAGCGATGGTCAATCCGGAACTGAGAGCTCAGATCGACGTTGGGTCCGCAAAAATGTCAGGGAAAAGCCATGGAGAGCACTGAGAGGGTCGACCAGGCGGCCGCACCGGACGACGACGCGCCGCATCTGCTGGTCGTCGACGACGACACCCGTATCCGCAATCTTCTCAAGCAGTATCTGACCGAAAACGGCTTTCGCGTCACCGTCGCGGGCAATTCCGGCGAGGCCCGCCGCAAGCTTGCCGGCCTCGACTTCGACCTGCTCGTGCTCGACGTCATGATGCCGGGAGAAAGCGGCGTCGACCTGACCAAGGCGCTGCGTGCCGAAAAGAACGTGCCGATCCTGATGCTGACGGCCTTGTCGGAGACGGACAGCCGCATCTCCGGGCTCGAGGCCGGCGCCGACGATTATTTGCCCAAACCTTTCGACCCGCGCGAGCTGATCCTGCGCATCAACAACATCCTGCGCCGCGGCGGCCCGACGGCGACGCCCAAGGTCGAACAGCTGGTCTTCGGCCCCTACACCTTCCAGATCGCCAGGCGCGAACTGAAGCGCGGCGGCGAGGCGCTGAAGCTGACCGACCGCGAACAGGAGATCCTGGCGATCTTCGCCGCGCGCGCCGGCGAGACCATCCCGCGCCACGAGCTGGTCGGCGACGATTCGGAAGTCGGCGAGCGCACCATCGACGTCCAGATCAACCGGCTGCGCCGCAAGATCGAGCGCGATCCGTCCAATCCGGTCTGGTTGCAGACGGTACGCGGTATTGGGTATCGGCTCAGCGTGGAATAGAGTGCCGGCGGCGCTAACACCGCCGACGGATGAAAAGAGCCTATGGCGACAACGGACCTGGAACAGCCGGACAATGACGGCTTGAGCGCACGCGCCACGCGGGCGCTCAAGGCGGTGCCGCGCATCTGGAACCGGTTCTGGCGTCTCGTTTCGCTCTATATGCCCAAGCGCCTCTACGCGCGCTCGCTGATCATCGTCATCGCACCGATGATCCTGCTGCAGTCGGTCGTCGCCTTCGATTTCATGGAGCGCCACTGGGCAACAGTGACGCAGCGCCTGTCGCAGGCGACCGTGCGCGACATCGCCGCCATCATCGATCTGATAGAGGCTTATCCGCACGACGCCGACTACGCCAACATCATCCGCATCGCCCAGGACCGCATGCAGTTGAAGGTCGACCTGCTGCCGCCCGATCCCTTGCCGCCGCCTGGGCCCAAGCCGTTCTTCTCGATCCTCGACGACGTGCTTTCGGCCGAGATCACCCGACAGATCAACCGGCCCTTCTGGATCGACACGGTCGGCAATTCCAACATTGTCGAGGTTCGGGTCCAGCTCGAGAACAAGGTGCTGCGCGTCTTCGTGCGCCGCAGCCAGGCCTACGCCTCCAACACCCACATCTTCCTGATCTGGATGGTCGGCACCTCGCTGGTGCTGTTGATGATCGCCATCCCCTTCCTGCGCAACCAGATCCGGCCGATCCTGGCGCTTGCCGAGGCTGCCGAAAGCTTCGGCAAGGGCCGGCCGATGTCGCGCGATTTTCGCCCGCGTGGCGCCGAGGAGGTTCGCCGCGCCGGCTTTGCCTTCATCCAGATGCGCGAGCGCATCGAACGCCAGATCGAACAGCGCACCGCCATGCTCACCGGTGTCAGCCACGATCTCAGGACCATCCTGACCCGCTTCAAGCTGCAGCTGGCGCTGGCCGGCGGCAAGGCCGAGACCAAGGCGGCCCTCGACCAGGACATCGAAGACATGCAGTCGATGCTCGAAGGCTATCTCGCCTTTGCGCGCGGCGAAGCCACGGAAGACCCCGGACGCTTTGATCTGGCGGGCTATTTCCAGAAGCTCGGCGAGGAAGCGGCGTTGCGCAAATGCAAACTGTCGACAACGCTTTCCGGCGACCCGACCGTGCATGTGCGGCCGAACGCCTTCACGCGGCTGCTGTCCAACGTCATCGGCAACGCCTTCCGCTATGCCAAGACGGTGGAGGTCAACGCCAACCACAGCCGCGGCTTCCTCGTCGTCACCATCGACGATGACGGCCCCGGCATTCCGACCGACCGGCGCGACGACGTCTTCAAGCCCTTCGTGCGCCTCGACGAGGCCCGCAATCTCGACGCCAGCGGCACCGGGCTCGGCCTGTCGATCGCCCGCGACATAGCCCGCAGCCATGGCGGCGACATCGCGCTCGACGACAGTCCGATGGGTGGGTTGCGGGCCGTCATCAAGGTTCCGGCCTGACGTCGCCAGACTAGGGCTGGCAGCACCCAAATAGAGCCGCCCGGCAACAAGCCCGCTCTTCTTGCGCGCCTGTCGTCTCGTCAGAAAGCCGGCTCTGCTTCCCGCAATCATCGGCCAGTCTTCATCCGCCCGTCATGAAACCATGGTCAAGAGCGCGCATGAAGCGCGCGACCGCACTTGATTCGTCCCTGCCGCCTGACTTCGACCGCGTGCCCGCCAGGGTGCGCTGGAGCGAAGCGAGGGCGGCCGCATGGTCGCCGTTCCGGCATCGTTTCAAGGCAACCGCCGACCTGCGGAGCAAAGGGCCGCCATGCGCATATTGATGGTTACCGACGCCTGGCGCCCGCAAGTCAACGGCGTCGTCCACACGCTGGAGCGGCTTACCGAAACGCTCAAATCCTTCGATGTCGCGGTCGAATTCCTGACCCCGAACATCTTTCGCACCTTGCCCTTGCCGACCTATCCCGACATCCGCCTGGCGCTGACCACGCCCGGCCACGTCGCACGCCTGATCGACGGCTACAAGGCCGACCACATCCATATCGTCACCGAGGGGCCGCTCGGCATCATGGCGCGGCGCTACTGCCGCAATGCCGGCCGGCCGTTCACCACCAGCTACCACACCCGCTTTCCCGAGTATCTCAGTGCCCGCCTGCCGGTACCCGAGAGCTGGGCCTATCGCTGGCTGCGCGATTTCCACAATTCCGGCCAGGGCACGCTGGTCGCCACCCAGTCGCTTGCCGATGATCTGACGGCGCGCGGCTTCAACAAGCTCAGGCCCTGGACGCGCGGCGTCGACACCGACCATTTCCGGCCCGACAAGCGCAAGGAGCTCGGCTTCCCCGGCCCGGTCTTCCTCTGCGTCGGCCGCGTCGCCATCGAAAAGAACCTCTCGGCCTTCCTCGATCTCGACCTGCCCGGCAGCAAGGTGGTCGTCGGCGAAGGCCCGGAGCTGGCAAAGCTCAAGGCGAAATATCCGAAGGCGCATTTCCTTGGCCATCGCCCGAATGACGAACTGGCCGAAATCTACGCCTCGGCCGATGTCTTCGTCTTTCCCAGCCGCACCGACACGTTCGGCAACGTCATCATCGAGGCGCTGGCCAGCGGCACGCCGGTCGCCGCCTATCCGGTGACGGGACCGATCGACATTGTCGGCGACGGTTTCGGCGGCGCGGTGTCGAACGATTTGCGCGAGGCCTCGCTTGCCGCGCTCAACGTCGACCGCGCCCAGGCCAGGGAACGCGCCATGCGCTACAGCTGGAAGGCCTGCGCGGAAATGTTTCTCGACACGGTCGAGGAAGCGCTGGGGACAACGCGCAAACTGGCGGCCTGAGAGTTAAAAGAGCCGCCCGCCGTCCGGCACCTTGCGCTCGATGGCGCCGAGGACCACGGCCCCTTCCTCGTCGGGAAAGCCGAGCGTCAGCACTTCCGACATGAACGGGCCGATCTGGCGCGGCGGAAAATTGACCACCGCGAACACCTGGCGGCCGACCAGCGTCTGCGGCGTATAGTATTTGGTGATCTGCGCCGACGATTTCTTGATGCCGATGCCAGGGCCGAAATCGATCCTGAGCTTGAAGGCCGGCTTGCGCGCCTCCGGAAACGGTTCTGCCTCGACGATCGTGCCGGCACGGATGTCGACACGATCGAAATCGGCAAAACTGATCTCGGGCTTGCGCTCGCTGCTCGAACTCATCTCTGGTCTTATCCGGCTCAGGCGTTGCCGAAGGTCTCGAACAGCACGCCGGCCAGCGCGTCCTTGGCCGATGTCCCCGACCAGACGACGAACTGGAAGGCCTGGAAATAGCATTCGCAGGCTTCCAGCGCCGAGGACAACAGCACCTCGACCTGCTGGCTCGAAGGTTCGACCCCGCCGGCGAGCAGCAGCGACTGGCGGAACATGATCGCGCCCTCCTGCTCCCAGAGGTCGAAATGGCCGAACAGCATCTGTTCGTTGATCAGCGACAACAGCCGCATCACTTCCAGCGTGCGCGTCTCCGGCACCTTGATGTCGAAGGCGCAGGCCAGATGCAGCGCCTCGAAATCCTCCATCCAAGAAAAGGAGACGTGATAGTCGGTCCAGCTGCCGGCGACCGAGATCGAGATTTCGTCGTCGCCGGCCCGTTCGAAGGACCAGTCATTGTTGTGGGCCACCTGCTCGATCACATCCACCGGATGGATTTCGCGGGAAAATTCGAGTTCGAGAAGTTCCATGGAATGCTTCCTGTGTTCAGGGGAGCGCCACACGCCCCGCGGGGCACACACGACGAACAATCTTGTCTTGAACTCGGACGGCCAGGACTTCATCAACGCAAAGACCCCAGACCGAACCCCACCGCCCGGCGCATGACCCTGCTCCGAATCATGCAACAAATTCAGTCTATTGATCGGGAGTCGCGTGAACAGCCCCATTTTTCGCACTGCGTCATTCGCATGTGGAAAGGTGCCTGTCACAAAGAGTCACGCAATGCCGGTAAGCGATTCACGGCAAAGCGATTTTCAGGCTGGTGCTTTGTGGAAAAGTTTAACGAATTATTTTTTCGGCTTGGGCTTCGCCGGAGCCGCAGGTGTGGCCTGACCGGTTAATTCGGCGATCCTGGCCTCGAGCGCCTCGATGCGCTCGGCAAGCCTGCCATTCTCTTCCCGCGCCTTGGCCGCCATCTCGCGCGCGGCTTCGAACTCCTCGCGCTGCACGACATCCATGGAATTCAGGATGCGCTCCGCCTGGCCCTTGAAGGCCGTTTCCACCTCGCGGCGAACACCTTGAGCCGCACCGGCGGCATCGGTCATCAGCTTGGCGAATTCATCGAGAATGCGGTTCGGTCCGGTCGACATGGCAAATCCTCGCTTGCTCGAAATGACGTAGTGGCGTGGGGCGCCGAATGCAAGAAGGGCTACGACATCTGCGTTGCTATGGCGCACGATACGGTAGGCCAGGCAATATCCCGCATCTTTCCCAAGGCTGTACTTGAAGATGCCGAGTCGCCTATCGTGCCGTCAAGCATGCCTCCAATCAGGGTCAACTAATGGCAACGCCCCCGCGCCGACCGACAAATCCATTCGCTGCCGCCGAAGCTGTGTTCAAGCCGGTCAAGAAGCCTGTCGAAGCTCCGCCTCGCCAGCCATCGGCCGCCCCTGATGTCCGCGAGCTCGTCTCGATCAAGATCGACCGCGCCGTGCTCGATCATTTCCAGGAAGACGGGCCGGGCTGGCAGGACAGGATCAACGACGCCTTGCGTGAATTGGTGGCCGCCAAGCCCAAGGGTTGAGCATCGCTACCCGCGCGATGGCGCCTGAAGCGGCCCTGCTGCCGGATCGTTGACGGCTCGCACCTTGCCTTGACCCTGCCAAAACCCTGCCGCATGGTCCGCGCCGATCGCAACCCGAGAGCTCCCCGTTGAACGAATATTTCCTGCTGCCGCTGGCTTCCCTGCCTTTTCCCAACATCAACCCGATTCTCGTCCAGATCGGGCCTTTGGCGGTGCACTGGTACGGCATCGGTTACATCGTCGGCATCCTGTTTGCCTGGTGGTACGCCAAGCGGCTCGCCGCCAATCCCAAACTCTGGCCCGACGGCGTCCTGCCGATGAAGCCGGAGGATCTCGACGATTTCATCGTCTGGGCGGCCATCGGCGTGGTGCTGGGCGGCCGCACCGGCTACGTGCTCTTCTACGACCTGGCGCGCTATATCGCCCACCCGCTCGACATTTTCGCGGTCTGGCAGGGCGGCATGTCCTTCCACGGCGGCCTGCTCGGCGTCATCCTCGCCATGACGCTGTTCTCCATCAGGCGCGGCATTCGCACCTGGTCGCTGTTCGATGTCGTGGCCGCCGGCGTGCCAGTCGGGCTGGGTCTGGTGCGCGTCGCCAACTTCATCAACTCCGAGCTCTGGGGGCGGCCGAGCGATGTGCCCTGGGCAATCGAGTTCCCCAAT
The DNA here is from genome assembly GCF_006442315.1 of Mesorhizobium sp. B2-3-4. Lineage (GTDB taxonomy): Bacteria > Pseudomonadota > Alphaproteobacteria > Rhizobiales > Rhizobiaceae > Mesorhizobium. The sequence goes on along the minus strand of NZ_VFVY01000017.1, from coordinate 148,922 downwards.
GGCGGCCCGTTCACCCGCCATCCGAGCCAGCTCTACGAGGCACTGCTGGAAGGCCTCGTGCTGTTCCTCGTGCTGCGCATCCTCACCCATTCGCGCCTGAAGCTTAAGACGCCGCGCTTTCTCGGCGGCGCCTTCATCTGCGGTTACGGCCTGTCGCGCATTTTCGTCGAGTTCTTCCGCGAGCCCGACCAGCAGCTCGGCTATCTCCTCCAAACCAACTGGCTGACCATGGGCATGATCCTGTCGACGCCGATGGTGCTGGCCGGCATCTGGGCGATGGCGACGGCCAAGCCGGTGGCGCAGACACAGCCGCAGGCGACATGACGCTGCTGAAGGCCAGGATCATCGACCTGATCGAGGCGGTGGGCCCGATGCCGGTCAATGAATACATGGCGCTGTGCCTGTTCGATCCGCGCGACGGCTACTACACGACGCGCGAGCCTTTCGGGGCAGCCGGCGACTTCGTCACCGCGCCGGAGATCAGCCAGATGTTCGGCGAACTCGTCGCCGTCTGGCTCTACCAGGCCTGGGTGGCGATCGGCCGGCCGATGCCAGTCACCGTCGCCGAGATCGGCCCGGGCCGCGGCACGCTGATGAAGGACATGCTGCGCACCCTGTCGCGGCTCGACCCGGCGCTGGCCAATGGCGCCGCCTTCGCCATGATCGAGACCAGCCCGCGGCTGGCGGACATCCAGAAACAGACACTCGGCGCGACACCCTTCGCCATCTCCTGGCACGAAACCATCGACACGCTGCCGCGGCAGCCGCTGCTAATCATCGGCAACGAATTGTTCGACGCCGTGCCCATCCGCCAGTTCGTGCGCGCCGGCGCCACGTGGCGTGAGCGCATGGTCGGCCTGGACGAGGCGGACAATCTTTGTTTCTTCGCCGGCGCCGGCTCGATCGACCCGACGCTCCTGCCCAGGGATGCCGGCGACGCGCCGCAAGGCGCGGTGGTCGAAGTCGCGCCCGCTCGCACCGCTCTGATGGCGGCGATCGCAGAACGCATGGCCAGCGACGGCGGTGCCGGCCTGTTCCTCGACTACGGCCATCTGCGGCCCGGTGTCGGTGACACGCTGCAGGCCTTGCGCCGGCACAATTACGAAGACGTGCTGGCCAATCCCGGCGAGGCCGACCTGACGTCCCATGTCGATTTCGCCGCCCTTGCGGCTGTCGTGCGCGCGCATGGTCTCGACGCCCATCTGTCGACGCAGGGCAATTTCCTGCTCGGCATGGGTATTCTGGAGCGCGCCGGCCAGTTGGGCGCCGATGCCGGCCAGGCGGCACGCGACACGATATCGGATGCCGTCGAGCGCCTCGCCGGCCCGCAAGCCATGGGCGAACTCTTCAAGGTCCTCGCCGTCGTTCCGCGCGGCACGGCAGTCCGGCCTTTCGCGACAGCGGATTGACTTTTCACCGCTGCCCCTCCCAATCTCCCGTCCGGTAAGACAGCGGCCGCACCGCCGGCCGCTTTTGCTTGACGAAACCGCCCACACGGACAACAACGCCCGCATGCTCAATCAGACCAAACCGGATCCCGTTCGGTCGCCGCTGCTGGACAAGGCACGCGCCCAAGGCATCCGCCACGGCTATTTCACCCGCGTCGGCGGCGTCTCCACCGGCATCTACCAGGGTCTCAACATCGGCAGCGGATCGGCGGACGACCAGGCGCTGGTGGCCGAGAACCGGACCCGCGTCGCCGCCTGGATGGGTGTGCCCGCCAGCCATCTCCTGACCGCCTGGCAGGTCCATTCGCCCGACGTCGTCATCGCCAGGGAACCCTTCGCCGGCGAGCGGCCCAAGGCCGACGCCATCGTCACCGACCGGCCCGGCATCGCCATCGGCGCCTCGACCGCCGATTGCGGCCCGGTCCTGTTCGCGGATGTCGGGGCGCGCATCATCGGCGCGGCGCATGCCGGCTGGAAAGGCGCTTTCACGGGCGTGCTCGAAAACACCGTTGCCGCCATGGAGAGCCTTGGCGCCCGCCGCGAAAACATCATCGCCGTGCTCGGCCCTTCGATCGGCCCCGACAATTACGAAGTCGGGCCGGAATTCGTCGCCCGCTTCGTCGAGGCGGATGCCGAAAATGCGCGTTACTTCGCGCCGTCGGCGCATGCCGGTCATTCGATGTTCGACCTCAATCTCTACACCGTCGAGCGGCTTCTCAAGGCCGGCGTCAGTGCGGAAGGCCTCGGCCGCTGCACCTATGCCGAGGAAGATCTTTTCTACTCCTATCGGCGCACCACGCACCGCAGGGAACCCGATTATGGCCGGCAGGTCTCGGCAATCGTTTTGGAGAATGAATAATGGCGCTGCATTTTGAACGATCCGAATTCGACGCGCGGCGCGACCGGTTGATGATCGAGATGGCCGAGAAGAAGCTCGACGCCATCCTGCTGTTCGCGCAGGAAAGCATGTACTGGCTGACGGGTTACGACACGTTCGGCTTCTGCTTCTTCCAATGCCTGGTGGTGAAGGCCGACGGCTCGATGGTGCTCCTGACACGCTCTGCCGACCTGCGACAGGCGCGACAGACCTCGATCATCGACAACATCGTGCTGTGGACCGACCGCGACGGCGCCAATCCGGCGGTCGACCTGCGCAACCTGCTCAACGATCTCGACCTGCTCGGCGCCCGCATCGGCGTCGAATACGACACGCACGGCCTGACCGCCTACAATGGCCGCCGTTTGGACGAGCAGTTGCAGACCTTCGGCCAGATCGCCGACGCTTCCGGCATCGTCGGCCGGCTGCGCCTGTTCAAGAGCCCGGCCGAAATCGCCAAGGCGGAAAAGGCCGCCAGCCTCTCCGACGACGCGCTGGACGCGGCCCTGCCGCTGATCAAGCAAGGTGGCGACGAGGCCCTGATCCTGGCCGCCATGCAGGGCGCGATCTTCGCCGGCGGCGGTGACTATCCGGCCAACGAGTTCATCATCGGCTCCGGCGTCGACGCACTTTTGTGCCGCTACAAGGCCGGCCGCCGCAAACTCACCAAGAACGACCAGCTGACGCTCGAATGGGCCGGCGTCTTCAATCACTACCATGCGCCGATGATGCGCACGGTGCTGACCGGCAAGGTCTCCAAGCGCCATCAGGAGCTGTTCGACGCCGCACGCGCGGCACTTCTGGCGGTCGAAAAGGCAATGACGCCGGGAAACACCTTCGGCGACGTGTTCGACGCTCACGCCCGCACCATGGAGGCGCACGGCCTGACCAAGCACCGGCTGAACGCCTGCGGCTATTCGGTCGGCGCCCGCTTCACGCCGTCCTGGATGGACATGCCGATGTTCTACCAGGGCAATCCGGAACCGATCGCGCCCAACATGACGCTGTTCGCGCATATGATCATCATGGATTCCGAGACCGAGACGGCAATGACGCTTGGCCGCACCTACCTGACCACCGAATCCCAGCCGAAGCCGCTTTCCCGCCATGATCTCGACTTGATCGTGCAGTGAATCCATAATGGGAGGCGTTCTTCGCCAAGGAGTTAGAAGGCAAATGAGACGATCGCATGTGACGACCGTGTCATTGCTTGTGGCATTGGCTCTGGCTGCCTGCACCAACGCAAAGGACGTCCTCGAACCTTCCGCCATCACCCCGCCGGCGGCCTCGGCGCAAGCCGCACCGGCCGCGCAAGGCAGCGCCGCGGCCACCACGCCCGCCCCGGCGCCATCGACAGCCGCGCCGGCCGCCACGGCGGGCACCCCTGCCGCGGCGCCCGTCACCTCCGCCCAGGCCGCCGCCGTCCTGGCCAGGACACGCCTGCAGATCGCCCCGATCGTCGGCGCTTCGGTGGAAGCCGCCACGCCGCTGACGGCGGAACTGCAGACACGCGCCAAGCAGCGCGGCATCACGCTGGCCGGCAGCCAGGACCAGACCGCGACCCATGTGCTCAAGGGCTATTTCTCGGCGATGTCGGAGGGCAAGGACACCACCGTCATCTATGTCTGGGACGTCTACGACCCCTCCGGCAACCGGTTGCACCGCATCAACGGCCAGATGAAGGCGCCTTCGACCAATTCCGGCGGCAGCGCGGGCGCCGACAGCTGGAAGTCGGTGTCGCCGGCCACCATGCAGGCGATCGCCGACCAGACGATCGATCAGTTCGCGGCCTTTCTCGGCGGCAAGGCGGGTTGAAGTGTTGCCGGTCGGCGATGGCCAACAGCTTTCTTGACCTTAGCCGGCGGATTCCCGATCTCGGCGCTTGCAATACCGGCGCGGGCCGCTAAAAGCCCGGTTAAAAGGCGTAGGAGAGTCCCCCAGGCCTCTCCGTCCTCCACCAGGAACGGTGCATGAAACTCTTCGCGGGCAATTCCAACAGGGTGCTGGCCGAAGCGGTCGCCCGCTATCTCAACATCCCGCTGGGCAAGGCCAGTGTCAGGCGCTTCGCCGACCAGGAAATCTTCGTCGAAATCCAGGAGAACGTGCGCGGCGAGGATGTCTTCATCCTGCAGTCAACCTCGTTCCCGACCAACGATCACCTGATGGAACTGCTCATCATGATCGACGCCTTCATGCGCTCCTCGGCCAGGCGCATTACGGCGGTCATCCCTTATTTCGGCTATGCCAGGCAGGACCGCCGCGCTTCCGGCCGCACGCCGATCTCGGCCAAGCTGGTCGCCAACATGATCACCCGCGCCGGCGTCGACCGGGTTTTGACCCTCGATCTCCATGCCGGCCAGATCCAGGGCTTCTTCGACATCCCGACCGACAATCTGTTCTCGGTGCCGGTGATGGCCCGCGACGTGAAGGCGAAATACAAGCAGCTCGGCAATGTCGTGGTGGTGTCGCCCGACATTGGCGGCGTGGTGCGCGCTCGCGCGCTGGCCAAGCGCTTCGACGCACAGCTCGCCATCGTCGACAAGCGCCGCGAGCGTCCGGGCGAATCGGAAGTGATGAACATCATCGGTGCTGTCGCCGGCAAGGACTGCCTGTTGATCGACGACATCGTCGATAGCGGCGGCACGCTGTGCAACGCCGCCGATGCGCTGCTGGCCAACGGCGCCACCAGCGTCACCGCCTACATCACCCATGGCGTGTTGTCGGGGGGGGCCGTTGCCCGCATCAGCGGCTCGAAGCTGCAGGAACTGGTCATCACCGATTCCATCCAGCCGACGCAAAGCGTGCTCGACGCCCCAAATATCCGCGTCATCTCGATCGCCGACCTGATGGGCGAAGCCATTTCGCGCACGGCGACCGAGGAATCGGTGTCGAGCCTGTTCGACTAGGTCGCAGTGACGATTTAGGACAATTCCGGGAAAAGCGCGCTCAAGGCGCGGGACTTTCCAGCCGAACCGGGCCGATCAGGCGACGGGCGACCTCGACGCTTTCGCGCGCACCGCGCATATAGCCGCGCGGCGAGGAACCCAGCATGCGCTTGAACATGGTAATGAAGGCCGGCACGCTGTCATAGCCGAGATCGAGCGCCACCCTGGTGATCGGCTCGCCATCGGCAAGCCTGGGCAAGGCCGCGAACAGGCAGGCCTGCTGGCGCCATGTCGACAGGGACAGGCCGGTCTGGCGCTGGAAGGCGCGGGTGAAGGAGCGCCGGCTCATGCCCACGCTGTCGGCCCATTCGTCGATCGTCGCGTGCGGCGAGGGAGCGGCGACGAAGCGCCGGCACAGCGCCGCCAATTTGGGATCGGACGGGAACGGCAGGCCGAGCGGCCGTTCCGGCAAGGTCGGAATTTCATGCAGCAGGAGATTCATGATCAGCCCGCCGCGCCCTTCCAGCTCACCGCCCTGCGGCAGCTTTTCCGATTCCACGATCAGGCTGTGCATCAGGTCGGTGACGCCGACGACGCGCAGTCCCTCGGGCAGCCCCTCTATCGCCTGCGGCATGACATAGACGGAACGCATCGAGACGTCGCCCAGCATCTCGACGGAATGCTCGATGCCGGCCGGAATCCACATCGCGTGGTCGGGCGGCACCATCCAGCGCCCATGCCGCGTCGTCACCAGCACGACGCCGACCAGCGCATGCAGCAACTGGCTGCGGCTGTGGCGGTGCTGGGGGACATGGTAACCGTCGGGATATTCGGTCGGCAAAGCCACGACCGGCCCGACCGCCTGCTCCAGCCACTGCCATCGGCTCAGGTGCAACAGATCGAAATCGGCACTGGGCGCCTTGAAGATTTCCGTGCTGTTTGGCATCCGGTATGGCCCACTTGCGAAACTATTGGACCAAACCACGAAAGAAGTCGCTTGGCAACCGGCTTATAAGGCTGCCTGCGGGAGCGTCCCGCCTTGTTACCCCTGCGGTGCGGGAACGCCCGCAAAATCCACCCTGCGGCATTGCCGCCAAAAAGACTACGGAGCCTATCTTGACCGATACGACAGCCACCAGCGTCGCGGCACCCGCGACCGCCAGTCACGCTTCAGCCCAGGCGACGGCCTTCACCGTCATCCTGGCGGTGAGCCTGTGCCACTGCATCAACGACATCATGCAGTCGCTGCTATCGGCCATTTATCCGCTTCTGAAAGACAATTACGGCCTCGATTTCTGGCAGATCGGCCTGTTGACCTTCACCTTTCAGGTGACGGCATCGCTGCTGCAGCCGATCATCGGCGCGGTCACCGACAAGAAGCCGATGCCCTATTCGCTGCCCTGGGGCATGGCGTCCTCTCTGATCGGGCTGGTCGTGCTGGCCTATGCCGGGCATTACTACCTGCTCCTGCTCGGCGCCTCGCTGATCGGCATCGGTTCGGCGATCTTCCACCCGGAATCCTCGCGCATCGCCCGCTTCGCGTCCGGTGGCCGGTTCGGACTGGCGCAGTCGCTATTCCAGGTCGGCGGCAATTTCGGCCAGTCCATGGGCCCGTTGCTGGCCGCCTTCATCGTCGTGCCCTTCGGCCAGTCCAGCATCGCCTGGTTCGCCGTCGGCTCGCTGATCGGCATCGTCATCCTGTGGCAGGTCGGCGGCTGGTATAGCCGGCTGCGCGCCACGCAGGACACCCGCAAGACGGCCGGTTTCGTCTCGCCCTTCCCGCGCCGCAAGGTGATGGGCGCGCTGGTCGTGCTGACGCTGCTGGTGCTGACCAAGAATGCCTACATCTCCAGCCTGGCCAGCTACTACACCTTCTACTCCATCCATAAGTTCGGCGTTTCGGTGCAGATGTCGCAGGTCATGCTGTTTCTCTTCCTCGGCTCCTCGGCGCTGGGCATCCTGCTCGGCGGTCCGTTCGGCGACCGTTATGGACAAAAGGCGATGATCTGGTTCTCGATCGTCGGCGTCCTGCCCTTCACGCTGGCGCTCCCCTACGCCAACATGGAATGGACAATGGTGCTGACCGTGCTGATCGGCCTGATCCTGTCGTCGGCCTTTTCCAACATCGTCGTCTTCGCGCAGGAACTGGTACCAGGCCGCGTCGGCATGATCGCCGGCATCTTCTTCGGCTTCGCCTTCGGCGTGGGCGGCATCGCGGCCGCCGTGCTTGGCGTCGTCGCCGACATGAAGGGCATCGACTTCGTCTTCCAGATCTGCTCCTACCTGCCGTTCCTGGGCCTGCTGACGGTGTTCCTGCCCAACATGAAGGAAGCCCGCAAGGCGCAAGCGGCCGCTTGAACCTTCCAGACCGTATCCAAAAAATGCACCCGCCTGCCGGCGGGTGCATTTTTGTTTGGCGGTAAAAAGCTACGCCTCGAAGAAAGCCAGGAGGTCGGCGTTGATGATGTCGGCGTGGGTGGTGGCCATGCCGTGCGGAAAGCCCTTGTAGATCTTGAGCTCGCCCTTCTTGAGCAGCTTGATCGCCAGCAGCGCCGAATCGGCGATCGGAACGATCTGGTCGTCATCGCCGTGCATGACCAGCACCGGAACGTCGATTGCCTTCAGATCCTCGGTGAAGTCGGTTTCCGAAAAGGCCTTGATGCAGTCATAATGCGCCTTGGTGCCACCCATCATGCCCTGGCGCCACCAATTGTCGACCACCCCTTGCGACACCTCGGCGCCCGGACGGTTGAACCCGTAGAACGGGCCGGCCGGAACATCCCGGAAGAATTGGGCGCGGTTGGCCGCCTGGGCCGAGCGAAAGCCGTCGAACACCTCGATCGGCAGGCCGCCGGGATTGGCTGGCGTCTTGAGCATGATCGGCGGCACTGCGCCGATCAGCACCGCCTTGGCGACACGGCCGCTCGAACCGTATTGCGCGACGTAGCGCGCCACTTCCCCGCCGCCGGTCGAATGGCCGACATGGATGGCGTCCTTGAGGTCGAGATGCGCGGCAAGTTCAGCCACGTCGGCGGCATAGGTGTCCATCTCGTTGCCGATGTCGGTCTGCGTCGAGCGGCCATGGCCACGGCGGTCATGGGCAATGACGCGGTAACCCTTGGACAGGAAAAACAGCATCTGCGCGTCCCAGTCGTCGCTGCTCAGCGGCCAGCCGTGATGGAAGACGACCGGCTGGCCGGTTCCCCAGTCCTTGTAGAAAATCTGCGTTCCGTCCCTGGTGGTGATCGTGCCGCTGCCCGAACCTGACTTGGTCTGCGAGGTCATCTCAATCTCCTTGTTTTCACGCTCACGATAAATATTATCGCGATAACATATTTGCTAAACCAGGCAGGGCCGCCTGTCTACAAAAATATGTATCGCGATATCATTTTTCGTGGTATCGACCTCGCAGATCGGCAAACAAGGAACCCGCCGTGCCTCTGCCATTGGACAATCAGCTCTGCTTCACGCTCTACGCCACCTCGATGGCGATCAACCGCACCTACAAGCCGATGCTGGACGAGATGGGCATCACCTACCCGCAATATCTCGTGCTTAACGCGCTGGGCGAGGCCGATGGCATGTCGGTCGGCACGATCGCGCACAGGCTCGCTCTGGAATCGAGCACCGTGACGCCGCTGGTCAAGCGCATGGAACAGGCCGGCCTGGTGACCCGCAGGCGCAGCCAGACCGACGAGCGCCAGGTGCAGGTCGATCTGACATCGGCCGGCCGCGCGCTGCTTACCCAGTGCAACTGCCTGAACGAAACCCTGGTCGAACGCTCGGGCATGACACTGGCAGAACTCGACGCGCTGAACCGCCAGATCCAGGCGCTGCGCGACGCGCTGAGCGGCAACAGCTGAGCGGGCCGAGCCCGCTCCCGGCCGCCGCTTGCACCTTCGACCGCCTTCCGCTATAGAGCCGCCACCCGCGTAGACACCCTTGGAGGCAACGCGGCGGAAGGCTGCCTTCCCCTTGTGATCCCGAACAAAGATCCGCTCGCTGCGGTTTCCGGCATTCGGACATCGAGGCCAGGCGGCTTTCGACGTTTACGGCCAGGCGCATTGCTTGCCATGAACGCTCCATAACACGCGAAAGGAAAAACCATGAGCCACGATACTTACGAGCTCAAGGCCGAAGCGCGCGAACAGGTCGGTAAGGGGTCCGCCCGTGCAGTTCGCCGCGATGGTAAAGTGCCTGCAGTGATTTACGGCGACAAGCAGCCTCCCCTGGCGATTGCGCTGAACTACAAGGACGTCTACTACAAGATCCATGGCGGCGGGTTCCTGACCACGGTCGCAACGATCGATGTCGGCGGCAAGAAGATCCAGGTTCTGCCGAAGGATTTTCAGCTCGACCCGGTCAAGGACTTCCCTGTCCATGTCGACTTCCTGCGCATCGGCAAGGACACCGAGGTCAACGTCGATGTTCCCGTGCACTTCATCAATGAAGACAAGTCGCCCGGCATCAAGCGCGGCGGCGTGCTCAACATCGTGCGTCACGAAGTCGAGTTCCACTGCCCGGCCAATGCGATCCCGGAATTCATCACCGTCGATCTCACCGGCGCCGACATTGGCGATTCGATCCACATCTCGGCGGTCAAGCTGCCGGCCGGCGTCAAGCCGGTCATCTCCGATCGCGACTTTACCATCGCGACCATTGCCGGTTCCGCGGCGATGAAGCCGGAGACGGAAGAGACGGCCGAAGCGGCGACGACCGAAGCGGCTCCCGCCGCCGAAGAGAAGTAATTCCTTTCACGCCCGGAGCGGACGATGCTTGTCTTTGCAGGCCTCGGCAATCCGGGCGCGAAATATCAAGACAACCGGCACAATGTCGGCTTCATGGCGGCGGACGCTATCGCCCGCCGCCATTCCTTTTCGCCCTGGTCGAAGAAGTTCCAGGGCCTGATCGCCGAGGGCACGATTGCCGGCGAAAAAATCATCCTTATCAAGCCGCAGACTTTCATGAACCTGTCCGGCCAGTCGGTCGGCGAAGCGCTGCGCTTCTACAAGCTCGAATCCTCCGCTCTCACCGTCTTCTACGACGAGATCGATCTCGCCGAAGGCAAGCTGCGCATCAAGACCGGCGGCGGCGCCGGCGGCCATAACGGCATCCGCTCGATCGATAGCCATGTCGGCAACACCTATCGCCGCGTGCGCATCGGCGTCGGCCATCCCGGCGTCAAGGAAATGGTCCAGCACCACGTGCTCGGCGATTTCGACAAGGCCGACCGCGAATGGCTAGGTCCCTTGCTCGACGCCATCGCCGACAACGCCGCCATGATCGTCAAGGGCGACGAATCCGGTTTCATGAACAAGGCAGCGCTTGCCCTCCAGGGCATGACGATAGCCGAGCTGCAAAAGCCGGCGCAGAAACAGGCTCCCAAACAGCAGAGCCACATCCGCCAGGCACGGTCGCAACAATCACCGGCCAAGCTGCCGGAAACCGGCCCGATGGCCGCGATGTTGAAAAAGCTTTTCGGAAAAGATTGAGCGGCCGGCACCGCCTGCGCCACGCAGGCAGCGCCGACCGTGCAGAACTACATCGCGCCGACGGCCATGCCCTTGGTCGTCTCGTCGATCGCATCCTTGACCAGCGCCATGGCTTTCACACGGTGGCCGCCCTTGTCGGGGAGCGCCGCCTGGAGCTGGTTGAGCGCTGCCTGGAGATCGGACAGGGCCTTGCTCATATGCGGCTGGGCGGCTTCGGCCGGCCTCGTGGTGAATGCCGTGGCAACCGCGGCACCCGCGACGCCCAGCATGGCTATGTTACGCAGACTGTCACGGCGGGAAAGCTTGGACTGTGTCATGTCGGAACTCCCTCTCTGGTGAAAACCTGTCGTCGTGCGACCCTGCCAAATTAGCTTGAACGCTCATCACGCCGTATTGACGAAGGTGTGATCGGCCAACGCCAATGGTTCGCAAGCGGCCGGCGAGTTGGACTGTGGGGCTTGACGTTCCTCACCCCTATCGCCCATAGCCCTCCTCAAATTTCGCTTTTCCCGATAGGACCGGACATCATGGGTTTCAAATGCGGCATCGTTGGCTTGCCCAACGTCGGCAAGTCGACGCTTTTCAACGCGTTGACGAGGACGGCCGCCGCGCAGGCCGCCAACTATCCGTTCTGCACCATCGAACCGAACACCGGCGAGGTGGCGGTGCCCGACCAGCGCCTGCAGAAGATCGCCGAGATCGCCAAATCCAAGGAGATCATCCCGACCCGCATCTCCTTCGTCGATATTGCCGGACTGGTGCGCGGCGCCTCCAAGGGCGAAGGGCTGGGCAACCAGTTCCTCGCCAACATCCGCGAGGTCGACGCCATCGTGCATGTGCTGCGCTGTTTCGAGGATGACGATATCACCCATGTCGAGGGCCGTATCGACCCGGTCGCCGACGCCGAGACGGTAGAGACCGAGCTGATGCTCGCCGACCTCGACAGCCTCGAGCGCCGCATCGTGCAGATCCGCAAGCGCGCCGGCTCGAAGGACAAGGAAGCGACCACGGTGCTGCCCATGATGGAGGCGGCGCTCGAGCTGCTGCAGGCCGGCAAGCCGACCCGCATCCTGCTCAAGGGCATTTTAGCCGAGGACCTGCGCATCCTGCAGGGCCTGAACCTCTTGACCTCGCACCCCGTGCTCTATGTCTGCAACGTCGCCGAGGCCGATGCCGCCACCGGCAACGAGCATACCAAGGCCGTGGAAAAGATGGCCACCGCGCAAGGCGCCGGCACGGTGGTGATCTCGGCCGCGATCGAGGCCGAAGTCGCCCAGCTTTCGGACGAGGAAGAGATGGAGTTCCTGTCCTCGCTCGGGCTCGACGAGCCTGGGCTGAACAAGGTCATCCGCGCCGGCTACGACCTGTTGCATCTGATCACCTATTTCACCGCCGGTCCCAAGGAAACGCGCGCCTGGACCATCCACAAGGGCGACAAGGCCCCGCAGGCCGCCGGCGTCATCCATACCGATTTCGAACGCGGCTTCATCCGCGCCCAGACCATCGCCTACAACGACTACGTCACGCTGGGCGGCGAAGTGGCGGCCAAGGAAGCCGGCAAGGCACGCGACGAAGGCAAGGAATACGTCGTCCAGGACGGCGACGTCATGCTGTTCAAGTTCAACACCTGAGAAGGGCGCGGCAGGGAAGCCGGGCTCAGCTGGACAGTGCCATCCCTGCCGTGTCGCGGGCCGCGCTGGCGACACTGCGTCTCCACGCCTCGATCGAGGCCCTGTCAGGGCTGATGAAAACCGCATCGGGCGCAAAGCGTTGCCATGCGTAGTGATGTTTGGGCGCGACTGACGTCAGCAAGGGCTTGCCCAGGTTGATCGCCGTCTCGAACGCCTCGAACAGGCCGCTCCCGACCGCTTCGAGCTTGCCGAATTTGCTCAGCACGATGAGATCGCTCGTCGCCACATGGTCGACGACACTGGCGCAGGCGTCGACCACACCCATTTCGTCAAGATGGCACGACGTGTGGGCCGGAGGCTCGTCCAGATACATGGCGAAGAGATTGCCGGTCTGCAGGTTGCGCAACAGACCCGAACTGCATGAACGACCGGTCAGGCCATGCGCCTCTTCCAGGACGCCGCACACTTGCACCCCTGCCCGCCGCCATTCCGCGACCGCCTCGGCCAGAAGTTTCTGGATCACCGTGCTTTCCGCACCAACGATTGCAGCGATCAGCTTTCCGCTCATGTGCTTGCCCGTTCAACGCATCCCTCACAATAGCATGACGCACGATAGAGCCCAATTTGCGCAATCGTCCGAAATGTTGAAAGAGTTTAAATGGACGCGCGACCACCAGCGGCAAGGCTGGGCCAGACCCAAAGGAATGTGCGCGTCGACCGCTCAAAGTCGATACGCTTCTTGAAGACGCCCGGGCGCGCCTCCTGTCACGAAGCACGGTTCGCCGGGATGCGCAGACCAATTGTCTTGAAGCAAGAGCTGTGCAAGTCTTCCTGGAAATCCAGGGGGCGATCCGGTGATGAAGGCCTTTCTCCCGTCCTTGCTTTTGCTTGTATTTACTTCGATGCCGTCACTTGCAGAGGACTGGTGCGTGGGCAGGGACGCCGTTCCTGTCGATGACGGCACCTATCATTTCTCCTATGAGAGCTGGATTCGCGCGAGAGCCAATGCCTTCATGTATGGTCGCTGTATCCAGGTCATGGCCCCTACCGAAAAACTGCGCAACCACTGGGAAGGCGTTCTGCCGGAAGCAATTGCGCGCAAAGGCCGGCCAACGACCGGCGGACAGGATTTCATCGACAAGGTGAACGTGCACGCCAGCGCGCCGCTGCATTACGGCAATTCCGACGCCAAGAAAGATGCGACCTATTTCGCCCACAAGGATGAGCTGGCGAAATCCGAGAAAAGAGACAGCTCGTTTCGCCAGAAGATCGAAGAGACGACGAAAAGCACCGGCCGGTTTCTCCTGGAAAGCCTCTACTCGTTTTCGGCCCAACTCGTGGCGAAGGACGACGACAGCCTGATGGACATAGATGCGTCGTTCTATTCGAATTTCGACGGCAAGATCTTCAAGTACGAGCTGGACTATGTGATGAATTCGCCCTCGCAGAAATACGGGGACACGACACTTTCCGTCCGTTTCGACGGCCAGGAACTCAGCCGGCTGAACGCGATCTCTGAAAAACGCTGGACGATGAAGCCGGGAGAAGGCCAACTGTCCTTTACGGCAGCGGCGACGGCCGAAAACCAGGCGGATTTCGTCGATCATACCATCAGCCTGATCGATCAGGACGGCCGGTCGATCGCGACGCTGCCGGTTTCATATATGCTGCCGACGGAAAACTAGATGGCCGGCATCAAGGACGTCTTCGGCCACTGGCAGAGCTATCCCGCGGCATTCGCCGCAATGGCCGCGCCCTGGTTCCAGCCATTCCAGAAGCTGGGGTGGATCAATTCCGACTGGTCGCCGGTCATTGATCCGATGGCGACCGTGCTGGCCGGCCTGTATCTTCTCTACATGGCTGGTTCTGGCTTCTTCGACGCAGACGCCGCCCATTTCAGGCGGTCGTTTTTATGGTCGGCGGCAGTGACGGCAATCCTCGCCGCCTTTTGTTATGTGATGTCCCACTATCTCATCGACCTCGCCGACCCGGACTGGCTGTTCCTGGCCAATGCCCCTTGGGCAATCGCCTACACCGTCATGTACATGGCTTTCCTGCGGACGTTCCTGTCGGCGCTGATGTTCGCGAAATGGTAGCCGCCAGGCGTTCCTCCCGGCTCAAATGGTGGGCGCTGGCCGGCGCCTGACAGACCGGAGTTCATCCAGGCTGGTTCTCATTGCGACACCGTCCTGCCGCCTACCCAGACACGGCCGATATTGGCCCGCCCGGCATTGAGCACGATCTTCTGGAACACATCTTCCAGCGTGTCGTCGCCCGCGCCGACATGGACATTCGAGGCGTTTGCCCTGGTATCGATCAGCAGCGCGTCGAATTCGTGCCCGACGCGGAAACTGCCGGTCGGCAGGTCGAGCGCTTCGGCGCCGCCGGCGGTTGCCAGCCAGAAGGCTTCCTGATGCGTGATCGGCTCGCCCGGCGCGCCGCGCTCATGCGCCTGCAGATGGGCATGGACGCCGCTCTGCAGCGTCCTCGAAGCAGACAGCGCGTGCCGGCAGCCGTCGAACAGCGACGGGCTGTAGCCGCCCGAAATGTCGGTGCCGAGCCCGACATGCATGTGCCGGTCGAGCGCGGCACGCAGCGGAAACACGGCATTGGCGAAATAGACATTGGACAGCGGGCAATGGGCGACGCCGGCGCCCATCTCCTTGATCAGGTCCATGTCCTGCCCGTCGATGAAATTCGAATGCGCCAGGATCGTGTGGCGGGTCAGCAGGCCGAAATCGTCGAGGCTGGCCGCGTCGGTCCGGTTGAAACGCTCTTCCACGAACTGTTTTGCCCAGTCGCTCTCCGAGCAATGGGTCTGCACGTGGCAGCCGAACTCGTGGGCGAGATCACCAAGCCCCTTGAGCGCGGCATCGGTGCAGCTCGGGATGAAGCGGGGCGTGATCACCGGCTGCACCAGCGGCCTTTCGCCCTGATCCATCGCCCTCAGCGCCTCGATGAAGCGCCTTGTGTCCGCGACAGCGCTTGCCGCGTCGGCATCGCGGTAGAAGGGCGGACACTGGTCGGGATCGTCCATCACGACCTTGCCGACCAGAGCACGCTGGCCCTTTTCCAGGCAGATGCCTGCCAGCGCCAGGCTCGCCTCGACATGGACGGTGGCGAAATACAGCGCCGTGGTGGTGCCGTTGGCGAGCAGATTGTCGACCAGATCGGCATAGACCTCCCTGGCGTAGCCGACATCGGCGTAGCGGGCCTCGAGCGGAAACGTGTATTTCTGCAGCCAGACCTCGAGCGGCACATCCAGCGCCTTGCCCATCTGCGGCCATTGCGGCGCATGGATGTGCAGGTCGATGAGCCCGGGCAGCAGGAATTGTCCTTCGCCGAGTTCCACCAGCGTGCCGGCCCGGCGGGCATCGCTCCGCCGCACGGCATAGTCCGGATGGCCGGGCGCCAGCATCTCGGCGATCCGCCCCTGCGCGTCGATGCCGAACAGATGCGCCTCCAGCACTTCCAGCGCGCCGCGTTCCGGCGTGTGGAAGGCGGTGCCGACCAGCGTGAAAGGCTCTGTGGTCATGGCGCGCTCCGGTTCGGCGTCAACGACGGCATGGCTTGTCAAAAAAGCAGTTGGCAAACATTCGCGCCGCTGTCCTTTGCCGCCGACTGATCCCATGATCGGCCGGGGATTTCCAGAGGGGACATCATGGAACGCGTTGCGCCAGAAATCACTTTGACCGCCCAGCCGGACGATCCGTTGCCCCTGGGCAAGGCCGCCCTGCTCGGCCTCCAGCACGTGCTGGCGATGGACGTCTATATCGTGCCGTTCATCATCGCTTCGGTGCTTGCCTTCAGCGTCGGCGATGCCGGCGCCTTCATCCAGTCGGCCTTCGTCGCGGCCGGTATCGCAACGCTTGTCCAGTCGCAGTTCCTGATGCGCCTGCCGGTCGTGCAGGGACCGTCCTTCGTGCCGATCGGCGCGGTGCTGGCGATCGCCTTCGGCGCCGGCGGCGGCATAGCAGGGCTCTCGGCCGTCATCGGCGCGCTCATCCCGGGCGCTATTCTGGTCATGCTTCTGGGATCTCCGACCAAGCTCTTCCACCGGCTCGTCAACCGGTTCGTCCCGCCCATCGTCGGCGGCGCCATCATCATCGTCGTCGGCGTCGCGCTGATGCCGGTGGCGCTCAGGGAAAGCGTGTTCGCGGTCCATGGCACGGCCACCGTCGGCGGCAACATCGTCCTCGCCTTCATCGCGGCGGCGGTGCTCGTCGGCTGCATGCTGACCGGCATGGCGCTGGGCGCGAAGGGCGCATGGCTCCGCCTGCTGTCGGTGATCATCGCGCTTGTCGCTGGCAGCGTGGCCGCGGCCTTCATGGGCCAGCTCGACATGTCGGGTGTTTCAGCCGCGACCTGGTTTTCCCTGCCGCGCATCGCCTTCCTCAATCTCGACGTGACCTTCTCCTGGTCGGCGATGCTGACGATGCTGATCGTCTACATCGTCGTGCTGGCCGAAACGACGGGAACCTGGTTCGCGGTCGGCGCGGTCATCGACAAGCCGCTTTCGGACGAGCAGCTCGACCGTGGCGCCACCGGCGAAGGCCTGGGCTGCCTGATCAGCGCGCTGCTGTGCAGCACGCCGGTCACCGGCTATTCCTCCAATGCCGGCATCATCGCCATTACCGGCATCGCCAGCCGCGCCGCCTTTGGCGCCGCCGGCATCTTTCTGGTGCTGTTCGGCCTGATCGGCAAATTGTCGGCGGTCATCGCCTCGATCCCGGGGCCGGTCATCGGTGGCGTCTTCGGCGTGCTCTGCGTCGTCATCGCCATGAACGGTTTTCGTGTCGTGCGCGGCACGCCGCTGACCGAGCGCAACATGCTGGTCATCGGCCTGCCGATCCTGATGGCGCTGTTCGCCACGCTGGCGCCGCCGGACTTCGTCAAGACGCTGCCCGACATCGTGCAGTACATACTGGGCTCGTCGATCGCTTTCGGCGCCGTCTGGGCGATCGTGCTGCATCAGATCCTGCCGAACGCCCGCCAGGCGGCATGACCAGGGACACATGACAGGGAGGGCGGGCTCCCTCGGAGCCTGCCCGCACGGCATGAACAGCCATCCTCCCGAGACCGACCTGCCGGACAGCCTGCGCGGGCTGATGTCCGGCTACCGCTGGCGCCGCCAGACGATCGGCCGATCGCAGGCCGGCGTGTTTCGCCTCGAGGCCGGGGACAAGCCTGCCTTGTTCCTGAAAATCGAAGAGAGCGGCCCCCTGGCCGAACTCGCCGATGAGGCGGCGCGGCTGCGCTGGCTCGGCGGGCAAGGCATTGTCTGCCCCGAAGTGATCGGCTTCGAAAGCGATGCCGGCCGGCACTGGCTGCTGATGTCGGCCATTCCCGGACGCGATCTGGCATCGGCGCGACAGCTTCATCCCACCATCGCGATCGACATCATGGCCGGCGCGCTTCGCGAGCTGCACGCGCTCGACACCGGTTCCTGCCCCTTCGATCATCGCATTGAGCGCCGCATCGCCACGGCCCGCGCGCGCATGGAAGCCGGCGAAGTCGACGAGAGCGATTTCGACGACGAACGGCAGGGACGGACCGCCACGGAAATCTTCGCCGAACTGGTCGCGCTGAGGCCTGTGGCCGAGGATCTCGTCGTCACCCATGGCGACGCCTGCATGCCGAACTTCATGGCTGCCGAAGGCCGCTTCAGCGGCTTCATCGATTGCGGCCGGCTGGGCGTCGCCGACCGCCACCAGGATCTGGCGCTCGCCTGCTGGAGCATCCGCCACAATCTGGGGCAAGCCTGGGTGAAACCGTTCCTGGAACGCTACGGACCACCGCGGGCCGAGCCGGCAAAGCTTTCCTGGTATCGGCTTCTCGACGAGTTTTTCTGAACCGCCGATGCCGGCCCGCCGCTGCCGGGGCTTGTCTTGATTTTGTCATGGCACGGGTCTAAGCGGCTGGCACACGGTCAGCGCACGCGACGAAAAGCCGTGCAATCCGACACGACGCGCAATCCGAACCCACCTCGCAGGGGAGATCTGGCGATGATCAAGGCATTTGTCGTGGACAATGACCGCCTGCGCCTCACCGACGACCTGCTGGCCAATAGCGACAAGGTGGTCTGGGCCGATCTCGTCAATCCGACCAAGGAGGAAGAGGCCACCATCGAGAGCTGGCTCGGCGTCGCCATTCCGACCCGCGAGGAGATGGAAGAAATCGAGATTTCCAGCCGCCTCTATATCGAGGACGGCGCCTACTTCATGACCGCCACTCTGCCTGCTCAGACCGAGGTCGACGACCCCCTGATGTCGCCCGTGACCTTCGCGCTCGCCGGCGCCAGGCTGATCACCGTGCGCTATCACGAACCGAAGGCTTTCAAGACCTTTCCGCTGCGCGCCGAAAAGGTGGCGACCGGCTGCACCAGCGGCGACACCATTCTGATCGGCTTGCTGGAGGCGATCGTCGATCGCCTCGCCGACATACTCGAGCGCGCCGGCCGCGACGTGGAAGCGATCTCGCGCGACATCTTCGAGGCGCGCTCGACCAAGGTGTCGAAACGCAACCGAGACTTCCAGGAGCTGCTGAAGGCCATCGGCCGCAAGGAGGACATCGCCTCCTCGGTGCGCGACAGCCTGATTTCGCTGCAGCGGCTGGCGGGCTTCCTTGCCCATGTCGCGACCCAGACCAAGATGAGCAAGGATGTGCGCGCCCGCATCAAGACCTTGTCGCGCGACGTGCTCTCGCTCGCCGACCACGCCACCTTCCTGTCGCAGAAGATCTCCTTCCTGCTCGATGCCACGCTCGGCATGATCTCGATCGAACAGAACGCCATCATCAAGATCTTCTCGGTCGCCGCCGTCATCTTCCTGCCGCCGACGCTGGTCGCCTCGATCTACGGCATGAATTTCGATGTCATTCCCGAATTGAAGTGGGAGTTCGGCTATCCCTTCGCCATTGCCATGATGGTGATCTCGGCGATCCTGCCCTTCTGGTATTTCCGCCGCCGCGGCTGGCTCTGAGCGCCGTCGCCGGCCTGTCTTCCGGCAGCTGGCTTACGAGAAAGGGCTTGACCAAACGCCGTCGGCCCTGCATCCGGGTTTTCCGGTCCACAGGGATCGCGTGTTCCGCAGCCGGATTCGAGACCATGACCGGAAAGACTTCAGTTGCCGCAAAGACCTGGACCTACGACGATTTCGTTGAAGGCACCTCGCTCGATCTCGGCACCAAACTTGTCAGCGCCGAGGAGATCGTCGAATTCGCCGGCGAGTTCGACGCCCAGCCCATGCATCTCGACGAAGAGGCTGGCAAGGCGAGCATCCTGGGTGGCTTGTCGGCCTCCGGCTGGCATACCTGCGCCATGTTCATGCGCATGTGGTGCGACGCCTTCCTGCTCGACTCGACGTCGCAAGGTTCCCCCGGCATCGACTATGTCAAATGGAAGAAACCGGTGCTTGCCGGCGACATCCTGAGCGGCCACAGCACCATCGTCGCCAAGCGTCTGTCAAAATCGAGACCTCAGCTCGGTCTCGTCACAATGCGCGCCGAACTTTTCAACCAGCGTGGCGAAAGCGTCTTCGAGCTGGAGAACACCGGCATGTTCCTGACCCGCGAGGCCATAGCATGAGCCTCGACGAGTTCTTTCGCATCGGCACCACCGTGACGCTCGGCTCGCACAGATTCGAGCCTGAGGAAATCAAGGCCTTCGCCCGCAAATACGATCCACAGGTCTTCCACGTCGACGAAGAAGCCGCGAAGAACAGCGTGCTCGGCGGCCTCTGCGCGTCCGGCTGGCACACCGCCGCCACCTGGATGAAGCTCAATCTCGAAACGCGCATGGGCGGCGAATGGGCTGGTCCCGGGCCCGCGCCTGAATTCGGCCCCTCGCCCGGCTTCAAGAACCTGAAATGGCTGAAGCCCGTCTTTGCCGGCGAGACCGTCACCTTCAACCGTACCGCGCTGTCCCACCGCCCGATCTCGTCACGCTCCGGCTGGCGGCTCCTGTCGCTGCGCTCGGAGGCCTTCGATTCGACCGGCGACAAGGTGCTGGAATTCGAAAGCGCGGTACTGGTGAAGGTGGGTGAGTAGTGAGTAGTGAGTAGTGAGTAGTGAGTAGTGAGTAGTGAGCGTTCAACGCGGCGCCTGCCGTCGAATGCAACCCCTACTATTCCCTATTCCCTATTCCCTATTCCCTATTCCCTATTCACTATTCCCTACTCACTATCCCTAATGCCCTTCGAACCCGATCAGCGTCCTCACCGACACATCAAGCGCTTCGAGCTTGGCACGCCCGCCCAGGTCCGGCAGGTCGATGACGAAGCAGGCGGCGAGAATATCGGCGCCGATCTGGCGCAGCAGCTTGACCGCCGCTTCCGCCGTGCCGCCGGTGGCGATCAGGTCGTCCACCAGGATCACCTTCTCGCCCGGCGCAACGCCGTCCTTGTGCATCTCCATCTCGTCCAGCCCGTATTCCAGACTGTAGGCGACGCGCACGGTCTCATAGGGCAGCTTGCCCTTCTTGCGGATCGGCACGAAGCCGGCCGAAAGCTGATGCGCGACGGCCCCGCCCAGGATGAAGCCGCGCGCCTCGATGCCGGCGATCTTGTCGATCTTCTGCCCGGCATAGGGATGCACCAGCTCGTCGATGGCGCGGCGGAAGGCGCGCGCATTGCCGAGCAGCGTGGTGATGTCGCGAAACAGGATGCCGGGCTTGGGATAATCGGGAATGGTGCGGATCGCCGCGAGCAGCGTGTCTTCGAGCGAAGGTTTCATGGGGCGGCTCTCCGGGTGATCCAGCTGGTGGCGCGGGCACCGGCGGCAACCCGACGCGACCGACAAGGGCTAGCGCGATGTGGCGCCCGAGACAAGCGCATCCGGCAAAGGATTGGCCTCGCTTGCCCTGTCCCAGGCCTGGGCGACGATCTTCCAGGCCCCGTCGCTCCTTACCAGCAGCAGCATTTCCATCGAGCGGTTGGTCTCGGCGCCGTTCTCGGTCATCTCCGCCGCGACCGTCGCGGTCGCGATGTTACCGAAGACGCGGATATCGGCGCCAAGCATCGTCTCGTCTAGCGACCGCAGCGATGTCCGCGACAGGCCGCGCATCCGCTCGACGAAATCGGCGACACTGGTGCGCTTCGCCGGGCGAGCCGCCGGATAAAGGCTGGCGCCATCGAGGAAATCGCCGGCGAAGTCCTCCCAGCCGGGCGCCCGGCCCTCGCCCCAGCTCAGGCTCGCGAACTGCCGCGCGATGATGGCCCTTATGGCGGTGCCGTCCGCATCTTCCATGATGACCGCCCCTTCAAAGCGTTTCCTGCCCAATTGAGAGCTCTCGCCCTACTATAAGGCGCGATATCGGACGCAGGAACGCAAAAGGGCGCCATCCGGCGCCCTCCTGGCGGCAGGCATGCAGCGAAGGCCTACATGCCAAGGTCGGCCCGCAGTTCCGCCTTGGCCACCTCATACTCGGCCTTGAAATCGTCCCGGTTGAGCAGGACCGCCGCAATGACGCTGCCGGAAATCTTGCCCATCTCGACATCCGACGGATAGTGGATGCCGCCGACGACGCGATTATGGGCATAGGCAGCCGCGCGAGCCATGATCTCGGCGCGCTTTTCCGGAACCATGTCGGCCAGGATGATGCCCATCATCGTGCCGACCGT
This sequence comes from Mesorhizobium sp. B2-3-4, assembly GCF_006442315.1. Lineage (GTDB taxonomy): Bacteria > Pseudomonadota > Alphaproteobacteria > Rhizobiales > Rhizobiaceae > Mesorhizobium. The sequence goes on along the minus strand of NZ_VFVY01000017.1, from coordinate 126,972 downwards.
GGCGTGGCCCGACGGCCAAGAGCCGGAGCTTGACAGCTTGACCGCCGGCTTGACGAGATCGCTCAGCTGGTGCGGACGCGGGCGCTTCCAGACATCCTTGGCCGGGTCGACGACGGCGCCTTCGGTCTCCACCACGCGGTCGAAGAAGGCCGAGAATTTCGGCAGCTTGTCCTTGGTGAAGTTCGGACCCATCACGTCGCCGAAACGCCAGACATTCTCCTCGGCATCGGCAACGGCGCTGGCCACCATCTCGGGCGTGCGCGTTACCTGCAGGGTCAGCACCTCGCCGAGTTCGGCCTTTGTCTCAGCCGAATCATTGGCCGGCGGCGGCGGCAGGATCATCGTCAGGTCGATGTCCTTGTTCGTGACGAAGGGCTTTGCGTCTTCGGCCCGGGCTGCCGAGCCGATGACCAGCAGCAGCAGGCCCGCGGCCAGCAATGCGTATTTCCTCATGGGTGCGATCCTTGTTGGGAATGGCTCAGGATCGCCAGATGCGGTGACGGCCATGTGACATGCCATCGCCAGAAAATGAAAAGGGCGCCGAAAGGCGCCCATTGGATTAGTTCGCACCCAAAGGTGTGTGGAGATTCAGGTCAGGCCGAGTCGAAAATGTCGGCTTTCGAGAACCGGAGCGGAGCGTACTTGAAGTACGTGAGCACCGGAAGCGCAGGGAGCCGGCATTTGCAGGCCGGCATCACCTGAATATCGACACAGCTAGTGCGCGACGCCTTCCCAGACCTTGCGCTTGGTCATGTAGACCAGCGCGCCGAACAGCAGCAGGAACACCAGCACGCGGAAGCCGGTCTTCTTGCGGTCCTCCATGTGCGGCTCGGCCGCCCACATCAGGAAGGTAGCGACGTCACGGGAATACTGGTCGACGGTCTGCGGCGAGCCGTCGTCATAGGTCACCTGGCCGTCGGACAGCGGCTTGGGCATCTTCAGCGACACGCCGGACATGAAGTACGGGTTGTAGTGCGTGCCTTCGGGGATCACCATTCCGGCCGGCGGCGTCTGGTCGTAACCGGTCAGCAGCGAATGGATGTAGTCGGGGCCGGCGGCATCGTACTGGGTGAAGATGTCGAAGACGAACTGCGGGAAGCCGCGCTCGACGGCGCGCGCCTTGGCCAGCAGCGACATGTCGGGCGGAGCGGCACCACCGTTCGAGGCAGCCGCGGCTTCCTCGTTGGCGAACGGCGCCGGGAAATGGTCCGACGGCTTGCCGGGACGGTCGAACATGTCGCCGGCATCGTTGGGGCCGTCATGGATCGTGTATTCGGCCGCAAACGTCTTGATCTGGGCATCGTTGTAGCCGAGGTCCGACAGCGTACGGAACGCCACCAGGTTCATCGAATGGCAGGCCGAGCAGACTTCCTTGTAGACCTTCAGGCCGCGCTGCAACTGCGCCTTGTCATAGGTGCCGAACGGGCCGGTGAAGCTCCAGCTCATTTCCTTCGGTTCGTGGATCGGGAAATGCGTCGGTGCCGCCTCATTGTGTGCCTCTTCGGCCGCAAATGCCGCACCGCCAGCGGCCACAAGGCCGATCAAAGCCAGCGAGGTGAGAATCTTTTTCATGCCAAATCCCCTTAGATTCTCTACCGCTCAGCCCTTGGTCTGTGGTGCGGCCGTGGCGCCCGCCGGATGCCCGCTGCCGCCCTTGTTCTTCTCGAGCACCGCCTCGGTGATCGAGTTCGGCAGCCGCCTAGGTGTCTCGATCAGGCCGAGCACCGGCATGATGATCAGGAAGAAGGCGAAGTAGAACAGTGTCGCCATCTGCGCCATGAACACATAGCTGCCTTCCGCCGGCTGCGATCCCAGCCAGCCAAGCAGGATGGCATCGGCCACGAACAGCCAGAAGAACAGCTTGTACCAGGGCCGGTAAACCGCCGAGCGCACCTTCGAGGTGTCGAGCCAAGGCACCAGGAACAGCATGGCGATGGCGCCGAACATGCACAGCACGCCGCCGAGCTTGGAATTGATCGGGCCGATGTTGAAGGTGATGGCGCGCAGGATCGCGTAGAACGGCAGGAAGTACCATTCCGGCACGATATGGGCCGGCGTCTTCAACGGGTTGGCGACGATGTAGTTGTCAGCGTGGCCGAGATAGTTCGGCAGGAAGAAGATGAAATAGGCGAAGATGAACAGGAACACGATCATGCCGAACGCGTCCTTGATGGTCGCGTAGGGCGTGAAGGCGACGGTGTCGGTCTTCGACTTGACCTCGATGCCGGTCGGGTTCGACTGGCCCACCACATGCAGCGCCCAGACGTGCAGCACGACGACGCCGGCGATCATGAATGGCAGGAGGTAATGCAGCGCGAAGAAGCGGTTCAGCGTCGGATTGTCGACGGCAAAGCCGCCGAGCAGCAATTGCTGGATCCAGTCGCCGACAAGCGGAATGGCGCTGAAGAAGCCGGTGATGACGGTGGCGCCCCAGAAGCTCATCTGCCCCCATGGCAGCACGTAGCCCATGAAGCCGGTCGCCATCATCAGGAGATAGATGATGCAGCCCAGGATCCAGAGCAGTTCGCGCGGTGCCTTGTAGGAGCCGTAGTAAAGACCGCGGAAGATATGCAGGTAGACCGCGATGAAGAAAAACGACGCGCCGTTGGCATGCATGTAGCGCAACAGCCAGCCGGAGTTGACGTCGCGCATGATCTTCTCGACCGAATTGAAGGCGAGAGTGCTGTCCGACGTATAATGCATCGCCAGCACGATGCCGGTCAGTATCTGCGACACCAGCATGATCGCCAGGATGCCGCCGAAGGTCCACATATAGTTCAGGTTGCGCGGCACCGGATAGGCAATGAAGCTGTCATAGACCATCCTGGGTAGCGGCATGCGGGCGTCGAACCAGCGTTCGATACCGGTCTTGGGCGTATAGGTCGAGTGTCCCTCGCTCATCGAAATATCCCCTGCCTCAGCCGATAAGGAGCTTGGTATCGGAAATGAACTTGAATACCGGAATCGCCATGTTTTCCGGCGCCGGGCCTTTGCGAATGCGGCCGGCGGTATCGTATTGCGAACCGTGGCACGGACAGAACCAGCCGCCGAAATCGCCTTCCTGACCGAGCGGGATGCAGCCCAGATGGGTGCAGACCTGAACCATCACCATCCAGGCCTCCTTGCCGGGCGTGGTGCGGTTGGCGTCGGTCGCCGGCGCATCGGACGGCAGATTTGCGTTGCGGGCGATCGGATCCTTGAGATCGGAGAGGCTGACGGCCTCGCCGTCCTTCATTTCCTTTTCGGTGCGGTTGCGCACCACGACCGGCTTGCCGCGCCACTTGACGATCAGCGAGCTGCCTGGGGTCAAGGAGGAGACGTCGACCTCGACCGAAGCAAGCGCCAGCGTCGAGGCGTCGGGGCGCATCTGGTCGATGAACGGCCAGGCGACCGCGCCGGCGCCGACAACGGCAGCCATGCCGGTGGCGACGTAGAGAAAATCTCGACGGTTGGGATCGTGGATGTCGGTTGCGCTCACGGGTGCCTGATCCTTTCGCCTCTTCCGCGCCGGTGGCTGAGCCTTGTTCCCCGCTCATTCACGCCAACCCGACAGCGCATGGCGAACAGGCTAGCGAATTCCTCCGGCATTTGGACTTCGGTTTATGCGTGAAGCCCGTTTTTGTCCAGACGGGTGAAGGCACAAGGGCAGATTGTCGCGGGGACAAAATCCCCTATTGCGCGGCGCGGCGGCCAAGCGCCGCAAAAGGCGGCTAAACGACAGGGAAACAACTGCAAATCCCACCCCCGGCTTCGCCTCGACACGGGGCATCGGCGTGATCTATCCTTGGCCGCATGGCGCATGTCATCGACCGCGAGGAATGGGCTGTTCGCTCCGACCACTGGAAGGGCGAACTGCAATGCGGCGTCTACGGGTCCAACTCCTGCCTGATCTTCAACTATCTGCCCGACGTCGGCGGCGGCCCGCGGCTGCACGCCCATCCCTATGCGGAGATCTTCATCATCCGCCAGGGAACCGGCCTGTTCACGGTCGGCGACCAGGAAATCGAGGCTTCCACCGGCCAGATCGTCATCGTGCCGCCCAACACGCCGCACAAATTCACCAATCTCGGCCCCGGCCCGCTGGAAACCACCGATATCCACGAGAACGGCAGCTTCGTCACCGAATGGCTGGAGTGATTCCTGAAAACGGAACTAGGCGGCGCCCAGTCTCACCAGAACCGCCTTGGGGATGTTGTATTCGCGGATGACGGCATCGTGCTTGCGCAGGCCGCACAATTCGCGCTGGATGAAATAGGCGTGAACGGCCATGGCGGCCTCCTTGAGAAGCCGGGGACGCAGGTCCTCGTCGGCATTGCCGGCCAGCCGGGCCAGCGTCTCCTCGACCTTTTGGCCGGCACGCCCGAGCGCCGCCGCCTTTTCGGCCAGGATTTCATGGCCGAGCGCGTCGAAGGCAAGTTCGGCGGCGGACGACCCGGTCAGGCCTGACGGAGGTCGAAGCGACATTCAGTTCGCCTTTCCTGTCTTCGCCGTTGCGGCGGCCAGCGGCATGCGGTGCGTGACGAATTCCTCGCCGGAAACGCGAAAAAAGCCAAGCCTTTCGTAAAAGGCGAATGATTCCGTCGGAGCGCGTGTGTTGAGCGCCGAAAAATGCGCCCTCGCCCGCTCGATGATCGCCGATAACAGCATATGGCCGACGCCCAGTCGCCGGTAGGCTCGGCCGACATAGAGATGACGCACCCTTCCGAAATCACGACCCTCGAAATAGGGATCGATGTTCAGCCCGCCGACGCCGACCAGTTGCCGGCCATGATAGGCACCGAGCAACATCTCGGGCTTTTTTAGGAATTTGTTGCGCCCGCTCACCCAACCGTCGCGAAGCCGCACCAGCATCCAGTAGCCTTCCAGCCTGCTGTCCTGCATCAGCGCATCGAAGGCCGGTGCGGTCGGCCGCAGCCGCCTCAGCACAAAGACCGTCTCTTGCCCCGCACCCATTGGCCTATTCCGCCGGCCGCGTCTCTTCGAGCACGCTTTCCTCATGGTAGAGGAAGCCGCCGGACTGGCGCTTCCACAGCCGGGCATAGAGCCCGTCGAGCGCCACCAGCTCGTCATGCGTGCCTTGCTCGACGATGCGGCCGCCGTCGAGCACCACCAGTCGGTCAAGAGCCGCGATCGTCGACAGCCGGTGCGCGATGGCGATCACGGTCTTGTTTTCCATCAGCCGCGTCAGGTTCTCCTGGATCGCCGCTTCGATATCGGAATCGAGCGCCGAGGTCGCTTCGTCAAGGATCAGGATCGGGGCGTCCTTGAGGAAGACCCGCGCGATCGCCACGCGCTGGCGCTGGCCGCCCGACAGCTTCACGCCACGCTCGCCAACGAAGGCCTCGTAGCCCTGACGATCCCGGTTGTCGCGCAAGCCCAGGATGAACTCGTGCGCCTCGGCCTTCTTAGCCGCCGCGACCACCTCGGCGTCCGTCGCATCGGGCATGCCGAGCTTGATGTTGTCGCGCAGCGAGCGGTGGAACAGCGCGGTGTCCTGGCTGACCACGCCGATATTGGCGCGCAACGAATTCTGCGTCACGCCGGAAACATCCTGGTCGTCGATGGTGATCTGGCCGCTTTCGAGGTCGTAGAGGCGCAGGATCAGATTGGCGAGCGTCGTCTTGCCGGCGCCAGACGGGCCGACCAGCCCGACCTTCTCGCCGGGCCGGACCACGAGGTCGATGCCGTTCAGCACGCCAAAGCCCTTGCCGTAGTGGAACTCGACATCCTTCACCTCGATACGGCCGCCGGCCACGACGAGCTCCTTGGCGTCGGGCGCGTCGGTGAGCCCGAGCGGCTGCGAGATCAGCGCCTTGGAGTTCTCCAGCACGCCGAGATTGCGCAAGATGCCGTTCATCTGCATCATCAGCCGGCCAAGCAGCATGTTGAGCCGCAGCACCAGGCTGAGCGTGAAGGCGACGGCGCCGACGGTGATCGAGCCCTCGACCCAGAGATAGACGGCAAAGCAGCCGATCGCCGTGATCATGATGCCCGACAGCGTCGTCAGCGCCATGCGCACGCCGGTCAGCCGGCGGGTGAAAGGCCGCAATGCGTCGAGATAGATGTCGAAGCCGTTCCTGATGTAGCGATCGTCGCCGTCGGCCGCGAACAGCTTCAGCGTCTGCACGTTGGAATAGGAATCGACAATACGGCCATTGATCATCGACCCTGCCTCGGCCGTCGCCTCGGCATGTTTGCGAATGGCCGGCAGATAGAGCTTGGCCAGAAAGCCGAAGGCGGTGATCCAGATCACCACCAGCGCCGCCAGCCTGAGATCGAGCCCCGCGACCAGCGCCAGCGTCGTCACCGTATAGACGACCATGAACCAGACGACCTCGATGAAGCTCTCCATCAGGTCGCCGGTCGCCTGACCGGCCTGCCAGACCTTTGTCGCGATGCGGCCGGCGAAATCGTTCTGGAAGAAGGCGTAGGACTGGCGCGAGACATGCCGGTGCGCCTGCCACCGCACCAGATTGTAGAAGCCGGGCGTGATCGTCTGTTCGTCGACCAGCGCCGACAGCCCGACGACCACAGTGCGGATGACCAGCACCACGGCGACCATGAAAACGAGTTCGGGGCCGGCCGCGGTCCACAGGGCGTGCCAGCTCCGTTCGCCGGGCAATTGATCGAGAATATCGACCAGCCGCCCGACGAAGTAGAACAGGCCGGCCTCGACCAGCGGCGCGATGCCGCCGATGACCAGCATGGCGAAGAAGGCGAATTTCGCCTGCCCGACATAGTGCCAGAGGAAGCCGGCGACGCTGGCCGGCGGCCGCAGGTTCGCCGGCTCCCTGAACGGATAGACCCAGGTCTCGAACCAGCGATAGACGGCTGTCATCATTCGGCAGCCTGGCCCTTTGCGATTGCGTCGTTGGCGACGTCGACCGGACCATCCTCGAGCAGGAACCCGCCCGACTGGCGCTGCCAGAGCTGCGCGTAGAGCCCGCCCTTGGCGACCAGCTCCTCGTGCGACCCCTCCTCGATGATCCGGCCCTGGTCCATCACCACGAGCCTGTCCATCGCCGCGATGGTCGACAGCCGGTGCGCGATGGCAATGACGGTCTTGCCCTGCATGAGCTTGTACAGATTCTCCTGGATGGCGGCTTCCGCCTCGGAATCGAGCGCCGACGTCGCCTCGTCAAGGATAAGTATGGGTGCATCCTTCAACATAACGCGAGCGATGGCGATGCGTTGCCGCTGGCCGCCGGACAGTTTGACGCCGCGGTCGCCGACATAGGCGTCGAAACCCTTGCGGCCGCTATGGTCCGAAAGCGCCGCTATGAAATCCAGCGCCTCGGCCCGCCGCGCCGCCTCGAGCAACATCTCGTCGCTGGCATCGGGCCGGCCATAAAGGATGTTCTCGCGCACCGAACGATGCAGCAGCGATGTATCCTGTGTAACCATGCCGATCTGGGCGCGCAGCGAATCCTGCTTCACGCCGGCGATCTCCTGGCCGTCAATCAGGATCCGGCCGCTTTCCAGGTCGTAGAAACGCAGCAGCAGATTGACCAGCGTCGACTTGCCGGCGCCCGAGCGGCCGACAATGCCGACCTTCTCGCCCGGCTTCACCGCCAGCGACAGGTTTTCGATGACACCCTTCTGCTTGCCGTAGTGGAAGCGGATATCCTCGAAACGGATATCGCCCCTGGAGACGCTGATCTCCCTCGCGTCAGGCCTGTCCTCGACCAGCCGCGGCAGCGAGATCGAGGCAATGCCGTCCTGCACCGTACCGATATTCTCGAAAAGGCCCGACATTTCCCACATGATCCACTGCGACATGCCCCACATTCTGAGCACCAGGCCGATGACCACGGCGACCGCGCCGATCGTCACCGCTTGCCCCATCCACAGCCACAGCGAGATGGCGGTGACCGAGAACAGCAGCAGCGCGTTCAGGATGTAGAGCGAGCCGAACAGCACCGTCACCAGCCGCATCGACCGGTAGACCGTGTCGAGGAAGCCCATCATGCCTTCCCTGGCAAAGGTCGCTTCGCGCTTGGCGTGGCTGAACAGCTTGACTGTCTGGATGTTGGTGTAGCTGTCGACGACGCGGCCGGTCATGGTCGAGCGCGCATTGGCCTGCTCCTCGCCGACCTTGCCCAGGCGCGGGATGAAGAAGCGCAGCAACAGGATGTAGCCGACCAGCCAGACGCCGAGCGGCGCGGCCAGCCGCCAGTCGGCCGAGCCGACGATCAGCAGCATGCCGAGGAAATAGACGATGACATAGTTGAGGACGTCGATCACCTTGATGACGCATTCGCGCACGGCGAGCGCCGTCTGCATCAGCTTGGTGGCGATGCGGCCGGCGAACTCGTCCTGATAGAAGCTCATCGACTGTTTCAGCAGGTAGCGATGCACCTGCCAGCGGATGCGCATGGGATAGTTGCCCATCAGCGTCTGCTGGTTGAGCAGCGAATGCACCCACACCGTGCCCGGCAGCGCGAACAGCACGATGAAGGCCATGCCGGCGAGCTTCCAGCCTTCCGTCTGCAGGAAGGTCTCGCGGTTCTGCCCCGACAGCCAGTCGACGATGCGGCCGAGAAAGCCGAACATCCACACTTCTGCGATGGCGATGGCCGCCACCAGCACCGCGTCGACCAGTATATAGGGCCAGGCGCCGCGCGTATAATGCAGGCAGAAGGCCACCAGCGTCTTGGGCGGCTCGACCGGCTCCGCTGCCGGGAACGGATCGAGCCTTCTTTCAAACCAGCTAAACAACAACATAGGTCATGCTCATAAGAAATCGGTTTTCCGCTTACGCGGCGTGGCGACGTACGGAACCCCCGGATCGCATGGCGCCGAGGGCCGACGGTCCGGAATCATCCGGACCGTCGGCCCTGCTTCGCGCAATATAGGGGTTCGCGGGCTTTTCGCCGACAGCATCGTTCGATGATGCTGCCGGCGTGGTGTCGACAACCCGGATCCTCGCGCCCGGCCGGATCATCCGGATGATGCGGCGCACCAGCGACGGACGGCTCGGATCGGGAACCGCGCGCGAGAAATCGACATCGGGCAGCATGCCGCGATGCGGACGGCGGCGCACTTCGGCATGGACCGCCGAGGAATAGGTATCGCCGATCAACAGCGCCCATGTCGGCAGCCGGTGGATATGCAGGCTCCTCGAGCCCGGTATTCTGTAGGGATCGAACATTGGTCCGTCCTCCGCGTGAAAATAGAGATGAAAAGGCGACGCGACATCGTCCGCCGGCATTCGGCCGTAGGCACGAATTGCGTCGGTCTGGACCCGATGCCAGGCATCGGTCTGGACACGACTGAAGCCGTCGGTCCGGACCGTCCGGACAGGCTCAGTTTGGGCGTTCAGCCCTTTGGACTTTTTGAAAAACATCGCAGGATTCCTTTGACAGCCGAAAAGACGCTTCGGCGGGAATCGGTGCGATCAAGTCTTAGAGAGTCAGGTGAATCGTCGTACCGAAACCGCCACTGGGCATACTGGCCCACGGGAGAGGCGTAGGATGTGCATGGTCATCATGGATTACCCCTCCATCGGTTCGGGTTGACAATGCCGGTCGTATACCCGACTTCGCAGAAAATGGCCACCCGCAGGTCCAGGAATTTCCAAAACCGCGAAGCGGCTGTGGCCGATCTGCCACTTATTAGAAGGACGCGGAAGTGAACAATGGTCTCCGCATCGCGCTCTACCAGCCTGACATTGCCGGCAATACCGGGACAATCCTGCGCCTCGCCGCTTGCCTCGGCCTTGGCGTCGACATCATCGAACCGGCCGGCTTTCCGCTGTCCGACAAGGCGCTCAAGCGTGCCGGCATGGACTATATCGAAATGGCCGCGCTGACCCGGCATGTCGACTGGCACGCCTTCGAAACCTGGCGCAAGGCCCGCGCGAGCCGGCTGGTGCTGCTGTCGACCAAGGCTACGGCCCGCTACACCGACTTCAGCTTCGCCGACGGCGACATCCTCCTGTTTGGCCGCGAATCCGCTGGCGTGCCGGATCCAGTCCATCAGGCGGCGGATGCGCGGCTGACCATCCCGATGCAGGGCAGCGCGCGCAGCATCAATGTCGCCCTGTCCGTCGCCATGGTGGCGGGCGAAGCCATCCGGCAGCTCCGATAGGACGCCCTCGCCGTCGGCCACGGCGGCGGTTTCTCCAGACAGTCGCACCCAGGCGCACATCGCCTTCTCCTGACATTTGCTCAATCGACACTTCTTCGCTACAAACTCAACTTAACTTGAGGTCAAGCGGAAAGTGGGACATGGCGCCTGTTACGGAATTGACGGTCGGCCAGGTGGCCAGGCGCAGCGGTGTCGCGGTGTCGGCGTTGCATTTTTACGAGGCGCGCGGACTGATCCGCAGCCATCGCACGTCAGGCAACCAGCGCCGCTACGGCCGCGACGTGCTGCGGCGCGTGGCAGTTATCAGGATTGCCCAGGAAGTCGGGATTTCGCTGGCCGACATCGGCGCCGCACTGGCAGCACTTCCCGAGGGCCGCACGCCGACCCGCGACGACTGGAGCCTGCTTTCAACCGCCTGGCGCGACGAACTCGACCACAAGATCGCCCAGATGAAGAAACTGCGCGACGGCCTGTCCGACTGCATCGGCTGCGGCTGCATGTCGATCGACAAATGCCCGCTGAGGAACAAGGGCGACCGGCTGGCGAGGGAGGGAACGGGCGCAAGACGGCTGGTTCTTCCTTCTCCCCGCTAGCGGGGAGAAGGTGCCCGCAGGGCGGATGAGGGGCAGCGCCGGCATTGAAAGATTGTGCCGTCGTCACCGCCTCTCCCCGTAAACGGGGCGACGAAATCCTAATCCGCCGCCGGCAGCCGCCTGATCGTAAACTCGATCAAATCCCCGGGGCGCTCGAACCAGCTTTCGATCTCGGTCCAGTAGGCCTGCTTGGGAAACCGTTCGAACCATTCCTTGGCCTTGAGGCGCGCATCCGGGCGCGGCAGGACGAAGGTTTCGCGCAGGAAACCGTCGCGCGGCTTAAGCTCGCGCTCGGCCCGGCTCTGATCGAGCCTTTTCTTCAAGCCATCCAGCGGCGGTCTTGCCGGGGTGCGCACGAAGGAACTCCTTCCACCCTGAATCAGACGGGACTTGACCCTGATCCTTAAGAGATTAGGGATCGCGCCGGCAAAAGACGAGTCATTTTGTCCGGGGGGCCGGATGCGACTCGCCCCACAACCGGAGACGCGACTTGGAACGACCCGAAATACCGGCAGGCCTGCCCACCGACATCGAAGAGAAGAAGATGAAGGCGCGGCTGTGGTTCGAGGCGCTACGCGAACGCATCTGCGGCGCCTTCGAGCAGATCGAGCAGGATCTCCAGGGGCCGCTGGCCTCGTGGTCGCCAGGCCGTTTTGAAAAGACGCCGTGGGAGCGCGATCAGGGCAAGGGCGGTGGCGGCACCATGTCGATGATGCATGGCCGCGTCTTCGAGAAGGTCGGCGTCCACACCTCGACCGTCCATGGCGAGTTCTCGCCCGAATTCAGGAAGCAGATGCCCGGCGCCGAGGAAGACCCGCGTTTCTGGGCATCGGGCATTTCACTGATCGCGCATCCCTGGAACCCCAACGTTCCGGCCGTGCACATGAACACGCGCCTGGTTGTCACCTCGCGCCATTGGTTCGGCGGCGGCGCCGACCTGACGCCGGTGCTCGACCGCCGCCGCACCCAGGAAGACCCCGACACGGTGGCCTTCCAGCGCGCCATGCAGTTCGCCTGCGAGAAGAACGCCGACGTCGCCGATTATCCGAAATTCAAGGCCTGGTGCGACGAATACTTCTTCTTGCCGCACCGCAACGAGCCGCGCGGCACCGGCGGCATCTTCTTCGACTGGCTGCATTCGAGCGAGGACAAGGGCGGCTGGAATGCCGATTTCAATTTCGTCCAGGATGTCGGACGTTCATTTCTCGTCGTCTACGGCCATCTCGTGCGAGCCAACTTCAACGGCAACTGGACCGATGGCGATCGCGACGAACAGCTCATCCGCCGTGGCCGCTACGTCGAATTCAACCTGCTTCACGATCGCGGCACCATCTTCGGCCTGAAGACCGGCGGCAATGTCGCCTCGATCCTCTCCAGCCTGCCGCCGGAGGTGCGCTGGCCGTAAACGTCAGGGGCGCACGGCACACGGCGCTTTGATGCAACCAGACCGCCCCGTCCGTGTTATAGCTTCCACCCCCTGCCTGCGGTCTGGAAATCGACCGGGGCCAAGAAAATACCGGGGCCTTTACGGCTCCACGGAGAAAAGGAGAAATCCGATGAAGCAATTTCACTGCGGGTCGCTCGTTCCTGGCTGTGAATGGCACACGCGCGCCGAGGAAGAGGCCGAAGTGATGCGCCGCGCCGTCGAGCATATGCGCGAAACCCATGGCGAGACGACGATCCGCGAGACCATGATCGAGGCGATCCGCTCGCGCATCGAGAAAGTCCGCGACGCCGCCTGATCGAAGCATCTCAGGCAAAAGCGCGCGGCGCTTTTCGGATTTGCGTTGAGATCGTTACCTGGCGCGCAACGCCTGCGCGGCGCGTTCCAGCAGTGCGTCGCGATCAGGCGCAAATCCCGCTTCGATCCATTCCGCCTCGAGATTTTTGAGGATTTCGCCGAGCTTTGGCCCTGGCGTCGCGCCGAGCGCGGTCAGATCGGCGCCGCGCAGGGGAAATTCAGGCCTTTCCCATTTGAGCGCGAAGGCAAGCAGGCGCGAAAAGCCTCCGGCCTCGAGTAGCGCGTCATTGTCCTCGACGGCGCGCACGCGTGCCCCTGCCAGCGACAGCCTCAGGCGATCGACCAGCCCCTGGCGGTCGCCGCGATAGAGCCGTTTGGCCAGTTCCCCCTCGGTCGTCTTCGCTTCGACCGCGATCGCCATCGACCAATGGCGCAGGCGATCCGCTTCACCGGTCGAGAATTTCAGCCGCTCCGCCAGCATCTTCATGCGGGCCTCGTCCGGCGGCACCATCGCCTGCAGCCGCAGCATCGGGTCCGGCGGCCAGCCAAGATCCTTTTCGGCCCTGGTCAGCCCATGGATGGCGTCGATGCCCCACCGCTCGCTTTCCGGCAGCGCCGCGGTCAGCACACCCGCCTGCCGCATCCAGAGCAAGGCGCGCGAGGCATCGGACGCCGACAGAAGCTTCTTCAGCTCCGACCAGATGCGCTCCGCCGAGAGCTGGGCGAGGCCCTCCTTCAGCCGGGCGCAGGCCTTCAGCCCCTCGGCGTCGGGCCGGCCCTCGCCGTACCAGGCAAAGAAGCGGAAGAAGCGCAGGATGCGCAGGTAATCCTCGCGGATGCGCGCCTCCGGGTCGCCGATGAAGCGCAGCCGGCGCGCCTCGATGTCGGCGATGCCACCGACGAGGTCGACCACCGTCCCGTCGGCTTCGGCGTAAAGCGCGTTGATGGTGAAGTCGCGCCGCTCCGCGTCGAGCTTCCAGTCGCGTCCGAACGACACTTTGGCGCGGCGGCCGTCGGTCTCGACATCGGCGCGCAAAGTAGTGATTTCGTAGGGTTTTCCACCGGCGACCACCGTGATGGTGCCATGCTCGATGCCGGTCGGCACCGCCTTGAACCCTTGCAACTCGGCGCGGCGGATGGTCTCCTGCGGCAGGCAGGACGTGGCGATATCGATGTCGGCGACAGGCTGGCCCATCAGCGCGTTGCGCACGGCGCCGCCGGCGATGCGCGCTTCCTCACCGCCTTCGGCAAGCGCGCCAAGCAGGCGCTGCAAATCCTTGTCGCCAAGCCATTCGGCCCTGTCAGCGATCGAGACACTCACGCATAGAGCCTTTCATAGAGCGTACGGATGATCCCGGCGGTGACGCCCCAGATGCGCCGGTCGCCATAAGGCATGTCGTAGAAGAACCATTCGAGATCGTTCCACATGCGGCTGTCGCGCTTGTGATTGGCGGCGTCCATCAGGAAGCGCAGCGGCACCTCGAAGGCCGCATCGACCTCGTCGGCGTTCAGCCGCAACGCGAAACCCGGCCGCACGATGCCGAGCACCGGCGCGATGCGATAGCCGCTGCCGGCGACGTAATCGGGCATCCGGCCGATGATCTCGATGCGATCCCGGTCGAGGCCGATCTCCTCGAAGGTCTCGCGCAGCGCCGCCGCCTCCGGGCTCGCGTCGGTGGCATCGATCGTGCCGCCGGGGAAAGCCACCTGCCCTGAATGGTTGCGCAGTTTCTCGGCCCGTTTGGTCAGGAGAACCGTCGCCTCGCCGTCATGGTCGACCAGCGGGATCAGCACCGCGGCATTGCGCAGCGGCTTGCCCGGATTGAGGCGCGGATGGCCGGGATTGAAACGGTGATCGCCATAGTCCTCGCCGGCATGCGCGTCCGGCTGCGCGGCAAAGCGCGCACGAAACTCCGCCGATGAGAACGGCGCCAGCGACACATGGTCCATCATGCGCTCAACCGCCTCAACTGGTCCGCCGGCATGATCGGAAACACAGCGTTCTTCGAGCGCACCGCGAACATCGCCCTGCCGTCGACCTCGATCTCCTCGCCATGCCCGACCAGCTCGTACATGACCGGCCGCGCGACCAGCGCCTCCAGCCTGCCGCGCACCAGCAGATAGGGCTTCAGGCCGCCGGTCCCGGTCTCGTCGACGAAGCGCAGCGGCCGCTCCGGTCCGGCCTCGACCACGTCGCCGACATTGGTGCGGAAGGTGATGACCTGATCCTCGCCTTCGCCCGAAACATCCATTTCGACGGCGATGAACGGGGCATCGGCGACGCGTATCCCGACCTTTTCCACCGGCGTCACCAGATAGGTCCTGCCGTCGGCATCCTTGCGCAGCACAGAGGAGAAAAGCTGCACCAGCGCCATGCGGCCGATCGGTGTGCCCAGGTAAAACCAGGTGCCGTCCGCCTTGATCTCCATGTCGAGATCGCCGCAAAAGTCCGGATTCCAGCGCTCGACCGGCGCCGCGCCCTTGCCGGCACGGGCCGCGCGCGAGATCAGCGCCTCGAGGCCCCGGGCCTCGGTCGCCTGCGTAAGGCTTTGTTGGCGATGTTCGTAGTGTTCGCTCATCGTCACGAAATAGTCACTGTTGTTCCGCTTGTCAGCCTAAGTCTGTGATTTAAGTTCGACCATAGGCGCTACGCGAGGCCGAATCGCGGCAACCTATGGTATGGTGCGGACCAGTATTTCCAAACCATGACATTCCAACCAAAGGGATCGATGCGGCATGAGCGTGATGGTCAAGGAAAGCCCGATCAGCGAAAAGGACATGGTCGCCGAGGCCGAGAAGGCGCTTGCCGACATCTCCAGGATCCGCGAAGGGGTTGGCCGGGTGATCTTCGGCCAGGAGAACGTCGTCGAGCGCACGCTGGTGGCGCTGCTGGCCGGCGGCCATGCGCTTCTGGTGGGCGTGCCGGGCTTGGCCAAGACCAAGCTCGTCGAGACGCTGGGCGTCGTGCTCGGCCTCGATTCGCGCCGCATCCAGTTCACGCCCGACCTGATGCCGTCGGACATCCTCGGCTCCGAGGTCATGGAGCAGGACGAGACCGGCAAGCGCTCCTTCCGCTTCATCTCCGGGCCGATCTTCGCCCAGTTGCTGATGGCCGACGAGATCAACCGCGCCTCGCCGCGCACGCAGTCGGCGCTGCTGCAGGCGATGCAGGAATATCATGTCACCATCGCCGGTGCCCGCTACGACCTGCCGGCGCCCTTCCACGTGCTGGCGACGCAGAACCCGCTGGAACAGGAAGGCACCTATCCGCTGCCGGAAGCCCAGCTCGACCGCTTCCTGATGCAGGTCGATATCCTCTATCCCGAAATCGAGGCCGAACGCCGCATCCTTTTGGAAACCACCGGCGTCGAGGATGCCAAGGCAACCAACGTACTGCAGCCGGCGCGGCTGAAGGAGATCCAGACGCTGATCCGCCGCATGCCGGTGCCCGAAAGCGTCGTCGAGGCAATCCTGGCCCTGGTGCGCTCGGCGCGTCCAGGCCAGGGCAACGCCGAGACCGACAAGCATGTCGCCTGGGGTCCAGGTCCGCGCGCCAGCCAGGCGCTGATGCTGTGCACCAGGGCGCGCGCGCTCTATGACGGACGGCTGGCGCCCTCGGTCGACGATGTCAGGGCACTGGCCGAGCCCGTGCTGCAGCACCGCATGGCGCTGACCTTCGCCGCCCGCGCCGAGGGCACCAGCGTGCGCGACGTGGTGGCGAAACTCGTGAAAGGCATTTGATGGCGCGCATCGGCGAGCTCCAGGCTCCGGCGGCGACGCGCGACGCGCTCGCCCGCGGCCGGTTGCGGGCTTCGCTCGTGCCTGACCTGCTGGTCGAGGCGCGCCGCATCGTCAACACCGTGATCGCCGGCTGGCATGGCCGCCGCAAGCGCGGCATCGGCGAGAATTTCTGGCAGTTCCGGCCCTATGTCGAGGGTGATGCCTCGCGCATCGACTGGCGCCGCTCGGCCCGCGACGATCACACCTATGTGCGCGACCGCGAATGGGAAGCCGCCCACACGGTGTGGCTATGGGCCGACCCCTCGCCGTCCATGCTCTACAAGTCGACGGGCGCCGGCGTTTCCAAGCAATCGCGCGCGCTGGTGCTGGCGCTGGCCATGGCCGAACTCTTGTCGCGCAGCGGCGAGCGCATCGCCTGGCCCGATCTGACCGATCCGTTCACAGCCCGCAACGGCGCCGAGCGCATCGCCGCCCAACTCATGCATGCCGGCGAACTGCCGGCAAAACCAGACCTCTCCGACATCAGGCGCTTCTGCGACATCGTCATCGTCAGCGATTTCCTCGATCCCGCCGAGGAAACCATGGCCTGGCTCGACGTGCTCGCCCGCCACGGTGTGCGCGCGCATCTGATCGAGGTCGCCGACCCGGCCGAGGAAACCTTCCCCTATGCTGGCCGCACCGAGTTCACCGATCCCGAGACCGGCGACAAGCTGACAGCCGGCCGCGCCGAGACGCTGAGCGAGGAATACCGCCTGCTCTACAGAGCCCGCCGCGAGGAATTGGCGGCCTGGTGCAAGCGCCTCGGCTGGAGCTTCACCGTCAACCACACCGACCGGCTCGCTTCCGAGGCGCTGGTGCGCCTGCACATGGCAATGACCGCCGATGACCCCACCGCCGGAAGGGCCGTCGCATGAGTTGGCTGCCACTCTCTTTCGGCGCCCCCATGGTGCTGTGGGGCCTGCTGGCACTGCCGGTGATCTGGTGGCTGCTGAGGCTGACGCCGCCGAAGCCGCAGACCGAGGTGTTTCCGCCGCTGAGGATCCTGGCGCGCGTGCTGAAGCGCGAGGAGACGCCCCAGCGCAGCCCCTGGTGGCTGACGCTGCTCAGGTTGTTGATGGCGGCCCTCGTTGTCTCGGCACTGGCCGAACCGGTCTTTAACCCGCGCGAAAAGCTGCCGGCCGAGGGTTCGGCGCTGGCGCTGGTCGTCGACAATGACTGGGCAAGCGCCGCCGACTGGAACAAGCGCGTCGCCACGGCCGAGCGGCTGATCAACGACGCCGGCTCGAACGGCGTGCCGGTCATCATCGCCTTCACCGCCGAAAAGCCCAATGCCGAGATCGGCCCCTTCGATGCAGCCGCAGCACTCGACCGGCTGCGCGCCGCCAGGCCGCGGCCGATCCCCACCGACCGGCCCGCCGTCTATGCGCGCGTTGCCGGCGCGCTGGAAGCCCTGCCCGGCGCCAGCGTGGCCGTGCTGGCCGACGGCCTGGCCGCGAAAGGCGACGAGGCCGCTTTCAACACGCTGTTGTCGAAAAATGCCGCCCGCGTCGTCTGGGCGGTGGCCGACCGGCTTTCCCTGACCGGGCTGACATCGGCTGAAAACCAGGTTGACGGCTTTGGCCTGACCGCCATCCGCGCGCCTGGCGATCCCGCCCCGGCGCAGGTCACCGCCGGCGCCTTCGACGACAAGGGCCGCCGCATCGCCGACGCGACGCTGACCTTCGCGCCGGGCGAGGCCACGGCCACCGCAACCATGGCGGTGCCGTTCGAGTTGCGCAACGACTTCGCCTCGATCGCGCTCGACGGCGAGCGGCATGCCGGTGCCGTGCGCGTGCTCGACGAGAGCTCCAAGCGCCGCCGCGTCGGCTTGTTGTCGCAGGCCGAGGCCGATCAGGCGCAGCCGCTCCTGTCGCCGCTCTACTACATCAGGCGCGCGCTGCAGCCCTTCGCCGACCTGGTCGAACCCTCCAGCGCCGATCTCGCCGACGCCATCCCGCAGATCCTCGACCAGAAGCCAGCGATGATCGTCATGGCCGATATCGGCACCATTCCCGCACAGGTCAGGCAAAGGCTGGTCGACTGGGTCGACAATGGCGGCACGCTGGTGCGTTTCGCCGGCTCGCGGCTGGCGGCCGCCGCCAATGATGATGATTTGCTGCCGGTTCGCCTGCGCACCGGCGAGCGTTCGCTCGGCGGCGCGCTGTCATGGACGTCGCCGCAGCCGGTCACCGAATTTCCCAAGGCCGGCCCCTTCGCCGACCTGGCGCCGCCCACCGAAGTGACGGTGAGCAGGCAGGTGCTGGCCGAACCGACGCCCGATATCGTCGAGCGCACCTGGGCGGCGCTTGCCGACGGCACGCCGCTGGTCACCGGGTTGAAGAAGGGCAAGGGCACGCTGGTGTTGTTCCACGTCACGCCCGAGGCGACATGGTCGAACCTGCCGATCTCGGGCAGCTTCGTCGAGATGCTGCGCCGCATCGTGCAGCTGTCGCGCAACCAGGGCGCCGCCATCGCCAGTGCTGAGGCCGCCGCCACCTCGCTCGCACCCTATCGCATGATCGCGGCCGACGGCTCGCTGGTGCCGCCGACGCCGGATGCGCGGCCGCTGGTGCCGGGCGCCGGCGCGCTGCCGGTGACTTTCGAGAACCCGCCAGGCCTCTATGGCTCGGAAACCGGCGTCTTCGCCCACAATCTGCTCGATGCGGCATCCAAGTTCGAGCCGCTGGCGCGCCCGCAGGTGGCGGTGCCGGTCACCACCATCCAGTATGCCTTCGATGAATCGCGCAATTTGAAGGGCGCACTGGTCTCGGCGGCCCTGCTTTTGATGTTGCTGGACACGCTGGCCGTGTTGTGGATGGGCGGCCTGTTTTCGCGCCGGCCGCGCCGTGCCGGCGCCGCTGCCACCACGGCCGCCGTGCTGATCGCGATTGGCGCATTGTTCGGCCATGCCGACATCGCGAGCGCCGACGACGCCAAGCCGGGCGACCAGGTCGCTATCGAGGCGATTTCGAAAACCCGCATCGCCTATGTGCTGACCGGCGTGCCGGGTGACGATTCGATCAGCCGCGCCGGGCTCGAGGGTCTGACCCGTTTCCTGATCGAGAAGACGGCGCTGGAGCCGGGCGCGCCGGCCGGCGTCGACATTTCCAAGGACGAACTGTCTTTCTATCCCCTGATCTACTGGCCGATCGACCCGGCGGCACCGATGCCGAGCCAGGCCGCGATCGCCCGCATCGACGCCTATATGCAGCAGGGCGGCACCGTGCTGTTCGACACGCGCGACCAGTTCGCCAACGGCATCGGCGCCGATTCCACCAGCCCGGCGACCGAGCGGCTGCGCGACATCCTCGGCAACCTCAACGTGCCGCCGCTGGAGCCGGTGCCCTCGGACCACGTGCTGACCAAGTCCTTCTTCATCCTGCCCGAATTTCCCGGCCGCTTCGCCGGCAGCCCGCTCTGGGTCGAGGCCTCGCTCGACGCCAGCAATGCCGACAACCGGCCGGTGCGCACCGGCGATGGCGTCTCGCCGATCATGATCACCGCCAATGATTTCGCCGGCGCCTGGGCGGTCGACGAGAATGGCGATCCACTGCTGCCGACCGTGCCGAACGATCCGATGCAGCGCGTCTACGCACTGCGCGCCGGCGTCAACATCATGATGTACATGCTGACCGGCAACTACAAATCCGACCAGGTGCATGTGCCCATCCTGCTCGAACGGTTGGGGCAGTAGGATGATGCGCTTTCTCGCACCCGCCATGCTGATCGCCCCTCCCCTGAAGCGGGAGGATAGGATATGAACTGGTCGATCTCCTTCGAACCGCTGATATCCTGGCCGCTTCTGGCCCTGCTTTTGGTGCCGCTGGCGCTGCTGGCGCTTGTCGGCCTGTGGTTTCGCCAGCGTGGCGCGGTGCTGCGCTTCGTGGCGCTGCTGGCGCTCGCCGCCGCGCTCTTCAACCCGGTGTTTCTCAACGAAGAGCGCGAGCCGCTAAAGAGCGTCGTCGCGCTGATCGTCGACCGTAGCCAGAGCCAGGACATCGGCGAACGCACCAAACAGACCGACGAGGCGCTGGCCGGGCTGCAGCAACGTCTTGGTCGCTTCAAGCAGTTCGACGTCCGCGTCGTCGAGGCCGGCAAGTCCGACGCCGCCGAGGAGCGCACCGAGACCCGGCTGTTCGGCGCGCTCGAAGGCGCCTTCCGCGACGTGCCGCCTTCGCGCATCGGCGGCGCCGTCATGATCACCGATGGCGAGGTGCATGACACCCCGGCGGGTCCGCCGGATTTCAACGCTCCGCTGCATGCCCTGATCACCGGCAACGAGCATGAGAAGGACCGCCGCATACGTTTCGAGAACGCGCCGCGTTTTGGTCTTGTCGGCAAGCCGCTCGACATGAGCTACCGCGTCATCTCGACCGAAAACGAGGCCGGACCGGTCGATGTGCGGGTCTCGGTCAATGGTGAGCAGGTTGCCGTCGAGCACGCCATTGTCGGCCAGGCCATGCCGCTGCAGGTGACCATTCCTGGCGCC
This sequence comes from Mesorhizobium sp. B2-3-4, assembly GCF_006442315.1. Taxonomy (GTDB): domain Bacteria; phylum Pseudomonadota; class Alphaproteobacteria; order Rhizobiales; family Rhizobiaceae; genus Mesorhizobium. Next base: position 106,280 of record NZ_VFVY01000017.1, on the reverse strand, counting down.
GGCCGCAACATCATCGAACTCGCCATCGATCGTGAGCCGGGCGAGCTGACCGACACCAACAACCGCGCCATCGCGCTGGTCGACGGCATCCGCGAGAATTTGCGCGTGCTGCTGGTCTCGGGCGAACCGCATGCGGGCGAGCGCACCTGGCGCAATCTCTTGAAATCCGACGCCTCGGTCGATCTCGTCCATTTCACCATTCTGCGGCCACCGGAAAAGCAGGACGGCACGCCGATCAACGAATTGTCGCTGATCGCTTTCCCGACCCGCGAACTGTTCGTCGAAAAGATCAAGGATTTCGACCTCATCATCTTCGATCGCTACCAGCACCGCGACGTGCTGCCGATCCTCTATTACGACTACATCTCCGAATATGTCGAAAAGGGCGGTGCGCTGCTGATCGCCGCCGGTCCCGAATATGCGGGCGAGGCTTCGATCGCGCGCACGCCGCTGATGTCGGCCTTGCCGGCGATGCCGACCGGCGAGGTTGTCGACAAGGCCTTTTATCCCCGCCTCACCGATCTCGGCCAGCGTCATCCGGTGACGCGCGGCCTGGACGGCTCGGCAACCGAGCCGCCGCACTGGAGCCGCTGGTTCCGCACCATAGGCGTGCAGAACCCGCAAGGCGAAGTGGTGATGAAAGGCGCCGACAACCGGCCGCTGCTGTTGCTCGACCGCAAGGGCGAAGGCCGCGTCGGCATGCTTCTGTCCGACCAGGGCTGGTTGTGGGCGCGCGGCTTCGAGGGCGGCGGCCCGCATGTCCAACTCTACCGGCGCATCGCCCATTGGCTGATGAAGGAGCCGGAGCTCGAGGAAGAGCGGCTGACCGCCGAGGGGCGCGGCATGGTGCTGGAGATCCGGCGCCAGACCATGGCCGACGATCCCGGCCCGGCGCAGATCATAACCCCGTCCGGCAAGACGCTCACCGTCAAGCTCGACAAATCCGAACCCGGCGTCTTCCTCGGCAGCGTGCAGACCAGCGAGATCGGCCTCTTCCAGGTCGCCAATGGCGATCTCACCGCGCTCGCCCATGTCGGGCCGGTCAACGCGCCGGAATTCGCCGATGTCGTCTCCACGCAGGACCGGCTGAAGGCACCCGCGGAAGCCACCGGCGGCAGCGTGCGCCGGCTGGCATCGTCCACGGGCAGCGCCGTGACGCTGCCTTCCATCGTGCCGGTGCGCTCGTCGGGCGAGGCGTCGGGCAGCGACTGGATCGGCCTGCGCACCACCGACGACAGCGTGCTCAAGGCCGTCTCGCGCGTGCCGCTGTTCGGCGGCTTCCTCGGCCTCGGCCTGCTGCTCCTGGCGATGGGCTCGATGTGGTATCGCGAGGGGCGGTAGCGCGGCGCTTGTTCCTTCTCCCCGTTTACGGGGAGAAGGTGCCCGAAGGGCGGATGAAGGGCAGCGCTGGCCTCTGCTATTGATCTGAAATTTCGACGCGGTCCTAACCGATGGCAGCGCCACTGCTCCCGGCGCTCTACGTCAAACGGCGTCTGCCGGGGCCCCGTTGCCTGCGGCAACTCCCCAGCGTTCGTGACCTTTCATCGTGCCACTGGCACGATGAATTCGCCTGCGGCGAACCGGCCACTCACTCCTCAGGTTCCGTCGTGAACAGCAACGGATAGCCCTTGGCCTTGCCGGCGTCGGTGGCCCGCGTCGCCTTGGTCTCGGCGACATCCCTGGTGAAGACCGCGACCACGCAGACGCCGTGCCGGTGCGCGGTGATCATGACCCGGTGAGCCTGGTCCTCCGAGAGCTTGAACTCGCCCTTGAGCACCGTCACCACGAATTCGCGCGGCGTGAAATCGTCGTTGACGAGGATGACCTTGTAGAGCTTCGGCCGTTCGGTCTGCGGCTTGACCTTTACGCGCGGTTTTGTGGTGATTTCAGGCATCCGAACCGACAGTCTCGCGATCGAGCTCAAGTCCGCATCTTGCCACGGGCGGCAGCGATCGTCCATTTGCGGACCGTCGGCGGGCAGGCCCGGTCCTTCACCATCATGTGGGAAATTGTCGGCGCGGGTTCAACGCCCCTGGCGCCCGAGGACGCGGCGATTCGCGCCGGCGTCCGCCCGGCGTTCCATCCAGGCGGCGATCGGCCACCCGGCGACGCAAATCAGCGTCAGGCCGGCGAGCACGATCAGCAGCCAGGTCTGCGCCGGGGTGATGTAGTCCCAGTTGCTGGAAATCGCCGGCGCGAACAATGAGGGTTCGGTGCGCCCGCTCGCCGGATCCGGCACCGGGCTGGCGGAAAACAGGATCAGCACCCTGGCGACACTGGTGGCGACCAGGCCGCCGATGACCATCGAGCGAAAAATGGACGAAAGCCGCTTCTTCATGCGGATTGCCCTATTAGGCCGGCATTGCGATCGGGTTTAGCTGCGTCGATGCTGAAGCCGCCGGCATCGGGCTTCGGCGAGACGCCGGTCGGGGTTTTCGGACCGCTTCATGGCCGTTGTCGGCCTCTACAGCGGTCCGGATAGGAAGAAGGCCGCTCCAGCCTAAAGCAACTGGAACGGCCTTGTCGCAGACAGGCATGTTATGCCCGGTCTGGATCAAGCCTTGGGGGCATCCTTCTTCGGAGCCTTCTTGACGACCTTCTTGGCGGCGGCCTTCTTGTGCTTCTTGGCCGCCTTGGCGACCTTCTTCACCGGGGGCTTGGCGGTGGCGTCGGCAGCCGGAGCAGTCGTCGTGGTCGTGGTCGAAGCAGCCGGAGCAGCGGTCGTGGTCGCGGCGGCGTTGCCCAGAGCCGGCATCGCGAAAGCGAGAGCGACGGCGAGACCGGTGGCGGAGAGGATGGACTTTTTCATGGCTTCATTTCCTTTTTGTGCGGGTCGGTTTTGAGTGTCACTGGACCGGGTCGTTCGGTGCCACTCCAAGCAGCTTCAAAGCGTTGGCGAGCATCCGGATGCCCTGCGCCTGTTTCTTGGCGGCGCAGTACCGGTTACCCTTTCTCTGAAGTGCCTTTGCCGCGGTGACCTGCGTTGCCGTGGCATGGGTTTCGAGGGCTTCATCGAATTGGTGGCTAAGATTGGCGCACCGTTCGCTCCGGGTGAGCGGCGCCTTTGCGTCCGACTGGCCGACAGCGGCAGTGAGCAGGCCAAGGCCCAGCAACGCTCCCAACAAACTGATCGACAATCTTGGCATTGGTTTATCCGTGAACCCGGAGACTAGCGTCGCAGCCGATGACCTGACCGCCACGGCACCGTTATGCCGGCCTACCTTTTCAGGAGTTTTTCCCGATTGTAGAATTTTGTTTCTGGATTGTGTCTGGCCAGGTCAAGCCGGCTTGGTCGCCGCTTTCCAGTGGAGAAGGCGCAATTCATTCTCCCTTGAAAAGCAAGGCACTGGCCAACATATGGCCCGAATTCTATCGTGTGGCTCACCGGCCAGGAATGGCGTGGCCGGCAACCGGACAGGGCAGCTGTGAAATCCGATGCGCATATACTGATCGTCGACGACGACAAGGGCATCCGCGACCTGCTTCAGGAGTTCTTCCAGAAGCGGGGCCTGCACACCTCGGTTGCGGCCGACGGCACCGAGATGGAGACCATCCTGCGCCGCTCGCAGGTGGACCTCATCGTGCTCGACGTGATGCTGCCCGGCAGGAGCGGCCTGGAACTGTGCCGCGATCTGCGCGCCCAGTATACGACGCCGATCATCATGCTGACCGCCGTCACCGAGACGACCGACCGCGTCGTCGGGCTCGAGATGGGCGCCGACGACTATGTGCCCAAACCCTTCGACCCGCGCGAATTGCTGGCCCGCATCCGCGCCGTGCTGCGGCGCAACGGCGCCGCCGAGCCCAAGCGCGCCACATCAAAGCAGATTTACCACTTCGCCGGCTGGACGATGGACTGCTCGCGGCGCCGGCTGACCGCGCCCGACGACGTCAGGGTCGAACTGACCATGGCCGAGTTCAACCTCCTGCAGACCTTCGTCAAGAGCGCTGGGCGCGTGCTGACCCGCGACCAGCTCATCGAACTGTCCGGCGGTGACAGCGACTATTCCTTCGACCGCAGCATCGACATCCTGGTCAGCCGGCTGCGGCGCAAGATGGAAGACGACCCCAAGACACCCAAACTGATCCTCACCGTGCGCAGCGGCGGCTACCAGTTCCTGCCCGAGACGACCTCCGAATGAGACGTTTCCTGCCGCAGACCTTGCCTGTCTGGGTGCTGCTGATCGTCATCGCGGGTCTGCTGATCAGCCAGGTCGCGACCCTCTATATCGTGTCGCGTGACCGCGCCGCCGCCAATGACGTGGTCGACCTCTACCACCTCAACGACCGCGCCTTCTCGCTCGTGCAGCTGATGAGCGGCGCCACGCCGGAAGAGCGCAAGGCGACCGCCGCGGGCCTGTTCAATTCGACATACGCCCTCACCGTTTCTGACACGCCCGCCGTCACCTCCTCGATCGCCGGCGACGACGAACTGGCCGAGCTCGAGGACATTCTCGTCGGCCGTCTGTCGAAATTCGGCATCACCGACGCGCGCGTGCGTCGCGATCCGGCGACGCGCGAAGCCGATGATGACGGCGGCATGGTGTCCGGCCCCGATATCGGCCAGGTCGAGCGCGATCTCCTGGTGCTGGCCGCCAACTTCGCCCAGAGCGACAAGCTGACGGCCTCGCTGCGCTTCGCCGATGGCCAGTGGCTGAACTTCACCGAACCGATCACGCCCGTCGGCCCGATCCTGAGCTTCGACAGCCTGCCGCTCTATGCGTTGATCGCCGGGCTGGTGGTGATCATGTCGATCTGGTCGCTGCGCCGGCTGACCGCGCCCTACCGGATGATGGAAACCGCCGTCAACCGGATCGGCAATGATCTCAAGAGCCCGCCCGTCACCGAGAGCGGCAGCCGCGAGGTGCGCGCCGCCGCCAGGGCGATCAATGCCATGCAGACGAGGTTGCGCGAATATGTCGAGGACCGCGAACACCTCGCGGCGGCCCTGGCGCACGATTTGCGCACGCCGATGACCAGGATGCGGCTGCGGCTCGAACTGCTGCGCAGATCACCGGCACGCGAAGCGCTCGCCCATGATCTCGCCGACATTGAAAGCATCGCCAGCTCGGTGATTGATTTCGCCAAATTCGAGGTCACGGAAGAGAGGGCCGAGCGGATCGATTTCTGGTCGCTCGTGGAATCGATCGCCGACAGCTACGACACCGTGTCCTTCGACAATGACGACACCCGCTCGCGCGGCCTGATCTGCATGGCGCGGCCGGTGGCGCTCAAGCGCTGCGTCACCAATCTGGTGCAAAACGCCGTCACCTACGGCAAGAAGGCGCATCTCAGCCTCAGCCGCTCGGACGGCACCATCACGCTTGCCATCCGCGACGAGGGGCCGGGTATACCGCAGGCCCAGCTCGACGCCGTGTTCGGCTCCTTCGTGCGCCTCGAACAGTCCCGCAACCGCCAGACCGGCGGCCTGGGGCTCGGCCTCACCATCGCCCGCAACATCGCGCGCGCCGCTGGCGGCGAAGTCCGCCTGTCCAATCATCCGGACGGCGGACTTTTGACCGAACTGCGCCTGCCGCTGGCGGCGTAAGACTGGCCTGGGCAAAGCAGGCATTCGCCCTACCCGTCGCGCCTGCCTCGACTTCAGGTCCAGCGATGTGTTCCGCTGCAATCGAAAAATATCGTCGGGAACATCGAGCAACATACCAAGTTGGCTTTACGGCTCGCAATCAAGCGGCAGACAGGAGAAGCAACATGGTAAGAATTCTTGCAGTCGCGGTTCTGACACTCGGCCTGGCTGGCACTGCAATGGCGCAGTCCGGCGGTTCCAGCGGCGGCAATGACGGCTCGTCGGGCGGTGCAGCTACAAGTGGAAGCAACAATGGCAATGGTGGTGGCAATTCGAATGGCACCGCCGGCACCACATCTGACCAAGGCACCGATCAATCCGGTGCTGTGGACAAGTGCAAGAACGGCGCCGGCGGCACGACAACGACCACTGAAGGCGCGACCACCAAGCAGGAAGCTCAGAACTGTCCTTGAGTGGATTTCAAATCCAAGGCCTAGAACCCCGGCTTGGCGCCGGGGTTTTCTCATAACGGCAAAACCCACGATTTGACAGCGGCGGTTACCGCCGCAGCACCGCGCTCAGCACGTCCCTGATGCCGATCGCGCCGACGAAGCGCGACTGGTCGTCGAACAGCGCCACCGGCGCGGTCTGCGAGCGGTGCATGGCCAGCATCACGGTTTTCAGCGATGTGCCGGGAGTGGCCCAGAACACCTGCGCCACCTCCTCCGACTGCCCCTCGACATCGGCGCAGGACACCCAGACCGCCGGCTTGCCGTCGCGCTCGGCCGCGGCCACCAGCCCGTGCTCGTCGATTTTGAAACGCGTCGTCTTGCGCCGGTCGAGCCATACCCAGCCGTCCGTGCCCTGTTCGAGGTCGCGGCGGTCGCGCATCACGTTCCACGCGGTCAGCACCGAGAGCGGGTTCACATTGGCGATGAAGTCGCGGACATAGTCGTTGGCGGGTCTGAGCACGATGTCCTCCGGCGCGCCGGTCTGGACGATGCGGCCGCCCTCCATGATGGTGATGTGGCTGCCGATCTTGAGCGCTTCCTCGAGATCGTGGCTGACGAAGATGATGGTCTTCTTCAGCTCCGCCTGCAGTTGCAGGAGTTCGTCCTGCAGCTTGGTGCGGATCAGCGGATCGAGAGCCGAGAACGGCTCGTCCATCAACAGGATCGGCGCCTCGGTGGCAAAGGCGCGGGCCAAGCCGACGCGCTGCTGCATGCCGCCTGAAAGTTCATGGGCATATTTCTTCGACCACTGGTCGAGATTGACCAGCTTGAGCTGCTTGTGCACGCGCTCCTTGCGCTCGGCGTCCGGCACGCCGGCCAGTTCGAGGCCGAGGCCGACATTTTCCTCCACCGTGCGCCACGGCAGGAGGCCGAACTGCTGGAACACCATCGCCACCTGCTTCTGGCGCAGCCGCCGCAGGGTCGGCTCGTCGCAGGTCACGACATCGACCGTGCGGTCGCCGTCCTTGACGAGCACCTGGCCGCGCGACACCACGTTGAGCCGGTTGACCGCCCGAAGCAGCGTCGACTTGCCTGAGCCCGAGAGGCCCATCAGCACCGAGATCTCGCCTTCGTGCACGGTCAGGCTGGCGCCGGCGCAGCCCAGCACATTGCCGGTCTTTTCGAGGATCTCGGCGCGGGTGGCGCCCTTGTCGATCATCGCCAGCGAACCGGCCTGGTCGGCGCCGAAGACGATATCGACGTTTTTGAAATCGACGGCGACGGTCATTTCTTGCCTCCAACGCCAATGCGGGTCATCCGGTCGAGCACGATGGCGAGCACGACGATCGCCAGGCCCGCCTCAAGTCCGAGATCGATGCGGCGCGAGCCGAGCGCTCGGTTGATCTCGGTACCGAGGCCGCCGGCGCCGATCAGGGCGGCGAACACCACCATCGACAGCGACAGCATGATCGACTGCGTCAAGCCGGCCATGATGGTGGGCAGCGCCGAGGGCAGTTCCACTTTCCACAACAGCTGGCTCTTGGTGGCGCCGAAGGCCTCACCCGCCTCTATGATCGACTTCGGCACCGAGACGACGCCCAGATGCGTGAGCCTGACCGCGGTCGGGATGACGAAAATGATGGTGACGATGAGGCCGGGCGCGTTGCCGAGGCCGAACAGCGTCAACACCGGGATCAGGTAGACGAAGGTCGGCAGCGTCTGCATCAGGTCGAGCACCGGCAGCATGACGCGGTAGACCTTCGGCTTGTGCGCCGCCCAGATGCCGAGCGGCACGCCGATGGCCATCGCCATGGCGGCGGCGGCCACAACCAGCACCAGCGTCTGCACCGTCTGTTTCCAGAGGTTCTGGTTGATGATGAAGATCAGGCCGAGGAAGACGCCGATGGCGAGCGGCCGCGAGCGTTGCAGCAGCCAGGCCACGATGGCGATCACCAAGGCGAGCAGCACGGGCGGCACCATCAGCAGGATGTCGACCAGCCCGTCGAGGATGAAATTCAGGCCATTCGAGAAAGCCCTGAACACGGTGTCGAAATGGTCGGTGAGGAAGCCGAAGAATGCCTTGCCCCAAGGTCCGATGGGAATCTTGTAATCGACCAGGAATTTGGAAATCGGATCCATCTTGCCCCTCCTCCTAGCGCCGTCGCCCTGTCCTCAGGCGTTCTGCGGTCGTGACATCATCTTGTCACAGCCTATGAAAAAGGGCAGCCTTTTCCAGTGGCTGCCCCCTTCTTTCGGCCATGCCGAAATCAAAGCCGGCTTAGCCTCCCAGCGCGGTCTTGACCGCCGCCGCGGCGTCGCCGCCGTCGAAGGTGGTTACGCCGGCGATCCAGGGCGCGACAGCATCCGGATTTTTCTTCAGCCAGTCGGTAGCCACCTTGTTGGCATCGCCGCCCTTCAGGATGGCGTCCATCATCTGGCCTTCCATATCCAGATTGAACTTCAGGTTGGTGATGAACTTGCCGACATTCGGGCACTCGGTGGTGTAGCCCTTGCGCACATTGGTCGAGACGGTGGCGGCGCCGAAGCCGCTGTCGCCCATGCCGTCGAGATAGGTGATCTTCATCGCGCCCATCACCGGATGCGGCGTCCAGCCGAGGAAGGCGATCCACTCATTGTTCTTCATCGACTGCTCGGCCTGCGTCAGCATGCCGGCTTCCGAGGATTCGACCAGTTCGAAGCCGTCGAGATTGTCCTTCGGGTTCTTGATCATGTCGAGGATGATGCGATTGCCGTCATTGCCGGCCTCGATGCCGTAGATCTTGCCGTTGAACTTGTCCTTGAACTTGCCGAGGTCGGTCAGCGTCTTGACGCCGGCATCCGCCACATAGGTCGGCACGACAATGCCGTAACCGGCGCCGGCCAGGTTCTGGCTGACGGTCTCGACAGAACCGTCGGCCGTATAGTCCTTGATGTCGTTGGTCATCGACGGCATCCAGTTGCCGAGGAAGACGTCGAGATCCTTGTTCTTCAGCGACGCATAGGTCACCGGAACCGAGAGCTGGATCACCTGCGGCTCGTAGCCGAGCGCGGTGAGCAGCACCGAGGCGAGCCCGGTGGTGGCCTGGATGTCGGTCCAGCCGACATCGGAGAGGCGGACCGCCTTGCAGCTCGCCGCATCGCCGGCAAAAGCGGCGCTCGTGGACAACAAAGCCGCCAGGCCGAGGCCGGCGACGAAAGAATTCATACGCGACATGTACTTTCTCCCATTGCGATTCTTTGGCGAAGCGAAGTCACGGTTTTCATGCCCGCCTTGTTTCGTCAGCCAAACACCATTCTGGTGTGGTTTCAAGCGTCAAGGCAATCACGATCAACGGCGCGGGCTGGCCAATCAGCGACACGGCTGACGCTTTCACGCGCTGGCGACGGCTTTTTCGGGGGAATGCGGCGGCGGCCCCTCCCCGCGCCCGGGCAAGTCGGCATAAGGTCCGTTTAGATTCAGGTATCAGCCTTTTGCAAGGCCGGCCTCACCTGGATATGAACAGACCTTAAAAGGACGGCATGGCCAAGCTGTATTTCCACTACGCGACGATGAATGCCGGCAAGACGACCATGCTGCTGCAGGCGTCCTACAACTACCGCGAGCGCGGCATGGCGACCATGCTGTTCGTCGCCGGTCATTATCGCAAAGGCGACGGCGGGCTGATTTCGTCGCGCATCGGGCTCGAGGCCGAGGCGGAAATGTTCCGCGACGGCGACGACCTGTTCGCCCGCGTCGCCGAGCATCATCAACGCAGTGCCGTGCACTGCATCTTTGTCGACGAGGCACAGTTCCTGGAGGAAGAACAGGTCTGGCAACTCGCCCGCATCGCCGACCGGCTGAACATTCCCGTGATGTGCTACGGCCTGCGCACCGACTTCCAGGGCAAGCTGTTTTCCGGCTCGCAGGCCCTGCTGGCGATCGCCGACGATCTGCGTGAGGTGCGTACCATCTGCCGCTGCGGCCGCAAGGCGACCATGGTGGTGCGCCTAGGCCCCGACGGCAAGGTGGCCCGCCAGGGCGAACAGGTGGCGATCGGCAAGGACGTCTATGTCTCGCTGTGCCGACGCCACTGGGAAGAGGAAATGGGCCGTGCCGCGCCCGACGATTTCATCGGCTTTGTCAGCGGTTGACACGAGGCGCGCAGGACATGCGCATCGGGTAGCCGGCTGCCACCTCTTGGCGGATGCGCCCTTCTATGGTGCCTTTGTTAAGGTCAGTGCCCTATTTTCCCCTACCCAGCCAGAGCTCTCCGGGGTCAGCCATGCTTCGAGCCGTCTTGTCCACCAGCCTTGTTCTCGTTGCGACGTCCTGCGCCGCCTGGGCCGGCGGCGACCCCGTGGCGGGCAAGCACGTCTTCAACCGCTGCATGGCCTGTCACGAGGCGGCGAGCGACCGCGACAAGGTCGGCCCGCATCTGATGGGTGTCGTCGGCCGCACCGCGGGGACCGCCGAAAGCTTCCTTGGCCACTATTCGGAGGCGATGAAGAGCGCGGGCGCCGCCGGTCTCGTCTGGGACGAGGCAAATCTTGCCGAATACCTCAGGTCGCCCAAGCTGAAAGTGCCCGGCAACAGGATGGCCTTCGGCGGCCTTGGCAATGACGAGGACATCGCCAACGTCATCGCCTATCTGAAGGCCGATCCAAAACCCTGAACCAACTGCAACCGACCAGTCATGTGCCGAATTTCAGCCGCATCCGCTTTTGCCGGGACTGATTGCTTTGCCGGCGTGAAAGTTCAAAATCAACTGAACTATATCCAGCCATCCAGCTAATCACGCCATCACCACGGTTCCACTGCCTTTCAAGGGCGCGGCCCGGATATTTGTTTTCGCGCCGCGCGCGGTCTTCACGTCTTTCAATCCCCTGATACCCCACATATATTCGCCGCTGTTCGCAATCAGCGACCTGATGTCGAAGCGGGAGGCCCTTATGGCGACATTGCAGAATTTCGATGCCGAAATTGCCAAGACCAAGCAGGTCGTGCAGGACATGCGCACCAAGATCGAACAGTCCGGCACCGTGCTCGACACGCTCGCCACCGCGGACAAGAAGATCGGCGACGCCAATTTCGACATCGAGAATGCCCGCATCGAGGATGTGCTGAAGCAGCAGAAGGTGATGGAAGGCAATATCGCCGACCTCATTATCGGCCTGGAGGACGCCACCAACGTCTTCGGCGCCGAGTTCGAAAGCATGAAGAACTATTCCGGCTGGGAAAACTTCGTCGGTATCTTCTCCTCGCAGCGCAAGCAGCGCATGCGCACGGACCGCGTCCGCAACATGTCGCTGGCCGGCAACCTGCAGGAACTGCTGGCCAAGTCCGACACCATCGTCGGCATCTTGAAGGCGCAAAAGGAAGTGCTCGACCAGCGCTACAAGACCTCCGAGACCAGTCTGTCGCAGGTGATCGAGCGCCGCAAGACCACCATGTCCAACCTCGAAGCCGTGCAGAAGCGTATCGAGGAGCTCAATCCGATGCTGCTCGACATCGAGAACAAGATCGCCGCCTCGACCAGCCAGAAGGATCGCACGCAGCTCGAAGGCGAACGCTCGACGCTTGCCACCGAATACAACGAGAAGCAGGCCAAGGAGCAGGAATTGCTGGCCGAAAGCCAGACGCTCGAGCGCTACACCTCGATGTTCCAGACCTTCGTCGATTCGCTCAACAACCAGATCGCCGCGCAGTCGACGCTGATCAACAAGCTGACCATCGATACCGAGCAGCGCATCGTGCTCTACAAGGCGCTCGAGGATTCCTTGAAGACCGCCGCCCAGCAGGATGTCGCCCACAAGATCAACACGCTGGGCAGCCAGGTCGACACCACGGCCGAGGAGACGATGGCCGGCATCGGCGCCGCCTCGCAGAAGCACATTGGCGACCTCCTGGAGATGCACGAGAAGAACATGGTGGCCAGCGCCGACATCCAGCGCCGCAAGAAGCTGGCGGACGATGCCTTTGCCCGACGCTTCGACGAAGTGCTGAAGAAGCACAATTCGGCCAACTACGTGCAGTGATAATTGCCGCGCGCACCGGTGCGACAATCGCAGAGCTGACAGCATGACTCCCGAAAACGACGCCGCGGCGCGGTATTTCTCGGCAATCACGGCCGCGCTCAGCGGCCTTGAAGTGTTCATGCGCGACGACCGCTCGCCGCTCTACCGGCATGGCATCGTCGCCAAGATCGTCGCCGAATACATCGCCCGGCTGGACAAGTCCTTCGCCTGCTGGCGCAACCGGCTGGGCTTCATGGACACGTTCCGCATCTCGCGTGCCGAAAGCGGCTACCCGATGTTCCAGAACCTGCTTGAGCTGGAAAACGACCGCCGCCAGGCCGACAGCCGGCTCGCCAACATCCCCCAGGCCGGCGAGCTGCGCGAGGAGATGGCCGACTTCATCCTGCGCCACAAGGAGTTCCCCGAGGCGCTGCAGAAATCGATGGCCGAGCGGCTCTACCTCGAGGACGTCAAGAGCGAGCAGACTTTCGGGCCGTTCACGCTGGCGCAGACGGCCAAGGTATCGGTCAATCCGAAGACGGCGCGGCCCTATTATCTCGTTCACTGGGCCTCGTTCGACGGCAGCGCCAACTTGCCCCTGGTCTACATGGTGACGGTGGAGGATTCCTCGGAAAGCATGGTCCGCCAGCTTGTCGACCGCAGCGGCAAGCTCAACGACAAGGTCGACATTCCGCTGCCGGTCGATGGTTTGCTCAACCCCGAACTTGCCCACCGCTTCGACGATTTCACCGAGAAGAATTCCGCTTATACGCTCTCGCCGGCGACGATAGCGGTCAATCTCGACAAGGATTTCGAGCCGTTGCACCCCAAGCAGTTGCGCCGCGTCGTGCTCGGCCCCTTCTATTCGGCAGGCATCACCGACAACAATTCGACGGTGACGGAAGTACTTGCCAAGGTACGCAAGCCGGAGAATGCCTGGCTTTTGACCTGGACCATCCAGGAGGTCTACTCCAAGGGCGAGAAGCCCGGCCGCAAGGGCCTGTTCTCCAGCGAGAAGACGACGCAGGAATTCTTCATCAACACCGACGACCTGGAAGCCGCGCGCCAGGGCGTGTCGAGCTACGAGAACCACGCACTGATCCCGCACGAAGCCTACCAGGCGCTCTACGCCGCCGGCGAGGCGCAGAAGATTTTCGCCGGCTACAAGGTCCACATCCTGTCGAACGGGCAGGTCATCTCGGATGTCTAGTGTACTTCAACATTTCGGCGACATAAAGAAACAAGGTCGATGGCTTGTATTAGCCGCCGCTGCACCAGCCGGCCTGCAACTGTTTTCCATCGCTGGCCCTACCGGTGATTTACTCTACGACATAATTAAGAGAATTGTAGTAAATTACCAGATTATATTTTCAGAAATATGGAGAGGTATTGGTAGTTTTTTTCAAATTGAGCTATCTATATATAAAGATCAATTAACATTTTCATCTTTAATTTTATTACCATATGTAATAGGATTTAGAAATATTAGATTTGACTATATATTTACTGATGATAAAAAGATACTATCATCCCTTAATTTGTTTTGTGTGGTATTTATTTCAGGAAGTATCTCCTCATCATTAACACATCCCGTCCGCTTGGAGCCTTGGGCTATTTCGATAGCCATCATCCCCTTCTCGCTAATTTTTTTGTACCTTTCATGGAAAAGCAAAAACTACGAAGTAGCACTCCCGATAGCTAGGGCTATGATATTCCCGGCGTCACTCGTGATATCTATAGTTTCTATAGGAGTTATATTTATCTCATACAGTGAAATTTCAAGAATATTTCAACCATTAATAACCATATCATGTCAATTTTTGGAAAGTTTATCATATGCTATCGCAATTATATTCAAAGTATACGGACGATACCCCTTTCTTTATATAGTAATATTTTATATGATATTTTATATACTTAACTATTTCGCCGTCGGAATCTACCCCATCGCGAATAATTGGTTAAATTCGGTAGGAGCATAGGAATGGACACCGGCCTGACCACCATCCCGGAAGCGGCTATCGAAAAGCATCGCGCCACCGCGCAGAGCTTCATCACCCGCATCGTCGTGCTGGAAGACCCCTCGCGCGAATCCGGAACCGCGCTTGCCGGCACCAACCGGCGCTTCGTCTCCACCGTATCGGTCGGGTCGGTGCGCCGCACGCGCGAGGTGGAGCTGTCGAAGACCGTCGGCGCCGTCCATCCCGACGACCAGTTGCTGACAATTGCACAGCACACGCTGCTTTTCCGCGCCCGGCGCGGCACGGCGATCGCGCTCGCGGTATCTGATGTTTTCGCCGAAGGTTCCGATCTCGAAAGCCTGCAGGCGAAAAACACCCGCGCGCCCCTCGAAGGCGACGAGGCATCCACCTTCAAGAAGCTGCTGTCGGCTTCGGCCTATATCTCGGCCTTCAGCCTCGCCTCTTATTTGTTCCAGCTCATCGACAGCGACGGCGAGGCGCCCAACGACATTGCGGAGCCGGATTTTCTGTTCGACACGCCGCAGGATGCGGTGAAGTCTATCCTGGCCGGGCTCGACAAGGCGATAACGGGATCGACGGACGATGCCGACCTGATGACCCGTGCGCGCGCCTTCGCCCGCGTCGCCATCGACGGGCTGCTGGCGCGAAAAGGCCGCTTCGACGGCATCGGTCCGTTCGAGAACGCCCATATCCGCATCGACGCCGACGATTTCACCCTCGATGGTTTCGACGTCGCGCCCGGCAAGCGCTCCAAGCCGCTGGTGATGACCTTCAAGAAGCCGGAAGAGGTCGTCGGCAACCACATCGCCAAATACCAGTCGGTCAAGCTCGCCAAGATGCTGATGGCTTATGATTTCGAGCGCGAATTGAACCCGTTCGTCGAGCTTGGCGGCTTCCTCTTCACCTTCATCGGTGACGGTGCGCCCGGCACCGGCAAGACCACGCTGATCCAGATGATCGCCGGCCTCGTCAATGGCTACTGCCAGGTTGCCGGCTATCCCTTCGCCTACGAGAATTTCGGCGTCGACCAGATTTCGTCCTACCAGGGCAAGTCGGGTCAGAACTGCCGTCAGTTCATCAACAATGTCTTGAACCCGCGCGTCATCGGCTTCGGCACCATCGACGACATCGACCAGGTGGCGGCGCGCCGCTCGGATGACCGCGCCTCGGCCGGCCAGCAGGAGATCACCGGCGTCCTGATGGACGCCTTCGCCGGTGCCGCCACGGTGGTGCGCGGCAATTGCTCGTTCGGCATGTTTTCCAACTATCCCGAGAATGTCGACGATGCGCTGCGCCAGCGCGCCGGCGCCCGCTGGCTGGTCGACGGCCCGCAGACCCGCGACGACTATATCGACATCTTCGTGCTGCTCGCCGGCAAGAACCACGAGATCCCCCTGGGCAAGCACGAACTCTATGCCGCGCAGGAAATCCAGCGCGCCGTGACCGAGGCCTATGAGGAGCATGAGAAGCCGCAGGAAGACGGGCTGATGCGGGTCTATGAGCGCTACATGAAGGAAAACGGCGCACCCAAGACCATGGCCGACATCGGCACTTACCTGCACCTGATCAAGGATGCCGAGCCGCGCTTCACCGGCCGCGCCATCAAGAACGTCACCGACGCCATCAAGATGCGCGCCATGGACATCGAGCTCCCCGACGACTGGTTCGAAAAGCCGGAAGCCTTCATGCACAAGAGCTACGACGACAAGAAAGCGATGATCGAGGAATTGCGCGGACCGTTCTCGCTTGACATGGTCATGCAGGAGATCAACCGCTACGCCGACAGCGAATTCCGTTATTCCGACAAGTCCGACGACGCGGCGGTGGAAAAACTGCTGCGGGACGCAAGGCTGCGCGAGAGGGCGGCGCGCGAGATGGAGGAGATGAAGAAGAAGGGCACGTGGTGATCTTTTCCTTCTCCCCGTTCACGGGGAGAAGGTGCCCGAAGGGCGGATGAGGGGCAGCGCCATGCGTGGAGGAAACGAGCCGAAAGTGGCGAGAGCGCGTGAGCTCCGAAAAGTCGAGAATGAAGCCGAGGAACGGTTGTGGCATGAACTGCGTGGGCGACGATTGAATGGTCACAAATTTGTTCGTCAGCTACCGATCGGTCCGTATTTCGCGGACTTCGCCTGCCGTGAAGCCAATCTGGTTGTGGAAGTCGATGGAAGCCAGCATGCAAATCGATCTCATGATCGATACAGGGATGAAACCATGAACAGGAACGGCTGGTCGGTGTTGAGGGTTTGGCATTCTGATGTCCTCACGGGCCACAAGAGCGTGCTGGATACGATTGTTGCGGCCCTGGACGGTCGGTTGGATCGCAAGATGATTGGTACCGACGCGAAGTTTTTGCCCGCCTCAACGTCGGGTGGAAAATGATGAGCGCCGGCGCCGCCCCTCATCCGCCCTTCGGGCACCTTCTCCCCGTAAACGGGGTGAAGGCAAGATGAGCAAAAAGCCCGATCTTCTGCGCGACAACGAACTCATCTACGGCCGATTGCTCACCGTCGACGAGCCGCATCTCATCCAGCGCTACAACAAGGCTCTGGCGGCCTTCGGTCTTCAGCCGACAAAGCTGCAAGGCTTCCAGATCGACCGCACCGGCTTCTCGCCCGAGATCGCCGACGAGTGCGGCGACCCCGACTATCTCGACCCCAACGAGGTCAACCGCCGCTTCATCATCCTGACGCCGTCGCAGATCGACCTGCCGGTGGTGCACACCGCCTTCTCCAACACCTCGCAGCTGATGTTCGAGTTCATGTCCAAGAACCAGCGTGCCATCGACGCGCTGACCATCAAGGACGTCATCTACGGCGAGATCGAGGATTCCGTTCCCAAGGTCAACGACATCGAGGACCTGCTGTCGATCAACCAGGTCGAGTTCAAGGTGCTGTCGGCCGAGGATGTCCTGGGCAAGGCCGCGGAACTGGGCAAGCTGGTCGACCGGTTGAAGCAGGAACCTGACGCCTGGCGCGACAACACCATGCTGACGCGCATGGTCGAGCTTGCCAAAATCTGCGGCGACATCAGAGAGAACGCCCTGGTGCCCGACCAGGTGATCTTCCGCCACAACGCCTACTGGACCAGCCATTTCGGCGGTCTCTACGTCTTCGTCGACCCCGACATGACGACGGTCATCAGCGACCCTGCGGCTCCCGGCTTCCGCCGCTCGCGGCCTTGGCAGGTCAGCTATCTCTCCATCAAGGACGCCGACAAGGTGTTCAAATTCCTGGCCGCCACCGGCCGCATCGAACTGCCGCGCGCCTCCTGGATCGAAGCCTCGGGCTATCTCGAGCACCGGGCCGAGATGGTGGTGCGCGCTCTGATCCGCGACGCCGAGCCGAATCGCAATCTGACCGATGTCGACAAGGTCTGGCTGCAGACCTGGATCCAGAGCCATGCCGACCTGATCACCAAGGACGGTAACTTCCCCTTCCTCAACGCCGCCAAGCGCGAGATCGCCCAGCTCGGCCACCTCAAGATCGAGGACGTCTTCCCGCAGCAGCGCTTCCTGGTGATCCGCGCCAAGCCGGATCATCCCGACGCCTGGCTGACCAACCGGCTGATCTCGGATTTCGTGCCGTCGGACTTCGTCTCGCGCTACATCTTCAACAAGGACGGCTTCTACAAGGATTATGACGGCTTCAGCGATGCCTGGCGATCGCATGTTGTGGACGTTCTGAAAACCACATATTTGAAGGACAAGGTGGCGTTTCGCACACGCCTCTACGGCCTGACCGACTAGGACGACCTAAACCGTCTTTTCGTTCTAACCTATTGTTTTGGTGCATGATATTGTCCAAAAAGCCTGCATTTTTTTGGCATCATGCTGAGGGGGTGATAAAGCCATGCTCGATCCGATCGTGAATTTCTTCGTCAGGATTTTCCAGTGGATTGGCCGTGGCATCGGCCTTGTGATCGGCGTGATCCTGTGGCCGTTCATGTGGGCCGGGCGCTGGTACGGGCAACGCGGCTTTATCCTGAAAGCCGTGGTCGGCCTGGCCCTTCTGGTGCTGATCGGGCTCTACGCCAACTTTTTCTACGCCACCCAGTGGTGGAACAAATTCAATCCCGACTACCCCGACACCTACACGTTCGAGAAGCGTAACGTTTCCGCCGGCGAGCAGGTTTCGGCAGGCACCGGAACCGATACCGCCAAGACGTGCGGCAACTCCGGCATCGCCCAGGTGGCGGCAGACCTGACGGACTTCAACGTCAACCAGAATGCCTGGATCTCGTCGATGATCCTCTACAAGCTCGGCCTGTTCGGCATCGACTGGGACGACACGCCCTGGATGGACAACAAGGCCTCTTTCCAGCGCGGCATCAACCAGGCGGTGCGGCGCACGGCGACCGAGCTTGCCGACAATCTCGGCCGCGTGCGCACGACCTCGCAGATCGACGCCGACCTGCAGGACGCGCGCGGCAATCTGCAGTTCGACGAATATACCTGGTATTTCGGCGTCAGCCCGTTTGGCCCGAAGACGCCGACGCCGAGCTATTATCGCGACGCCGTGCGCAAGCTGCGGTCGTTCAATGCCCGGCTCGCCACCTGCCAGGCCACATTCGATGCCCGCGCCGACAATCTGAAGCAGTATATAGACCGCATCGCCAGCGACATCGGCTCGACCTCCGCCATCCTCAAGGAGCGCGCTGAGAACCACAACAACGGCTGGTTCGACACCCGTGCCGACGACCGCTACTGGTTCGCCTATGGCCAGCTCTACGCCTATTACGGCCTGATGAAGGGCGCCCAGGCCGATTTCGAGGACGTGATCAAGGAAAAGCACCTGCAGAGCCTTTGGGATACGATGGACGCGCAGTTCGTCTCGGCCCTGCGTATCCAGCCCTTCATCATCGCCAACGGGCGCGAGGATGGCTGGCTCTTGCCGACGCACCTGACGACGATGGGCTTCTACATCCTGCGGGTGCGCTCCAACATGGTCGAAATCAGCAACGTGCTGACACAGTAACGGCATTCGCGGGCAGCGACGGCCCAAATGCATGTGCCCAAAAGCGACCGGGTTTTGGGAGAACGACCTGCATCGGAGATGGCGGATTTGCGCCGTCGCGTCTGTCGCATTCCGTGCATTGTGCGGCTGTTTTGAGACGGCGGAAGCGCCGCCGCTCTGGCTTCTATACGGCGCGGCAAGCGGAGCCATAAAGAACCGGGACAGGTCGGCCCGCCGCAGAGGAATTTTCTCTATAGGAAACATAGTTGCATGAAAGTTGACGCAACCGCAGCGACAGGGTTAGATGCCCGCGCGTCCGGTTCCAGCCTTCTTGCGAGTGACATCAACCCCGTCCCCTCCACCGTCCAATCCAGAGGAAAGCCGTCATGGCCGAAGTGAAGTCCGACATCGAGATCGCGCGTGGCGCCAAGAAAAAGCAGATCCAGGAGATTGGCCAGAAGATCGGCATCCCGACCGAGCACCTCCTGCCCTACGGCCACGACAAGGCCAAGGTATCCGCCGAATTCATCAAGTCGGTGAAGGGCAACAAGGACGGCAAGCTGATCCTGGTCACCGCCATCAACCCGACGCCTGCCGGCGAAGGCAAGACCACCACCACGGTCGGCCTCGGCGATGGCCTGAACCGCATCGGCAAGAAGGCGATCGTCTGCATCCGCGAGGCCTCTCTCGGCCCGAATTTCGGCGTCAAGGGCGGTGCCGCCGGTGGCGGTTATGCGCAGGTCGTGCCGATGGAGGACATGAACCTTCACTTCACCGGCGATTTCCATGCCATCACCACGGCGCATAACCTTCTGTCGGCGCTGATCGACAATCACATCTACTGGGGCAATGAGCTCGGCATCGACACCCGCCGCGTCGCCTGGCGCCGCGTCATGGACATGAACGACCGCGCGTTGCGCGAGATCATCTGCTCGCTCGGCGGCGTCGCCAACGGCTATCCGCGCGAAGCCGGCTTCGACATCACTGTCGCTTCCGAAGTGATGGCGATCCTGTGCCTGTCCACCGACCTGAAGGATCTGGAAAAGCGCCTCGGCGACATCATCGTCGCCTATCGCCGCGACAAGACGCCGGTCTTTGCCCGCGACCTCAAGGCCGATGGCGCCATGGCGGTGCTGCTCAAGGACGCCATGCAGCCGAACCTCGTGCAGACGCTGGAGAACAACCCGGCCTTCGTGCATGGCGGTCCGTTCGCCAACATCGCGCATGGCTGCAACTCGGTCGTCGCCACCACGACGGCGCTGAAGCTTGCCGATTACGTCGTCACCGAAGCCGGCTTCGGCGCCGACCTGGGTGCCGAGAAATTCTTCGACATCAAGTGCCGCAAGGCCGGCCTCAAGCCGGCCGCCACGGTCATCGTCGCCACCGTGCGCGCCATGAAGATGAATGGCGGCGTCAAGAAGGAAGACCTCGGCAAGGAAAACGTCGAGGCGGTGAAAAAGGGCTGCGCCAATCTCGGCCGCCATATCGAGAACATCAGGCAGTTCGGCGTGCCGGCGGTGGTTGCCATCAACCACTTCTATTCCGACACCGACGCCGAGATCCAGGCGATGAAGGACTATGTCGCCTCGATGGGCGAAGAGGCGATCCTGTGCAAGCACTGGGCCAATGGCTCGGCCGGCATCGAGGACCTCGCCAACAAGGTGGTGGCGCTGGCCGAGTCCGGCGCTTCGCAGTTCGCGCCGCTCTATCCCGATGCGATGCCGCTGTTCGAGAAGGTCAACACCATCGTCCAGCGCATCTATCGCGGCTCGGAAGCCATCGCCGACAAGTCGGTGCGTGACCAGCTCAAGGCCTGGGAAGACGCCGGCTATGGCAACCTGCCGGTCTGCATGGCCAAGACCCAGTATTCCTTCTCGACCGACCCGAACCTGCGCGGCGCGCCGACCGGCCACACCGTTCCGGTGCGCGAGGTCAGGCTTTCGGCCGGCGCCGGCTTCGTCGTCATCATCTGCGGCGAGGTCATGACCATGCCCGGCCTGCCGAGCAAGCCGTCCTCGGAGAAGATCTTCCTCAACGAGGCCGGCCAGATCGAAGGCCTGTTCTAGGATCCGTCATCAGCAAACAAGAAAGGGCGCCGCAGTGATGCGGCGCCCTTTCTGTTTCCAGAGATAACTATGCCGCCTCGCGCGCCAGCGCCCGCTGGTTGGAGGCGTAGATCGTGTCGCGCTCCGGCAAGGCGCCGGTCTTCAGGCACTCGATCCATTCGGCGGTCTTCAGCACCGCCGCGAAGCGCGACTGCAGGATGATCGTGACGACGCGGTGGATCTCCTCGGCCGAGGCATGGCCGGCGCTGTTGGCGTAAGGCACCGAGCCGGTCGCGTCGGACAGGAACTCGACGGCAAAGCCCATATGCACAGCATGGATGATGGTCGACAGGTCGCAATTATGCGTCATGTAGCCGGCGACCACGATCGTATCGATGGCATTGGCGCGCAGCCATTCCTCGAGATCGGTGCCGGTGAAAGCGGAAGGCAGCATCTTCTCGACATAGTGGTCGCGGGCACGCCTGGCGATCTCGGGATGCAACTCGCCGCCGTGGCTGCCCCTGGCGAAGATCGGCGAGGCCTCGGGCGCCATCTGCTTGACCACCACCACCTTGATGCCCGCGGCCGTCGCGGCATCCATGGCGCGCGCCACATTGACGACGCTGTCGCGGAACGGCGGGTGCTGGATGGCGAGGCTGCCGCCGTCATAGTCGTTCTGGACGTCGATGACGACGAGCGCGCGGCGCGGCGCGGTGTTGGCTGGCTCGGACATGGTGTTTTTCCTTTCGGGCTTGATATGGCCAGCCCAGGATAGGCTTCTTGCCCTCAGGCAAAAGTGGCCCGATTGACATCATTCGAAAGAATTGGGACAATTCGCATCCAACTGGAAAGCCCCATGACCGCGCCCATCATCGCCGTCCTCGCCTTCGACGGCATCAGCCCGTTCCATCTCTCCGTGCCTTGCCTGGTGTTTGGCGCCGACCGCACCAGGCTAGGCCTGCCACGCTTCGATTTCCGCGTCTGCGGGGTCGAGGAAGGTCCGATCCAGACCGATGCCGGACTAAGCATCCTGGTCCCGCACGGGCTCGCCGCGCTCGATGACGCCGACATCGTCATCATCCCGAGCTGGAAGGAACTTGATGCGCCGCTGGCCAAACCGCTCGAGGACGCGCTCGGCCGTGCTCACCGGCGCGGCGCACTGATCGTGGGCCTGTGCCTCGGCACGTTTGCCATCGCCGCCGCCGGCCTGCTCTCGGGCCGCACCGCCACCACCCATTGGGCCTATACCGACCAGTTGCAGGCCCTCCATCCCGACGTTTCGGTCGATGCCGACGTCCTCTATGTCGACGATGGCGACATCGTCACTTCCGCCGGGGTCGCCGCCGGGCTCGACTGCTGCCTGCACATCGTGCGCGCCCGCTACGGCGCCGAGGCCGCGTTGCGGCTCGCCCGGCATGTCGTGCTGTCACCGCATCGGCAGGGCGGTCAGGCGCAGTTCATAGAGCGCCCGATGGCGCCTGGCCCGGCCGCCGACCGCTTTACCCAGGCTCTCGACAAGGTGCGCGCGACGCCAGACGAACCGCACGGTCTCGACAGCGTGGCCGAGGCGGCCGGCCTTACCCGGCGTACCTTCACCCGCCGGTTCCAGAAAACGACAGGCACCAGCTTCGGCGACTGGCTGGCCGACCAGCGCATCGCGCTGGCGCAGAGGCTGCTGGAAACGACTGACAAGCCGATGGACATGGTCGCCTTCGAAGCCGGCTTCGGCAGCGCCACCTCGCTGCGCCAGCATTTTTCCGCGCGGCTAAGGACATCTCCAGCGCAATACCGGCGTGAATTTTCAAGGGGCACGCTCAGCGCCGTGTGACCGCCCGCGCTGGATTGCCGACCACAGTGGCATTGGCGGGCACGTCGCGCGTCACGACCGCGCCCGCGCCGACGATGGCGCCTTCGCCGATGCTGACGCCGCAAAGGATGATCGCGCTGCCGCCGATCCAGGCATTGGCGCCGATTGTGACCGGCCTGGCGATCTCCAGTCCCGCTTGCCGCCCCGAAGCCTCCTTGTGGTGCTCGGCGCAGTAGATCTGCACATTGGGGCCAAGCAGCGTGCCCCCGCCGATCCGCACCGGCGCGGTGTCGAGTATGGTGCAGCCGGCATTGAGGAAGGCGCCGGCGCCCAGAAAGATGTTGAAGCCGTAGGCGCAGTGGAATGGCGCCTCGATGCGGGCGCCCTCGCCCACCTTGCCGAGCAGTCCGTGCAGGCCGGGGCCGAGATTACCGCGCTGGCGCGGCGGCAGCATATTGTGCTCGAACACCGCGTCGCGTGCCGTGGCGCGCAATGCCTCCAATTCTTCATCGAGGCATCTATACCATTCGCCGGCCGCCATCTTCGCGCGCTCGCTTCCAGCCATGACAGCGTCTCCGGTTGGCTCATTGCAAAACACAATCGCTGCCGGCGCAAAAAGCGTCGACGCAAGCAGTGGTCAAATACCCGACCTATGGTAGCCTGCGTTTCAGGGCTGTCCCAGCCCATGATCGAGGGGGATCGACATGCTTTATCTTCTTGCACTTCTGATCGGTGTCATTGCCGGCCTGCGCGCCATGACGGCACCGGCCGCCGTCGCCTGGGGCGCCTATCTCGGCTGGTTGCCGGTGGCCGGCACCTGGGCGAGCTTCATGAGCCATTGGGCCGCAGTCGGCATCTTCACCATCCTGGCCATCGTCGAACTCGTCACCGACCAGTTGCCGTCGACGCCGAGCCGGAAAGTGCCGCAGCAGTTCGGTGCCCGTATCGTCATGGGCGCCTTCACCGGCGCGGTGATCGGCGCGGCCGGCGGCGCCACCATCGTCTGCCTGATCGCGGGCGCCATCGGCGCGGTCATCGGCACGCTGGGCGGCGCCGAAGCGCGCGGCCGGCTGGCGGCCGCTTTCGGCAAGGACCCGCCCGCCGCCTTCATCGAGGACGCGGTGGCCATCATCGGCGGCCTGCTGATCGTGGCGGCGGTGGCATGACGGCCCGGACTTCAACCGCAAAGACCTTCGACGCCATCATCATCGGCGCCGGCCAGGCGGGGCCGCCATTGGCGGGCCGGCTGACAGCGGCAGGCATGAGCGTGGCCCTGATCGAGCGCAAGCTCATCGGCGGCACCTGCGTCAACACCGGCTGCATGCCCACCAAGACCATGGTCGCCAGCGCCTATGCCGCGCATCTGGCGCGGCGCGCCGCCGACTATGGCGTGACGTTCCCGGGCCCCGTCGGGGTCGACTATGCCAGGATCAAGGCGCGCAAGGACAAGGTCACCAACGACGCCCGCGGCAATCTGGAGACGTGGATCGCCGGCATGAAGGGCTGCACGCTCTATCGCGGCCATGCGCGTTTCGAATCCACCAACACGGTGCGCGTCGGCGACGACCTTTTGAGCGCCGAAAAAATCTTCCTCAACACCGGCGGCCGTGCCTCGGTGCCGGACCTGCCCGGCATCCACGACATCGACTATCTGACCAATTCCTCGATGATGGATCTCGACGTTCTGCCGCGCCATCTCATCGTCGTCGGCGGCAGCTACATCTCGCTCGAATTCGCGCAGATGTTCCGCCGCTTCGGCAGCGAAGTCACCGTCATCGAGAAGAGCCCGCGCCTCACTGGCCGCGAGGACGAGGACGTCTCGGCCGCCATCCTGTCGATCCTGGAAAACGAAGGCATCACCGTGCATGTCGGCGCCGACGACATTGGCTTCGCCAAACAGGGCAACGACATCGCCGTGACCTTCTCGTCCGGCAAAGCGCCGGCCGTCGGCTCGCACGTGCTTTTGGCGCTGGGGCGCAACCCCAACACCGACGACCTCGGCCTCGACAAGGCTGGCGTCGAGGTCGACAAGCGCGGCTTCGTCACCGTCGACGATCAACTTCGCACCAGCGTGCCGGGCATCTGGGCGATGGGCGACTGCAACGGCAAGGGCGCCTTTACCCACACCTCCTATAACGACTTCGAGATCGTCGCCGCCAATTTGCTCGACAATGACACGCGCAAAGTCAGCGACCGCATCGAGACCTATGGGCTGTTCATCGATCCGCCGCTCGGCCGCTGCGGCATGACCGAGACGGCGGTAAGAAAATCCGGACGTCGCGCCCTGGCCGGCCAGCGGCCGATGACCCGCGTCGGCCGCGCCGTCGAAAAAGGCGAGACTCAAGGGTTCATGAAGATACTGGTCGATGCCGAGACCAGGGAAATTCTTGGCTGCTCGGTGCTTGGGCCTGGCGGCGACGAGGCCGTACACAGCGTGCTCGACCTGATGTACGCCAAGGCGCCGGTCGACACGCTGGCGCGCGCCGTGCACATCCACCCCACCGTCTCGGAATTGCTGGTCACCATCGCGCAGGAGTTGAAGCCGCTGGCCTGAGGCTGTTCCCGATCAGCTTTCCGGCCTGGTCAGCTTCGCCTCCAGCCGGCCGAGCAGCAACACGGCTTTCTTCAGTTCGTCTGCGCCGACATCGCTCAGCAGCTCGGCGCGCAGCACCGCCAGCAAGCGTTCGATCTCGGTCACGCGGTCGCGCCCTGCATCGGTCAGCGACAGGATCTTGGCACGCCTGTCGGCGGCATCCTCGATGCGCCTCACCAGCCCCTCCTCGACCAGCAGATCGACGATGCGCACCAGCGACGGCCCCTCGAAGCCAAGATGGTCGGCAAGCACCCCCTGGCGCTGATGATCGCCAAGCCGCGACAGCATCACCAGCGGCATGGCGGTGGCATGCGACAGGCCGCAATCGTCCAGCGCCTTGTCGGCTGCCCGCCGCCACAGCCTTGCGACTGATATAACGAGTTGGCCAAATCTGGCGTTATCCGGGTCTTGCTTGGGCATGGCGAAAAAGATAACATGCTATCTATTAGGTTGCGATAAAATTCTTTTTGATGGCGAAGCCCCCTTCGCCTGAACCGGATGCCGACGACCGAGCTCCAGGATCGCCCTGATGGCCCCCTTTGGCCGCCGCGACCGCCAGGCGCTGGATCCGGGAAATGTGAGGACCGATATGTCAAACCAAGATTCCAACAGCTCCGGCGGCGTTTGGCTGCTGGTGCTTTTCGGCCTGATGCTGATGATAATCGGCCTGCCCTTGCTCTATGGCGGCGTCCAGCTCATCGGTCTTGGCGGCTCCTGGTATTACGCCTTGGCAGGCGCCGGCATCATCGTCTCCGGTTTTCTCTACGCATTGCGGCGCCAGGCGGGATTCTGGCTCTATATCCTCATGTTTCTCGCCACCATTGCCTGGGCGCTGTGGGAGGCAGGTCTCAATTTCTGGCCGCTGGTGCCGCGACTGGTCGCGCCGGCCGTTCTCGCCGTCATCGCCCTTCTGCTGGCGCCGCTGTTTCCGTCATCGAGCGGCGGCAAACGCGGCCCGTTCGCGGTTGCCGGCGTCCTCGTGCTCGGCCTGATCGCGACCGGGGCTTACGCGTTCCAGCCGCATGGCGTGATCCGCGAGACGGTTACCGCCCCCACCACCCCGGCTCCGGCTGCCGCCACGAGCACCGACTGGCGCCATTACGGCCGCACGCCCGCGGGGACACGCTATGCGCCGATCGGCCAGATCACCAAGGACAATGTGAAAGACCTGAAAGTCGCCTGGACCTTCCGCACCGGCGACATTCCGGCCAAGGGCGCCGAGGACCAGAACACCCCGCTGCAGATCGGCGACACGGTCTACACCTGTTCCTCGAAGAATGTCGTCAATGCGCTCAACGCCGAGACCGGTGAGGCGCGCTGGAAGTTCGACCCCAAGGCCTCTTCGCCGCTGTGGCAGCGCTGCCGTGGCGTGAGCTACTACGAACCCGCCGCCGATGAGACGGCCGCCACCGCCTGTGCCGGGCGCATCGTCATGACCACGATCGATGCGCGGCTGATCGAGATCGACGCCCGGACCGGCCAGCCCTGCCCCGATTTCGGCCAGGGCGGCACTGTCGACCTCAAGCAAGGCATGGGCGAGGTCAAGGCCGGCTTCTATTTCCAGACCTCGGCCCCCACCGTCATGCGCGACCTGATCATGGTCGGCGGCTGGGTATGGGACAATGTCGAGACCGGCGAGCCCTCGGGCGCCGTCAGGGCCTTCAGCGCCAAGACAGGTGAACTGGTCTGGGCCTGGGATCTCGGCAACCCGGCCATCACCAAACTGCCGCCGGAAGGCCAGAGCTACACGCGCGGCACGCCCAATGTCTGGTCGACGCCGAGTTATGACGAAGCGCTTGGCCTCGTCTATTTGCCGACCGGCAACGCCACACCGGACTTTTTCGGCGCCGAGCGCTCCAAGGCGGCGGAGGACTACACCGCCTCGGTCGTCGCGCTCGACATCGCCACCGGCCGCGAGCGCTGGAAATTCCAGACCGTGCATCACGATCTGTGGGACTATGACCTGCCCTCGCAGCCGGCGCTCTACGACGTGCCGGACGGCAAGGGCGGTAAGGTGCCGGCGCTGATCCAGGTGACCAAGCGCGGCCAGATCTTCATGCTCGACCGCCGCGACGGCAAGCCGATCGCCGAGGTTCAGGAGAAGCCCGTGCCGCAGGATGGCGGCGTCAAGGAGGATTTCCTTTCGCCGACCCAGCCCTATTCAGTCGGCATGCCTTCGATCGGCGACGCGCCCTTCACCGAAGCCAGCATGTGGGGCGCCACCCCGTTCGACCAGCTCTACTGCCGCATCGGCTTCAAGAGACTGCGCTACGAAGGCGAATTCACGCCGCCGGGCCCGACGCGCTCGCTGCAGTTTCCGGGCTATTATGGCGGCATGAACTGGGGCAGCGCCTCGATCGACGAGGCCAATGGCTATCTGATCGTCAACGACATCCGCATGCCGCAATTCGTCGTGCTGCTGCCACGCGCGGAAGCCGACAAGTACGGCCCGTCGGCGGCGCATGACGGTCTGAGCCGCCAGCTCGGCACGCCCTACGGCGCGTTGAAGAACGGCTTCATGTCGCCGCTCGGCGTGCCCTGCCACCAGCCGCCCTATGGCACGATCAGCGCCATCGACCTCAATGCGCGCAAGCTGGTCTGGCAGGTACCCGCCGGCACGCTGCAGGACACCGGACCGCTCGGCGTGAAGACCGGCCTGCAAATCCCGATCGGCATGCCGTCGCTCGGCGGACCGATGACGACCGCCGGCGGTCTCGTCTTCTATGCCGGCACGCAGGACTACTATCTGCGCGCCCTCGACGTCGCCACGGGCGAGGAACTCTGGAAAGGCCGCCTGCCCGTCGGTGCGCAGGCGACACCGATGAGCTACACGTCGCCCGAAAGCGGCCGCCAGTTCGTCGTCGTCTCGGCCGGTGGCGCCCGCCAGTCGCGGGACCGTGGCGACTACATCATCGCCTATGCCTTGCCGAAGACGCCATGACCGGGCAAAGCTCTCCGTCACCACATCGATGATCCCAACGGGGCGCCTCGGCGCCCCGTTTTCGATCTGCTCCACGTTTTCTGCATTGCTGCATTGCACCAATGTCTGTTGCGCCCGGCAGCGATCCTCGCGCAGTCTAAAATTGAACCGATTCAGTCTGGACCTCCCATGCCCTTGCCGATCCTTGCGCTTGCCATTGCGTCCTTCTGCATCGGCACCACCGAATTCGTCATCATGGGTCTGCTGCCGGAGGTCGCCGCCGATCTCGGCGTGACGATCCCCGCCGCCGGCCTGCTGGTCACCGGCTATGCGCTGGGCGTCGTCTTCGGCGCGCCGATCGTTGCCATGGCCACCGCGCATATGCCGCGCAAGCCGGTTCTGGTCGGGCTCGCCGCCTTGTTCGTCATCGGCAATCTGTTCTGCGCCATCGCGCCCAATTACTGGCTGCTGATGGCCGCGCGCGTCTTCACCGCCTTCGGCCATGGCGCCTTCTTCGGTATCGGGTCGGTCGTCGCGGCGAGCCTGGTGCCGCGCAACAAGCGCGCCAGCGCCATCGCGCTGATGTTCGCCGGCTTGACCTTGTCCAACATCCTGGGCGTTCCCGCCGGCACCGCGCTTGGCGAGGCCTTCGGCTGGCGCTCCACCTTCCTGGCCGTGGTCGGCATCGGCCTGATCTCGGTCGCCGCAATCGCCTGGCTGGTGCCTTCCGACGTTGCCGAGCCCAGCGGCGGCGGCCTGCGCGGCGAGTTGCGGGTGCTGGGCAAGCTGCAGGTCTGGCTGGCGATGCTGATCGCCTCGCTCGCCTCGGCCAGCCTCTTCGCGGTCTTCACCTACATCAAGCCATACCTCACTGACGTGTCGGGCCTGTCGACCTCCGCCGTCACCTGGGTGCTGCTGCTGTTCGGCGCCGGCATGACCATCGGCAATGTCATCGGCGGACGGCTGGCCGACTGGAAGCTGATGCCCACGGTCATCGGCACGCTGGTGCTGATGGCTGTCCTGTTTGTCGGCTTCATGCAGTTCGGCGCCATCGCCAGCGTCGCTATCGGCGTCGTCTTCCTCTGGGGCCTGCTGATCTTCGTCGTCGTGCCGCCACTGCAGATCCGCGTCGTCGAGGCCGCCTCCGAAGGTCCCAACCTTGCCGCCACGCTGAACCAGGGCGCCTTCAATGTCGGCAACGCCAGCGGCGCCTGGATCGGTGGCGCGGCTCTGTCGGCGGGCGTTTCCTACGCCAATCTGCCGCTGGTCGGCGCTGTGCTGGCCTTGCTCGCCGTCGCCGTGGCGGTGCTGTCGCAGGCGCTCGACAGGCGCGCGCCTGTCGCCTCGCTGCAGCCTGCCGCCGAGTAATGGCTTGCGCCCATAGCGCGGCGGGCTGGACCAATCGACATCGGCACCTTCAAATGGGCATGTCTTCTCGCTCTTGATGGAGGAAATCATGCAGAAATCGATCGAACGCATCGTGGGCGACAGCGAAGGCGTTTCCTACGAATTCCCGGTGTTCCGCTTCGCAGGCGCCGACAAGGCGGCACCCTCGGCTTATCTGCAGGCCGCACTCCATGCCGGCGAACTGCCTGGTGTCGTCGCCATAGACGCGCTGATGCCGGCGCTGACCAAGGCCGAGGCCGAAGGCCGTATCAAGGGCAACATCACCATCGTGCCCTGGGCCAACCCGATCGGCCGCGCGCAATATCATTTCGGCGAGCACCAGGGCCGCTTCCACCTGGGCACCCGCACCAATTTCAACCGCGGCTTTCCCCTGCTCGCAGCACCGGACACCGCGCTTTTGCCGAACACCATGCATGGCGGCGCCGACCAGCGACTGAAGAGCAGGCTGGTTCAGCTTTCGCTCGGCCACGACATCGTGCTCGACCTGCATTGCGACGACGAGGGCCTCGCCTATCTCTACATCCACACCAGCCTGTGGCCTGCCATGGCCGATTGCGCCGCCGCCATGGGCATCGATGCCGTGGTGCTGTGGAGCGAGGACACGGACGGCACTTTCGAGGGCGCTCAGATCATGCCCTACCAGAACGTTCCCGCCGCAGTGGCCAAGCTCGACCGCCGTGTCGTCACCACGGTCGAATATCGCGGCATCCTCGATGTCGATGGCGTCCTGGCGAAGGCCGATGCCGAAGGCCTCTATCGGCTGCTCGTGGCGCGCGGCGTGATATCCGACAGCGCGCTCCCCGCGCCCGGTTCCTTCAAGGGCGTCGTCGCGCCTCTGGAAAACATCGACATGATGCCGGCGCCCCGTGGCGGTGCCGTGCTTTACGACGTCAAGCCCGGCGACCGCGTCGCCAGGGGTGCGCGCCTCGCCACCATCGTCCATGCGCCGGGCGAAGCCGATGGCCGCACGGAAGTCTTCGCGCCGCAGGACGGCATCATCCTGACGCGGCGTTCGCGCCGCATCATCCGCACCGGCGAAGACCTGTTGAAACTGGTTGGCGACAGGAAGAGCGCCGATGCGAGATCGGGCACGCTGGAGGATTGAACCGCGCGCCGTCTCGTCGATGAAGAGAACGCGCGCGCTTTGATCAGAGGCCGCGCAGGCTTTCCAGATTGTGCACATGCACATGATCGCCGGCAGCGACATCGGCCGTCAGCCGGCCGATGACCTCGCCATATTTTCGGATCGTGGCGCCCGCCGCCAGATCGCGCAGCGCCAGCTTGTGCCCGGCGTCCAGCGATGCGCCGGCGGTGAGCAGCAACCCATCGCGCGCGCCACGGGTCATAAGGCTCGCACCGGCCTCCACCGGTTCGACCAGCACGGCGACATCGTCGTCGGCATGCAGAACGATGGCCCCGCCGGCGCTCATGCGGCCGACAGCCGGACCTGGACGCCGGCCGCGTCTTCCCTGAGCTTCAGCACCGCGCCGACATCCTTGCCGGCCATGCCAGCGTCCATCGTTTCGGCGAGCACGGCGAGCGTAGCCGCGCCGACCGGCGCCTCCAGGCCGAGCGCCTCGTTCATGGCCAGCGCCAGACGGCAATCCTTGTGCGCCAGCTTGACCATGAAGCCGGGCTCGAAGTCGCCCTTCAGCGCCCGGTTGTGCATGGCGACCGCGAGCTGCTGGTTCCAGGCCATCGTCGTCTTCAGCACGCTGACCATGGTGTCGAGCGTCAGCCCGGCCTTGGCGCCGGCGACCAGCGCCTCCGAACTCGCGGTGATCAGCACGCTCGCCAGCAGATTGTTGGTCAGCTTCATGGCCTGCCCCATGCCGAGCGCGCCGCAATGGATCAGGTCCGCGCCCATCGACGACAGGATGGGTCGGGCGCGCTCCACCAGCGCGGCATCGCCGCCGATCATCAGCGTCGAGGTGCCGGCAATGGCATGCTCGACCGTCTTGCCGACAGGACTGTCGAGCATGTCGACGCCGCGCGCGGCAAGCCACGCGCCGATCCGTTGCGTGGTCTGCGGATCGATCGTGCTCATGTCGATGTAGAGGCTACCCGGCTTGAGCCCATGACCAATGCCGTCCGCGCCAAGCACGGCGGCCTCCACGTCAGGTGCGTCCGGCAGCATGGTGATGACCACCTCCGCCCCTGCCGCGACCTCGCGCGGCGAAGCCGCGGCCTTGGCGCCCGCGTCGACGAGCCTTGCCACCGATGCGGGGTTGAGGTCGAAGACGGTCAGCGCATGGCCCGCTTTCAGGACGTTGCGGGCCATCGGTGCCCCCATCGTTCCAAGCCCGACAAAACCTATCGAAGTCATCAATGCTTTCCTTTCACATGAATTCCGGGATCGCGCCGCTCAGGACGGCGCTTTCCACTGGTCGAGCTGCCAGGCCGGCAAGCCCCGCAGATCCTTGGCGCTCTTGTCGGTGAAGCCGTTTTCGTCCGGCACCTTGCCCGTGCCTTCATAGGCTTTGTTGAGCAGCGGAGCCGCCTTGCCGAACGCCGCCTTGACCTGATCCCAGCTCAGCGCCTCGGGGATCATCTTGCCGGCGACCATGAATTGCGAGATCTGACTGATCGCGGCGGCGTCGCCTTCCGTCGGCCATATCCAGCCACGCTGGAAAAGCACCTCGTCGCCGACGACTTTCGCGCCGAGCGCGGGATCGAGTCCCCAATATTTGGCGACCGACTGAGAGATGTCCCTGGGATCGATCTTCTGCAACTCGGCCAGCGCCGTTTGCGCCGCCGTCAGGAACGCCTGGCCGATCGCGGCATCGTCGCCGACGATACGATCACTGCAGATCCAGAAGGAGCGGTGCAGATAGTAGCCGTCGGGATAGAATTTCGACTTCTTGACGCCAGGCAGCAGATGCCCTTCGCCTTCACCCGCCGGCCCGCTGTATCCGGCCTCCGTATAGCCAAACGAGTTCATGATGCCTGTCAGCCCCGTCTCGGCATTGGCCTTCAGGAAAGCCGGGTAGATCACCACGGACGCGTCCATGCCTTGCGGCAGCGATGCGGCCACCGCCTGCGTCGGCGTGTTGACGATGTTGATGTTGAAGGCCCTCGGGTCGGCGTCGCCCAGTTCCTGCAGCAGCATCTGCGACAGCGCGTTGTAGGGATCGCCGCCGATCAGCGCGCCGACGGTCTTGCCCTTCAGATCCTCGATATTCCTGATCGGCGAGCCCTTGCGGGTCGCCAGCACCATGCGCATGTGGCCTTCGCCAACCGTCAATATGTTGATCGGTTGCGCCTGCGACAGCAACCGCACGATCGGTGTGTTGCCCCACATGCCGATATCGAGGTCGCCCGAAACGAACGCCTCGACCATCGGCAAGGCCGAGGGATAGTCGCGCCAGTCGACGGTGAGATCGTAGCCAAGCTCGGCGGCGGCCTTCTCCAGCATCTTCTCGTTGATCATGCGCTGCGTCAGCGGCGAATTGCCGGCGGCGTAGGGCTGCCGGCCGATCGACACCTTGGCCGCCTTGCGGTCCTGCGCCCGCACGATCGTCGGCATGGCGAGCGCGCCGGCAGCGGCGCCGGCCAGGAAGGTCCGTCGGTTGAAGCTGCTCTGCATAAATCTTGTCATGACATTTCCTCCGTTCTGTCGTGTCAGTTCATGGTTGCGCGGTATGCCTCTTCGCGGATCAGTTCCCAGATCGACTGGCTCAGTCTGGCGAACGCGCCGGAGCGGCGGGTTTCGTCGCCGCGCGGCCTGGGCAGGTCGATGTCGACGATCTGCTTCAGGCGCCCCGGATGGCTGCTCAGCACCGCCACGCGGTCCGCCAGGAACACGGCTTCGTCGATGGCGTGAGTGATGAAGACGACCGTGCGCCGTTCACTGGCAGGACGGTCCTGCCCCCAGATGCGCAGCAATTCGTCCTGCAGGATCACCCTTGTCTGTGCGTCGAGCGCGGCGAGCGGCTCGTCCATCAACAGGATCTCCGGCTCGCTCGCCATCAGCCGCGCCAGCGCGACGCGCTGGCGCATGCCGCCCGAAAGCTGATGCGGATATTTGTCCTGCGAACCCTTGAGCCCGACCATCTCGATGGTCCGCTCGACGCGCTCGGCGCGCTGCGCCGGCGAGAGCGCTTGCCCGGCCGGTCCATAGACCAGCCCGAACTCGACATTGCCGCGCACCGTGCGCCAGGGAAACAGCGCATAGTCCTGGAACATGACGCCCCGCTCGGCGCCCGGACCTTCGATCGGCCTGCCGTTGAGCGTCATTGCGCCCGAACTCGGCTTTTCCAGGCCGGCGAGCATGTTGAGGACGGTCGTCTTACCGCAGCCTGAGGGCCCGACAATGGCAAGGAACTCGCCGTCCCTGACATCCAGCGACAGCTTCTCGACGACGACAGAGGCATCGAAGGATTTGCTGACGGCTTCGAGGCGGATCTTCGGTGCGCTCATATCCGGCTCCACGGTACGGTGACTGCAAGCGCCCAGCGCAGGGCGCGGTCGAGGGCGAAGGCAACGATGCCGACCGCGATCATGCAGACGACCATGCCGTTGAGGTCGATCGAGTAGGCGTAGAAGACGAACATCATCTGGCCGATGCCGCCGCTGCTGCCGGACTTGGCGCCGACCGCCAGTTCCGCCGCGATGATCGCCGTCCAGGCGATGCCGAGCCCGATGCGCATGCCGACGAGGATGGATGGCAAGGCGGCCGGCAACAGCACCACGCGCATCCGCGTCAGCGGTGTCAGCCCCATGGTCAGCGCGGCGCGCATCAGGCTCGGCTCGATGCGCTTCACGCCCGAAATGGTGTTGATCAGAATCGGAAAGAAAGCGGCATAGGCGACAATGGCGATGGCCGCGCCCGAGCCGGACCCCAGCCACAGGATGACCAACGGCAGTATGGCGAGTGCGGCGATCGGCCGGAAGGTCTCCACCAGCGGGTCGAGGTTGCGTTCGACGGCGGGCATGCTGCCCATGGCGATGCCGAGCGGAATTGCGAGCAGCGCCGCCACGGCAAAGCCGGCGAACACGCGCCCCAGGCTGGTGGCGAGTCCGGCGAGAAGATCACCGTCCCGCACCAGGGCGACCGCCGCTTCGACCACGCTGCTGGGACGTGGCGCCGTCGCCGAGCCCGAGGCAAGCAATTGCCACGCGGCCAGAAGCAGCACCGGTACGATGAGCCGAAGTGCTGTTCGTCTCATCGCGCCGCTCCGGTCCGCGCCCAGGGCGTGAGGGCCCGCGACAGCAGTCGTAACCCCTTGTCGGTGAGGAAGCCGAGCAGGCCGATCGTCACGATGAAAGCCATCACCGTCGGCGTGGAAAGCATGCTGCGGTAATATTCGATGGCATAGCCGAGCCCGTTCGGGGCGCCGACCAGTTCGGCGGCGACGACCGCCGTCCATGAGGCGGCGACGGCAAGCCGCGCCGAGACGAGGATCGCCGGAAGCGCCGCCGGGACAATGACGCGCCACATGATGCGCGGCGACGACAGGCCCATGGTCCGCGCGGCGGCGATGAGGCGCTTGTCGACGGTCGCCGCGCCTGCCGCCGTGCCTATGAGCAGTGGAAAAAACGCCGTGTAGAACATGATGAACAGTGGCAGGCGGTGACCGATGCCGAAGAGGTAGAGTGCCAGCGGTATCCAGGCGATGCCGGCAATCGGCCGCAGCATCTCGACCGGCAACTCGAGCAGGTCGTTCCACAGCCGGCTGCGGCCCATCAGCAGCCCAAGGGGCACCGCGATCGCTGCCGCGCCCACCACGCTGGCGGCCAGCCGTGCAAGGCTGATCAGCGCGTTGCCGAACAGCTCGCCGTTAAGCGCCGTATCGCGAAGCGCCACGGCGACCGCCAGCGGCGACGGCAGCAAGAGCTTGGACGGCACGAACAGCGAGCCCACATACCAGGCAAGCACGAACAGGGCCATGGTGCGCAGATAGACGAACGCACCATCCAGCCGCCGGAAGCCATTGGCCGTCTTGCCATCCGTGGAGAGGACCGCGCTCACAGCGATCCTCGCACGCGGGTCGGCACCTCCAGCCCCTCCCCCAATATCTCGCCGAAGGTGAGCGTGCCGCCGGCAACGTCCAATATGGTCGCAAGCAGCCGGCGAGCGGCGCCTTCCACCGTCTCGCTTCCTTCCGATACGGTGCTGGCGTCGAAATCGATCTGCTCCGGCAGCCGGAGGGCAGTCTCGCGGCGGGCCGTGATCTTGATCGTGGGCGCCAGCGCGCTCGCCGTGCTGTTGCCTGGCCCGGTGGTGAACAGCATCAACTGGGCGCCGGCGGCGGCGAAACCGGTCATGGATTCAGGCGAAAAGGACGGGCCGTCCATCAGATAGAGGCCTCTCGCGGCCGGTGGCTCGGCCATGGTGAGCACGCCGTCGATGCGGCAGCTTCCGGTTTTTGCCACCGCCCCGAGCGATTTCTCCTCGATCGTGCTCAGACCGCCGCGTATGTTTTCCTCCCCCGGATTGTTGCCGGTCAGGCTGTGGCCGGAGGCGGCCGCGAAGCTTTCCTTGCGTTCCACCGCCTGGCGGATCTGTTGCGCTACGGCGGCATCGCGCGCCCGTCTGGCCAATATGTGCTCAGCCCCCAGCCATTCGACGGTCTCGCCGGCTATGACAGTCGCGCCTTGCGCAACCAGGAGGTCGACGGTGGCGCCGACGACCGGATTGCTGATCAGGCCGGATGTCGCGTCGGAATGGCCGCACTCCACTCCGACGACAAGCCCGGCCCCCGGCAGGCTTTCCCGGCGAGCGCGAGAAGCCTGGCCGAGCAGGGCCGCGCCTCGCCTTATGCCTTGATCGAGAACCGACAGCATGTCCTCCTGCTGCTCGGCGAATGAGACGCTTGCGACGGGTTTGCCGCTGGATGAGATTCGCGCCGAGACCAGCGCGGTCGTTGCCGCGTCGACCCCCACGACCAGCACCGCGCCGGCGTTGGGATTGCGGCCCAGACCGACAAGTTGATCAAGGTGAAGGCTGAGATCCGGCTCGATGTGCCCCCGGCCACTGCTCGTCGCCGCCAGCAGCGCACCCGTCAGGCTCGCCGCGATCCGCTCGCTGACACGCAGCGCGAGACCATTAATGCACAAAATGAGCAGATGATTGCGGATTCCGGTGCGGCCGTCAGCCCGCTGGTAGCCGAAGAACGGCGACAGGCCCTTCAATTCCCCGGTGACGGAGGCAGGCAGAGGCATTGGTGTTTCCCAACCGGCGCGGCATGGCGATCCCTGGGCAAGTTTCATATTTGATCAAATGTTCTCTTGGCAAGGGCAAAATTGACTTCTCTTTGCGGTCGTGCGAGCAATATTTGCTCAAATCGACAGGCCAAGGGGGGCCTATGGCGCGGATTCCCGACGTTCAGAAACTGCTTCGCGACGACATCATCTCCGGCGTCATCCCATTCGGCGCCCGGTTGAGGATCGACGAGCTGGCCGGCCGCTACGGCGTCAGCCACATGCCGGTGCGGGAGGCCCTGCGGGCGCTCAGCGGCACCGGCCTGGTGGTGCTGGAGCCCAATCGCGGCGCACGCGTCCGCACGGTCCATCTGTCATTCGTGGTCGATCTCTTCGATATTCGCAGCGCCATCGAGACGATGCTGGCTCGCCGTGCCAGCGAGCGGCGCACACCCGAGCACCTGCGCGCGCTGAAGGCCGCCGAGGAACTGCTGGAAGCAAGGGTCGCCAGCGAGGACTTTCTTGCCGTTCCTCATGCCAACAACATCTTTCACGGTGTCATCAACGAGGCCGCCGGCAATCCTGGCGCCTTGTCGATGGTCGACCGCAACTGGCTGCTGGTGGCCGCGATCTGGCAGCGCTACGGCTATGACCAGGGGCGCTTCCACGGCGTCATCAACGACCACCGCCACATCATTCGCGCCATCGAGCGCCAGGATGCCGGTTCGGCCGCGGTCCTGATGGGGGCGCATATCGAGAAGGCCAAGCATGATCTTCTCGACAGGATCGCTGTCGATCCCAAGCCGGACATCAGCCTGCAGTGAGAGAAGCCACACAAGTCGACGTCGCCGCGAACACCGGAGACACACTGGGCGAATCGCCGACTTGGGTGGCGGTGCGCAACGAACTGTTCTGGGTCGACCTTCGCCGTCCCTGCCTGCATAGGCTGCGGCCACACAGCGGGCGCGTGACGACATGGCCAATGCCGGACGTCGCCGGTTCGGTCGTGGCGAGGGCAAATGGCGATCTCGTCGTTGCGCTGCGCCACGGCCTCCATGCCTTCGACCCCGGCAGCGGCGGTCTGACCTTGCTGGCGACGGTGGAGCACGGACCGCCGCAGCACCGGCTGAACGACATGAAATGCGATCCGGCCGGCGGCATAATCTGTGGCAGCATGTGGGACTACGGACTGCATCCGTCCGGAGCGCTCTACCGGGTCGACGAAGCAGGGACGTCCGCGCTGATCCGCGACCGCATCGCCGTGCCCAACGCCATCGCCTTCAGCCCCGACGGGCGCACGCTCTACTTCGCCGACACCAGGAACGGCGATATCGAGCGCGCGGATTTCGACCCGATGGACGGACACATCGGCAAATGGTCATTGTTCGCCAGCGGGCTAGCCGCGCCAGGCCGGCCGGACGGCGCGACCATCGACGCGGAAGGTTTCCTGTGGAATGCCCGCTACCAGGGTGGCGCGCTGGCGCGGTTCGCTCCTGACGGCAGGCTCGACCGGCTGGTCGCATTGCCGGTCAGCCAGCCGACCTCCTGCGCCTTCGGCGGTGACGGCCTCGCAACGCTCTACGTGACCACCGCAACGCAGAAGTTGAGCGACGCCGAACGGGCGCAACAGCCGCTGGCCGGCGCATTGCTTGCACTCGACGTTGGCGTGGCGGGCTTGCCCGAACCGGCCTATGCCGGCTAGCTACTGCCAGCCGAGATGGCGTCCCCCTGTCGCCTGCAGATCGATCCCGGTGATGAAGCTGCCGGCATCGGAGCACAGGAGCAGCGCCGCGCCGGCCATCTCGCTGGCCTGGCCGGCGCGCTGCATCGGAGCGGAATTCTTCTGAATCTCGGCCCATTTCGCCGCGTCCTCACGACGCCAGCGATTGCGCTCGGTGGCGACCAGCCCCGGCGACAGATTGTTGATCGTCACGCCGTGGGCGGCGTAGTCCTTGGCAAGGTTGAACGAGAGGTTGTGCTGCGCGCTCTTCAGCGCGGCATAGACTGCAAGGTCGGATTCGGGCCGCGTCTGGTTGATGCTTCCGATCGTCAGCACGCGGCCCCAGCCATTGGCCTTCATGCCCGGCAACGCTGCCTGCAGCAATTCGATGGTCGCTCTGAAATTGATCTGGATCTGGCGCTCGATCTCGTCGGCGGGCAAATCGAGAAACGGTGTCCGCTGCTGAACCGAGGCGCAGACGACCAGCACATCGAGCCCGCCCAGCGCGCCGGTCGCCTCGCCGACACAGCGAGCCGCCTCACCGGCCCGGCCGAAATCCGCCTCGATCGCCACACCGCGCCGCCCTCTCCCGCGCACCTCGCGCACCGCTTCCTCGGCTGCGTCCGGCTGGCCGAAGGCGACATCGGCGCCGCGGGCGAAATGGATGGCGACATCGGCACCCGCCTCGGCGAAGACCCTGACGATCTCGCGGCCGATGCTGACACTGCCGCCAGTGACCAGCGCACGCCGGCCAGCCATCGAAAAGCGGCGCGCCAGGTCGAGCGCATTACGGGTGTCGATCTCGTTCTCCTGCATTTTCCGATCCCGTCCTTCTTTCACCCATTTGATCATGTGATAGCTTGAAACGGCACAAGACAGGTTCTTTTGTCAACAAGGAAGCTGCTTCAGATCAAGAATTTGATCAAATATGAGAACTTATGGACATATCGGTGACGGTAGGGGAACCGCCCGTCCCACCGATCGCCGCGAACCGGCAATGCCGGACCTCCCGATTCCGCTTGCCGATCCAGGCAATCGCCGCTAAGGGAATCGCCATGAACATGCGTTCGACCAAGACCATTTGGTGGTGGGCCTGCTGACAGCGGCCTGTTCGAACGCGTGCGCGTGAAAAGAGAGGTGGCCGCAACGGAATGTCCGGGCGGCCATTTGTTTTTTAAGCCATTCCCGGGTCCGTTGCCCAAGTAGCTGATGGAGACGGCAATGACGACGATTAAGGTTCTGGACAACGGCGCCGAGCGTTTCGTGACCGAGGGTGGTATCACCATCACCCGCGAGCGCCACGACCGGCCGTATCAAGGCGCGATCGACGCCTATGTCGACGGGCTGAACGCGCGGCGTGGCGCCGTGTTTTCCTCGAACTATGAATATCCCGGCCGCTACACGCGCTGGGATACCGCCATCATCGATCCGCCGCTGGTCATCTCCGCACGCGGCCGCGCCATGCGCATCGAGGCGCTGAACAGCCGCGGCGAGGCGCTGTTGCCGGTCATCGGCAAGACGCTCGGCGATCTCGCCGAGATCACGATCGCCGAGACCACGAAAAAGCTGATCCGCCTCGACGTCGCCAAGCCCGGCCGTGTCTTCACCGAGGAGGAGCGTAGCCGCGTGCCCTCGGTCTTCACCGTATTGCGCGCCGTCACCGCTCTGTTCAAGACCGCCGAGGACGCCAATCTCGGCCTCTACGGCGCTTTCGGCTACGACCTCGCCTTCCAGTTCGATCCCGTCGAACACACGCTGGTTCGCAAGGAAAGTCAGCGCGACCTCGTCCTGTTCCTGCCCGACGAGATCCTGGTCGTCGACCACTATTCGGCCAAGGCCTGGACCGACCGCTACGACTATGCGGGCGCGGGCTTTTCGACCGAGGGCCTGCCGCGCGACCAGATCGCCGAGCCGTTCAGGACCGCCGACCGCATTCCGCCGCGCGGCGACCATGAGCCGGGCGAATACGCCAACCTGGTGCGCCGGGCGATGGACTCCTTCAAGCGCGGCGATCTGTTTGAGGTCGTGCCCGGCCAGATGTTCTACGAGCGCTGCGAGACACAGCCCTCCGAGATCTCGCGCAAGCTGAAGTCGATCAACCCCTCGCCCTATTCCTTCTTCATCAATTTGGGCGAGAACGAGTACCTGATCGGCGCGTCGCCGGAAATGTTCGTGCGTGTCAACGGCCGTCGCGTCGAGACCTGCCCAATCTCCGGCACCATCAAGCGCGGCGACGATGCCATTTCGGACTCCGAACAGATCATCAAGCTGCTCAATTCCAAGAAGGACGAATCCGAACTCACAATGTGCTCGGACGTCGACCGCAACGACAAGTCGCGGGTCTGTGATCCAGGCTCGGTGCGCGTCATCGGCCGCCGCCAGATCGAAATGTATTCGCGCCTTATCCACACCGTCGACCACATCGAGGGGCGGCTGCGCGAGGGCATGGACGCTTTCGACGCTTTTCTCTCGCATGCCTGGGCGGTCACCGTCACCGGCGCGCCAAAACTGTGGGCCATGCGCTTCATCGAGCAGAACGAGAAGAGCCCGCGCGCCTGGTACGGCGGCGCCATCGGCATGGTCAACTTCAACGGTGACATGAACACCGGCCTGACGCTGCGCACCATCCGCATCAAGGACGGCATCGCCGAGGTGCGCGCCGGCGCCACCTTGCTTTTCGACAGCATTCCCGAGGAAGAAGAAGCCGAAACCGAACTGAAGGCATCCGCCATGCTCTCCGCCATCCGCGACGCCAAGGCAGGCAATTCCGTCAGCACGGAGCGCACCACCGCGCGCGTCGGCGACGGCGTCAACATCCTCCTGGTCGACCATGAGGACTCCTTCGTCCACACGCTGGCCAACTATTTCCGCCAGACCGGCGCCAATGTCTCGACCGTGCGCTCGCCGGTGCCGGAGGAGGTGTTCGAGCGGTTGAAGCCCGACCTCGTCGTCCTGTCGCCCGGGCCGGGCACGCCGAAGGATTTCGATTGCGCCGCAACCATCAAGAAAGCGCGCGCCCGCGACCTGCCGATCTTCGGCGTCTGCCTCGGCCTGCAAGCGCTGGCGGAAGCCTACGGCGGCGAGCTCAGGCAATTGCACATCCCCATGCATGGCAAGCCGTCGCGCATCCGGGTCTCCAAGCCTGGCATCATCTTCTCCGGCCTGCCCAAGGAAGTCACCGTCGGCCGCTACCACTCGATCTTCGCCGACCCGGTGCGGCTGCCGGATGATTTCACGGTCACAGCCGAAACCGAGGATGGCATCATCATGGCCTTCGAGCATCGCAAGGAACCGATCGCGGCCGTGCAGTTCCACCCCGAATCGATCATGACGCTCGGCCACAATGCCGGCATGCGCATCATCGAGAACATCGTTGCGCACCTGCCGCGCAAGGCCAAGGAAAAGGCCGCCTGACAATCATGGCCGAAGCAGGGAACACGATGGCGATCGCGGCGAAAGCCGCAGCGAAGCAAAAGATTGCCAGGCTTGCCTTCTGGTCGATCGTGATCGCCTTCGTCGTGCTCGCGCTGAAAGCCGCCGCCTGGTACCTCACCGGCTCGGTCGCGCTCTATTCCGACGCGCTGGAATCGATCGTCAACGTCATTGCCTCGGTCGCCGCCTTCTGGGCGATCCAGGTCAGCCACAAGCCGGCCGACCAGGATCACCCCTTCGGCCACCACAAGGCCGAGTATTTCTCGGCCGTGCTCGAGGGCGTGCTGATCGTGGTCGCCGCGCTTCTGATCCTGAGTGAGGTCTGGCGCTCCTGGCAGGTGCCGGCGCCGCTCGAACAGCCCTGGGAAGGCCTCGCCGTCAACGGCGTCGCCACCGCCATCAACGCGTTCTGGGCCTGGACGCTGATCCGCGCCGGGCGGGCCGAGAAATCCCCGGCGCTGGTCGCCGACGGCAACCACATCATGACCGACGTGGTGACCTCGATCGGCGTCTTCGGCGGCCTCGTCGGAGCGATCCTGACCGGCTGGCAGATCCTCGATCCGGCATTGGCCGTCATCGTCGCGCTCAACATCCTGTGGCAGGGCTGGCACGTCATCGGCTCGTCGATGAACGGTCTGATGGACCGTGCCGTCGACACATCAGAGCACATGCGCATCCGCGACATCATCTCGGCCAACTGCAAGGGCGCCATGGAGGTGCACGACCTCAAGACCCGCATCGCCGGCCGCGCCACCTTCATCGAGTTCCATCTGGTCGTCGACGCCGACATGTCGGTCGGCGCCAGCCACGTCATCTGCGACCGCATCGAGGACGCGCTGAAAGCCGAAATCCCCTCGGTGCGCGTCACCATCCATGTCGAGCCGGATGATGAGGCAAAGCTGCCCAAGGGCACGACGGCCGTGCCGTTTGCTTGAGACGGATCACCACGTTTCGATCGAGAGGCCGCCGATACGCTCGAATTCCCGTACGTTGCGGGTCACCAGAATGAGACTCCTGGCGCGCGCCTGCCCGCCAATCAGCGCATCATAAGGACCAATTGGCATCCCCCGTATCGCTAGCGTCGCCCGAATCTCTCCGGCATGCCTCGCATCCTCCCGATCGAATTCAAGCATCGGGAACTGCAGGGCGTCGATGCGAGCCATATTTTCTGCTCGTCTCTGGCTCCTTCCAGCACCGTAGTAA
Source organism: Mesorhizobium sp. B2-3-4 (assembly GCF_006442315.1). GTDB lineage: Bacteria > Pseudomonadota > Alphaproteobacteria > Rhizobiales > Rhizobiaceae > Mesorhizobium. The sequence continues at coordinate 63,103 of NZ_VFVY01000017.1, read as the reverse complement.
AGTTCATGAACGACGATCGCAGAGAGCGCAAAATCCTGCGGCGTGTGCTGTTTCAGAAGCGTGAGCAGACTCGCATCGCCTTTGATGACGGCGATAACCGCATTGGTATCAAGCAGATAAATCACTTGAAGACATCGTCCAAGTCAGGCCTGCCCTGCCCGTCCTGACGTTCCAGCGCTGCCTCGACAAAATCGCCATCAACCGGTCCGATCACTTGATCGAGCCACGCCCAGTCCTGGGCCAGCGGCTCCAGGATAACAGTCTGCCCATGGCGGCGGATCGATACCTCGTCCGTTTCGAAACGAAACTCCTTGGGCAGACGCACAGCTTGTGACCGGCCTGACCAAAACACCTTTGCCTTGTCCATCAAGCTATCCTCAAATGAGATATAGCAATGATATATCCCTTGAGGTCAAAAAATACAAGCCCGACCTCATGGCGCACACGCCGATTGCGGCATCGCCTGCAGTCGATAGACCTTGTCGTCCGACTTCGTCTTGCCGTGGGCGGCCTTCGAGCAGAGGTCGACGATGGCCAGGCTGCTGTTGGGATTGGCAAGCATCATCGTGCCGTTGGCGCCGCGCTTGAGGAAGATTTCCTTCTGCGTGATGTCGCAGGAGAAATCGCTCATCTTCGAGCTCGCCGCGCAGCGCCACTGGTCGGCCTCGCCCTGGCAGGAATAGGTCTGCGTGACCCTGGCACCCTTCTGCCGCGTGGTGACAGAGACGGCGATGTCGGCACCATCAGGCCAATTCGCCTTGTCACCGTCAGCAGCGAAAGATGCGAGCTCGATCGGGCCGCGGAAAACGCGGATCGATTGGGTCATCTGGTTAGGATGCGACTTCAGATGCGCATCGTCATAGTCGCGCCCATAGCAGAACGGCTGGTCGGGCTTCAGCCGCACGCGCAACGGGTCGCCGAGCGCCGGATCGATCGGATCGATGCGCGCGAACTCCGCCTTGCAGGTGTCGGCCGGCATCGGGTCGAGCTTGAAATTGTCGTCCCCGCTGCCGAGCTGCTGCCTGGCATACTCCGCCTTGCTCATCGACTCCGACGCATCGGGATCCAGATAGACGTCCGGCGACAGGCCTGAGATCAGAAGCTTGCCCTTGTCGTCGACCTTCAGAGAGGCAAGCGAGCGGTCGCAATCCATGCCGCAGCCTATGCCGCTCGAAGGGTCGCTCGGATCGCTCTTGTTGCACCAGCTGCTCGCCCATTCCGGCTTCTTGGCGCCGCGCACCGTGGTGGTGAGAAAACCATTGTAGGACGTGTCCTGGTTGGCGGGCGGCTCCTCGTTGGGCCTGCTGACCGGATCATGGCCGTAGTAGAAGAAGATGCGCGCCACCTTTTGCTTCGGATAGGCCTTGAGGTGCGCCGCATCATAGACCCGGCCGAAACAGGCGTCCGCGCCGTTGGGGCTGAGTTCGGTGAGCTTGAGCGTGTCGTCGGCAACCGCCGAACCGGCAAGGGCGCCCAGCAGCACCGCGCCAAATCCGGCGCCGGCGAGCGTCTTCCATCCCCTGAACGCCATGTGATCCCTCCTCCGCATCGACAGGACGTAACGTCAATTTATGCTAGTATTGCGGCCACGGCCACGCAAATCACGGAGAGCCGGCAAGCCAGGGAGGAATGCCATGCGCCGACGTGACATGTTCCACGCGGTTCTCGCCGGAGCCGGAACGATGGTCGGGCTGAAGGCAACGCAGGCGGCGACCCAGCCCGCCAGACTGAAAGTCGCCTATCACCTCAGCGATCTCGACAAGGTCAATTTCGTGCTCGGCAACATCAAGAACCACTATGAGGGCACCGGCGGCAACGTCGATATCGCATTGGTCGTGCACGGCCCGGCCCTGGCCAGCTTCAAGTCGAAGGGCATATCGGCGGCGATCTCCGGCCGCTTTGCCGGCCTCGTCCAGCAGGGCCTCGACCCGCACGCTTGCGGCAACACCATGCATGGCATGGATATTACGCTCGCCGACTTGCTTGCGGGCTTCCACGCCGCCGACCAGGGCGGCGTCGTCAAGCTCGCCGAACTGCAAAGCCAGGGCTATGTCTATCTCAGGCCTTGAGCGGCACTGACATGAATGCAAGGGTGGCAAAGGCCCGCCAAGACTAGCGAAAATCCCCGGAGGAACAGCAGTGCCACAGACAGCCCCTGGTCTTGTCATCCCCGATCTCGCCGGCAAGGCGGTGCTGGTCACCGGCGCCTCGACCGGCATCGGCGCGGCGCTCGCGCTCGCCTATGCGGAGCAGAAATGCAAGGTGGCGCTGCACTATAATTCCAGCCGCGACGCCGCGGAAAAACTCGGCCAGACCATTCGCGACGGCGGCGGCGAGCTCTTTCTCGTGCAAGGTGATTTTTCCGTCGCCGCCGATGTCGAACGTGTCGTCGAGGATAGCGCGCGGCATTTCGGCCGCCTCGACGGGCTGGTCAACAACGCCGGCGGCATGCTGGGCCGCATCCCCTACGCCGAACAAACCGAGGCGCATTACGACGCGGTGATGGACCTCAACGCGCGCTCGGTGCTGACCGCCTCGCGCAAGGCGATGCCGTGGCTGAAGAAGCAAGGCGGCTTCATCGTCAACACCTCGTCGATCGCCGCGCGCAACGGCGCGGGCGGCGGTGCCGGCCTCTACGGCTCGGCCAAAGCCTTCGTCTCCAACGTGACGCGCGGCATGGCCAAGGAACTGATCGGCTTCGGCATCCGCGTCAACGCCGTGGCGCCGGGCACCATCCTCACTCCCTTCCACGAACGCTATTCGACCGAGGAGCAGATCAAGGGCATGGTCGCCACCATTCCGCAAGGGCGGGCCGGCACGGCGCAGGACTGCGTCGGCGCCTATCTGTTCCTCTCCTCGGACCTGTTGAGCGGCTACATCACCGGCCAGGTGATCGAGGTCAATGGCGGCCAGTTGATGCCTTGAGCCGCGACCGGCATACTGAGGACGCACACACTCCTTTCGCGCCAACCCAGGGGGAGACGAGGACATGTACGGACTGATCGGCAAGATGCGGGCGGCGCGCGGCCAGCGCGACGCTGTCATGACCGTGCTGCGCGAGAGCACAGGCGCCCTGCCCGGCTGCCTGAGCTACATCGTCGCCACCGATCCGGCTGACGCCGACGCGATCTGGGTAACCGAGGTATGGACCGATCAGGAGAGCCACAAGGCTTCCCTGCAATTGCCCGAGGTACAGGCAGCAATCGCCAAGGCGAGGCCCTTTATCGCCGGCTTCGAATTCCAGGTGGAAACGCATCCGGTCGGCGGCTTTGGACTGGCCGAAGCCAAGACCGGCTGAGTCGGTCAGCTGATAGGCGCTCGCACTTGCAATAATCTCCAGATGAACTAAGTTCTGTGGACTAAGTTCAGATGAGGTAGCATCCGTGCAGACCGTGAACATTCACAATGCGAAGACCAACCTTTCGCGTCTCGTTGATCAGGCAGCAAAGGGTGAGCCGTTCATTATCGCCAAGGCAGGCAAGCCGCTGGTCAAAGTCGTGCCTGTCGATCAGCCGGCCTCACCGGTGCGCCGGGTCGGCTTTATGGTTGGTCAGTTTTCAATTCCTGACGATTTCGACCGCATGGGCGAGAAGGAAATCGAGAAACTGTTCGGCGACAGCGCATGAAATTGCTGCTCGATACGCATTTGCTGCTCTGGGCGGCCGGCGAGCCTGATCGCCTGCCCCTTGCGGCTCTCGCCGAGATCGAGGATTCCGAGAACGAATTGCTGTTCAGTGCTGCCAGCCTCTGGGAGGTAGCAATCAAGCGAGGACTTGGGCGAACTGACTTCCAGGTCGACCCTCGATTGCTGCGGCGAGGACTGATGGACAACGGTTATCAAGAACTGCCGATCACCAGCAAGCATGCCGCCACCGTCGACGGACTTCCAGCGATCCACAAGGATCCGTTCGATCGTATCCTGATTGCCCAGGCAATGGTGGAAGGCATTACCTTGCTGACGACGGACGGTGTCGTCGCCAGCTATCCCGGCCCAGTTCGAAAGTTCTGACCGGAGCGTCTCTGGCAGAACACGCGTTGCGCAGCGTGCTTTTTTGCCACTACTGGGTTCGCATTCTTCACCCCTCGGTCTAAGACCAGAGCATGAATTCCGAGGCCGAGCAGCCACCTTCCCACCAGCCCGCCGTCGAACGCATGGCGCGTCTGAACAGGTCTTGGCAATGGTTGATCCTGCTGGCGATCTCCATTTTGTTCGCCGGCGCCCTGGAACTGGCCGCCCTGCCGGCGGCGTTGCTGATCGGGCCGATGCTTGCGGCCATCGTCGCCGGCACAAACGGCGCCATGGTGCGGGTGCCGCGCCTGTTGTTCGGCTCTGCCCAGGCTGTTGTCGGCTGCCTCGTCGCGGCGTCGATCTCAGCCGATATCTTTCCCGTATTCATTGCCGAATGGCCGCTTTTCCTTGGCGTGGTGATAGCCACCGTGGCGGCCTCCAGCCTGCTCGGCTGGCTGATCAGCCGCTGGCGCATCCTACCTGGCACCACTGCCGTCTGGGGCTCTTCGCCGGGGGCCGCCACCGCCATGGTGCTGATGGCCGGTGCCTTTGGCGCCGACCAGCGTCTTGTCGCCTTCATGCAGTATCTGCGCGTCATCTTCGTCTCGATGACGGCGGCCCTCGTCGCCAAGATGTGGGTCGACACCTCGGGCATCGAGGTTCCGCCCATCGTCTGGTTCCCCGAGATCGATCCGCAAGCCTTCGCCGCCACGATCGGCATGGCGATCGTCGGCGGCCTGGCCGGCAGGCTTTGCCGGCTGCCCTCGCCCTTCTTCCTCGGCAGCTTCATCTTCGGCACCGTCATCCATCTTGGCCTCGATGTGCCAATGCAATTGCCGCAATGGCTGCTGGCGTTGAGCTACGCGATGGTTGGCTGGTCGATCGGCTTGAACTTCACCCGGCCGATCCTGCGCCATGCGGCGCGCGCGCTGCCGCAGATCATCGCTTCGATCGTCGCGCTGATCGCCTTTTGCGGCGGCCTTGCCTTCCTCATCAGCCATCTTGCCGGCGTCGACCCGCTGACCGCCTATCTGGCGACCAGCCCCGGCGGCATGGACAGCGTCGCCATCATCGCCGCCGCCGCGCAGAACGTCGACATCTCCTTCGTCATGGCGCTGCAATCGGCCCGCTTCCTGATCGTGCTGCTGGTCGGCCCGAGCGTCGCGCGGCTGGTGGCCAGAAGCATCAGGCAATAGCGGGCGCTGCCATTGCGCGATGCCTACCGCGCTGTCGCGGCCAGGCGCTCGGGAAGGAAATCGACGAAAACGCGCACTTTCGGCGACAAATGGCGATTGGACGGCCACAGCATCCGGAACTGGCCACGGCCATCGACATGGTCGTCGAGCACGCTGCGCAGTTTTCCTTCATACAGCGCCTCGCGCACCAGGAAATCAGGCATGCAGGCGATGCCCAGGCCGGCGATCGTGGCGCCCTTCAAGGCTTCCATGTTGTTGCAGGTCAGCATCGAGCGGATCGACGGCTCGGCACTTCCGGTGACGAACGGCCATTCCAGCAGCCTGCCACTGTTGAGATAGCGGAAATTGATGCCGAAATGCCTGACGAGATCGGCCGGCACGCCGGGCATGCCATGGCGGTCGAGGTAGGACGGCGCCGCGCACAGCAGCATGCGAAAGGGAGCAACGGGTCTCGACACCAATCGTGAATCGGGCAAAGCGCCGCTGCGGATGGCGATGTCGATGCCGTCCTCGATGACGTCGACGATCCGGTCGTTGAAATCGATATCGAGCTCGATCTCGGGATAGCGCGCCATGAACTCCGAGAGCACGGGCAGCAAGAGATGGTAGGTGACGATCGGCGTCGAGACGCGCAACCGCCCGCGCGGCGTCTCCCGTGTCCGCGACAGCATCGCCTCGGCATCGTCGATGTCGTCGAGGATGCGCCGCACGCGCTCGTTGAACAGCTTGCCCTCCTCGGTCAGGCCTATCCGCCGCGTGGAGCGCTGCAAGAGCCGCACGCCGAGATCCTGTTCGAGCCGCGCGACGCTTTTGCCGACCGCCGAAGCGGAGATGCCGAGCGCCCGGCCAGCGGCGACGAAGCTGCCGAGTTCGGCGGTGCGGGCGAAGGCCAGAAGGCCGCTGAGGCGATCCATTGCGTTGCTCCAATTCGAGCGTTTCAGTCCGTTATGTCGAGATATCTGGTACCATTTTTCCGGAACTGATGCTGACCTATCTTGCAAGCCATGGCCGACACCGCGATTGCGCGGCGGACCGGCGCGCACCGCTTCAGTAGGAAAATCCATGACCTCGAACATCACCAGCAGCTTGTCCGGGAGATGGCTCGTGCTCTTGTCGGTATGCCTTGCCGCCATGACGATGCCGCTCACCTTCACCGGTCCGGCCGTCGCGCTTGCCCGCATTGCCGCCGATCTCAGCGGCAGCCCGATCGCGCTCAACTGGGTGACCAATGCATTCATGCTGACCTTCGGCGCCAGCCTGATGGCGGCGGGCGCCCTGGCCGACAATCATGGCCGCAAGCGAATCTTCCTCGTCGGCCTTGCCCTCTACATCGTCGCCTCGCTCGGCGCGATGCTGGCGCCCGACATCGTCTGGTTCGATAGTTTCAGGGCCGCGCAAGGGCTCGGCAGTGCCTTGGCCTTCGCCGGCGGCGCCTCGGCCCTTGCCCAGGAATTCGAAGGGCAGTCGCGGCTGCGCGCCTTCTCCTTCCTCGGCACCAGCTTCGGCATCGGCCTCGCTTTCGGTCCGATCGCCTCTGGCCTGCTCATCGCCGCGTTCGGCTGGCGCTCGATTTTCCTTCTGGTCACCGTGCTTGCCATTTCAGCCGCTCTGCTGGGCCTGCGCATCATCAGGGAATCGCGTGATCCGGATGCGACCGGCCTCGACTGGGCGGGCGCCGGCACATTCACCGTCGCGCTGGCTTCGCTGACCTATGGCGTGCTGCAGGCGCCACAGAGCGGCTGGGCCGATCCTCTTGTGGTCACGCTTCTGGGCGTGGCCGTCCTTTGTTTCGTGCTGTTCGTCGTCGTCGAGCGGCGCGCGCGCCGGCCGATGCTGGACCTCACCTTGTTTCGTTATCCGCGCTTCGTCGGCGTGCAGTTCCTGGCGGCGGCGCCCGCCTACGGTTTCGTCGTCCTGCTCGTGCTTTTGCCGATCCGCTTCATCGGCATCGAGGGTATGGGCGAGGTCAAGGCCGGGCAATTGATGATCTGCCTCTCCGGACCGTTGCTGATCCTGCCCTTGCTCGCCGGCCAGTTGGCGCGCTGGATTGCTCCGGCCGCCATTTGCGGCGTCGGCCTGCTCGTCGCCGCGGCAGGCCTGATCTGGCTGAGCCTGACACCATCGGTCGCCATCGCGCTTGTGGCACCGTTGATGCTGATCGGCATTGGCATCGCCTTGCCCTGGGGGCTGATGGACGGGCTTGCCGTCAGCGTCGCGCCGACGGAGCGCGCCGGCATGGCGGTCGGCATCTTCAACACCACCCGCGTCGCCTGCGAGGGCGTGGCGCTGGCGATCGTCATGGCTGTTCTGTCGGGCTTCACGGCAGCGCAGCTCACCGCTCGAAGCGCGGCGTCTTCCAGCGACGCGGCCGCCGCAGCACAGCTGCTGGTGACGGGCAATATCGGTGAGACAGCGCGGCACCTGCCCATGGCCGGCGCCACCGTCCTGGTCCAGGCCTACGAGACGGCGTTCGACAGGTTGCTGATCGTCCTGGCGGCAATCACCATCGTCACCGCCCTGATCGTCTTCCTCGGCCTGCGCCGCGCATCCGCGCCGCAACACGACGGCACACCACTGCCGGCATGCCAGGAGGGATGATCGCCGCCAACGCGTTCAACTGATTATCAGCTGCGAGATGCGACCGTCATCGAGCTTGAACATCATATCGCCTTCGCCGTTGAAACCGTTTCCAGTGACCGCCATGCGAACACGGCAGACGTCGTGGTCCCCCTCGAACCGGACTATGCGAAGATTGGACTGGACGCCGATATTGTCCGACTGGTTCCAGCTTGAAATCTCGCCGCGTCCCAGGAAGGATCGACCCCAGTCACTAATGAAGGCGTCGGCTGTGAACGTGTCGAGAAAGGCTTCGTTGTTGCCCGAATTGGTGGCTTCGACGAAGCGGCGGATCGGATCGGGTATAGCCATCCATTCCTCCTCCATTCCCGGCATCGACTGATGCTAAGCCATCAGTCCAATCTGTGCATCAGATCATCATCCAGCCAGCGGCCGAAGAAATAGACCAGTTGCTTGTGCCACCACGGCCAGTCATGGCTGACATCGCCGCCCCAATAGTCGACCCAGGCGGGAATCGACTTGTCGCGCAGTATCTGTTCCAGCTGGCGCGTTTCGACGAGCATGCGCTCCTCCCAGGCGCCCTGCCCGCAGCAGAAGATCAGCCTGAGCGCCTTCAGCCGGGCCAAAAGCTTCGGATCGACGATGCCGGGCAGATAGTCGAGCGGCGAATTGTAGAAAATGTCGCCGTCGAGCGCCTTGCCGAAGAAATCGCGGGCCGAATAGACGCCCGACAGCGAGATGACGCCGCTGGCGAGTTCGGGAAAACGGAAGACGAAGTTCGACGAATGGTAGCCGCCCATTGAACAGCCCGAAAACAGCGGTTTCAGCCGTCGTCCGCCATTGGCTTGCGCGGCGGTCTCCAGAAATTCCGGCAGCGCCTCCTCGCGCACATAGCGGAAATAGGCTTCGTGGCGGGCGATGCGGTGCGCGGCATCGGCACGCTTGTCGAAGAAGGATTCCGAATCGATGCCGTCGACGGTGAACAGCTGGATACGGCCGGTGTCGATGAATTCGGCGAGTGCCCCCACCCCGCCCGAATCCTCGAACTGGTAGAACCGCCCCTGCGAGGTCGGGAACACCACGACGGGCCGGCCGGCATGGCCGTAGCGCTTGTATTCCATGTCGCGGCCGAGATTGCGGGCAAAAGCCTTGTGATAGGAAATGTCCATCGCCTCAACCCTTTTCCGCGTGGATATAGGCAACAGCCTCGCGCAGATCAGCCTGGTTCTTCGAGCGCATCTGGTAGGCGTAGTCTCCCATGGCGCGGCTGAAAACCTTCTCGATGGCCTGATGGTGGACGATCTTGTCGCGGTGCGCCGCTAGCACGTCCGCATGGCTGTGCAAATAGTCGAGGTGGCGCTTGCGGCTGGCATAGGCGGTGAAATATTTGCCCTCGTAAGGACCGCCTGCGGCGTCCTTGACCACCATGTCGGCCCACGCCGCGTAGACGTCGATGTCGAACGTGTAGTTGATCGCATCGGTCATCCAGGCACCGGGCGGGCGCATGTTGACCTCCAGCGCGATGATGCGGTCGTCCCTGGTTTCGAAGAGCTCGATGTGGAAGAAGCGCTCGCGCACGTCGAACGCCTTCAGGATCTTGCGGCCGGCCTCCTCGACGACAGGCCTGATGCGCGGAAAGCAGGTGTAGCTCATATGGCGGTCCTTGTTGACCACCTCCATGACGCTCTGGTCGTAACGATGGCTGGCGGCCAGCACCACCTCGCCGTCGCGGTTGACCAGCCCGTCATAGGTCACCACCAGCCCCTCGATGAACTGCTCCATGACGAAGGTCACGTCCTCGGGCTTGTCGCGGAAGAATTGATCGAGCTCTTTGGCATTGGAGATCTTGAACGTGTTGGAGGCGCCGGAGCCCGAATCCGGCTTCACCACCACGGGATAGCCGACGCGGCGGATGAAGGTCATGGCGCCCGCCCTGTCGGAGCATTTGCGCTGCGCGATGGTCTCGACGCCGCTCTTGCGGAAGAAGGCGCGCATGCGGCTCTTGCGCTTCAGGTTCTTCACGAAATCGAGCTTGGTGCCGTAGATGTTGAAGTCGGTGCGGATGTTGGCTTCCAATTCCAGCCAGTGCTCGTTGAGCGATTCGAAGCGGTCGATGCGGCCCCATTTGTGGATGAAATGCCCGATCGCCCGGAACACCGCATCATAGTCTTCCATGTCCGCGACACGGTAATATTCGGAAAGCGCCGCCTTCAGCCTGCCGTCCAGCGCATCATAGGGTGCGTCGCCGATGCCAAGCACCGTGGCGCCGGCCTTCTTCAGCCGGTCGCAGAAATCCGCCCCGTTGGCGGGGAAATGCGGCGAGAAGAACACGAAATTCATGGACGACCCCCTGTCGACGGCACCCCGTCGAAGTTCAAGTCTGGCGCATTTGCGGCGCGCGGGGAAGGGCATCCGCGTTAGGGATAATATTCGACAGCGGCCGGCCCGGCTTGCCTCTCCCGGGCCGCTCCTGTAAGAGAGCGACCATGAACACGCGCGCCACCACCGCTTCCCGTCAGACCGGCTTTGCCGGCGAGACCGTGCGCGCGCTTGCATCGACCCTGCTTCTTCTCGGCCTTATCGGCGATCGCCGGGTTCGCTGAAGGAGCGCCCGGCGGTCGATCCGCCGCGCAAGCGCATGCTCCTTGGCCAGTCTCAAATTGGCAGTCACATCAAAGCGAACGAAAATCTGGTAAAGGCGCCACTCGCCACCCATCCGCCTGAGGCGGATGCGAGGACCGCCGGGAGAACAAGACGATGAACGCACGAGAAGAAATCCGGGCAAGCGAAGCCCCGGCGGACAAACAAGCCGGCGGCATGCCGGACGCCGCCCGCAAATACCAGCCCTATCCCACCGTCGGCCTCACCGACCGGACCTGGCCCTCGAAAGTGATCGACAAGGCGCCCGTTTGGTGTTCGGTCGACCTGCGCGACGGCAACCAGGCGCTGATCGATCCGATGGGCCACGAGCGCAAGGCGCGCATGTTCGCGCTGCTGCTCGACATGGGCTTCAAGGAGATCGAGATCGGTTTCCCCTCAGCCTCGCAGACCGACTTCGACTTTGCCCGCTGGTGCATCGAGGAGGGCAACGTCCCCGCCGACGTGTCGCTGCAGGTGCTGGTGCAGTGCCGGCCCGAACTGATCACGCGCACCTTCGAGGCGCTCAAGGGCGCCACCAATCCGATCGTGCATTTCTACAATTCGACCAGTGAGCTGCAGCGCCGGGTGGTGTTCGAGAAGGACGTCGGCGGCATCAAGCGCATCGCCACCGACGCCGCCAAGATGATCACCGACATGGCGGCCAAGGCGGGCGGCGGCTACCGCTTCGAATATTCGCCGGAGAGCTTCACCGGCACGGAACTCGAGGTAGCACTCGAAATCTGCAACGCCGTCACCGAGATCGTGCGGCCGACGCCGGACAACAAGCTGATCATCAACCTGCCGTCGACGGTCGAGATGTCGACGCCCAACATCTATGCCGACCGCATCGAATGGATGTGCCGCAATCTGGATAACCGGGAAAACCTGATCATCTCGCTGCATCCGCATAATGACCGCGGCACCGGCATCGCCACCACCGAACTCGGCCTGATGGCCGGCGCCGACCGCGTCGAGGGCACGCTGTTCGGCAATGGCGAGCGCACCGGCAATGTCGACATCGTCACGCTGGCGCTCAACATGTACACGCAAGGCGTCGATCCGGGCATCGACTGCTCCGACATCAACCGGATGAAGGACGTCTACGAATACTCGAACCAGCTGAAGATTCCCGAGCGCCACCCCTATGTCGGCGAACTCGTCTACACCGCCTTTTCCGGCTCGCACCAGGATGCCATCAACAAGGGCATGAAGGCCTTGAAGAAGGCCAATAAGAGCCTGTGGGAAGTCCCTTATCTGCCGATCGATCCCGCCGATGTCGGCCGCAGCTACGAGGCCATCATCCGCATCAACTCACAGTCGGGCAAGGGCGGCATCGCCTATGTGCTGCAAGCCGACTACGGCCTCAACCTGCCGCGCAATCTGCAGATCGAGTTCAGCCAGGCGATCCAGGCGATCACCGACGCCGAGGGCAAGGAAGTGCCGGCCAGGCGCATCTATGAGCGCTTCCTCGAAACCTATGTCGACCAGCCCGGCGCGCGCCTGAAGTTCCTCGACCACCAGACCTATCCCGATACCGTGGTCAAGGGCCGGCGCGTCGTCGAGGCAGTCATTCTCGACAACGGCAAGGAGATGACCATCACCGGCACCGGCACTGGCCCGATCGACGGCTTCGTCGATGCGCTGTCGCGCCATGTCGGCGTCGAGATGTCGGTGCTCGACTACTCCGAGCATTCGATGCAGCGCGGCTCGAATGCGTCGGCTATCTCGTATGTCGAGATGGAATATCCCGGCGGCAAGCTCTTCGGCGCCGGCATCAACACCAACATCGTCGCCGCGTCGCTTGAAGCGGTGATGTCGGCCGCCAACCGCATCGTCGGTCGCAAGACGCGATAGCATCGGCCGACGGCGCGAGAGACTGGAAAAATTCTCTCGCGCCGTCATTTTTTCGAGCTCGTGCAAGGTGTTAGCCCGATTGGCCTATGATGTTGACGGCATCGACCATGGCAACATCGACCGGGCCGTTAACCACCGGAAAATTATCCGGTTAGGTACGCGATCGCATAATGGGTGTACACTTGTGTGGCGGCGCGAGCCTTATATGATCGCGTCTTAACCTGTGCCGACTTCGAGAGGATCGACACTTGCAGCCTGCCACGCCTGCCGCCCCCGCAGTGCGCGAGACACTGGAGCGACTGCTTGCCAGCGAAACGTTCGGGAGATCCGAGCGCGCGCGCAAGCTGCTGCGTTATCTTGTCGAACGCGAACAGGCTGGCGAAGCCGACCGGCTGAAGGGCTTTTCCATTGCCATGGATGTCTTCGGCAAGGACGGCGATTTCGATCCGTCGACCGACGCGGTGGTGCGGGTTCAGGCAGGCCGGCTGCGCGACCTGCTGCAGCAATATTTTGCCAATGAAGGCATTGCGGAGCCGTTCCGCATCGCCATTCCGCGTGGCGGCTATGTCCCGGCCTATGAGCTCAACGCAATCCGCTTGCCGGAAACGGCCGAACGCGCCATCCAGGCGGAGACGGTGGCGACTTCGTCAGCGCGAGCCGGCGCCGCCGAGGCTCCCACAGTGCCCGCGGCGTTGCCGACCCCCATCGTCGCGCCGGCGCCGTCGGTGGCGCGTCACCTCAGGTTTTTCTGGATGGCGATCGCCCTCGTCATCGCCATGCTCGGCGTCTTGATCCTGCGTCAAGGCAGCGGTGCACTGCTGGCAGGCGGCGACATTCCAGCCACGCTCGAGAGCGCGGGCCTGATGGGCGGCGTCGCGGCGTCACCGCCCAGCGAGGCCCTGCCGCTCGTCTACATCGCCGTCAAGGCCAGCGGCACGGATGCCAGCCGTGTCGCCGCATCGCTGCGCGCCGGCCTGAGCGGCTTCGATACGATCGACTTCATCGGTCGCGACACGGTCGACACCACCGATCCGGCCGCAAATGCCGCGAGCTTCATCTTCGATATCCTGCCTGGACCGGATACGAACGACATCACCATCGAACTGCAGAACGTGGCGACCGGACGGGTGCTTTTGTCGCGCAACCTGACCGCCGCCGACAGTGCACCGGCCGCCATCGAGAACCGAATAGCCGGCATACTGAGTTCGGCTCTTCCCGCGTCCGGCACGATCTACAGCTATGTCGAACAGAGCGGCATTCAGACCGCCCTGACGCAATGCCTGATACTCAACGACAAATATTATCTCGACCAGAATGCCAGGACCCATCAAGCCGCCTATCGCTGCCTCGAAACCCTTGCCGAAAACGGCGCCAAATCGCCGCTGGTCTATTCGGAACTCGCCTCGCTCCATCTTGAGGCCGTGAACGACCATTACGCCTATCCGCCGGATGCCACGATCGAGAAGGCGATGACTTTCGCCCATCGCGCCTTGCAGATGGGACCGACCAGCCCTTATGCGCATCGCTCATACGGCTATATCAATTCCCGTCTCGGCAATGCCGACGAGGCGCTGCGCTGGATGCGCAAGGCCTACGACCTCAATCCCTACGATCTCGCAATGGCCGCCGCCTATGGCTACGGGCTTGTTTTCGCCGGCCGCTATGCGGAGGGCACGCCGATCCTGGCCCAGGCGGTGGATGCCTCCAGCGGCCATCCGACATGGTGGGATTTCGGACTTTTCGCCGGTGAACTCATGCTCGGCAACACGGACAAGGCCGCCATCGCCAGTTCGGCCCTCAGGACGACGGCGACGAAATCGCACTATCTTGCCGCCAGGCTGATCGGCGCAAGGATCGCCGGACGGGACACTCAGGCGCGCAAGCTGCTCGATGAGTTGACCGGCCAATTTCCAAAATTCGCCGCCAACCCGCGCGCGACCTTCATCGACCGGAAATACCCGCCCGACCTCACCGAGCGGCTGGTTGACGCCCTGCGCGCCGCAGGCCTGGGCAACGCGAGCTGACGCTCGACAGACAGGGTTGCTGGACCAACCGAATTGCCGGGGCGCCGCAGGCACATGGCAAAGCTCCGACAGGGCTGATTTGCCGGCTTTCCCGGCGAGCTCGCAAAACCGTATGGTCCGCGACCAGGAATCGTCGCGAAAATTTTACTGGCTATCGTGCTGGACGAAGAGCAATCCAGCCACATTTGGTGTCGGGTCCCAGCGTTTCTCACAGCCGCAGCAAGCCTCCAGTTTCATGATTTCATCACTTCATGCCGCCGAACACGGTGCTGGTTCGAAGACCATCGCCCTGCTGCACGGCTTTGGCGGCTGTCATGGTATCTGGCACGACGTGATCGCGTCGCTGTCGCCTGCGGCGCGCACACTCGCTTATGATCTGCCGGGGCACGGGCTCTCGCTCGATTTCCCCGGCGCCGGCCCGGCTAAGCTGGCGGCAAGGGCCGTCCTGGCCGATCTCGCCGCCCGGACGGTGAAGCGCGTGCATCTGGTGGGCCACTCGATGGGCGGCGCGGTGGCGACGCTGATGGCGCTGGCCGAGCCCGAGAAAGTTGCCTCGCTGACACTTCTGGCGCCTGGCGGCTTCGGCCCGCAGATCAATGGGGCGCTGTTGCGGCGCTTTGCCGAGGCCCGGGATCTCGGCGAGATCCAGGCTTGCCTCGCCGCCATGTCCGCTCCTGGCTGCCCGCCCTCGCCGCGTAGTGCGGATATGATATGGCAAATGCGCAGCCGGCCCGGCCAAGTGGAAAAGCTCATCGCCATCGCTGCGGCCATGACCCGGGACGACCGGCAGGGCGTCATCCCACGCGACCAGTTCGACAGGCTGACCATGCCGGTGATGGTGGTGTGGGGGGCCGAGGATACGGTGCTGCCTGTCGCCCAGGCCGACGACCTGCCGGCGCATTTCCACGTGCATCACGTGTTGGATGCCGGCCACATGCTGGTCGAGGAGGCACCCGATCTCGTCGCCGGGATCATCCTGCGCAATATGAGCCGCCGCGCCAGGCCGCAGCGCGCCAGGCTCGCAGCCGCTGGCTAGAAAATTCCAGGAAAAGTGTGAGCGGTTTCCGTCCGGAACCGCTCTCTAGCCTGAGCACCTCTCCCTGATCGCCTTGATCTCGGCAGTGCATTTTGCCGGCGGCTGTGTTAACCCGATGTTAACCAACCCCGCGAGGCAGACGCCGATGAAGGACGCAGGCGAGAAGATCGACCCGTCAAGCAAACTGTCCGATGCCATCCGTGACGTGAAGAATGCCTTTGCCGACCGCGACGATGTCGTTGTCGACATGCGCGAGGCACACCGTATGCGCCTCGACCTGCTGGCCGCGGACCTTGCGCCCGTCTTCGCCGACGTTCCGGCCGACATGGACAATTTCGACTTTGTCGTCTCCTCGGGACTGCAGCCGCGTCTGTGGATTGACGCCGTCAGCCATGTCGCGATGGGGCGCGACCGCCGCACCTACCGCTTCCTCAAGGACACCCGCATTGGCCGCGTCGTGCTTGCCGAATCAACCGAGATGAAGCCGGTGGCCGATTCCGTGACGCGTTACGTCGCCGAGCGCATCGTCGAGCGCCGCAGGATGATGGAGGGCGGTGTCGAGCCGGCGGTCGCCGGCATGAAACGCGCCGAGGTCGCGGAAGCCGAACCGCCGCTGCGGGCATCGACGCGCGGTAAGGGCTGGTCGGCTTTCCTGTCAGGACTTGGATTGATCGCCGCCGGCGCGCTTGTTGGCCTCGCGATGTCGGCCGCGCTGTTCTGGGACCGTATCTCGGCCATGGTTCTCAGCTGGCGGCCATAGCCGCCCCGCTCTCCGCACCGAGTTCAAGGCTCTGCAGGTCTGAAGGTGGCATGGACGGCCCGGTCAGGCCGCGCCGCGTCAGCCGAATGCGCCAGTTGCCCTTTTCTCCGTCGATGTCGAACAGATTATATTGCGCGGCGGGATGCTTGCCGCCCGGCGCCTGGCCGGCGGCGGCAACGCCGACCGCCGGGACCTTTGCCCCGCGCAGCCCGATCTGAAACAGCGACGGCAGATGCGAATGGCCATGCAGCACGAGCTCGGCGCCATGACGGCGGACGATCTTGTGGAAGCGGGCGATGCCGAACAGCCGCTTGTGCTGGGAGACAGCGCCGCGCACCGGCGGATGATGGATCATGACGGCACGGAACAACCCTTGTTTCGCCGTGGTCTCGAGGATTTTGCCGAGCCGCTCGGCCTGCCCTTCCATGAAGAAGCCGTTGGCCATGAAGGGCGCCGTGGCACGCGCCGTCGAGACGCCGATCAGCGCGACGTTGCCGCGCACGCGCAGATAGGGAAATGCGTTGCGGTCGACGGGCGTGTTGACGCCGTCTCCGCTCATCCACGCCGCCCACGACCGGCAGACCTTGTCGAAGGCGCCCGGCACATAGGCGTCGTGGTTTCCCGGCACGACGGAAACGTCATGCGGCGACCCCAGCGTCTCGAGCCAGTGCTTTGCCATCTCGATCTCGCCGTCCAGCGCCAGGTTGACGAGATCGCCGGTAACGGCGAGATGGTCCGGGTTCTGTGCCTTGATGTCGGTGGTGATGGCGTCGATGACGGCATCATGCATGTGGCGGCGGCGGTTGCGCTGCCAGTTGACATAGCCGAGCACGCGCTTGGAGGCGAGATCGCGATAGGATACATCGGGCAGCGGCCCCAGATGGACATCGGAAATATGCGCGAGCCTGAACATGTTTCTTTCATAGGCGACGTGCGCCCCTCTTTCCACCCACGGTTTCGCTACCGATGACGGCCGATGACGACGCGGCGTTCCGGCAGACCGGCTGGCCGGGTTTGAGGGCCAGGCTGTTCCATCTCTATTTCGTGTTGCGGCGGCCAATGACCTTGGGCGTGCGCGGCCTGATCTACGACAGCGCGTCTAACTCCGTCTTCCTCATCCGCCACACCTATGTGCCCGGCTGGCAGCTTCCCGGCGGCGGCGTCGAGGTCGGCGAGACAATGGCCGACGCGCTGGAGCGGGAATTGATCGAGGAGTGCAATATCGCTCTGACCGCGCCGCCGATCCTGAAGTCGATGCACTTCAACCGGCGCTCCAGCCGCCGCGACCATGTCGGCTTCTACCTCATCGAGCATTTCAGTCAGACGGCACCGAAGCTGCCCGACCACGAGATCGCCGAGGCCGGCTTTTTCCAGCTCGACCGCCTGCCGGAGGGAACGACACCGGCGACGCTGCGGCGCATCGCCGAAGTTTTCTGGGGCGAGCCTGCATCGCCCTATTGGTAATCAGGCCACGGTCCCACCGAACCGCCCCCGGTCGTGCGGCGCGCCATAGTCCAGTTGCGGCCCCACAGGCACGATCCGCGTTGGGTTGATCGTTTCGTGGCTGCCGTAATAATGCGCCTTGATGTGATGCAGGCTGACAGTGTCGGCGACGCCGGGCACCTGGTGGAGATCGCGCAGATAGTTCGACAGGTTCGGATAGTCGGCGATGCGGCGCAGATTGCACTTGAAGTGGCCGACATAGACCGGATCGAAGCGCGCCAGCGTCGTGAACAGCCGCCAGTCGGCCTCGGTGATGCGATCGCCGACAAGATAGCGCTGCCTGGAAAGGCGGTCCTCGATTTGGTCCAGCGCCGAGAACAATTCGCCGAACGCTTCTTCATAGGCGGCCTGCGTGGTGGCGAAGCCGGCGCGATAGACGCCGTTGTTGACCGCTGGATAGACCAGGGCGTTGATGGCGTCGATCTTCCCGCGCAAGGCCTCCGGGTAGAAATCGACGCTCGCATCGCCCCATGCATTGAAGGCGGAATTCAGCATCCGGATGATTTCGGAGGATTCGTTGGAGACGATGGTCTGTTCCTGCTTGTCCCAGAGTACGGGCACCGTCACCCGTCCTGAATAGCGCGGATCGGTCTTGGTGTAGACCTGGTGCAGGAAATCCAGGCCGTAGAGCGTGTCGCCGGTCGCGCCGTCCTCCGCGAGAAACGTCCACCCATCGGCGCCCATGAAATGGTGGACGACCGACACCGAGATGGCGCCCTCGAGCTTCTTCAGCGCGCGCAAGATCAGCGTGCGATGCGCCCACGGACAGGCAAGCGAGACATAGAGATGATAGCGGCCGGGCTCGGCCTTGAAGCCCCGGCTGCGGCCTTCGGCCGGCGCTCCGTCGCGGGTCACCCAATCGCGCCATTGCGTTTGCGGCCGCACGAATTTGCCGCCACTGTCCTTGGCGGCCGACGGACGCTCCTGCCATTTGCCTTCGACCAGCAAGCCCATGGAATCTCCTTTCGCGCTTCAGACTGATGTAGGGCGCCAGGCGGCAGGTCGGAAATCGTCGAGGACTGAACAGATCGTCAATCGGTAGAGCCAGCGAAGGGGGCCGATTGCGGCGGCGCAAAATTGATGCTAGCGGACACTCCGCATGTTCGATTTTGCTTTGATCCGGTTCGACCGACGACGAAAGGGCGCCCGCGCTTGATGAAGCGCTGACTGGCGAACGCTGCCGTATGCAGTAACCTTTCCTCCTCTACCGGAACGCAAAGACCATGAGCCTTGCCGACGTGAAGTACCTGCCGGAAACCCCGGCGCACGATCCTGAAATCGAAGCCATCAATGACGAAGCCTTCGGGCCCGGCCGTTTCGTGCTGGCCGCCTACAAGATCCGCGAGGCCGGCGGCCATGAGCGTGCGCTGTCCTTTGTCGCCGTCGACGGCGACACGGTCGTCGCTTCGGTGCGCATGACGCGCATAGCGGCGGGCGTCGGCCGCGCGTTGATGCTCGGACCGCTTGCGGTGCGGCCCGCCTTCAAGAATCTCGGCATCGGCCGCCGGCTGGTGGCAATCGCCCTGGAGGCGGCCGCCAAGGCTGGCGCACCGGCCGTCATCCTGGTTGGCGACGAGCCCTATTACGGGCCGCTCGGCTTCAAGCGCATTCCGCGCGGCCAGATTTCGATGCCGCGTCCTGTCGATCTCGACCGCCTGCTGTCGCACGAGATCACGCCGGGCGCGGTGGCCAGGCTTTCGGGCGAAGTCTGTCATGCCAGCCAGGCCAGGACCGTCGAGCACGCCTGAAGCACCGTGAACGAGGCTCCGTCCGCAATTGCAAGGGACAACGGAGGGAGCAGCAGCCGTTTCCGCGACACGGCGCCTGCTCCAGCTTGACCTTGTCCGTCGATCCGGGCCTGATCCATTCTCGTTCCGACGGCAAAGCCCGTTCTCAAAGCAAAGGATGACGCCATGAATCCCAACGGCCAGATCGCGATCGTGACCGGCGGCGGGTCCGGGCTTGGCGAGGCGACCGCCCGCGCGCTCGCCGCCAAGGGCGCCCGCGTCGCCATCTTCGACATCGGCATCGACCGTTCCGCCAAGGTCGCTGCCGATATCGGCGGCATCGCCATCCAGTGCGACGTCTCCAGCGCCGACAGCGGCACCACCGCACTGGCCGAGGTCGCCGCCAAGCTTGGCGAGCCGCGCATCCTGGTCAATTGCGCCGGCATCGCCATCGGCGTGAAGACGATCGGCAAGGACGGCCCGCATCCGCTCGATCAGTACCGCAAGGTGATCGAGGTCAATCTTATCGGCACCTTCAACATGATCCGCCTGGTCTCCGACCGCGCCGCCAGGCTCGAGCCGCTGCAGGGCGGCGAACGTGGCGTCATCGTCAACACCGCCTCGGTCGCCGCCTATGACGGCCAGATCGGCCAGGCTGCCTATTCGGCCTCCAAGGGCGGCGTCGTCGGCATGACGCTGCCTGTGGCGCGCGATCTTGCACGATCGGGGATCCGGGTCTGCACCATTGCACCCGGCATCTTCAAGACACCGATGATGGCCGGCATGCCGCAGGAGGTGCAGGATTCGCTGGGCGCCGCCGTGCCCTTCCCGTCCCGCCTCGGCGAGCCGTCGGAATATGCCGCGCTTGCGCTGCACATTGTCGAAAACCAGATGCTCAACGGCGAGACCATCCGCCTCGACGGCGCTATCCGCATGGCGCCGAAGTAGGTGGCGACCTTGGACGGCGGAAAGAAAGAGGTTATCCGCCAAACCGACGCCGAAGCGATCCGGTTGGCGAAGACGCTTCTGCGCAGTGCCCGCTTCGGCGCGCTCGCGGTGCTGGAACCGCTCACCGGTTCGCCGCTGGCAAGCCGGGTGGGCGTTGCCACCGACATCGATGGCGCGCCGCTTATCCTGGTGTCGATGCTCGCCGCGCACACACCTGCCCTGCTGGCCGATCCGCGCTGTTCCCTGCTGCTTGGCGAGCCCGGCAAGGGCGACCCGCTGGCGCATCCGCGGCTGACGCTGATCTGCCAGGCATCGCGGTTGGAGCGCGGCTCGCCGGCGCATGCCCGCGCCGAGCGCCGCTATCTCAACCGCAATCCCAAGGCGCACCTCTATGCCGGGCTCGGCGACTTTTCGATGTTTCGCCTGGAGCCGCAACGCGCCAGCCTCAACGGCGGTTTCGGCAAGGCCTATCTGCTCGAGCGGCCCGACCTCGTTATCAAGGGGTCCATCATCGAGGAGCTCGCTGGGAGCGAACAATCGGCCGTCGAGCACATGAATGCCGACCATCTCGACGCGATCGCCGTCTATGCACATCATTTTGCCGGGGCAACCGGCGATGACTGGATCATCGCCGGTTTGGACCCCGACGGCATGGATTTGGTGTCTGGCGACGATGTTTGCCGGGTATTCTTTCCACAACCCTTGGCAAAAGCTCGGGAATTGCGTCCCCTTCTGGTCGATATGGCCAGAATGGGCAGGGCTGCATCCTAGCGCGGGACGAGACTAAATTGCATTTGATCAAAAGCAACGCTTGAGATTTGAAAGAAATGTTCTAGGCTTCAGTTCTGGCGCTGACTCGTTGGCGCCCTTCGCAAGTTAATTTATGGATTCAGGCACCATTGCCCCCATGGCGCCTCGATGAGCAAACAGCATGGGGCATCAATGGTCTCGACAAAGCTAATCGCCAACGCCGAATCGGCCGCCGAATTTCTGATGCTGATGGGCAACGAGAAACGGCTGTTGATCATGAGCTATCTGATCGACGGTGAAATGTCGGTCGGCGCTATCGCCGAAAAGGTGATGCTCAGCCAATCCGCTCTCTCGCAGCATCTGGCCAAGTTGCGGGCGCTCGACCTCGTGGATACCCGCCGCGATCGCCAGATGATCTACTATTCCTGCAAATCCGAGGCGGTGCGCGAACTGCTCGCCATGCTGGACGGCATTTTCGGCAGCGGCAAGGAGGATCTGTCCCAGATGGCGCAGAGGCTGCGCCGCGCCGGGACTTGACCGGACGCTGCCGCGGCCGTTTACCTCGCTGACGATTTCCGAAGCGTGGCCCGCGTGTCCTTTCCGGCGCACGGACTACGCTTTCGATTTTTGAGCGGGATATGGACCCAATTCGCATCGACGATCCACACGATCCACGTGTGGCCGCCTATCTCGATATCCGAGAGCGCGATCTGGCGGGCCGGCAGGGCCGCTTCGTCGCCGAAGGCAAGGTGGTGCTCGACCTGCTTTTGTCGTCGAGCCGCTTCGGCGCCGAATCCGTTCTGGTCCTGGAAAACCGGCTCGGCGGTCTGAAGGACATATTGCACAAGGCGCCCGCGGGCCTGCCGGTCTATGTCGTCAGCACAAAGGTGATGGACGCGATCGCCGGTTTTCACATGCATCGTGGCATCCTGGCCATCGGCCGCAAGGAGGCGCCGCAATCGGCCGGGACTTTGCTGGATGCCTTGCCCGCCCAAGCCCTGGTCGTCGTGCTAGTCGGCATAGCCAACCACGACAATATGGGCTCGATCTTCCGCAACGCCGCCGCTTTCGGCGCGGACGCGGTGTTCATGGACGCGACATGCTGCGATCCCCTGTATCGCAAGGCGATCCGGGTGTCGGTCGGCGCGGCGCTGAAAATTCCTTTCGCGGCCTTCACCGACACAGCGGGCTTCACCGCGGACCTCGACCGGCGAGCCTATGACCAGTTCGCGCTGTCGCCGCGCGGCCTGATCGACATACGCGATGCACGACGCGGCGGGCGGCTCGCCCTCTATCTCGGCACCGAGGGCGAAGGCCTGCCCCAGAGCCTGCTTGTCCGCCTGCAAACCGTGCGGATCACCATGTCGAAAGGCTTCGACAGTTTGAACGTCGCCGCCGCCTCGGCCGTCGCCCTGCATCATTTCTCGCGCTGACGCTGGTGCGATGCCGTGACGCCGATCAGGCGCGGGCGGCCTCCGTCAGTTGGCTTCCGCCTTCTGCAAGGCTCGCACACGGTCGGCGAGGCTGCGGTCATTGCTGGCCGCGCGGTTGTCCTGCGGTGCCGCCAATGCCTTGGCGATCGGTGAATCGGGTCCCTCGAGCTTGGCCGTCAGATGGACGACCTCCGCCGCCAGTTCGTTCATCTGTTCACGCAGCGCGGCGCCGCCATTCGTCGAGCCCGGCGAAGCCATCGCACCGAGATCGGCCTTCAGCCGCTTGTTCTCGCGCGCCAGCGCCGTCAGCCTTGCCTCCAACCGCTCGCGATCGCCGTCGAGCTTGGCGATCGCCCTGTCCAGATCGTCGCGCCTGCCGGCCTCGTCGTGCCGGCCCGCTTCACCCGGCTTGCCGACCAGCCGCAAGGCCGGTGCGCCGTCTTCGGCTTTCGCTTTCTCACGCATTCGCGCCAGCTCCTTCTCACGGCGATCGAGCTTATCCTCGCGATCGGCGAGCGTTGCGAGCAGCCGCTCGACCTTCTTGTCGAGTTCGGCGGCTCTTTTCTTCTCGGCTTTCAGCGCATCGCGCGCCGCCTTGCTTTCGGTCGCGATCTCCTGTTGGCGCCGGTCCGCTTCCTTGCGCTGGCCGCGCAGCAGCGAGATGTCGCTGGCGAGCTTCTGCAATTCGGATTCGCGGGCCACGAGTTCGATCTGGCGGCTGCTGGAAGCGAAGCTGGCGTCGTCATACATGTGCTCCAGCTTTTCGAGCTCGAGCGCCCGCTTCTCCAGCTTGCGTTCGGTTTGCTTGAGCTGTTCCGAAAGCTGGTGCAGTTCCTCTTCGCGCTGGCGCAGCGCTTCGCTCTTGGCGCCGAGTTCGGCGAGCGCATGGTTCTTGTCCGTGCGCTCGACCGCCAGCCCCTTCAGCGCCTCGCGCCCGCGATTGATCTCGACGAGCTGTTCGGCAGCCTTCTCGCGCAGTGTTTTGACGTTGATCTCTAGGCGACGCGTCGACATGGCGTATTCTGCCCGGATGCGGTCCTTGTCGGCCTGGATCTCAGCTTGCGTCAGCGGGATGGAGGCTTCGATGCGCCGGCGGGTCAGAGCGACGGCACGCCGCCAGACGGCCGGAGCCACCATCAGCGCCAGAAAGCCGGCGCAGAGAAAGCCGAGGGCAAAGAACAGGACCGACTGAACCAAAGGACTACCCGTTATCGACGACAACTTGGAAGGCTGGACCGTGCCATCTTGGCATGGCGGAAATCCGGCACCGCGGCAAGAGCTTGCCGCGGCTCATTCGGGTCGTGGGTTCAGGAATCCGCTCAAAAAATCCGTGATATGATCATGTCGGATGGATCAGAACGGATTCCACGTCGCCCGCTCGGTCAGCTTCAGGTAGCCGAGATTGACGCCGAGCCGGGCACCGACGCCGGTACGGATCGGCACCAAGAGCACATTGTTGTTCTTCAGCACGTTGAAGCCGACGCCGGCCACCACATAGGCCGAACCGGCGACGCCGCCGTAACGATTGTAGAGGTTGCCCACGTCGTCGAGATTGTAGACCAGCATCATCACGCGCGACCCCTCGCCGCCGAAGTCCCAGCCCAGCGACGGGCCTTGCCAGAACACTTTGTGATCGCCGGCATTCTTGGTGTAGAGCGTGCCTTCGCCATAGGTCAGGCCGCCGATCAGCGCGCCGGATCCCTCCTCGCCGAGCAGATAGCCGTTGGGCAGACCGTATGAGGCGAAAATCTTCTCAACGACAGTGGCCAGCCCGCCCGACGTCGCGCCGAAGAACTTGTGGCCGGAATCGATAATCTCCTGAGCGGTGTACTCCTGGGCCCGCAGGGCCGATGTCGAGAAGACGAGAGCGCCCATGAGCGTTATCGCCATTGAGAGGACACGGAGAAAACTCCGGTCATAGAATCGGGAAAACATGCTTCCAATCTCCGTCATGAAGCACTTTCGCCGACGCCTCGCACCCGTACGGCTCTTTAGGCGGCCGTTAAGGATGACTGTTAGGGGCAAACTATGCCGTAATTCTTTTTCAACCATTAAACTCCCACATGAAGATGGCGGTTCGAAGGCTGTTTGGGGATCGCGCAAGGCCGGCAGCCTGCGCGAACACGCCATTTTCCCCGACGACAATTTTGGGTTTGTTGCTGTACGTACGAGTGCTGTGTATTCAGAAAGCATCGGGTTGGAACGTGATTCGTGTGGGCGGGCGCGATACCAGGTCGCCCGGTCACGACTAGTGGAATTTGCAGGGATTTTCACCGATGGCCGATCTGTTCACCCTCTCCGCTCCCGATCTGGCGGCGCTTTTGTGCAGCCGCGTCTGCCACGACATCATCTCGCCGGTCGGTGCGATCAACAACGGTCTTGAACTGCTTGACGAAGGTGGCGCGGACGAAGACGCCATGCGGCTGATCCGCCAGAGCGCGAAGAACGCTTCGGCCCGGTTGCAGTTCGCCCGGATTGCCTTCGGCGCCGCCGGCTCGGCGGGCATGATGATCGATACCGGAGATGCCGAGGCCGTCGCCATCGCCTTCCTCAAGAACGAAAAGCCGGAATTGGTCTGGAACGGACCCCGTGCATTGCTGCCGAAGAACAAGGTCAAGCTGCTGCTCAACCTTCTCCTGGTCGCCAATGCCGCCATTCCGCGCGGCGGCAAGCTGGTCGTGACGCTCGAGAATCTCGAAACCGAGCCACGCTTTTCGCTTTCAGCAAGCGGGCCGATGCTGCGCGTGCCACCGAAGTTCCTCGAACTGCATTCAGGCCACAAGCCGGAAGAGCCGATCGACGCGCATTCGGTGCAGCCCTATTACACGCTGCTTTTGGCCCGAGAGGCCAACATGACGATTTCGATCCACGCGACGGCTGAAGAAATCGTCCTTTCGGCGGCTTGAAGTCACCGCCGGCAACGCGGCCGAACACAGTATTTCGATCTGAAATATTTCATTGAAGCCCCGACCGGGGTTCGATGGACTTTGCCATCGCGGCAACGCCGAAGCATTGCGAAGGAAAAGCCCGCCGAACGGCATCTTTGCAAAAATTTTACCTAACCGCTTTTCGGCTTCTTTACCAGATCGGTCTAGGCTGCGCCGCAGATGCCCCGCACGACCGGATTGCCCAAGGGCAAAGAGGACCCGGATATGAAACGCTGCATGTTCGTCGACGATTCGAGTGTCATCCGGAAGGTTGCAAAACGCATCCTGGGCGGTTCCGACATGGTGGTCATCGAGGCAGCCAGCGGGCTTGACGCATTGGAGATGTGCGCTGCCGACATGCCCGACATCATCGTCGTCGACGGCGCCCTGCCGGACGTGCAGGCGATCGAAATCATCCGTCGCGTGCGCGCCATGGAAAGTCCGATCCGGCCGCAGATCCTGATCTCGCTGGTCGAACTCGACATCGCGTCGATCATGCGGGCCAAGCGCGCCGGCGCCCAGGGCTACCTGTTGAAGCCGTTCAATCGTCCGCAGCTGCTCGAACGCTTTCGCGCCTTGAAGATCGCGCCCGATTCGGCGCTGGCCAGCAATTCCAGGAAAAGTGCGTGACGGTTCTGCTCGCAACTGCGTAAAGCCGACAAGTCGCCAGTCAAACGCAAAAACCCGGCCGTAGCCGGGTTTTTGTCGAAAAGATCCGGACGGTGTTCGCCGCTCAGGCGCTGACGCGGATGTCTTCCGGTTCGCGCAGCACATAGCCGCGGCCCCACACGGTCTCGATGTAGTTCTGGCCGCCGGACGCGGCGTCGAGCTTCTTGCGCAGCTTGCAGATGAAGACGTCGATGATCTTCAGTTCCGGCTCGTCCATGCCGCCATAAAGGTGGTTGAGGAACATTTCCTTGGTGAGCGTGGTGCCCTTGCGCAGCGAGAGCAACTCCAGCATCTGGTATTCCTTGCCGGTCAGATGCACGCGCTGGCCGCCGACTTCGACGGTTTTGGCATCGAGATTGACCACCAGGTCGCCGGTGGTGATGACCGACTGGGCATGGCCCTTGGAACGGCGCACGATGGCATGGATGCGCGCGACCAGCTCGTCCTTGTGGAACGGCTTGGTCATATAGTCGTCGGCGCCGAAACCGAGGCCGCGGACCTTGTCCTCGATGCCGGCCATACCGGAGAGGATGAGGATGGGCGTCTTTACCTTGGAGAGGCGAAGCGTTCTCAAGACCTCGTAGCCGGACATGTCGGGCAGGTTGAGGTCGAGAAGGATGATGTCGTAGTCGTAGAGCTTGCCTAGATCGACACCCTCTTCGCCGAGGTCCGTCGTATAGACATTGAAACTTTCCGATTTCAGCATCAACTCGATGCTCTGTGCGGTTGCACTGTCATCTTCTATCAGCAGAACACGCATTTCATTCCCCTTTTCTGCTGCCGGGTCACTTCACGACCCGTCCTGCCCCGGAGCAGTGGTTGCCTTGTGCAGAGGCTGCCATCAAATGGTTAACAAAACCTAATTTCCCGTCGAATACGGTATCAGATTTTTTAACCTCTTTCTACACCCTCTTGAATCTAATAATGAATCACAAACCCAAATTCCTAATGCGACACATTAACAACCTGGACTAAGCGACTCCAGGGACTCATCGATGCGGCTTCGCTTCGGCGGCCGGAATTTTTACCCGGCCTTAAGCCCTGACCCGTATGATTAACAATGCCCGTAAACGAATGGTTACCGTCGGCAAAAAACTTTAGGGTTTTGTTTCCCATAGTAGGCGGAAAGCCGGTGGACACGGGCAGCGCTTGGGCCTTTTCAAGTGGTTTGGACGATATGTGCGGGTGTGCGTTTCCGGGAGTACCGAATCATGAAGTCACGTGAAAACCTCGTTCGGCTGAAACAGTTTCAGGTGAATGAGAAGCGGCGGCAGCTGCTGCAGCTCGACATGATGATCGCCGAGTTCGAACGCATGGCCGTCGAACTGGAGCTTCAGATCACCGCCGAGGAAAAGAAAGCCGGCATCACTGACATCAATCATTTCGCCTATCCGACCTTCGCCAAGGCGGCACGCCTGCGCCGCGACAATCTCAGAAACTCGCAAGGCGACCTCGCCCTGCAGCGAAGCGCCGCCGAATCATTACTCGGCGAAGCTGAAGCGGAGCTTTCCAAGGCTGAGATGCTGGAATCGCGCGACACCAAGATCCGCGACGCCGAGACAGGCGGGCGCAGCGCCATGATCGGCTGAACCGGCCGCCATCGGCTCTGCCGGCACGCACCCTGCCGGCGGCAGCCTGAATCCGGCGCCTGGCCGACTGCCCGCGAAAGCGCCAACGCAAGACCTAGGCCGCCCAGTCCCCTTCATTGCCCGCGATCGCCTTTGCCCGCGCATCCTTGATGACGGGGGCATGCTGCTCTGCCCATGATCTGATCTGGGTAAGCAGCCCCGCCAGGTTCTGGCCGAGCTCGGTCAGTTCGTATTCGACGCGCGGCGGAATGACCGGATAGACCTCTCGCCGCACCAGGCCATCGCGCTCCAGCACACGCAATGTCTGCGTCAGCATCTTGGGCGTGATGCCTTCGAGCTTGCGGGCAAGCTCGCCATTGCGCTGCCGTCCTTTGCGCAGCGCGCAGACCACCAGATAGACCCACTTGCTGGCCAGCATCTCCAGAACGGTGTGCGAAGGACATGTCCGCCGGAAGGCGTCGTAGCCGAAGGGGGAGTCTCCAAATGATAGTGGCATCATTCAGCAGGAGAGATTTCATGCGTGCCGTTACCCAGAATTCCGTTGGCGGGCCAGACGTCCTTGTCATCGCCGAGCTTCCCGATCCCTCGCCGGGCCCTGGCGAGCTGTTGGTCCGCGTCAAGGCCGCCGGCATCAATCCAGTCGATGGCGCGGTGCGCGCCGGCTACTATCCGCTGCTTGGCGAGCCACCCTTCATCCTGGGCTGGGACATTTCGGGGACGGTCGAGGCGCTGGGCGCCGGCGTCACCGGCTTCAAGGTCGCAGACGAGGTGTTCGGCATGCCGCGCTTTCCCAAGCAGGCGGCCGCCTATGCCGAACTGACTGCCGTGCCGGCCGACGAGATCGCGCTGAAGCCGAAGGCCGCGGACCACGTCCAGGCTGGCGCCTTGCCGCTGGCCGGCCTTACCGCCTGGCAGGGTCTCGTGCGCCATGGCGGACTGAAGTCCGGCCAGCGCGTGCTGGTGCATGCCGCGGCCGGCGGCGTTGGCCATCTGGCCGTGCAGATCGCCAAGGCGCGCGGCGCCTACGTCGTCGCCACCGCCAGCCCGGGCAAGACCGACTTTGTGCGCAAACTCGGCGCCGATGAGGTGATCGACTACACCACCGGTGATTTCACCAGCCAGGTTAGCGACATTGACCTGGTGCTGGAGCCGGTGGGCGGCGACCATGCCGATCGTTCGCTGAAAGTGCTGAAGCCCGGCGGCGTGCTGGTGTCATTGCTCAACGTCAACGACACCACGCGCGCCGACGCCAGTGCGCGCGGCATCAGGGTCGAGCGCATGTCGGTCGTACCCGATCGCGAAGGCCTGCTCGGGCTTGCAGGGTTGATCGACGCGCAAAAGCTTGTCGTCCACGTGGCCCGGACCTTTCCACTCGACCAGGCGGGAGCCGCCCACGCCTTCCTCGCCACCAGGCCGATCGGCAAGGTCGCGCTGACGGTCTGAACGGCAGCGTCGCCGTCACTCCAAAAGCAAAAGGGCGCGGCATGCCGCGCCCTTTGATTGTGATGAGACCGGCCTAGTGGCGGTATTGCTGGATGCGCGTGGTGCGCAGCCCGGCAAGGCCGTATTCGTCGATCGACGCTTGCCAGGACAGGAATTCCTCGGTGGTCAGCTTGTAGCGCTGGCATGCCTCCTCGAGGCTCAACAGTCCGCCGCGCACCGCCGCAACCACTTCGGCCTTGCGCCGGATGACCCAGCGACGCGTGTTCGTCGGCGGCAGATCGGCAATCGTGAGAGGGCTGCCGTCGGGCCCGATAACATACTTCACTCTAGGTCTAACCAGATCGGTCATCGTACTCTCTACAAAAAACTCAAAGACCCAATCACCGCCACGTTACCGCCACAGCTTTAAAAATTGCCTAAGCAGACCCTAATGACTAGGTAAGGATCGTGAACGCCGCGTTAGTCTTTTCGCAGGCATTTGAAATATCCGGCTGGAAGCCCTGTTTTAGCTGGAGGAAATATAACCATTCACGGCGTCCGCGGCGCGCCGTCGGCCGCCCTGCAAGCTGGCGTAGCGGGAAAGCTTGACCTATATTCTCGACATTGGCATTTGAGACGCCGCGTTAGAACGAAAGCACCATGAACAGCCTCGACCTTCCCGGACACCCAGAAAACACCCGCATCGTCGTCGCCATGTCTGGCGGCGTCGATTCTTCCGTGGTTGCCGGCATCCTGAAACGCGACGGCTACGATGTCGTCGGCGTCACGCTGCAGCTCTACGACCATGGCGCCGCAACGCACCGGGCCGGCTCCTGCTGCGCCGGACAGGACATAGACGACGCCCGCCGGGTCTCCGAGACGCTGGGCATTCCCCATTATGTGCTCGACTACGAGGAACGCTTCCGCAAGGCCGTCATCGATCCCTTCGCCGAGAGCTATGTCGCCGGCGAGACACCCATCCCTTGCGTGTCCTGCAACCAGACGGTCAAGTTCGCCGATCTGCTGGCCACGGCCAAGGATCTCGGCGCCGACGCGCTGGCCACCGGCCACTACATCCGCTCCGGCGCCAACGGCGCCCACCGCGCGCTCTACCGGCCGGTCGACGCCGACCGCGACCAGAGCTATTTCCTGTTCGCCACCACGCAGGCGCAGATCGACTATCTGCGCTTTCCGCTCGGCGGCCTATCGAAGCCGCAGGTGCGCGCCATCGCCGAGGAGATGGGACTGACTGTCGCCGCCAAGCAGGACAGCCAGGACATCTGCTTCGTGCCGCAGGGTAAATATTCCGACATCATCGCCAAGCTGAAGCCGGCTGCCGCCAATCCGGGCGACATCGTCCACATAGATGGCCGCGTGCTCGGTCGCCACGAAGGCATATTGCGCTACACGATCGGCCAGCGCCGTGGCATCGGCATTGCCTCCGGCGAGCCCCTCTATGTCGTCCATCTCGATGCCGAGCGCGCCCGCGTCGTCGTCGGCCCGCGCGAGGCGCTGGAGACGCACAAGATCTATCTGCGCAACATGAACTGGCTGGGCGACGGCGCGCTCGCCGATGTGCCCGCCGGCGGCATCGAACTGTTCGCCAAGGTGCGCTCGACCAGGCCGCCGCGTCCGGCGGTGCTGCGCCATCAGGCGGGCGTGACCTCGGTGGAACTGGCCGACGGTGAGTCAGGCATCGCGCCCGGGCAGGCCTGCGTGCTCTATTCCGACGACGGCAACGAGGCCCGCGTGTTCGGCGGCGGGTTCATCGAGCGCTCCGAACGCGGCGCCGAGGCCGAGGCGATGCTGAGCCGCCTCGCCGCGAAGCCTGTGCAGGTTCCCGCCGAATAGGCGCGATTTCGCGGCGGCGCGGATCGAGCGTTAAATCAGGATTTGGTGTGGGTGACCGTACCGGCGGTCAGGATGCGCAGCACCCTGATCGCTTCCTCGCCGCTGGTGCGCGGTTCCGCGCGCGTTTCGATGCACTGGATGAAATGCTCGAGTTCGCGCGTCAGCGGCATGCCCTGGGCAACAGCGACATAGGATGGCTCATTGGTGGTGAACGCCCATTGGCCGCTGTCCTGCCACACCGCGTGGCGGTAGACGGCGAGCTTGCGCTCCCACGGCTCGACATCGTCGAACACCGCCATCGCCTTGGTGCCGACCACGGTCAGCCGCCGCTCGCGATAGGGATTGAGCCGCGACGCGAAAAGGTGGCTGCGCAGCCCGTTTGGAAAGCGCATGTGCAGATGCGCGAAATCGCTGAGGCTGTCGAGCAGGGCGGCGCCTTCGCCGCGCACCTCGATCGGCTCGGTGCCGGTGATGGCCAGGATCATCGACAGGTCGTGCGGCGCAAGATCCCACAGCGCGTCGTTCTCGGTATGGAATTTTCCCAGGCCCAGCCGGTGCGAGTGGATGTAGCGGACCTCGCCAAGCTCGCCCTTGTCGATCAGCCCCTTGAGCGTTTCGAACGCGGGATGGAAACGCAGGACATGGCCGACCATGAACACGCGCCCATTGTCCTTGGCCGCCTGCACCGAGCGCTCGGCATCGGCCACCGTCAGCGCGATTGGCTTTTCGACCAGCACGTCCTTGCCGTTCTCGACGGCGCGCACGGCGAGGTCGGCATGGAACTGCGGCGGCAAGGCCATGACGATGGCGTCGATGTCATCGCGCACGAACAGCTGGTCCGGCTCGATTGCCAGGCAATCCTGTTCGCTGGCGAAACCTTCGGCGCGGGCGCGATTGGTGTCGGAAACCGCGTGCAATGCGCCGAGCGCCTTGAGGGTGCGGATGTGGTTTGAGCCCCAGTATCCGCAACCGAGGACTGCAATGCGCGGCTTCATCTGTTTCAAACTCTAAAAACTCGTGGCCGAGACATAGCGACGTGCCCCGTCGAACTCAACCCCGGCGGGCGCATCCAGGTGTTCGCGCGGCAAAGCTTTTCGCCATCGTGAATATGCGCCGCTATCGAATGCATCGAAGCTTGACAGGCTCGCCCTCCCAACCTTATATCCGCCCGACCTTGGCGAACGCCTCGAAATGCCTTTCGATTTGAGGCGGATTTCGGGCCTGTCGCCGCCCTGGCGGGGTAGCTCAGTTGGTTAGAGCACGGGAATCATAATCCTGGGGTCGGGGGTTCAAGTCCCTCTCCCGCTACCACTACAAACCCATGATCGTGGCCGACGGCCATACCATAGCGACCGTCTGACTGGATGGGCTTTCCAGCTTGGCGCGCGTCACGTCGCCCCATGAGATTGTGGCCAGGTTAGAGATCATTGTCGGCGCCGAGCGGGAAATCAGTGACCCCATCGATTTCCCATAGCCGCATATCGTACTTCCGCGAAGTGGCTGGAGGCGACTTTGGCAACGCTATCGATGAATATTGCAATGGTCGTAAGCTAATGATGTGACCATGCAGGCGGACGGCCAGAAGATTCTTGCAGCCCTGTGTTCAGACGTCGCCTCGACGTTGAAGAGCTTCCGACGGGATGAATGAATCAAGGCTGCGAGATCCAGGAAGTCAGCGGCGGCATGCAGGATCTGGCTGACTGAACAGCAAGAGGTAGCGGCCGAGTGTCCTCGCTGTTTGGCATATATCTGTGGACAAGTGTTTCATGACAGTGGGGTGTCGTATCGATCAGATTAAAGGTGAGTATCGATAAGCAACTTGGCTCGGGGGAATCATGAAACGGTTGCTTGTTGGCGTGGCAGTGCTTGCCGCGAGTGTCGTAGGCGCTGATATTTCTGTTGTTTCTTATATTAGCAATAATGCAGGAATAGTAGCGCTCGCGCAGCAGAGCCAGGGTTCTGGCGCCGACACAGCAACGCCTGCCGCTGGTTTCGGCAATGGCGGTGCGGCGCTGGGCTCAGGCGCACAGAGCGCGGGTGGCTCATCGGCCCAGGCACCCTCAACCGGCGGTACCGGCTCTGGCGATGCATCGGGGACCGGCGACCCTGATGCGGCGGCAAAGGTCGGCGCCAAGCCTGACGATGCCAAGCCCACCAGCGCGAAGACGACGGATGCCAAGGCCGGCGCGGCGGCAAAGACGACCGATACCGAGGCGGCTCCGGAAGAGCCCTAGGCGCAAGCCGCTGCAGCGGCGACCGCCACGACGACCGACGGCGATGATCCCGAGGCCGTTGGCACGCCCAAGGTGGATTTGCCGAAGGCAGCCGGCAACGGCAATCTCGGCTATGCCATCGACATCGACGTTCCCGGTTTCCATGGCATCGAGCCGCAGATCGCGCTGAATTACAATTCATCGCGCAAGACCAAGATCAGTGGGCTCTATCAGGGTTGGCTCGGCTATGCCTGGGGTCTCGATGGTTTCGACGTCATCGAGCGCGCCACGCCTGGCTATGGCATGCCAGCCTATGACGCCAATGATATCTATCTGCTCGACGGCCAGGCGATGGTCGCCTGCGTTGCCGGCATGGTCTCACCGTCCTGCTCGACCGGCGGCACGCATGCGACCGAGAACGAGAGCTATCGCCGCATTGCGCTGAACGGCACCACCAATGAATGGAAGGTGACCGATCGCGACGGCACGGTCTCGACCTTCCGCTCGGTGGCAGCGGTTGCCAATCTGACGCCGAGCGCCGGCACACCGGCCTACGACCTTGCGATGAGCTATCGCTGGCTATTGACCTCGGTCACCGACACCAACGGCAACACGGTCACCTACAGCTACACCTGTCCCGCCAGCCCAGTCTGCTACCCCGATGCCGTCAGCTACAACGGCACGGTGGTAAAATTCTATATTGAGAAGCGTCCGGACATGATCCTGATGGGCAATGGCCGCGACATCTCGGTGACCAGCCAGCGCATCAAGGCGGTCGGCGTGACGGTCTCGGGCGCACTGCGCGGCGCCTACAAGCTGACCTACGATCAGGCACCGTTCTCCAACGCATCACGCCTCACGGCAGTCACTCGCTACGGCACCGATGCAACAATCGCCGCCGACGGCACAATCTCGGGCGGGACGGCCAAAGTCCTCGGCCAGATGACCTATCAGGATGCGGGTTGGAACTACACGACAATCAACACGCCGATCTACGAGCACGTCTCGGATGCTGGCGGTAAGAAATACGAAAACCCTCGCGACGCCCGCGATCTTGATTTCGATGGGAGAGACGAACTCTGCTGCAAGTATACAGAAGCCACCATCAGTGGCGGCTCGACAACCGAAAAAAGAATCTACAAAAGAATTATAAAATTCAGCCAAAACGGCGCGCCAAGTGACGTAAGCTCTTTACTTACCGGGGTAAACCCAGCAATTGGTGTGGCAGACAGAATTCCGCTTGTGTACGATCCAGGCAGGTTTGTTGCTAGCAAAAATACGATGGATTTTGGCCAATACACCAAAACTCCTACGTCTGCGACCCCATCGGTAGTCTCAACAGACTCTCAATTGGCAATGGCCAATGTGACATGCAGCCCGGCGCCGACTATCTACCAAACTCTTTGCAGCAGTCTTCCTTCGTATACCGGCGCATCCAACCCTCCAGATCCTCCTGCGTTTGTCGCCGACATTGACGGGGACGGCGTTGATACGCTTGAGTCCACTGCATTTTGCGACAGCCAGAGTATTAGGCGTTGGCGACTTTCGCGGAAACGGCAAATTACGACCTGTATTCAAAACAGGCAATGCCGTCCTGAGCACAACGCTCGTAAATGGGAAATGGCAGTCCGGGTCAGATTTGGGAATAAATTGCCAAGCGGATAGCATCAATAAAGGGTCATGTGTACTTGCCGACATTAACGGCGACGGCGCGACCGATATCACCACATATAGTTCCAACGACGACACAATAAAAGCGTACCTCTCGACCGGCTCGGGCTTTAAGGGCTATGCAACAGCCACTGGCATGCAAGGCGGTCTGGCGATCCTTCGCGATTTCGACAATGATGGAAAGGCAGATGTCTTCACCCTCAGTGGTGACCTAACCATCGACAAAGATGAACTTCGGACAGTCAACGTATATTCTCTCCGCCCGTCGTCTTCATCAGCTTACGTTGTTGTCAATCTGGCACGTCCAGCATCGATTGGAGACGTCGGCAACATAATCGGCGATTTCAACGGCGACGGCCTGCCTGACTTCACCGATTACAACAACATGTTCATCTCGAATGCCGGGACGGGCAATCCGAACCTGCTTCGGAACATCACGACCGAACTCGGCGGAGCCGTCGCAGTCGAGTACACGCCATCCTCGATGTGGCCGAACGACTACCTGCCGCAGGTGGTGCATGCGGTGACGAAGCTGTCGGTCGGCGACGGGCGCGGCCAGACGGCGGTTTCGGGCTACAGCTATGGCGGCGGCAAGTACGATCCGGCGGCGCGCAAGTTCCTGGGCTTTGCCTCGATCGTCGAGACCAGGCCGCTGGCCAATGGCGAGACAGCGCCCTCGAAGATCGAGACCACCTATCGCCAGGACCTGGCGAGCTACGGCCTGCCGTCGCTGACGGCGTGGAAGGATGGCGCCGGCGTCGTGCACAAGCAGGTGGCCGAGACCTATGCGGTCAACACGGCGAGCAAACCCTACACGGTGCAGAACACGGCGACCGACACGACGCTGACGGAGAACATTACGCGCAGCCTGCGGGTCGAGCGGGGGTTCGACGCCTACAACAACGTCACCAGCTTGAAGGACTATGGCCGCACCGATGTCAGCGGCGACGAGACCTGGACCGAGCGCTTCTTCTCGCCCAACACGAGTGCCTACATCGTCTCGGCCAACATTGCGGAGCGAACCTATGCCGGACCCGATGGCAGTGCCCCCTTCATCAGCTACAAGCACAATTATTATGATGGCAGCACGGACGTGTGGGCGGTGCCCGCCAAGGGCAACCTGACCTCGGTCATGACCATCAAGGACTACTATTCATCGCCGCAGAAAGCCGACATCCAGTATTTTGCCTATGACGTCTATGGCAACAGGATCTCGGCCACCAATCCCCTCGGCCACAGGACCGAATGGGATTTTGATCCGACCTATCACCTCTATCCCGTGACGCAGCGGGCGCCGAAGTATTTTGCCACGGGCGGATTGCCGGCGGACGCGCGCTTCGTCTCCACCGCGACCTACAATCCAGTCTGCGGGCTGCCGGCGACGAAGACCGATGCCAACGGCATCGTGAAGACCTTTACCTACGATGCGTACTGCCGGCTCTATCAGGCCTCGCAGAACGTGCTTGGCGCCTATGCCAGGACCCAGTTCGAGAACGAGGGCAATCCGGCGACCCAGGCGCTGGTCAAGTACACGCCGCTGCCCAATGGCAATGGCGAGGATTTTACCCGTTCCTTCTATGACGGGCTTGGCCGGGTCTATCGCGTCGAAACCCCTGGAGAGACGGCGGCCGGACCAAAGCGCATCGCCGAGACCGACTACGACCCTCGCGGCAATGTGCTGCGCACCGCCTTTCCGCGCTTCGTCGGCGAGGCCGCGCAGTGGACCACCAACAGCTATGACTGGGCCGACCGGCCGGTGAAGACGGTCAATCCGGACACCAGCCAGCGCGGCTACCTGAATGAATTGGCCACGGGGACAGGCGTCAACCCACGCCTCAACGCGCTGACAATGACCGACGAACTCGGGCACCAGACCAGAACGGCATGGTCGACGCGCGGCGATGTCGCGGCGATCGTTCGCGACTTTGGGGGGCTCGGCCTGACCGAAAGCCGCAGCTACGACGTGCTCGGCCGCTTGACCGGGGTCACCGATCCCGGCGGTTCGACTTGGACCTACACCTACGACATGGCCGGCAACCGGCTGTCG
This sequence comes from Mesorhizobium sp. B2-3-4, assembly GCF_006442315.1. GTDB lineage: Bacteria > Pseudomonadota > Alphaproteobacteria > Rhizobiales > Rhizobiaceae > Mesorhizobium. The sequence goes on along the minus strand of NZ_VFVY01000017.1, from coordinate 26,257 downwards.
GCGTCTGATCCCGATCTCGGCACCTGGTCCTACAGCTATGATGGCGCCAACCGGCTGGTCAGCCAGACCGACGCCAGGGGCACGGTCACCAATCTCAGCTACGACCAGATGGACCGGCTGACGCTGAAGAAGGCCACGGCCTCGGGTGGCAGCCCGGTTGTCCTGGCCCAGAACACCTATGACCAAGCGGCGTCGGGCTATTACAATATCGGCCAACTGACGACGTCGACCAATGCCGCGGCGACACAGAGCTTCAACTATGACGGCCTGGGCAAGGTGTCGCGTCAGGATGCCACCATCGCTGGACTGACCCACACGACGATCACGCTACGCGGCGCCTCGGGCCAGCCACTGGTGACGCAATACCTGCCGGTACAGCTCGACTTCGGCACTTTCGGGGCTTATCTGCAATACAATGCCAGCGGCAAACTTTATTCTGCTCCCGGCTTCATCACCTCGACGCTCTACGAGGCCGATGGCCAGACCAAGGAGATCACCTACGCCAACGGCGTGAAAACCGCCTTCACCTATTCGCAAACACGGCGCTGGGTGACGCGTGTCACCACCTCGAAGGGCGCGACCGTTCTGCTCGATGATCAGTATGCGCGCGACAATCTTGGCCGCATCACCGGCACGACAGGACTGACGGCCGCCGATAGCTGGACCTATGGCTATGACAATGCCGACCGGCTGACGACGAGCACTAACCTCGGCGACACCACGCTGAGCGAAACCTTCGTCTACGCCGCCAACGACAACATGCTTTCACGCAGCCGTGTCGCCGGCACATATACGTATCCGGCAGCGACGTCACCCCGCCCGCATGCGCCAACCTCAGTCGGCGCCAACGCCATGGCCTATGACGCCAACGGCAACCTGACCTCCGACGGCAGCCGGACGCTGAGCTGGGACGAAGCCAACCGGCTGAAGACGGTGACGCGAGCGTCCAACACCGTCAACCTGACCTACGGCCCTGACGGTGCGCGGGTGAAGAAGGCCTCGACCTTCGCCACCACGCTCTATCCCGACGCCGATGTCGAGATCAATCCGGCAACACCGGGCGCGGAAATCTACACCCGCTACCCCCACCCCGACATAAAGGTGGTGGGCACGACCAAATACTTCCTGCACCGCGAGCATCTGGCCTCGGTGCGCCTGGTCACCGACGCCTCGGGCAACACCGTCGAAGCCACCAACTACGCTACCTATGGCGAACAGCTCAACTCCGGCTTCCAGACGCAGAAGAGCTACATCGGCGAGCGCTTCGATGCCGAGACCGGGCTGCTGTATCTCAATGCACGCTACATGGATCCGGTGCTGGGGCGATTTATCTCACCCGATGATTGGGATCCGACGAAGGAAGGCGTCGGAACCAATCGGTACGCCTATGCTCAGAATGATCCCGTCAACAGGAGTGACCCTAACGGACACAATGCTGCAACTACCATTGGAGGGTTTGTTGTCGAGAAGGTTGGTATTAAGGGGCTCGCATGGGCAGGAGGCCCAATATCGGGTTTGCTAGCTGTTGCAATCGACGTATTCACGCCGACGCCGACTGCGCCTCCCGAGATGGACGAATGCCGCGCACAATGCCAACAGCAGGCGCTAGCGGTAGCAAACAAAGAATTCGAATATGGCTGGTTTGGAGAGGAATATGATAAAGCAACCGGGAAGTTGAAGGATCATCTTGATGATTTGCCCACTCACGTCCCACCCGGTATGCCGGACAAGGCTTTGGATGAAGCAATCGACAAAGCCAATCACAGCATAGAAGTGCGTGGAGAAGAGCAGATTTTTGGCGAACAAGATGAAGCGACCCAAAAGTGGCATGACGATAGAATAGCTGGAGAGGAAAAGTACCGCGATATGCTGGAGCGAGAGCGTGACAGGAGAGCGGCAGAAAAAGCAAGTAAAGGCACGGGCAGCGACTCGGGTAATAATGGCGGCAACGGTGGCAATAGCGGAGGTAACGGGGGCACTGGCGGGGGGGGCAGATAGGCCGGACTGGGCAGGAAAATGAGTGAAGAGAAAATGAGTGAAGATTTGTCAAATTACTCAACAGAAGAATTGATACGATTGGCCAGGGGCACTGCGGAAAGCAGCCATGGACTGAGCTACAAAGCGACAGAGCAAGCTATCGGAAGATGGCGAGAGGGAGTAGATCTGGAGGATCTTGTAAAGCTTATTGAGTCCGAAAAGTCAGACGATCGAATAGCTGGCGCATACTACTTAAATGAAGTTAGTAAGGATTTTGTCATATTAAAGATTGCCGCTATAAAACTTTCTAGAGACGCTCTTTCAACGTGCAGACGTGCTTTTGTTTTATACATTACTACCTCCGGCTACTATGACGAAGAATTAGCTGAGCTGCTAGTAAAATGCCTTCTAGACCTAGACCTGTATGTTCGCGTGTCAACCATAAAATGGGCCATGAGTTCATCTCAAGAAGTTTTTCTGGATTTTTCCAAACGGGTTGAGTCCGGCACTGGAAGACCGGGGCCAAAATTCTCTAACCCACTAAGCAATGATTTTTGGAATAGCTCGAACCGAAATCGTGCACTACGTGGAATTGAGATCGCTCGTCGTTTCCGCTTGGGTGAGGAAATCGGAGTTATCAGGAAGAGTGTAATAGGGGAGGATAGTTTTATCTTCGATAGTATAGAGTTTTCTAACACGACTCGAGAACGCTACGCGAGATGGAAAAAATAAAACTATGGTGGCAATTAACGGCGATGATCGGTGACAGTGCACTAATTCTATCTATAGTCGCACGAGCGCGCTATAGTCGCACGAGCGCGGATCCAACTTCACTGAAACACCATGAATTACGGCGGCACTGCTTTTTTGTGTTGATCCAAATGATCCTCCGAATTGACGACATACCCGCCTTGCATGAAAGCGTGGCTAATCGGCCCGCCGCACCTTCGCTGATATCCACGTCGAATTACGGTGACAGTGCACTAATTGGCAGCTATCGTCGCCGTTGAACCCCGTATCACAGCGCCATCCTGATGGCCCGCCTCGCCTGCATTGTCGTTCCCGGCCCGCCGCACCACGTCATCCAGCGCGGCGAGGGCGCGCCGGTCACGCGGACTCAGTGGCCAGATGGCGGCCAGGCTGAGCGGATCGGCCCGCAGCGTGCCCGCGGGTTGAGACAACGAAAGGCGCTGGACCGATCCGCAGGCCCGGCGAACCGGCGTCCAGCACGCCCGCAAGCGTCTTTGCCTTGACGACGTGGTAGGAACTGTCTTCTTCCGACGTCGTGGCGAACACGATGTGCACCTGCGCCGGATCAATCGGCGTCGCGGCCAGAAGGTCGAGCTCGGCCATGTCGCGCGCCTGCCGAATCGGCAGCCGCCGAGCCGCCAGCTGTTACCGCCCGACTTTGAGAATTGCATCTGCGAAAATCAGGCGTATCCTGCTTGTGCGCATGTGAGCATAAGGTGGCGCTTGGCGCCTTGATCGGCCACCACACTAAGAACCACCCTCGGATGGCGACCGACAGGGCGATGTCATCGAACGCCATGGAATTACGGTGACAGTGCACTAATTGGCCGCTATCGTCGCCGTTGAACCACCTATTTCTGCGCAATCCCAATGGCTCGCCTCGCGCGCATTGTCGTTCCTGGCCTGCCGCACCACATCACCCAGCGCGGCAATACGATTACGCGCTCTACAAGAACCTGTTGGTCGAGCATTGCCGCGCCGCCAATGTCGGCATCTGGGCATGGTGCCTAATGCCGAACCATGTGCATCTGATCCTGACGCGTGATGGCCCCGATGGCCTCCAGCGCGCTCGCCAGGGTTCACCGTGCCTATGCGGGATTGCGCTTACATGGCTATGACAATGCCGACCGGCTGACGGCGAGCACCAATCTGGGCGACAGCACCCTCTCGGAAAGCTTCGTCTATGCCGCTAACGACAACATGCTTTCCCGCAGCCGTGTCGCCGGCACGTATACGTATCCGGCAGCGACGTCACCCCGCCCGCATGCGCCAACCTCGGTCGGCGCCAATGCGATGGCCTATGACGCCAATGGCAATCTCACATCGGACGGCAGCCGCACGCTGAGCTGGGACGAGGCCAACCGGCTGAAGACCGTCACGCTTGCCTCCAACACAGTCAACCTGACCTACGGACCAGACGGAGCGCGCACAAAGAAGAGCTCATCCTTCGCCACCACGCTCTATCCCGACGCCTCCGTCGAGATCGATCCGGCGACACCGGGCGCGGAGATCTACACCCGCTATCCGCATCCCGACATCAAGGTCACCGGGAATTACGGTGACAGTGCACTAATTTCGATCTATGATTCACGATCGCGTATCCAACTTCCTAGAACGCCATGGCACGCCTCGCCCGCATCGTCGTTCCCGGTCTGCCCCACCACGTGACGCAGCATGGCAATGGGCGAGCCAAGGTGTGTTTCACGCCGGACGATTACGCGCCCTATAAGAGACTGCTGGTCGAGCATTGCCGCGCCGCCAATGTCGGCATCTGGGCATGGTGCCTGATGCCGAACCACGTACATCCAATCCTGACGCGTGATGGCCCCGATGGCCTCCGGCGCGCTCGCCAGGGTCACCGTGCCTATGCGGGATTGCGCTTACAGTGCCCAATTTGTGTGAAGAGCAAGACAGACGGCCAAACGCATTGCCACGCCCCCCACAAACCTGTGACTAATCCCCTCCCTCCCGCTCTGTTTCACACGCATCTCCACCCGCCCCTGTAAGCTCCAAACGCGCGCCCGGGCGAGAATCAGCGATGGCGTGCGGGGTGGGGCGTCATGGCGACGTATGGGGCGCAGGTGCTGGATGGGTTCGACTGGTGGCGCGATGAATTGCGCGCGGCCTGGGCGAGCTTCGTTCCCGGCGCCAGCCAGACAAAACCGTCGGATTGCTTGATCGGCATCGCCGATGACGGCATTCGCGTCCATGCGGCGGGCGCGCCGGCGTTCCAGTCGCGGCCGCTGGAACAGGATGCGACCACGGACGAGATCGCCGCGCCGCTGCGCACCGGGCGCCGCCACCCTTGCGTCGCCATCCGCATCGACAGCACGCTTGCCCTGAAGCGGCAGCTTGGCGCGCGGCGGCTGCCGGTGCGGCAGGCGCGCGACATGGCCGAGCTCGACCTTATGGCGTCGACGCCGATCGATCCGTCGCAGGTGCATATCGTCTTTGCCGGCGAGGCCGAAGGCGGCTGTTCCTATTTCGTGGTCAGGAAGAAGACGCTGGCGCCGGCGCTGGACGCCATCCGCGCGGTCGGCGGCAACCTCGGCTCCCTCACCATCGCGGAGGCCGGGCGGACACTGCCGGCCGATCCGCTCAGCCTCGCATCGGTCTGGCCTGCCCGCCCCCGCGACCGCCTGGCGCGGCGTGCCTGGATCGCGGCGTTCGCCTGCGTGCTCTTCGGGCTTGCCGCCACCTATGGCCATGCGCAATGGCGCAACTGGCAGGCCGCCGGCATGCTCGACGAGCAGATCGACAGCGCCCAGGCCCAGGCCAGGAAGGCGCGCACCGCGCTGCAGAAACGCCAGACTGAACTGGAGCAGACCGAAAAACTGCGCGCCGAGAAGAAGAACGCCGTCTCGGTGGTGCGCATCCTGGCCGAACTGACGCGGCTCTTGCCCGACAGCGCCTGGGTGAGCGACCTGAATTCGCGCGGCAACCAGCTGACGATCACCGGCTTTGCCGCCTCGGCCGCCGACCTGATCCAGCCCATCGACGCCTCGCCGCTGTTTTCAGCGCCGGAATTCTCCTCGCCGGTCACAAGGGTTCCCGGGCAGACCGGCGAGCGCTTCACCATCACCGCGAAGGTCGGGGAGCCCTGAGCGATGCTGACGGCCATCCTCAACAGTCGCCTGGCTGTCCGCCGCTCGCTGGCCGTGGCGATCGCCGGCCTCTGCGCCCTGCTGGCCGGCTGGCTGCTGTTTGCCGCGCTCGGCAGCGTCGCCTCGGCCAGCGCCGACATCGACGACAAGCGCGCCACGCTCGGCCAGATCGATGCGGTGGTGGCGCTGGCCAAGACCATGGAAGCGTCAGCGCCGCCGCCCGCCGCCGCCGGCAGCGGCGAGTTCCTGTCCGGCGACAGCGAGGCGATCATCCGCGGCGGGCTGCAGACGCGGCTGAACGCGATTGCCGCCGCCAACAAGGTGGTGGTGCTGTCGGCCGGCAACGCGCCGGCGCTCAACGAGGACGGCGTCGCCTATCTCGGCTTGCGCGCCAATGTCTCGGGCACGCTGGAAGGCGTCCACGGCTTCATGCTCAGCCTCGAAACGACGCTGCCGGTGCTGTTCGTGCGCGAAGCCACCTTGCGGGTAACCAATGTCGCGCCGTCCGAAGCGCCGAACGTCGAGCCGGAGATTTTCGCCGAAGTGCTGTTCTACGGCGCGCTGCCGTCCGGCATGGCGGCGGCGACATCGGGAGCAACGCCGTGATCAGGCTCGTCACGGCACTCGGTCTTGGCGCGGCGGCGGCGGCCCTCGCTTTGGCGAATGTGGCGCTCTACGACACGCCGGTCGACATCTCGCCGACAAGGCCGTCGGCGCAGCGCAGCCTTCGCGAGGCGCAGGACCCGGCAACGGGCCTGCCGGCGGAGATCGACGCCAGCGGCTTTGCCGAAACGTTCGCCCGCCCCCTGTTCACCCCGACGCGGCGCAAATTCGTGCCCGTCGCCGACGGAGCCCCGCTGGCGCCGGTGGCGGCGGATCCCGTCGCGCCGGCACAGCCCGTGGCCAGCGCTGCGCCCGCGGCAGCGCCGGCGCTGCTCGGCGTCAGCATCAGCGGCGCCGGCGCCAGGGTGCTGCTCCAGCCCGCCGGCGCCGACAAGGCCAATTGGTACGGCAGCGGCGAAACCGTGGACGGCTGGAGGGTTGCCGGCGTCGAAAAGGATGCGGCGACCCTGGAACGGGACGGCAAATCGGCCCGCATCCTGCTCTATCCGCCGGTGATGCGCCCCCCTCCTCCCCCCGGAGGCGGCGATGGGCTTTGATCCTGCCGACGATGGCAATGACGGCTTCGGCCTGGTGGCCGTGCTGGTCTTCATGCTGATCGTTTCGGCTGTTGTCGTGCCCTTCGCACTGACCGCCAGGACCCGGCTGATGATCGCCGGCAACGAGATGGAGCATGAGCGGCTGTCGATGGTCGCCGACGGCCTGGTCAATGTCGTGGCCAGCGAACTGTTCGACGATCAGGCCGCCACGAAGCTGCCGCAGAATGCCGAGCCGGCGCGCTGCCATTCCGGCCAGTTCAGCTACGAACTCACGATCCAGGACCACAGCGGCCTCATCGATCTCAACGCCGCCAGCGACCAGTTGCTGACGCAAGGCGTGGCATCCCTGGGCTTTGCGCCGCAGACCGCCGGCGAGATCGCCAAGGCCATCGTCACGTTCAGGGGGCCGCCCAACGCCTTCGCCGCCGGCGTCCAGCCGCAATCCTCGCTCGGTCCACGGCAGAACAAATTCGCGGCGTTCGAATCCGTATCGGAACTGCAGGAATTTTCCGCGCTCGCCGCAATACCGCTGCGCGATCTCTACGGCGCTTTCACCGTCGATCTCAAGCAAGGCTCGATCGCTCTGGCCAAGGCGCCGCGGCGGCTTCGCACTATCGTCACCGGCACATCGCCGGATGGTCAGCAAGATGGTCAGCAAGAGGGGCAGCAAGAGGGGCAGCCGGGTGGAGAGGACAATGGCGGCACGGTCTACACGGTCGAAGTCACCGCCAGGCGCGACGGATCGGGCATCGTCGGCCAGGCCGGGCTGGTGGTCGAAAAATCCCCGCTGATGGCCACCGGTTTCAGGCGGGTCTCGAGCATGCCGGCGGCGGAGATCGGCGCGGCCGAGCCTACGGCATCGGCGCCCACCACGGCTTGCGACCGGCTGTTCGGCGGCGCCGTGGCGCAGCTGCTGGGGCAGTGGAGCTAGACCATGAACGCCACGCCGCAGACCTCCCGCATCGAAGCCTTCCTTGCCTATCTGGAGGGCGAGAAGATTCTGACCGCGCACAGCGCGCAGCGCGCCCTGGGGGCGGCGCGGACATCGGGACATCCGTTCGACACGGTGATGACCGAACTCGGCCTGATCGGCGAACAGGAGCTCGCCAACACTCTGTGCCGCTTCCTCGACGTGCCCGTCCTGGCCGAGGTGCCCGAACAGCTCAGCCCGCAAATGCTGGCCAGCGTGCCGCTGTCCTATCTCAGGGAAAACGCCGTCCTGCCGCTGGAGATGGATGAGCGCCAGCTGGTCGTGGCGGTGGCCGATCCCTTTTCGGCGGCGACCATCGATGCGCTCGCCTTTCACTGGGAACGCACGCCATCGCTGCGCGTCTTGCCGCGCCGCATGATCGGCGAATGCATCGACCGGCTGGAGCGGTCGGCGGCGGAGGCGGTGTCGCTCGAAGCCGGTACGGCCGGGCCTTCGGATTTCGGTTCCGACGACCTCGAGCGGCTGAAGGATTTCGCGCGCGAGGCGCCGATCGTGCGCTTCGTCGCCGACACCATCCACCGCGCCGTCGATGCCAAGGCGACCGACATCCATATCGAGCCGCTCGAAGATCATGTGCGCATCCGCTTCCGCAATGACGGCATGCTCTCGGTCGTCGACACGGCGCCGTCGGCGATGCTGTCGGGCGTATCGACACGCATCAAGATCCTGTCGCGGCTCAACATCGCCGAAAGGCGGCTGCCGCAGGACGGGCGCATGCGCATCGCCGTGCGCGGACGCGACGTCGATCTGCGCGTCTCGGTCATCCCCTCCATCCACGGCGAGGCCATCGTGCTGCGCATCCTCGATCGCGCCGGCGTCGAATTGCGGCTGGACAAGCTGGGCTTCGACGACGCAGCCCAGGCCAAGATCAGGCAGATGTCGCAGGCCGCCAACGGCATCGTGCTGGTCACCGGCCCGACCGGCAGCGGCAAGACCACGACGCTCTATTCGATCCTGGGCGAGCGCTCCCGGCCCGACGTCAAGGTGTTCACCGTCGAGGACCCGGTCGAATACAGGATGGCCGGCATCACGCAATTGCAGATCAATCCGGCGATCGACCTCGATTTCGCCACCGCGCTGCGTTCGATCCTGCGCCAGGATCCCGACATCATCCTGCTCGGCGAAATCCGCGACCGCGAAACGGCGCAGATCGCCATCCAGGCAGCGCTGACCGGCCATCTGGTGTTTTCGACGCTGCACACCAACAGCGCCGCCGGCGCGCTGACCCGCCTGCGCGACATGGGCGTCGACGGCTACCTGCTTGGCGCGACGATCCGCGGCGTCATCGCGCAGCGGCTGCTGCGGCGCGTCTGCCCCGCCTGCAGGGGTGCGGCCGAGGCGCTTGCCTCCTGCAAGAGCTGCAACGGCACCGGCTACAGCGGGCGCACCGTGACCTACGAGATGCTGCAGGTGTCGCCCCGCATCGCAACCCTCATCGACGAAGGCGCCAGCGAACTGGAAATCACCAAGGCGGCATCCGAAGCCGACCTGACGCCGATGGCAGCGCACGCGGCGACCCTGGTGCAACGCCAGGTGACAACGCTCGAAGAAGTCCGGCGCGTCATCGATCTCGATGGGGGCGGCTGATGCCGGCATTCGCCTATCGCGCCTATCTCGCCGACGGCAGCAGGGAGAACGGCCTGGTCGAGGCGCCGACCAAGCAGGACGCCGCCCGCAAGCTCGCCCAGCAGGGACGCCGCTCCTACCATCTGGCGCCGGCAAGCGAGGACAAGGCGCGGATCGGCCTGCCCGGCAAGGCCAGCTTCACCCTGACAAGGCGTGTCGACCTCAGCCGGCTGTTTGCCGAGCTGTCCGTGCTGCTCAACGCCGGCTTCACCATCGATCGCGCCATGAGCGCGGTCATTTCGGGCAAAGGCAATGCCGCCAGGCGCCAGCAGCTGCAGACGGTGCTCGACCTCACCACCGGCGGACGCTCGATCGCCGATGCGTTCATGACCTTGCCCGGCATCACGCCCGATGTCGCCGCATTGCTTGCCAGCGGCGAACGCAGCGGCAAGATGGCCTATATATGCCAGCGCCTGGCCGACACGTTCGAAGCCAAGGCGAAGCGCCGGGCCGCGATCATCGAGGCGCTGACCTATCCGGCATTCCTGCTGGTGGTGATGAGCGGCGCCATGGTCATTCTGGCGACGGTGCTGGTGCCGGCGCTCGAGCCGATCTTCGAGGGTTCATCCGCCCGCAAACCCCTGACCATGCGCATGCTTTCGGCCTTCGGCAGCGTCTTCAACGACTACCCCTTCGTCTTCCCGCTGATCGCCCTGCTGGCGCTGCTCGCCTATCTCGTCCTGTCGAGATCGGCTGCTGCGAAAAGCGTCTTTTCGCGCTGGCTCCTGAAGACGCCGCTGGTCGGTTCGCTGGTCACCAACGCGGTGCTCGCCCGTTATCTCGAGACGCTTTCGCTGCTCCTGGGCAACGGCGTCACCATGAGCGAGGCGTTGCGGCTGGCGACCAATGTTTCGCAGCAGAGTTCGTTGAAGGCGAGCTTCACCGCCATCGAGGAAGAGGTGGCAAATGGCGCCCGGCTGCACAACGCCGCCGCCAATGCCGGCCTGTTCGACAATGCGACGCTGTCGCTGATCTCGCTGGGCGACGATGCCAACGCGCTTCCCGTCGTGCTCGACCGCGCCGGCAAGATGCTGCAGACGGCGCTGACCCGGCGGATCGACACGCTGCTGAAGCTTTTGACGCCGGCCATGACGATTTCGCTCGGCTTCCTTGTCGGCAGCCTGGTGGTCTCGGTGATGACGACGATCCTCAGCATCAACGATCTAGCGCTGCAATGAGGGCATTTGCCGCCGCGCCGCAGGACGAGGACGCCGCCGCCGGCTTCACCCTGATCGAGATGCTGGTGGTGCTGGCGATCATCGCCGTCGTTGCCGCCATCGCCGCGCCCGGCATCGTCCAGCGATACCGCTCGCCAAGCCTGGATGCCTTGTCGAGCGAGATCATGGCCAGGCTTCGCATGTCGCGCACGCTGGCGATCGCCACGGCGAGGCCGCAGCAGGTCGTCATCGATACCGGCGGCCGCACGATCCGGTTCGGCGACCGGCCGGTGCTGGGCCTGCCGCAGGATGTGAAGATGACCATCACCACCGGCCGCGAAACGGTGGCGGACGGGCGCCTGGCGGCTCTCACATTTCTTGCCGATGGCAGTTCGTCGGGCATGGAGATCGACCTGCAGCGCGCCGGACAGGCAAGCCATATCGAGGTGAACTGGCTGACAGGGCTCGCCAGCCGCAAGGCCAATCCATGACGCAGGCCAACAGCGAAGACGGCTTCTCGATCCTCGAAATGATCGTCGCCATGACCATTCTCGCTCTGGTGCTCGGCATTGCCAGCCAGACGATCGTGCTGGCCAGCCGCAGCATCGTGAAGGCGCGCGAGCAGGTGGAGGCAGCGCGCAAGGTGCGCGCGATCATGGCGCAATATGACGCCGACACCGAAAGCGGCACAACGGCCGGGCTCGACGCCGTCGCCAGATCAGGCTGGACGGTCAAGGTTCAGCCGATGGGCGGCCCGAAGGCGAAGATCACCGCCATCGTCATCGAAAACGGCGGTGCCGGGGCGGGAAGCCAGTCGTTTGTGACCTTCATGCCTGTCCGGCAGCAGACCCGGCCATGAGTTTTTCTGCTGTCCCTATCGCCGCGTTCCGTCTCGCCTCCCTTCCGCGGCAGGATCGGCGCCGCAGCCGGAAAGTGCCGTCGAGTACACCACACCAGGCTGCGCGACGCGGCGCGATCGAGGGCTTCGCGCTCATCGACGTGCTGGTCGGACTAGCCATGCTGGGGGTGATTTCAGCCCTGATGATCGTGTTTCTCGGGCAGGCGCGAACGATGGTGCGCATCGAAAATGCGAGCCAGATGCAGATGGAGGTCGACGCCGCGACGCGCTTTCTCGAAGCCGCGCTCGGCAATGCCGAGGCCTTGCCCCTGAGCCAGTCGACACCCGACGATGTCATCTACTTCAGCGGCGCGGCCGACCGGCTGCAGTTCAATGGCATCATGGCGATCGGCTTCGGTTCATCCGCGCTGAGACAGGTTTCGATCCTGCCCACCGGCGATGGCCGTCTGTCGATCGTCCAGCAGCCGCGCCGCGGCGACGGCGCCCGCGATATGCCCGAAAACCGGACCGTGCCGCTGATCGGCGGCGTCACCGGCGTGCGTTTCGAATATCTCGATGGCTCGAAAGGATCCTGGTCGGCGGACTGGAAGCTCGACCGGCGGCTGCCGACCGCCATCCGCTTCAGGATCTCCACCGCCAGGGACGGCGCGACCTATACGTCAGACGGCTTTGCACGGCTCAGCCTGGCAAACCTGCAGGGTGAGTCGGGCAGATGACGCGGTCGTTTCCCGGCTGCCTCGGTGGATCGTGCATCAATTGGTGACGTCCTGGTCTTCGCCGGTCCCGTCGGGCTTGCCGTCGCGGCCGAAGGTGCGGATCACAACGCCGCTGGAATCGGCTTTCAGTTCGTAGGTGTAGGGCTTGCCCCAGGGATCGTTGAGACCGCCGGTCGTCTTGAGATACGGACCGTTCCAGTGGGTATCGCGGGGCGGCGCCGTCACCAGTGCCTTGAGGCCCTCGTCATTCGACGGATATTTGGCGTTGTCGACATAATAGAGTTCGAGCGCGCTCTCTATGTTCTTGATCTGCGCCTTGGCGGCGCTCGTGCGCGCCGAGCCGAGGTAGCGCAGCACCTGCGGCGCGACCAGCGTCGCGATCAGGGCGATGATGGCAAGCACTACCAGGAGCTCGACCAGGGTGAATCCGGCCTCGCTATCCCCGGCTTTGGTTTCATTGTCCCGCTTGCTTTCGGCTCGGCCGATGAGACGGAAAATCTGCATCACAGCATCCCCAAATTCAGTCCGACAAAGTGTTCGAATGCCCATGCGCAGCCGAGCCCGAGCGCGATGAAGGGGCCGAACGGCACCCGCGTCCGCGCCGCCGCCGGCCCCGCTGCCACGACCTGTCCGCCGATGAACAGCAGCGCCGCGGCGCTGGCGATGAACAACAGCAGCGGCAACAGCAGCGGGCTGATCCACAAGGCCGCCGCCGCCAGCATTTTGACGTCGCCGAGGCCGAGACCGATCCGGCCGGTGAGCAGGAAATGGCCGCGCCGCAATGCCCAGAATACCGCCAGCGTCAACGCCGCGATGAGCACCTGCATGGCCGCATTGTCGCGCTGGGCGATCAGCTGAAAACCGAGCCCGCCCGCGGCCAGGGCCAGATTGAGCCCATCGGGGATGATCATGCGCCTGAAGTCGACGACCGATATGGCGACAAGAATGGCCGCCAGGACCAGGCCGGCAACGATCAGGGTCGCAACATCCGCTTGCATGGTCAGTAGGCCAGTCTCTTGAGGTCCTGTTGCAGAGGCGTGCCGCCGCGCCGCTTCTGGATCGGCGTCTTCAAGCTGATCTTGCCGCGGAACTCTTCCGTCACCTCGCGCGCTTCGCTGATGTCGCGCACGACGCGCGGCCGGATGAAGATGATCAGCTCGGTTCGCCCGATCGTGTCCGTCTTCTGCTTGAACGCGTTGCCGAAGATCGGGATGTCGCCGAGGATCGGCACCTGCGTGCGGTCGACATTGTTGCGCGACTGGATGAGGCCGCCCAGCGCCAGGCTCTCACCGTCATTGACCAGCACCCGGGTCTGGATCTTGCGCTGCTGGATGGTCGGCGAATCGATGCCGGAGCTGGTCGTCTTGGTCACGTTCGAGACCTCCTGCTCGATGTCGAGCATGACCCGGCCTGCATTGTTGATGCGCGGCGTCACCGTCAGGATGACGCCGGTGTCCTTCATCTCGACGGAGACGACCGGCGAAGTGCCGAGGGTCTGGTCCACCACTTGCCGTGTGGCGATCGGCACCTGGTCGCCGACCTGCAAGATCGCTTTCTGGTTGTTGAGCGCCATGATGGTCGGCGCCGAGATGACATTGACGTCGGTGATGCTCGACAGCGCGTTCAGCGTCACCTGGATATTGTCCGTAGCGTAGCTCCAGTTGAAGCCGGGGAGTGCCGCCGCGGCAACGCCCTTGGCGACGTCGGACACCGAGATCTTCATGCCGCCATTCTCGAAGAACCAGCGCAGGCCGTACTTCAACTCGTCATTGAGCGTGACTTCGGCGATGACGGCTTCCAGCATGACTTGCGTCGGCAGCACGTCGACCTTGGCCAGGATCTGCTCGATGCGCTCATAGTCGCGCGCCGTGGTCTGGATCAGCAGCGCATTGTTCTCGACATCGGCCACGACGCTGGCATGCGGCTTCGGCTGCCCGTCGGGCGCCACTTCCTGCATCGGTGACGGCCCGGTCAACGGCGCCGGCGTGACGCCATCGGACTGCAGGGTGATCGGCGTCTGGTCGGGCGCGACATTGGACCCCGCCGAACTTCCCTCGGTCTTGACCGGGGTACCCAGCACCGAGCTCAACACCTCGGCCAGTTCCTTGGCCGGACGGTTCTGGATCTGATAGACAAACAACTGGTCCTCATTGGTCTCGGCCAGCCTGTCCAGCTTGGCGATCCAGCTCGCGGCGCGGGCGAGATAGGCGGGGCGCGAGGTGATGACCAGCACCGAGTTCAGCCGATCGTTGGGGATGAACTGGATGAGCTTGGCGCCAGGGCCTTCCTTGGTGCCGAAGATCGAATCGAGTTCCGAGGCGACCGCCGACGGCTTGGAGGCCTTCAGCGGATGCAGCGCCACCGACATGCCGCGCATCCAGTCGACATCGAAGACCGAGACCGCCTCGCGGATGGCGTCGAGGTCGCTGTTGTTGCCGGCGACGGTGATCAGGTTGCGCGTCGAATCGACCCGCAGCACCGAACCTTGCCGGGTGATCGGCTCGAGGATGGTCTTCATCTCGTCGGCGGCGATGTACTGCAGTTGCAACACCTGCACCTTGACGCCCGGCCCGGACGGCGAAACCGAGGGCACGCTGACCGAAGGCGTGCTCGACAGCGTCTCGGACAGCGGCACGATCTGATAGGTGCCGCCGCGCTTGACGATGCCGGCGCCGTTCACCGCCAGCGCCGATTCCAGTATGTCCGACAGCGCGTCCTTCGACACCGGCTTCGACGTCTGCAGGGTAACCGTGCCCTGGACGCGCGGATCGACGACATAGTTGACATGCAAGGCGTCGCCCAGCACTGCCTTGGCGGCTTGCGCCACCGGTGCGTTGACGAGGTTGAGTTCATACTGCCCGCTGCCGTCGCCGGTGACCTCGGTGACGGGAGCGGCCGACGACACGAACTGGCCCGAGCCTTGATACTGCGCGCCGTTGAAGCGCTGTGCCTGGTCACTGGCCGAGGTGACGGCGCCGGGGCCGGTGTAGCCCGCACGCAAGGGCGAATTCTTGGAATGCAGGCTCTCGACCGTCTCGGTGAAGAAGTCCTTGCCCGGCGTGGCACTGCAGCCGGCAACGACCAGCAGCGTGCACAACAAGACGCTATGACCCAGCTTGCTCGACATCTACCCGATTCCCCTAGGTCTCTACTATAAGATTTCTTGCAAGGGGATGTCGGGAATGGTGGTGGTGTTTGGGGTCTATCCACAGAACAGGTGACAGGAGGCGAGTTCGATCAATTGGGAGATCGATGGCGAACGTATACACTCCAGCAACGGAGCGCGGATCGGGCGGGATTGTTTTGGGTCAACGAGAGGGCTGCCCTGGCTGGGAGATCAACCCTGCATCGCGAAAAGTGCACTGACAGCTTAATTCCCAGGACGAATCCGTACTTGCGCCCGATAAATCGCTGCGACGCCCACCCCGCAAGCCACGGCGGATTCCCGGCAGGGAGCGTGGATGCAGTCCACAGGGGTAGGCAGGGACGCGTATGAAACAAAGCGGGAGGGAGCGGATCAGTCACAGGTTTGTCGCGGTGGGCGGTGACCTACTTTCGGGAACGGCTCCGAGCGGGTAGAAGTCCGCACGAGGCATGAAGCTGTCGTTTACGCGGTGGAACGTTCGTCGGCTTCGTACCAGGCTTTGCCGTTCTCGTCGGTCCTGCAGCCGCCCTCCCCGTGGACCCTCGAATGCCGCCAGCTTCAACGTCTTCGGCCTCACGTTGGACTTGCAGCGCGCGAGGCGCTTTACCAGCGTCATACGACTGGGTATTTTCCCCTGCATGACGCATAGCGCGAACATCTCGGCCCGGCGCACTCCGCGGCAATACCGCTCACGTCAAACCGTGGAAGCCGTTCTTGCCGCCGTCCCCCTGATCTTGAAGCGGCACGGCGCGGGCGCGATGACGACGAACCGCATTGCCGAGGTGGCGGGAGTCAGCATCGGTTCCCTTTATCAATATTTCCCCGACAAGCGGTCGGTTTTCAGCGCTCTGCATGAGCGCCACGTGGTCGACGTGCGCAGCCTCCTCGAGCGCCACGTCGCGTCATATGGGTCAGCGCCGTTCAGCGCGTTTGTCGTCGACCTTGTGGAAGAGTTGGTCGATCTTCATTGCGTGGATATGGAGTTGCACCGGTTGATTTCCGTCGCGATCAATGAGGGACCGGAGCATTTTCGGGCCGCGCTGCACGCGGCCTTTGCCGAGTGCATCATTCGATGCGGTGCCAGGGATATGGACCGCATCCTGTTTGTGCTGCCAAATCTTGTTGAAGGGCTTGTGCATGGAGTGACTTTATCGCCACTCACTTCCCGGCAAGCCAAGGGCGAAGCGGTCAAGGCGACGCTCGCCTATTTGGCGGTCCACCCGGAACTCAGCCGGTAACCCTGTTTGCAAGCAAACAGGGTTGGGAGCGCTCTCAGGATCGCGTTGCCTTTCCGCCAAAAGCGCCGATGTTTTCCCCGATCCAGTCGACAAAACTCCTTGGCGGGCGCCCAAGCTGCTGCTCGACGCCGGCGCTGACCGTGGCAAGGCGCCCCTCGCGTACGGCGCGCCAGATATCGACCAGCGCTTCGGCATAGGCGCGATCAGCCCACATCAGCGCCCCGGCCAGGGCCTGCGCATCCGACAGGGCTTTGTAGCCGACGGGTTTGCTTATTGCGGCCCCGATCGCCGTGACCATGTCCCGATAACTCAGCGCCTCCCGGCCCGTAATGACCAGCGGCGTTTCCTGGGCCCGCTTTCGCGTTAATGCCGACACAGCGACGTCGGCGATGTCGCCGGGATGGATGAAGGCAATCTTGCCATCGCCGGTCGATGAGAAGAGCGCGCCGTCCGTCCGGATCGAATCCGCCCAGCTTAGGGCATTGGACATGAAGGCCGCGGCTTGAATGAACGTATGCGGCACACCGCTCCGGCGTATGGCCGCCTCGCCGCGCGCGTGCCAGGGACCCGTTCCAATGCCGGTTGTGACATCGAGCGTCGAGAGCTTGACGAGATGCTCTATGCCGGCCTTGCGCGCCGCCAGCGCGCAATTTGCATCCCTCTGCGCCAGATCGGGGCCTGTGTTGATAAGAAAGAGCGCCTCGGACCCCTCGAATACGGTCGCCAGCTGTTCAGCAGGCCAGGTGAGGTCGCCGACCCGGATTTCAACGCGATCGCCGTAGACCTTCCGCGCCTTCCTCCTGTCGCGAACCAGCACGCAAGGCTCCTCGCCCCTTTGGAGCAGGCGCGTCGTGACCAGAGAGCCGATGTTTCCGGTCGCCCCTGTGATGAGGTACTTCAATTCAGGTCACTCCAGGAGCGCAGAACCTCGAGTGCGATGCGGCGCTGTCCGTTTTCGGTGAAATGGAGGCCATCGTCCATCAACAATGCGTCGAGCGAAGACGCATCGAACCGCTCGAAGAGATCAACCACGGCGTCGCCGAACCCGTGCATGGCCTTTGCGACCTCTGCAATGTCTTCATTGCGGAACCGCACACCGAAATGGGAGAGCGCCCAATGGTTCGTCACCCGGTCTTCATTCACGGCAACCGGCGTGACCCAGATGTGCCGCGCCTTGGTTTCTCTCGTGATCCGCGACCGGAACTCGGCAAGATTGCGCGCCGTCTCTTCGCGATGGACAATGGTCTTGGTGGGTTCCCCGCCTTGCGTCCTCGCATCGTTCAAGCCGAGAAAGAACAGAATCCAATCCGGTGCGGCGGCGAGCACTTCGCCGATCCGGATGAGCCCATGGGTTGTCGTGTCACCGCTGATGGCACTGGCCACAACCGATATGTTGTCGGCCGGCCGCCGCGCCGAAAATATCTCCTGCAGGATGGCCGCCCAGGATTGCGGATCGGACGTGCGGCTGTCGCCAAGAGCACAGACCCGGGCGCCTGCCTGCAACGGCAGCCGATCGACCATGGCTCCAACATGCGGGTCCGCCAACAGTTCCTGCGCCGCATTCTTGGCCCCCGCTGTGAGCCTTGCGAGTTCGGCTGCATAATAGCCGGGATCAAGTCCCAGCAGCGCGGCGCGTGCGGCCTCGGTGAGCGAGGTCCCCCCGGGCAGCGAGGCGACCGTCTTTTCCGGCTGGAAGACCTTTACCATCCAGTGCATCTGTTCTTTGGACATGTTCATCATGCGAACCCTCTCTTGAGCGTTGAGGGCACCAAATTATGGCGCGATCGCCTGATCGTCAGCTCGCGTTTTGGCGTGCATAAGCCATTGAAAAATAATCACTTATGGATGCACCACTCAGATATTTGGCATCGCTCCATGTCGCCCCGGGGAATGCATGCCGTCCTCGATCTTCGCGGCAAGCGACTGGCTATCGAGCGCGTGGAGCAGTGAACGGTCCGCGCATGGGACTGCGCCATGAAGGGACAAACGATCGGTATGCGCCCTCGCACCATTCGCGAGCGCTTTGCGGTCCGACGCTTGTCGCTGTGCTGCCGCCAACCGCGGCAGCTCCTTGAAAGAGCGCCACCTCGGCGACGCTCCCGGCTCTGCTGCGGAACCGTGGTCCGAGACCGGACCTGGCTAGCGTTTCTCGTTGGAGACACGGTTTCCCATGATGCCCGCGTACCCCGGCGGGGTGGGGCGAAGGCTGGACATCAGGTCGTCGACCTCGGATCCCAGTTTCACCGTCGTGCGCTCGAAGGACGGCGTGAACGTCAGGCCGTAGGGGCCCCCGCAATAAGTCGCTGGACGGGCCACCTCCCAGATGAGTTTTCCATGCTCGTCCATCACGTCCGATGAGCAGGATGCGGCCACCACCTCACCGACAATGGTAAGCCGGTCACGCCACTGCATGTTCCACAGGACGCGGCATTCGAAGTGGCGATCATATTCAGCGATGCGCGGTGGCTTGACGACCCTGCTGTCCATGGCGGTGAGGCCGGCATAGTCCAACTCGTTCTTCCCCGCGGGGAGGTCCGCGCCGGTGAGGCACATCGAGCGCAGGTCTTCTGGCGAGAACGACGGGATGTTGACCACGAACTCTCCGGTGGCGGAAACGTTATGGGCGGTATCCCTGCCGAGCCCGATGGTGAACGTGACAGCAACCGGGTCATGCGCAATGCGCACCACCGCGCCCATCGCCGAGGCGTTGACGTTTCCATCGAGGTCGACGGTGGTCACGACGGCAGGCGTTGCGCTGAGTGCGTACATGTTGTCCCAGTGCGCAGGGTCGATATTCACGAATGTGCGGGATCCCGCGTGTGTCATAGCGATTCCTTCGTCGGTCTTCGGGTTGCTGGGGTCAGATGTGTTTGACGCTTCCGCCGTTCACGGGCAGATCGGCTCCCGTGATGTAGGAGGACTCGTCGGAGACCAGGAATGCGATCGTGTTGGCCACGTCCTCGGCAACACCGGGCCTTCCTAGGGTGATGCGCCGCTCGTCGCGAACATAGCGCTCGATCGCGGTTTCGACGTCGGTACCAAGGCGGCTCGCCAGTTGCTCGGCAAATCCTCCGGGCTTGTCCCACAGCGGTGTCCTGATCGACCCGGGGGAGACCGCGTTGACCCGTATGCCGTGAGCGCCGAGTTCTTCGGCCAGACCGCGCGTGATGGCCAGCAGACCAGCCTTGGTCGCCGCATAGTCGACGAAGTAGGGATCGACCACACGCGCCGTGGACGAACAGGTCATGACGATCGAGCCATTGCCGGATTGCCGCAGCATCGCAATCCCCGCTCGCGTAATTCGGACCGCGCTCATCACGTTGACGTTCCACACCAGCAGCCAGTCGTCATCGGTAATCGTCTCGAAGCCGTTGCGCGTCGGCGCGATGCCGACATTGTTCACGATCGCATCGAGCCGGCCGTGCTCGTCCCGAACCCGGGCAACGAGTGCCGCGCATCCGTCAGCGGTGGAGAGATCGGCGACAACGCCGGTGACGGCGTCCAAGGCCTCCGGGAATGGCGTCAGATCGCCCGACACGACATGCGCCCCGAGCGACCTCAGCTTGCGCACCGTGGCCAGTCCGATGCCCGATGATCCTCCGGTAACGAGTGCTACTCGCCCAGACAGGTCGGTCATATCAAGTTCTCCCAGTAGAGGTGTGACGAGTGTCGGTGCCCGATGTTCAAAGGCCGCGAATATCCTCACCACCCAACATGTCGTTGATCATGTGCGGATACCGGATGGTCTTCCGCTCGTCGAGTTCACATGGTCCTGTGGACACACCCGATGCCGTAAGGTCCCCGGAACAGACTTATATGGCAATGGAATATTGCTCAGTCTGATATCTCCTGGCGGAATATCGTTTCCGGAGGGACGCCCGGGCCACGCTCCGGTCTTACCCCACCGTAAGGGGTCCAGGTCTGGGCGATCAGCCAACCACAATCGATCGGCAGGTTCACCCCGGTGACCGCGCTTGCCGCCGGCCCGGCGAGGAAGGCGACAACGCTGGCTATCTCTTCTGGCTTCGCCATGCGGCCGAGCGCGGAATTTTCAAGTGCGCCCGCGACGCGCTCGCCCCTGTCGATTGCCTGCTGAAGCGCGGGCGTCAGCGTATATCCAGGCGACACCGCATTGACCCTCACACCGGAGCGACCCCATTCCGCGGCCAGGCATTGCGTCATGGACACGACCGCCGCCTTCGATGGCGAATAGGCGTGCAACGGCATCGATGCTTCGGCAGCGATCGATGCTATGTTGACGATGCTGCCACCGCCATGGGCAGCCATGCGACGGCCGAAGGCCACGCAGGCGACGTAAGTGCCGCGCTGGTTGACGGCGATGACCTTGTCCCACAGCGCGATATCGAGCGTCTCCGGCGACAATGGCCGCTGAAAGATACCGGCACAGTTGACCAGAATGTCGACCGCGCCGAACCTGGCCTCTATCTGACTTGCGGCAGCCTCGACCGCGTTGTCGTCCTCGATATCGCAGGACCAGCCGTGCCCGTCGATCGCCTTGGCCAGCACGTTCGCCGCCCCGCCGTCGCGATCGAGAACAACGACGCGCGCGCCACGCCTGGCCAGCTCACGGCAGCATGCGGCGCCGATGCCGCTGGCGCCGCCGGTGACGACCGCGATGTTTCTGGAAGCGTCCGTCATCTGGTCCTCCTGCCTCAGGACGTCGAATCATTCGGCGCCGGTCGCCAGGCAGTTTGCGGACTCTCGATGAGCTCGATCGTCACACCGTCATGATCGCGCATATAGCAAACCCGCCGGCCGCCATTCGGACCGCCGGATCCGATTTTCACCGGGCTTGCCAGTGGCTGGAAGCCATGCTCTCCCGCCGCGAGGATCAAGGCGTCGATGTTCACCACGTCGAAGGCAAGATGCGCGAAACCGGTGTCGCAAGGGCGGGACTGAACACGCTTTCGATCGTCCGGGGAAAAATACTGGATCAACTCGACGACATGACCGGCCCCAGTCAGGTAGGCTACCTCGATGTCGGCCCCGGTCACGCCAACGACGATCTCGATGATCCGCCGGTCGCGTCCGGCGCGCGAGGTCAGCGTGAAGCCGAGGCAATCGCGGAAGAAGGCAACCGACCGATCGAGGTCGGAAACCGTAAAACTGGTGTGATTGGTGCCAAGAATTTGGTAGCCGGCCTCGGTTTCGACCAATGGAAAGCCCTCCCCGACAAGGTCGCCGTTTGACCGGCCGCCCGTCCGGCTCCATCGGTAGAGGCATGGCCGGATGGCGGCAATTGAGTTTAGTTCCCGCTGCTATTGCCTTCGCGAATGCCCGGAAGCAGCGGACAGACATCCATGGTTGCGGCAACGCTGCGAAGCGTCTCGAGAAATGCCTTCGCTGCCGGCGCCATGGGCGCATCGGTGCGGGCAGTGACGCCCACCGAATTGATCGTCTCGCCGATAACGATCGGCAGCACCACCAGGCGACCCGACAGCACGTCACGTTTCGCCACCTGCCACGGCCAGACCGCGAGATAGTCCGAGGATGCCAGCAATTCGCTGTTGGTGAGCAGCGACACCGACTCGATCGCGTTGCCCGGCGTTTCCAGTCCGGCATCGCGAAATGCCTTGTCGATCTGCCGTCGCAACACCGTCTCGCGCCTGGGGAGAATCCAGTCGGACTTCTCCACGTCGGCAAGACCGATGTCAGGCCAATCCGCCAGAGGATGGCCATGCCTCACGACCACGCAAGCCATGTCCTCGAACAATGTCTCGTGGGCAACATCGTCTCGTTCGAGCATGCCTGGCAGGCGCCCCACGATCATGTCCAGCTGACCCAGATGCAGCTCTGGAATCAGCGCGTCATTGGTGCCCTCGACAATCGAGACGGTAAGCTTCGGCCGCGTGCCGCGCAGTTGATAGATCGCCTTCGGGACGAGTTCGGCGGCTGCCGACCACTGCGTTCCGATCGCCACCCTGCCATTTGCTCCGTCGAGAAGCTCGACCAGCTCCGTGGACGCCTGCTGCAATTGGGCGAACACCTGGCGGGCATGCACAATCAGCCCATGCGCGAAAATGGTTGGAATGGCACCCTTGATGGTTCGTTCGAACAAGCTGATGCCGAGCAGCGCTTCGGCTTCCTGCAGCGCCTTCGTCACGGCGGACTGGGTCATGTGAAGGTGCTGTGCGGCGGCCACGAGACTGTTCTGCTCGGCGATCGCCACGATCAGGCGCAGATGGCGGATGGTCAAGCGATGGACAAGTGTCTGCACCAAGGGGAGCGCCTTCGAAACTGCGCGATGGCGCCAGCCTCGCCAACGCCAGCGACATCGCATGGCTGTCACCGAAGGGCTATTGAATTTAAGCTATGCCGGTATAACCGCCCGGTCCTGCGGCAGCGGAAATGCCGGGATTTCCGCAGCCACCTCGCGCAGCATGGTCACCAGCATCTTGGCCGCGGGCGACAGGCGCGCGCCGAGCCGTGTGGTGATGCCGACCGGCCCTTCCGTCGGTCGGAGCCGCACGGGCAGGATCGCGATACGGCCGGTCTGCAATTCGCGCTGGGCAACCTGCCACGGCCAGACCGACACATAGCCGGCGTCGAAGATCAATGCCCTGTTGGTCAGAAGCGATACCGATTCCACCGCATTCGAAGGCGGCGCCAGGCCCTCGTCGAAGAAGGCCAGATCGATCTGCCGCCGCAGGGTCGTCTGCTGACGCGGCAATATCCAGTCCAGTGCCAGAAGGTCGTGCAAGCCGAGATCGTTTCGGCCGATAAGCGGATGCCCTGCGCGCACGACGATGCATCCCGCATCCTGAAACAGGGTTTCCTGCTCAAGACCCTCGCAATCCCATATCTGCGGCAGTCGTCCCAGCACCAGATCCAGTTCGCCCTGTCGCAATCCCGGCAGCAGCAGGTCGTTGGTGCCTTCCTTGATCGAAATGGCGAGCTTTGGCCGCTCCTTCTTCAACTTGACGATCGCGTCAGGCAGCAGGCTGGCCGATGCCGCAAGCAGGGTTCCTACCGCGATCCGGCCGCCGGTGCCGTCGCGCAGATCGCTGATCTCCTCCGCGGCACGGCTGAGATCGGTCAGGACCAGGCGGGCATGAGCCACGAGTGCCTCGCCATAGATGGTCGGGATCACACCCCGGTTGGTGCGCTCGAAGAGGTCGACGCCCAGCATGGATTCGATTTCGCGGAGCGCCTTGGTCACCGCCGGCTGCGTCATGTTCAGCCGCTTGGCCGCGCCGACGAGATTACGCTCCTCGGCAATCTTGATGACCAGCCGCAAATGGCGAAAGGCCAGTCGTTTCAGCAAGTGCTCCAGTGAAGGATCCTCGGCGCCCCGTTGGTATGTCATATGTTTATAACAGGGCCTGGAGATAGGCAACGAAGGGCGGTGAAAGCAAAATTCCCTCCCATTGCTGGGAGGGAGGCTGCGGCTTTATCCACAGTGCTGTATGGCGCTCGTGCCGGACCAGGACGACGCTTCCGGCCCGGCAGGCCGAGGTCAGTCGGTCAGTTCATTGCCGGCGTAGTCGAGACCGCCGGAAGCCGTCGGTTTCCAGACATACATGACATAGTTCGCTTGAAGCATGTCGCCGCGCTCATCATACGAGATCTTGCCGATGACGGTATCGAATACATGTCCGGAGTGCATGTATTCCGCGATCTTTTCCGGATCTGTCGATTTAATGGCGTTGGCGGATTGCACCAGTATCTGCACCGAAGCGTAGCATTTCACGGTGAATGCCTCCGGTTCGAATCCCGCCGCCCTCATCCGCTCGACAATCTGCTTGGCCTCCGGATTCTCGCGGGGATCGGGCGTGTACGTCATCAATGTTCCGGCGCCGCCGGGGCCGGCGATAGCGCCGAAATCGGTCGTCACCAGGCCGTCACCGCCCATCAATGGCGCTTGCAGGCCCTGGTCACGCATCTGCCGGATGATCAGCCCGGCCTCCGTGTAAACGCCGCCGTAGTAGAGCACGTCCACATTGGCTTCCTTCAGCTTGGTCACCAGGCTTGAATAGTCCTTCTCGCCGATGTTGATGCCTTCGAACACAACCTCGGTAATGCCTTTCTCGTTGATGCCTTTCTTGACGATCTGTGCCAGTCCTTCGCCGAAAGGCGTCTTGTCGTGGACGATGGCTATACGCTTGCCCTGAAAATGCTTCACGAGATAGGCCGCCGCCACCGCGCCTTGCTGGTCGTCACGACCGGTGGTGCGGAAGGTGTTCCACAGGCCGCGATCGGTGAAGGTCGGATTGGTCGATGCCGGCGTGATCTGGATGATGCCGTTCTCGGCATAGACGTCGGATGCCGGAATGGAAACGCCTGAGTTGACGTGCCCGATCACCCATTTGACGCCGTCGGCGACGAACTTGTTGGCGACCGAGACGCCTGCTTTCGGATCGGCGACATCGTCACCGATCTCGTACGACAATTGCTGGCCCGCGGCTCCGCCGGCGGCGTTGAAATCCTTGACGGCCATTTCAGTGCCGCGCTTGAACTGTTCGCCCCAAGGAGCGCTCGAGCCGGTGAAAGGGGCGGCAACACCTATCTTGACGCCTGCACCGTCAGCCGACGCGGGCAAGGCAAAAGCAAGACCTGCGAGTGCGAGGCCGGCAAGCATGGCCAGCGGCGAGGCAAGACCCTTTGACAGGAATTTGGACATGAGGTTCTCCCATTTCGTCAGAACTGCGATGCCGCGCTGCCGGTTTGTTTATTCTTCGCTCTGCCGGGCCTCGGCCCAGGTCGCGTCTTTTCCAAACGCTTCATCACGATCGCATGGCCAATAGGAGCGCGGCCCTCCATTCCAATCAATTGAAATTCCTTCACCCTGATATTACCGATCGAGCAGAAATGCCGGCCGAAACGCAAAAGGCGCATCGCCTTCCGGCGATGCGCCTCGAAACAGGGCCTCGCGCTGCGCGCGAAGGAGCGGCCCTAGGATTTGACGCGTTTCCAGCTCAATAAGGAAGCTCTTTCGTAGAGCCAATTATACTGTGTGACCATCTGGTTTGTTCGTGTGTATTGATAGCCGACGAAGCCCAGTATCATCAGCACGATGGTGTCGACGATGTAGTAATGCAGTGAGAACATCGTGCCGTCGAACAGCGCGTGATGGATGAAGCGGATGCCGATGCCGAGACCCAGCATATAGGCGAACAGCTGCGGGAAAGTGCGCCATGTCTGGGCGCTGGCCTTGCCCGTCATCCATGCCGCCCAGCCGCCGAGCAGGCAGGTGACGAAGAAGAACTGCCAGATCGACTGCTCCTCGTAGAGAATGCCTTGCATGGTCGATACTCCCTAGCATGATCCCGAAAAGTTGCAGACTTTTCGGACAAGCATTATGCGACAAACAAAAAATTGGAGCGGAATATCGGATGCACCTATTCCGCTCCAAACTCAGTGATGCCCGCCTTCGAGATAGGCGGCGCGCACTTCGGAATTGGCGAGCAGTTCCTTGCCGGTGCCGCTCATCGTCACGTTGCCGTTGACCATGACATAGCCGCGATCGGCGAGTTTGAGCGCGCCGAAGGCGTTCTGCTCGACCAGGAACACGGT
>NZ_VFVY01000016.1 GCF_006442315.1 Mesorhizobium sp. B2-3-4 | reverse complement strand
AAATGCAACTTGACACAACAGATAGTCGCTCATTGCCCTGCCGGGCATTTCTCCCCGTATAGTGACGGGGAGAAAGAGGCTGCCCGAATCGCCGGCACTTTCCTTGCAGCGCTGGCGATTGGCGAAATCATTCCTGACAGCGTCCCTCTCCCCGTCACTATACGGGGAGAGGATGCCGGCAGGCAGGTGAGGGGCGGCGCCGACATCCGGTAATTGGAACGCAGGCGCGCCCCCTACCCCTCCACCACGTCGAGCACACTGAGCAGCGTGCCTTCCATATCGGGTTCGTCGCCGGAACAGACGCACAGCATCTCTGCATCGCCTTCGCCCACCGACAGATAGGCGTGGCCCATGGTGGAATCGATGTAGACGCTCTCGCCCTCTTTCAGCCGCACCGGCGCGTACTGGTCGGTGTGCAGCTCGATCTCGCCCTTGAGCACGATCAGGAATTCCTCGCCGGCATGCCGGGTCAACGGGCCGAATTCCTCCGGCGTGCGGGCGCGCGCATAGGCGTGGATCGGCACCATGCGCTTGCGCACCAGATCGGTGGCGAGATAGCGGTAGTCGTAATTGCGGGTGAGCTGGCGCAGCGTGTTGGACTGCGAGGTTACCGAGCGGCGGGTGCGCGCCGAAGGCTGATTGCGGTCGCCGCTGAGCAGCTCCGTCACATGGATGCCGAGCCCTTCGCAGATCTGCAGCAGCTTGTCGTAGCTCAGCGACATCTGGTCATTCTCGACCTTGGACAGCGTCGACACCGCGACGCCGGTGAGCGCGCTGACCTCCTGCAGGGTCCAGCCATGCGTCTTTCTCAAAGCGCGCAGACAATCACCGAGATTGGGTTGCTCCGACATTGCCAGCTCCAAGGCGCGGGATCGCGCCGCTCCACCCTAGGTAGTCGAACTCCCCTGCGCCATCAACAACGCCAACAATTTTCTTATACGCTAAATATTGACGGGATACGAAATTATTTTTACGACTGATGGATGCAGTCGAAGTCCTCCCCAAAGATCGTCGTCATCGGCGGCGGCATTGCCGGCCTCTCGCTCGCCGCCGCCGTCGCCGGCTGGGCCGACGTCACTGTCCTCGAGCGCGAGACGCATCTCGGCTACCACGCCAGCGGCCGATCCGCCGCCCTGTTCACCGAGACCTATGGCAACCGGCTGGTGCGCGCGCTGACGCTGGCCAGCCGGCAGGCCATCGTCGGCGGCGGTTTCGTCGCCCATCGGCGCGGCGCGCTGCATGTCGGCTGGAGCGGCGACGATGCGGCAATAGACCGGCTGGCCGGCGAATTGCAGGCGCTGGTGCCATCCGTGCGGCGAATGTCCGCGGCCGAGCTGAACGCGCTGGTTCCGGTCATTGCCGCCGAGGCCACCTGCGGCGGCGTTTACGAACCGGACGCGGTCGATGTCGACACCGGCAAGATGCTGGCGGCCAGCGCCTCGGCGCTGAAAGCCGGCGGCGGCGTCATCCGCACCGGCGAGGACGTCCGCGCCATCTCGCGCAACGGCAGTGCTTTCGAGGTGGAGACGGCCGCCGCCGTCTACCCCGCCGACATCGTCGTCAATGCAGCCGGCGCCTGGGTCGATCTCGTCGCCGCAATGGCCGGGCTGTCAGGCCTCGGCTTCCAGCCCAAGCGGCGCACCGCCTTCCTGTTCGATGCGCCCGCCGGCGCCGATATTTCCGGCTGGCCGCTGGTCGTCGACCTGCATGAACAGTTCTATTTCAAGCCCGATGCCGGCAGGCTGATCGGCTCGCTCGCCGATGAGACCGACACCGAACCTTGCGACGCCTGGCCCGAAGACATCGACGTCGCCATCGCCGTCGACCGCATCGAGCAGGCGACGTCGATGCGCATCGGCCGTCCCTCGACGCCTTGGGCGGGCCTGCGCACCTTCGCGCCCGACCGCACGCCGGTCGCCGGCTTCGACCCGCGCCTGCCCGGCTTCTTCTGGCTCGGCGGCCAGGGCGGCTACGGTTTTCAGGTGTCGCTGACCCTGGCCAGGCTGAGCGCGGCGCTGATGCGCGGCGCGCCTCTGCCCGCCGATATCACGGCGCTCGGCGTCAGCGCCGCGGCGCTGGCGCCCGACCGCTTCCTCGTCCCGGCGGCGACGCCATGAAGTTCCTTTCCTCAACCCCGAATGTGTCATCAGGAGCGTTTGCGATGAAATCCACCGTTCTGCGCACAGTGCTTGCCTCATCCCTGCTTGCTTCATCCGTCCTTCTGGGCGGGCAAGCCTATGCCAAGACCCTGGTCTATTGCTCGGAAGCCAATCCGGAAACCTTCAACCCGGCGATCGGCATCGCCGATTCCACCATGGACGCCGCCGCCAAGACGATCTTCAACCGGCTGGTCGAGTTCAAGCCGGGCACGACCGAGGTCGGACCGGCGCTGGCCGAAAGCTGGGACGTTTCGCCTGATGGCAAGGCCTACACCTTCCATCTCCGGCACGGCGTGAAGTTCCAGTCGAACGAGCATTTCACGCCCTCGCGCGATTTCGACGCCGACGACGTGCTCTACACCTTCAACCGTCAGCGCGACGCCAACAACCCCTATCACAAGCTCGGCGGCGGGAATTACGAGTACTTCAACGCGCTGGGCATGGGCACGCTGATCGACAAGATAGACAAGCTCGACGACTACACGGTGCGCTTCACGCTGACGGCTCCGAACGTCACCTTCCTCGCCGGGCTGGCGCTCGACTATCTCTCCATCCTGTCGCTGGAACAGACCGAAAAGATGGTGGCGGCCGGCACGCCGGAACTGATCGACAGCGCCCCGGTCGGCACCGGCCCGTTCGTGCTCCAGGCCTATGTGCCCGACAGCCAGGTCCGCTACGCCGCCAACCCCGACTATTGGCGCGGCGCGCCGAAGATCGACACGCTGGTCTTCGCCATCACGCCCGAGCCGACCACCCGCGTCGAGCGCATCAAGGCCAATGAATGCCAGGTCGCCGCGCCGCCGCCGCCAAGTGCCGTCGCCGACCTGCGCAGCGATCCGGATATCACTGTCCTCGACCTCAAGGGCCAGAACATCGGCATCCTCGGCTTCAATGTCGAACACCAGCCGCTGGGCGATGTCCGGGTGCGCACGGCGCTCGCCAAGGCAGTCGACCGCAAGGCGATCGTCGATGCCGTCTATGCCGGGGCCGGCACGGTGGCCGGCAGCGTCGTGCCGCCGGCGCAGCTCGGCGCCGTGACCGATGCCGGTATCGACTATGATCCCGATGGCGCGAAGAAGCTGTTGAAGGAGGCCGGTCACGAAAGCGGCCTGAAGATCAGCCTGTGGGCGATGCCGGTGTCGCGCCCCTACAACCCCAACGCCAAGCGCATGGCCGAGATGATCCAGGCCGACTGGGCCAAGGTCGGCGTGCAATCGGAAATCGTCAGCTTCGAATGGGGCGAATACCTCAAGCGCACGGCGGCGGGCGAACAGGACACGTTCCTGCTCGGCGGCAGCAGCGACAATGGCGATCCCGACAACATGCTGAGCTATCTCCTGTCCTGCGACGGCGTGAAGGGCGGCTCCAACCGCTCGCGCTGGTGCGACAAGGATTTCGAGAAGCTGCTCGACGAAGGCCGCGTCGCCGCCGACCCGAAGGAGCGGGCCGCGATCTACGGCAAGGCGCAGGCGATCCTGAAGGAAGAAGTGCCGGTGGCGCCGATCGCCCACTCGATGGTTGCGATCCCGATCCGCAAGAGCGTGCTCAACTACGTGCTCGACCCCTTCGGCCGGCAGAATTTCGCCGCTGTCGACATGGCGGAGTGAAGCGCGCCGCCCTTCCCTTCTCCCCTTGTGGGAGAAGAAAAAAAGAAAGCGAGACATCCATGCCCAAAGACCTGAACGCCCTCCTCGCCAGCTACCTCACCGATGGCGCGGTTGGCGCATCGCTCGCCTATGCCAGGGGTGATGCCGCGCCGACGGCCCTCACGGCAGGCCTGGCCGACCGCGGGCATGGCGCGCCCGTCACGCCGGACCAGCTGTTCAAGATCGGCAGTTGCACCAAGACCTTCGTCGCCGCCGCCCTGGTCAAGCTTGCCGAGACCGGCAGGCTCGACCTCGGCGCGCCGATCTCGTCCTGGTTCCCGGACCTGCCGGGCGCGAGCGCCATCTCAGTGCGCCAGTTGATCAACCACCGCAACGGCCTGCCGGAATTCGAATACTACATTCCGATGGACCCGACCCGGCAGTGGACGCCGCAACAGCTGGTCGACATCGCCTTCGCCTCCGACAAGCAGAAGGCACCGGGCGGACCCGCAGTCTACAACAACACCGGTTATGTCCTGGCCGGCATGGTGATCGAGGCGGTGTCAGGCCAGTCGCTCGGCGCCTATGTCAGGAGCGCGATCCTCGAGCCGCTTGGCCTGAAGAACACCTGGTCGCCGGCGACCGAGCCGTTTCCCGAGAAATCGATGGTGCGCGGCTATTATCACCGCCCGCCGCCGGCGCCGAACGCGCCCACCGATATCGCCTCGGGCGGCGAGATGTGGCGCATGGACGGTGTGCTGCCCTATTCCAACGAATTGCAGGATTCCTCCAACGCTTTTCCCTACGGCGCCGCTTATGGCTGCGGCGACATGGTGTCGACCCCTTCCGACATGGTGGGTTTCATGCGCGGCCTGTTCTCCGGAACACTCTTGTCGCCGCCCTACTTCGCCGAGATGTTCGAGAACCGTGTGCCGGCAAGCTTCCCCGGCACGCGCATGCGCGAGACGGGCGCCGGCATGTTCCAGAGCGCCTATGCCGACCGCGCCTTCTACGGCCATCAGGGCAGCATTCCGGGCTATGTCGCGGTCATGCTGCATGATCCGCTGACGGACCTCACCATCGCCATGACCAGCAATGTCGGCTCCGGCAACCGCCTGTCCTTCCAGGCCAGCGGCCTGCATCCGGTGGTCGATCAGGCGATCGGTATCATTCTGGGATAAGGCCGGCGCCGTCCGGCTGAAGCCTCGAAATGCTAGGCCGCGGTGGTCGACCGAAACATCGCCACCGCGGACGCGACGATTTCCGCATTGTCCTTCACGATCCTTCCGTCCGCCAGCGTCCTGCCATCCTCCAGCCCGACCCGCGTCGACCAGCGCTTGCCCTGTGCCAGTTCCAAGAACGGCCATACGGTGGCATCGACGCCGTGCAGCAGGATAGGCCGGCGCACACCGGCGCGTTCGAGCACCGATGCGATGCCATGCGCCTCGTCGAGCGCGGCGGACAGGTCCGGTATGTCGATCTCGATCAGGATGCGCAGCACGCCGATACGATCGGCAAGCGCCACGAAGCGCTCGGCGTCGGTCACCGTGGCCAGCCCGGCCTCGACGCCGACGCCGCGCCCGCGCAGCAACGCCATCACACCAGGCGCGTCGGCTTCCGAGAGATTGACCGAGGCGTAATCGGGCAGTTCCCGCCAGCCGGCGATCGCCGCGCGGGTCCGCTCCACATCGTTCTCGATCCAGGCGCCGGTCGACACGCCGATCAGCGTGCCCGGACAGGCCTGGCGCACGGCAAGCACCGTCTCATCCACGGCGGCCAGGCTTTCGCGTCCGCCGGCGTCGCGCGGATGAATGTGCAGCTCGGCCGCCCCCGCGGCGACGCAGGCCGCTGCATCGGCTGCCATCGCCTGCACCGTCAGCGGCAGGCCGGGATGGAAATCGCGCGGACGCGCGCCGTTGATGCAGGCCTGTACGATCATCGATTTCGCCTCGGACAAAAAAGCGCACCCTAGCCGCGCCGTTCCCTCGCGCAAAGCCGCGGGCGGCATCATTCCTGACAAGATCGGCCAGCCGCCGCCGCGCCTTGCCAGGGCATTCGCCGGCCTTTGAATAAAAGGCGCCTATGAATATTTACCGCACGTTGCGCCAAGCCGGCCAAGATACATTAGGGCGGGATCATGGAGGGAATCATTGACCAGCGATTTCTCAGCCGCCCGTCTCCATCTCGAACGCGCCTATGACTATCTGCGCGGCAATGACGAGACGAGCCGCTCGGCATGTGTGGCCCTCGACCTGTTGATCGAGACGGTGGCGGAAGCACAGCACAGGAAGCCGGAACCCGGGGTGCTGGAATTTCCGCAAGCCGCTATGCGGCAGATTGTATGATTTGCCTGGGAACTATGATTTGCACGGGAACAGGGGCTTGAAGCACAGCACCCGCATCCGTTTCGACGCAACGCGCCTCAGGATGCCTCGCGGGCCGCTGCCTCCCGGGCCGGCCCGGCGGCGTGGCTGACGATGTGCTGCAACGGTTCGGGCCGGTGCAGCAGAAAACCCTGGCCGAACTCGACGCCCATGTCGCGCAGCATCGCCACCGTGTCCTGCCGCTCGATCTTCTCGGCCACGACGGCGCAGCCGAGGCTGCGCGCAATGCTGGTGATGGCCAGCACGATCTCGCGGTCGAAACGGCTTTCCGTGATGTGCTCGATGAAGGAGCCGTCGATCTTGATGGCGTCGACGGGGAAGCGCCTGAGATATTCGAACGAGCTCATGCCGGCGCCGAAATCGTCGAGGCTGACCCGGCAGCGCCGCTCGCGTGCCTTGCGCACGAAGGTTTCGGCGGCATCGAAATTGGTGACGGCTGCGGTTTCGGTGATCTCGAAGCCGATGCCCTGGTGCGGCGCCCCCGTTTCCTCGATGATGCGGTCGACGAAGTCCCACAGCCCGGGATCGCTCAGCGTCTGCGCCGACAGGTTGAAGCCGAGCGTGACCGCGCCCGATTTCATCGCCGCGCCGTGCCGCGACAGCGCGGTGCGGATGATCCAGCGGTCGAGCCGCGCGGCAATGCCGAAGCGCTCCGCCGCCGGAATGAACTCGCCGGGCGGAATCAGCCGGCCGCCCTTTCCGTCAAGCCGCGCCAGCACCTCGACATGGCGGTTCTCCTGCCAGGGCCTGCCAAGCCGGTGGATCTGCTGGCCGAACAGTTTCAGCCTGCCGTCCTCCATGGCGTCCACCGTGTCGGCGGCGAGCCGTGCCGCGTTGAGGCCGCCCGAACCTGAGGCCGCATCGGCCGAAAACAGCGCGAAGCGATCGCGCCCGGCGGCCTTGGCCGCGTAGCAGGCATCGTCGGCGCAGGCCAGCGCGTCGGCAACCGTGGTGAGACGGTCGTGGACGATCGCGATGCCGATGCTGGCCGCCAGCCGCCGCGACGTCGCGGCGAGGCCGAGATCGGCATCGCGCACCGCCGCCAGGATGGCCCCCGCCAACCGCTCGGCTTCAGCGGCATCGCAATCGGGCACCAGCAGCGCGAACTCGTCGCCGCCGAGCCGCGCCGCATGCGCCGATGGCGGCAGGCAGCGACCGATGCCCGCCGCGACGCTCTTCAGCGCCAGATCGCCGGCGGCGTGGCCGGCGAAATCGTTGAGCGCCTTGAAGTAGTCGAGGTCGACATAGAACACCGCCAGCGGTGCGCCCGTGGCGATATGATCGGCGAGCAGCCTGTCGAAGGCGGCGCGGTTGAGGAGCCCAGTCAGCGCGTCGTGGCGGGCAGCATAAGCCAGTTCCTGCTCGCGCAGCTTGTCTTCGGTGATGTCACGCACGGTGCCGAGGATCTGCCCCGCTTCGCCGGCGGCGATGAAACGCACCAGCGATTCGACATGACGGACGCAGCCGTCGCGCCTGACGATGCGGTACTGGCTGGCTATGATGGTGTCCGTTCCCAGCGACACCTGGTGGACGCGTTCGGTCGCCTCCTTGTCGTCGGGATGCAGATAGGTGTGCCAGAGGTCGGCCGACACCTCGTCGGTATCGGCGACGAGGCCGAATATCTCCCGGGTGCGGGTATCCCAATAGCTCTTCCGGGTGGCGATATCGTGATGCCAGATGCCGGTGCCGCTGGCGGCGAGCGCCAGGCGGAAGCGCACATTGACCTGTTCGAGTTCGGCCTCGGCCGCCTTCTGCCTGGAGATGTCGGTCTGCACGCCCATCAGCCTGAGCGGCCGGCCGGCCGCGTCGCGCTCGACGATGCCGCCGCGGTCGAGCACCCAGACCCAGTGGCCCTGCTTGTGCTTAAGCCTGAGTTCGGTCTCGATGGCGTCGGTCAGCCCGGCAATGTGGCGGTCGCCGCTGGCCAGCGCCCGTTCGCGGTCGTCGGGGTGGGTAAGACGAAACCAGAGGTCGCTGGTGTTGGCGAGCTCATCCTGGCTATAGCCCAGCATACGCGCCCAGGTCGCAGAGTAGAAGCAGTCGCCGGTGCGCAGATCCCAATCCCAGACGCCAAGATGAGCGCGTTCCAGCGCGCGTTCCCACCTCGTTCCATCGCGGCTTTTCTTGCCCTGACGCGCCATTTTCCGTTTCGCCTGCCCAATCGCGGGCAATCTGCGGCAAAACCAGAGAAGAAACAGTTACCGGCAATGCCAGACGGTCGGCCGCCGGCTTCCCGTCCGCCGTTACCACGGCTCCGTCTTTCGATTGTCCGGCAAGAACCGGAGTTCGGTCGCCGGCAGTCGGTCCTACTGATGACGCGGGTTCGCCGACCAATCCGGCGATCTCCCGCAAACAGGAAGAGGACCTCCCTATGACCAAGCAAGAAGACAACAAGGCCGTCGTCGTCAGATGGTTCACCGACTTCTG
Source organism: Mesorhizobium sp. B2-3-4 (assembly GCF_006442315.1). Classification (GTDB taxonomy): domain Bacteria; phylum Pseudomonadota; class Alphaproteobacteria; order Rhizobiales; family Rhizobiaceae; genus Mesorhizobium. The sequence continues at coordinate 160,643 of NZ_VFVY01000016.1, read as the reverse complement.
GGGTGAAACCTGCGACCTCGCCGTCGTCGACGACATCGCCGCGCCCGACATGCTGCTGAAATATTCGCTGCATGAGCCGCGCCGTGGCCGCGACGACATCAAGGCCTTCATGACCGATTTCCGCGCCGCCTTCCCGGATCTCAACTTCTGGGCGACCGCCGATCTCATCGCCGAGGGCGACTATGTCGTCGGCCAATGGGAAGGCGGCGGCACGCATACCGGCCCGGCCTTCGATGATTTCCTGACCGGCTCGCTGCCGGCCGCCACCGGCCGCGCCATGCGCTTCACCGGCACCACGGTGCTCAAGGTGATCGACGGCAGGATCGTCGAGGAGATCGGGCTCGACGACGGCGTCGCCGCCCTTACCCAGCTCGGCCTGATCAAGGCCGCCTGAGGCGCCCGCACACGTGAAAGTGGCTCGCACGCGGCATGCGGGCCACTTTCGACGGTTTGACGGAACGTCCGAATCGACCTTCGCCAATCACGCAATTGTTCGCGGCACCGTGGCTGGAATGCCACACTTCGGGTTGAAACCAGCTGAGGCAGGGCTTACTTCAGTCGTCGAGCAAGCTGAATTCGCCACATTTTCACTATATTGGTTGAAGAAACGCTTGTTGTGCAACCACGTTGCCGGCCCGGCGTTTGACTTGCCGGTACAACTAGGATTTTTATGGCCCCTGATGCAGCCAGAGGGGATCTGGTTGCGATCAACAAGGGAATACGACGATGAATGATTTCGATCAAGCGCACGCGGATGCGCTCAAGGCCAAGGAAGCAGCGCGGCAATTGCCGCATGTCCAGGGCTATGGCTCGAATCGCACGTCGGAGACCGTACAGATGTGGACAGATGCGCAGCTTTCCAGCTATATCCGGGACCACGCAAGAGCGCAGGCAGCATCCGCAGAATAAGCGATAGTATTTCTGGGAGACGAAAGGGGGCCGTGCAGCCCCCTTTTTTACGTGAAGAAATAGGGGACGGGGGGAATTTTGGGGTGGAAAACCGCGTCACGCATGCGGACCTCGATTCACTGCATTTTATCCAGGGCAGTGCGTTCGCGAGGCAGAAGATCAAATGGTATGCGGATGAATACGCTGCAGGATTTGGCGAGTGCCTGATAATTTGGGACGATGCCGCTCTGGCGCAAGTCATGGGCCATTGGCGAGAGTCATACGTTCTATGGCGTCAGAAGGCTCTCGGCGAGGCCATGGCCCAGGGGGTGCTTGAAGCTGATTTCGGCGAACTGAGCTTCATAAAGACCCTTGCCATCCTCTTGTGGGCGATGACGCAAAACGGTCTCGAGCCGATCAAGCTGGTGAAGATAAAAGGGCTGCTCCCGCCCGAGACCCGGGACCTTGTGACGGCATATCCCAATGAATTTTTCTCATTCATGGGCATTTTCTGGATGTTCCACGACCTCCAGCACCAACGGAAGATCGATTCCCGGTATGATCTTCGTAACCCTCCAATGCACTACCGCTACTATCGGGCCATGGTCCATTACCTAGCCAAGCAGGATCCGCGACAGGACGATCTGTATCTCGTCCTCAAGACATTCGACTTGGCTGCGATGAAGACGGACTACCGTCAAAATCCCACGATTGGTTGAACCGCAGGATGACGCCGCACCCCATTCGGCTTGATCAAGGCGATCTGGTGCATTGATCCGATGGGGCCGGCATGGCTATTTCGCGACGTCGCCAGTGATGGCGCTCCCGCGATAATTGTCAGGAAACGGGTGGCGCGGCCGACCTGGGACCGCTTCAGTACCTGCCATGTTCATCACGCTTCAAAGAGACCTGAAATCCGCGCCGCTGCCGGTCATCGACGATCCGCGCTGGGCGCGCGTCGTGGCGCGCGACAAATCGGCCGACGGAGAATTCTGGTATTCGGTGGCGACGACCGGCGTCTATTGCCGGCCCTCCTGTCCGTCACGGCGAGCCAACCCGAAGAACGTGCAGTTGCACGATACGCTGGCCCTGGCCAAGGCAACCGGCTTTCGCGCCTGCCGGCGGTGCAATCCGGATGGCCCGTCGCTTGAGGCCGGCAATGCCGCGATGGTGGCGGATGCCTGCCGCAGGATCGAGGCGAGCGAAGCCGAACCGTCGCTTGCCGAACTGGCCGCTGCCGCCGGCCGCAGCGCCGGCTATTTCCACCGCGTCTTCAAGGCCGTCACAGGACTGACGCCGAAGGATTATGCGGCGGCCCGGCGCGCCGCCCGGGTCCGCCAGGGTCTGGATGACGGCGCCAGCGTGACGGCGGCGATCTATGATGCCGGCTTCAATTCGAGCGGCCGCTTCTACGAGAAGTCGACCGGCATGCTCGGCATGACGCCGAGCCGCTACCGTGCCGGCGGCGCCGATGAGGAAATCCGCTTCGCCGTCGGCGAATCCTCACTGGGCACCATCCTGGTCGCCTCGAGCCGCAAGGGCGTCGCCTCGATCCTGCTCGGCCAGGACCCCGACGCGCTGGTGCGCGACCTGCAGGACCGTTTCCCCAAGGCGCGGCTGGTCGGCGGCGACAGCGATTATGAGGCGCTCGTCGCCCGCGTCGTCGGTTTCGTCGAGGCGCCGGCGCTCGGCCTCGACCTGCCGCTCGACGTGCGCGGCACCGCCTTCCAGCAACGCGTCTGGCAGGCCTTGCGCGACATCCCCGCTGGCCGCACCGTCTCCTATGCCGAGATCGCCGGCCGTATCGGCGCGCCGAAGGCGACCCGCGCCGTCGCCGCCGCTTGCGCGGCCAATGCCCACGCGGTCGCCATTCCCTGCCACCGCGTCATCAGGCAGGACGGCGCCCTGTCGGGCTACGCCTGGGGCGTGGAGCGCAAACGCGCTCTGCTCGAGCGCGAGGCGGTGCCGAGCGACAGCGCCTGGCCGTCTACCCGGGACTGACGGGAACCGGCGATGCGCGCAATGGCAAGCTCTCCCGCCGCTGGCGAAACCCGACAGATCCATGGCAAGGCCGATGTCCGCCGGCACATGGACGATGCGAAGTCGCTGGTGCTGGCCGCCATCGGCGAATGGGTGGATGACGGCAAGGCCGAGTGGAGCCGCACCGCAAGCGGTGAGATCGAGCTGCGGCTGTCGACCGGCGAGGTGTTCGTGCTGGGCGAAGCTTCGGTGACGCGGATCGCATGAGCGCTTGGCTTTGGGCGAAGTTGGCACGCCGCGGCGATAACGGCACGAACGAATTCGAATTTGAAAGCAAGCACCGGAGTGAGAGCCGGCCGGCGCAAGGTTAGGGTTCAGGCACACAGAAGGAGTGAAGGCAATGAACCACATGCAAACCCCAATGCCGGCGGCGGACTCCAAAGCGGCCGCCCTCGACATCGTCACCTATGCCATTGGTGAATCCGCGATCGGCGCCATCCTCGTCGCGCGCAGCCCGGTCGGCGTCTGCGCCATCCTGATCGGGTCGGCTCCGGAAACCCTGGAGCAGGATCTTGCCGAGCGCTTCCCGGGCCGCGTGCTGATCGAAGACGAGCCCGGCCTGCGCGACGATCTCGCCGCGATAGCACGTTTCGTCGAAACGCCGGGCGCCGGTCTCGACATGGCGCTCGACATGCGCCACGGCACGCCTTTCCAGCAGCGCGTGTGGGAGGCGCTGCGCACGATCCCGTGCGGCGCCACGGTCACCTACACAGCCCTTGCCCGGCGCCTCGGCATGCCGGACGGCGCCCGCGCCGTCGCCACGGCCTGCGCGGCCAACGCCATTGCGCTCGGCATTCCCTGCCACCGCGTGCTGCGCGCCGACGGCTCGCTGTCCGGCTACCGCTGGGGTGTCGAACGCAAACGCGCCTTGCTGGCACGGGAGGCCGCGATATGAACGCCGATATCAGGATTGCCGCATCGCCAGTCGAAGCCGCCGAGACACGCATCGCCGCCTATGACTGGCCGGCACTCACCACCGAACTCGACGGCTTCGGCTGCGCGGTGATGGAAAAGCTGCTCTCACCCCAGGAGTGCCGGCAGCTTGCCGGCCTCTATCCGCAGGAGCAGCACTTCCGCAGCCACATCCACATGGCCAGGCACGGTTTCGGCAAGGGCGAGTACCGCTACTTCCGCTATCCCCTGCCCGACCTTGTCGGCGGTCTGCGCACCGCGCTCTATCCCAGGCTGGCCGAGGTCGCCAACCGCTGGAACGAGCGCATGGGCATCGCCATGCGCTATCCCCGGTCGCATGGCGAATTCCTCGACCAGTGCCATGCCGCAGGCCAGGCCAGGCCGACGCCGCTCCTGCTGCAATATGTGCCCGGCGACTTCAACTGCCTGCATCAGGACCTCTATGGCGACCTCGCCTTTCCGCTGCAGGTGGCGATCCTGCTGTCCGAACCCGGCGAGGATTTCACCGGCGGCGAATTCGCGTTGACCGAACAGCGGCCGCGCATGCAGAGCCGGGTCGAGGTGGTGCCTTTGCGCCAGGGCGACGCGGTCGCCTTCGCCGTCCACAACCGGCCGGTGCAGGGAACCAGGGGCAATTACCGCGTCAACCTGCGCCACGGCGTCAGCCGCCTGCGCTCAGGCATGCGCCACACGGTCGGCATCATTTTTCATGATGCGAAATAGGCGTTTCTTCCTACTCCCAGGGGGATTCATATCCCGCGTCGGCGGCCAGCATGTCCAGCATCCACGGACAGGCATAGTAATCGGCGATGCGGTCGATGACGCCGCCCTCGGCACGGATCCGTACAAAATAGGCCGGCCGCCAGACCTCGTCACGCAGTCTGTCGACGACCAGCACGATCTCCCCTTCGACCGCGCCTGGCCGCATGCGCCAGGGCTCGCCGCGCTCATATTCGACGAAATAGGGCGAAGCCGAGAGCAGGCCATTGTAGCAGTCCGAGACACGCAACCGCGCATCGGCGCTGGTCAGGGCCCGCACGCCGTCCCAGTCCCTGGCATTGAAGAGTTCGACATAACGGCCAAGCAGCCGTTCCAGTTCGGGGTCGTGTGCCGGCGCCGTGGACGGCTGCGCGGGCAAGGCGGCGAGCTTGGCGCGTCCGCGGTTGAGCGCCGACTTCACCCCGCCCGATGTCGAGCCGACCAGGCCGGCGATTTCTTCCAGCGAGTGGTCGAAGACATCCTTGAGCAGCACGCAGGCGCGCTCCTTCGGCGGCAGGTGCACGACCAGCCGCTCGATGGCGCGGCCGGCCCCCGGACCAGCCGGCTCGACGGGCAGCACGATCTCGTCGGCCGCATAGCCGGCTTCGGCCTTGAGCCGCACGCCGCGGCTCCTGATGAAATCGATGCACCTGTTATGGGCGATGCGAAACAGCCACGGCCGCAACGCCCCGACATCGTCGAGCTGCCCGATCTTGCGATAAGCCTCGAACAGCGCCTCCTGCATGATGTCCTCGCCGTCGAGCACCGAGCCGGTCATGCGCGCGCAATATCGATGCAGCCTGACGCGCAGATGCGAGACGGTCTCCAGAAACGCCCTGTAGCGCAGGTCGAACAGCCCTTCGGGGTCGAGGCGCGGCTCGACGCCTCGCCTCGTTTCACGGGGTTTGCGGATATGCTGGTTCATCGCCGCATCATCGCACCATTGCGCAAGCGCGGCACTTCACCATGCGCAAGCTCGACGATCAACCGGGACATGCTCACGCCGCCTTGTCGCCGGCGATTTTTTCGCCGCCGTCCGCGAGCCCCAGCCTCGGCCGCACCCAGGCGGCCAAGCGGCGAACCGCGTCGTCGGCTTCCGGCGCCCGGCCGGCCATCATCTGGAAAGAATGCAGCATGCCGTCGAACACGTCGAGCCGCGTCTCGACGCCCGCCTGCCTCGCCCGCTCCGCGAACATGCGGCTTTCGTCGACCAGCGTCTCGTCGGCGCCGGCCTGCAGGAAGACGGGCGGAAAACCGGTGAGGTCGGCATAGAGCGCGCTGACCTCCGGATCGAGCCGGTCGCGGTCGCCGATGAAATTACCCACCAGCCAGTCGACGGCTTCCCTGGCGAAGGCCGGGTCCTTTTCGCGGTTGGTGCCGTAGCTGGCGCCGGTCAGCGCCATGTCGAACCAGCCCGAAATGATCAAGGCGGCGACAGGCAGCGGCCGCCCCTCGCCACGCAACCGCTGCAGGACGCCATAGGTCAGCACCGCACCGCAGGAATCCCCGGCAAGCGCGACATGGCCGGCGTCGAACCCCTGGTCGACAAGCCAGTTCCAGGCCGACATCGCCGCCTCGAGCTGGGCCGGGTGCTTGGCCTGATGCGCCAGCGGATAGTTGTAAAGCAGCGCCCTGCAGCCGACCGCCTTGGCAAGATGCCCGACCAGCTTGCGGTGCGTGTAGATCGAGCCGCCGATGAAGCCGCCGCCATGCGCATACAGCAGCGCTCGCTTGTCGTCGGCGCCCTTGGGCAATATCCACATCGCCGGCACGCCGCCGGCATCGACCTCGACATAGTCGACGCCGCCCGGTTCGCCGGTCAGCGCCGTCCAATTGACGTCGTTGTAATCGATGATCGCCTGCGGGCTGGTCAGCTTGCCCGCATTGGCCGCGATCGCCGCGTAGTGGTTCTTGTTTGCCTGGCTCTCGATGCTGGCCATGACTGTGTCGCCTGTGGTTGCGGATCGCGGTTTCGGCGCGACCTTCAAGACAGAGACGGACGGGCAGGCAAAAAGGATACGCGCCCAGCTACGGTTTTTTCGGCGCTCTATGCCCCGCCTCGCAGCATCGCCGTGTGGCGCTGCGCGAATTCGACGAACGGCGTCGCCCGCACGCCGAACATTTCATGCGTGGCCAGATGTACCCGCGATTTCGGGCGTCGCAGCCGCTCGGCCAACTGCTCGTCCAGCGCATCGGCGAAGGCGGGAGAAATACCGCTGGCCATGAGCGCACGCCGCCGCTCCTGCGGGCTGACGTCGATATAGCGGACCGGCTTGCCGATCGCCTGCGATATCCGCGCCGCGACGTCGCTCATGGTCAGCGCCTCGGGTCCGGTCATGTCCAGGCTCTCGCTCTCATGACCGCCGTCGCGCAGCAGACGGAAGGCGACCTTGGCGATGTCCTCGACATCGACCGGCGACAGTTCGGTGTCGCCAAGCGCCAGATAGAAGGCGCCCTCGGCGGCGATGGTCGGTGCGTCGCGCAGATAGACCTGCATGAACTGGCTGGGGCGCAGATGCGTCCACGCCATCCCCGCTGCTTCGAGATAGCGCTCCACCTCCTCATGCATGCGCGTGAAGCGGAACTTCGTCGCGTCATAGCCGATGTTGGATTCGGCACCTGAAAACTTCACCACATGGGCAATGCCGGCCTGCCTGCAGGCATCGATGAAGCGGCATTGCGTTTCCGTCATGTCCTCGGCTGCCGTCGAGATCATCAGCACGCGGTCAATGCCGTCGAGCGCCGGGCCAAGTGTCTGCGCCCGGCGCATGTCGCCGCCAACCAGTTCGACGCCGGCAAGCCCGCCGAGCCCCGCCGCCACGGCCCGGTCCTGATCGCGAACCAGCGCCCTCACCTCATGCTTCTGCCGCGCGAATTCGCGCACGATTGCCTTGCCGTTGAGGCCGGTGGCGCCCGTCACCAGGATCATGGTCTGTCTCTCCGTTGAGGATTGATGCGGCCGCCCGTCCGACGGCCGCACCTTGAAGACGAGGAGAAGCGGGCAAAGGATTCCGGCCAAACGCCTTTTTTTGGCCGCGAGGCCCGCGCGCCCGCGATCAGCCGGCCGGCGCATAGCGGTTGACCACCATGCCGCAGGCATAGGCCTTGGAGCCGAGTAGAATCAGCCTGCCAAAACCGCCCTGGTCGAAGATGCGGCGGCCGGCGCCCAGCACCGCCGGATTGACGAACAGCTGGAACTCGTCGACCGCTCCGGCCGCAATCAGCGCCGACGCGAAGCCGGCGCCGCCGAACACGCCGATGTCGCCGCCCTCGCCTGCCTTCAACGCGCCGACCTCGCGCACCAGGTCGCCGCTCACCACCGTCGTGCGCTCCCAGCGCGGGGCCTGGAGCTTGTCGCTCGCCACCACCTTGCGCGCGTCGACGATGCGCCGGGCGAAGGCATAGAAGGGATCGACCGGATATTTCCCCGCCGCCTTGCCCCAATGGGTGAGATAGCCCTCCTCGGCCATCTTGCGGCTGAGCAGGATGGTGTCGATGCCGGCGAAGACGGTGTTGAAATCCCGTTTCAACTCCTCGTCCCAGCCATTGTCCTCGCCCCATTCCCAGAGCTGCCACGGGTGGTCGGCGGCGGCGCCGACGAAACCGTCGACCGACATCTGCATCTGCAGGATGAGCTTTTTCATCGGCTTGTACTCGTTTTCGGATTCTACACGGGAAGAGATCAGGCAGCGCCATGCGAGCGGGCGAAGTCTCGTGCCCATGCTTCGAAGGTGGTCGGCGTGGCATTGTCCGGCGACGGCGCCTCCAGCGCCCAGCGCTCGCCTCTGTTGAAGCTCGCCGCCGTCTCGCCCAACGCATCGGCGAAGCTCGCCGACAGGCCGCCGGCGATCATCCCGGCGCGGGCATCGGCAAAAGGCGCCGCATGATAGGTCACCTCGCGGCCGATAGCCTTGCCGAGAATGCCGGTCGCCTGCTCGAATGTGTAATAGCCGCCGCCATGCAGCTCGACGACGCGCCCGGCCGGCAAACGCTCCGCGCCGAACAAGGCGGCGGCGCGCTGGCCGATGTCGCGCGCGGCGATCAACGGCATCGGCAGATCGCCACGGAAGGGCGTGGCGAAGACGCCTCCGGCGGCCTGCTCGATAAAGCCCATGCCCCTGACGAAATTCTCCATGAAGAAGGACGCGCGCAGGAACACCAGCTCGTCGAGACCGATCGTCTCGAGCCGCTCTTCCATCATCGCGGCGCCCAGCGAAGTCCCCATCCTGAGATGCGTGTTGAGGCCGCTGAGCAGCACGACGCGGCGCACGCCCGAAGTCCTGATGGCTTCCGCCAGCCGCTCACCGACCTCATCCTCGAAACGATGCAGGTCCGGCGCGGTGACGTCGAAGGGGATCATCACATAGGCGCTGTCGGCGCCGGCGAAGGCGGACGCGAGTGCCGCGGCATCGTCGAGCGCGACACCCAGGCTCCGCGCCACGGCGCGCACCGCATGTCCCTGCCCGGCCAGCACCGAAGCGACTTGCCCGCCGACGTCGCTGGTGGCACCGACGACCACGACGGTCCTTGGCGCGCTGGTTTTGCCGATGGTTTGTTTGCTCATGACGTCCTCCTCCTGGTGAAACCGCGAGCCGTCGGGCCGCAATTGATTTACTTTTGGAACCATTTGACGCATGGCAAGAATGATGTCAATAGTAAATTGATTTAAAAATGGAACCACTGGGATGTCGACGCGCGAACGATCCGGTTGCCCGATCAACCTGTCGCTTGAATTGCTCGGCGACCGCTGGACGCTGCTCATCATCCGCGACCTGATCTTCGCCGGCAAAAAGCATTTTCGCGAATTCCTGCAATCCGATGAAGGCATCTCCTCGCGCACGCTGGCCGAGCGGCTGCAGACACTGCAGGATGAAGGCATCCTCACCCGCAGCGACGACCCGAGCCACGGGCTGAAGGCGATCTACCGGCTGACCGAGGCCGGCATCGATCTGCTGCCGGTGCTGGCCACGCTCGGCGCCTGGGGCAGCAAGCACCGCAAGTCCGACGACAAGCTGGCCCGCATCGCCGACGAACTGGCGGCGGGCGGCGAGCCGGCGCTGGAACGGATGAAGGCGGCGCTGCGGGCGGAGCATATCGTCTAGGGATGCGCAGCTTCCTTCTTGCGCAGGGCGGAAGGAGGAGCTTTTCGCGCCTCGGTTACCGCCAAGGGGTATCGGCGCGCCGAGCTCCGATTGACAACGATCCCTTTATGTTCTTTATTTGTTCCGATCTATCAGCAATCGCGGATGAGCGGAACGGGATGGAAACGACGGCCACCATCCTGCATGCCGATCTCGACGCCTTCTATGCTTCGGTCGAGCAATTGCTCGACCCGGCGCTGCGCGGCAAGCCGATCGCGGTCGGCGGCGGCGTGGTGCTCGCGGCATCCTATGAGGCGCGCGCCTTCGGCGTGCGCGGCGGCATGCCGGGGCGCAAGGCGCGCGAGCTTTGCCCGCAATTGATCTTCGTCGGCGGCAATTTCAGCCACTACCAGCGGCTGGGAGACGCCGCGATCAGGGTGCTCGACGATTTCACGCCGCTGGTCGAGCGCATCTCCATCGACGAGGCCTTCGCCGACGTCGCCGGCTGCACGCATCTGTTCGGGCCGCCCTGTGAGATCGCCGCCGCGATCCGCCGCCGCGTGCGGACCGAACTTGGCCTGCCGATCTCGATCGGCGTGGCGCGCACCAAGCATCTGGCCAAGATCGCCTCGCAGGTCGCCAAGCCCGACGGGCTGGTGGTGGTCGAGCCCGGCACCGAGCTTGCCTTCCTGCACGATTTGCCGGTCGGCCTGATGTGGGGCGTCGGACCGGCAACCAGGGCGCGGCTGGCCGAGATCGGCGTCGAGACCATCGGCCAGCTGGCCCGCACGCACAGCGGCGCGCTGACCCGGCTGCTTGGCCCCGCCGCCGGCGAAAAACTCGCGGCGCTGTCCTGGAATCGCGATCCGCGCAAGCTGGAGACGAAGCGTCGGGCGCACTCGGCCGGCGCGCAATCGGCGCTCGGGATGAAACCAGCCGTGGCGCGGGTGATCGTGCCGGCGCTGCTGCATCTGGCCGACCGTGTCGCCAGCCGGCTGCGCGCCAAGAACCGCCCCGGCCGCACGGTGACGGTGCGCGTGCGCTTTGCCGATCTCAGCGCCGTCACACGCTCGATCACGCTGGAGCAGCCGATCTCGGCGACCGCAATGCTGGCCGAAATCGCGCAGGACCTGGTGCAGGGCGTGCTCGCCGACCATCGCCACGAGAAGACGATCTCGCTGCTGGCGATTTCGGTCTCGCATCTGGAAGAAAGCGCGGAACTGCAGCTCGACCTGCCGCTCGGCCTCGCCGACGAGAAGCGCCGCCCGGGCAGCCGAAAAGGCCTGGCACGCTTCGGCGCTGACCGCGCCATCGACAAGATCCGCGAACGCTTCGGCAAACAGGCGGTCGGCTACGGCACTGTGGCGCTGGAGGCGGCCCGCTCGGTGCCCGACGAATTCAGGGAACTGGCGCAGAAGGAATTGTAGCCAAGCCGCCGATGCGGCCTACGTTAGAATCCGTCCGGCACGAACTCGCAGGCGAGCAACGTCCTGCCTTCAAGCGCGCTTCCCTCGCGCGCCACGATCGACACCTTTCCCGGGCCGGCCAGTCCCTCCGGCGGCTGCTGGTCCGCCGGCAGTTCCAGCGCATAGCCCTTGCTGGAGGCACCCATCAGATCCGACGTCTCGGGCTTCAGGCCATAGGCCTTGGCAAGCTCGTCGGCGCGCTCGCCCTTGATGAGCACACCGACCGCGCTCGAGGCGAAGAACACTTCGTCCGACTCGAAGCCGTCGCGGCCGATCTGCTGCGGGATCTTGTAGATCGCGGCGCCCAGCGAAGACATATCAGGCTTGGCCAGCTTTTCCGCCGCATCGTAGATTTCCGTTGCCGAAGCCGTGGAATAAGGCGGCTTGCACAGCGCGGCATCGAAGAATGCGGCATCGGCCACGGCGGCCATCGCACTGCCGGCAAAATTCGTCATGGCAACGAAACCCGACAGAATGACAACACGATAGATGGACTTGAGTTTCGGCACGCGGACAATCCTTTGATGGCTGACAAGGCATTACGGCATTGCCTGAGCAACGCCAAATTATATTAGGTAAATCTGATTTATAACTACGGCACCTCGCCTGCCTATTGCAGCGCGGCAGCAAGCACAATGCCGGAAACGTCCGCCATCGGGACATCGCTGGCATTATCCCCAGGCGCCTGCGCCGCTTGGGCTGGCCGCACAGGCCGCATCCGTTCTCAGAGCCGCGCGGTGCCGAAAATCCGGTCCCAGATTATCGACGTCACGCCGAAATTGGCGGTCTCGTCGACATGATGATGCACGGCGTGGCGGCGCTTGAGCGTGTAGAGGTAGCTCGGATGCGCCGGATGCCAGTGGTGGATCATGTGGTGGACGCTGATGTACCAGAGATAGCCCAGCATCAGCCCGCAGCTCACCGCGCTGGCAGCAGCGAAGCCGGCGAGCAGCCATACGGGCAGTGCGACCAGCGCATGCACACCGAGGCTGAGCCAGGTGGGCGTGCCCACAGAACTGCGCTCCTCGACATGATGGCGGTCGTGCAGATCCTTGATGTAGGGGATGTGATGAAGGACGAAGCGGTGCAGGACGTATTCGATCAGCGTCCACAGACCGAGACAGACCAGCACGGTGCCGATCCAGTCCGGCGCGCTTTCTTCCCCGGCCTCGATCAGCCCGGCCACGCCAAGCACGGCGATCACCAGGGGATAGACGACGAAGTCGCTGTAGTAGCCGATCAGACCCAGTTGCATTCGAACGCCCCAATGACTTTCGACGCCGCCCCAAAAACGATGCTATCAGATTGCCGGACTCGCGGATGAGCTGCAATGCGGATGCATCTGACATGGCGTCGCAATCTGCCGATGCAAGGCCGGGGCCGCTGATTCCCGAAGAATCACAGCGACGACCGACTTCGCGCCGACACCGCAACCGGACACACAAAAATGGCAAAACGCAGTGCGGGCTTGCTGATCTATCGCCTGGGCGGCGGCATCGAGGTGCTGCTGGTGCACCCGGGTGGGCCGTTCTGGGCGAAGAAGGACGACGGCGCCTGGTCGATCCCGAAGGGTCTCGTCGACGAGGGCGAGGATGAACTGGCGGCGGCCCGCCGCGAGACAAGCGAGGAAACGGGCATCACCACCGGCGGCCCGTTCACGCGCCTGGGCGAGTACAGGCAGCCGGGCGGCAAGATCGTCATCGCCTGGTCCGTCGAGGACAGCACCGGGATCGATCCCGGCGCGATCAGGAGCAACAGCTTCACCATGGAATGGCCGCCCAGGTCCGGATCGATGAAGGAATTTCCTGAGATCGACCGGGCCGGCTGGTTCACCTTGGCCGAAGCCGAGGTCAAGATCCTTCAGGGACAGCGCCCGATGTTGGCGGATCTGGCAAGGCAGTTGGGGGCCGATTAATCGCCGGCGGCAAAGCTGCCGATCTCCGCCACGCAGGGGAGATCGGCCTCATTCCCCAAACCGCGCGCCCGTCCAAGCTCCGCCCGCCGCATTGGATTCCACCGCCGCCGCCACGAACTTCACGCCCCGCGCGCCGTCGACCACGTCGGGCACCTGCGCCGCGCGCGCCGCATCGACCACACCGCCGGAACGATGCGCGCGGATGATGTCGGCGGCGTCGCGGTAGAAATTGGCGAAAGCCTCGATATAGCCCTCCGGATGCGCCGCCGGCATGCGCGAGACGCGACGGGCTTCCGCCGTCGAGCCGTGGCCGCCGCGCACCAGCGTGCGGGTTTCCTCACCGTAGACCGAGAAGCGCAGTTCTTCCGGTCGCGCGCCCGACCATTCGAGCCCGGCCTTGTCGCCATAGACGCGCACGGAGAGGTCGTTGTAGTGGCCGGGCGAGGTCTGGCTGGCCAGGATCGTGCCGCGCGCGCCGTCGGTCCAGCGCACCAGCACATGGGCGTTGTCGTCGAGCCGCCTGCCGGGCACGGCGGTGAACAAATCCGCCGACACCGCCTGCGCCTCGCGGCCGGAGATGAAGCTTGCCAGGTTGAAGGCATGCACGCCGATATCGGCCAGCACCGCCGACTGCCCGGCGCGCGCGGGGTCGGTGCGCCACTCCGCCTGCTTCTGGCCGTCCGCGTCGATCGGCCTTGTCAGCCAGTCCTGGATGTATGAGCCGTGCACCGACACGAGCCGGCCAAGTTCGCCCGCCATCACCATTTCGCGCGCCTGCCGCACCATGGCGTAGCCGGTGTTGTTGAGGGTGACGACGAAGCGGCGCTTTTTCGCCCGCGCCAGCGCCACCAGCGCTTCGGCGTCGGCCAGCGTCGTCGACAGCGGCTTGTCGCAGATCACGTCGATACCGGCTTCGAGAAAGGCGGTGGCGATCGGCGCGTGCAGATGATTGGGCGTGACGATGACCACCGCCTCGATACCGTCCGGCCGCGCCGCCTCCGCCTTGGCCATGGCGTGGTAGTCGCCGTAGCTGCGCTCCGGCGCGATGCCGATCTCGGCGGCGGAAGCCGCGGCGTTCTCCGGATCGGACGACAGCGCCCCGGCGACCAGCGCGATCTGGTCGTCCAGGCGCATGGCCAGCCTGTGCACCGCGCCGATGAAGGCGTTGCGCCCGCCGCCGACCATGCCGACGCGCAAACGCTTGCCCGCCGACCCGTCCGATGTTGCGTAGACCATGTTCTCTCCTCCTGAGTATCCGCCTGTTCGGCCGAGTTCTGTGGCGCCGTAGAGCGTCAACCTTGGATGTTCATATTGCCGCGTGCATCACCATCGAACAGGATTTCCAAAATCCATATTGTAAAACGATCGTATCGCGCTAGCCTGAATTCATGAGCGGGGCGAGAAAACCATCCGGACGATCCAGTGCCGACGAGGCGGCGACGCGCAAGCGCGGGCGTTCGCTGGCGGCCCTGGGCTACATCCACCCACAGACCTATGAGGAACTGCGCGCGGTGCTGTCTTCCGGCACGGTGCACTTCCCCAAGCGGCTGCGGCAGGTGGCGATCTTCCTGTGGCAGCATCCGAGCGAAGTCGCGCTCGGCACCATCGCCCAGGTGGCGGCGCAGGCCGGCGTGCAGCCCTCGACGCTGGTGCGCTTCGCCCAGATTTTCGGCTATGCCGGCTTTTCCGATTTTCAGGGTCTGTTCAAGGACCACGTCAAGGGCTCCTGGCCCGAAGGCCGGGCCGAGCAGCGCGCCGAGGCCGAGCCCAACGCCGCCTTGCATTTCCTGCACGGCATGGTCGGCGCCTCGCAGGCCTCGCTCGGCCGCGTCGAGGCCGGCTTCGACGTCGAGAGCTTCGACAAGATGGTGACGACGCTGGCCGGTGCCGACCTGATCTACGTGATCGGCTCCAAGCGCGCCTTCCCCGTGACCACCTATCTGTCGCTGACGCTTTCGCAGCAGGGCGTGCGCAACGTGCTGGTCGACAATGTCGGCTCGACCGCGCTCGACCAGGTCGGCTGCATCGGCACGCAGGACGCGGTTCTGGCGGTGTCCTTCAGCCCCTACAATTCGATCACGCCCGATCTGGTGGCGGTGGCGCATGAGCGCAAGGCCCGCATCGTCACCCTCACCGACAGCACGTTTTCGCCACTGATCCGGCTGTCGGACAGCTGGCTGGAGGTGGTGGAATCCGACTTTGCCGGCTTCCGTTCGCTTGCCGCCTCGCTGGCGGTCGGCATGGCGCTGGTCCAAGGCGTGGCGGCACGGCGCGGCAAGTAACGCGCCGCTGGCACAATTGACTATCGGGAATTTGCGTTCCATATTTATGAAAATAGAAACTTTGTTCCAGGAGAAGGAATGGAGCTTCATCTCGACGGCAAGGTCGTGCTGGTCACCGGCTCGACGCAAGGCATCGGCCGGGCGACCGCCGAGACGCTGGCGCGTGCCGGCGCCGGTGGCCTGGTGATTACCGGTCGTGACAAGCCGCGCGGCGACGCGGTGGCGGCGGAATTGTCCGCGCTCGGTACGCCGACGCTGTTCGTCGCTGCTGATCTGGCCGATGAAGCCACGCCCGCCCTGCTGGCGCGATCCTGCATCGAGCGCTTCGGCCGCATCGACGGCCTGGTCAACGCCGCCGGACTGACCGACCGCGCCTCCTTCCTCGACGCCACCCTCGACGACTGGGCGTCGCTGTTTGCCGTCAACGCTCGCGCGCCGTTCTTCCTGATGCAGGCCGCCATCGCCGACATGAGAAAGCGGCAGGCACCCGGCGCCATCGTCAACATCCTGTCGATCAACGCTCATTGCGGCTCGCCCGAACTCGCCGTCTATTCCGCCACCAAGGGCGCGCTGGCGACGCTGACCAAGAACGCCGCCAACGCCCACCGCTTCGACCGCATCCGCGTCAACGGGATCAATGTCGGCTGGACCGACACGCCGGCCGAACGGGTAATGCAGGCTCAGACGCTCGGACATGGCCCGGGCTGGCTCGACGCCGCCAATGCCGCGCAGCCCTTTGGCCGGCTGCTCGACCCGCACGATATCGCCAACCTCGCCGTCTTCCTGTTGTCCGACGCGGCCGGCCCGATGACCGGCGCGGTAATCGACCAGGAGCAGTCGGTGATCGGGGCGAACCGGTGAACGGCATCGAAACACTTGGACCCGGCCTGCTGGAGCGGCTTCCCGCCGCCGTGCAAAGGCCGGCCTACGACCGGGCGTCGCTGGCTGCGGGCATGGCCCATCTCGGCGTCGGCGCCTTCCACCGCTGCCACCAGGCCGAATACACCGACGACCTGCTCTCGCTGGAATTCGATCGCTGGGGCATCATCGGCATCAACATCCGCCCGCCTGCCCTTGCCGACACGCTCGGCCGGCAAGACGGCCTCTACACCAGGCTGATCCGCGAGAACGACCATGTCGAGGCGCGCGTCATCGGCTCCATCGTCAAGGTGGTGGACAGCCAGGAAAGCCCCGAACCGGCGCTGACCGTGCTCGCCTCGCCCGACATCGAGCTGGTGACGATGACGGTGACGGAAAAAGGCTATTGCCATATCCCGTCGACCGGTGCGCTCGACCTCGGCCATCCCGACATCGTCCATGATCTCGCCAGCCCGCAGGCGCCGCGCAGCCTGCCCGGTATTCTCGCGCGGGCGCTCGACCTGCGCCGGTCAACGCATGGCAGACCGCTGACCCTGCTTTCCTGCGACAACATCCCGACCAATGGCGTCATCCTGGAAAATGTCGTGCGAGGCTTTGCCGAACAGCGCGGCGATGGCCTCGCCGACTGGATCGCGGCCAATGCCGCCTTCCCCTCGGCCATGGTCGACCGCATCGCGCCCGCGGTGACCCGGCAAGACATGGACAGCGTCGAAAAGCGCTACGGCTATCGCGATGGCGCCGTCGCTGTCGGCGAACCTTTCCGGCAGTGGGTGATCGAGAAGAAATTCGCCGGCCGCATGCCGCGCTGGGACCTGGCCGGCGTCACCTTCGTCGACGACGTCACACCGTTCGAGCATCTCAAGATGCGGGTGCTGAACGGCGCCCAGACGACGCTTGCCACGCTCGGCGTGCTGGCCGGGCTCGAACACACATTCGATGCCATCGCCGACCCACTGCTGTCGGTTTTCGTCAGGCGCATGCTGCTCGAGGAGACGCTGCCGACCCTGACACCGGTGCCGGGCATGGAGCCGCATGCCTATCTCGAGCAGAGCCTTTCGCGGCTGAGGAACACCGCGATCCGCCATCGCAACCACCAGATCGCCACCGATGGATCGCAAAAGATCGTCCAGCGCCTGCTGAACCCGATCCGCGACCGGCTGTCCGGGAGCGCGAGTATCGGCCTGTTGTCGGTGCCGGTCGCCGGCTGGATGGCTTACCTGATCCAGGCCTCGGCGCGCTTCGGCAAACGCTGGCGGGTGTCGGATCCCTATGCCGGCAAGGTCGCCGCGATCGCCGATGCGACCGGACGCGACCCGCACGCACTGACCTCCGCCATCCTGGCCATCGATACGATTTTCGATCCCGGCCTTGCCGCCGACGGGACGTTTCGCGAGGCGGTGACTTCGGCGCTCGACGAACTGCTTTCGGACGATCCGATGGCGGCCGTCCGTCGCAGTCTCGAACAAGATGGGGTCGCGAGGTTGAAGCGATCCAAACAATCGGCATTATAGACAGTGGCCGTGCAATCACGGTCAAGGGAGGCACAATGAAACTTGGACTGCTCACCGCGCCGTTCGCGGAGACGCCGCTCGCCGATGTCGCCGACTGGGCGCATCAGGCCGGCTTCGAGGCGCTGGAGATCGCCTGCTGGCCGAAAACCTCCGGCGCCACCCGCCGCTATGCCGGCACCAGCCACATCGACGCCGCCGGCACCTCAGCGTCGCAGGCGAAGGAAATCACCGCCGCGCTGGCGCAAAAGAACATCGCCATCTCCGGCCTCGGCTATTACCCCAATCCGTTGCACCCCGATGCCGCCCACCGCGAGGCGGTCATCGGTCACCTGAAGAAGGTGATCGTGTTGGCCGCCAATATGGGCGTGCCGGTCGTCAACACCTTCTGCGGCGGCGATGCGTCGAAAACCGTCGACGTCAACTGGCAGGACGCGCTGAAAGTCTGGCCCGAGATCGTCGCCCATGCACGCGACCACGGGGTCAAGCTTGCCTTCGAGAACTGCCCGATGATCTTCAGTTATGACGAATGGCCGGGTGGGCACAACATTGCCTATTCGCCCCAGATCTGGCGCCGGATCCTGGAAGCCTGGGGCGGCGATGTCGGCATGAATTTCGACCCCTCGCATCTGGTCTGGCAGATGATCGACCAGGCCCGCTTCATCAGGGAGTTCGGCCCCTACATGCTGCATGTCCACGCCAAGGACCTGATGATTGATCATGATGGTTTGTACGAGCGCGGAATTCTGTCGGCCGGCATAGGCTGGCAGGTGCCGCGCATGCCGGGGCTGGGCGATGTCGACTGGAGCGGCTTCTTCTCGGGCCTCTACCGCGCCGGCTATGACGGCGCAGTCATCATCGAGCACGAGGACAGGCGATTTGAAGGCAGCGACGAGGATGTGAAGCGTGGCTTCCTGCTTGCCCGCGACGTGCTGCGCCCCCTTGTGAAGTAAGGAAGGGGACAGGGCCGGCAACGGCCCGCGGAGGACAACGAGTTGAGACGGGCGGCCTGGATCACTTTCTAAGCAGCACGCCTCAACGACTTGGAACTGAACTGAAAACAATGTGGAGGAAGACTGAAATGAAGAAGATACTGACCATGGTTCCGCTGCTTGCCGGCGCGGCCCTGCTGGCCTCGATCGGCGTGTCATCGGCCGAAGGCAAATACACGATCGGCATTTCCAACACCGTGCAGGGCAATGGCTGGCGCGAGGAAATGGTGTGCGCCATGAAGGCACAGGCACTCGCCTCCGGCGAAGTGACCAAGCTCAACATCGCCCACCGCAACACCGATGCCGCGGGGCAACTCGAAGACATCCGCAACCTGATCAGCGCCAAGGTCAACGCCATCGTCGTCAACCCCGCCGATCCGGCCGGCATCAAGGCGGGCCTGGAAGAGGCCACCAAGGCCGGCATCGTCGTCGTCGCCGTCGACCAGGCGGTGACCGAACCGTCGGCCTACATCATCTCCAACAACCAGGAACAATACGCCTATCTCGGCGCCAAATGGCTGTTCCAGCAGATGGGCGGCAAGGGCGAGGTGTTCTACATGCGCGGCGCCGCCGGCGCTTCGGCCGATTCCGATCGCGACAAGGGCTTCAAGAAGGCATTGGCCGAATTCCCCGACGTCAAGGTCGCGCAGGAGGTCTTCACCGGCTGGCAGCAAGACCAGGCCAAGCAGCAGATGCTGTCCTTCCTGGCCACCGGCACGCCGTTCAACGGCGTCTGGACGTCGGGCATCGACAACGTCATCGTCGACGCGCTTGTCGAATCGCAGGCGCCGCTGGTGCCGGTGGTCGGCGCCGACAATGCCGGCTTCGTCGGCCAGTTGAGCTCGGTCAAGGGTCTGGTCGGCGCCGCCGTCACCAACCCCGGCTCGATCGGCGGCGCGGGCGTGACGCTCGCCTTGCAGATCCTCGACGGCAAGAAGCCGGCCCAGCAGACCGTGCTGGTCGACCCGCAGCTCTGGGACAACGCCACCGACGAAGGCAAGGCCAAGCTCAAGGCCGCCGCCGATCCGTCGCTGAGCCCGGAGTGGCCGGTCTCGATCTCGATCCCGGACTGGACCACCTACACCAAGGAGCAGATCGTGGCCTGCAAGGGCCCGGGCGAGTAAGCTCGATCCATTGTATGGCGAGGATGGCGAAGTGCCGTCCTCGCCATACAGGCTGGCGCTCTACGGCCCCCCTCTGTCCTGCCGGACATCTCCCCCACTTGTGGGGAGATTGGCTGTGATCTCGGCTTTCGCCAATTTTCAACGTTGCAAGACGAGAGCGGACGCCGGAACTGGCAATCTCCCCCCTCGTGGGAGAGATGTCCGGCAGGACAGAGGGGGGCGCCGTAGAGCGCAGATGGTTCCTGAATCGAGAGCAGACACGTTTTGACGACAAGTCCTCAACAGCAAAGCCCCCTCCTCGACGCCTCCGGCGTCGCCAAGAATTACGGCGCGGTCGCGGCGCTGCGCAACGCCTCGCTGTCCGTGCTACCGGGCGAGGTGCATGCGCTGATGGGCGCCAATGGCGCCGGCAAGTCGACGCTGGTGAAGATCCTGACCGGGGCGATTTCGGCCAATGCCGGGCGCATCCTGATCCGCGGCGAGGCCCGCGACATCCGCTCGCCCGCCGCCGCGCGCCGCGCCGGCCTGCTGCCGGTCTACCAGGAGCCGTCGCTGATCCCCGATCTCGACGTCCTGTCCAATCTCAGGCTCACCGGCACGCCGGTCGAGCCGTTCCGCGCCTGGGTGCGCGAACTCGGTATATCGGATCTCGACCTGCGCGACACCGCGCGCGACATTCCGCTGGCCATCCTGCGCGTGCTCGACCTGGCGCGCGCGCTGGCCGTCGAACCCGACGTGCTGCTGCTCGACGAGATGACGGCGGCGCTGCCCGCCAACCTTGCCGAAAAAGTGCTCGAAGTGGTGCGCCGCCAGGGCGACGCCGGCCGCGCGGTGATCTTCATCTCGCACCGCTTCGTCGAAATATCGGCCCTTTGCGACCGCGCCACGGTGCTGCGCGACGGCGCGACCGTCGGCGTCGTCGACATCGTTCCGGGCGTCGAGGAAAAGATCGTCGAGCTGATGCTGGGCACCCGCATCGAAAAGACCAAGGTCGCTGCGCGCGCCGGCCAGGGCGCGGCATCGGCCCCTGCCCTGCCGCGCATCGCCGTTCGCAATTTGCGCGTCGGCACCAAGCTCAACGATGTCTCCTTCGATTTGAGGGATGGCGAGGTGGCCGGCGTCGTTGCGCTGGAGGGCCAGGGCCAGGACGAATTGTTCGCAGCGCTTGCCGGCTCGATCAGGCCATCGGGAGGAGCAATCGAGGTCGACGGAAAGCCCGCGAAATTCGCCCACCCGATCGACGCCATCCGCGCCGGCATCGCCTATGTGCCGGGCGACCGATCCGAGGCGCTCGCCATGCAGCGCTCTGTGCGCGAGAACATCGCGCTGCCCTTCAGCGCGGCCTTGCGCAACTGGGGCCCGATTGCCATGGGCCGCGAGCGCGCCACGGTGGCCAGCGCCATCCAGCGCCTGCAGATCGACACCCGCGCGCAAGGCGAGGTGCAGCGCCTGTCCGGCGGCAACCAGCAGAAAGTGACCATCGCCCGCTGGATCGCGGCGGATGCCCGCACCATCCTGTGCTTCGATCCGACGCGCGGCATCGATGTCGGCACCAAGCAGGAAATCTATAAATTGCTGCGCGAACTCGCCGGCAACGGCAAGTCGGTGCTGTTCTACACCTCGGAACTCGAGGAAGTGCAGCGGGTCTGCGACCGCGTCATCGTCATCTTCGGCGGCCGCCTGGTCGATATCTTCTCCGTGGAGGAGGCTGACGAGCCCGCGCTGATGCGCGCCGCCTATGGCCTGCCGCGCGGCGCCAAGGCCGATGTCGGCATCCTGGCCGATCCCTCGGCGAATCCATCGGATGCGCCCGCGCCGGAGGCCAGACCATGAGCCACTTCCTGCGCCGCCAGGGCTGGGTGACAGGCCTGTTCGCCTTGCTGATCGTATTGTTCATCGTCACCAAACTGATCCAGCCCGGCTATGGCAGCGGCGATTTCGGCTCGCTCGCACGCGCCGTGCTGCCCTACGCCTTCGCGGTCGCCGCGCAGACCGTGGTGGTCATCGCCGGCGGCATCGATCTCTCCGTCGCCGCCATGATGGCGCTGACCAGCGTCACCGCCGCCTCGATGATGGCCGGCGCCTCGGAAGAATACGCGCTGTTCGTCGTACCCTTCGTGCTTGCCATGGGCTTTGCGCTGGGCGCGCTCAACGGCCTGCTCATCGTCGTCACCCGCGTCCCCGACATCGTCGTCACGCTCGCCATGCTGTTCGTTTTGCAGGGTGCGGCCCTTCTGGTGCTCGGCGCGCCGGGCGGCGGTGCCGCCGAATGGCTGAAGGCAATGATCTCGGGCACCGTGCCGATCCCCGGCCTGCCCGATGCCGTCGACGCCTGGGCCCCGAAGGCGCTGCTGGTGCTGATCGTCTGCCTCTGCGTGATCTGGATACCGCTCAGGCGCTCGCGCCTCGGCCTCTCCATCTACGCCATCGGCTCCAGCGAACTGGCCGCGTTCCGATCGGGCGTCCCGGTCAAGCGCACCCGCATCCTCGCCTACGCGCTGTCGGGCCTGTTCGCCGCCTTTGGCGGGCTCGCCCTGACCATGAGCACCGGCATCGGCGCGCCCATCCCCGGCCCCTATCTGCTCGCCAGCGTCGCGGCGGTCGTGCTCGGCGGCGTGGCGCTCGGCGGCGGCAAGGGCGGCCTGCTCGGCCCCATCGTCGCCGTCTTCGTGCTGCGCCTGGTGCGCACCGACCTCACTTTGCTTGCCATCGACCCTAACGTCACCGCCATCATCGAAGGCCTGATCATGGTGGCCGTGGTGATGTTCGGGGCGTTCATCACGATGCGGGGGCGGCAATGATGAGGAGGCATGGAATAGAGCATAGCGCTCTACGGCGCCGTAGAGCACAATCCTCGCAGAACATCGGGCAAACCCCATGAGCACATCAGCGATCACCCCCGCGCCCATCCCCCTTGGCCGCCGCGTCAAGCGCTTCATGGCCGACCGGCCGCTGATCCCGCTGATCATCCTGCTGGTCATCCTGGTGGTGATCCTGCAGATCCTGCGCCCCGGCATCGTCAATGAGCGCTGGATCGCCAACACCATCAAATTCGCCATTCCGCTGGCGATCCTCGCCGGCTGCCAGACCATGACCATGCTGACCGGCGGCATCGACCTGTCGGTCGGCACGGTGGCGACGATGAGCGCCTTCATCATGGCGACGCAGATCGTCAACCAGGATCCGGCCGTGGCCTTCCTGCTGGCGATGATGCCGGCTGTGCTGATCGGTCTCGTCAACGGCATCGGTGTCGGCGTCTTCCGAGTCCACCCGTTGATCATGACGCTGGGCACCAGCCTGATCGGCACCGGCTGCCTGCAGGTCTACCAGCGCACGGTGATCGCGTCGGGCGCGAAAATTCCCGATTTCCTCGCCTGGCTCGGCACCGGTGTCACCCCCATACTCGGCTTTGCCTTCCCCAACGCCCTGCTGTTGTTCGTGCCGCTGGCGGCGCTGATCGTCTTCACACTGGCGCGCACCGGCTTCGGCCGCCTGCTCTACGCCGTCGGCGACAACGAACGCGCGACCCGCCTCTCCGGCGTGCAATACTGGCAGGTGATCACGGCGCTGTATGTCACCTCCAGCCTGCTCGCCGGCATCACCGGCCTGCTCTATATCGGCCTGATCAAGGCCCCGTCGCTCTCGCTCGCCGAACCCCTGGTGCTGCCGTCGGTGGCGGCGGCCGTCATCGGCGGCACCTCCATCTTCGGCGGCCGCGGCGGCTACACCGGCACCATCATCGGCGCGCTGATCCTGACGGTGCTGACGACGCTGTTGACCATCCTGCAGATGCCTGAAGGGGCAAGGCGCATCCTGTTCGGCCTGATCGTGCTGTTCGTAACGGCCGCCTATCTGCGGATCGTCGAGGAAAGGTAGCTTACAGCCTCGCAGCTCCAGCTCTGTTTTTACGCAGTTCCGAACCGGAGACGCTCGCACTTTCCCTGGAGTTGCCTAGCGCGCCGCCGCCCGCCGCGCCAAAGACGCCGGTCGGGTCGCGCACGCGGCGAATGCCACGAATAGTGCCGCTAGGTCCTGGACACGCCGAAGGCGAAGCCACCACGCCATCCGTCTCAGCAACTGAACCAACGCAAAGGTCGCGCAATCGATGGTCAGGGCACGGTCGTGCCAATCAATCTTTATGCGAGGGCTTCATGGCGGTCCGGTAGTGACCGAGCCGGAATGTCCGTCGGCGTTGTTCTCTTGCGGGCCGGCGATGCCGGCCGAGCCGCTACCGCTGTTACCCGCCGCGCCGACTGTAGCCTGTTCGTTTCTGAAGGTGCCTGTTGCGCTCTGACCGTCGGTCCCGGACGTGTTGTTGTTGATTAAGGTGCCGCCGGTGCCGGTCTCGGAAATGGCGCCGCTGGGAACTATCCTCGTGACTGTGAAGGTTCCCCCGCCGGCAGCGCCGGCTACACCTTGAAACGCGATGCTGGCAAAGGCCGAAGCACTACCGCCAGTCCCGCCTCCAGGCCCCGTTCCGCCAAACGACGTACTGCTATCGACGATGATTGGCGCACCGATGCCGGGCGCTGCAAAGCCGCCCGGATTGAGATTGATGCTATTGCCGCCATTGCCGCTACGATTGTTGCTTGCGCCACCCGACGGCTGTATGCCGCCGTCGCCGCCATCACCACCATCGCCGCCGAAGGCACGCGAAATACCGGAAGCAGCGCCAAACCCATCGCCGCCGTCACCGGCGGTTCTGGAAAAGGTAACATCGACGGTGGTCGTGTCGGCAAATCCGCTTGCCGTGTTGAGATCGAGACCTACCAGCGAACCCGATCCTACCGCGGCGCCTGCATTGCCCGCCACTCCTCCGAAGCCGCTCCCTGCTGCCAGGGCTGTTGCAGCGCCGCCATCGCCGGCCGCTCCGCCCGTCGACTGGCCGCTATCGCCCGGCGAAACGTGAGCCTGTCCGCCGCTGCCGCCAACGCTGAATGTAAGCGCGCCGCCGCCGTTGCCGGCAGCGCCGTTGCCGCCGTCTCCAGCGGAATTGCCATCGGTGGAGCCGCCTTTGCCGCTCAAGGCGTCGCCACCGTCGCCGCCATGGCCTCCGGTCGCGATGGCTGTACCGGCTTGGGCGCCCACGGCATCGCCGCCATTGCCGCTGCGGGTGTTGCCGACGATGTCAACGCTAACGCCCTGCAGCGATACTTGCACGGCGCCAGCCACGGACATGCCCGATACGCTGGCCGCGCCTATGCCAGCCCCGCCGTAGCCGGCTATGTCGGCGAAGCCGCCTCTGCCAGCCGTGGCGGTCGCATCGCCGCCATCGCCGCCCGCGCCGCCCTGCGCGTCGCCACCAGCGCCGCCAGTGGCAAGCATGGATCCCCCCTCGCCGCCTTCGCCCAATCCACCGTTAGTGCTGCCATCTCCGGCTGCCGCCGAACCGCCGGAGCCGGCCGAGTTGTTGGAGATATCGCCGGCATTGCCGGCGGTCGCATTGCCGCCACGGCTGGTTCCGCCGGATGCGGTAGCATTGCCGCCAGCGCCGCCCAGCGAGTCTCCGCCAGTGCCGCCGGTTGCCGCGATGGTGAGCGATGTCATCGCCCGGTTGAACGAGATGTTGGAGGCAGCCCCTGCATCTATGCCGCTTGCCGTGACATCGACAATACCGGCACCGCCGCCGCCTGCTGCGCCACCCCTTCCGCCCTCGCCGCCGGTGGCGGTTGCTGCGCCACCGGCACCGGCATCGCCACCTGTGGCATTGCCGCCATTGCCCGAAGCTAGGACGGCTTTGCCGCCATTGCCGGCGAGGGCTCCGCCGCCAAGGCCGATGACGCGTGCGTCGCCACCTGTGGCCATCCCCCCGGACCCCGCATCGTTACCCTCGAGCGAGCCTGCATTGCCGCCGATGGCATCTCCGCCGATGCTGGACCCACCGGTGGCCACAGCGCTGCCGCCGAATCCGGCTGAAGCGCTGCCGCCGTCGCCTCCCGTACCGGAAATGACAACAGCTGTGGAAAGGTTGGTGAAAGTGATGTCCGATCCACCGGCGGCCTTCAGGCCGCCGATCGACACCGTGCCCAAGCCGTTGCCGCCAGTGCCGCCGACGCCGCCAGCGCCGCCGTCGCCGCCAATGCTTGACGCTTCCGCTCCTGGCCCGGCACTGCCACCAATGGCATCGCCGCCCGAATTGGTGTTGAAGGTGATCGAGCCGCCCGAGCCGCCAACACCGGTGCCGCCGCCGGTGTCGCCGTCGCCGCCGGTGCCATTGCCGCCATTGGTGCCGTCATTGTTGTTGACGTCACCGGCATTGCCCCCGGTAGCATTGCCGCCGGTGCTGTCGCCTCCGGTCGCCGTGCTCGAGCCGCCATTGCCGCCACGGGCCTCACCGCCGGCGGCGCCGACGCCGCTAAGGCTGGCAGAGATGGTGACGCTGCTGGCCGTCACGCCGGCCGCGTTGGATAGATCGAGAGCCAGGACGTTTGCCTGCGCCACGCCGTCTCCACCGGTTCCGCCCACGCCACCCTTGCCGCCTGCATTGGCGGCGATATCGGCGGTAGCGCCGGCCGTGCCGGTCCCACCCTCGGCGCTGCCCCCGGAGCCACCGCTGGCGACGAAATCGTTGGTTCCGCCACCTGTGCCGTCGCCGCCCATACCGCCCGTGGATGAACCGCCGGTGGCGTCGCCGGCCTTGCCGCCGACATTGTTGTTCGAGGCGCTTCCGCCATTGCCGCCGACAGCATCGCCGCCGGTTCCGCTGCCTGAAGTTACCGAGCTTGCGCCGGCTGATCCGCCGGAAGCGTCGCCGCCTGCCCCGCCCGTGCCTGAAATGCGTGCCGAGACCTCGAGGTTACGCAGCATCACTTGCGAGCTGCTCGAGAGATCGACGGCGACCACCGTTGCGTTGACCACGCCAGTACCGCCCTTGCCTCCCACGCCGCCCGAGGCTTCTTTGCCCGGCGCCGGTGTGCTGCTAACACCGCCCTGGGCGTTTCCTGCGAAGCTGTTGCCGCCATCGCCGCCGGACATTGCGCCAACCAGGGCATTGCCACCATCGCTGTTCCCACCATTGACACCCGTACCGTCGACGCCTGTGCTGTCGCCGGCAATTACGGGCTCCGCACCGTCGGAGCCGCCGCCGTCGCCACCTTCGGCGATGTCGCCCGCCCCGTCACCTGCCGTATAATCGGTACCGGTGCCCGCAGCAGCGGAAGCACCTGCACCTCCGCCGCCCGTCCCCGAGACTTCGCTGGTCACGGTCGTGTCGTAAAGCCACACATTGGAAGCGCCGGCGAGATTGATGCCGGTCATTGCCACCGTGCCGACACCATCCTGGCTGGCACCACCCGTTCCCGCGATCCGCGTCGTGACATTGCTGTCGACGATGGCGACGAAATTGGTGCCGGCGCCCTGGATGCCGGTCAGCGTCGCCGATGCCACGGTTCCGCCCGGCGCGTAGCTCGCCAGCACGTCGACGCTGTCGACAGTGTTATAGCCGGACAGGCCAAGGCCGTAGCCGCTGCCTGTCAGATTCTGGATCACCGGCCTGACGCCGGGCGCGGTGATCTCACCGACCGCGCCAGTGTCGAGCCCCTTCACCAGGAGTGTGCCGCCGCCGCCAAGCAGCGACTGCTCCGCCGCCAGTTGCTTGTTGCCGTCGATCGGCCCGCCGGCGCCATCGAGGATGATCAGCGTGTTGGCGCCCTGGCCGATGGCGCTGTCGAAGCTGGCGTTGTCGTTGGCGCGCGCGACGCGGTCGAGCGCGACATTGGTGAAGAAGTCCTGCACTCCTTCCCTGGAGCGGCCGACCATGACTTGGTCGTTGCGTTCGATGCGGTCCGCCATCAGCACTTCCTGTTCGGTCAGCCTGGCGCCCGAACCGCCGCCGCCGAAGGGAATGCGCAACGTGGCGCCGATGGTCTGAATGGTGCCGCGGGCACCGTCATGGCTAAGCTGATAACGCGCCGACAGGGTAGAGCCCGGACCGACGATGTCCTGGAAGGACAGTTCGGCCCGCACCTTGCCGCCGGCGATCTTGTCGAACGAATCGTCGCCGTCGAACCAGTAGCCGCCGCCATATATGCCGAGCTTGGCGTTCCCGAAATTGAGCGGCACCTTGAAACCCGCCTCGGCATCGACCCCGCGCAGTGGCTTTTCCTTGCCGCCGATGAGGAAGATGGCGTTCTGGTCGAGAGTAACGTCGGCAGTGCCGGAAGCGGCGGTCTTGGTGCCGTTGAACGGCACATAGCCGTTGAGACGGAAGGCCCAGCGATCGGAAATCGCCTCGACGCCGGACGACCATTGGGTAAACGTATTGTCGCCCTGGCTGCGGCTGGCGTCGATCGCCGTCCAGACGCCGAGATTGAAGCCGGAACTTGTCATGGTGCGGTAGCCGACGGCCGCCCCACCGCCGACGAGGCCGCCGTCGTAGACATTGCCCCTCGCTTCGCCGAACAACAGGCTCTGACCGTTCTGCCAGAGCGGCGCGAAGAGCAGAAGCTCGCCATGCGAGGTGCCATCCGTACCCGCATATCCGCCGAATGAAACCCAGGGACCCCACCGCTTGTCGAATTCGATGGACGTAATCGGCGGCGAGGCCGTATCTGCCGTAGCCAGCCTGGTCGAAGCCATCAATGCGGCAAACGTGACCGCAAGTATCGATTTCCGCACCATGAGCCCCCGCCCGATTTTTGATCGCCAAGCAATCGACGGCCAAGTTACGCACGGATTTTCCAGACAGCAACAACAGGCTTATTAGCGCGTTGAAATTTAGGGTTTTGTTGCCTTGAAGCTACATAATTCGAGCCGAATCAGGTCTGCGAGCGGCGTATCTCACCCTAGACAGCCGCCTAAACTTGAAACCAGCATGGACGATCGCATCCTCAGAATCAGGCTTTACCGCCGAGAAGGCGGCATCCGCGCCGAAATTGTCGGCCGCACTCCCCCTCACCAGAAACCGACCAGCGACCGCAGCACGGCCTTCGCGCCGACGGCCTCTCGACAGGTCTGGCGAAACCCGGCCCGTCCGGTGGCGGCAAGCACGTCATCGTCTACCGCGCGCAGGATGAGGCTGGCGTTGCGCCAGCCGATCCTGGCCAGCGCCGAGGCCAGTTCCGCGCGGGCGGGGTCGAACGGGGTTTGCTCATGCGTGCCGGCCCGGTCGATGTCGTTGCTGGCGTCCAGCGTGTGGCCGGGGATTTCCACGCCCGTGCGAATGTCGAAAGGCCTGGTGCGCCCAAGGAAATGCGACAGCATGTGCAGCGACAGGGCCGGCGTCGAAACCAGCTGTTCGTAGCCCATGAAATGCACCGGCACGCCGGCACGCCGCAGCGCGTCCATGGCGAAGTAGAACTGGTTCCAATAGTCGGCCGGCGAACGGAACCTGTATTCCATCCGCTTCGGCTTGGTGAAATCCTGCCTGACCTCGAAGGGGCGCGTGAGAAACGAGGCGAGGTTGCCGTTCGGCTTGAAGATCGTGTCGTTTCGCGCAAGGCGGAACCACGACAGGATCTGGCTCACCGGGTCCTTGCTCATGACGATGATGGGCAGGCCGCCATGGTCGATGTCGCGTCCGTTCATCAGCGCCGGGAAAACCCCGTGTTTCCAGAAACCCTGGTCGAACACGACCGGAACCTTGAGATAATTTTCGACGAGATGCTTGGCGAGGTTCGTGCCCGAGCGCGGCGTTCCCATCACCCGCACGGCCGCACCGCCATGGCCGGCATCCTTCGCGACGGTTTCCATCCCGCCCACCGAAAACACCGGCCGCTCACCCATGGATCCGCTCCGCCCGCTGGCGGGCCTCGGTCGCCACGGCCGACCGCGCGGCACCTTGGCCGAGTGCCTCGGCGTGACCCACTATGGTCGCGAAAAAGTCCCGCTCCTTGATCGGCCGGTAGCGTGACGCGATGATGTGGCGCAGTTCGGCGAGCCAGACCGGATCGGTACAGGCCTTGGCCACCGCAGCGCACCAGGCCTCGACGTCGCGTGCGGGAAGCGTCGGCATCAGCCCCTGCGTGGCTTCCGCCAGGGATGGCGCGTCCGAGATCAGCACCGGCAACCCGAAATCGAGGCACTCGGCCGCGCCCAGGCCCCAGCCTTCGACCGCCGAAGGATAGACACTGAATTCGGCGTCCCGATAGAGTTCGGCGAGCTCGCGGTCGCTGAGGTTGGAGCGGAACTCGACATGGTCGGCCAGTTCGGGATGCCCGGCCATGAAGGCGGTGAGCTCTTCATACATCCAGCCCCACCGGCCGCAGAAGACCAGCCTCGGCAGCCGCTCGCCCAGCAGCGGCAGCAGCCGGTGCCAGACTTTCAGCAGCAGGATGTGGTTTTTCCTGATCTCGATCGTCGAGCAGTAGAGGACGAATTTGCGGTCGCGTTTCCGCCGCTCGGTGGACATCCCCCGATCCGCGACGCCCTCCCGCAGGAAAGCGCCGAGCGATGCGACCGCGATGCGCGGAATCCGTCCGGGATTGGCGGCCATGGCGTGGCTGTTCACCCTGTCGGCGGTGTAGTTCGACACGCAGACCAGCAGGCGCGCATTTTCCAGCTGCCATTGCGTGTTGCGCACGAAGCCGCGGGCGTGATGAGGACCGACGAAATGCGGGTAGTCGATCGGGATGAGGTCGTGCATCAGGGTGAAGATGCCGCATCTGGCTTTCTTCCCGGCGATCTTGCCCGAGGCAAGTTCGTGCACGCTGGCGCTGGACAGGAAACAAACGGCGTTTTCGTCCTTGAGCGGATCGCCGGTATCGAGCCTCGTGGGACGCAGCGCCGACTTGGCAATCTTGAAGAGCCGTATGGCCGTCTTGGACAGCTGGAATTTGATGCCGCGCCGCTTCTCGGAGCCTGACAGGAAGATGGCCGCGACGCGATCGAATTCGCGCCCGCAGGCAAAAGGCGCCGCCCGCAGGATCGACAGCACCTTCCACAGCCGCGCCAGATAGGAGCTGCCCTCGCCGCCCGTCGGTTGCGGCAGGTCACCCTCGACAAGCCGCCTGAGATAACGAAGTTCCGCTTCGTCGAGCCTTTGGCCTTGGCCCCATTTGTCCACGATGAAGAACCCGACCGGCGAGGCCCTCCAGCGCAGCGCCTGACGGATGAGCGCGGTTTCGACGCGGGGAATGCCGACAGGCGGATGAGGCCCCCAGCGGAACGGCAGGGAGGCATCGATATACAATGTCTTCAATGGCTTACCTTCGAAATTGGTCGGTTCGCAGACAGCGGAAAGCCGCGGCGGCCAAAGCCGCTCGATCTCGGATTCCGTTTCCGATGCAGGCCCGGGCTTCGCCGACGATCTTTCCCCTGGGCGTTGGTTTCCAATATGTGGGAAAATTACCCACGTCAAGATCAGACAGTTGACTTGTGGGTATTTTTCCCACAGTATGCCCAAACCAACGAGAGGATCCCAGACAGTTCGACCCAGATTTCAGCGGACCATCCGCCCCCCGCGTGGTCCGCCGAATGCAGCCGTATCCCCCTCAGGAAAGCTCGAGCCCTACAACGAGCCGATACGGCTGCGCCGGCCGGCGCCGTCCATCGCAAAGGACGCGCCGGCCGGATTGTTGCGCCATGACCTCATCGCGCCTTTTGAATTTTTGCCGTAAGTGGTTGTCGCGGGATCCGATTGGCCGCCATGGGCCGCCACCTACCCGCTCAGGGATTTTCCCGCGTCAGGATCGCATAGCGGTTGTGCTCGTCCAGCTCCTTGCGGTCGACCGATACGGTCGAAAGCGTTCCCGCCCTTGACGCGAGAAGGAATGAATAGGGGTCGGCAGTGGCGTCGTTCGCCAGCAGCAGCGACCTGCCGAGCAGTCGTGCCAGTCGCATGCCGCTCTCGACAGCGTCCGGCTGGCGGCTGGCCGGCGAGAGATGGAGCGTGACGATTTGCGAATATGCGCCTTGCGATCCGCCGCCGACAAGGCAGGTGGCGGGCGCATCCCGCGATTTGCCGATGTTCCGCACGACCTCGACGCCTCCCGTCCCAAGTCCGAGCAGCATGGCGACGCAGCGCCTCAACAGCTCGTCATCCGCGGCATATTCGAGGGCTGCGTCGAACCAGATCACGGCTGGCGCGCCCGCTCCGGATGGTCGTCGTCATGCGGGGCGCCGCTGTCGAATTCCCTTCGCAGCCCGCCCCTGATGTCCGCCAGGATCGCCCGATAGGCGGGATCGAGGACGAAATCGATTTCCGCCTCCAGCGTTGCCTCGATCTCGCGCAGCACCAGTTGCTCCTCCGGTGCAAGATCGAAGCCGCCGCTCCTGGCGCAGATATCCATGAGCACGGCTGCCCTGGCTTGCGACAGGTGGATGGTGAGCATCCTTTCAAGATCGTATTTTTCGCTCATCTGCTCCATCCATGTTGGCCAGCCCCTTGGCGCCGACATTTGCCGTGCGCGGCCTAGGGCGCGCCCGGGCCGCCGCCGCCGGGGCCACCGGGTCCATCAGGTCCACCCGGCCCGGGCGGCCCGCCGGGGCCAGTCGGCCCGCTGGGGCCGCCCGGCCCTGTCGGCCCTGCCGGTCCGCCAGGGGGCTGGCCGCCCTGGGGCATGCCACGCTGGTTGGGCGCCGGCCCGCCGGCCCCTTGCCCGCGCGAGGCCGATGTGATGTTGCCCGCCCGATCGAACCCGACCTCGAGGAACACCCGGACCGCAGTTGTCGACTTCGAACCGCTTTCCGGCTTGCCGACGGCGATGCCCAGGCCCGATTCCAGGCTGTTCCCCCGGCGTTGCAGGAACGTTTCGTAGAGAACATTGGCG
This sequence comes from Mesorhizobium sp. B2-3-4, assembly GCF_006442315.1. Lineage (GTDB taxonomy): Bacteria > Pseudomonadota > Alphaproteobacteria > Rhizobiales > Rhizobiaceae > Mesorhizobium. The sequence continues at coordinate 128,090 of NZ_VFVY01000016.1, read as the reverse complement.
ACATGGGCCTGCGGCACCGGTGCCTCCGCTTCCAGATGCACGATCCTGTAGCCGCCCGCGGCCTTGGTCAGGGTCAGCTCGACGCGCCGGTTTGCCAGCTCCGACGCTTTCGATCCGATCTTGAGCCGGCCGACCAGCAAGGCGCCGGCGCTCACGACCGCAAGGCCGCGAACCACGTAGCGTGTTTCATGCGGTCTCGCCTCCACCAGGCTCGCGACGATCTTGCCGTCAGGCCGGCGGATGCCATGGACAGCGACGATATCGCCCGTCTTGACCGTCACCCCCCCTGCAATGGCGCCGATGTCGACATGCTGGCCCACGACCCACATCGAGCCGGCGGTCTTGCGCTCGACAGGCCCGACCACCTCGCTGGTGACATGGATGGCGGAGGTGACGACGCGGTCGGCCTTGCGTGCGACGGCGACCCGCACCACCTGGCCCACCTTGAGCGCGCCAGGGGCAACACGCACGCCGTCCAGCCAGACCGGCACGTCGGGATCATAGGCAACGCGCACGTCATTGACGAAAATGCTACCGAAGCGCTGGATCGTTCCGACAATGCCGGTGCCGCCTATGCCCTGGTCGCCGCCGTCCGTCCCGGCCGTCCAGCCGGTACCGCCTATGCCCTGGTCTTTCGACGCTTCGGCCGCCTTTGCCGAACGGCTGGAAAGCGCCATCGGCAAGGCGGCGCCAAGGCTGAGGAAATCCCGCCTCGTCGGCCTCCAGTTCCAGCTCATGCCGTCTCTCCGCCGGCGTCGCCGGTGCGCGAAGCGTCTTCGGCAGCCAGCGGGCTGCCATGGGCGGTGACGACATAGACGCCCCAGTTCCACCGGCTCGTGCCGCCGGGATCGCTCTGTATGGCCTGGTTGGCGTATTTGTTCAGGCGCAGCAGCGTCTCGACCGCGATTTCCCGACTGTAGGCCTCGAGCGACCTGGCAAGCTCCTCCGACAGCCCGTCATAGTGGACGGCGCGTTCGAGGAAGGGCGGCGTATCGGCCAGTACGTTCTCGACGGCGGCGCCCGCATGGTCGCCGAGGTTGCGCGCAAAATAATAGAGCCGGACCTCGCCGTCCCCACGCGGCACCATGGCCCCTTCCATGAGCACGATCCGGTCCTCCGCGTCGATCTCGACCAGCCCCCGGTCAAGCCAGTCGTCCAGCACGGCGCGCGGCCTGAGATCGCGTGTCACCGATTCCACGAGGCCGGCAAAGGACGGCTCTGCGGCCTCACTCGTGCGCGCCAACGGCAACGGCATGCCCCTGGGATCGAGGAACAGCGGGTCGGCGAGCCAGCGCGCGACGATGGCGCTCGTCCTGGAAACCGCATCGGGCACCACCCGCACCGGTGCGCCGGCGCCCCGCAGCCGGCTGACTTCCTTCCTGTGGACGCCTGTCAGCAGGCTGACCCTGGAGTCGGTCTGCTGCTTGTCGGGCAAGGCAAACTCGTGCTCGGCTACATTGACATAGAGTTGACGCAGCAGGTCGACGAAGGCCGGAAATGTCACGCCGCACTTGATGGCCAGCCGCACCAGCGGGCGAAGCACCCGGTTCAACGCGTTCTGGACCCCTGCGGCCTCCAGATGTTGTCCTCTGCTCATCACCGTCCTTCACTTCCCAATCCCGAAATCGGTCGTCCATCCCCCGGAAATTCCTGGCGAAAATAGCGCGTGGGAAATGCTTCCACAATAGGCGGACGGCACGGAAGCTCTATGGCGACCCCTTCGCCAGATCGATCCCCGCCCCGCGTCCGCCGGATACGAAGCCCCGCGCCCGTGGGACGATGATCCCTGGCTGGCGCGGTTTACACCGGTTGACACGTGTGAAATTTTCCCACAACTTGTGCCCATCAAACAGCTGCAACACCGAACTGCCCGCGCCCAAGGAGACGTCTTTTGAAGAAACCTTATGCAAGCCCAACCCTGGTCAGGACCGGAATGGGTTTCGAAGACATGCCGATCGACCTTGCCGACGGGGGCGGCGCATATGCCGGGAAAAGCGGGCCTATCGACCCGATTATTGCGATAACCGCCGATATCGTCTCCTCCTATGTCTCGAACAATCCGGTCCCAGCCGCCGATCTGCCTGACTTCATCGGAAAGATACACGCCTCGATCCGAGCCATTTCGGATGGTGTCGTCGACGGCCGCCCCGACGAGATCAGGTTCGCCGTCCCGGTCAAGAAATCCGTCACGCCCGATTTCATCATCTGCCTGGAGGACGGCAGGCGCTTCAAATCGCTGAAGCGGCATATCGAGACGAATTACGGGCTGACGCCGGACCAGTATCGCAAGAAGTGGAACCTGCCTTCCAGCTATCCGATGGTGGCGCCGAATTATTCGGCGACCCGCTCGAAACTGGCCAAATCCATGGGTCTCGGCCGCAAGGCGAAAGGCGGCGCCTGAGGAGGGCGCCGCAGCGCCCCCTCACCAGAAGCCGATCAGCGACCTCAACAGCGCCGCTGGCCCCATCGCCTGCCTGCAGATCCCGCGAAATCCGGGCCGCCCCGTCGCACCCAGCACATCCTCGTCGATGTCGCGCAGGATGAGGCGCGCATTGCGCCATCCGATCCTGGCGAGCGCCGACGCCAGATCCGCGCGCGTCGGGTCAAACGGACCCTGCCTGGCGGCCGGATCGGAAGGCCTGTCGATGTCGTTGCTGGCGCCGATCGCATATCCCGGGATTGTCACCGCGCTGCCGGCATCGAAAGGCGGCGAAAGGTCAAGGAAACGGGAGATGGAAGCGAGGCTTGTGGCCGGCGCGGAAACGAGCTGCTCATAGCACACGAAATGCACCGGCGCGCCGGTGCGGCGAAGAGCCTCCATGGCGAAGTAGAACTGGTTCCAGTAGTCGGCCGGCGTGCGGAACCTGTACTCCATCCGCCTGGGTTGCGTGAAATCCTGCCTGATTTCGAAGGACTGGCTCAGGAACGGGCCGAGATATTCGGCCGGCCTGAAGATGCTGTCGTTCCTGCTGTAGCGGAACCACGACAGAAGCTGGGTTATGGGATCCTTGCTCATGACGATGATGGGCAAATCTCCATATTGCAGCGTGCGCCCGTCCATCAGGGCGGGAAAAACCCCATGCTTCCAGAAACCCCGGTCGAACACGACCGGCATGCTGAGATGGGTTTCGACCAGGAGCTTGGCAAGGTTGGTGCCGGATCGCGGCGTCCCCATGATACGGACCCGGGCTTTGCCGCCGGGCTCGATCCGCGAACCGCCGGGAGCCGGGCTGCTCATGAGGTCGTCACAGCGCCAGGCTGCCTTGCCCCGCCCCTTCGGCGTTGGGGTCGCCGGGCGCGGTGGCCCAGGCCAGTTCGACCAGCGTCACCGTGCGTTTTCCCGTACCGTCGAGCTGGCAGACGATGAGGCCCTGCTCCTCGATATAGGTCAGCAGGCGCCGGGCGCGGCGCATGGAATGCGAACCATAGGCGCGGGCGATCGCGCCATCGCTCGGGCACGGCCAGCCTTCCTTGGCGGCACGCGCGATCATCATGAAAACGCCCTGCATGTCCTCCGGCAGCAGCGAGGCGCGCACCGAAACATCGCGCCACGCATCGTCCTCGGCCATGTCGGACCCGACCCCGGCGCGGGCGCGGGTCAGCATGCGGCGGAATTCCTGGAGATCGGGTATGACCGAAGCCAGACCCTCGATGCGGCAGCGCACGACGAATTCCTGGTAGAGCACGCCGATGACGCGGAATCCCGCATCGGGCTCGGCCAGGATGGCGCGCAGGACACGGTCCATCCGCTCGCGCCGTTCGGCCAGATCCTCGGCGCTGGGCGCCGGCCCGGCCGGTTCGGGGCGGATGTCGAGCGGCGCCGCTTTCGCCGCCATCAGCTGCTCCAGCAGATCCGGTGACGCCACCCGGCGCGGCGCGCGCACCGTCTCGGGCGGCGGCGCGGCCAGGATGATGGCGCGGGCGTCCTCGAGCGCGGCTTCCGGCAGCGGCATCAGCCTGGGCGTGCCGTTGCGCGGGCTGGTATCGGTCGGGCCGATGCGCAGGCCGAGCGGCCGCCGCGACAGCGCCGGCCCGAGCGCCATGAACTGGCCGCGCTCCAGATCGCGAAAAGCTTCCGCCTGCCGCCGCTCCATGCCGAGCAGATCGGCCGCGCGCGCCATGTCGATATCGAGGAAAGTGCGGCCCATGAGGAAGTTGGAAGCTTCCGCCGCAACATTCTTGGCGAGCTTGGCCAGCCGCTGCGTGGCGATGATGCCGGCGAGCCCCCGTTTGCGGCCACGGCACATCAGATTGGTCATGGCGCCGAGCGAGAGCTTGCGCGCCTCGTCCGAAACCTCGCCGGCCACAGCAGGTGCGAAAAGCTGCGCCTCGTCCACCACCACCAGCATCGGATACCAGTGGTCGCGGGCCACCTCGAACAGCCCGCCGAGGAAGGCGGCCGCGCGCCGCATCTGGTTTTCGGCATCGAGCCCTTCAAGGTTGAGCACCGTCGAGACGCGGTGAATCCGCGCGCGCTCGCCGGCCGCCTGCAGGCCGCGTTCGGTATGCTCCTCGGCGTCGATCACCAGATGGCCGTAGCGTTCGCCCAGCGACACGAAATCGCCTTCCGGGTCGACGATGGTCTGCTGCACCCAGGGCGCGCTCTGTTCGAGGAGCCGACGCAGCAGATGCGACTTGCCGGAACCGGAATTGCCCTGCACCAGAAGGCGGGTCGCCAGCAACTCCTCGAGATCGAGCTTCGCCGGGGCGCCCGCCGTCGTCTGTCCCATCTCGATCGCAACGGTCATGTCAGACTCATCGGCTCCTTCGCAGACGGGCTTATCAACCCGATCGCGGCCCGTCGAGCCGCGCAGGCCAGGCGATTCGCGTTGCGCACAGATGAGAGAGCGTCGCCGTGGCCGCCATGGACGGGCCGGAAACCGCGTGCCGCCTGCCGGTTCCCGCCTCGGGCCTGTGGATAGTAACCACCTGTTCACCATGAGACGGTGTTCCGATTTGCGGACCCGGCACATGCGCCTAGCCTGACCCTGCATCGTGCCCCAACGTGATGCACCCAAACGCCCCAAATGGCGGCCGGCGTCTTCAAGTTGTCTTTCGTATACGCCGGTCGTCAGTTTACGCTTCCAGCCGCCTAAGCGCCCTGCCCCGGCACCGGCGGCAGTTCGGGCGCATCCAGCCCCTCGAACGGATTGTGCCAGGCGTCGATGGCATCGAGCCTGCGATACCAGCGCGCGAGGCAGGGATGGTCCTCGAGCGGCTGTCCGGCGACATGGTTGAACGGCAGGAACGTCGCCATGCGGAAGTCGGCATAGGAGACCTCGTCCCCCAGGAGCCACTGCCGGCCTGCCAGCGCCGCATCGAGAATGGTCGCGGTGGTGTGAAACAGTTTCAGCCCCTCCTCGACCAACTGATGGTCGATCGGACCGAGGCGGTAGCGCTGTTTGGTGCCGCGCTCGAAATGCACCATGTCGCAGGCCCGTGCGAAGTTCTCCTTGCCCCAGCTTATCCAGCGAATCATGTCGGGCTCGTCGTCACCGCTCCGCCAGAAGTTCGAGCGCGCGTCACGCGACAGCCTGCAGGCTATGGCATCGGCCTCCCACAGGCTGCCGCCTGGCCATGCCAGGATGGGAATGGAGAGATTGGGATTGAGCGGCCGGAACCGCTCCGCTTGCCCCGGCGCAAAGGGTGACGCGAATTCGAAGGTCACTTTCGCGTCGAGGTGACGAGCCACCGCGACCGCCAGGCGCGGATTGGGATTGCGGCTGAAGTAGAGTTTCATTTCGTCCGCAACCGACGTCGCTTCGATCTTGTCACGCATCAATGCTTCTCCTTGTCCTGGCGACCATCGCCGGACCCAGGACGTAAATGGCCGATGCGATCCGACATTTGGTCTTGCCGCCGCATCGGTCATTGAGCCGCCACCTTATGCCGGTTACGATGGCATGGGTCATCGGGGTTGTGCATGGCGGGTCGACATCGCTTTGCCTTTTGCGCTGCATTGCTGCTGGCGTTGCAGGCTGTGTTGCTGGCATGGCCGGCACGGGCCGACGATGCCAAACCGCTGCGCGGCGTGGCACTGGTCATCGGCGAGTCCCACTACCTGTCCCTGCCCGCGCTGCCCAATCCGGCCAATGACGCACGCGCCGTCGCCCAGCTTTTGACCAGTCTCGGTTTCGAGGTCAGTTCCATCCCCGATGGCGACGGGGTGCGCCTGGCGCGCGGCCTCAAGCATTTCGTCGAGGACGCCGCCGGCGCCGACGTCGCGCTGCTCTACTATTCGGGCCATGGCATCGAGGCCGCGGGCGAGAACTATCTGGTGCCGGTCGAAGCGGACGCCACCTCGCTCGCCGATCCGGCCAACCGGCTGGTTCGGGTCTCGGCTCTGTTGGCTGAGCTCAAGGCCAGCGTTCCGGTGGCGATTATGCTGCTCGATGCCTGCCGATCCAACCCCTTCCCGCCCGGTGCGACGCTCAACACCCCGTCCGGCCCGGCGGCGGTGGCCGCCGCCGGGCTCGATCTCGCGCGTGGTGCCGCACCCCTTGCGGATGCATCCGGCGCGCCGGAGAGCCTGGGCGAGGTCATCGGCTTTGCCGCGGCGCCCGGCCATGCGGCATTGGACGGCGAAGCTGGCGGCAACAGTCCCTATGCCGCCGCTCTTTTGAAACATCTCGCAGCCGGCGGTTTTGCCTTCGGCGATGTCATGACCATGGTCACCGAGGAAGTCTATGTGAAGACCGGCGGCCGGCAATTGCCCTGGACCAATGCCAGCCTGCGGCGGCTGCTCTATTTCGGCCAGGCACCGGAGGAGACCGGCAGCGACGAGGCCTCGATCCGCTCGGCCCGGCGCAAGCTGCTGCTGACCATAGCCACCACGCCTGCCGACCAGCGCGCGATGGTCGAAACCGTCGCGGCGCAGAACGAGGTGCCGCTCGACCAGCTCTACGGCATGCTCGGCGCCCTTCGGATCGACACATCTGCCGGCCCCGCCGATTTGCAGGCGCAGCTCGCGGCCGGCGCACAGAAGCTGCGCGAAATCATAACCCGGCACGACACCGAAACCAGGCAGGATCCTGAATTGATTCGCCTTTCTGGCCTTGCCGACCGCGCGCAGACGGAAGGCGCCATCCAGCTCGCGCTGACCTTCCGCGCCAAGGCCAGCGCGCGGGCCGAGGAGATCGACAAACAGCTGGACGAAGCCGAGGCTGACATCAGGCAGAGGCGGCTGGAACTCGCCAATACTTTTGCCGACCATGCGCGCACCGCTATCTTGAACTTCGACTACCGCACCGCCGCCGAGCGCTATGAGGACGCGTTCCGGCAGGCCGAGCGCTGGGACCCGAAGACCGCCTTCATCTACAAGATCTTCGAAGGCGACGCGCTGACCGACCAGGGCATGATCAAGGGCGAAAACGCGGCCTTGTCAGAAGCGGTCGACGTCTATGAGGCGGCCAAGCTGCTGCCCGGCGTCACCGTCTTCACCGGCGGCCCGGCCGGCGTCGCCATCAACGAAGGCATCACGCTGACGGCATTGGCCGCACGCGAAAACGGCACGGCGCGTGTCGAGCAGGCGATCAAGGTCTATGAGGACGCGCTCGAGATCTTCAGCCGCAAGCGCACGCCGCAATTGTGGGCCACCGTGCTGATCAACCTTGGCAACGCCTACGACCTGATGGGGCAGCGCGCCGGCGGCACGGCCTACTACGCCAAGGCGATGGACGCCTACCGCCAGGCGACGAAGGTCTATACGAAAAAGACCAGTCCCGACGAATGGGCGGGGTTGCAAAACAACATCGGCAACGAGTTCACCGCGCTCGGCGATGCCGGCGACGCAAGGAAGAACTACACGGACGCCATCGACGCCTTCCACGGCGCCCTCACTGTCTGGACCCGCGGCAAGGTGCCGGTGCAGTGGGCGATGGCGATGGCCAACATGGCGGTGGCGCTGCAGAAGCTCGGCGAGATCGAGGACGGCACCGAAAAACTGGAGGCGTCGCGGGCCGCCTTCCAGGACGTGCTGGAGGTCCGCACCCGCGAGACCCAGCCGGTCGACTGGGCCAACACCCAGAGCAATCTCGGCGCCGTGCTTCTGTCGCTTGGCCAGCGCGGCAAATGCGCCGACTGCTTCGAGCAGGCGCTGGCCGCCTTTGACAGGGCGCATGAGGTCATTACCCGCAAGCAGGACCCTTTCACCTGGGCCACCATCACCTACAATCAGGGCCGCGCCTACCGTTTCATGGGCGACGCCGAGGACAGCGTACCGCGCTACCGCAAGGCGCTTGAGCAGATGGACCTGGCGCTGACCGAACTGACACGCGAAAAGTCGCCGATCATCTGGGGCAAGACCCATTCGGTGCGCGGCGAAATACTGCTCGCAATCGGCACCAGGACGCATGACAGGGCCAGCCTGCTCGCGGCCCGCGACGCTTTCATCGCCGCCCGCGACATTTTTCGCCAACAGCATTACGCCCAGGGCTTCGAAGGCTTCTACGAGAAGGAACTCGGCCTGGTGGAACAGCAGCTGGCGATGAAGTTCTGAACGGCTTTTCGCGAAAGTCCGGGTTGACCGGCTCCCGGTGCAAGGCGACTATCCCTCCTTCGAGCGCAGCAGTACCCGAGGAGGAAATGCGATGGACGAGCCCGAACGGTGGCGCCACATGTCGACGGCGCCGAAGGACGGCAGCCGCATCCTGGTCACCGTGCGCTCGTCCGAGCAGGGGCCGGCGGAAGTCGATCTCGCCTACTGGTCGCGCGCCGACCAGTTCGCCGAGGAAGGCTGGCGCGCCTCCGATTCCTCGCCCGGCCGCGTCGTCGAATATGCCGAGCCCGAGCTGAAATGCTGGATGCCGCTGCCCACCGCCAATCCCGGCCGGGGTGCCTCGATGCCCGCTCCCTGGGAAGGCGATGATGCCCAGCAACTGGACGGCTCCGGGATTTAGGGCGCCGACGGCGGAAACTGCCAATCTCCCGTCGTGGCGAGATGCGGCTTCCCCAGCCGAGGCGTAAAGCATTCAATGTGAAAACATGCTACCTCCTGATCAAATCGCATCAGGGAGGGCGCCATCGCCAAACCCACCTTCGCCGACATCGCCCGCCGCGCCGGCGTCGGCACCGCGACGGTCGAGCGCGTGCTCAACGGCCGCGGCGGCGTGCGGCCGCAAACAGTGGAAAAGGTGGTCGCCGCTGCCCGCTCGCTCGACTATCCGCGCCGGCTGCCCGAAGCGCATCGCGGCATCATCCGCATCGAGGTCATCCTGGTGCGGCCGGACTCGACCTTTTTCTCGCGACTGTCCCGCGCCTTCGAACGCATCGCGGCAACGCTCGACCGCACCGTCGCCGTGCACCGGACGTTCCTCGACGAGGGCGATGCGTCAGCCGTTGCCCGTCGCATCCGCGAGCCCGGCATGCGCCGTGGCGGCCTGATCCTGGCGGTGCCGGACGATCCGCTGATCCGCGCCGCTCTGGCCGAGATCGAGGCACAGGGCGTGCCGACGGTCCAGGTGGTGACCCGCATCGCCGGCTCGAAGGCCGACTATGTCGGCATCGACAATTACGCCGCCGGCCGCATGGCGGCGCAATTGATGAGCCGCATGCAGCCACGCGGCGGCAGCATCGTGGCGCTCTGCCACAGCCAGATCTACCAGGTGCATCGCGACCGCATCCGTGGCTTTTCGGACTATCTGGCACAGCATCCACGCGCCGATCATGCTTTCGCCGAGGTGCTGTTCGGCCATGACGAGGGCCACCGCAGCGCCGACCTTCTCGTCGAGGTGCTGCGGCAGCGCCCGGACCTTGCCGGCTTCTACAATGCCGGCGGCGGCAACGGTTCGCTGAACGAAATGCTGGCCCGCCATCCGCGCCGCCACGAGATATTCTTCGTCGGCCATGAACTGACCGAGCGCAGCAGCGCGGCGCTGCGCCAGGGCACCATGGACGTCGTGCTCGACCAGGCGCCCGAAGCGCAGGCGCGCCGCGCCATAGACCTGATCCTCGCCCGACTCGGACTGCACGACTTGCCGATCGAAAACCCGCCGATCCGCTTCATCACCTTCACCGCCGAGAACCTTTGATCTGATTTGATCAAGGAACAGGCGGTCTTCCGTCGGCAGCGATGCTACGCCTCCCGCAACGGGAGGATGTCGAGTGACGAGACGGCTGAGCGTACACGACCTGCAAAGCGCCAAGGGCAGCCGCAAATGGCTGCAGCTTCATGTCGACACGCCGGCCGAGGCGCGGGCCGCCGTCGCCAGCGACATCGTCATCCTGTCCTGCGAGCCCGATCACAATCTGGAGGCCATCCGTCAGGCGGCACCCCTCGCCTTCCTCTCCGTGGGTATGCCGCATGGCGCTATCGCTTCGTCTGATGAGGCGGTGCGGCTCGGCTTCTCCATGATGAAGCGCGGCGCCGATGCGGTCTATTCATCGCATTCGCCGCGCTTCATCGAGGCGATGGCCGCCGAGGGCGTTCCCGTCACCGGCCATGTCGGCCTGGTGCCCAACCGCGCCACCTGGACCAATTTCCGCGCCATCGGCAAATCGGCCGAGGAGGCGATCAAGGTGCTGCGCGCGGCAAAGGATCTGGAGAACGCCGGCGCGGCCTGCATCGAGGTCGAGGTGGTGCCGGTCAGGCTCGCCGACCACATCACCCGCTCGACGCCGCTGGTCACCATGGGTATGGGCTGCGGCAACGCCTGCGACACGCAATATCTGTTTTCCAGCGATGTGCTGGGCACCCACAGCGGCCACTACCCGCGCCATGCCAGGCGCTATGCCGATTTCGTCGCGCTGGAAGCCGAGTTGCAGGACAAGCGCATCACTGCCTTCCGCGCCTTCGGCCGCGACGTGGCCAATGGTCTTTACCCCGAAGCCAGGCACCAGGTGGACATGGACGATGCCGCCTACGACCGCTTCCTCACCCTCTCCCAGTCCTTGTGAACCCAGACATAGTGAGGCCGTCATGGACGATCTGAAATACGGCACGCGCAACAAGCGCGGCGACTGGGCGCCGAACGAGCCGGCCGGCACCGCGCCGCTGTTTGCCTTCCCGCCGCGCCCGCTGGCGCTGCTCAAATGGCTGCCGCACTATTTCCTGCCCTATAACATGCTGTTCGCGCTCTCGGCCGTGGCGTGGTGGCATTTCGTGCTGCCCGACACCGAGGCGATGAAGACGCTTTCCTTCGGCTGGATCGCCAGGCTCTTCCTCGTCAACTGCGTGGCGCTGCTGGTCTTCTTCGGCGCCTTCGAGATGCGGCTCTACACGCTAAAAGCCCAGGGCAACCGATTCAAATACAACGGCAAATGGCCGTCCGAGCAGAAGAACAAGGCGTTCCTGTTCAAGAACCAGAACATCGACAACATGCTGCGCACCTTCGGCACCGGCATGCCGATCTGGACGGCGATCGAGGTGGCGATCCTTTACGCCTACGCCAATGGCTACGTGCCGTGGCTGACCGTGGCCGAGCACCCGGTCTACCTGTTCGTGCTGGCGCTGGTGGTGCCGATCATCCACGAGACGCATTTCTTCCTGCTGCACCGGGCGATCCACTGGCCGCCGCTCTACAAATGGGTGCATTCGGTGCACCACAATTCAGTCAACCCCTCGCCCTGGTCGTCGCTGGCCATGCACCCGGTCGAGCAGCTCGGCTATCTCGGCGTGGCGCTCTGGCACCTCATTATCCCGTCCAATCCGCTGCTCGCGCTCTATCAGCTCCACTATGCCGGTTTCGGCGCCATTCCCGGCCATGTCGGCTTCGACAAGGTCGAGCTGACCGAGGATAGCTCGGTCGATAGCCACGCCTACATCCACTACCTCCACCACAAATATTTCGAGGTGAACTACGGCGACGGTCTCATTCCGTTCGACCGATGGTTCGGCACCTTCCACGACGGCAGCAAGGAGGGCGAGGCGCGGATGGAGGCCCGCTACGAAAAGAAGAAGGCACGCGCCAACGCCCCTCGCTGACCTCGGCCGACCAGACAGCCACAGGGATGGCGCGGCCATCCCTCCAGCCATCCCGCAAGGGCCGGAACGAAGAGGGGTGAACCGGCACTCCATCCGCAAGGGAGGAAAACCGTGAAGAAGCTTCTCATTTCGACGGCATTGGCGACGCTGATGTCGACGGCATTCGCCGCGACGATGTCGACATCGGCCTTCGCCGCCAAGATCGGCGTTTCGATCGTCAACTTCGACAACAATTTTCAGACGCTGCTGATGCACGGCATGCAGGACCGCGCCAAGGAAAAGGGCGCCGGCATCCAGGTCGAAGACGCGCAGAACGACGTCGCCAAGCAGCTCGACCAGGTCAAGAACTTCATCGCCTCGGGCGTCGACGCCATCATTGTCACGCTTGTCGACACCAATGCCTCCAAGACCATCAGCGAGGAGGCAGCCAAGGCCGGCATTCCGCTGGTCTTCGTCAACCTCGAACCATCAGACATGAAGAACCTGCCGGAAAAGCAGGTCTATGTCGGCTCCAACGAAACCGAGTCCGGCACGCTGGAGGCTTTCGAAGTCTGCAAGCTGTTGCGCGCCAAGGGCAAGTCGGCGGGCGCGACGGCCTATATCGTCATGGGCAGCCTGGTGCATCAGGCAGCACTGCAGCGCACCAAGGATGTCGAGCAGGTCTTTGCCACCGACATGTGCAACTTCATCAAGATCACCGACAAGCAATCGTCCGAATGGGCGCGCGACAATGCGCAGAACCTGATGACCAACTGGCTGACGGCGGGTCCGGCGCCGGACGCGGTGATCGCCAACAACGACGAATCCGCCATCGGCGCGATCCTGGCGCTGAAGGCAAACGGCGTCGACATGAAGAACGTCGTCGTCGGTGGCATCGACGCCACCCAGGACGGCCTGCAATCGATGAAGGCTGGCGATCTCGCGGTGACGGTGTTCCAGAACGCCAAGGGCCAGGGCGGCGGCGGTGTCGACGCGGCACTGGCGCTTGCCAAGGGCGAGAAGGTCGACCGCGTCGTCTACGTGCCGTTCGAACTGGTGACGCCGGCCAACGCTGCCGACTACCTCAGCAAGAATTGATCCCAGGAGCGAAATCTCCGGGACGGCAAGACAGCCGTCCCGGAGACCGCACGGAGCTCACGAGGAAAGAATGTCCAGCTGGATCAGGGCCTGCGGCCTCGACGACATCGAACAGGAAGGCGCGCGCCGTTTCGACCATGGCGGCCGCACCTACGCCATCTTCCGCTCGCCCGACGACGAGGTGTTCTGCACCGATGGGCTCTGCACCCATGAGGCCGTCCACCTCGCCGACGGGCTGGTCATGGACTACGAAGTCGAATGCCCCAAGCACGCCGGCGCCTTCGACTATCGAACGGGTGCGGCCAAGAGGCTGCCGCCCTGCGTCAATCTCGGCAGCTACCTGGCGCGGCTGGATGGCGATGCGGTGATGGTCGAGCTGCCGGAGTGAGGTGCCATCGGCGAAGCCGCCACGCCTGCCTGTCCAATCGTCAAAACAAGAACGCCGCCGTCGCCGGGTTCGGTCCGCCGCGTCCGCTGGCCGAATCCATGCCTCGGATGGTCGCCAGGTCCTGCGCGTCCAGTTCGAAATCGAAGACGTCGAAATTGGCCGCGATGCGGTCCTCGCGCACCGACTTCGGAATGACGATCAGTCCTTCCTGGAGATGCCAGCGGATCATCGTCTGCGCGGCTGACTTGCCATGCTTCCTGGCGATGCCTGCTATGGTCGGGTCGCCGAGCAGCTTGCCGCTGCCCAGCGGGCTCCAGCTTTCGGTCTGGATATTGTGCCTGGCATGGAATTCCCTGAGCGCGCGCTGCTGGAAGCGCGGGTGCAGCTCGACCTGGTTGACGACCGGAACCACGCCGGTCTCGCCGATGATGCGCTCCAGATGATCCGGATTGAAATTCGACACGCCGATCGACTTGATGCGGCCGGCCTTGCGCAGTTCGATCAGCGTCTTCCACGCCTCGACATATTTGTCCTGGCTGGGCACCGGCCAGTGGATCAGGAACAGGTCGAGCTGCTCGATGCCGAGCTTTTCCATCGTATCGTCGAAGGCGCGAAGCGCCGCGTCGCTCTGGTGCGCACCGTTGCGCAGCTTGGAGGTGATGAACAGCTCGGCTCTCGCCACGCCGGCGCTACGGATGGCCTCGCCGACGCCCTCCTCGTTCTGGTAGCCCTCGGCGGTGTCGATCAGCCGGTAGCCGGCCTTGATCGCCGAGCCGACCACTTGCGCTGTCATGTCGGCATCGACCTGCCACACGCCAAGGCCAAGCTGGGGAATGGCGGCGCCGTCGTTCAACGTGATCTGTTCGGGCATGGTCTGGTCCTTTTGCGGGGGAATGGTCCAGCCTATCTAGGCACGCCACCGCTCAACGACCAGCCGATTTCAGATAAATCGACCGTCACTTCGGCCGGCGCACCGCCCTCACCACGCCGACATTGCCGCCGCCGCAGAACAGACGCTCGCCGCCGTCGGATTCGAGCCCCGATATGCCCATGCCCGTGGGCATATCGAGCTTCTCCAGAACCTTGCCCGTCCGCGGGTCGATGCGCCTGAGATCGCTCTCGTCGCCTTCCCAGGTGGCGTGCCACATCTCGCCCTCCACCCAGGTCACCCCGGTGACGAAGCGGTCGGATTCGATGGTGCGCAGCACCGCCCCGGTCTCGGGATCGATCTGGTGTATCTTGCGCTCGCGGTACTGCCCGACCCACAGCGTTCCTTCGGCCCAGGTCAGCCCGGAATCGCGACCGCCACCCGGCGCTGGAATGGTGCTCAGAACCTCGCCGCTGTCAGGGTCGATCTTCAGGATGCGGTCGTTGGTGATCTGGTAGAGATGCCTTCCGTCATAGGCGGTGCCGGCATGCGCCGCGACATCGATCGTGCGCAGCGGTTTGCCGGTTTGCGGATCGAAGGCATTGAGCCTGTCGCCCGAGGCGAACCAGACGCTCTTGCCGTCGAAGCTGACCCCACCCACCTTCTCGACCCCCGGAAAGGGTCCATATTCCTGCAGGATTTCAGCCGCCGAATGTTTCATGTCCTGATCCTCGATCGTGGTCGCTATTTGCAGGCCGGCCTCACCTGAATATCGACGCACCTTAGCCATTCGGCAGCGGTGCCGGGAGTAACAAGGTCGTCGTGAATCCCGCCACCGGCGGCGTCATCCAGCGGCGCGCCCGGCCGTGGCCGAAAGACTGCACCTTGCCGGTTTCGGCAAGCGGCTCAAGCGCCCTTTGCACGCTGCGCTGGCCGGTTCCGAGCGCCAGCGCCAAGGCCGAGCTCGACCACGCCTCGCCATCGGCGAGCAAGGCGAGCACCGCCGCGTGCCGTTCCTCGATCGGCCGCGCCAGCACCATCACCGCGCGCGCCTGGCGCGGCGCCAGCGTGAAGCCGCGCTTGGTGGCGCTGATATCGGCCAGCCCGCCAAGCTCGCCGCGCAGCCGTCCGATTTCGACGCGCAGCCGGGCGCGGTGCGATTCATCGGCATGCTTGCCGCCAAAGGCCCGCGCCACCAGTTCCTCCCGCGACACGTCCGCCGGCCATGCTTCGGCGAGCGTTCGCGCCAGCGAAAACAGCACCGGCCGGCTCGCCAGCGAAACCGTGGTGCCGCCGCCGCGCACCGCGTAGTGAAAAGCATCGACGACCAGCCCCGGCGCCCCCTGCAGCGCCTCCACCTCTTCGAGCAGCAGCGGCCGTTCTTCACCATTGGCGATCAGCCGCGCCGCCGGCGTCTCAAGTGCCAGGGACGCGCTCTCCACTTCCGCGATCAGGCCGGCAATGCCGGCCTTGCGGGCGGCGGCTCGCGCCCACTCGAGTGCCGCGCGCGCCGGGCGGGTCCGCAGTCGCCGCAAAGCGATACCGGCCACGGCCAGCTCATGCGCGGCCCGCGACGCCGGCGGCAGCGGCGCCGGGTCGAGCCCGGCCAGCACCTGCTCGGCCTCGTCGAGGCGGCCGATCAGGAGCAGGCGCCGTACCTTGAGATGGCCGGCATGCGCCGCATTGAGCCGGTCGCCATGCTTTTCCAGCGTAATGCGCGCCGCGTCGAGCGCCTTGGCCGGCCAGCCAAGGTCGCGCGAGACCAGCGCGATCTCGGCCTCGGCGACGACGCACCGCGCCCGCGCCACCGCTTCCCTCGGGCTGAAGGCGCGCGCGGCGCGCCGCAACAAGAGCTTGGCGCGATCGAGATCGCCGAGCTGCGCCATGGCGATGCCGCGCAGCGCCAGCGCCGGCGCGTCCTCGCGCAGCGCAACGCGGTCGAGCGCGCCGAGCGGATCGCCTGCCGCCAGAGCCAACGCCGCAGCTGTCATCAGCGAGTCCATTCAAATCCCGTCACACTTGTAACTCCCACCCCGCCGCGTCGGCGCCCTACCTTAAGTCAGTACCGTCAACCAGCAAGTCGTGCCGGCCATGACGGCATGCAAGGGAGAACCAGAAAATGCCTGCTTCCACCGACCTCGACCTCGCCACGGCGAATGATACGGCCAAGCCAGCCGGGCGCCACCCCTGCTGCGCCGGGCCGGATTTCTTTGAACCCGCCACGCCTCAGACATCCCGGCATCCCCAGGCAACGACACACCGCAACGACGCCATGACTGGCAAAGGAGAAGACCAATGACCAAGCACATGACCATGAAGACCCCGCCGATCGTTTCGCCGCAGGACTGGGCGGCCGCGCATGAAAAGATGCTGGTGAAGGAGAAGGCGACGATGCGCGCCAGGGACGCGCTGTCGGCCGAACGCCGGCGCATGCCATGGATGGAAGTGGACAAGGCCTATGTCTTCGAAGGCCCGAACGGCAAGGCAAGCCTGCTCGACCTGTTCGAAGGCCGCCGCCAGTTGATCGTCTACCGCGCCTTCTTCGAACCCGGCGTCTATGGCTGGCCCGACCATGCCTGCCGCGGTTGTTCGCTGGGCGCCGACCAGGTCGGACACCTCGCCCACCTCAACGCCCGCAACACCACGCTGGCCTACGCCTCGCGCGCGCCGCAGGCCGACATTGTCAGGCTGAAGGCACGCATGGGCTGGGAGATGCCCTGGTACACGATATCAGACAGTTTCGACAAGGATTTCGGCGTCGACGAATGGCACGGCCACAACGTCTTCATCCATGACGGCGACCGCGTCTTCCGCACCTATTTCATCAACAGCCGCGGCGACGAGGCGATGGGCACGGTGTGGAGCTATCTCGACGCCACTCCGCTCGGCCGCCAGGAGATCTGGGAGGACTCGCCCGAAGGCTATCCGCAGACGCCGCTCTACAGCTGGTGGAACTGGCACGATAATTATGAGGCCGGCGCCGACAAGAAATGGGCCGAAGTCTCTGCCGCCGGCGAGGCCGCGTTCCGCGACAAGGGCGAGAAGTAGGGCTTCGCCAAGGAGCTGGCCGTGGCCTGCGAAAGCCCCGGCCGCCTCTCGGCCACCGCGCCCCGCCCCCGGGCGGGGCGCGGAAATCAAGTCTTGGCGCGTCGCGTCCCGACCCTCGGCACATCAGGAGAAAAGCCGTGAGCGATACCCATCGCACCGAAAACATCGCCGCCCTTGGCATCGCCGATTGGCTGTGCCTTGCCGCCGCCCCGACCTTCGCCTTGATGGCGCTCGTCTCGCTGGGCGGCGAGGGAGCAATGAGCTGCATGGGCGCCCCGTCGCCGATCGCGGGTATGCCGGCCATGTACCTCCTGATGAGCGCCTTCCATCTGGCGCCCTGGCTGCGGATCGTTTCCGGCCGGAAGGCACGGACTGGTCGGGACTGACCGCCGGCCGGCATAGCCCTGAGATCGAGGCTCGCGAGCGTACAAACTCTACATCGCGATGTCGTTGACCGGCAGCAAGGGCCTGGGCAGATCGCTTTCGCCAAGCCCGGCGCGCATCTCGATCTCGATGTCGCGGCATATCTGCGAGATCGGCACGTCGTTGGCATTGCCCTCGAAGGGATTGGCACTGCTTTCACCCACCTGGTCGAGCGACATGTAGGCCCAGCCCAAAAGCGTGCTGAACGGGATCGTCAGCCAGATGGCGATCGCGCCGAGCATGCCACCGAGCTTGCCCATGTCGGCGAACACCGGAACCACGCCGAACGGCAGCAGCGTGCAGAAGATCATCACGAACATGGAACTGACGATGGCGTATTGCCGGGGATAGGGATTGTTCTTGATGCGGTCGCAACGCGCCTGCTGATCGTGGAAGTCGCGGATCAGCTTGGTCAGTTCGCCATAGATCTGCGGTGGGATCTGGGCGTCCTTGAAGAGCCCGTTGACTTGGACCGACTGCATTTCGAGCAAGGCTATCGCCGGACGGGGCGACCTCAGGACATCGGCTGTCGTCTCGCCCAGCAGCGGGCGCAGATCGTCGGCGATCGAGCCCTTGTCCTCCTGGATATCGTAACGCCGCCGGTATTCGACATTGGCGGCCTTGCCCATCGATTCCCACGGCATCGGCCGCCGCAGCGAATAGCGCAGCGCCGTCATCCAGGCGATGTGGCGATAGATGAGCTGCCGCGCTGTCGCCGCATCCAGGAAGTCCCGGCAGAAATTGGACCAGACGCGGCTGCTTGCCGTGATCTGCGTGAACGCCTGCAGCGCTTCGCCGCTGCGGGTGAACACTTGCGAATTCTTGAAGCCGGCAACCAGCGACACCGTGGTGCCGAGCACCAGCACCACCGACCACGGCACCGAAAACCCGGCAAGGCCCGGAAGCCGGTAGGCCGCCACGGCCAGCCCGCTCACCACCACCATGTAGATGACGCTGCGCCGCGACCACAGCGCGAAATCGACCACCTTGTAGGAACGGCCTACATACATCGGGCACCCCTCGAATCGCGGACAGCCGGCAAATCAGGCCATCCCGGCCTGACGCCTAGCATACCGCGTGCCCACGACGAAGAGCCGTCGGGGCCGGTCCGGGGGCCGCCAGTGACGGGCGCGGAACCTCCCCGCGCCCATGCCTTTCATCTACCTCAGTTGCACTTCGGCTTTGCCGCATTGCAGGCGTCGACCAGTTCGGCCGGCGGGTCCTTGTGGAAGACGGTCTTGTAGGATTCCAGCACGTTGGACTGCACCACCGGCAAGGACTGCACGCCGACCCAGGCGGGCGTGGGTTGTCCGATCAGCGCCTTCATCATGGCCAGCGCCTCGGCGACGCCCTGGTCGTAGGGACGCTGCGAGCCGGTAGCCTTGAGCGGCCCGCCCTTGGCGATCTCGATCGCCGATTGCAGGCCGAGATCGACCGTGGTGATCGGAATGTCGATGCCTTGCGCGCGCATCGACGACAGCGTGTCGAGCGCCGGCTGGTCCCAGACCGCGTAGAGGCCCTTCACGTCGGGATTGCCGGTCAGGAAATCGCCTGCGATCTGCGAGACTTTCGACGGATCGGTGAAATCGACCTGCTTCATGACGATGTCGGGCCGGTTCTTCTTCATCCACTCGCTGACGCCCTTGGTGCGCTCATTGGTGCTGAAATAGTCGACGCCGAAATTCACCAGGCCGATCGTGCCGCCCTTGGGCATGCAGGAGGCGAGGATCGTCGCGGCGATCTGGCCATTGCCCTGGCTGTCGGCCGAGATCATCGAGGCAAAATCCTTGGGCGATGAAAGGCCGACCGGAATAGAGTCCATGAACACCAGCTTGATGCCGGCCTCGCCCACCTTCTTGTAGGTCGGTGCCGTCGCGGTGAAATCGACGGGGATGGAGATGATGCCGTCGGGATGCTGCTGGATGGTGTTTTCGATGTCGGCGATCTGCTTGTCGACCTGATATTCGGCCGACGCCACGCCGGTGACGGTGACGCCATATTTGGCCAACGTCTCGCTGATGCCTTGCACCTGCAATTGCGACCAGTCGAGGTTCACCGTCTGCATGGAAATGCCGACCTTGAAGTTGCCGGCCTTGACCTTGGCGGCTTCGTCGTCGGTCAATTTCAGCTCGTCGGGCGAGGCAGCCTTTTCGCCATGCGGGCCTTGCCCGACAATGCCTTTGGGACCGAGCGTGGCGAGGTCGACGCCGGTAACGCAGGTGTCGGGCGTTTGCGCGAGACTGAGCGACGTCGACAGCGCGAAGGCGCTGGCGGCGAGGCTCAATGTGCCGAGTAGGATTCTTGCCGATTGTCTCATGACTTCCTCCGTTGATCGTTGATGTTATGCCGTTTGGAGCCGGCGGTTTTCTGCTGATATTCGCGAATGCGCGCCTTACCTCCTCGTGAACGCGACCGCGGCGACGATGATTGCTCCCTTGATGACGAGTTGCAGCGACGAGCTGACGCCGAGCAGCACCAGCCCATTGTTGAGCGTGCCGATGATCAGGCTGCCGAGCAGCGTGCCGAGCACGAAGCCGCGGCCGCCGAACAGGCTGCAGCCGCCGAGGATCACCGAGGCGATGACATCGAGCTCCATGCCTTGCACCACGTCGGGGCGCGCCGCGTGCGAACGCGCCGACAGGATCAGCGATGCCAGTCCGGCGAGCGTGCCGGTCAGCACGAAGGCCAGCGTCGTGACCTGCTTGATGTTGACACCCGAATAGAGCGCCGCGGTCGGATTGCCGCCCGCCGCATAGACGCGCCGCCCGTAGACGCTGTAGTGCAGGAGCAGGATGCCGGCGATGGTGACGCCGAGCGTCCACAGGATCGGTGCGGGAATGCCCAGCACCGAGCCCTCGCCGAAGATGGCGAAATAATACTCGTTGGTGATGATGACCGGCTTGGTGTTGGTGACCATCAGCGCCAAGCCGCGCGCGCCGCTCAGCGTGCCGAGCGTCACCAGGAAGGACGGGATTTCGAGGCGCGTGGTCAGAACCCCGTTGACCAGTCCGATCAGTGCGCCCGTACCCAGCCCCGCAACCGCGCCGACCACCCAATTGTTGGCGACAAAAGCCATGGCCAACGACGCGCTCATGCCCGAAAGCGCCAGCGTCGAGGCCACCGACAGGTCGATCTGCCTGGAGATGATGACGAATGTCATGCCCACCGCAATGATCGAGACCAGCGTCGTCTGCCGACCGATGTTGAGAAAATTGTCGATCGACAGGAACCAGGGCGACGCCAGGCTGAAGACAACGAGCATGACGGCGAACGCGACATAGAGCATGTAGGGCCGCTCCCCCTGCAGCAGATGCCGCAAGGCCGAGCGGCCGCCGGCCGGGTGGGCGGCACCCTTGGCCGTTGCTGTGTTTGGCGGGGTCTCGGTCATGCCGCGTGTTCTTCCGATGGCTGCGAAAGCTGGATGAGGTGGTGGAGATCCTCGGCACTGCCGAGGTCGTGGCGCGAAATCGTTTTAGTGATCCGGCCGTCGACGACGATGGAGATGCGGTCGCAGAGCTGCAGCAGCTCGGAAAGATCTGAAGACACCAGAAGCACGCCGCTGCCGGCCGCTGCCGCCGCGCGAATGACGCCGTAAATCTCCTCGCGCGCGCCGACATCGACGCCGACCGTCGGCTCGTCGAGCAGCAGCACGCGCGGCCTAGGCTCATTCCATTTGCCGAACACCACCTTCTGCTGGTTGCCGCCGGACAGGTTCTTCACCGGCGTCAGCGCGCCGGGCGCCTTGACCGCCAGCCGGCGCATCGCCGCATTGGCGTGCGCGCTGGCCGTGCGCCGCCGCAGCCAGCCGAGACGGGAGAAATCCGGCAAGCGTGGCAAGGTCAGGTTGCGCTCTATCGAATGGTCGAGCACCAGGCCCTGGACGTGCCGGTCCTCCGGCACCAGCGCGATGCCTTGCCCGATCGCGGCGGCTGGACCCGATGCCGCCAGCGCGGCGCCGTCGAGGCTGGCCTGTCCGGACTGGACCGGCAGCAGGCCGAAAATGGTCTGCAGGATTTCGGTGCGCCCGCTGCCGATCAGGCCGGCAAGGCCATGGATTTCACCGCCGCGCAGTTGGAGATTGACCCGGTCGAGCCGGTCGTTGCCGACATCCCTCAAGTCGAGCACCGGCCTGTCGGCCGAATGCGCCGGTGCGCGCGGGCTCTGTGCGCTTGCCGTGTCGTCCGCCTTCAGCACGGCGTGATCCGGTCCGACGATCGCGCCGACCAGCTGCCGCATATTGGTTTCCTGCGTGATGAATGTCCCGGCGTTCTGGCCGTCGCGAAACACCGTCACCCGGTTCGAGATCCGGAACACCTCGTTGAGGCGGTGGGTGACGTAGATGACGCCCACGCCGCGCGCGGCGACAGCGCGGATTGCCTCGAACAGGATCTTCTCCTCATCGTCGGTCAGCGCCGAGGTCGGCTCGTCGAGGATAAGCAGCCGCACGTCGCCCATCAGCGCCTTGGCGATCTCGGTCATCTGGCGATAGGCGAACGGCAACGACCCGACCATGGCGCGGGCATCGAGCGGAATGTTCTGCGATTTCAGGAATGCCTCGGCCTGCGCCATCAGCAGGCTCTTCCTGAGGACGCCGAAGCGGGTCCGGGGCTCCCGTCCAAGCAGCAGATTGTCGGCTACCGAAAGCGACTCGACCAGGCTCAGATCCTGATAGACGACCGCCACGCCGGCATCGCGCGACTGGGCGGGTGAGGCAAAGGAGACGGGCTTGCCGTCGATTTCGATCGAGCCGCCATCATGCACATGCACGCCGCTCAGGATCTTGATCAGCGTCGATTTGCCGGCCCCGTTTTCACCGAGCAAAGCGTGGACTTCGCCGGACCGGATTTCCAGGCTGACGCCGCGCAGCGCATTGACGCCACCGAACCTCTTGCTGACGCCCTCGACGCGCAGCAAAGGGGACATCCCTGCAATCGAACCCTGTTCGATCGCGGTCGAACCCTGTTCGATCATGACGTCCGCGCTTCCTCCCTTGGACGCGTCCCCTACCCAAGACTGCCGAGATTGTCGCTTGAGACTTCCCTTACTTTTTTTGTGACTTTTCCATCAGAATTGCCAAATGTCAAACGAAGTCAGGCCGGCGGCTGGTCGCGTTGCACAGGGAATTTGGCAGAACCCGGGCGTCGTCATCCCAAGGGCGAAGCTTGTTGCGGAGCCCCGAGGATGCCGAAGCGACGAGCGCTCGCACCCATCGCCAGGGAATCAGAACGAATCCGGTGAAGCCTCGCCGTGCTCGGTGATGACCGCGTCAAAGCCGTCCATCGGCGCGAAGAAGGCGCGCTTGAGCTTGCCGATCTTGCTCGAGTCGACAATGAGGTAGTTCTCGCGAGCCAGGCCCATCACCTTCTGCTTCACCACCGCCTCGTGGAAATGCTCGCAGGTGGCGCCACGCTTGGCGTCCACCCCGGCGGCCGAGAGAAAGGCGGCGTTGATGCCGACGCTCTTCAGGATGTCGAAATCATGCGTGCCCGAGAAGGACGCCGAGGCCGGGTGATAGACACCGCCCAGCATGATGATGGTTATGTTGGCCTTGCGGCTCAGGCGCTCGGCGACATTCATGGCGTAACATATTGCGGTTATTTGATAATCGTCGGGAATAAAGTCGATCAGGTGGATCAGCGTCGTGCCGCAGTCGATGAAGATCGTCTCGTCGGGCCGTATCTTGCGCACCGCATGCGCGCAGGCCTCGCGCTTTGCCGCCGCATGGCTGTCGGCCGCTGTCGCCAGTTCGTAAGGCGCGTCGGCATCGATCTCGGCCGCCGCCAGTATGTGTCCGCCGAGATAGGCGATCTGCCCCTGGTTGGTGGCGATATCGCGCCGCACCGTCATCTCCGAGACGCCTAGCAGCGTTGCCGCTTCGCTGAGGTGAATGACCCGCCGCTCCGTCAGGAGATGCATCAGCCGGGCAGTCCTTTGCGCTTTGCGAGCCGTCATCAATGGGGCCTGTCGATCGTCTGAAATGTGAGGAATTTAACAAACGCTGTCATTCAGATGCAAGGGCGGTGTGCGGGGAGGACGCGGCATGGCTAACGGGCGGCCTGCCTAAAAGCCGCTGCGCTATCGGATCGATCGCTGGACGACCAGGCCTTCGCCTATTTCCCCGCCCCGAACCGCAGCCCATCCATCAACAGCTTAACCAGCCGCCGCGAGCGGTCGCGCCATTCAGGGGTCTCCGGCGCCGAGTAGATGCCGCCGAGCGCGTGTAGCACGTCGGAAGCATCGACGTCGCCGCGGATGGTGCCATCGGCCACCGCCGCCTCGACCAATTGCCGCAACGCCTGCGACACGCGCCCCGACGTGTCGGAGAACAGCGTCGAATTGGTGGTGAGCAGGATGCGCAGGCTGGTCGCCAGGCCGCGCTTGGTGGCGATGTAGTCGACGAAGCGGCGCATCCATTCTTCCAGCGCGACATCGGAGGCATGCCTTGCCGCGAGCTCGCCCGCCGCCGCGCACAACCCCTCAACCTCGCGGCGATAGACCACTTCGACCAGATGCTCGCGCGTCGGGAAATGCCGGTAGAGCGTGCCGATGCCGACGCCGGCGCGCCGCGCGATCTCCTCCAGCGAGGCGTCGATGCCGCGCTCGGCGAAGACCGAAGCCGCCACCTCGACCAGCCGGTCGCGATTGCGCTGCGCATCCGCGCGCAACGGCTTTTGCGCCGTTTCGGGTTTTCGGTCGACAGATGCGGGCGGCTCAAAAGCCAATTTTTCTCTCCACTCTCGGATATGGGGCTTGAACCATGCCTGGCCAGCCCCCACGTAAATAAACGGAGGCGCCTCCGCTTTAGTGGAGCACCTTTATCATATAATCAGGGGAACCGGTATGTCACGTCTTTCGAAGCCGCAAGCTGTCACCGTCCCCACGCGCGCCGGATTGGCTGTCGCCTGACCTTGCCCTTCCCGTCCAAAGCGCCAGATCATTCCCCTCAGCGTCAAGCAAGCGGAGCCAGACGCCCATGACCAGCAAGACCACGATCCCCGTCCATCTCGATATTAACGGCCAGCATCACGAACTGCGGCTGGAGCCGCGCGTCACGCTGCTCGACGCCTTGCGCGACCGGCTTGGCCTGACCGGCACCAAGAAAGGCTGCGATCACGGCCAGTGCGGCGCCTGCACCGTCCATCTCGACGGCGAGCGCGTGCTGGCCTGCCTGACGCTGGCCGCGCAGGCCGAAGGCCGCACGGTCACCACCATAGAGGGGCTTGCACGGGAGGGCGAACTGCATCCCGTGCAGGCTGCCTTCCTCGAACAGGATGCCTTCCAGTGCGGCTATTGCACGCCGGGGCAGATCATGTCGGCGGTGGCCTGCATCCGCGAGGGCCATGCCGGCTCGGATGAGGAAATCCGCGAATACATGGCCGGCAACCTCTGCCGTTGCGGCGCCTATCCCCACATCGTCGCCGCCGTGCGCCAGGCAGCATTGGAGGCAGCCCAATGAGGGATTTCTCCTATCTTCGCGCCACCTCCCCCGACGCCGCACGCCAGGCGGCAGCACTTCCCGGCGCCATGCTGCTTGCCGGCGGCACCACGCTGATCGACCTCGCCAAATGCGGCGTCGCCGAGCCCGACGCATTGGTCGACATCACCCATCTCAAAGGGCTCGACGCGATCGAGGTGACCGAGCGCGGCGCCACAATCGGCGCGCTTGCCAGAATGGGCCATGTCGCCGACCATGCCGACATCAAGAGCCAGTTTCCCGCAGTGTCCGAAGCGCTGTGGCAGGCGGCTTCGGCGCAGATCCGCAACATGGCGACCATCGGCGGCAATCTGATGCAGCGCACGCGCTGCCCCTATTTCCGCGATCCCTCGAATTTCTCCGCCTGCAACAAGCGGCAGCCCGGCAGCGGCTGTTCGGCGATCGGCGGCGTCACCAGGGGCCATGCCGTGCTCGGCACCAGCCAAGCCTGCATCGCCATGTATCCCGGCGATCTCGCCACCGCGCTCGTCGCCTTCGACGCAACGGTTCATCTCGGCGACCGCCGGGTGCCGGTCGACGAGTTTTTCCTGCTGCCGGGCACGACGCCCGACAAGGAACACGCAATCGAGCCTGGCGAGATGATCACCGCCATCGAAATCCCCTCCTCCATTGCCGCGCGGCGATCGACCTATCTCAAGGTCCGC
This sequence comes from Mesorhizobium sp. B2-3-4, assembly GCF_006442315.1. Lineage (GTDB taxonomy): Bacteria > Pseudomonadota > Alphaproteobacteria > Rhizobiales > Rhizobiaceae > Mesorhizobium. The sequence continues at coordinate 102,227 of NZ_VFVY01000016.1, read as the reverse complement.
GACCGGCAATCCTATGAATTCGCCGCCGCCAGTGCCGCCGTCGGGCTCGAACTGGAAGCCGATGGGCGCACCATCCGCACGTTGCGCGTGGCGCTGGGCGGCGTCGCCACCAAGCCGTGGCGGGCGCACGCCGTCGAAGCCGCCCTGAAAGGCAAGGCATTGGAGCCGGAGGCCGTCCGCGCGGCCAGCCTGCTCGCCGTCGAAGGCGCCGTCGACCATGGCGCCAACCACTACAAGATCGAACTCGCGCCGCGCGTCGTCGCACGCGCCATCCTCAAATTGGGAGAAGCGGCATGACCGTTCACGCAAGACATGGCAGCACAAGACATGGCGACGCCTCCGACGGCGCGTCGATGGAAGCCGTCGGCGGCCGGCTGTCGCGCGTCGACGGTCCGGCCAAGATCACGGGTGCGGCCAGATACGCTGTCGAGCAGCAACTCGAAGGCCTCGCCTATGCCGCGCTGGTCGAAAGCACGATAGCGTCGGGCAAGGTGCGCGCGATCGACACCACTCGAGCCGAGGCAGCGCCGGGTGTGTTGAAGGTGCTGACGCCGGACACAATCATCAGCCTCAGAACCGCCTCCGACTGGTTCGGCACCCCGCCGCCCGACAAGCCCTATTGCCCGCTGGCCCGCGACATCACTTTTTCGGGCCAGCATGTCGCGGCCGTCATCGCCGAGACCTTCGAGCAGGCGGTCGCCGCGGCCGCACTCGTCGAGGTCGGCTATGACGAGACGCCGGCCATCGTCGACCTCAGCGACGGCAAGGCCGGCGACGGCATCCCGATCGACGCCATGACCAAGGAGTGGGGCGACGCGGCCGCCGCCTTCGCCGCCGCGCCGGTCCGCATCTGCGCCGCCTACAACACGCCGCGCGAATACCAGGCGCCGATGGAGCCGCATGGTCTGATAGCCCGCTGGGAGGGCGACCATCTCACCGTATGGGAGCCGAGCCAGTGGCTGGACGGCATGGCGCGTACTTATGCCGAATGGTTCGAAGTGCCGTTCGAGAATGTCCGGCTGATCTCGCCCTATATCGGCGGCGGCTTCGGCTCCAAGGCGCTGGCGCTCAGCCACGGCGCGGTGGCGGCGAGCGCGGCGAAGATGCTCGGCCGGCCGGTGCGGCTGGTGATGACGCGTCCGCAGACTTTTACCGGCTATGGCGGCCGCGCCGCGACGCGGCAGACGGTAACCATCGGCGCCGGCCATGACGGCGTCATCCAGTCGATCGTGCATCGCGGCGTCAATGAAACATCCATCGACGGCATGTGGGTCGAGCCGCTGGGCTCGGTCACCTCGATCATGTACGCAACGCCGAATTTTTCGTCGAAGCAGAACGTGGTGCGGGTGAATTCGGTGGTGCCGGGCGCCATGCGCGCACCGGGCGAAAACCCCTCGGCCTTCGGCATCGAAAGCGCCATCGACGAGCTCGCCTACGAGGTCGGCATCGACCCGCTGGAGATCCGGCTGCGGAACTACGCCGAGCAGGATCCGCACGCCAAAAAAGCCTGGTCGACCAGGCAGTTGCGCGAAGCTTTTGCAACGGGTGCCGAACGTTTCGGCTGGGCAAGGCGCTCGCCCGAGCCGCGCTCGATGCGCGACGGCAACCATCTGATCGGCTGGGGCGTCGCCGCCGGCACCTATCCGGTGCGGCGCGCCTATGGCGAAGCTGTCGTGCGCATCCTGGCCGACGGCTCGGTCGAGGTCGAAAGCTCCTCGATCGACATGGGCCAGGGCACCTACACCATCCTGGCGCAGACCGCCGCCGAGACGGTCGGTGTGAGCGCCGAGGACGTGGTGGTGAAGCTCGGCGATTCGCGCTTTCCCCGTGCCGGCGTCACCGGCGGCTCACGGCTCGCCGGCGTGATGACGGGTGCGGTCCACAAGGCCGCGACCTCGGCGCTCGACCAGTTGGTGGGCCTGGCGATCAGCGATCCGCGCTCGCCGTTCAACACGCTGCAGGCCAACACCCTGACGGTCGCCAATGGCCGCATCACCGCGCCGCGCGGCGATGGCCCCGATGTCTCGATCGCCGAACTGCTGAGGCGCGTCGGCCGCGACCAGATCGAGGCCACGGGCGACACCATGCCGGCCAATTCGAGCGCCGAGGACCGCTACAGGAACTACACCACCATCGCCATGTCGCTGCCGCACACCGAGGGCGACTATTCCCGCCACTCCTGGTGCGCGCATTTCGTCGAGGTGCGCGTCGACGAGGACTTCGGCACGGTGCGTGTCTCGCGCGTGGTGTCGGCACTGGATTCGGGCCGGCTCTACAATCCCAAACTCGCCGAAAGCCAGTGGAAGGGCGGCATCATCATGGGCATCGGCCAGGCGCTGCTCGAAGAAGGCATCCTCGACCGCCGCCACGGCCGCATCGTCAACAACAACCTCGCCGACTATCTCGTGCCGACCAATGCCGACATTCCCGACATCGAGACCATCTCGGTCGGCATTCCCGACCTGCATTCCTCGGTGCTCGGCGGCAAGGGCGTCGGCGAACTGGCGATCGTCGGCATCGCACCGGCCATTGCCAACGCGGTGTTCCATGCAACGGGAAAACGCGTGCGCGATCTGCCGATCACGCTGGAGAAGCTGATCTGAGTGTAAAGTCACGATAAAACAGCTTGAAAGCACGATGCAACGCCCTTGAGCTAGTCAATCTGAAACCAGCATCTTGCTCACAAGGACGGTTGCTTGAGCGAAACCAAATTTCGATCATTTGAAAAGATTGAGCCTTCCGACCTTGTACGGCTGCGCGAGATAGCTCTTGCCGACCTAGATAGCCTTTTCGATAGAATACCTCGGTTGGCGCCTCTGAAAACTCACCTATTGCTGCTCTGCCTTTGCCAAGGATCGGCTCTGCATTATGCAAAAGCAACACGGGGCGTCCAAGATTTTGATGTCTGGGCATTTTTCCGCAAGAGCGCCGAGGTTGGGTCTTTTCCTTGGCGTCGAATATCTCGAGCCGATTTTGGTGGATCCAAATTCTGGCGAAACCCTGAAGACGGCGAACGGTTCAACGGTCGTCGGATCGACATGCTGGGGCGGTCGATCTATGCGGCGGCTTCTGAAGCGCCTACTCACGCCTTATGCAGGTATCTCCAGAAAAAACCTACACAGACAGCTGTTGCTCTCTCTGAACGACCCGTTGTTGTAATCTCTGAAGGGGGAGATTTCGGGAAAGTGATCTGGCCTGGGACAAAAAACGAACCCTGGACAGGGGAATTTTTTGCAACCGAAGCAGATGCCGTGGCAGCGGGCAGAATGTCAGACCGTCGGTAGGCATATATCGCCGAACCCCGCCTACTCCGGCGAAGGCACGGGCGGTTTAGAGGTCAGCGCGGTGCCGGCGACGGCCACGATCACGGCGGCGATGCCGGCCAGTTGCGGCATGGTCAGCTTTTCATGCAGGAACAAGAAACCGGCCAGCGCGCCGAGCCCCGGCTCCAGGCAGGTCAGCGTGCCGTAGATGCGCGCCGGCATGCGGGTCAGCGCCACCATCTCCAGGAAGAACGGCAGCGCGCTGGAGAACAGGCCGACGAGCAGCGCGCTGACCAGGATCGACGGAGCCAACAGGCCGCTGCCGGCCTCGGCAATGCCGAAGGGCAGCACCAGCACGGCGGCAATCGCCATGCCATAGGCGGTGGTGCGGGTGCCCAGTTCCGCGCCCGCCTTCTGCGCCAGCACGATGTAAAGCGCCCAGAAGCCGCCGGCGGCCAGCGCCAGCATCACTCCGATCGGATCGAGCGGCTGCAGCGAGCGGATGAAGGGTGACAAGAGCACGATGCCGGCGACCGCCAGCGCGATCCAGGCAAAGTCGCTGGCGCGCCGCGACGTCAAGGTTGCCACCAGCAGCGGGCCTGAGAATTCCAGCGCCACGGCGATGCCGAGCGGAATCCTGGCGAGCGCGGCATAGAATAGAAGGTTGAGTGCGGCGAGCGTCACCCCGTAGGCGACGAGCCACGGCAGAGTGGCGCGCGACGGCCGCATCTGCCAGGGCCGCAGCACCGCGATCAGCATCAGCGCGCCGATGACCAGCCTGAGCGTCGTCGTGCCTTGCGCGCCGATCACCGGGAACAGCGTCTTGGCGAAGGTGGCGCCGATCTGGATCGACACCATGGCGCCCATCAGCGCCGCGACCGGCAAGGGCGCCGCTTCACGGCTGGCAACCGGCATCGATGTCACTTCTGGTCATCCTCCATGCCGCCATGAACCAAGGGGCGGCATGGGAGATAGGGCGAACCGGCGCGCCTGTCGTGAGGCAGGGCCGGCATCTTGATGGGGCACGGCCAGGGCGGCCGCAGCCGCCTCAGTTCAGCGACTGGCGCCGTAGCGGGGGTGCCGGGTGGCGTTGTTCGAGTGCCGCCGCCGCCTCGGCGCGGCCGGTCCGGCGCAGCCTTTCCAGATAACCGGGCAACTCGCCCCTGCAATGGAATGGCCCGCCCTCGCGCATCACCGTCACAAGCGGATCGACATCGCTGTCGCCGCGCACCGCCATGGCGGTGCGCCAGTCCTCGAGCAGGCGGCTGGCATGGTCGACGACATCGCCCCGCGAACCCGAGAGATCATGCTCCTCATGCGGATCCTCGGTCAGGTTGAACAGGCTGACCGGGCCGAAATCCTTGTAGCCGTCATGGTAGGTGCGCAGCATCAACCAGTCGGCCTCGCCGAGCCGGAAGCGCACGCCGCGCTGCACCGCCCAGGCGCCCTGGCTCAGCACCAGGAAATCGCGCCCGCCCTCCTGGCCGGCAGCGAGCGCCGGCGCGAAGGATTGTCCGTCCCACAGTGCCGGCACGCTGCCGCCAAGCCGGTCGATCAGCGTCGCCGCCCAGTCGAAATGATAATGCAGCCCGGAATTGACGCCGCGCATGTCCTTGGCGCCGGGCCAGCGGATGACCAGCGGCACGTTGCAGGTGTATTCGTCCGCCGTCTGATGGTCGCCCCAGACATTGAGCTCGCCAAGGTTCTCGCCATGGTCGGCGCCGATGACGATGATGGTGTCGTCGAAAAGGTTCTGCCGCTTCAATTCCTCGATGATCAGGCCGACATGGTGATCGGCATAGAGCACGCCGGTGTCATAGCCGTCGAACCAGGCCTTGACCTTGCCCATGTCGTCGATCGGCGACGGCATGCGCCGGAACTTCGACCCGCCGGGTTCGACATCGAAGCCCGAGGGCTCCTGCGGGCTGTGCGGCCCATAGCCGGCATGGCTCTTCTCGAACACGTCCTTGGTCATCCAGTCGGGAAGCGGCTGGTCGGCGAAGGGGTCGCCGAAGGAGTCGGGCGCGCGATAGGGCGTGTGCGGATCCCAGACATTGACGTGCAGGAACCACTTCCTGGCCGAGCCATTGCGCTTCAGCCAGTCGAGCGCCAGGCCCGAGACCTCGTCGGCATTCTCCATGCCGGCCTTGCCAGGATTGATGATCTCGTTGAAGCCGGCATACCAGTGCCAGCAGCCATGCCGTTCGCCGAAGCTGCTGATGGTGGTGGTATGGTAGCCGAGATCGCGCAGCGCCCGCATCCAGCCCTCCTCGTAGAAAGTGCCGGCCCAGGCGCGCTCCGGCCCCTCCCGGAACGGCTCGCAGGCGGTGCCGCCATGGCCGACGACGCCGGTGCGCATGCCGTGTCGGCCGCTCCACAGCGCCGTGCGCGAGGGATGGCAAGGCACGTCCGAGACATAGACATTCTCGAAGCGTATGCCGTCGCGAGCGAGGCCGTCGATGACCGGCGAGGTGTTGCGATGATAGCCGTAGCAACCGAGATGGTCGCGCCTCAGGCTGTCGATGTCGATGTAGAGAACGTTCATGGATTTTTCGCCGCTGGTGGTATGATTTCAGAAATCAGGCCCCGGCTCGATTTCCGGGGCCTCTGGTTTTCAACGATCGGCGTCAGGCCGATATGTATTGCTCGCCGAGATAGTAGTCCTTTGGGTCGAGCGAGGTGTCGAGCTTGCCGAAGGTCTTGAACAGGTCGTTCATGGTCGCAAACCAGCCGTTGACGCTGCCGTCCTTGGTCAGCTTGATGAGCTCGGCCGAGGTCATGAAACGGCCGTAGCCGGCCTCCGTCTTCAACTGGTCGGCGGGAATGCCGAGCAGCTTCGAGGTGATCTCGATCGCCTTGTCCTGGTTGGCGGCGCGGAAATCCTGCGCGTCCTTGATGGCGCGCACGACATTCCTGACGAGATCGGGATTGCCCTCGACCAGATCGTTGCGGGCGATGAAGACGCTTGGAAACGTCGTCTGCGGGTAGAAATCATCGTTCTTGGCCAGTTCCACCAGGTCGGGAACGCTCTTCTGGATGATGCCGACGAACGGGTACCAGATGCCGGCGGCGTCGACCTGCTTGGAGGCGAAGGCCGCAACGATCGTGCTCGGGTCCATCTGCACGATGTCGAGGTCGGTCATCGCCATGCCCGCCTTGCGCAGCGCCAGCCGCAGCAGCATGTCGCCCGACGTGCCGGCGGGGATCGCGACTTTCTTGCCCTTGAGATCGGCGATCGACTTGATGCCGGCCTGCGCGATCACCCGGTCGGAGAAGCCGACATCGTTGACGGCGATGATCTTGGCCTTGCCGGTCGCCGGCAGCCACAGCGCGCCCGGCCCGAGATAGCCGAATTCGAGGCTGTTGGCGCCGAGCGCCTGGACCTGGATCGGTCCGTTGGTGAAGACCTTGATGTCGGCGTCGACGCCGTGCTTGGTGTAGAAACCCTGGTCGGCGGCAATGCCGGCGATGCTGGCGCCCCAGAAATCGCCGTTGTAGCCGATGCGCGCCGCCGTTCCCGCCGCCCTGGCGTGGATACCGCCCGCGGCGAACGCGGCAAGGGCCGCCGACGATGCCATGAAATTCCGTCTTGTCAGTGTCATGTTACTCTCCTCCTGTCACTGGTGGTACACCGCTTGCCAGACGCGGTTGCGGATGGTCATGAAGTCGGCCGAAAGCCGGATTTCCTCGGTCCTGGGATAAGGCAGCGGGACGTCGATGATCTCCTTCAGCCGGCCCGGCCGCGCCGCCATGACGATGACGCGGTTGGCGAGATAGACGGCCTCGTCGACATCGTGGGTGATGAACATCACCGTGCGCCGCTCGCGGCTCCATGTGTCGAGCAACTGGTCCTGCAACTGCACGCGGGTCAGCGCGTCGAGCGCGCCGAACGGCTCGTCCATCAGCAGGATCGAAGGATCGACCGCATAGGCGCGCGCGATGGCGCAACGCTGCTTCATGCCGCCCGACAGCGTCTTGGGCAGCGCGTCGGCGAAGTCGCTCAGGCCGACGAGCTCGATGAAGCGCTCGGCGATCTGCCTGCGGCGCGCGGCCTCCTCGCCCTTGATGCGCAGCCCGAACTCGACGTTCTGGCGCACGGTGAGCCACGGAAACAACGCGTATTGCTGGAAGATCATGCCGCGCTCCGGCCCCGGCCCTTCGACGGCCTTGCCGTCGACCAGCACGGTGCCCTCGCTCGGCTTCAACAGGCCGGCGGCGATGTTGAGCGCCGTCGACTTGCCGCAGCCGGAGGGGCCGACGACGGTGACGAACTCGCCGTCGGCGATGTCGAGCGACAGCCTGTCGAGCGCGATGAAGCTGTTGTCGCTCAGATCGAAGCGGCGGGTGACATGATCGAACACGATCTTGGGGGTGGGTTTGGAAGCCATCACACGCGCTCCTGCCAGACGGTGAGCCGGCGTTCGATCACCAGCAGGATGCGGTCCATGGCGAGGCCGAGGATGCCGATGGTGATCAGGCTGACGAAGATGGTCGGCAGATCGTAATAGAGCTGCGCCTGCTGCATGCGGAAGCCGAGGCCGGACTGCGCGGCGATCAGCTCGGCCGCAACCAATGTCGCCCAGGCCGATCCCAGGCCGATGCGCACGCCGACCAGGATGAACGGCGTCGAGGCGGGAATGATGACGCGCAGGAAAATCGTGAGGTCCCTGGCGCCGAGCACCCGCGCGGCGTTGATCATCGTCTTGTCGACGCTGATGACGCCCTGATAGGTGGCGACCACGCTGGCCAGGAACGACGCCAGGAAGATGACGAAGATCTTCGGCGTCTCGTTGATGCCCATGGTGACGATCGCCAGCGGTATGATGGCGAGCGGCGGGATCATGCGGAAGAACTGCAGATAGGGTTCGATGAGCGAACGCGCGACCTTGTACCAGCCCATGACGAAGCCGACCGGGATCGCCAGGATGACGCCGAGCAGGAAGCCGGTCAGCACCCGCGCCAGACTGGAGGCGATGTCGGTGAAAAGCTGCCCGCTGGCGATGACATCGGCGAACCGAACCGCCACCTGCGGCGGCGGCGGCAGGCCGACCGCGCCGCCCGCCGTCAGCGCCCACCAGATGGCGATGCCGGCGACGAGCCCGACGAGATTGAGAGCGAGGCCGGAATAGTCGGTGCCCTGCCCTTCCGGCGGTCCACCGCCGGCGCGCGTCGTCTTGGCCGGTCCGCTCATCGCGACACCCCCGAATAGAAGAAATGGTCGAGCGCCGCGGCCGCCGCGCCGATGGCGCCCGCGCCCGGGCCGAGGCTCGACCGCTCGATGCGCAGCACGTCGCGCATCGGCGGCAGCACGCGCGGCGGAACCTCTTCGCGGATATGGTCGATGAAGCGTTCCGGCGCTTCGGCGAGATAGCCGCCAAAGACGATCAGGTCGGGATTGAGCAGGTTGGTCGCGGTTGAAATCGCCGTCGTCAGGTGCTTGAGCGCCGCGTTCCAGGCTTCGGGATATTTCTCCAGCTCGGCCAGCAGCCGCTTGGGGTGCGGCGCCTCGATATGCGCGTCGCGGGCAAGCGCGCGTTCGGACAGGAACGTCTCCAGGCAACCTCTGTTGCCGCAGGCGCAGCGCTCGCCATTCTCGACCACCTGGACATGGCCGAGTTCGACCGCGCCGTAGCCGCCGGGGCGAAACGGCATGCCGTTGATCACCAGCCCGGCGCCGAGGCCGGTGCGCAGATAGATGTAGAGCAGCGCCGTGGCGTCGCGGCCGATGCCGTAGCGCGATTCCGCCAGCGCCATGGCGCTGACATTGTGCTCGACGACGGCCGGCATGCGCAGCGCCGTTTCGAGCTCGTCGGCGAAGGGTACGTCCTTCCAGTCGTAATTGACCGACTGCAGATTGCGCCGCCGCTTGGTGTCCACCGGACCGGGCACGCCGAGCCCCAGCCCGACCAGCCGGGACCGCTCGACGCCGGTCTTCTTGATCAGTTGCTCGACAGTGCGCACCACCTTGCCGATCACCGCGGCCGGTTCGCTGGTGGCGGTGTCGAAATAGTGCGAGGCCATCGCCTTCGAGGACGCCTTGAGGTCGGTGATCGTGGCGTGGATGGTCCCGGCGCCGATGTGCACGCCAACCACCGAAAGCGCGTCAGGCACCAGCGCGACCCCGATCGCCGGCCGGCCGACGGGGGCGTCGCCGGCGGCGGCCTGGTTGAGCTCGACGACAGTCCCTTCCCGCAGAAGATGCGCCGTCAGATGGGTTAGCGCGGTGGGCGACAGCGCGGTGCGCCGCGCCAGTTCGGCACGCGACTGCGGACCGTCGTCGCGCAGGATGCGCAGGATCGCTCCGTGGTGGACGCCCATCTTTTCCTCCCTATTATTTTCTAATGTTAAGAAATTAATTAGGGCTGTCAAGGATGCGGTTGCGCCCGAAACAGGAGCGCCACGCTGCCTGATCCTCGCCGCGTGACGGGAAGCAATTTCAGGAAGAATGCGCAGCCAGGCTCAGCCGGAGAACGACACGCCCCTGTGGCGCATCCCCGCCTGAACGCCACGCACGATGAGCCGGGACAGGATCTCCATGTCCAGCGGCATTCCCGGGCGCCAGACATCGAGCAACAGCGCGATACGGGCCTCGTCGGCGTTGTTCACCACCTCGTGCGGGAATGTGTCGTCCCACAGCATGCCTTCGCCGTCCGTGATCCGCTTCTCCTGATGGTTGATCGTCATGATGGTCGCCGGACGGCCGTCGGCCTGCCGCGGCATGACCAGGCCGAGATGAAAGCGCATGATGCCGCGAAACGGCCCGCGGTGGCTCGGAATATGCTTGCGCGGCGCCAGGAAGGAGATGGCCGCCGATTTGACTTCGGGGCACGCGGCGAGCAACCGGCTCAGAACCGGCATCCGCGCCAGATTTTCAGGGACGCCGATATCATAGGCCTTGAGCACGAACATGCGCCAGTCCAGGCCGTCATTGGCCGAAATCCCGGCCTGTTCCGCCATGATGTCATGGAAGCGCGGCGCCTTGCCCGGCCGCACGGCAAGCGCCTCGTCGCGAATGCCTTGCCAGGCGGCGGTGAACTTCGCCGCGTTCGGAAAGTCGGCGGCGCAATCCAGGATCGCTGGCGCGTCTAGGCGCTTTTCGTAGACGCGCCGGATCATGCCGGACGCGAGATCGTATATGGCGGACATCTCATGGCCTCCATCACACTATAGTCGGGCGGGCGATCATCCCGATTACACATTTTGCTCACTGCGTGGTCGCCTTCGCCGCCAGCCGCGGTCCCATCTTGACGTCGACGATCTCGGGCCTGGCGCTGTCGACCGCGCCGTCCCAGCCGCCGCCCAGCGTCTTGTTAAGGGCGATGTAGTTGGTCGCCAGCAGGACGCGGCTCTGCAGCAGCGAATCCTCGGCCGTGTAGAGCGAGCGCTGGGCGTCGAGCACGTCGAGAAGGCTGGTCTCGCCGGCCTTGTAGAGCGTGCCCTCCAGCCGCGCCGCATCGCCATAGGACTTCGCCGACGAGGCAAGCTTGCTGATGCGGATACGCTCCTGCGCCAGCGAAACCAGCGCGTTCTCGACATCCTCGAGCGCACTCAGAACCGAGGCCCGGTAGGTGATGAAATACTGGTCGCGCTGCGCCTGGGCGACCTCGACGGCCGCCTTCAATTGCCCGGCGTTGAACAAAGGCACGCTGAGCGTCGGTCCGAACGACCAGCCGATCGAGGAGTTCTTGCCGAGATCGCCAAGCTGATAGGCCGTCGTGCTGATGTTGCCGGTCAGGCTGACCGAGGGATAGCGCGCGGCCTCGGCCTGGCCGACCTTGGCGGTGTATTGCGCGTATTGCCGCTCGGCCATGCGCACGTCGGGGCGAGAAAGCAGGATGTCGGCTGGAATTCCAGTCGGGATCGGCAGCTTTGGCGCGGGGATAGGGGCGCTCCGCTTCAGCCGCTCGCTGAGCGCCGCCGGCGGCTTTCCGGTGAGCACCGACAGGCGATGCACCGCCTCGGCATAGCTTGCCTCCAGTGTCGGCACCGCCGCCTCGGTGCTGGCCGCCTGCCCCATCGCCTTGGCGACATCGGCCGCCGTCGCCGAGCCCGCCTGCGCCATGGTGCGGGTGAGTTCGGCGGTCTGTCTCTGCGACACCGCCGAACGCCTGGCCAGCGCGATACGGGCCTGATAGCCGCGCGCCTGGGCATAGGTGGATGCGACATCGCCGACCAGCGTCAGCAGCGTCGAGCGCAACTCCTCCTGCGAGGCGTCGACACCGTAGCGCGCGGCCTCGACGTCCCTGCGGTTGGCGCCGAACAGGTCGAGTTCCCAACTGGCGTCCAAGCCGGACTGGAACTGACTGTACACGTCGCTGGCGGTGCCGCCCGTCGTGGCGGCGGCCGTCTTGTTGCGCGTCGCCGATGCCGAGCCGTCGGCCGACGGGAACAGCGTGCCGGCCGACTGCCGGTAGCTGGCGCGCGCCTCGCGAATCTTGGCCCTGGCGGTGGCGACATCGAGATTGCCGGCAACCGCTTCCTCGACAAGCGTGTTGAGCGTGGGGTCGCGCAGGCGCTGCCACCATTGCGACAGTTGCGCCGGCTGGGCGGTTTTCGCCGGCTTCTGGCCGCTCCAGTTTGCCGGCATCGGCAGGAGGGGCGTGCGGTAGTCCGGACCGACGACGCATCCCGCGAGCAAGGTCGCGCTGAGAATAGGCGCAAGGAGCCGCCTCGCGGCCACCGAGCCACGTTCAAAACCTGTCATGTGAAGAACCCTTATTGCTGCTGGTTGGCCGTTGCCGGCGTCTCGCCCGTATCCTGTTTAGCCACCCTGCCCTTGAAGATGCGTCGTACCGCGACGAACAACAGCGGCACCAGGAACACGCCGATCACGGTCGCCGCGATCATGCCGCCCATCACGCCGATGCCGACCGAGTTCTGCGCGCCCGAACCCGCGCCACTGGCGATCGCCAGCGGCGTCACGCCGAGGATGAAGGCCAGCGACGTCATCAGGATCGGCCGCAATCGTTGTCGCGCCGCTTCCAGCGTCGCTTCGACCAGTCCCATTCCGGCCGCCTGCCGCTCGATGGCGAACTCGACGATCAGGATGGCGTTCTTGGCGGCAAGGCCGATCGTGGTCAAAAGCCCGACCTTGAAATAGACGTCGTTGGTCTGCCCGAACAGCGTTGCCGCCGCCAGTGCGCCGAAGATGCCGATCGGCACCGACAGCATGACCGCGAACGGGATCGACCAGCTTTCATAAAGTGCCGCCAGGCACAGGAACACGACCAGCGCCGAAATCGCATAGAGCGACAGCGCCTGGTTGCCCGAAAGCCGCTCCTGGTGCGAAAGCCCTGTCCATTCATGGGAGTAGCCCGGCGGCAGCTGCGCGACGAGCTTGTCGATCTCGTCCATCGCCGCGCCCGAGCTGACGCCCGCAGCGGCAGCGCCCTGGATCTCGACCGCCGCCGAACCATTGTAGCGTTCGAGCCGGGGCGAGCCGAATGTCCAGTGGCTGGAGGCGAAGGCCGAGAACGGCACCATGGCGCCGCTGGAATTGCGCACCTGCCATTTGTCGAGATCCTCCGGCTGCATGCGGAAATTCGCGTCCGACTGCATGTAGACCGGCTTCACCCGTCCGCGATCGATGAAATCGTTGACGTAGTCGCTGCCCCAGGCGCTCGACAATGTGTTGTTGATGTCGGCAAGGCTGACGCCCAGCGCGCTCGCCTTCTCCTGATCGATGTCGACCGAGAATTGCGGCTGGTCCTCCTGGCCGTTGGGGCGCGTGTTGGCCAGCACCTTGCTCTGTGCCGCGAGGCCCAGAAGCTGGTTGCGCGTCTGGATCAGCGCGTCATGGCCGGCGCCATTGACGTCCTGCAGGTAGAAATCGAAGCCGTTGGTGTTACCGAAACCCTGGATCGCGGGCGGCGCCAGCGCGAACACCTGCGCGTCCCTGATCCCTCGGAACGCGCCCATGGCGCGACCGGCGATCGCCTGCGCCGCGGAAGCCGCCGATTTACGCTGGCTGAAGTCCTTCAGCCGCACGAAGCCGATGCCGACATTCTGCCCGGCGCCGCCGAAGCCGAAGCCCGAGGCGGTGAAGACGCCTTCGACCGCGTCCTTCTCTTCCTTGAGATAGTGATCCGTCACCTGCGCCAGCACCCGCTCGGTGCGGTCCTGCGTGGCGCCGACCGGCAGCTGCACGCTGGTGATCAGGATGCCCTGGTCCTCTTCCGGCAGAAACGAGCTCGGCAGGCGGGCAAACATCCAGCCCATGGCCACGACGATGGCCAGGAACACGACCAGGAAGCGCTTGCCCCGGTTGATGATGCCGTGCGAGCCGTCGCGATAGGCCGTCGTGCCGCGGTCGAACATCCGGTTGAACCAGCCGAACGGACCGGTCTGTGTCGCATGGTCCTTCGGTGGCCGCAGGATGGTGGCGCACAGCGCGGGCGTCAGCACCAGCGCCACCAGCACGGACAGCACCATGGCCGAGACGATGGTCACCGAGAACTGCCGGTAGATGATGCCGGTCGAGCCGCCGAAGAAGGCCATCGGCACGAACACCGCCGACAGCACCGTGGCAATGCCGATCAGCGCGCCGGTGATCTCGTTCATCGATTTTCGCGTCGCTTCTTTTGGCGGCAGCCCCTCCTCCGCCATGACGCGTTCGACATTCTCGACCACGACGATGGCGTCGTCGACCAGCAGGCCGATGGCCAGCACCATGGCGAACATGGTCAGCGTGTTGACGGAATAGCCGAACAACGCCAGCACGCCGAACGTGCCGAGCAGCACCACCGGCACCGCGATGGTCGGGATGATGGTCGCCCGCAGATTCTGCAGGAAGATGAACATCACCAGGAACACCAGCACGATCGCCTCGGCCAGCGTCTTGACCACCTCCTCGATCGACAGCCGCACGAAGGGCGAAGTGTCGTAGGGGTAAACGACCTCGACGCCCTGCGGGAAGGTCGAGCTCAGCCTGTTGATCGTCGAGCGCACCGCCTCGGCGGTGCTGATGGCGTTGGCGCCGGTCGCCAGGTTGACGGCGACGCCCGCCGCCGGCTTGCCGTTGTAATTGGCCTGCGTCGTATAGCTTTCGGCGCCGAGCTCGACGGTGGCGACGTCGTTGAGGCGCACCAGCGAGCCGTCGGTCTGGCTCTTCAGGATGATGTTGCGGAACTGTTCGGCCGTCTGCAGCCGGCTCTTGGCCGTCACCGTCGCGTTGAGCTGCTGGCCCTTGCGCGCCGGCAGGCCGCCGAGCTGGCCGGCCGAAACCTGCGTGTTCTGCGCCTCGATGGCGCTCGCCACGTCGCTCGGCATCAGCGCGTATTTGGCGAGCTTGTCCGGGTCGAGCCAGATGCGCATGGCATAGCCCGAGCCGAAGAGCTGCGTCGAGCCGACGCCCTCGACGCGCTTCAGCGTGTCGTTGACGGTGGCGTCGACATAGTCGGCGAGGTCCGTCGAGTTCATCTTGCCGTCGCTGGAGACGAAGCCGATGACCATCAGGAAGCCGGTCGAGGATTTCGAGACGGTGATGCCGTTGCTCTGCACCACCTGCGGCAATTGCGACTGCACGAGCTGCAGCTTGTTCTGCGTCTGCACCTGGGCGGTATCGGGATCGGCCGAGCTGGTGAAGGTCAGCGTGATGGAGGCAGAGCCGGTCGAGGTTGACGTCGCCGTCATGTAGTCGAGATTGTCGATGCCGGTCATGCCTTGCTCGATGACCTTGGTCACCGAGTTCTCGACCGTCTGTGCGTCGGCGCCGGGATAGGTGGCGCTGATGTTGACCGTGGTCGGCGCGATCTGCGGATATTGCGAGATCGGCAGCGTGGAGAGCGCGAGCAGGCCGCCAAGCATGATCACGATGGCGATCACCCAGGCGAAGATCGGCCGGTTGATGAAAAATGCTGACATCGGCTCAGTTCCCGGTCGCGGCGGCGGGTTGCTGGCCGGCGCTGGCCATCTTGGACGGGGCTGGCAGTGCCGAGGTCTGGCCGCGGTCCTTGATCTCGCCGGTCGCCTCGTCGATGGTCACCTCGACGCCGGTCGCGTCGCCGCCCGGTCGCACCAGTTGCAGCCCCTCGACGATGACGCGGTCGCCGTCGCCGACGCCGCTATCGACCAGCCAGTTGTTGCCGACGCTGTTGCGCACAGTGAGCACGCGCGTCTCGACCTTGCCCTGCGCGTTGATGACCATGGCCGTCGCCTCACCCTTGGTGTTGCGGGTGACGCCGCGTTGCGGCACCAGGAAGGAGTTCTGCGCGACGCCTTCCTCGACCAGGGCGCGCACATACATGCCCGGCAGCAGCAGGCGGTCTGGATTGGGAAATTCGGCTCTCAAGGCGAAGGTGCCGGTGGTCTGGTCGACATTGGCGCCGGCGAATTCCAGCTTGCCTGTCTGCTGATAGATGGTGCCGTTCTCCAGCTTCAGCTTGACCGAGACATTGGGACCGCTGAACTTCAGCCGTCCTTCCGAGATCGCCTGGCGCAGGTTGAGCAGGTTGGTGCTCGATTGGGTGACGTCGACATTGATCGGATCGAGCGAACGGATCGTGGTCAGCACCGTCTCCTGGTTGGCGGTCACCAGCGCGCCCGGCGTCAGCGTCGACTTGTCGATGCGGCCGGCGATCGGCGCGGTGATCGAGGTGCGGTTGAAGCTGATGCGCGCTGTTTCCACGCTCGCCTTGGCCGAGGCGACATCGGCCTGCGCCTGCGCCAGCGTGGCGGCGGCATCGTCATAATCCTGTTTGGAAACAACGTTCTGCTTGAGCAGTCCGGCGTAGCGGTCGAACTTGGCCTGCGCGGTGGGCACCGCCGCTTCGGCCTTCTGCTGCGTCGCCACGGCGCTGTCATAGGCCGCCTGGTAGCTGGCCGGATCGATGAGGTAGAGCGGCTGCCCCACCACGACCTCGGCGCCTTCCTTGAACAGCCGCTGCTGGATGATGCCGTCGACCTGCGGGCGCACCTCGGCGACCAGCGAAGCCGCCGTGCGTCCCGGCAGTTCGGCCGTGATGGCGACCGACTGCGGATGCAGCGTGACGACCCCGACTTCCGGCTTGCCGACACCGCCCATGCCGGCCGGCGCCTTGCTTCCTTCCTGCGAGCAGGCCGCCAGCAGGAACGCGGCGCAAGCCATGCCGGCCCATGGCGCGAGGCGGCGGCGCATCGGCAGCGCAAAATGATTAGACTGGATAGGCATGGTCTGGATCTTTCGCTGGGGTTGCGGTCGCCGCCTGGCGGTCGGCATCGGATCGTTCGACGAGGAGCCGGGAGAGATAGCGGCCAAGGAGACGCTGAAGGTCGTCCATGAAGGTGTAGACCACCGGCACGTAGACGAGGCTGAGCACGGTCGAGGAGATGAGCCCGCCGATCACGGCGATCGCCATCGGGGCGCGTGTCTCGGCATCCGCGCCGATGCCGAGCGCGATCGGCAACATGCCGACGCCCATGGCTATCGATGTCATGACGATGGGCCGTGCCCGCTTGCGGGCAGCATCGAGCAGTGCCTCGAAGCGGCTCATGCCACGCTCCTTCTGCGCGACCAGAGCGTACTCGACAAGCAAGATCGAGTTCTTGGCCGCGATGCCCATCAGCATCAATATCCCGATCAGCGGCGATATGCCAAGCGCCTTGCCGGTGATCAGCATGAAACCGAGCGCGCCGCCGATCGACAGCGGCAGCGCCACCAGGATGGTCACCGGCTGCACGAAGCCGCGGAACAGAAGCACCAGCGTCAGGTACATCAGCAATATGCCGGCGGCGATCGCGATGGCGAAGCCGGAAAACAGCTCCTGCATGCGCTGGGCGTCGCCGCGCGACAGTTCCTGCACGCCGGCGGGCAGGTTGCGCATGATCGGCAAGGCACGGATCGCCGCTGTCGCCTGGCCAAGTGTCAGGCCGGAAAGGTCGGCTTCCACCGTCGCGCTGCGGCTCCGCCCTACCCTTGTGATGCTGTTGGGTCCGGCGTTGAAGCCTATGTCGGCGACGGCGCCGAGCGGCACCGTGCCTTTGCTGCCGGTCAGCGGCAGCAAGGCCAGTTTTGCCGGATCGTCGATGGCGCCATCTGGCAAGGTCACGACAATGGACACCTGCCGGTCGCCGAGATTGAACTTGGCAAGGCTGGTGTCGGTGTCGCCGATAGTGGCGATCTTCACCGTCGAGGCGATTTCGGTCGGCGTCACGCCGAGCGCGGCCGCCCTGGCGCTGTCGGGACGCACGATGAGTTCCGGCTTTGTCGTCGCCGCTGTCGAGGTCGGGTTGATGAGGCCGGGAAGCGATTTCATCTGCTCGATCAGCGCATTGCTCGCCTTTTCGAGCGCGCTGCCATCGTCACCAATCAGGGTGATCGACACCTTGGCGCCGGAGAACCCGTCGGCGCCGAACTGGATGCGGACGCCCGGAATGTCGTTCAGCTTGGGCGAGGTCTCGGCCTCGAACTGCTGCTGGCTAATCGTCCGCTCGGCGCGCGGCTTGAGATCGACGGTGACGGCGGCTGTGCGCACCTCGGCCGCCGACGTGGTCGAATTGGGTCCGCCGCCCGAGGCAGCCGCGGTGCCGATGGTGGCAAAGACGCTGTCGACGGCCGGTTCCTTCTCGAGCCGCCTGGTAATGTCCTGCACCGCGGCCGTAGTCTGCTCGATCGTCGAGCCCGGCTGCAACTCGACCGAGATCATCGAGCGGCCGCGGTCCGCTGCCGCCATGAATTCGGTCGGCAGCTTAGTCGCCAGCGCGAGCGAACCGGCAAAAAAGGCGATGCCGGCCAAAAGCGTTATCCAGCGGTGATCGAGCGCCTTGCGCAGCAGCCACAGATAGGTCGGCACCCAAGCCGGCAGATCGTCCTCGCTGTGGCCGCCGGCGCGCACCAGATAGGCGCCCATCAAGGGCGTGAGCATGCGCGCCACCAAAAGCGAGAACAGCACCGACACGCAGACCGCGACGGCGAAGGAGAAGAAGAACTTTCCCGGAATGCCGGACATGAAGGCGACCGGCAGGAACACCGCCACGATGGTTGCCGTGGTCGCCACCACCGCAAGTCCGATCTCGTCGGCCGCCTCGATCGCCGCCTGGTAGGCGCTGGCCCCGGTCTGGCGCATATGGCGCACGATGTTCTCGATCTCGACGATGGCATCGTCGACCAGGATGCCGACCACCAATGACAAGGCGAGCAAAGTGATGTTGTTGAGCGAGATGTTGAACGCCGCCATGACGGCGAAGGTCGGGATCAGCGACAGCGGCATGGCGACCGCCGACACCAGCGTCGCCCTGACATCGCGCAGGAACAGCCAGACGACGCCGATGGCCAGCAGCGCACCGAGCCATAGCGCCTCGAACGCGGCGTCATAACTCTCCTGCACGAAGCCTGACGAAGACGTGACTTCGGTGAATTTCGCAATATCGGTCTTGGCGCTGATGCTTGCGATCGCAGATCGCGCAGACTTGACCACGTCGATCTCGCTCGACCCGACGGAGCGGTAGACGTTGAAGGCGACCACCTGCCTTCCGTCGAGATAGGCCGCCTGGCGCGGCTTTTCCCACCTGTCGACGACAGTGCCGAGATCGGAGAGCTTGACGTCGCCGGCACCCGACAGCGCGATGCGCGTGTCGGCCAGCGCCTCGACGGTTGCAGCGCTTGCCAGCGTGCGCACCGACTGCTCCTGGCCACCGATATTGACGCGCCCGCCCGGCTGGTTGACGTTGTTGGAGGCGAGCGTCTGGCTGACATCACCGGCGCTGATGCCGAGTGCCGCGAGACGGTCGGGGTCGAGCTCGACGCGGATGACCCGGTCGACGCCGCCCGAACGAGTGATCTTGTAGACGCCGTCGACGCCGAGCAGCGCCTTGGCGACATCATTGTCGATGTACCAGCTCAGCGCGTCCGGCGACATGGAAGGCGCTTCGACGACATAAGTCAGCACCGAATTGCCCGTCGCATTGACCTTGGCCACGACTGGCGACTCGGCCGCCGCCGGCAGACTGGACTGCACTTCCGACACGGCGTTGCGCACATCGTTGGTGGCCGTTTCGGGATCGGTGCCGAGCGTGAACTCGACCGTGGTGACGGAAGAGCCTTCGCTGATCGAGGTCGAGACATCGTCGACGCCTTCGAGCGTCGCCACGGTGTTCTCGATCACGCGTGCGACCTGCACCTCCATTTCGCTCGGCGCCGCCCCCGGCTGCGAGACGGTGACGGTGACCGTCGGCAGGTCGATGTCGGGCATGTTGTTGGTGCGCAGTTGCATGAACCCGTCGAGACCGGCGATGGTCAGCGACAGGAAGAGCACGATGGTCGGCACCGGATTGCGGATCGACCAGGAGGAAATGGCGTTCATCGCGCCGCCTCCGGCGCCTGGGCGGCGGGTGCGCCCGCTTCGGCGGCGGCAACGCGCACCAAATTGCCGTCGTTGAGGAAGCCGGCGCCGGCGACGACGACGCGGTCGCCTTCCGAGAGCCCGTCTTCCACGGCGACGCGGCCGTTCAGATGGGCACCCACTGTGACCGGGCGCGCGCTGGCCTTGCCGGCGCCGTCGATCACGAAGACCACCGGCTTGCCGTCCTGCCAGACGAGGGCCGCCTCGGCGACGCTGAGCCGCAGCGAAGTGGGACCCGCGATCGAGACGCGGGCGAACATGCCTGGTTTCAGCCCCGAGCCTTCCGCGAGCGCGACATAGACCGTGGCAAGCCGCGTGGTCGAGTTGACCGTCTGGGCAATCGACGAGACGTTGCCGGCGAAGCGGCGGCCGGCGGCATCGACGACATCGGCCGACTGCCCGACCGCGATGGAAGGGAGATCCTTTTCGGGCACGAGCACGCCAACCTCCAGCCTGCCGTCCCGCATGATCCTCATCAGCTCGGTCCCGGCTTGGACGATCGAGCCGGTGACTGCCGGCTTGCTGGAGACGACGCCATCGAAGGGCGCGCGGATGGTGGTCCGGTCGAGTTCGGCCTGCAACTTGTCGGCGGCGGCCTGCGCCTGCTCGACGCCAGCCTGGTCGGTCTTGACCGCGGTCGCCTTTTCCTCGGCCGTCTCGGCGCTGACGGCGTTGCTGGCGAGCAGCTTGTCGGCGCGTGCGGCAGCCGATATCGCGGATTGAAGTGTCGCCTGGGCCTGCGTCACGGCGGCCTTCTGCTCGGCGAGTTGGGCCTTCAGCAAGGAGGCATCGAGCCGCGCGATGACGTCGCCCGCTTTCACGCAATCGCCTTCGGCGACCAGCACGTCGGTCAGGCGCAGGCCGCTCTCTTCGGAACCGATCGTCGCCTCCTGCCAGGCGGCAACCGTGCCGGTGGCGCTGATCGACGAAGCGATCGCCTCGGTGCGCACCGCTTCGACCGCAACCGTCAGGCTGGCGCGCGGCGCCGCCGCCGCGGGCGCGGCCGGTTCGGCATTGCCTCGGCCATAGGCCCTGAGCGCCGCCATGGTGGCGAGCGCGATCAACAGGGCCGTCAGGGCGAGATATGTCTTATGCGATCTTGCGGTCATGATTTTCGTGGCCATCGGACCGTTGAGAAAGCGGGAGCGACAGGCGCCAGGCGGCGAAATTCAGCCGGATCGCGCCCTTCAGCGTGTCGGCCGGCAGCGCCGCAACGCCCGCGCGCCCGGGCAGCGCGGCATCGCCGTCGCGCCTGGACAGCGCGCCCTGGCCAAGTGAAAGTCTCGGGCTTGCCGATGCGATCAGCCGCAGCAGCATCAGGGCTTCCCACATTGTCGTACCTTCATTCTCGTCGGGTGAATCCGGGATGGCGCGATCGGCCATCCCGGCAGGGAGACCGGCCGGCCCGGGAACGGGTTGAGTACCGGGGCCGGCCGGCGCAACCGGTCAGAGTTGCGCGCCGTTCCCGGGCTGGGGCGGCGGCATCAGGCCATCAGTGGGCGGGCCTGCTGGACCGGCTGCATCATTCGGCGGAGCGCCCCAGGGACCGGGGGGTGGTCCGTGTGGCCGATCCGCCGAAGCGAGGATTTCGAGTTGTTCGGGCGAGAGCTTGGCGCGCAGTTCGGCGATCGCGTCCTTCAGCTTCGCCGCCGAAGCCGCGCGCGCCGTGACGTCGTCCGCCAACCTTTCCTGGAAGGAGAAGGGGTCGGCCTTGCCGCCCGGGCCGGCATCCGGACCCTTGGCTTGCGGGCTACCCGTCCCGCCGGGGCCACGGTCGTGCCGTGGCGGCGAAAGCACCGCCTGCAGCGCACTGGTGTAGTCGCGCCAGGCATCGAGCTGTTCGCTGCGGATGCCGACGCGTGTCTCGAGCGCGGCAAGCCGGGCGGCCAGCATGAACTCGGGCGGCGGCCCCATGCGGCGGGGGCCAAAACCCTCGGGACCAGAATCTTGCGGGCCAAAGCCCTGCGGACCCCAGCCCTGCGGACCATGCCGCATCTGGCCGTACGGGCCAAAACCCTGCGGACCGGGCATCGGGCCGGGTCCATCCTGCATGGCCCTGACAGGCGGCGGCTCGCCGGGCGCCGCGACCGCATCGGACTGCGCCGCCAGCGCGGGGTGAATGGCGGCGACGGAAAACAGGCCGAGCGCCAGGAGTCTGCTTTGCATGACGGTATTCCTTTCATCCATGCCTTGGATACCGGAAGGATAGGAAGCGTCTTTGTCTGGTTCGCGTCGGCGTGTTGCCGAAGGTTTCCGCAAAAGGGCAATTTGTTTCCCAATGTTTCCAGCCCCGGGCCAGAAACATTGCGTTGCAATTTTCCATGCCGCTGGCGCGCGCTCTGCCTATAATCAAATCAAGGCAAAGGGCACGATGATGCAGTCACAACCCCATATCCTCGTCGTCGACGACGACCGCGAAATCAGGACGCTGCTCGGGCGCTATCTCGACGGCCAGGGTTTTCGCGTCTCGGTGGCGGCCGACCGGCGCGAATGCGAGCAGAAGCTCGCCTCGGGCCAGTTCGACCTGATCGTGCTCGACGTCATGCTACCCGACGGTTCGGGGCTCGACATCTGCCGCGCCTTGCGCGACCGCAAGCCGCATGTCCCCGTCATTCTCCTGACGGCGCTGAAGGAGGATGTCGACCGCATCATCGGGCTGGAGCTCGGCGCCGACGATTATCTCGGCAAGCCGTTCAACCCGCGCGAACTCACCGCCCGCATCCGCGCCGTGCTGCGGCGCGCGGCGCCCGAGGAGGCGGCACCCGCACCCCCTCCCCGCGCCTACCGCTTCGCCAGCTACCGGCTGGAGCCGGACACGCGCAAGGTAACGGACGCGCGGGGTGCGGCCGTCGATCTGACCGGCGCCGAGTTCGACCTGTTGCAGGTCTTCCTCGACAGGCCCGGCCGGCTCCTGTCGCGCGACCAGCTGCTTGACCTGACGCAGGGCCGCGAGCGCGATCCGCTCGAACGCTCGGTCGACGTGCTGATGAGCCGGCTGCGCCGCAAATTCACCGACACCGGCGACGGCCCGCTCTTCAAGACCGTGCGCAATGGCGGCTACCAGCTCACCGCGCGCGTCGAGACGGTGGAGGCGCAGGCGTGAACTCGCTGCGCCGCCGCCTCATCCTGCTGCTGGTTGCCTCGATCGTCGGCGTCGTCGGCCTGGCGACGGTCGCCGTCATCAGCGTGCGCGGCGGCGGGCCGCCGCCGGAGCTCACCGTGCCCTGGGTCGCCCAGCAGATGGAACTGGTGGTGCGGCTGCTGCCCGGCCCCATTCCCGACGTGCTGCGGGTGGAATTCGCCGACCGGCCGGCCGGCGGCAGGATCGACCGCGCCGAAACGAGGATGCTCAACGACATACTGCACCGCCGCGGCCTCGACCTGGTGGCCGTCGTCAGCGAAAAGCCGGGCGATCAAGGCCAGACCGCCTCGGTGCAACTGCCCGACAGCCGCTGGGCGATCATCGAGGTGCCGCACCTCAAGCCGCCGGGGCGCGAATGGCTGGTTCTGGCCGGCTGGATCTCGCTGATCGTTGCCGGCGCCACCGCCGTCTCGGTCTATTTCACCTCGGTGCTGATAAGGCCGGTCGAGATGCTGGAAGCCGCCGTCTCCAAGATCGGCTCGGACGGCGTGCTGGCGGCGGTGCCGGAAGTGGGCTCGGCCGAGGTCAAGGCGACCGCGCACGCGCTGAACCAGCTTTCTTCCCGGCTGAAGACATCGATGGAAAGCCGCATGCGGCTGGTGGCCGCCGCCGGCCACGACCTGCGCACGCCGATGACACGCATGCGGCTGCGCGCCGAATTCCTCGACGAGGACCGCGACAAGTGGCTGCACGACCTCGACGAACTCGACCGCATCGCCGACAGCGCCATCCGCCTGGTGCGCGAGGAGGTCAACCAGGACACCGTCGAGCCGCTGGATCTGGAAAAGATGGTGCGCGATATCGAGGCCGAGATGGCTACGCTCGGCCATTCCGTCGCGATCGGCCATCTCGACAAGGTATCGGTGCGCGCCGGCGCGCTCGGCCTGCGCCGCGCGCTGCGCAACCTGATCGTCAACGCAGCCACCCACGGCAAGGCCTGCGGCATCACGCTCGACCTCGCCGGCAAGCGCGCCGTGCTGACCATTTCCGACAGCGGCCCTGGCATTCCCCCCGACCTCATCAACAAGGCCTTCGAACCCTTCTTCCGCGTCGACCCCGGCCGCCAGCAATTCATTCCCGGCGCAGGCCTCGGGCTGGCCATCGCCAAGGAAATCATCGAGCGCTACGGCGGCACGGTGACGCTGGAGAACCGCAGGAGCGGCGGACTGGCGCAGACGGTGGTGTTCGACGCGGTGTGAGGGGCGTTGGCGCGCCGTGAGCGCAGCCGCGTCGCCTCACGGCGACATCAACGCCCACATCGCCTCGTTGAACTTGCGCATCTTTTCGCGGAATTTCTTTTCCGCCAGCATGCGCGCCAGCGTGGCTTTCTTGCGCCTTGTGTTGGCGGCTCGCCACAGCGCTTCGACGCGGTGGAACTCGCGGCCGGCGGCTGCGGTCGCCTCCTTGCCCTTGGCGCGCATCACCGCCTTGCTCGCGGCCTTCATCGCCGCCAGTTCAGGGTCTTCATCCTTCTGTGCCGCTTCTTCTTCCTGCCGCGCCGCGCCATAGTCCTGCGCGGCTTTGGTCAGGTCCTGCACTGCTTTCCCGATGTCCGGCATTGTTGCCTCCAATGTCTGTAATCGCAGGCTACAAACATTAGTGAGACCTTAAATTTGACCGATGTCAATGATGGCTGGTGCTGGAGAGGTATTGCTGACGATGAACTGGGAGAAATAACGGTCAGCGGGACAGCGCCCCTGCCGGACATCTCCCCCACGTGGGGGAGATCGGCAATTTCCGCGCGTTGCTCATTCCTGAAACGTAGGTGATAGCGAAGGCTTTGGTGACAGCCAATCTCCCCCTTGTGGGGGAGATGTCCGGCAGGACAGAGGGGGCGCGAAATGATTGCAGCCTTCCCTCCGCCGCCTCACCCCGCGATCGCCAGTGGTACCGCGCTCTTGTTGGGGATCTGGATGTCGATTTCCAGCGTCGACATGGTCTCGCCGCGGTCCATGGAGACCTGGAGATAGTCCTGGTCGATCTGCACGTGCTTGGCGATGACGGCCATGATCTCCTCGCGCAGGATGGAGACGAGGTCCGGCTGGCCGCGGCTGGCGCGCTCATAGGCGAGCAGCACCTGCAGCCGCTCGCGCGCCACCGGGGCGCTGGAGCGCCGCCTGAAGAGGTCGAAAACGTTCATGCCGCCCTCCTTCCGAGCAGCCTGTCGAGGAAGCCCTTGCGCTCGAAGGGCACCACCACCGGCAGGTCCTCGCCTTCTAGCCGCCTTGCCGCCTCGAGATAGGCCTTGGCGGCGCTGTTGAGCGGGTCCGTAAGCGTCACCGGCGAGCCGAGGTTGGAGGCGCGCAGCACATCCTGGCTTTCCGGGATGATGCCGAGCAGCGGCACCGACAGGATTTCCAGCACGTCGTCGATCGACAGCATTTCGCCACGCGCGGCGCGCGCCGCGTCGTAGCGGGTGACCAGCACGTGCTTGGCGATCTGCTCGCCATGCTCGGCGCGCATGGTCCGGGCGTCGAGCAGGCCGATGATGCGGTCGGAATCGCGCACCGACGACACTTCCGGATTGGTGACGATGACCGCCTCGTCGGCAAAGCGCATGGCGAGCTGCGCGCCGCGCTCGATGCCGGCCGGGCTGTCACAGAAGACATAGTCGAACACCGAGCGCAACTTGTCGATCACTTCCCCGACGCCGTCTTCGGTCAGCGCGTCCTTGTCGCGCGTCTGCGAGGCCGGCAGCAGGAACAGCGTGTCGACGCGCTTGTCGCGGATCAGCGCTTGCGACAGCTTGGCCGTGCCTTGGATGACGTTGACGAGGTCGAACACCACGCGGCGTTCAGCGCCCATGATCAGGTCGAGATTGCGCAGGCCGACGTCGAAATCGACCAGCGCCACCTTCTTGCCGGTCTTGGCCACCGCCGCACCCAGCGCGGCCGTCGAGGTGGTCTTGCCGACGCCCCCCTTGCCCGATGTGACGACCACTACCTTGCCCATGGAAAAAGCCTCCGTTGCCTGTTGTCGTTTGTTGTGCCGCGCAATACGCGGCTGTTGTCAGTGCCTGCCATTATGCCATCCGAACCCGGTCCGAGGCTTGCGCCCGGCGATCGTCCTTCGGCGCCTGTTGGAATCGCAACCGTGAAGCCGCACGCCAGCACCGCGCCGCCCCTAGTTCAGCGGCACGACGGCGAGCATGTCGCCTTCGAGGAAGGCCTGCACCGCCTTGCCGCGCGAGACGCCTTCCATCTCTTCGGCAGTCGTGTACCAGCCGTCGACCGAGATCAGCTCCGCCTCGTTGCGGCGGCAGAAGATGCGCGCCGAGCGGTCGCCCTGCGAGCCGGCGATGGCGCGGCCGCGTAGCGTGCCATAGACATGGATCGAGCCCGCCGCGATGATCTCCGAGCCCGAGGCGACCGAGCCGAGTACGATGACGTCGCCATGCGGATGGAAGATCGACTGGCCCGAGCGGATCGGTGACTTGATCATCAGCGTGCCGGCCTGCACCGCCGCATCGGCCGCGCCGGCGTCGGCCGCCCTGGCCATCTTGCCCTTGCCGGCCTCGGCCACGATGCCGTCGGCCTTGCCCTCGCCTGGCCTGTCCTTGCCGTGCGTGTCCCTGCCGTGCGTGTCCCCGCCCTGCATGTCCTTGCCGCGTTCGGAAACCACCGTTTCCGGCTTGCCGGTGTCCGCCTTGCCCTTGCGGCCTGAAAGCAGCCCGTCCGACGTCGCCTCCTTGGCGCCGGTCAGAAGCGGCGGCAGGTCGAGCCCGAGCGAAGCGCCTTCGAGCTCGATCGCATAGACCCGGATGCCGCGCGCACCGAGTGCCGCGACCAGCAGCGCGATATCGGCGACCTCAGGCTTCAGCACGTTGAGATCGAGTACCACCGGCCGCCCGGCGAAATAGCCCGGCGAATTGCCGATCCAGTGATCCAGCCCCTCCAGCCACTCCCCGATCGGCGCCTCCGGCGCCAGCGTGAAGGCGACGAAGGAGCGGGCACGGAAGCGAATGGATTTGGTCTCCAGGGGGGCGGCAAAGGTCACGGCTGGCGAATCCTTACTGAGAGGTAAACGCTAGGGGGCTAATGGTTAACGAATGGTTAACAGGGGTGGCGGGAACGAACTCAAGGAAGGCAATTGCAGACAATTGGCAGCGGCGCGTGGCCGTGTTGGCGCGCGTATGCTGCGCCGCGGCGCTGACGATCTAAAAAAAGTTGAGATGCGGTGTCGGATCCGCGGGCCGTCAAGCGTCTTGAAGGATGTGCCGCTGGACTGGCATCTCGACAACCAAAGGAATGATCGATGAACAAGAAGATTTTCGTGAGCCTGCCGGTAACCGACGTGAAGGCATCCAGGGCGTTCTATGAATCTCTCGGGTTCAAGAACAATCCAAGGTTCACGAGTGAGACGGCTGCTGGAATGGTGTGGAGCGAAGACATCAACTTCATGCTGCTCAGCCGCGAAGAATGGCAGACCATGACCACTCGGCCCATCCCGCCATCAACATCCAGCGAGGTCATGCTGGCGCTGTCCCTGGACAGCCGTGAGGCGGTCGATGCGATGGCCTCCGCTGCTGCCGCAAACGGTGGCACCGTCGATATCAATCCAGTGGAGGATCATGGTTTCATGTATACACGCGACCTCGCTGATCCCGATGGCCATGCCTTAGGCGCGATGTGGATGGACGCTTCCGCAATGCCCTCATCTGACAAGGCGGATTGAGACGCTCGCCTCACCGCGATGAGTCCGTGTGTGGGAAGAGAAAATGTTGTGGCGAGGAACAACGACATTGGACATTGAATTTCCAATGTCCGGTGTCGGGAGTTGACCCGTTCCGGCCGTCGCATCAGCTTTCTCAGTGCCGCTTGAAATACTGCACCTCCCTTTCATGCTTCTGCGCCGCCTCCCGCGTCTCGAACGTCCCCAGATTGCGCCGCTTCCCCGTCTTGTCGTCCTTCTTGCGGGAATAAAGCCGGTATTTGCCGTCCTTCAGCTTCCTGATCATGGCTTGCTCCTGTCGAAAAAAGGGGCCCGACCGGGCCCCTCTTGACTGTCAATCCCGATGCTCGGGCATTTGTTTCAATTGGTCCTTGGTCCAGCTGGTCACGGCGTGGATGTCGCCGTCCTCGTCGCGCATGAAATTGAGTTCGCTGGCGGTCACGGCCACGGGCTTGGCGCCGATGCCGAGGAAGCCGCCGACATCGATGACGACCTGGCCGGCATGAAGATGATCGACCGAGCCGATCTTCTCGTCGCCGGGGCCGTAGATGGTGGCGCCTTCGAGCTCGTCCTGGGTCAGTTCGGCGTCGGTCAGCCTGACGTGGTTGGTGTGGTCCATGGTTCGCATCTCCTGTGGTTGGGACAGGGGGAACCTGCGAGAGGGGCAAGGGTTCCGAGGAAAGTGGGCGCGGGATGGCGCCCCTACGGCGCCCCCCCTCTGGCCTGCCGGCCATCTCCCCCACAGCGGAGGAGATTGGCAGATTTGCCGCCGGCGCTCCTCTTGCGATTTTGGGTTGCGGTTTTGGTGATTGCGCCGCGCCAAGCATTGTTTTGAAAAGGCGCACTCAGCGCCTGCGTTTCGCCTTCAGTCCGCGCGCGGCGTCCTCAATGGCGGCGCGGTCGGTGCCCAGGCGGTCGATCAGGTCCTGCGCCTCGTCGCCCGAGATGCCGGTGCGCATGGCAAGGTCCTCCACCGTCAGCACGTCGGTGCTGGCGATTTCACCTGTCCCGGGCATCCTTGTCTCTGGCAGCGCATCGTCCGCCGTCAGCGGCAAGGCGGACTCACGGTCGATCTCCATCTCGGCCTGCCGCCAGTGCCGGTCATGGTCGCCATGGTGGCCGCCTTCGCGCTGCCAGATGTCATAGGCGCGGTCGCGGATCCTGTCGTCGCGGTTGTCGTTCATGTCGGTTCTCCCTAAGTGTCGGAGATGAACGTCGCGCCGGTGCGATCGATCCAAAAAATTTGCGTGATCGATCGGCAGAGGTAGCGCCGGAGAGCGCGACGGTGAAGAACCTCAAACCGGCAACCGCACCTCCAGGCAAAACTGGTTCTCCACCGCCAGCAGCGCCGCCACCATCTCCCTGTCGCGCTGGCGCTGCGTGAGATAGCCGGCGACGAGCCGGTCGAGCGAGAACCGGCCGGCGCCGGCCGCGGCCAGCACGAACATGCCGCCTGATATGGCGAGATCCTTTTCGAAATGCAGCAATTCGTTCTGGCTGGCGAAATTGGTGTGGAACAGCAACGCCGTCGCCAGGCAGAACAGTCCGAGCCCGATGGCGCCGAGCCGCGTCAGCAGGCCGGACGCCACTGAAAGCCCCGCTCCCAGTTGCAGTGCAACGGTGGCGATGAACAGCGGCAAGCCGACGCCAAGGGCGGCCATGGCGCTGGCGGCGGCGGCGAAATGGGTGGCGAGCGTGACGCCCTCGTGCAGGAAGATGAAGGACAAAAGCAGCCGGCCGGCGAGCAGGGCGGCGTCCCTGAGGTAGAGCCTGGTGGCGAGGCGGCAGGCCTTCGCGCGGAATTCGGTCGGTATCATGGGTCAGCCTCCGGTATTTTATAAAACAGGCGACCGCCGCGCGCCCCGGGGGACGCGCGAGAATGGTTCGCCCATCTGACGATTGAAGATGATTGAAAAGGGCCGGAGCCGGCGCGAGGGAGAGGTGCCGGCTCCGGCAATGGGCGCCAGCCACGAGCGCCCGAACTGATGGTTCACTTGGGGTTGAGGTCAGCGCCGGGCCCCCTCATCCGGCCGCTTCGCGTCCACCTCCTCCCCGTTGGGGAGAAGAGAAAGGCGCGCCAACGTGGCCCTCCTCTCCCCACGGGGAGAGGTCGGATTGCCCCGAATTGCTTTTCGCAATTCGGTCTTGGCAATCCGGGCGAAGGGGAACTTACGCGCGCCCTACTGCGTCACCTTGGTGTCGATGGCCTTCTGCAGGTCGGAGAGCTCGTCGCAGCCGGCGGGGCACAGTTTCTGCAGCGATGCCAGCTGCTCCTTGGCCTTGGCCATGTCGCCGGTTTCGACATAGAGCTCGCCCAGATATTCGCGGGCGGCCTTGTGGTCGGGCTTCAGCTCCAGCGCCTTGTTGTAATAGGTCAGCGCGGTGGTGAAATCGCCGGTCTTGCGCAGCGTGAAGCCGAGCAGATTGTAGACGTCGGCCTGCTGGTTGTCCTGCGCCAGGTCGCGCAGGTCCGCCAACGCGCCCTTGTAGTCCTTGGCCGCGATCTTGGCCTGGACGGCGGTGAGGTCGGGCGCGTCGGCGCCCTCGATATCGTCGACCGCATAGGCCGGCATGACGGTGGCGACGGGAACGACGGTCAGCACGGCAATGGCGCCGAGCAGGCCGAACAGGGCGTTTCTGCCCATGAGAAGCTGTTTCATTGTCTTTCTCGCTTTGGTCTGGGTTGCCCGTTCAGATTTGAACGGGAGTGAAGCCATAGGCATTGCCGTCCTTGACGAAGACGCCGGTGCCCGGGAACGGGAAGTGCGAACCGGAAACGCGGATATTGTCCGCGATCACCCGGTCGATGATCTTGTGGCGCGTGGCGATGGCGGTCGGCCCGTCCTGGTCGTAGCTGCCCTGCCATTCCGGATGCGGCGCCAGAAGTGCGGGCACATACATGGTGTCGGCCGAGATCATGAACTGCTCCTTGCCGGAGTTGGCGAGGTAGACGGAATGACCTGGCGTGTGGCCGGGCGCGGCGATGATCTGGATGCCGGGCGCAACTTCGGCGCCGTCCTCGACCAGCTTCCAGTTCTTCCATTTCGGAAAATTCTCGGCGATGCGTTTTCCCGCCGGCTTGCGGCCTTCAGGCAGCTTGGCCAGGCGGCTGGGATCCGTCCACCAGTTGTATTCTGTGGCGTTGACGATCAGCTCGGCATTGGGGAACACCGGCGCGTTGGTGCCCTTCTCCATCAGGCCCCAGACATGGTCGGGGTGGAAGTGCGAGATCATGATGGTGTCGATCGCCTTGTAGTCGATACCGGCGGCGGCCATGTTGGCCGGCAGGTGCGTGGCGTTGGTCTGCCACTGGCCGACGCCCGAGCCCGCATCCATCATGATCAACTTGCCGCCCATCTTCAGCACCACGACGGTGAGCGGAATGGGCATGAAGTCGGTGGTCAGCCCCGCCTTGGCGAGCGCGGCCTTGGTGTCGTCGACAGAGACGTCCTTGATGAAGGCGGGGTCGTGCGGCTTCTTCCAGATGCCGTCATAGATGGCGGTCACCTCGATGTCGCCGACCGTGTATTTGTAGAAGCCGACGGTCGGCTCCACCGGCGTCTGCGCGAAAGCGGGCCGGGTGAATTCGAGCTTGCCGGCAAGGCCGAAGGCGGCAGCGGCGGCGGCGGTTCCGAGCAGTGTGCGGCGTGTCATGCTGAACATGGTTGTCTCCTGTGGGTTGCGTGGCGGCGGAAGTGACGGAGGGCCACGCCACATGGCCCTCCGTCCTGATTGCGGGTGGGTCCGGTTTCGAGGGAGGTCCGGACCTCTGAACTCAGCGACCCCAATTGCCCTGGCCGGGTTCATCCGCATCAGATTTCATCGTCGCCTGCACGCCCTGCCGGACCATGTCCGGCTTGCGGATCGAGGCGGTATAGGTGTTGTCGATGGTGGCCGCCGTCGGGCTGACGGTGCGGTCGCCAAAATGGTCGCTGCCGGCAAAGGCGGAACTGGAGGCGAGCAACATCGCAGCCACGCTGAGAGCGAGCTTGGTCATTTCGATAAATCCTTGTTTCGTTTCTCTGGGTCGCGGGCCGAATGGCCCCGCTTGATGACAAGACCCGCAAGGCCGGCGCTTTATTCCCGGGCGGCGCAAGATTTCTGAAAAAAAGAATTCAACGCCGACCGCCGGCGACCCGGCGGCAGCCCGTTCGCGCTCTTGACTCGTCGGGGCGATGGCCTAGCAATCGGCACCGGGTGGGGATTTCTCGGATGATTGCAAAATCAGCTTCATTGGCCGCGCTCGCGCTCGTGGCGGCGACGATCGATGCCGCCGGAGGCGACTATCTACACCCCTCGCCGCATCCGGCATGGGACAGCCGCGTCCAGACGATTTATGACGCCGCCACCCGTTCGGTTTCGCGAAAGATGGTACGCGTCTGGGACCCGAGCCCGGAAAAAGGCCTCGACTTCGTCTGGGAGCCGGACCCGAAACTCGCCGATGGCGGCCTCTCCGCCGAAGGGCTGCCGTCCGGACCCGGACGGCTGCAATGGCGCATCGGCGGCTCACCTTCCTATGATCCGTCCGCTGTCTTTTCTACCTATGTCGGCACGCTTTCCCAGGGCAAACCGTCGGGACATGGCCGGCTGGAACTGCGAACGGGCGAATATCTCGATGGCGACTGGCTGGATGGCGCCCCGGACGGCGCCGTGCTCTGGGTGGACGAGGCCGGCAACCGCTATGAGGGCCATATGCGGCATGGCGTTGCCGATGGCCCGGCCCGCTACGTCTCGACCGATGGCGAAATCTTCACCGGCACGTTTCGCGACGGCGTGCGCGACGGCACGGCAACGACACAACTGCCCGGCGGCACGACCTATCAGTCGCTCTGGCAGAACGGCCAAGAGGTCGGCGGCAAACGTCCCGACCTTTTTGCCGATGCCAGGACGGGCGGGCTGCTGAAAGCCGGAACCAAGGCGGGTCAGGCGGCCGGGTTCTCCATCTCGGCGGCGATCGACGAGCGGATCAACCTGGAGTCAGAGGAGATACTTCAGTATGACACAGCGGCGTCAGGCGACGAGACAGAGTTCTACCCCAGATCAAACTACCTGATGAAATTCTGGAAGAGTGGAACCAATATTGACGTTCAAGACCATGTCCTAAGCATGGTCTCCTGGGACGAGGTTTTTGCCTTCCTCAAGGTGGACCTGTCTTCGGAAAACGGCCGGAAAGGCAAGATTGCCGGCATGTCGCTGGATTTTTCCGAGAGCCAGGCCTTCAACAAGCCGATGCTCTCTCTTTATCCCGACGTCGGGTGCCTTGGCTTCAGTCCGCAATTCTCCATCATAAACGAGGGTTGGGGCAAGGTTCTGGAGCCGGAATTCCATTTCGTCTTTTCCGACGATAAGGGCCACACCTCCGCACCGTTCGATATAGAGGGAGCCGATGATTTCGATTCATCGGGGAATATCGACGTGCTGAACTCGATCCGGCAGGCTGGCGCGGATGTGAATGCGCTGGCGACACGGCATTTCAAATGCGCATCGATCGAGGGGCTGGAAGCGTGTTCGCAGCAGTTCCTGGCCAACACCGAGCTCGGCGTGATCGGAAAGTCGATCTACAGGAACGAAGGCGTGATGCTGACCGATCTGGTCGGCAAGATGAAATACAAGTGGAAGGACCCGGCAAACAAGATCCATACCGAGGAACAGTCTTTCACCGTTCCGGTATCCCTCGCCGCGCTGGAGGTGCCCGAGCCCGTTGCCGAATGCGGCTCCGGCATGAGCGGCTCACCCGAGGCGGCGCAGTATCAGGATGTCCATCTGCCGCTCAACAAAAAGAATTACAGCATCAGCGTGCCGATGCGAGGCAATCGTGACATTTCGCGCCTTGTCGCCCGGTTGAAGCTTCACGCCGACCGCTCGTCCATTCACAAATTCCGCGTCAGGGCGAAGTTCGCGGATGGAAGCGAGCGGCAGAGCAAGCCGCTGGAACTGCTTTGGTTCAGGCCGCGCAAGGATAGTTTCGCATACTATTCGGGCCGCAAATGCGATCCGGGTATCCAGTACAATGTCTGCCATTGAGTAGACCGGCTTCGGACAGCCCTTCATCGCCACCCGCGATGCCCGCCTGCCGCTGCATGAGATAGCCGCAACCGCCCCTGCCCGCCTCGGCGAATCCGCCCGTCCATCGCCATGCTCACGGCCGCCTGGACACAATCCAGAAACATAATTCAACAGTTCGGAAAAACTGCTGAAAAGATCGGATGGCATAACCCTCCCTCAACGGCCGGGATTCGGCCGTCGCACAGGCGCACGGGTATGGGCAATGCAACGAGGTTCGAACGGATGGATGAGTGCCCGGCACGTCGCTCGCCGCCGGCCGCGCCGAGGCCATGCCCCACCCCTTGCCCATGCTCCCGAACATGTGAAGACGAAGCGGTCTGTTCCGTGATAACCGCCCGGCCAAAGAGGGTCCGCCGGTCGGTGATCGTCGGTCCGGATTGCCGAAGCTTCCGTTTTGGAAGCTTCGGTCATTCCACCTCCATCAACACAAAGCAAATTGCACCGGCGCCGATGCCGACAATGCCTGCCAGCCTGGCGGCATGATCGGGATGTGGCTGTCGCGATTTCATTAGGACGAGAAAGTTTTGGAAATGGATCACGGTCTCGATATTGCCGCACTCGACAGGGATTTGGCGCGACCAGGCGGGGAGCCCGAAACGGAACTGGCAGGCGTCGATGCGCTGGCAAGGATCGCCCGGCGCTCCGTGGCCGCTCCCGGCCAGATCCTGACCGGCGCGGACTTTGCTCGGCAAGGCCAGCCCGACGAACGGCTCGACAAGGTTTTTGAGCAGCTCGCCGAAACGTTCGCCGCCCTGCCGGCGGTGATCTCCGAGGGGCGCACCTGGACCTATCAGGAGCTGAACAGCCGCGCCAACCAGTTCGCCCGCCTGCTGGTCAAGCGCGGCGTCCGCCCGGGCGACCGCGTCGGGCTCATCCTCGACCGGGCGGCGGAGACCTATGTCGCCCTGCTCGCCGTGGCCAAGGCCGGCGCCGCCTTCGTGCCGCTGGCCACCGCCTTCCCGCAAGAGCGCATGGCGCTCATCATCGAGGACGCCGGCGTCAGCCTCATCGTCACCATCGCCACTTATGCATCGCGGGCCGGCGAGTTGCCGGTTCCGCATCTCTTGATCGACAGCGCGGCGGGCGAAATCTCCGCCCAGTCCGGCGCGCCGCTGAAGCCGCACAAGGCGCAGGCGCCGACCGCAAGCGACGACATCTGCTATATTCTCTACACGTCTGGCACGACCGGCAGGCCCAAGGGCGTCGCCATCCGCCACCAGAGCTTCGTCAACTTCATTCGTGTCGCCGCCGCGTCCTACGGCTACAAGCCGGGCGACCGCGTCTACCAGGGCATGACCATCGCCTTCGACTTTTCCTCCGAGGAGATCTGGGTGCCGTTCATCGCCGGCGCGACCGTCGTGCCGGCCCCGGGCCAGATGCCGCTGGTCGGCGAGGAACTCGCCGATTTCCTGCGTCATCACGACATCACCTGCATGGCCTGCAGCCCGACGCTGCTGTCGTCCATGACGTCAGATGTGCCCAGCCTGCGCACGCTGCTGGTCGGCGGCGAAGCCTGCCCGCGCAATCTGGTGGTGCGCTGGTCGAAGCCCGGCCGCCAGATCCTCAACACCTATGGCCCGACCGAGGCAACCGTCACCGCAACCATGGGGGCGCTGACGCCGGACCGGCCGGTGACGATCGGCGCGCCGCTGCCCACCTATTCGATCGTCATTCTCGACACCTCGCTGCCGCAGCTTGCCGAGCCTGGTGAATTGGGCGAGATCGGCATCGCCGGCATCGGCCTCGCCGTCGGCTATCTCAACCGCCCGGACCTGACCGAACAGAAGTTCATCGCCGATTTCGTCGGCCTGCCCAACAACCCGTCCAGGCGCATCTACCGCACCGGCGATCTTGGCCGGATCAACGAGGCCGGCGAGATCGAATATGCCGGCCGCATCGACACCCAGGTGAAGATCCGCGGCTATCGCATTGAACTGGGCGAGATCGAGGCCGTTCTGCTCGACCAGCCCGAGATCGCGCAGGCCGCCGTCACCACCTGGGAGATCGAGCCCGGCCGCGTCGAACTCGTCGCCTATTACGCGCCCAAGGCCGGCCAGCCGGCGCTCTCGCGCGCCGACCTTGCCCAGACGATGAAGCGGCGGCTGCCGGACTACATGGTGCCCTCCTATCTGGAGGAGCTGCCTGCCATTCCGATGACCGTCTCCAACAAGGTCGATCTTCGACAGTTGCCGAAGCCGACCAGCGTCCGGCTCTCGGCCGACCGCGCCATGGTGGCGCCGGCCAGTGACGACGAGCGCTTCCTGGCCGAGGCGCTGGCCGCGGTGCTGAAATTCGAAAACGTCTCCGTCGAGGACAATTTCTTCGACGATCTCGGCGCCAACTCGCTGCTGATGGCGCATTTCTGCGCCCGTGTGCGCACCCGCAAGGAATGGGCGACGACGTCCATGCGCGACATCTATCTCCATCCGACCGTGGCGCGCCTGGCCAGGCACCTGGGCGCGGCCGACGAGACAACGGCGGCGACCAGCGAGCCTGTTCTCACGCGCCGGGCCTCCAATCTCGTCTACTGGACATGCGGCGCGGCACAGCTCTCGTTCTACGCGCTCTACAGCTATGTGGCCCTGTGGGCGATCAACAACGGCCTCAACTGGGTCTATGACGCGCTCGACGAGCCGCTGCAGCTCTATTTCAGATGCGTGGTTCTCTCGGCCGGTGTGTTCTTCGGCATGTCGGGCTTTGCCGTTGTCGCCAAATGGGTGCTGGTTGGCCGCTGGAAGGCGGAAGCGTTCCCGATCTGGGGCCTGCGCTACTACCGTTTCTGGGTGGTCAAGACCTTGATCCGCACCGCACCCGTCGTCCTGTTCCGGGGCAGCCCGCTCTACAGCCTGTACCTGCAGCTGCTTGGCACGAGGATCGGCAAGAACGTCGTCATCGAGTCGCGCGCCGTGCCCGTATGCACCGACCTGATTTCGATCGGCGACCGGACGATCCTGCGCAAGGAATCGCTGATCCTCGGCTATCGCGCCCAGGCCGGCTATATCCACACCGGGCCGCTGACCATCGGCAGCGACGCTTTCGTCGGCGTCGGCTCCACGCTCGACATCGCCACCGCCATCGGTGACAGCAGCCAGCTCGGCCATTCCTCCTCGCTGCAGCGCGGGCAAAGCATCCCCGACGGCGAGCACTGGCATGGGTCGCCGGCGGTGCCGACCACGGCGGATTATTGCAAGGTGCGCAACGTCAACCCTCCCCGCATCCGGCGCTTCATCTACGAGGCCGTGCAGTTGATCGGGCTGTTTGCCCTGGTCACCCCGCTGCCGCTTTTGTTCCACAGCTATTGGGAATATGTCGGCGACGACTACCAGGAGACGATCGGCCTCGTGGCGATCGGCACCACCGTCACGCTGGTGGGCTATATCGCCCTCGCCTTCCTCGGCGCCACGCTGGTGCCACGGCTGTTCAGCCTGATCCTGAAGCCCGGCCGCACCTACACGCTCTACGGTTTCCGCTACTGGCTGCAGGCGGTCGCCGAGTTCTCCAGCAATTCGCGCGTGCTCGGGCTGCTGTTCGGCGACAGCTCGGCCATCGTCCATTACATGCGCGCCATCGGCTGGAACCTCAACAAGGTGGTGCAGACCGGCTCCAATTTCGGCTCCAACCAGCAGCACGAAAACCCGCTCCTGTGCGAGATCGGCACCGAGACCATGGTCTCGGACGGCCTGTTCATGATCAACATGCACAAATCCGCTTCCGCCTTCCGCCTTGAGCCGACGCGGATCGGCGAGCGCAACTATCTCGGCAACAACATCTACTATCCATCGGACGGCCGCACCGGCGACAACGTCCTGCTCGGCACCAAGGTGATGGTGCCGATCGACGGGCCGCTGCGCGAGAATGTCGGCCTGCTCGGCTCGCCTTGCTT
This sequence comes from Mesorhizobium sp. B2-3-4, assembly GCF_006442315.1. Taxonomy (GTDB): domain Bacteria; phylum Pseudomonadota; class Alphaproteobacteria; order Rhizobiales; family Rhizobiaceae; genus Mesorhizobium. The sequence continues at coordinate 64,886 of NZ_VFVY01000016.1, read as the reverse complement.
CGAAATCCCGCGCATGGTGGCGCGCGACAAGGAACTCATCGCCGGCATCGACGAGGACGACCGGCAAAAGCGCATCCCGCTCAAGAACCTGCACAATCTGGTGACGATCCTGCTGTTCATGGCGACGCAATGGGTCATGCTGTTCGTCACGCTGGCGATCTGGGACCGGGCGCTGAACTACTACACCGAATGGGCCGAGGTCGCGCTCTTCGTGGCGGTGATCTTGACGTCCCTGATCACCATTCCGTTCTACATCTTCGTCGAACGGGCAAGCCTCGGATTCCGCAAGCTGAAGCCCCAGATGACGACGATTTACGACGTCACCTTCTGGCGCCACGAACGCCATTGGAAGCTGGCGGATTCGCCCATCGTGCGCCTGTTCGCCGGCACGCCGTTCCGGCCGATGATCCTGCGCCTGCTGGGCGTCAAGGTGGGCAGCAGGGTCTATGACGGCGGCGCCAACCTGACCGAGCGTTCGCTGGTCGAGATCGGCGACGACGTCACGCTCAACGAGGGATCGGTGATCCAGGCCCACTCGCTGGAAGAAGGCGCCTTCAAGTCGGACTTCATCCGCATCGGCAAGGGCTGCACGCTCGGACCGTCGGCCTTCGTCCACTATGGCGTGGTGATGGGCGAAGGTTCGATGGTCGATGCCGACGCCTTCGTCATGAAGGGCGAGGAACTCGAGCCCAACTCCATCTGGCGCGGCAACCCGGCCAAGCTGCACCGCTTCGTCGAGCCGGTCACCGAGGCCTCCAGGGCATCGGCGTCTTGACGGACGGCTCGCGCGGCACCGCGGGCGTCCACCTGGCGCCCGTGACCAGGGCCAACCGGGCCAAGGTCACCGCCCTGCGCGTGGCCCCGGAGCAGGCGAACTTCGTCGCCGGCAATGCGGATTCCCTTCGCGAAGCCAGGTCCGATGAAGATGCCCGGCCGCGCGTCATCATGGCAGGCGAAGATGTCGTCGGCTTCCTGATGTACGATGCTGCCGAAGACGATAACGAAGCGCGCATCTACCGCTTCATGATCGACCGCGCCCGGCAAGGCCGGGGCTACGGCAAGGCGGCGCTACGCGCGGTGCTGGACGAAATCCGCGCGCTCGGCCACGTCAGCCACGTCTCGATCTGCTATGAACCGGAGAACGAGGCTGCGCGGCAACTCTACCGCGCCGCCGGTTTCGTGGAAGACGGGCTCGACGAGGATGGCGAAATGATCGCCGATCTGGTGCTGGCCACAGCGGCCGAAAAGCCATGACAACAGCCATCCTCGCAACCAACGAGATCGCCCTCGCCCGGGCGATTGCCGCCATGGCGCCCGCTGACGTGCGCACCGGATGCAGACTGATCCGCGACGGCGACGAGGCGCATCTGTTGCCCGACGAAGCGCGCTCGATGCCCGCCCGCCAGCCCGCCATGCGCCGCGCCAGCGGTGCGGCGCGCTTTCTCGCGCACCGGCTGTTGGCGGATGCCGGCTTCGACGGCTTCGCCGTCCTGCGAACGCCCTCCGGCGCTCCCGCCTGGCCGGAGGGTATAACGGGCTCGCTCGCCCATGACGACGACATGGCCGTTGCCGCGGTAGCGGCCATTGGCGATTTCGGCTCGCTCGGCATCGATGTCGAGCCGGCGCAGCCCCTGCCCCACGACCTCTTGCCGATCGTCGCGACGCCGGCCGACCGGACCGGCGCGGTCGGGGAACAGCTCGCCGGCCGCATTCTCTTCGCCGCCAAGGAAGCGGTCTACAAGGCCGCCTATCCGCTGGATCGCAAGGTGCTGGGCTATGAGGACATCGCCGTCGATCTCGAGACCGGCCAGGCGACGACGAGCACGGGACGCAAGGCGCGGCTGGCCTATTGCGTTGCCCCGCGCGTGGTCGTGCTGGCGACCGTGAGCGAATAGGCACGCAAAGGAAAGAGCCTGCGCCCGGCCTATTCGCCGACCACCTCGGTATAATCCCTCACCGCGCCGTCCAGACCGCGAATACGCCAGCTCCGCCCGTCCCGCGCCTCGACATGGCACGGCCCGAGCGGCGCCTTGCCGCCGCCCTCCGGCAGGTCGATGACATAGACCGGATTGCAGATGCCGGAGAGCCGCGCCCTGAGCGCCTCCACCAGCGCCTGGCCCTGGGCGATCGTCGTGCGCCTGTGCGCCATGCCGCGCGCGAGGTCGCCGTGATGGAGGTAGTAAGGTTTGACGCCCAGCCGGTACATCAATTCGCGGCAGAGCTCTTCCAGCGCCTCGACGCTGTCGTTGACGCCCTTCAGGAGAACGCTCTGGTTGAGCAGCACGAAGCCCGCCTGGCGCAGTGTCCGGCAGGCCGCCTCGGTGGCATCGGTGATCTCGCGCGCATGGTTGAAATGGGTGACCACGGTGACCATCAGCCGCCCCTGCAGCGCTTCGACCAGCCCAGGCGTGATGCGCGACGGCAGCGCCACCGGCACGCGCGTATGGATGCGCAGCAGCCGCACATGGGCGATGGCCTCGATGCGGGCGCGGATTTCGGCCAGCGCCTTGTCGGGCAGCGACAGCGGATCGCCGCCCGTCAGGATGACCTCGCGGATTTCGGGATGCGCCTCGATATAGGCCAGCGCCGGCTCCAGCGCCTCGCGCGTATAGCCGCGCCCGATCGAGGTCAGCGATTCCTTGCGGAAGCAGAACCGGCAATAGACCGCGCATTGATAGGTCGGGAACAACAGCACCCGGTCGGCATGGCGATGCGTCAGCCTGGGTACCGGGCTGAACGCGTGGTCGGCGATCGGATCGTCAAGCTCGCCTTCTGTTTCCACCAGCTCATCGGGCGACGGAATGACCTGCGCGCGGATCGGATCGGCCGGGTCGGTCCAGTCGATCAGGTCGAGATAGGCTTTTGGGGCACGCACCTTGTGGTGCGCGGCGGCTTGCTGGGCCGCCGCGCGCTCTGCCGACGACAGCGGCAGGGAAGCGAGGTCGCGCACATGGCGCACCCCCTGGCGGACATCGTCCTGCCAGGCGGGTTCGCGGGTTGCGTCTTTGAGGTCGGTCATTGCAGGTCTCGGCTGTTCGCGCGGACCTATCGGCCGGATGGGCGGCGCGGTCAACCGCCAAGGAGGCCTACGATACGCGCTGCGCTCTACGGCGCCCCGCCAGCCCTCGCCAGTTTCGTCGCCGGCGCGCCTTAGAACTTCGCCGTCAGCGACCCATAGAATGTTCGTCCCGGCCCAGGCTCGGTCACCAGGCCGAGCGGATCGACATAGTAGCGGTCGAACAGGTTCTCGATGCGCGCCGTCGCAGTCAGGTTCTCGGTCAGCTTGTAGTCGGCGAAGACATCGACCAGGGTGTACGGGTCCCATTTGACTTGCGAGATGAACTGGCCGAGCCCCTGTGTGGTGACCTGGCCGTGACCGATGGCGCGCGGACCGACATAGGAGACCCGCCCGCCCAGCATCAGCCTGTCTTCGAGGAACTTCTGGGTCAGCGTCAGGTCGACCGAATATTTCGGCGGCACCTGGTTGGTGGCATAGTCGCCATACATGGTCTTGGCGTCGCACGCGCCGTCCAACTGGCAGAACTCCACGTCGAGATAGTAGTTCGCCGCCAGATCCGCCGTGAAGCCGCCGGTTTCGTAGCGGCCCGAGAACTCCAGTCCCGAGAATTTGGCGCGATCGATGTTGTAGACCTGCATTCCGTACCAGGTGTAGCCGTCGCCCTGGAAAGCCCGGAATGACCGGGCGATGTAATCCGTCACGTCCCAGTTGAAATAGCCGAACTTCACCATGCCCGCATCGCTGTCGCTGAGCAGGCCGTTGCGATGGAAATTCATGCCGACTTCCCAATTGCTCGACCGTTCCGGCCCAAGGTTCGGATTGGGAATGATGGTGAAGGCCGAAACCGACTCGAACAGGCTCGGAAAACGCAGAGCATTGGAATAATTGACATAGAACTGCGTGCCGTCGAACGGCTCGACCGTGACGCCGACCGACGGGCTGACGCCGCCTTCGCTGCGGTCGGGCTTGGAATTGAGCTGGTCGGGGCTGTTGGCCACCGTGCGCCGGTCATGCAGCCAGTACTCCGAATAGCGCAGGCCGGTGTTGATCGTCAGCCAGCCCACCGGCTTGTAGGCCGCCTTGAGATAGCCCGCCGCCTCCTGCCGCTCGGCGTCGCGCAGGTTGAGCCAACCCTCGATCTGGTCGGTGAAGGCGCTGGGCTTGGTGTCCTCGTTGCGGTAGGTCAGGCCATAGGTGAAATCGAGCTGCCCGTAATCGGTGACGAACTTCGATTTGTTGGAGACCTCGCCGCCCCACATTATCGTGTTGGAACCAGGTCGGAAATCCTTCGGCAGCCCAAGCGTTTCGGGTTTCGTCCCATAGGCGTTGCGCGCGGGGTTGCGCATTTCCAGGCTGGTCGCCCACAATTTGGCGGTGAGATCGACGAGGTCGTTGCCCTCTGGATTGAGGCGATAGCTCAGCGTGCCGGTATCGAGCTTGGTGCCACTGGTCTGGGCTGCCTGCGTCGCCGGCGAGGCCACGCTTGCCAGCGCCGAGGCCAGCTTGTCGCCGGCCTCGCTGCGGAACCCCGTATAGCCGAACTCCAGGCTCTGCCCGTCCCCGAAGCGCCATGTGCCCTTGGCGATCCAGGACTGGGTCTCAAGCTGTGTGTTCAGCACTTCCTCGCCGGCTCGGTAGTTGGCGAGGCCGGCATTCTCGACATAGTCCTTGTAGGCCAGCGACGGCACGCATGTGCCGCTCGTATAGCAATAGGGGCGTGGGCCAAGATGCACCGGATCGGCCACCGGCCCGTAATTGCCGGCGTGATAATTGCCCTGCTTGCGGTAGGCATAGCCGGCGATGAAGTCGAAATCCTCCTCCTGCATGGCCGCCACCACGCTGCCCGAACCACTGGTCGGGGTCAGGAACGACGGGCGATCCAAGCCCGTGCCTGATTGCGTGACGATGGGCGAGCCGCCCGGTTGGTTGATGATCGTATAGCCTGATGTGGCGCCCGTCACGGGCGCCGAGGTGTTGGTGCCGAAGCCGCCCTTCAGCCGCAGACCGAAGCGCTTGCCGTCCTCGACGATATCGGATGCGTTCAGCGTACGCATGGCGACGGTGCCGGCGATGCCGTAGGAGGCCGCGTCCGAGCCCTTGGTGATGTCGACGCCGCCCAGAAGGTCGGGGTCGACATAGGACCGGTTGGAGATGCCCTGATAGCCCTGGTAGACCTGCAGCGAATTCTCGGCTCCGTCGACGGTGACGTTGACGCGGCCCATGCCTTGCATGCCGCGCACATTGACGTCGATGGAGCCGGCGCCGTTGCGCGCCTCGCCCGACATCACGCCGGGCGTGCCGCGAAACATGTCGGCCGGGCTGGACCCGCGGAACCGCTCGATGGTCTCGCCCGAAATGTAGGAGGTCGGCGCCGCCGTCTTGTAAGGCTGCTCGGCCGGGCTGCCGCCGCCGGCAACGACGCTGATCGGGGCGAGCGTGGTGCCATCGGCGCCGGCTATGCCTTGCGTGTGAGCGGCTGCGACCCTGTCGCTGATCGTCACCGTGCCGGAGCCGGTGAACGCATAGGTCAGGCCGGAGCCCTGCAGGATCCGCGCCAGCGCCGCGCCGGGTGCCATCGCACCCGAAACGCCCGGCGAACGCCTGCCGCTGGCGATTTCTGGCAGGTAGGTGACCTGCAGCCTTGCCTGACGGCCGAACGCGGCCAGTGCCCCTGAAAGCGATCCCGCCGGAATGTTGAAGCTCGCCTGTTGCACGGATTGCCCGAATGCCGGCCCCTGCATGGCAATCGTCGCCACCCCGACCGTCGACGACACCAGCGCCGCCATCACCAGCCTTCGTTCCAATCCGCCCGATAGAAAATTCTTATGCCCCAGCCCCATGGCTCAGCCGCTCCGTTTGATTTTGTGGGAGGGAAGGCCTGTTGGCAGCGGCTGACGGCAACCCCTGTGACATGAAACGAACGGGGGTTCGGGATTTTCTCCCCTTGCCGCCAATTTTCTCAGATCGATGAAATGACCGTCAGCCACGGCGACATAGGCCGCACCTTGCCGTTATAGGGCTGGACGACCGCCTCCAGCGCGCCGATCGGATTGCTCAGGTCGAACACACCGCTGATGCGCCCCGCTCCGAGGCCGGCGTCGGCTATCACCACGCGACCTGACTTCCAGCGCGCGATCCTGGCGACGACGGAAGCCACCGTCTCGCGATCGGCAACGATCAGCCCGTCCCGCCATGCCGCGATCTGTCCGGCATCGCGCGTTCCACGCTCGACGGCGAGCGTGCTGTCGTCCAGCGTCAGCCAGTCGCCGCCGGAAAGCCTCTGCGGCTGTGCCGGCGGCCACCCCTGCGCCGTGACGTCGACAAGGCCATGCGCGACCGACACCGACAGCAGCCCGGCATCGCGGCTGACATCGAAGGCGGTGCCCAGCGCCGTCGCGGTCATCGTCTCCACCCGCACCTGGAAGGGCCGTCCGGCATCGGGGGCGACTTCGAAGAAAGCCATACCGGCCAGCAGTTCGACTTGCCTGAGGTCGGGCGTGAAATGGCTGCTCATGGCGCTGTCGGGGCCGAGCGTCACGACACTGCCGTCGGACAGCGTCACACGGCGCAACTCCGCCGTCGAGGTGACCTGGTCGGCCCTGAGGCACAGCAGCGCTTGCGGCCCATAGAGGGCGCCGGTGCCGAGCACGGCCAGACCACCAAGGCCGCCGAGAATGACCTTGCGCCGCGACACGCTCGTCGCGGCGTTTTCGGCCTTGCGGCGGTCCTCGAACACCTTGCCGGCCATACCCTGGATCTCGGCCGCCTCCGCCCAGGCCGCTTCATGCGCGGGACTGCGTGCGCGCCAGCTCTGGATGAGCTCGCCTGCGACCGGATTGGCGCGTTCGTTCTGAAGGCGGATGACCAGGTCAACCGCCTCCTCGAACAGCCTGTCGTCCTCGCCGATCTCCTCAGTCATGCCGCAAACCCGATGAAGCCCTTGCCCGCGAAGCCATTGCGAGCCCATGCCGTTTGAAACGAACGGGCGGCCGCGATTTCCTGCACCGGCGCGGATCATGTCGCGCGATCGTCACGGCGCATCGTCCTTGAGGCGGGCGCGCAGATGCTGGTAGGCGCGGCGGATCAGCGTCCAGGTCCGCGATGTCGAGAGGCCGAGTTCGACGGCGACTTCGCTCATCGTCTTCTCGCCCAGCCGGTGCATCTCGAAGGCGATGCGAGTGCGCTCCGGCAAGTCCAGCAATGCCTGCTCGACGATCGCCAGCCTCTGCCGGTCATAGACGATTGCTTCGGGAGACGGCGCGCTGTCGGCGATCCGCTGCAACGCATCGTCGGGCAGATGCACATGTTCGACGATGCGTTCGCGCCGCTTGAGATCGATCGAAAGGTTGCGCGCGATGCGCCAGAGATAAGCGCGCGGGTTCTCCTCCTTGCCGCCGGGCGTGGCTGTCATCACTCGCACGAATGTGTCCTGGGTCAGGTCGGCGGCGGTCTCGGCCGTGTGCCCACGGCGGCGCAGGAAGCGGTCTATCTCGCGTGCATGGCTAACGAACAGGCCGTGCAGGTCCCACCTCATGCGACCCTCGCCAGACAGATCCGGTCCGGACTGTCGTTTGACGACGGCCGGACCAGACTGAAGGGAAGAAGAAAACGAGGATGACGATGAACCATTGGACGCATGGGTGAGCCGATGTAGTCGTTAACCTCCATCCCTATGACCTCTGAAATTCTCCTGCAATGGCAACAAGTTAGAATGATTTTCCGGCCACGGCCGGCGGATGCTTTAATAGATGACTATTTTAATCATGTTTTTCACGCAGATAGCGGTCGGGAGCCATGGTGGAGCCAAGCTCCGCCATGACCTCGGCTTTCGGCATTTGCCCTGATCTGTTGCCAAAATGCCTCAGGCAGACGGACGCTTTGCCGCCATCGCCACGAAAGCACTTTCGATGCTCTCGAACTTGAGGTCCCGATAGAGGCTTCCCGCCTCCGGCGTGTCCGTCTCCAGCGCGGTCTCGCCACGGATCCAGAAGGCCCGCAGCAATCCGAGCCCGGGAACCGCCGCGATCATCGCCTCCAGCTCGTCGGCGCTCATCTGCTTGACGCGCGGCGAGCGGCCGCTCACCCGGCGCCACAGCTCGATCATCGCACTCTGCGTGATCCTGTTTTGCGCGATGCGGATTTCTGTGCGCGCAGCTTTGGGATCCTCCAGCGCGCGCAGAGTGACCGCCGCGATGTCCTTCTCGCTGACGAAGGTCGCCGGCACATTGCCCTCGCCATAGAGCGTCACCTCGTCGGGCGGCAGGGGCGACGAGCCGAAACGCGTCAGGTCGCCCAGCGTCGCCACCCAGGTCGAGAAGAAACCGTTGGTGTAGATCACAGTATAGGGCAGATCGGCCTCCCTGACCGCGTCGAAGACGGCCCGCTTGATGTCCAGAGGTTCGATCGAGCCGGGTGCCGCGGCGGCAAAGTCGAGGCCGAAGCCGGCGGACGGCACATAGCGCGAGACCCCGGCATCCCTGACAGCGCGTACCAGCGTCATCTCGCTGGCCGAGCCGACATGCACCGAGCTGATGACGCGGTCGACCGAGCCTGCGGCGCGCACCAGGCTGTCATAGTCGTCGAGATCGCCGGCATGGATGGTGGCGCCGAGGTCCTTCAGCGGGCGTATCCGCTGTTCATTGGCCGCCGTTGCCGGCCGCATCAGAAGATGCACCTGGTCGCCGTTGCGGGCGCTGGCCTTGGCCATCTCGCTGCCGAGAAGGCCACTCGCGCCGATGATCAGCGTGCTGGTCATATCGCCCTCCCATTGGCAAGAATTCCGCTGGCAAGGATGGACCCGTCCCAGTCACGCTCCAGGCCGATGTCGTCCAGGCGGCGATCCGAGAAGCGCGAAACCCGGCGCAACGCGCGATGGCGTTCGAACGCTGCGGCGCTCCGCCTGGCGAGGCCGCGCATGGCGGCGCCGATGGCTCCAGGGGTCAAGGTCTCATAGGTCAAGCTCATTGTCCTTCTCCTTATGTTCGCCAGGCGCAAGCGTGCCGGTGCCGCCCATCGGGCGAGCATGACGATTGCTCACACTTGTCTGGTCAATTCAGCGCGTCGTTGGGCGGGAAAGTCCGGTGCGGGCGCTTGGTACGCCTTAATATTGGAGGATCAGGGGCTGGACGACAAACGACTCTTTGTGCAGGATTTGTGAGCATCACTCACAGGTCAAGGCCATGCCTCGCAGATTGCCGCCCCTCACCGCTTTGCCCGCCTTCGACGCCGCCGCCAGGCATTTGAGCTTCTCCAGGGCAGCCGAAGAGCTCAACGTCACCCATGGCGCCGTCAGCCGTGCCATCCGCAACATCGAGGACAGGCTGGGCATCCAGCTTTTCGACCGCGGCACGCGCTCCGTGCGCCTCACCGCTGTCGGCGCGACCTATGCGACGGAGGTCGGCAAGGCGCTGGACCAGATCGCCGCCGCCACCATCGCCGCCACGCCCGACCGCTCGACACGCATCCTGAACGTCAGCACGTCGGACGGTTTCGCCGGCCGCTGGCTGGTGCCGAGGCTGCATCGCTTCCACCGCGCCAATGCCGATATCGACGTGCGGCTGGCCACCTCGGGCGTGCTGGCCGATTTCGTCAGCGATGGCATCGACATTGCCATCCGCTACGGCCGGGGCGGCTACGCCGGCGTGACGGCGGAATTCCTCGCCGACGAGGAGGTTTTCCCCGTCTGCAGCCCCGAACTTCTGACAGGCGACCATCCACTGCGGCAGCCCGGAGATCTGAGGCATCACAAGTTGATCCACGACGCCTTCCGCATCGACTGGGCGGCATGGCTCGAACAGGCCGGCGTCACCGACATCGATCCCAAACGCGGCGTGCGCTTCGATTCCGCCACCTTCGCCGTCGAGGCGGCGGTGCATGGTGAAGGCGTGCTGCTCGGCCGCAGCGCACTGGTCTCGGCCGATCTCGCATCCGGGCGGCTGGTGCGGCCCTTCGACCTCGCGCTGAAGTCAGCCGCGCGCTACTACGTCGTCTATCCCGAAGGCGCGTTGCGCCAGAAAAAGGTCAGGGCGTTCCGTGATTGGCTGTTCGCCGAGATCGCGACCGACTGGGCTGGCGCCAGGGCAGGAAACTGACCCGCATTCCTTGGAAGAGAAGCCCGCTTCCCACAGGCATCTGAACGCAACCTAATCACTTTTTCTTGATCGTATTCTACATAAGCAACGATTTGTATAATGTATTAGCACAGTAGAAATTGGCTAATTTCCATAATCTCTGGTGGTGGGGGATCACATTGAGATATCTGTTGACTGCACGCCGTTTTTCGGCGGCGGCTTGCCTTTTACTTTCCAGTTGCGGCCTCTATGCGCCTCAAAAAGAACTGTTCTACGCCAATGCGATCGACCAGAACGGCCGGTCGCGAAACGGCAAGATTGAAAGCAATGTGATCGCGAATATTCGATGCGAGATCACGAAGGGCATATATGACGCCGTCAATACTGGAAGTGTGCCGTGGATGGCGACGTGGGGAACCACGATCTCTCTCAATCTTGTCTGGGACGAGCAGTCGAGCATCAGTCCAGGTTTGTCCTACTCCGATCCTTTCGGCGTTTCGAAGACGTTCACCCTTGGCGCGGGAGGCACCGCTTCGGCGCATGCCACCCGCAACGAGGCCATCACCTTCACGCTCGAAAACAAGACGCTCCTTGCCGAGGCCGTCCTGACGCGAAGGGCAAACGGCAAGCTCGATTGCAGCGCGCTGGCCGATGGTGTGACGGTCGAAAGCGACCTCGATATCGACCAGTTCATCTACGACAAGGCGACGATCGCGGGCGGACACGAGGCCACCACCAAGACGATCGACTATCCGCAGTTCAGCACCTTCCAGGAGACTCTCACCTTCGTGGCTTCGGTCAGCGCGAACATGACGCCGACATGGAAGCTCACGCGCTTCACCGCCAATCCGAGCGGCAACTTCCTGAGCGCCACGCGGATGAAAACAAGCACGGTCGTCATCACGCTCGGCCCTCTGGCAAAACACGCCAGCCCGGCCGGCCCCGCCGAACTGGCGATCCAGGCACAGGTTCAGCACGACGCCGCCCTCACGGGCGGAGCGGTCGCATCGTCACTGCTCAGTCAGGGCCGGTAGGCTCACGGAGGAAAAGACATGGCACGCAAAGACAACGCCCGGTCGATCGACAAGGATCTTGTCCAGACGCGCAAGGGCAAGAACTACTATCCCCTCGATACCGTTCTCGCCTCGATCAACCCTTGTGCGGGCAAGAAAGACAATACGTCGTGCGGCAGCGGCTGCATCTGCCTGGGCGGCCAATGCCACTACACGCTGTACCAGCTGACGACGAAGGGCTTCACCATCGAGTAATATGGGGTCACCGGGAGCGTGATGGACGGCCAGCATTTCGCAACCGGACCCGACCCGCCTGCCCCGGTCACCCGCCTGCCGCCCGCCGCTTGGCCTATGCTGCTTTCGAGCCGCCCACCAGGCCCAGCCGCAGCAGGCTCTCGGCCGTGGCGACGATCGCTTCCTCCGCCGGACGCGGCGTCCAGCCGAGCAGGCGCGCCGCTTTTTCGCTGGTGGCGTCCATCGTCACGCCGAGATGCCTGGCGAGCATCCTGATCGTTGGATCGCCGCGCAGCGCCAGCAGGCGGATCACCCAATTGGGGATTTCACGGGTCGGCACCTTGGCTGCCGCGGCGCCCATCCTGCGCCGCAACACCTTGGCGACATCAGCCATCCACAGGCTGTGGCCGGAAATGCCGATGAAGCGCTCGCCCTTCGCCGCCGGACTGGTCATCGCCAACAGGTGCAAATCCGCCAGGTCGCGCACGTCGACATAGCCGGAATTGACCTTGGGACAGCCGGGCATGCCATCCATCAGCCGCTTGATCAGCCCGATCGAATGCGAATAGTCGGGAGCCAGGACCGGCCCGAGCACCGCGACCGGATTGACGGCGGAAAGTTCGAGGCCGCGCCCTTCCCTGGCGATGAAATCCCAGGCGGCGCGTTCAGACAGCGTCTTCGACTTCTGGTAGGCCGGCACGTAGCCCGAAAGATCGGTCCAGTCGGCCTCGTTGAACGGTTGCGTCCGAGGCCCGTGGCCCATGGCGACAGCGCCTATGGCCGACGTCAGCACCACGCGCCTGACGCCGGCGTCGCGCGCGGCGCGCAGCACCCGGAGCACGCCGTCGACGGCCGGCCTCACCCAGTCCTCCTCGCGCGTCTGGCTGCCGGAAGGCGTGGGCGAAGCGCCATGCATCACAAAGGCACAGCCCTTCACCGCCTCCGCCCAGCCGGCGTCCGAGGTCAGATCCGCCTCGGCGAAGGACAGCCGCTCGCCAGGCTCGGCGCCGCCTTCCCGCAGCATCGCGCGCACCTCGGCCTCACGGCTCAGCGACCGCACCGTGGTGCGCACCCGGTAGCCGGCCTCGAGCAGCTTCAGCATGCAATGCGAGGCGATGAAGCCGGAGCCGCCGGTCACCAGAACCAATTCGTCGTTCATGTCGGTCTCCACTTGTCCGCCGCTCGAGGCGGCCTGTTCACTGGCCGTCTGCTTGGGCCCTGGCCATCAGCTATGCCTGCCCGCTCGATTGTGAATGCTTGAAACTCCGCATAAATTGCGCGAGAGTACAAAGATGACGGCAGACCCCTTCTCCGAAATCCTCAAATTCACCAGCGCGCAAACCATGGTGACGGGCGGGTTCACCGCCGGCGGGCTGTGGGCGCTGCGCTTTCCCGCGCCCGAGAAGATCAAGTTCTTCGCCGTGGTGAAGGGCGCTTGCTGGATCCGTCTGGAGGGCGAGGCCGAGCCGGTGCATGCGCTGACCGGCGACGTGCTGCTGCTGGCGGCGCGGCGCGCCTTCATCCTGGCCAGCGACCTTTCCGTCCCGCCGCTCGACGCCATGGCGGTGTTCTCCGGCTGCAAGATCGCGCAATTGGGCGACGGCAACGACTTCACGCATATTGGCGGCCATGTGCTGCTCGACCAGGCGAGCGGGCGCCTGCTGGCCGATGTCCTGCCGCCCTGGATCCACATCAAGGCGTCCTCGCCGCAGGCCGCCATCCTGCGCTGGATCCTCGACCAGCTCGTCCGCGAGCAGGCCGATGGACGACCGGGCGCCAGCCTTGCCACGGCGCAACTGGCGCAGCTCCTGTTCATCCAGGTGCTGCGGGCGCATCTGGAGACCTCCGATATGATGCCTGCCGGCTGGCTGCGCGCGCTCGCCGATCCGCGCCTGGCGCCGGCGCTGCGGCTGATGCATGGCGAGCCCGGCCGCGACTGGCATCTGGACGAACTCGCCAGGGCAGCCGCCATGTCTCGCACCAGTTTTGCTTTCCACTTCAAACAGATCGCCGGCGTCGCGCCGCTGACCTATCTGACGCAATGGCGCATGCATCTGGCCGAACGCGCCTTGCGCGAGGAGGATATGCCGGTGGCAGTGCTTGCCCGTTCGCTGGGCTACACCTCGGAAAGCGCCTTCAGCAACGCCTTCAAGCGCGCCACCGGCAACGCGCCCAAGCGGTACCGGACCGCAAGGCAGGCCGAGCCGCGGGACGCGGAGGCACAGCCGTTGAGTCTTGTTTCCTGAGATATTCGAGGCGACAGGCGAGACAGGTGGACAGCTCGGGGCTGTCCACCTGGCCCCCGCCTGATGCGCGTCGCCCCAATGGGGGCATCGATTTTAGGGAACGACACGCATCGAAAGGCCCCGAGGCCAGAGTGGACGCTGGCGTTAGCGGCGACCAGTCGTCATATGACGGTATTGAGCGCCTGGGGCTTTGGCCTACTCCCTGGCGCGGTAGGCTTCCGGAATGGTGAACACCTCGTCGGCGCGGCCATAGCCGCCATCGGCGACCTCCTCCACCAGCACCATCGTGGTGGGCCGCACGCCCTCGCCAAAAAAGTCGACGAACATGGCCGTCGTGCGGTGGATGAGGTCTTCCTTCTGCGCCCTGGAGAGCGCGGCCTGCGGTACTTTAATGTTGGCGAACGGCATTGTCGTAGTCCTTCTCTTAGGTTGGATGTCAGGCTTGGGGATGGATGAGGTCGGCAAGGCCGATCCGCTCCAGGAGTTGCGCGCGCACGCGGTCGGCAACGCCGTTGACGATTTCAGCGCCATCCTGGGAAGGGTCGATATGGACGCGCAGCGGCCGCTTTCCATGCGGCATGGCGACGAGGCCGACGATGGCCGCCGCGACCTCGGCCGGATCGGCATCGGCCGGCTCCAATGCCGCCAGCCCCTTCAGCACCTTCTGGTCGACACTTTCATAGGGGCCGGACCAGTAGAGGCCGGCGCGCCCGGCATCCGCGGGTGCCGCCGCATGGTGGAAATGCTCCGTGCCCCTGGTGAAGGCGCCCGGCACCACGATGGTGGTCTCGATGCCGAAACGGACCAGTTCCAGCGCATAACTCTGCGCCAGCGCGTCCATGCCGGCCTTGGCGGCGAAATAAGGTGCCAGGAAGGGCGGCGTGCCGCCGCGCGTGCTGCTCGACCCGACCCAGATCATCTGGCCGCGTCCAAGCGCCCGCATGTGCGGCAGCGCGGCGCGGTTGACACGCTGCGTGCCGACGACGTTGACGTCATAGAGCTGCGCCAGTTGCTCGGGCGAGAACGCTTCCGCCGGTCCGAACCCCATATGCCCGGCATTGTGGATCAGCACGTCGAGCTGGCCGGCCTCACCCAGGATTTGCTGGATCGCCGCTTCGGCGGAGGCATCCGAGGTGACGTCGAGCGCGATCGGCCTCAGCACCACGCCCTCCTTACCCGCCAGCGCCTCCATTTCGGCTACCGCCGCGCCGCGTGCCGAGGGGTCGCGCATCGAGGCGTAGACCTTGTGGCCGGCCCTTGCCAGCGCCCGCGCGGTCATCGCGCCGAAGCCCGAGGAGGCACCGGTGATCAGGATTGTCTTTTGCATGGCCATCTCCTCAGATCACGCCGCCATTGGCGCGGATGATTTGCCCGTTGACCCAGAAGCTGTCCGGCCCGGCCAGGAACGAGACCACGCCGGCAATGTCGTCGGGCTGGCCGAGCCGGCCAAGCGGGATCATGTTACCGATGGCCTCGATTTGCGTGGCGCTCTTGCCGTCGGTGAACAGCGCCGTCTCGACCGGTCCAGGCGCCACCGCGTTGACGGTGACGCGGCGCGCGCCGAGCTCCTTGGCCAGGATGTGCGTCATCGCCTCGACCGCCGCCTTGGTGGCGGCGTAGACGCCGTAGCCCGGCTGGTAGAGGCCGACGACGCTCGATGAGAAATTGACGATGCGGCCGCCGTCGCGCAGCCGGCGCGCGCCTTCGCGCATGCCGCGGAACACGCCGCCGAGATTGATCGCGACCTGGGTTTCGAAGAAGGCGTCATCGGCCTGCGCGATCGGCGAAAGCTTCATGATGCCGGCATTGTTGACCAGGATGTCGATGCCGCCGAACGTCTTCTCGCCGGCGTCGAACAGACTGGTCATGCCGGCGGGATCGGCGATGTCGGCCTGCACGGCGATCGCCTTGCCGCCATCGGCCTCGATGGCGCGCACCAGCGCCTCGGCCTCGGCCTGTCCGCGTGCATAGTTGACGACGACGGCGACGCCGTCGCGGGCGAGCCGCCGCGCGATCGCCGCGCCGATGCCTTTGGAGGCGCCGGTCACGATCGCCGCCCTGGCTTGCCCTGCTTGGTCAGATGTCATGGAAGTCTCTCCTTGTTGTTGGTGAGACGGATATAGGCCACGCCATCTTCCGGATAATCAGCCTTCAATTGACATCACTATTCGGAAAATGCGAACAAAGCGCATGGATCGGCTCGACACGATGCGGCTCTTCGTTCGCGTGCTGGAGCGGCGCAGTTTCACCGCCGCCGCCGCCGATCTCGGCCTGCCGCGCTCGACCGCGACGGAAGCGATCCGGCGGCTGGAAGAGCATCTTGGCGCAAGGCTGCTGGAACGCACCACGCGCCAGGTGAACGCCACCCAGGACGGCGAGGCCTATTACCGCCGTTGCCTGTCCATCCTGGCCGAGATCGAGGATGCCGAGGCCGCCTTCCGCGACGCCGAGCCCTTCGGCCTGCTGCGCATCGATGCCAGCACGCTGCTCACCCGCACTTTCCTGCTGCCGCGCCTGCCGCAATTCCTCGAGCGCTATCCGCGCATCGACCTGCAGATCGGCCAGAGCGACCGGCTGGTCGACCTCGTGCGCGAAGGCGTCGACTGCGTCATCCGCGTCGGCGAGCCGCCCGACTCCGGCATGATTATGCGGCGCCTGGCCATGATCCGCGAGATGACCTGCGCCAGCCCCGCCTATCTCGCGCGCCACGGCATGCCCGCCTCCCCCGACGCGCTGGACGGCCACCAGGCGATCGGCTTCGTCTCCTCGCGCACCGGCGAGGTGCTGCCTTTCGAATTCACCGTCGCCGGCAGGACGCGCGAGGTCAGGCTGCCCGGCCGCGTCGCCGCCAACAATTCCGACACCGCCGCCGACCTCGCCCGGCTTGGGCTCGGCCTCATCCAGGCGCCGCGCTACCGCTTCGAGAAGGACCTTGCCGACCACACGCTGGTCGAGGTTCTGGCCGACTATCCGCCCTCGCCGACGCCGCTATCCGCACTCTACCCGCAGAACCGGCAGCTTTCGCCGCGCCTGCGCGTTTTTCTCGACTGGGCGGCGCGCATCTTCGCCGAGGCCAACCTGTAGGGCTGGAGATGGAGGACAGGCATCCATCGTTGCCCATCGGCGCGATCTGATGGCATTGTCGCCACGCGCCACGGGGAGATGGCGCACCGCAGGGGAGGACTGCCATGACCGGGCTGCCGCGCTATGACGATGCCGTCGCGGGTTTCCGCATCGAGGATGAGATCGCCCGGCTGCAAGGCGACCCGGCGACCGGCATCAACGCCTATGTCGAATGCTGCGGCCGCCATACCGGTCATAACCGGTTGGCGCTGCGCGCCATCTCCGCCGGCGGCGAGCTCCGCGAATTCACCTTCGACGATCTCGACGCCCTATCCGGCCGCGTCGCCAACCTGCTCGGGCAATTGGGCGTCGGCCCCGGCGATGTCGTCGCCGGCATGCTGCCGCGCATTCCCGAACTGCTGGCGCTGATCCTCGGCGTCTGGCGCATCGGCGCCGTCTACCAGCCGCTGTTCACCGCTTTCGGCCCGAAGGCCATCGAGCACCGGCTGGGATACTCCGGGGCAAAGCTGGTAGTGACCAATCCGGCCAATCGCGGCAAGCTCGACGAGGTCGCGAACCCTCCCCCCATCGCCACCATCCTCGGCACCGGCGATGCGTTGCATCGAGGCGACATCGATTTCCGCGCCGCCCTCGCCGCCGCCTCGCCAGGCTGCGAGCCGGTGATGCGCCGGGGCGAAGACCTGTTCATGATGATGTCGACCTCTGGCACCACAGGTCTGCCCAAGGGCGTGCCGGTGCCGCTTGGCGCGCTGATGGCCTTCGGCGCCTATATGCGCGATGCGATCGGGCTGCGCCCCGACGACGTCTTCTGGAACATCGCCGATCCGGGCTGGGCCTACGGCCTCTATTACGCCATCACGGGTCCGCTGCTGCTCGGCATCGCCACCACCTTCAATGAAGGCGCCTTCACCGCTGGGAACACTTACGAGGTCATCGAGCGGCTCGGCGTCACCAGCCTTGCCGGCTCGCCTACCGCCTTCCGCCTGCTTCTTGCCGAAGGGCCTGAAGCAGCCACCCGCGTAAAAGGCCGGCTGCGCGTGGTGAGCAGCGCCGGCGAGCCGCTCAACCCGGAGGTGATCCGCTGGTTCGACGCCCATCTCGCGGCACCCATCCACGACCATTACGGCCAGACCGAGAACGGCATGATGGTCAACAACCACCATGGGCTTTCGCATACCGTTCGCGCGGGGTCGGCGGGCTTCGCCATGCCGGGCTACCGCATGGTGGTGCTGGACGAGGCCGGCCGCGAGCTCGGCCCCAACCAGCCCGGCGTGCTCGCCGTCGACATCGCCAACTCGCCGCTCCGCTGGTTCGGCGGCTACCACCAGGCCGAAACCCCGGCGATCGCGGGCGGCTATTACCGCACCGGCGACACGGTGGAATACGAGCCGGACGGCTCAGTCTCCTTCATCGGCCGCGCCGACGACGTCATCACCTCGTCCGGCTACCGCATCGGCCCCTTCGACGTCGAAAGCGCGCTGATCGAACACCCCGCCGTCACCGAAGCCGCGGTCGTCGGCGTGCCCGACCCCCAGCGCACCGAAATCGTCAAGGCCTTCGTCATCCTGGCGCCAGCCTACCAGGGTAGCCCCGAACTCGCCGACGACCTGGCGCAACATGTGAGAAAGCGCCTCTCGGCCCACGCCTATCCCCGCGAAGTGGAATTCGTGACGGAATTGCCGAAGACGCCGAGCGGGAAAATACAGCGGTTTTTGTTGCGGAAGGCGGAGGTGGAGAAGAGGAAGGGGGCTTGAATGGGGCCGCAAGCTGACTGTCGGGTTTCGGTCACGCTCGGCGGATAGCTGCCGTTCAGCGACGGCCCCAACGGGTGTTCGACGACATCGAGCTTATGCAAAAGCCGGTAGAGCTCCGGCGTGTCGTGGCCAGCATGGCACGGGCAATTGGCGAGGCAGGCCGCGAGTGCCAGCCTAAGCGGTTGGAAGGCGCCAATTTATTTGCGATGTACCAGACGATGTCGGGCTGCCTTGGCCCGGTTCCCGCAACCATCCATCGAGCACCAGCGCCGTGGTTTTGAACGGCTCTCGTTGATGAAGAAGCCGTCGCAATGGTTGGCTTCACAACGCCTGATGTCGTTCCCTGGGGGAAACAACAACAGCATGGCGGCCGCCGCAGCCGATCGGCGCAGGGGCAGGTGAATGGCCTCGGTTGCCGAGGCGGAGGCAAGGTTCAGGATTTCGCCAAGCCCGGCAGAGCCGCTCGCTTGCGCGATCGATGCCTTCATGTCGCGCAAGCTCGCGCTTTTTGCTGCTGGGCTTGTGTTGAGATTTCTCGCCGACCGCATGAGCCATGACTTCAGGCTCGCGCGCAACGTCAGCACCTCGACATGCACGTCGCCGGCGAGGCCTCCATGATTTCGCGCCAACCGCTTGAGAGATCGCGCTTCTGCTTCCGATAGCAGTTGGGCGGGAATGCAAAAGGCTAGCAGGTCCTGATAGGACGCAATGAAGTCTACCTCGTTCCCGTCGCGCCAGTGCAGCGTGTTGGCAAGGTCGAGCGCGGGAGCACCGCCCAGCATGCGCATGGAGCCGAGCGGCGAAACGTAGGTTCGGGTTGATTCCATCCCGCCAGTATGTAACCCTTTAAAAGGTTACTCAAGAGTGCAGGAGGGGTTCATTGAAGAAGGCGTTGTTGACATTGCTGGCCTGGTTTGCGTTTTCCGCCGTGGCCAACGCGGACGACGATGTGCTCTATCGCTCGAGCCTGATCGTCACAGGAGATCGCGAGGAGACCCGAGTCCCCGCCATCCCACAGGGATTTGAGTTGGCCGCGCAAAAGCTGACGGGAAATCCCGACATCGCGCAAAACCCAGCCTTCGCTTCGCTGGCCGTCGGGTCGCGCGGCATGGTCTGGTCCTATACCTATCACGACCGCATGTTCGGCATTCCAATCCATGATGAGCAAGGCACGCGCGATCGTCCTTTCGATCTCACCTTCCAGTTTGACCGAAAGCGGATGAACGATGCGATGGCGGCGATGGGTGAACTGCCGTGGCTCGGCGCGCGCCCGAAGCTGGCAGTCGTCATCGAAGTCACCGATCTTGCACGGAGCTATGTGCTCGCAGCCGACGGCCCCCACGGCTCTGACCTGCGCTCAAGCTTTGAAGACGCTTCTGCACGCTTCGCGATGCCGATCGTCTTCGCTAGGGAGACCGATCTGGCTGGGATCACGCCGGAAAAGATTGACACCATGTCGCTAGAGGTTTTGACCGGGCTGAAATCCAAACTGCGGGCCGACGCGATCCTGGTCGGTCATCTCGACTGGGAGACCAGGGAGCCGGGCTGGCACGCGATTTGGCGCCTGCCATTGAGCGCTCACAGTCCGATTTGGGAAACAGCCGGCGTGAACTTCGATGCTGCGTTCCGCCACGCCGTCGGCGGTGCAGCTAAGCGATTGCGGCCAAAAGAATAGTTCATTGCCGCAGCCACGATCCTCTTGCGGAGGCCATGCTGAAGGCCGCTGCGGAGAAGGTCAAGCTCTACTTTCGCCAGCAACGCCGCTTTAGTGACTGGAATGGTGGAGGTAAAACTAGTCACGGTCTCGCGGCGGCTTCGGTGGCCGGACCTGGGTGGCAAGCCCAACCGCGCCCAACAGGAGGCCGAAGGCGATCAAGGCGGGTGCGCCGTCGATTTCGTAGTAGACCGACACGCTCAGGGCTAACAACGTGGCGACGAGGAACAGCACAAGCTGCGGGAGGTAGCGATTCAAAACAGAGCTCCGGCGGTCTAACCGCCGGGCCGTCCCGGACATTATCACTCGTAGAGAGTGGAGGACGTGGCCTCTGATAAAAGGCTACGTTTTGTGGCACTGTTGGTCAATGGCCGGAAGTTCGCATCAGTTCAATGGCAGCTCACGCGCAACGAGGAGAAGTCGGTTGCTGCTCGGAAGGTCGGAACACTCGACGATGACTGGCCTGAGCCTGAGAGTTCCGGCGAAACTCAATTGACCGTTAGGTTACATGTCCCGGGTACGGCTCCACGCAAGCCACTATGCCGAAGCTGCGACGTTTGAGGGTTCTCAACCCGTCGACCCTGCTGCTGGATTCCGCGACTGAGCACCCTTGCAGCAAGCGCCCATCTACGCACAACGTCCGCTTTCAGGAATATCAACGCTTGGCTCTACCACTGCTGCGGAGGCGCGAAGCGGACGTCCAGCATTGGTGATGAAAGCACGAATATCCGATTGTGGCCCGGAACGCCAAAGCCCCCTCACCCCGCGATCTGCAGCGCACCCTGGCGCCGCACCTCGGCCTCGATCTCCTTCACCAGTGTCTCCAGCGCCGGGTTGCGGGCATTACGGGCGCGGCGGATGATGTAGGCGAGGTCAGGCGGTTTGGGGAATGTCTTGTCGACGATCTCCATGCCGGGCTGGAGATGGCGCTGGCTGAGCAGTGCGACGCCGAGGCCGGAGGTGACGCCGGCGATGATGCCGGCCGCACTCGAACATTCGAACACGATCTCGAACACCGTTCCTTCGTCCTGGCCGAGATCGAGGCCCCAGCGGCGATAGAAGCAGTTTTCGTCGAAGGACAGGAACGGCACCGGGTCGCCTTTGGCAAGGGTGAGTTCGGGCGACTTCACCCAATGCAGCGTCTCGCGCAAGAGCACGACGTCGGTGGGCCGGACCTCGTGCTGGAACACCTGGATGATGGCCGCGTCGAGCGCGCCTTCGCCAAGCAGCTTCTGCAAGGCGAGGCTCATGCGCACCTGCGTGCGCACGCTGACCTCGGGATGGAGCCGGCGGAACCGGCCAAGGATGCGCGACAGGTCGGTGCAGGTCGTGTCCTCGGTCATCCCCAGCGCGATCTTGCCCTGCAGCGTGCTCTTCGACAGGCTGAGGATCGCCTCGTCATGGATGCCCAGTATGCGCCGCGCGTAGCCCAGCAGGTCCTGGCCCGAACCGGTGAACATCGGCGCATTCGCCTTGCGGCTGAGGAGCTCGCAGTCGAGGCTTGCCTCCAGCCGCCGGATCTTGTGGCTGACGGCCGACTGCGACAGGCCCAGCATCTCGGCCGCGCGCGTGACGCCGCCATGTTTGTCGATCGCCACCATCGCCCGCAAGGCGTCGACATCCAGGCGGCGGCTCATCACTCCAGCCATGACAATCCTCGTTTGAAACGACGTCCCGTTCCAGTTCCTTGCGCGGAACCGGCTCCAAGGCAAATTCATATGCCAGATTTCGTGGCTATTTCATGAGTTCATCGAAATTTGTCATGTGCAAAGGCGTGCCCGCCGCCATAAATCCGCGGCTCGGATCGGCCGTGATCCGCCTGGCGCAGCACCGCGCCGCTTCGACGAAGAGACCGCATGACGCTGCCCAAACCCAACCGCCTTGCCTGGCCGCTTCTGGCGACAGCACTGGTCGTCAGCTGGAGTTCGGGGTTCGTCGGCATCCGCTATGCCAGCGAGAGCGCCGACGTCATGCTGGTGCTGTTCTGGCGCACCTTGATGTCGGGGCTGGTGCTGCTGCCCTTCGCGCTGATGGTCGGACCGCGCATCGGCGCGCGCGCCCTGATGCGGCAGATGGCGTTCGGCGTGGCGATGATGTTCCTTTATCTCGGCGGCTTCGCGCTTGCCATCGGCCAGCGCGTGCCGACTGGCCTTGTCGCGCTGATCTCGGACCTCGTCCCGCTCGCCATCGCGGCGCTTTCCCAGCCCATCCTCGGCCACCGGCTGACAGCGAGGCAATGGACCGGAACCGCGCTCGGCGTGCTCGGCGTGCTGATCGTCTCGCTGAACAGCCTCAGCCTCGGCACGGCGCCGGCCTGGGCCTATATGGTGACCATCGCCTCCATGATGGTCTTCGCGCTGGCGACCGTGCTGCAGAAGCGGCTGGGCACGATCGACATGCCCATCCACCAGAGCCTGTGCATCCAGTGCCTGACGGCGGCGGTCTTCTTTGCCGCCTGCGCCGGCTGGAATGGCGGGCTGATACCGCCGCTCGATGGCCGGTTCGAGTTCGGCATCGCCTGGCTGGTGCTGTTTTCGACCTTCTTCTGCTACGGCGTCTACTATGTCAGCCTGCGCCTCCACAGCGCCGCCGAGGTCAGCAGCGTGATCTATCTCAGCCCGCCGGTGACGATGCTGTGGGCCTGGCTGCTGTTCGGCGAGCCGCTCTCGGTGGCCATGGCCATCGGCCTCGCCGTGACATTGTTCGGCGTCTGGCTGACCTCCTCGCGCGGCACGGCATCGACGGCCGAGGCAGGTTTGCGGCCGCTCGGGCAGCCGGCCGACTGATCGCGATCCGCAACGTCAACCATCCACCCCGAGGGAGTGAACCCGATGAAGCTGACTGATTTCAAGGCCCTGACCTTCGACTGCTACGGCACCCTCATCGATTGGGAAACCGGCATGATCGAGGCGCTGAAGCCGCTGACCACGCGGGTCGGCCGCCCCTTGAGCCGCGACGACATCCTGCAGGCGCATGCAAGGCACGAATCCAGCCAGCAGACCTGGACGCCGCAAAAACGCTACAGCGACCTCCTGGCGGTCGTCTACAAGCGGCTGGCGGAGGAATGGGGTGTCGTGGCCACGCCGCAGGAATGCATCGCCTATGGCCAGAGCGTGAAGGACTGGCCGGCCTTCGCCGATTCCGCCGCCGCCTTGCACTATCTGAAGCAGCACTACAGGCTCGCCATCCTGTCCAACATCGACAATGCGAGCTTCGCCTTCAGCAACAGGAAGCTCGGCGTCGATTTCGATGCGATCTATACCGCCGAGGACATCGGCTCCTACAAGCCGTCGCCGCGCAATTTCGACTATATGCTGGAGAAGCTGGCGACGCTCGGGATCGGCGACAAGGATATCCTGCATACGGCCGAGAGTATGTTCCACGACCATGCCGTGACCACCCGCATCGGCCTCGCATCGTGCTGGATCCATCGCCGGCACGCCGATCAGGGTTTCGGCGCCACGATGCATCCCGGCGACATGCCGAAAGTGGACTTCCGCTTCGAAAGCATGGCCGCCCTCGCCGAAGCCCACAGGAAAGAAATACGCGGCTGATTGACCGCGCGGCGGACGATCCCTGGCAATCGTCAGCTCTTCTTACGAGACGCCGCGCCACGCTCGGACGGCTTTTCGGCTGAAGCGCCGGAGCCCCACAAGGCGCGGCCGAGCAAGCCCCTGCGCTTGCGCGGCAGGAGATCGATGTCGCTGACCAGCTTTGCCCCGCCCTTGCGTCGTTCCAGCGTGATCTTGCGGCTGTGAAAAGCCTCCAGCTCGGCCCGGTGCGCCACGCTGACGATCGTGACGTCGGGCAATTCCTTGATGACGGTCTCCATCATCTTGTCCTGGCTCTTGTCGTCGAGTGCCGCCGTCGCTTCGTCCAGCACGACGATGTCGGGCGCGTGCAGCAAGAGCCGCGCGAAGGCGAGCCGCTGCTTTTCTCCGCCCGACAGGGTCTGGTCCCATGGCGCGTCTTCCTCGATCCTGTCGCCGAGATGACCGAGCCCCACCTTGTCGAGGGCGGCCTTGATCTGGGGCACTGTCCAGTCTTCGGCCGCACCGGGATAAGCCGTCGCCCGGCGCAGCGTGCCGGAGGGGATGTAGGGGCGTTGCGGCAGCATGAACAGGCGCTTGCCCGGATGGAAGTCGACGCTGCCGCCGCCCCACGGCCACAGGCCGGCGATCGCCCGCACCAGCGTGCTCTTGCCCGAACCGGATTCGCCGGCCACCAGCAGCCGCTCGCCCGGCTGGATCGCGACCTCGGTTTCCTTGACCACGGCGGTGCCGTCGTCGAGCGAGACGGAGAGCTCGTTGAGGCTGAGCATCGTATCGTCCCTGGTCTCGCCGCGGTTGATGCGGCCGAGCGCGTCGCTCTCCTCGGCGCGCTCGAGCCCGTCGAGCGACATCATCAGCGAGGCGATGCGGCGCGCGGAGGCGTTCCAGTCGGCGAGCCGCGGGTAATTGTCGACCAGCCATCCGAACGCCCCCTGGACGATGGCAAAGGCGGATGCTGCCTGCATGACTTGCCCAAGCGACATTGAGCCGTCGAGGAATTTCGGCGCGCACAACAGCACCGGCACCACCGGCGCGAACAGGCTCGACCCCTGCGAGACCAGCGCGGTTCGCATATGCTGGCCGGCAAGCATCGCCCACCGCTTCAACACGCCGGCGAAGGTCCTGTCGATGCCGCTGCGCTCCTCCTCCTCGCCGCCGAGCAAGGCGATGCTCTCGCCGTTTTCGCGCACGCGCGTCAGCGTGTAGCGGAATTCCGCCTCTGCCTGGTTCTTCTGCTCGGAGAGTTCGACAAAATGCCGGCCGATGATCACCATCGAGGTGGAGGTGATGGCGGCATAGATGACCGCGGTGATGACGAGGAAGCCCGGAATGGTGACGCTCGAGGAGCCGATCGGCAGCGTCAGCGCGCCGCCGATCGTCCACAGCACGACGATGAAGGTCGAGGCCGCCAGGAAGGCGTTGATGACGCCGGACACGAAATCGACGGGCGATTCGGTGGCGATCCGCAGATCCTCGGCGATGCGGGCTTCCGGGTTCTGGTGATCGCCGCTGACCAGATTGAGCTGGTAGTAGCGGCCATTGGTCAGCCAGCGGCCGATGACCGAGGTGGTGAGCCAGGAGCGCCAGCGGCGCTGGATCGTCATGCGCAGATAGACCTGCGCGACGACGAGGCTTGCGCTGCCAAGCACCAGCGGCACGAACACGGCGCTGAGGAAATAGACGGTCGGCGCATTGCGCTGCTCGATGGCGTCGAAGATCGAGCGGTTCCACACATTGATCCCGTACTGGATGCCGACATTGACGCAGATCAGGATCAGCAGCCCGATCGTGCACGGCCAGGCCAGCCTGTCGCCGCGCCGGCTCCAATAGCCGCGCGCGCTGATCCAGAAGCGTTTCAGGAGGTATTTCTTGCGCGCCCGCTCGGCCTGTTCGGGGGTCAGTTGCGGATCGGGCTCCACCGCCTCCGGCGGCGGCGGCGGCGCCTCGCCGACGACCTCGGAAACGGCCTCGACATCGGGCGCTTTCTTTCGGCGCGGCTTCCCCGCACCGTTCGGTCTGGTGCCGCCGGCCGGCTTGGGTCTGGATTTGATGTCTGCCACAACCGCCATAACGGCCTCGAAATCGGAAGGTTTCATTGTTCCCGGCCGATCTTGCTTGCGAGCATGCGGAGCCGTTCAGCCGTCATGGGATCAGACAATGGCCGCCTGCGGCTTCATTGCCGCACAATCGCCACCAAGCCACGCCAAGAGCTTGCGAAATGGGAGGGTCCACGATGCGTCTGGTTTGGGGTTTGGTGTTCGCGCTGGCGAGCGGTGCGGCTTATGCAGCCTCGCCCGAGGACGACTACATCGCCGCGCGCGACAAGGCGATCGCGGCCATCGCCGCGATGGAAAGCGCGAACGACCCCGTGGAAACGCTGGACGCGGCCAATGAAAAGGCCCGCGCCGACCTCGAAAAGCGGCTTTCGGCGCTGCTCGGGCCTTTCACTGTCAAGGATTTTCCGGCGGCCGGCACCATCAACATCGAAAGCCTGAGCTCTTCCGATGTCGGCTTCGGCATGCTTGACGGGCTGCGCCATGGCACCGAGGACGGCCCGAGCATCGTTGCCTCGACGCGCGGACTGGTCGAGCGCTGGCTGAAATCGCGCGCCGCCGAGACCGACGCCGATCTCAAACTGCCAACCGGTTTCGACGCCGCGCTGAAGCTCGATGCCTTCTATACCCAGGCCATCGGCAGCGACGCCGCCTTCACCGGCACGCTCGACTTCAAGCTGAAGACGCCTGACGGCGCCGACATGGCGATCGCCCGCCTCGGCGGCTGGGCTCAGGATGTCGGCCCGAACTACGACCAGGAAATCGTCGTCACTGTCGTCAAGGGCAACAGCGTCCTGATCGCCGAGGCGCCGGCGACACCGCCGGTCCCCAAGATCGCGGCCTGCGATGCGGTATGGACCGCCGCCGACGACGCCGCCCAGAAGCTCGCCAAGCAGGCCACCGACGACAGCGACGAAAATACCTCCGATGCCGCCAACGCCGCCTGGGCCAAAGGCGACAGCGACTTCCGCGCCTGCATCGGCAAGAGCCTGCCCGACAACCCGGCCTTCCCCGCGCTGCTCGCCCAGGCACAGGCGCTTGCCGACAAGATGGCGGGCAAGTAACGGCGCAGACGCGGCCGATCTCCCCCACGTGGGGGAGATCGGCAGTTTCGCCGCCGCGCCAATTCCACCCCCTTGTCGCCTTCGCATCGCGTCACGATATTGTCGGCGCGCTGGTTTGCTGAGCGCAGTTGCCGGCGCAATTGAAAATGGTTGAACGACGAAGCCGGATCGTGCATGGCGCGGCGGGTGAATGAACAGCGTGGGAAACCTGGAATGACGACAGAGACGAAACCGACGGAAACCAGGGCGTTCGAGGCCGACGTTTCGCGGCTGCTGCACATGATGGTGCACTCGGTCTATTCCGATAAGGACGTCTTCCTGCGCGAACTGATTTCCAACGCCGCGGACGCCTGCGAGAAGCTGCGCTTCGAGGCCGTCAGCCGTCCCGAACTTCTGGCCGACGACGCCAGGCCGCGCATCGCGATTACCGCCGACGCGGACAACAGACAGATCACCGTCGAGGACAACGGCATCGGCATGAGCCGCGACGACATGGCCGAGGCGCTGGGCACCATCGCCCGTTCGGGCACGCGCGCCTTCATCGAGCGCGTCGGTTCCGATAGCGAGGACACACAGCTCATCGGCCAGTTCGGCGTCGGTTTCTATTCCGCCTTCATGGTGGCGGACAGGGTCGACGTCATCAGCCGCCTGGCGGGAAGCGACGAGGCCTGGCGCTGGTCGTCCGACGGCAAGGGCTCTTACGAGATCGCGCCGGCTCCACTCGAAGCAGCACCCCGGCGCGGCACCCGCGTCGTGCTGCATCTGATGGAAGACGCCGCCTCCTACACCACATCATACCGGCTCGAAGGCCTGGCCAAGTCGCAGTCCGGCCATGTGCCCGTGCCGATCACGCTGGTCGAAAAACCCGGCGCCGAGCCGCGCGACATCGCCGACGGCACCGCGCTCTGGGTCAGGCCGAAAAGCGAAATCAAGCCCGAGGAATACACCGATTTCTACCGCGGTCTCGCCGGCCAGTACGACGAGCCGGCGGCCACGATCCATTTCCGCGCTGAAGGCCGCCAGGAATACTCGGTGCTCGCCTTCGTGCCAGGGTCGCGACCGTTCGATCTCTTCGACCAGGACCGCAAGGGCCGCATGAAGCTCTATGTGCGCCGCGTCTTCATCACCGACGATGCGGAGCTCCTGCCGCGCTACCTGCGCTTCGTGCGCGGGCTGGTCGATTCCGCCGACCTGCCGCTCAACGTCTCGCGCGAGATGATCCAGGAAAGTCCGCTGCTGGCCTCGATCCGCAAGGGCCTGACCAACCGCGTGCTCGGCGATCTTGCCAAGCTGGCCGAAAACGACGCCGAGGCCTATGCGAAAATCTGGGAAAACTTCGGCGTCGTCCTCAAGGAAGGGCTCTATGAGGATCATGAGCGGCGCGAGCAGCTCCTAAAACTCGCCCGCTTCCGCTCAACGGCCTCGGGCGAAGGCTGGCGCGGTTTGGCTGACTACGTCTCGGCAATGAAGGACGGCCAGAAGGCGATCTTCTTCATGGCCGGCGACGACCGCGCCCGGCTCGAAGCCTCGCCGCAGTTGGAAGGCTTCAAGGCGCGCGGCATCGAGGTGCTGCTCCTCACCGACCCGGTCGACAGCTTCTGGGTGACGATGGCGCCGGAGTTCGACGGCAAGCCGTTCAAGTCGGTGACGCAGGGCGGGGCCGAGCTTTCCGACATCCCCCTGGCTGACGAGGCGAAGAGGCCGGACGTGTCGGCGACGCCCGAAGTCGACAGCTTCCTCGCCTTCGTCAGGACCGCGCTTGGCGATGCCGTCTCGGACGTGAAGCCCTCCGACCGCCTGACCGAAAGCGCCGTCTGCCTGGTGGCGCCCGAGCACGGACCGGACCGGCAGTTCGAGCGGCTGATGAACGCCGCCGGCCGCCTCGACAAGGCGGCAAGACCCATCCTCGAAATCAACCCCCGCCACGAGCGCGTCCTGGCGCTGGCCAGACTCGGCGACGACGAACAGGCCTTCAAGGACGACGCCGCCCACCTCCTCTACGACGAGGCACGCGTGCTCGACGGCGACAAGCCGGCCGACGCCAGGGCGTTTTCGGAGCGCTTGGCGCGGTTGATCGCAAGGGGTATCCCGAAGGGCTGAGGCCAGAACAACTCCAGGGAAAGTGTGAAACGGTTTTCCGTTCGGGATTGTATCAACGCCGCAGGAATCTCATCGTCTCATGCCAGCCTTTTTCAATTCGAGGTAAGGCGCCGATAGTATCCCTCGACATTGACAAACCTTGCTCCGGCAGGAATCTGGATTGAAATCGCATCCCGTGGCCGCAGCACCATTCGGTGCGCGGCGACTAAGGTTGCCGACCCCAACATTTTCTCCCCGGCATCAAACGAGACCTCGGAGAGGAATGAAACCTCGGGCTCCAATTCCTTGATGATTGCCCTTCGCGCTCCCTCCGGAATGGCGACAGAATCCCGCTTCGCAAGCGCCTCGGATGTCGCCCCGACCAGAACACGGCCATAGCGCTCGACCGAGCCATCGTTCATCTCAAAATACACGAACGGGCAAGAACCCATCTCGCCTATGCCTGAATAGGTCAAAGCCAGACTTGGAGCATCTCTGACGAGCACGGTTTGACTGCCGATCTCCAGACTCTGCAATTGGTGGGCAACACCATAGTAGTAGTCAATTTTCTTGTCGTCGCCAGGTTTCACATCAGCCTGCGCGACGGCTTGGCCAGGTAAATCCTTCAGCTTCTGGGAAAGGAATGGCTTGCACTGTCCCCTGGATTTGCCGCCGTCATCGACAGGTGGCTCGCAACGCTGGAAATTGACCTGACTATCGGGATACTTCACAAAAACGGACGACAGATCCTGGTATACATCGAACGATGGATCACCGTCGTCTTGCTCGGATTGGCTGTTCAGCTTGAAGCCGATATTGAGCGGGATAATCATTGTCTGTCCTTGAGCAGCCGAAAGGGCCACATCGCCGAGTGACATGTCGCGGGGGTGGGCATCTGGATGAAGGTCCCTGCGCAGACCCGGTGTATTGTCGTCCACGACGGATGCTCCCTTGACTATGACCCCTTCCCCGATTGGAGAGATCACGGCCACCAGCACGCGTAGCAGCGGCGGCTTCACCACAAAATTCAACCCGCCATTGCCGTCGATCGCATTCTCGTCGCCGCCACATTGATCGACATCGAGTTCTCCATTTGTCAGCGTTCCGGTGACAGCGAGAAAATCGGATGGAAACGAGATTTTGGTAATCTCATCAAAGAACGCATAGGATTCGCTATCAGACATCGAATGCAGCAGATAGCTATCATCAGACTCCTGTACAAACTTCCAAGCATCTGAAAGATTATCAGTCTCTTTGCTAGCCAATTCATCTATACGCCGCCAGTACGACGTCCAATCACTCTTCGACAAATTCTTCTTGAAACGAAAGCACTCTGCCAGCATTCGCGCCAGGTCCTTGTTCTGCTTGCGTGCAGCTTTCTCTAATTGCCTGACGAATCCGGACTTTGTATCGGCAAACTTGCTCGTCGAAAAGATATAATTGTAAGAATAATCACCAGGCCACTGACCAGATTTATTGATCCCTTCTAGAAAATCGGACTCCGGCCATATGATGTCTGCTTCGAAAGCCGGCAGCCTGAATTTCTGCCGTATCTTGGCGGGCATCCTTGATGTTTCTTCCGACAGATCACTGGATTGAGAAGAATCAGAATTTCCTATTTTAATGGAGTGTGAGGCGTCTTTCTCATCCGAGAAAGACGCGATTCTCACGCCATACTTGCTGTAGAGATCTCTAAGGGTGGCAACGACATCATTGTCGGCAACAATCGGATCCGCCCCCCACAGCGCCTTCAGACCGGGGTCGACGTAGGACGCCAGCATGTAGCTCACTTCGCCGGCATCCAGCCAGATATATCGAACTCTTACCGACTGCTTGTCATTGGGGCACGATAAACTGCCAAACCTCTCAGTACCGGTCGCGTCCTTGGTAACTTCCAGCGAACAAGTCTGCCCTCCCGCAGGGACAGGCCTGGTCTCGGAACGGGCCGGCAATCCGCATAGCAGCCAAGCACAAGCCAGCATCGGCAGATAGCTATTGGTCAGCTTTCTCATCGACTTGCTCCTCCAAGGAACCTACATGATTTGTACTTATCCATCTCCTCCGCCTGGAGGCGAATAGCGGACACGAAGCCACATATGGCTTTCCGATTTGCTTGGGCCATTTACGTCTATGTAAACTACATAGAGGCGCTGCCCGACAGGCAATGTCTTGCAAGTGTAGTCGACATGACCATTCAGCGAGAACGGGCTGTCCAGGGCTCTCGTCTGACCCGTTTTACTATAGTCAATGATCATTGTTTTTCTAGTAGAGGTCAGTTCAATCCAGTCACCTCGTCGAACATCCTCAGGGCGTCGATCCGCGCCGCTTATCGAGAACACGGCTTTCGAAGTGAACGTGCGCGCGTTCTGGTCAAACTCGCCGGCATAGACCCACGCCGTCTCGCCCGGCAGGCCGGGGCAGGCATCTTCATGCGGCCAGGGCAACCAACCGATCCCGGGAACAATGCCGGCGGAGGCCGCCGGCAGCCATAACAGAGCGCAAACAAGAGCAGCGGAAAGTAGATACTTCAGCTTGACTATGTTTATTATCGAGGCAAATCGCGACGGCCTCTCCGGATGAGCGGAGTCAGGCACAATGGTTCCGTCCAAGAGAAATGGCACCCAATACTTTTTGCAAAACGCTTGATTGAGAAAATACCCGTGATGGGCCCCATTATGCCAGCGATCGTAAACCAGGGGCCTGTGGAAGCCGAAGGTCCCAGCGGAGCCGTAACCGGTGGTGACGCTCTCCGCCATGGCTGGCCAGATGTCCTTGGTTCCGACTTCGTTGACGATATCGGCAGAGAACCGGTTCTGGTAATCCTCGAAGGGAAAATTGTATCTTAGCACGCACCCACAGAATATGACCTTGTCGAATTTAACATTGAAATTATTGGCAATTATCTTCCCTATGAGATATGTTCCGAAACTATGCGCTATTACGGATATTTTTGCGGACGGGTATCTTTGCTCGACAATCTGCAATTGCCGAAGGACCTCGGCTTCTGCTTTCTTTCTAAAATAGGGAAGAGGTAAAAGGAAGCGAAAGAGGTCGAAGCGACCATAGTTGGTCGGCTCCACCACCATGGCATATGATCTCAAAGTATCAGCAATTTCCTTTTGCCATAGCGCATGATCGCGAATGCCATGAACCAAGACGACTACATTTTTGGTGGTCATGTTGGTGATCCAAGGTGCCCGTCTTCGCCTATGTTTGGCACAAGGTGGGCTGAAGTAGTAGTGGGGAGCTACCATGCTTCGGTATTTGGGGCCGGAAAACGTTATTTTCTCTGATTGCCACTCCGGCGGAGATAGGCGTTTGCCTTGCCGGTCAATTGCCACGGCTCAGGCAACACACATGCGGTTCTGCGATGGCTGGCGGGAGGACCGGCGCCCCTTCCCTACAACGAGGCGCAAGTGCTCGATGTCAACAAGCCGGCAGTTGTCCTACTGGCTCAATCGCCCGGTATAGACATCGGGCCACCAATCACCCAATCTTGGCCCGGGAACAAAACACGCGCTTCAAAGAGAGCGCACCGGGTGCTCATGAAACGACGATGGACATTGTATGATCCACGGCTGGCCTGGATGCTCGTCGCGCCGGTGCTCTTGCTGCTGATCTTCTTCCTGATCCTGCCGATCGCCGTGATGGCCGGCTACACCTTCTTCACCTTCGTCACCGCCGGCGTCGAAACCAGCGCGTTGACGACCGCGAACTGGCACGAATTCCTCACCGACAGCTATTATTCCGGCTTCCTGCTGAAGACGCTGCGGGTCGGCGCGATCACGGCGCTGCTGTGTGGGGTGCTGGGCTATTTCCCGGCCTATTTCATCTGGGCGACCACCTTCAGGCACAAATGGCTGCTGCTGCTTTTGCTGATCGTGCCGTTCTGGATCAGCTTCACCATCCGCACCTTCTCCTGGATCAACATCCTGGGCGAACAGGGCGTCATCAACGTGGCATTGCTCAAAATGGGCATCATCCATGAGCCGCTGCAGATGCTCTACAATGAAGGCGCGGTTATCCTGGGCATGCTGCACTTCCTGCTGCCCTACATGATCCTCAACGTCTATGTCAGCCTTGAGAGCATTGATCGCACATTGATTTCGGCGGCCCGCTCCATGGGCTGCACCAGCGCGCAGGCGTTCCGGGAGGTCACCCTGCCGCTGTCGCTGCCCGGCCTGGCGGCGGGCCTGCTGCTCTGCTTCGTGCTGGCCGCCGGCAGCTATGTGACGCCGCAGCTTCTCGGCTCGGGCCGTGACGCGCTGTTCGGCAACCTGATCTACGACACCATCATGGGCGAGTTGAACTGGCCGATGGGCGCCACGCTCTCGATCGTGCTGTTCATCGTGCTCGGCTTCTTCGCGGCCGTCTACACGCGCTACATGGGCATGTCGCAGATCGTCAAAGGCCTTGGAGGATGAAGGGATTGGGCGCATGAACAGGGCTCGGCGCAAACAGGAAGGCAGATGGGCCTGGCGGCTGACCGGCTTCGTCACGGTTTGCGTCTACATCTTCATGTTCGCACCGATCGTAGCGACGGTGGTCCTGTCGTTCAACGCCTCGATGTTCGGCGGCTTCCCGATGACCGGCTTCAGCCTGCAATGGTATGGCAAGCTGATGGCCAACGAGCAGGTGCTGGCCGCCTTCCGCACGTCCTTGTGGATCGCATTGGTCACCGCCATCGTCACCACCGCCATCGGCGTCACCACGGCGTTTGCCCTGGTGCGCTTCGAGTTTCGCGGCAAGCAGGCGCTGAGCACGCTGGTGATCCTGCCGGCGCTGGTGCCCGAAACAATCCTCGGCGTCGGCCTGCTGGTGCTGATCAAGGCCGTCGACCAGCCGAGAACCATGCTGCTCCTGGTGCTCGGCCATATCCTGCTTGCCGTGCCCTATGTCGTGCTGATCGCCCAGGCGCGCATGATCGGCATCCGGCGCGTCTATGAAGAGGCGGCACTGTCGCTTGGCGCCTCGCGCTTTTCTTCCTTCCGCGAGATCACCCTGCCGCTGCTCGTTCCGGCGGTCGTGGGCGGCGCCCTGCTCGCCTTCACCATCTCGTTCGACAACACTTCGGCCAGCCTGTTCTGGCGGCCGGCCGGCGTCGAAACCATGCCGACCCAGATCCTTTCCATGCTCAAGATCTCGATCAGTCCGGAAATCAACGCACTCGGCACCGTGATGATCCTGGTGACCGTCGGCATCCCGCTCGTCGGCGGCCTGATCCTGCAAAGCCTGACAAAACTGAGAAGACAAGGCGAACCGAAGGAGGAAACACAATGAAACTCACCACCACCAAGCGGCTGGAGCGGCTGCACGACCGATATGCCAATGGCGACCTGAGCCGCCGCACTTTCCTGACACTGACCGCCGCCGCGGCGGCATCGGCCGGCCTGTCCATGCCATGGATGGGCCGGGCGCTCGCCGCGGTCCAGGAGGTTCGCTTCGACGGCTGGGGCGGCACGGTGCAGGACGCGATCGACAAGTTCGCCTTCCAGCCCTACACCGGCAAGACCAAGATCAAGGTGGTCCAGGGCACGTTCGGCGACGAGGACGAGATCATCACCAAGATCAAGACCGCCAAGCCCGGCGACTACCAGGTCATCCATTCCTCCGGCGTCAACTACTACATCAAATACGTCAATGCCGGCCTGACCTCGGAGATCAACGAGGCCAACATTCCCAACATGGCCAATGTGCTGCAGCCGATGATCGAGCCGTTCCGCAAGCTGACGCCGAAACTCTCCGCCGTCCCCTACGACTACGGCACGACGGGCATTGCCTACAACACCAAGGTGATTTCACCCGAGGAAGCCAAGGAAAAGGGCGCGGCACTGCTGCTCGACAAGAAATATGCCGGCAAGGTCGGCGGCTATTCCGACATGACGACGCGCGTCTGGTACGCCGCACTGGCCACCGGGCAGGATCCCAACAACCTCAAGGACATGGACGCCATCTGGGCCAAGGTGCGCGAGACGCGCGACCTCGCCAAGAAATTCTGGAGCTCCGGGGCCGAGCTGATGGACCTGCTTTCCAAGGGCGAGATCGTGGTGACCGATGCGTGGTCGGGGCGCGTCGCCGCGCTGCAGGACCAGGGCCATCCGATCGGCTATCTCGATCCGTCCGGCTCCTATGCCTGGATGGAGGATATGCTGATCCTGAAGGGCTCGCCCATGGCCGAGTGCGAGGAGCTCATCAACTTCATGCTCGACCCGGCGACCTCGATCGCGGTGGCCGAGGGCCAGAGCTATCCGCCCTCGCTCGACCCGACAAAGGTCAAGCTGACCGAGAAGATCGAGAAGCTGCCGGCCTTCGACAAGACCGGCACCATGAAGTCGCTGACCTTCGCCGATCCGACCTACTGGGCGACCAACGAGGACGCCTGGACCAAGCAGTGGAACAGGATCTCCAAAGGTGCCTGAGGCCACGATATCCAGCCCCCGGCCGGCCTCGGCCGGGGCGACCGCTCCGGGCGCAGCCGCCACGGCGGACAGCCCGGCGGTCGAGTTCCGCGACATCGACATCGCCTACGGCAAGTTCGTCGCGGTGCGGGATTTCTCGCTGTCGATCACCAAGGGCAGCTTCGTCACCTTGCTCGGGCCTTCCGGCTGCGGCAAGACCACGATCCTGCGCTCCATCGCCGGCCTGGTCGACATTTCGGGCGGCCAGATCATGATCGACGGGCGGCGCGTCGACGACATCCCGATCTACAAGCGCAACATCGGGCTGGTCTTCCAGAGCTACGCGCTGTTCCCGCACAAGACCGTGTTCGACAACGTCGCCTTCGGCCTGAAATACCGCAACGTGCCGAAGCCCGAGATCGCGCGCAAGGTCGGCAAGGCGCTCGAGATGGTGCGGCTGCCGGGCAGCGAGAAGAAGCTGCCGTCGCAACTGTCGGGCGGGCAGCAGCAGCGCATCGCGCTGGCGCGCGCCATCGTCTTCGAGCCGCAGGTTCTGCTGCTGGACGAGCCGCTCTCGGCGCTCGACGCCAACATGCGCGAGGAAATGCGCGTCGAGATCAAGAAGATCCAGAAGGAAACCGGCATCACCGCCATCTTCGTCACGCACGACCAGGAGGAAGCGCTCTCTATGTCGGATCGCATCGTGGTGATGAACGCCGGCGCGATGGAGCAGATCGGCACGCCGCAGGAGGTCTATGAGACGCCGGCCACGGCTTTCGTCGCCGACTTCCTCGGCAAAGCCAACATGCTTGCCGGGACCGTGAGCAGGTCCGGCCAGGCGGTGGTGCTCGCCACCGGGCAGACGATCGACGTCGCCTCTCCAAGGCCGCTCGGCGACGGCAGCAAGGTCACCGTCGTGGTGCGGCCGCAGAAGTTTTCGGTCGGTGCCGGAACGAGCGTCAACCGGCTCACCGGCCGTGTCGTCTCGGCTTCGTATCTGGGCGGCAGCGCAATCTACGAGATCGACATCGGCGGCAAGACCAGCCTGCGCGCCAACGCGCCGATCACCGGCCGCGTCCTGCGCGAAGGCGAGACGATCGACCTCGGCTTCGATCCCGAGAGCTGCATACTGCTCGATGAGGACGGTCAGCGGATTTCCTAGGGTCAAGACTCATAGTTGCGGTGCGAGTGCTACAGCGCTGTCGTTGGTCTCGGCAAGATTGTGCCTGAATGGTGATGAGGCGATCAGGGCGAACCTGCCCGGGTTAGGATTCGCACCGAAACGGGCTACTCGTGTTTTCAATTCTCCACCATGGAGAGACACCGCGCCTATCCTTTGGGGAGATGTTTACAGTCATGGGTCTCGATGTGGCCGTTTTTAAAAGTGTTTCGACCATGGAGCGGGAATTCCCCTTCCATCGCTTTCAGAGGGACCCGGTGACGGGCGAATGCGAGGCAATCCATCCCGGGGGAGTGAATCTCGGCTGGGACGATGTCACGGCATGCCAGTGGCGTGTCGGAAACATCCTTCATGTCGCCGCGCTTCGGGAGACGATCGCTGGCTCTCTCGGCGAAGGATCGGCTTTGGAACAACTTGTCCTCTTTTCAGGCAGCCATGCCGGAGACGTCATCAACGACCCGAGCTTCGACGAAATCGCGCGCGAATTGCGGCTGATCAGATCCAGCACCGACGCATGGGTACGGGAGTTTATCGATGGGCTATCGGAATTGATGCGCATAGCACGGCGCGAGAAGAACCCTATCGTGTTTGTGTAAGTCGATGATCTAGACCTGAGGTTCTTTCGTCTTCGGATCCGCGCTGTTCTTCCCATGGCGTTGCTCCCGTGAGGAATGGGACCGAAGAGATAAGCCATAGCCAACCCGGCGGCGCCCGCTATCCGCAAAACCATGGATTCACACTGTTGCGGATCGATCGTCATACCCCTATATAGCCGCTGTCGGAAAAGGCAGGGTTGGTTTGGTAAGCCCAACTCCTCTCGGTAACGAGAGCTCTGGTCTTTGGCTTCGTGCACGAGATCCCCGCGACGAACATCGGACGCTGATGGCGCCCAATCGTTCGTCTGTGTGGTTCTCAAGGCGAGGAACGCTCCGGTCGAACACCGACCAAGGAGCAGTTCATGCATACCACCAATCCCTATGATGTTATCATTGCCGGCGCCGGCCCTGTCGGCCTGTTTCTCGCCTGCGAGCTGCGTCTCGCCGGCCTTTCCGTGCTGGTGCTGGAGCAGAGCGAGCAGCCCGGTTCGCCGCTCAAGCGGCTGCCATTCGGCATGCGCGGCCTTTCGGCATCCACCATCGAGGCTTTTCACCATCGCGGCCTGCTCGAAGGCATCGCCGCGCCGCAACAGGCGGCGGCCGGCGCTTCGGCCGGCGCGCACTGGATAAAGCAGCCGCGCCGGCCGGGTGGCCATTTCGCCGGCATCCAGTTCCACCTCGACGCCATCGACAGCTCGAAATGGCCGTATCGCCTGCCTGGTCCGGCAGGCACCAACATGGCGGTCGAACTGGAACAGCTCGAAACCGTGCTCGCGGCGCGGGCAAGCGCGATGGACGCCGAGATCAGGCGCGGCCTCGGCGTCGACGACCTCGACCAGTCGGACGGGGACGTCACCATCCGTGCCGGCGGCGAGACTTTTCGCGCACGCTGGCTCGTCGGCTGCGATGGCGGCCGCAGCACGGTCCGCAAGGCCGGCGGCTTCGCCTTCGCCGGCACCGATCCCGAATTCACCGGCTATTCCGTCGAAGTCGAACTGGCCGATCCGGACAGGCTCGAGCCCGGCCGCCACTACACGGCGACGGGCATGTACACTTACGGACGGCCGGGCACGATCGCGATGGTCGAGTTCGACGGCGGCGCTTTCCACCGCACCCAACCGATCACGGCTGAGCATGTACAGGCGGTGTTGCGCCGCGTTTGCGGGATCGACGTCACAGTAACGGCGCTTCGACTCGCCACCACCTGGACCGACCGCGCCCACCAGGCGACCGCCTACCGCAAGGGCCGGGTGCTGCTCGCCGGCGACGCCGCGCACATCCATTCCCCCCTGGGCGGCCAGGGCCTCAATCTCGGCCTGGGCGACGCGATGAACCTCGGCTGGAAGCTTGCCGCCACCATCCGCGGCGATGCGCCGGCCGGCCTGCTCGACAGCTATTTCGAGGAGCGGCATCCCGTCGGTGCCGATGTGCTCGACTGGTCGCGCGCGCAGGTCGCGCTGATGCGCCCGAACCGCGGTTCGCGTGCGCTCGGAGCCATCATCCGCGACCTGATCGACACGCGCGACGGCGCCAGCTATTTCGCCGACCGCGTCTGGGGCACATCCCTGCGCTACGATCTCGGCGGTGTCCATCCGCTGGTCGGCCGCAGCGCGCCCGACTTCGAGCTGGTTGACGGGACCAGGCTGGGCGAGCTCATGAGGTCTGGACGCGGCCTGCTTCTGGACTTCGACGGCCGTGCCCCGCTGCGGGCGCTCGGCAGTCGCTGGACTGGGCGGATTGCCTATGTCGCCAGCACCGCCCGGGAACGGCTCGGCCTGAGCGCCCTGCTCATACGCCCGGACGGCTTCGTCGCCTGGGCCGCGGACGGCGAGCCTGACATCAAGGAAGCTGCCCAAGCCGCGTCGCGATGGTTTGGCGAAACCCGATAGGCGCGCTGGCCGCATCCGCAATCATGCGCTCACGGCAGATGGTGGAGCGGCAACGGTGCGTGGGCTTTTACGGTCTGGATGGCGAAATTGCTTCTTATGTCGCTGACGCCGGGCAGCTTGAGCAGGGTTTCCAGCAGCAGCCGTTCGTATCCAGCAAGATCGGGAACCACGATCTGCAGCAGGAAATCGGCCTCACCCGAAACTAGGTGGCAGGAGATCACGTCAGGCAGCGTCAGCACAGCGTTTCTGAAAGCGGTTGCCGTCTCGTCATGATGCCGTTCGACCTTGACACCGACAAACACCGTCAGGCCAAGCCCGACCTCCACCCGGTTGAGGTTGGCATGGTAGCCGGAGATGATCCCGGCTTCCTCCAGCATGCGGACGCGGCGCAGGCACGGTGATGGCGACAGGCCGATCTCGTCGGCCAATTGCACATTGGTGAGCCGGGCATCGCGCTGCAAGGCGGCGAGGATGCGACGGTCGATGGCGTCGAGCTTGAATGTTGGCATGATCTGATCAATCACTGATCCATTTTGGTGCGATCTACCACATTTCTCCCATTCCACGCCACAACTCGCAAGGACATGCCTTGCCCGTTTCAGCTAATTTACCGGCGGAAATCAATAGGGCGTAGCCGTCATGACTGAACTTTGGATCTTCATCGGAACCTTGGCCGTGGCCTATCTGCTGCCGGGGCCGGACATGCTCCTTCTGCTGCACACCGGCGCGCGGTGGGGGCGGTCCCATGCGCTTGCGACCTCGGTCGGGCTGGGCGCCGCGCGTGCCACGCATGTCGCTCTGGCGGGGTTGGGCCTTGCGGCCCTGTTGCGCACGGCGCCTT
Source organism: Mesorhizobium sp. B2-3-4 (assembly GCF_006442315.1). Taxonomy (GTDB): domain Bacteria; phylum Pseudomonadota; class Alphaproteobacteria; order Rhizobiales; family Rhizobiaceae; genus Mesorhizobium. Next base: position 25,100 of record NZ_VFVY01000016.1, on the reverse strand, counting down.
TGGCTTTCGACATCATCCGCGTCGGTGGCGCGGCCTATCTTATATGGCTCGGGATCGGCATTTTCCGCGCACGGTCGCTGCTGCCGAACGGATCGGAAGCACCGTCCCGGGATTTGCCGGCGCCTTGTGCCACGGCGGCCTGGCAAGGGCTTCTCACCAACCTGCTCAATCCCAAGGCGCTGCTGTTCTGCTCGGTGCTGCTGCCGCAGTTCATTCGGCCCGACCATGGCAGTGTTGGCCAGCAGTTCCTGTTCCTGGGCACCATCCTGGTCGGCATCGGAGTCGTCTTCGACGTAATCTACGCGCTCACCGGATCAACGCTTGGCCGCTGGATCGCACGGCACGCCCTGGCACAGAGACTGCAGCGCTGGAGCTTTGCCATGCTGCTTGTCGGCTTCGGAGCGCGGCTTGCATTTTCCGGAAGGCCCGCCTGACAGCGGGGGGCTCCAGCCGGTTGGAGACCGCGGACTGTCCCGGCTCGCCCTGCTCACGGATCCCGACGTCGCCGTAGCCTGGGCCACGGATGCCGAGCCTGGACTGGAGGGCTCTGCCCAGACCGCACATGGCGGACGACGAGTGGATTGGGCCGAGGCAAATTTACCACTCTGGCAAATACTATTTGCGCCATCTGGCACACTGCTTGACCGGACGTGCGGCGTGGTAATAACAAGCGGGCGGGTTGGGGTGATAACTTGCAACGCGATGTCTTTTCATTCGCTTTGGCTGCGAACTGCTTGCCATGGATATGCGCGGTCAAGTGGCGGGCCGTGCGATGAGGTGTCTGGTCATCAATCTGGACCGAGCTCCTGGTCGGCTTGCCCACATGACTGCCGAGTTTGCACGCATCCAGATCAAATTCGAGCGTGTTTCCGCCGTTGACGGGATGTCGCGGCCGGAGATCGCCGCAATGTCGCATATCCTGTCGCCCACCGAGATTGCCTGCTTTTTGAGCCACAAGGCATGCTGGCACATCATCGCGGAAGGCGTCGACGCCTATGGCGCGGTGTTCGAGGATGACACGGTCTTCACCGCCAAGGCAGGCCCGTTGCTTGCCGACGTCAGATGGATACCGGCTGACGCAAACATTATCAAGCTGGAGACGGTGTTCAGGAAGGCCGTGATAGGCATGATGCCGTCGCCTGTCGGCTTCAGTTTTTCGCTGGCGAGGCTTTACGGAGTGCATCTTGGCGCCGGTGCCTACATCATTTCAAAAAAGGCAGCCCGCGACCTCCTTCAAGCCACTGGAGATTTCAATATTCCGGTCGATCATGTGCTTTTCGACCCCACCGTCGCGACATCATCGTCCAAGACCATCTACCAAATCTTGCCAGCGGCTTGCGCGCAGGGGCTGTTTCTCAAGGACAAATCGATCGAATTAGCGAGCCAGATCGAGCCGGATCGATTGCCGTACCAGATGAGGCGCAATCTCGTACAAAGGCGCAGAAAAACGCCATTGACGAACGTCAAGACCGAAGCGCGGCGGATAGGCTTGCAAATTGCCAACGTCTGCAAGCTGAGGCTGGAGAAGACGATACCATTCCACCATCATGGAGCGCGCATTCAGCGCGGCATGAACTGGATGGAATATCCAACACACCGTCCGGCACCGCTGAATGCCAATACCAATCTTGATGTACCATCAAATCGATGAGGCCGCCGCAGAGGGCAGCCCATTCGATCATTTGACGGTCTCCCCACGCGCCTTCCGCAATCAGATGAATTGGTTGAAGCGCCTGGGATGGACAGGCCTGTCGATGCGTGACCTGAAGCCCTATCTGGGCGGAGAAAGGGTCGGGCGGGTGGTTGGCATCACGTTCGACGACGGCTTTCGCAATGTACACTCGAACGCGCTGGCGACCCTCGACAGATGTGGTTTCACCGCAACCAACTACCTGGTCAGCAGGCAGATTGGCGGTTTCAACAAATGGGATGCGGAACTCGGCATCCCGCACTCGACCTGTATGTCGAAAGACCAGGTGCTCGATTGGGTCCGCTCGGGTCATGAGGTGGGCGCCCATACGTTGGACCACGTTCGCCTGACAGTTGCCGCGCCCGCCGAAGCCCGGCGTCAGATCACCGATGTTCGCCACGAGTTGGAAGATCTGACCGGCAATACGGTCGATGGGTTCTGTTACCCCTACGGCGATGTGTCCGTTGAGGTCAGGAGCGTGGTTGAGGAGGCGGGCTACACCACCGCCACAACCATTCGCGGCGGCAAGGCGCAATCGGGAGACGACCCGCTGCTTCTCCCACGCATATCCGTGCGCCCAAACGACGGCATATACAGCATCCTGCGCAAATGGCTCAGCGGCTGATTGCTGTCGTGGTTCCCTACATCGCCCGGCTGCGGCAAAGGAACCGTTGGGTCGCGATTTCAGTTGTCCAGTGCGAATGTCGTTCCCAGCAAGCCATCTGATGAGCGAAAAGGACATATGGCGGACAAGAAGCGCGGATCCCTGCGCAATGTCGTGAGCGGCATCGTCGCGAAAATTGGCGCCGCTCCCCATCGTGCATCGGAGCGCGGCGCGAACACAACTGCGTCGATCGTTGCCGAATGGCCGCTGCCGCCATCGGTGACGCTTGGGTCCGCCGCAAGGCTGAAGGGGATCGAGCGCGAAATCAGGGCAAGGCTGCCCTGGGTGGTGAGGAAATTCGCCAAGGCCGAGACCGGCCGCATCGTCTTGCGCATGCTGTCGACCGACGCGGATGCGTTCCAGGCCGCCTCGGCAACCATCGCCAGGACGCTGGAGAAGATCGAATCCCTGGCCGTGCTGCCGCGAGAAGTGGAGGACATTCTCGCCATCTCCCCGCGCGAGCGTCACAAATGGCTGAAGGATGGTCGCCTGAAAAGCATCGGCACGCGCACGGTGAAGATGCGCGGACGCTCCAAGGCCGTAACTTTCCATGTCTTCGATCCACGCCACATCGAGGATCTTCTGGACCGTGACCTTGTCAGCGCCTGGCGCGAGGAGGACGCACGCGAAGTGTCCGAAAACAGACGGCGCGGCGCCGGCAAGGCCGCGCTGACGAGAGCCGGCAAGCAGCCCGCCAAACCGCACGGCCCCCAAAATACGGGAAACGACCATGCGCGAAAGGACGATGCGCCCCGGCCGAAGCTGGAAGGCTGGGACACATTCGAAGCGGAAGGGCTGCTGCGCTAAGTCCAGGAAAAGCGCGGCTTTGCTTCTATGGATATTTCGCCGGCTTCGGGCCGTCGGAGCCGATATCGCCCTGCAATTCCTTCGGCAGCGGCAGGCTTGAGCATTGCAGGTGAACCTCGCGGGCGAGCAGCTTGCGCTGCTTCTGCTCATGCTCCTTGGTGGCGGCTATGATGCCCAGCCCGTACGGGCCAAGTGCCGCGAATTCCCAGCCCGGATGGGTCTTCTCGCGGACCGCGTAGTCGGATGCCGCGGCCCGGGCCTGCTGGCATTGCGGCGTCGCCCATTTCTGGTCCTGCTGCGACAGCGAGGCTTCATAGTCGACCGGAGAGGTCGCGCATCCGGCCATCGCCGCGGCCAATGCGGACATTGCAATTGCCATCGCAATTCTCATCCAGAAGCCCTTTCCCAGCCATCGCGGACAGTACACGGAACCCCGCTCCCGGCAAGGAGCCCGATGAGACGGGAAGCCGACGACAGCCGTCCAGCGCTGTACGAAAATCGACCGCCGCGTGTCGATAGCGAAAATGTGTTCGGACATCATGTCCGGTTTGCGCGAGAAACGGTCATTCGTCGCCAGTCATTCAAAAGCCGCGATTCGCCGAAAACGAAAGACGGTGCTTGGAACCAAAGCCGGGGCAAGACTGTTCTGCTGTGACTTTGGCTACGATGCCGACGTACCAGGCCGATTGGATAAGCGGCGACCTTGAGGAGCTCCCATCATGACCATCTCATCCGGATTTCGTTCAATCGCGGTTGCCGCCATTGCCACCGCGGGCATCGGCTTTGCCAGCGCGGCACACGCCGATAGCGGCACGATCCGCTTTTCCGTCTACAAGGCTGCCTTCTTCGTCGGCGGATCGGGTGGCGAAGGCACGTTCACCTTCCACGGCAAGACCTATCCCATCTCGATCGGCGGCGTCTCGGGCGGCCTCGCGTTCGGCGTTTCCAAAACCTATTTCCACGGCACCGTGCGCCACATCAGGCGCGCGCGCGACGTGACGGGGGTCTATGGCGCGGCGGGCGGCGGCGGCACGATCGGCAAAGGCGCCCAGGTCATCCTCATGAGCAACGACAAGGGTGCGCAGCTCGAACTCACCGGCAAGCAGGTCGGCCTGCAGGTCAATGCCGATCTCTCCGGCATGGCCATCTCGCTGAAATAAACGGACATCGCCTGAGGCGCGTCGCTTCGGACCGTGCGACGCGCCTCGGCGCAAATCCCGAAGCTGGAATCAGCTCCGCAGCCCGGGCGCCTCGTGCCCGGTGCGCTCGACATATTCGGTATAGCCGCCACCATAGGTCTGGATGCCTTCGGGCGTCAGCTCCAGCACGCGGTTCGACAGGGCGGCGAGGAAGTGCCGGTCGTGCGACACGAACAGCATCGTGCCCTCATATTGCGACAGCGCCTCGATCAGCATCTGCTTGGTGGTGATGTCGAGATGGTTGGTCGGCTCGTCCAGCACCAGGAGGTTGGGCGGATCGAACAGCATCAGCGCCATCACCAGCCGCGCCTTCTCGCCGCCTGACAGCACGCGGCATTTCTTCTCGATCTCGTCGCCGGAAAAGCCGAAGCAGCCGGCAAGTGCCCTGAGCGGCGCCTGGCCGGCCTGCGGAAAATTGTCCTCCAGCGTCTGGAACACGGTGCGCTCGCCATCGAGCAGTTCCATCGCGTGCTGGGCGAAATAGCCCATCTTCACGCTCGGGCCGCGCACCACCGAGCCGGTATCGGGCTCGGAAGCGCCAGCCACCAGTTTCAGCAGCGTCGACTTGCCGGCGCCGTTGACACCCATGATGCACCAGCGCTCGCGCCGGCGGACCTGGAAGTCGAGCCCCTCATAGATGGTGCGGCTGCCATAGGCCTTGTGCACGTCCTTCAGGGTGACGACGTCCTCGCCGCAGCGCGGCGCCGGCTGGAACTCGAAATTCACCACCTGGCGGCGCTTGGGCGGCTCGACGCGGTCGATCTTGTCGAGCTTCTTCACCCGGCTTTGCACCTGCGCGGCATGCGAGGCGCGCGCCTTGAAGCGCTCGATGAAGGCGATCTCCTTGGCCAGCATCGCCTGCTGACGCTCGAACTGCGCCTGCTGCTGCTTGTCGGCGATCGCCCGCTGCTGCTGGTAGAATTCGTAGTTTCCCGAGTAAGCGGTAAGCGAACCGGCATCGATCTCGACGATCTTGTTGACGATGCGGTTCATGAATTCGCGGTCGTGCGAGGTCATCAAAAGCGCGCCGTCATAGCCCTTCAGGAACTGCTCCAGCCAGATCAGGCTTTCGAGGTCCAGATGGTTCGACGGTTCGTCGAGCAGCATCACATCGGGCCGCATCAGAAGGATGCGGGCCAGCGCCACGCGCATCTTCCAGCCGCCGGAGAGCTTGCCGACATCGCCGTCCATCATCTCCTGGGAAAAGCCCAGGCCATCGAGCACCTCGCGGGCGCGGCCGTCCAGCGCATAGCCGTCGAGCTCCTCGAAACGGTGCTGCGCCTCGCCATATTTCTCGATGATCTCGTCCATGCGGTCGGCCTGGTCGGGATCGGCCATGGCCGCTTCCAGCTCCGCCATCTCGGCCGCCACCTCGCTTACCGGTCCGGCGCCGTTCATCACCTCGGCCACGGCGCTGTGGCCTTCCATGTCGCCGACATCCTGGCTGAAATAGCCGATGGTGACGCCACGATCGACCTGCACCTGACCCTCGTCGGGCAGTTCCTGCCCTGTGATCATGCGAAACAGCGTCGTCTTGCCGGCGCCATTGGGTCCGACAAGGCCGACCTTCTCGCCCTTCTGCAGCGAGGCCGACGCCTCGATGAAGACAAGCTGACGGCCGTTCTGCTTGCCGATGTTTTCTAGTCTGATCATGGGAATTCCAGGCGCGATATCTGCGGTGATTGAGGATTTGCCCGGGCCTTACGCGAATGACGGTGCCGGGGGAAGAGGCAGAAGCGCCGCAGCGCTTGATCGGCCATCGTGCAAGACGGCATCGAACGGCCGCGAACGCCGGCCATCGCGTCACTTGATCGCCCCAATCGCATATCTATGATCTGCCGGGGCAACCGGGTGGGTTTCATGGGCGCTTCCTTGTCGAGGGTTTCGGCTCTGGTGCTGGTGATGCTCGCCGCGCTGCTCGGCGGCATGTCGGCGGGCCGCGCCGGCGTCGTCATGAACCAGTCGTGCGAGGGCGGGTGCGCCGACACGCTGAAGGCATGGCTGTCCGCCGAACAATCGGCATGGTTTCCGGTGCTTGCCGGTCCGGCCGAGCGCTTCGAGGTGACGGGCGACCAGGCGGCCTGCCCGGCCAGGCAAGGCGCGCAGCCCATCGTCCACGCGATCGTGCTGGCGCCCTACTACCGCCATTTCCTCAAACTGCCGGGCACGCAGAACGATGCCGTGCTGCTCAAGGCGCTGTTCGAGAAACGCGGCGTCGCGCCGGAGAACCTGCATGTGATGGATGGCGACGCGGTCACGCGCAAGGCCGTGCTCGACGTCATGCGTTCGACAATTGCCTGCGCGCGCGAGCGCGACCAGGTGGTGGTGAGCTTTTCGGGCGGTGCGAGCTCCTACATGAAATGGGGTGCGCGCAGCGATCCCGACGGCTTCCTGTCCAGGCGCTGTTCCGATCCCTCGCTTGACGCCGAGACGCGGCGCGACCTGTGCGCCGACACGGTCAGGACTGCGGTTTCGGAGCGCTTTCTGGCGTTGGAGAAGAACTTCAACGAGCATGTGCTGTTCACCTCCGACACCATCGTCGTCGGCCACACGCGGATGGCCGAAGGCTCGGCGGTGATCGGTATCCGCACCAGCGAACTGTCGAATTTTGCCATCCAGCTGCAGAACCGCGGCGCCGACGTGATCTTCATCTTCGACACCAACTATGCCGAGGACTTCAAGCTTCTCGAACAGAACGAAGCCGCCCGCTACAAGGCGAGATGGCACTGGCAACGCGGCGACGACAGCACTGCCCCGCCCGCCGACGCCGTCGAGCTGTTCGGCGCGGGCGAGATGGCGGCGCTCTATGCCACGCGATGGAACGAACTCGGCTACGAGACCAGCCACACCGGCGACGTCGTGCTGGGCGAGCTGACCTTTGCCGTCTCGCAAGCCTTGCGCAGCAACCCAAGCCCGACGATCGAACAGCTTGCCCGCGAGGTCGACCGCACCATGGCGGCGCAGAACCGCGACCAGATGCCGGTGTTCGAGGCCACCAATCCGAACCTGCGCTTTCTGGCCACCCGCGACGAACCGCAATCCAACCCCGACCGCATCGAGGTCATCAATCCCAAGCTCAGCCGTGGCGCGACACCGATCCACGATCCGCAGATGGACATCGTCGCGCGCTATCGCGGGCCGGGACCGGCGGCCTTCGCCTCCATCGACGGCGTCAATGTCGAGATCGACGCCAACGGCCAGTTCCGCCGCCCGGTCAAGCTCGAAACCCGCGGCGAACTGCCGATCCGTGTCTATGGCCGCGACGCCTCGCTGCTTTCCGAGCGGCGGCTTCTGTTCGGCGAGAGCGAGACGGTGGCCTCGCTGGCGCCGGTCGGCCGGCGGCTGGCGCTGGTGATCGCCAACCAGCACTATGCCGATCCCGCCTTCCCGACGTTGCGCACGCCCATCGACGACGGCAAGGCGGTGGCGCAATTGCTTGCCCAGCGCTTCGGCTACACGACGACGCTGACAATGGCCTCGGGGACGGAACGCAGCCTGCTGCTCACCGACGCCACCAAGGCCGACATCCAGAAGGTGCTGTTCGACCTGCGCAAGTCGCTGACGGCGGAGGACCAGTTGTTGATCTACTACGCCGGCCACGGCCAGACAGACCAGGAAAACACCGCCTACTGGGTGCCGGTCGACGGCGATGCCAGCGAGGATTTCACCTGGGTGCGCGCCTTCGAGATCACCGAGGACCTGCGCAAGCTGGCCTCCGGCTCGGTGCTGCTGATTTCGGACTCCTGCTATGCCGGCGGCCTGTCGCGCGACGCGGTGAAGGCGCCCGAAGGCCCGCGCGACCGTTACCTCGCCAAGTCGACGCGCTTCAAGGCCCGTCAGCTGATCGCCAGCGGCGGCGACGAGCCGGTGCAGGACGGCGGCGGCGGCGACCACTCGCTGTTCACGCGCGCGCTGCTCGATGGGCTTGCCGAAATGCCCGACAAGGTCTTCACCGCCAACGAGCTGTTTGCCGGCAAGGTCAAGCCCAAGGCGGTCGAATATGCCTTCGCGACATCGGCCAACGGCCAAACGCCTGTTTTCTACCGCATGGTCCAGGCCGGCGACGAGCCGGAGTCCGAATTCGTCTTCGTCGGCAAGTGAGCCGCAGGAACGCGTCCTCTTCCGCCACCGCAACCCCTCGCGCCCATAAAATTCGGCGAGCGGTCGAAATCCGCTGCTGTCGAACGACTTTGGCACGGGGACCCGCGCGGCCCGACCAGCAACGCCAACAGGACAGGATAATGGCAATGGCCAAGATGCTCGTGATCTACAAAACCCCGGCCGATCCGGCCGCCTTCGACCGCCACTATTTCGACGTCCACATACCGCTGGCCAAGAAGCTTCCCGGTCTGCGGCGCTACGACGTCAGCCGGCGGCCGATCATCAAGCTTTCGGCCGGCGAGATGCCTTATCTGGTGGGGACATTGTATTTCGACAGTCTCGACGACATCCGCACCGCCTTCGCCAGCGACATCGGCGCCGCCTGCGCCGCCGACCGGCGGATATTGGCGCCGGGCGACGACGACCTGACGATGCTTTTGTTCGACGCCGACGAGGTGTGAGCCCTGTCTTCCCCCTCCCTGCAGGGAAAGCTCCGCTCCAGACACACTTCAGAAACAAGATTCAACATCCGGGAAAAACTGGCGAAAAAATCGTCTGCGATAACCATTCCCGTGGCAGCCGGACAGCGGCCGCCGCGCCAACGCAAAGGGATGGTCCCGAAAATGCAGCGACTGACGACCGGATGGATGGGTGCCCTGCTTGGCATTTCGCTTGCCATCACTGCGGTCGCACAGTCGGACGCGCAAGCGGCGGTCACCCGAAGCGAATATTGCAGCCGGCTCGGTCTTCAGCTCGACGGAGCCATCCGGACCAAGGCCGAACCCGGTGCCAGCGCGAGCCAGATCGCGCAGGCCACGGCATTGCAGGACAAGGCGAACCGGTTCTGTGCCGAGAGCAAGCAGGCGCAAGGCATCCGCACCTACGCCAACGCCCTGAAGCTGCTCGGCGTGACACCGGTCGACCTCAACCAGTGACGACAAGCATCAACCTCGAAGGAAAGCCTCTGATGAACAAGCCCCTCCTCTCCGCACTCGGCCTTGCTCTCGCCCTCGGCCTCGTCATGCCGGTTGTCGGCGCCAGCACCGCCAACGCGGCCGCCACCACCACTGCCGCGTCGACCATGGCGCCGGTTGCCGCTTCCGCCACCGTCAAGCCGGTCCAGGTTGCCGCGAAGAACAAGCATGTCAAGAAGCACGTCGAACATATCAAGCATGGCAAGCAGCACCACAAGCATGTGAAGAAGCACACCCACAAGAAGCACGCCTAGCCGTTACCTGACCCCATATTCCTTCTGATTTCTCCCTGACTTCCTCCCGGGAAAAGGCCGCCACTCGCACCAAGCGAGGGCGGCTTTTTCTTGCGTGCAATTACGCAGACCAGGTCGCTGAAAGCGCGCCGGAACAGGCACTTGCAGCCATTCCACGATTCAGATCGTCAACCGCCTCATACGACGCCGAGTGCTGCCCGCACCTGCGGCCCGCTCATGTCGCTGTCGAAAACCGCTGCGCCGGGATCGAAGCGGCGGGACTGCGACAGCGGTCCGACAACCACCGGATCGAATCCGGCATCCGCCACCAGCCGCGCTGCCAGGGCAACGGCCTCTTTGTCATCGCCGGCGAGCGGGATGCCGATCCTGTCGCCAGCGCGGTGCGCCTGCGATTGCAGCGTCGTCCACATCACCGTGCTGAAGGCACGCACCAGTTTCGCCCGCGGCAAAAGTGGCGCCACGGCAAAAGCCACGCCATCCCCGCGCGCCAGCGCCGCGTCACCGAACGCCCCGTCGCGCGGCGGATCCGGCACCGTGGCGTCGAGCAGCGCCTTGTCGCCGAGCGTGGCCCCGATCTCGGCCGCGACATCGGGCCAGGCCCGGAACGGGATGGCGGCCAGCACGATGTCCGCGCCATCGACCGCATCGATGGCCGAACCTGCCCTGGCTTTGCCGCCGAATTCGCCGAGCATAGGCCGCAGCCGCTCGGGATGCCTGACCCCGAAGGTCACGCCATATCCGGCGTCTGCCCACAGCCGCCCGACCGTGCCGCCGATCATGCCCGCGCCGAGAATTCCGATCCTCATTTTCGCCTCCTGTTGAACAGAGCGATCCGTTCTCGCCACAGCGGCCCCGCCGTCACCACGGCAATCTCTTGCCGTCGCGAAAAAAGCCGCCGGTCGGGCCGTCATCGGGCAAGGTCGCGGCCCACACGATGCCCGCCGCCCCTTGCGCCACCGGGCGTCCGCCCGGTCCGCCCATGTCGGTGGCGACCCAGCCGGGACAGACGGAATTGACCAGCACGCCCGAGCCGCGAAGGTCCGCCGCCAGCACGCGGGTCAGCGCATTGAGCGTCGCCTTCGAGGTCGAATAGGCCGGCGCGCCCGCCCCCATCGAGGCCAGCGAACCGCCTTCGGAAGAGACATTGACCAGCCGTCCATGGCCGCCCGCTCCAAGCAGCGGCGCAAGGGCGGATGCCACGCGCCAGGCGCCGAAGACATTGGTCTCGAACGCTTCGCGGATCACGGTCCAGTCCGGCGGCAGGGCGCGCGAGCCGCTGTCATAGTGGATGGCGGCATTGTTGATCAGCACGTCGAGCCGGCCGAACCGGCGCCTCACCTCGCCGGCTGCCCTCTCCGCGGCGTCAGGCGCGGCGACGTCGAGCGCGATCGCCTCGATGGCGCCATCGTGCCCTTTCGCCGCCGCCTCGCCCTTGGCGAGATCGCGCACGCCGAGCAGCACGATGAAGCCGAGCGCGGCGAGCTGGCGGCCGGTTTCGAGACCGATGCCGCGATTGGCGCCGGTGACGAGGGCGACTTTGTTTGTGTTCATGGCAAAATGCCTCTCCGTGTCGGTCATCCCGGGAAAAATGGCACGAATGGAATTGTTTTTTTAGACGGCGGAGATCGCAGTCGTCATGCGACGGTGCGCATGAGTTGATTGCGCTGGAATCGGGTGTCGGCGAGGGCCGCACGATGCGATCTTCGATCCATCACGAGGTCAGGCCATGCTCACGCTCCACGATTATCTACCGTCGCAGAACGGCTGGAAAGTCCGGGTCCTGCTCGGGCTGCTGAAGATTGCTCACGACAGCCGCCTCGTCTCGATTTTCGAAGGCGAGAGCCATACCGACGCCTTCTTGGCGCTCAATCCGGCCGGCGCGGTCCCGGTCCTTCAACTCGAGGACAGCAGCACCATTGCCGAATCCAATGCGATCCTCACCTACCTCGCCGAAGGAACGCCCTTCCTGCCGGCCGATCGCTATCGGCGCGCCAAGGTCATGCAATGGCTGTTCTTCGAACAGTACAATGTCGAGCCGGTAATCGGCTCGTTGCGGTTCTGGACCTTGACCGGACGGCTCGAGCGCAATCAGGCCATGGTGGCCGGCAAGCGCGAAGCCGGCGCCCGCACCCTCGTCGCCCTTGATCGGAGCCTCGGCGAGACGCTGTTCCTCGCCGGCAATGACTTCACCATCGCCGACATCGCCGTCTATGCCTACAGCCACCTGGCCGGCGATTGCGGCTTTTCCCTCGCGGACTACCCCGCGTTCGCCGCCTGGGCCGGCCGCGTGAAAGATGCAATCGGGCCAAGCTACCCCATCCATCCCTACGGCATCGATTCGCATTCGGGCGCCTGACGGCGCCTCACTTCTTGCCCTGCGGATGGATCGTCTCGCCGCGCTTCAGCATCGCCACGAAGGTCTCGATCTTCTTCTTGCGGCCGGCCTCGGTTTTCATGTTGTGGGTGCGGAAGGCGAGCGCGAAGCGGTTCTGGGCGCTGAGTTTTTCCAGCATCGCCTTCGCCGCCGGCTCGGCATCGATGGCGGCTTGCAGATCGTCGGGGATCTTCATCTCCTTGCTGCCGCGATAGGCGCGCGCCCAGCGCCCATCTGCCTTGGCCGCATCGACCTCCTTCAGCCCTTGCCCGGTCATGCGGCCCTCCTCGATGAGCCGCGCGACATTGTCGATGTTGATCTTGCTCCAGATGCTCTTTTTGCCGCGCGGCGTGTAGCGCTGCAGGAAGCTGTTCTCGTCCAGCCCCTTGCGCACCGCGTCGATCCAGCCGAAGCACAGCACCACGTCGACGGCTTCCTTCGGCGTGATCGATTTCAGGCCCGAGCTCACCTTGTGTACCTTGATCCAGACTTCGGTTTCCCTGGCGTGGTGCCGGCCGAGCCAGTCGTAAAAACTGGCGGCGTCGGGGAATTCCCTGACCTTGTCGGGATCGACCTTGACCGGCGCCATCAACCGGCCCGCCAGTTCGCAATCGAAGTCGCCGGTGTCGGTGTCATCTTGCCTCCTGCATCATGTGATTCCGGGCATCATGGCATGATCCACTGTCAGTTTTCGGCAGCAATGGAGCCGGCCGCCGCCAGGCAACGGAACGCACCATCCATCGCCGCGTTGCGGCAAGAGTGCAACCACCCCATGGAGGGTCCCGATGGCGATAGAGACCATTTTCGCCCATGTCAGCTGCTCCGATCTGGAGGCCAGCATAGGCTGGTATGAAAAGCTGTTCGGCAAGCCGCCGCTACGCCGGCCGATGCCGGGGCTGGCCGAATGGCAGTTCACCGAAAGCGCCGAGGTCCAGTTGTTCGAGGACAAGGACAAGGCCGGCACCTCTACGCTGACGCTCGGCGTGCTGCCGCTGGCGCCCGAGCGGCAGAGACTGGTCGATGCCGGCCTCGCACCCGGCCCGATCGAGGAAGCCGACCATTTCTGGATCATGCGCATGCGCGATCCCGACGGGAATCTGGTGGTGCTCGCGAGTGCGCAGAAGGCGTAGAACCGGTGCAACAGTTGGAAAGGTAAGCTCCTTCCGACGCCCCTTCGGTCCTGTCGGACAGGTGACGCCCAAAGTCTTCTTGTCCCATCATCGGCATCTCCGATGACGCCATCGGCTTCTTCCGTTTCCCCTGGCCTTACCGACCTGCCAATCCCCTGCCGGTGTCCATCCAGACAAAGGCAGAGCGGATATGAACATGACCAGACAGAAGATCCTTATCGTCGGCGGAGGCTCCGGCATGGGCCTGGCGTTGGCCAGACATTGTGTGGAGGCCGGTGCCGGCGTCACCATCGCGGGGCGCGGCAACGATAGACTGCGGCAAGCCCGCGAGGTGCTCGGCAATCCGACCGGCTTGGAAACTGCCGTCGTCGACGTCACGCGCGAGGACCAGGTCGCTGCGCTGTTCGCGGGCATTGGCCGCCTCGACCACATCGTCAGCACCGCGGCCGACATCGAAGGCGCCTACCGGCTGCTGCCGGAGCTCGACCTCAGCGCCGCGCAACGCGTGGTCGACAGCAAGCTCTTCGGCCCGCTGTTGCTGGCCAAGCACGGCGCGCCACGGCTGGCAGCCGCAGGCTCGATGACTTTCGTCTCCGGCATCGCCGCCTACCGCCCGGCGGCGCGTGGCTCGGTCGTCGCCGCCGTCAATGCGGCACTCGAAGGACTGGTGCGGGCCTTGGCGGTGGAACTCGCGCCCATCCGCGTCAACGCGGTGTCGCCGGGCTGGGTCGACACGGAAATCTGGGCGCAGGTTGCCGGTGACAGGAAGGCCGAGACGCTGGCGGCCATGGCCGAGCGGCTGCCGGTCGGCAGGATCGGCCAGCCCGAAGATATTGCCGACGCGATCTGCTTCCTGATCGGCAATGGGTTTACCACCGGAACGACGCTGCATGTGGAAGGTGGACATCGCCTGATCTAGACGGAAGCGCCGCGCTCTCAGGACTTGTTTGGAAACAAGACCTTGGGGCGGTTCGCCGATTGAGGACCTGAACCAGCGCGCACGCGGTCGGGCACAAGCGTTTCGCGCGCGGCGGCGAGGAATTGCCGGAGCGCCGGCGGCTGGACGCGCCGGCGCCGCCACATCATCGTCAGCGGCGCCGTCCGCGTCTCGCCGGGCCACGTCAGTTCGGTCAGGTCGCCACGCGCCAGCGCGTCGGCCACGGCCAGACGCGGGACGAGGCCCAGCCCGGCGCCGGCGGCGACCAGCCCCGCAATGGCGCCGATGCTGCCGACTTCGGCGGCGATTTGCGGCGCGCCAATGCCGGCTTCGGCAAAGGCGGTATCGACCATGTGCCGGTAGATGCATCCGGGTTCCGTCGCCACGAAGCGCAGCGCGGCGAGTGCGATCAGGTCGCGTGGCGCTACGCCTTGCCCCGCGGCCGCGACCAGCACCAGCGGTTCGGCCCCTATCGTGCGCCTGGCCAGATGTTCGTCGCCGGTGCCCTTCGTGACATCGCGACGCTCGAAGCAGAACGCAACGTCGATGCCGCCATCCTCCACCAGCCGCCGTAATGTGCCGCTGTCAGCCACCTTCATCTTGAGGGTGATGTCGGGATGACCGGCCTGGAAGCCCGGCAGCCAGGGCGCCAGCCGGGCCGAGGCGATCGTCTCCAGCGCGCCGATGGTCAACGCACCGCTGGTCTGGCCCGCTGCCACCTGAACGGCGGCGCGCGCCTCGCCGTCAAGCCGCAGCAGCTCCTCGGCGATGGGCTTCAGCGCCAGTCCCGCCGGCGTCGGTTCCAGACCCGATTTCGTGCGCGTGAACAGGGCGGCACCCAGTTCGGCTTCCAGCGTCTGGATCTGGTCGCTGACACTCGATTGAGCGAGGTGAACCGTCTCGGCGGCGCGCGTGATGCTGCGGCTCAGCGTCACCGCCAGAAAGGTCTTGAGCAGCCTTGGATGCATTGCCGATGCAGCGCGACTACTGCAGCTGCGGCTTCTTCAAGAAACTGCCGCGGTCGGCGGATTTGACGCGCAGCCAGGTCTCGCGGCCGTCGCGTACCACCCGCATCGGAATTTCCGCCCCGGCCGAGCCGCTGTCCCACAGCTTTCGATAGAAGTCGGCAAGCCCGTCGACCGCGCCGTCGCGCACCTCGGAAATGACGTCGCCTTCGCGCAGGCCCGCCTTGGCGGCCGGGCCGCCCTCGGTCACGCTCATCACCACCACCTTGCCGTCGCTTTCGGCCGACAGCGCGCCGAGCCATGGACGCGGTGGCTTGGCCACCTGGCCGCGCGTCAGGAGGTCGTCGAGTATCGGCGGCAACAGGTCGATCGGCACGATCATGTTGATATCGGCAACCTCGCCGGCGCGGCTCATCTGCAGGCGCAGCGAGCCGATGCCGAGCAGCGCGCCCTCGGCGCTGAATAATGGCGCGCCGCCCCAGGACGGATGCGCCGGCGCAATGAAGATCGCCTCGTCGAGCAGATATTCCCAATAGCCGGCGAATTCCTGCTTGGTGACGATCTTGGCCTCGACCGCCCGGCCGATGCCGTCGGCGAGCACCACCGCATCGCCGATCCGGGCCTTGCCGGCATCGCCAAGCGCCACTGCCGGCAGGCCGGTCGGCGCCAGCGCCTGGACGAGGCCGAAGCCCGATTCCTGGTCGTAGGCCAGCGCGTGCGCCGGGATGACGCGGCCGTCATGCGCGGTCAGCCAGACCTCCTCGGCCTCGGTGATGAGATACCCGATGGTCAGCACCAGCCCGTCATCCCTGATGACGACACCGCTGCCTTCCCTGAGCGTGCCCAGCGCCCCGGCCGTGAAGGCGTCGTCCGGAACGGTTGCCCGTACGGCGACGACGGAGCGCGGATTGGGATTTTGCGTCATGATTTTGTCCTGCGATGCGAATGCCTGACGGCTTGTTCTATAGGTATGCCGTGGGCGGGATGGTGCAAGGGGTGGGAAGCGGTGGTCATGGGCCACGGAAAGCCAATTGTCTGGCTTTTCGTGTTTCGAACGCCTGGCAGCGATGCGTCCATCCCCAAGGCTGTCCATCCCCAAGGCATTGACAATAGTTCAACACAAGTTGAACTTCCCGCCCCGCAGCCCTAGCTATATCCCACCTTTGCCCTCCCCCACGAGACGAGAGCCGACATGACCGAATACACCCCGCCGAAAGTATGGACCTGGAACAAGGGCAATGGCGGCGCCTTTGCCAGCATCAACCGGCCGGTCGCCGGGCCGACGCATGACAAGGACCTGCCCGTCGGCAAACATCCGCTGCAGCTCTATTCGCTGGCGACGCCGAACGGCGTCAAGGTGACGGTGATGCTGGAAGAACTCCTGGCGCTTGGCCACAAGGGCGCCGAGTACGATGCATGGCTGATCCGCATCAACGATGGCGACCAGTTCGGCAGCGGCTTCGTCGAGGTCAATCCCAATTCCAAGATCCCGGCATTGATGGACCGCAGCGGCAAGGATCCCGTACGCATCTTCGAGTCCGGTTCGATCCTGGTCTATCTCGCTGAAAAATTCGGCGCCTTCCTGCCGACCGAACAGCCGGCCCGTGCCGAGGTTCTGTCGTGGCTGTTCTGGCAGATGGGTTCGGCGCCTTATCTGGGCGGCGGCTTTGGCCATTTCTACGCCTACGCGCCGGCGAAATTCGAATATGCCATCGACCGTTTCTCGATGGAGGTGAAGCGGCAGATGGACGTTCTCGACCGCCGGCTGGCTGAGGTCGAATATCTCGGCGGCAAGGACTATTCGATCGCCGACATGGCGGTGTGGCCCTGGTATGGCGGGCTGGCGCTCGGCCGGATGTACAATGATTCAGCCGACTTCCTGTCGGTGCAGGAATACAAGAATGTGCAGCGCTGGGCACAGGCGATCGATGCACGCCCGGCGGTGAAGCGCGGCCGCATGGTCAACCGCGCCTTCGGCGAACCGGCCATGCAGTTGCATGAACGCCATGATGCCGGCGATTTCGACACGAAGACGCAGGACAAGCTGGCCGCCGCCGCAGAATAATCCCTGGCGCCATCATCGAAAAGCCCGCCACGACCCTGTTGTTCGTGGCGGGCTTTTCGATATCTGAAGCTGGTTCGGCTATCGCCGACCCGGATCAGTGAAGGACCTCGACGACTTCACGGGTGTCGGGGTCGACCAGCACGGTCTGGTCATTGATCACCGCAACGCGATACTTGACGTTCGGCACTTCGCGCAATTCCACCTTATCGGGCACCGGGGAACCAAGTTTCAGCTCGACGCCCAGCAGGTTCACCGACGCCAGCGGCTCCTTCTTCACATATTCGCGTACGACCGTTTCCTGTTCCGGCTGGACCACGATGGTATCCGCCATAGCGGCGCCCACGCCGCCCAGCAAAACGATGGCAGCCGCGGTACTGGTAAGGTAATGTTTCATGACAACCTCCATGATTGGCTATTCCGAATTCCGCCCTGGGAGGAAAACTCGCTGACATCTCTGAGGTTCCGCTACATTTCTTGAAATAAATGTGGCGGAAAAAAAGCAATATGCCACATTCTACTATCTTCTTGAATGAAGAATCTGGCACAAATAGCAATATTTGAATCAAACGACTTCGCTACCTCTGCAAGAACCACCCGTTGCCTGACAGGATGGGTCCACAGCAGCGCCGTCTTAGCAACCGCTAACGTATGGCGCGCGCTGTCGTTCCGGATGCATTCGCATCGGCGATAAAAAAGGCTCGCCCTGCCGGGAGCAAGGCGAGCCTCCAAGCGGCCGGCGGAGGTGGCGCCTCGCCGGTCTCGCTCCAGACAACGCGGGTATCTCCACCTGGTTCCTTGTAGTCGAGGTCTGTGCGTTCGACCCGCCCGGCGACGCAATTTCTGCCAAATGTAGAAAATTATTGCGCGATACCCCACCTGGGAGCAACATGACTCCAACAGGCCGCAATAAGAAAGAACAACGGTCTATCAGGGGATTGGGGCATGACACTCAAATTGATCGGGGCCGGTTTTGGCCGCACCGGCACATGGTCGACCTTTGCCGCGCTGAACAAGCTCGGCCTGCCCTGCTACCACATGCAGGAAGTGATCATGAACAAGGCCAATGCGGGCCATCTCGATTTCTGGCGCAAGGTGGCCAACAGCCCGCCGGGTTCGCAGCAGGACTGGAACAAGGTTTTTGCCAGCTACACCGCCACTGTCGACAATCCCGGCTGCTGCGTCTGGCGCGAACTGATGGTGGCTTACCCCGACGCCAAGGTGCTGCTGACATTGCACCCACGCGGCGCCGAAGCATGGTACGAGAGCACGATCGACACGATCTACTTCACCGAGAATCTGTGGCAGTTCAAGATATTGGAATGGCTGACGCCGTTCGGCCGCAAGTTCGGCGACATGTCGCGCAAGCTCATCTGGGGCCGCACATTGGCCGGCGTCATGGGCGACCGCGACAAGGCGGTGGCTCGCTACAATGCCTATGTCGACGAGGTGAAGGCGGCCGTGCCGCCGGAAAAGCTGCTGGTGTTCAAGGTCAGCGAAGGCTGGGGTCCGCTCTGTCATTTTCTCGACGTGGCACAGCCGAACGAGCCCTTCCCCAACCTGAACGACCGTGAAACGATCAAGAAGATCATCCGCGACATCATCAAGGGCTCCTATATCATGCTGGGGCTGACGGTGGCCGCCATGGCCGCGCTGATCGCGGCATTGTGGTGGTGGCTGGGCTAAGGGCAGTCCACGCGCCCTGACGGCATGGAGCGCATCGCGTTTGCGCTTATCTTCCCGCCACCAATCCAGGCTTCTCCGATCAGGGCTCTGGCCCTTCTTCAACCTGGCCGCGAGCGTCGTCATTATATATCAATTGGCTAAAATAGCGGAACGTCCAATGGACATTGCCGGAACCGAACAGGTCCTCCCGGACCTTTGCGCGCGCAACCCAAGACCTTGGTCCTACAGGGAAAACCGAATGCCAGGACGTCCTACAGCGGCGGTTTTCCAAGGTGCGCCTTGGCGCGGAAGCCGGCATCGCTAAATCGGCACGTTGCGTCTGGGTGCAGCCTTGTCGCGATGGATCGCCCTTTGAATACAACCGACCGGCCTCGCCGGGGAATCCCGATGCTCATCGAACCGGGATTCGACGGTGTGGCCAACGTCAGGGCTTCGTCGACTTGACCTTCTTGCCAACCGAAATCGACGGCGGCTCCGGCGGCGAGGTGGCCGGCGCCGGCCTGGACTGATCGGCTACCGGCTTGTCCGGAGCCTGCGGGCCACCTGCCTTGAGATTGACCGAGACGGCGAAAATCCTCCAATGCCGGTCCACCGGCTCGAACAGGAGCTCGAACTCGATCTGCAGCGGCGCCGATGGAAAGAACCCCGCCATGTGCAGCATGCCATCGGGCTCGATCTGCGGCAAAAGGGTAAGTTGCGGTTCCAGCACCGCGATGGCGCCGAAATCAAGCGCCTGCTTGCGCTGGGCAGCGAATATCTCGCCGAGCCGCGCGGCGCTGTTGGCCTGGAAATTCGGCGAGCCGAGATCGCGCAGTACCGTGTAATTGCCTGTCTTGTTGGCTTGGTCGAGGGCCAGCAGTGTGCTGCGCGTCAGGATCAGCACGCCGTTGCGGTCGATCTGGGCGGGCTTGGCCTGCCCTTTGTCCGAGCTCTTGGATTGCGCCAGTGCCGGCGACGCCATGCCGCCTGGCACAGCGGCAAATGCCAGCCATGCCACCACGGCGCTTTGCCGCCAGGTCCGGTGCAAGCCTGCTCGCTGGCCAAAACCCATGCCGCGGCCCGTCGGACCGGGCTACCAGGCCACCGTCACGCCGGCGCGGCCGCCAACCGTGTGATTGCCGGCGCCCACGCCGATGCCGCCGCTCAGGATGACATTCTCGCTGATGCGGGCCTGGGCGCTGCCGGCAAAGGCGTTCTCGCCCTGGAACGTGCCCCAGTTCAACGACACCGCATAGTTCTTGTCGCCGGGAAGGCCGCTGCCGGCCATCGCCAGCGCCATCGCGGTGCCCTCGAATGCCTTGTCGATCCTGCCGTTGACGGCGTTCAGTCCGCTTTCCAGGCTGCCGACGCGGCCGTCCAGCAAGGCGATATTCGTGGTGTTCGTGGCAATGTTGGCCGTGTTGACCGCAATGTTCGCCGTGTTGGTGGCGATGTCGGCCGTGTTGGTGGCAATGTCGGTGGTGTTCGTGTTCACCCGCGTGTCGAGCGAGGAAATCTGCGTCGTATGCAGGGCGATATCGCTCTCATTGTCGGTGATACGCGTTTCGTGGTTGGCGAGTTCCGTGGTGTGGCCGCTCACGGTGCCTTGCAGTGCGCCGATGTCGGAACTGTTCTGCGCGACGGTTGCCGGCAGTGTCGACAGCGACGCGAAGTCGAACGTCGAGGCAGCCAGGTTCCCGGCGCTGTCCGTCGTTACCATGTAGGTGGTGCCGGACTGCGCGCCGGTGCTGGCGGCGGAAGGAAGGCCGGCCAGCGTGTAGGTCGCGGCGCCGGTGCCGATGGCAACCTGGTTCACCCTCGTCGTGGCAACACCCTTGCCTATAGCGGTGGACCCCGTGAACCCCGCATTGGCGCCCGCGCCAACAGCAGTGGTGTCACTGCCGAACGCAGTGGAGTCGGAGCCCAAGGCCGTGGTATTGGCGCCGTTGAAGGCCGAGGCACCGGCACCGATGGCTGTATTGTGGCCGCCATCAAAAGCATGGGCCTCGTTGCCGAACGCGCTGTTGGTGGAACTGCCGGACGCCAAGGCGTCGACGCCGCAGGCATAGGCACCGTCAAGGCCGTCCCCGTCGCCGCAATCGTCGGCGAAAGCCGGCGCCGCCGAGGCTAATGTCACGCCGACCACCACCGAAGCGACGCCAAGGACGGTGCGCATCAACGGCGGTTTGAAGAAACCGCCACGCCTCGAACCGTCGGCCACGAACGCGCACCCTGCTGCGCCGCACTGCTTTTCCATCCGCACACGCCCCCGCCTGATCGAACGCAAGATTCGCAATCCGGAAAGAAGCTAGCGGCCGTCCCGGGCCACGGCATCCACCAGATGGTGGATACGGAACCGCTTGTGCGAATGTATAGGTGATGGCGTACCGATTAACCTGACAACTTGGTTGAATAACCTAGCCAAGACACCGGCCGTATGTTGTATTTTCCGTCTTTGCACGCTTTCGGGGGAGAGCATATTTTGCTGGATGAATTTTCTGAACTGGCCGGGATGATCGGCACATTCTACGACGCCGTCATCGAACCCGACCTCTGGCAGAAGGCGCTCGACGACATGCGCCGCCATTTCGGCTTCCACCTGGGCGCGCTCTCGGTCATCGCCCTGCCCTCCGGCACCGGGGTGGTGCAGGTCACCACCAACATTCCCGACGGCTACCTCGCCGGGATGAGCGCCTACAATGACGACGTGATCCAGCTTTGGGGCGGATTGGCCCGGATGGCCGAATTCCCCCTGGAGGAGCCGGTCCTCCAATCGACGGTCACCGGTCCCGAAATCTGGAATGGAAATCGTTTCTACGAGGAATGGGTGAGGCCGCTCGGCCTCGTCGACCAGGTCGGCATTCTCCTGGCGCGCGACAGGACGATGGTCGGCAACCTCGGGCTCGGCCGCCATGAATCCGCGCCGCCCCTGACGGAGCGTGACATGGACGGCCTGCGGCTGCTGGCGCCGCATCTGCGCCGCGCCGTAACCATCAGCCGCATACTCGAAGGGACGGCGGCGGCCGCCGCCACGTTCGAGGCAGCGCTCGACGCGACGCGCTCGGCGGTGGTGCTGCTCACCCAGGACATGACGATCTTGCATGCCAACGCCGCCGCCAGGACCATGCTGAGCAATGGCGATCCGATATCGTCGGTACGCGGCAAACTCGCGCTGCCGCGCGAACTGGTTCCCAATCGCTTGCAGGCGGCCGTGCAGGCGGCGGCGCGCGCCGAGCAGGAGCTCGGCCGGCGCGGCATCGGCATCGCCGCGAAGTCGCGCGACGGCACGGCGCTCGCCATTCAGGTGATGCCGCTCGAGAACCGCTCGCTGCGCGGCGGGCTCGACCGCCGCGCCGTTGTGGCGGTGTTCATCGGCGATGTCGCCGCGCCGCTGGAAATGCCGGCGGATGCCATGCGCCTTCTCTACGAATTGACGCCGGCCGAACAGCGCGTTTTCGAACTGGTGGTGGGGGGAGAAAAGACGGCCGACATCGCACGCACGCTGGGTGTGGCGCCAAGCACGGTGCGAAGCCATCTGCTCAAAGTGTTCGAGAAGACCGGCCGCCACACGCGAGGCGACCTCGTCAAGCTCAGCCGGGAAATCACCTTGCCGGGCTAGCTCAAGACGATATGCAGCCGCGGCATCGCCGGACCGGCTTGAGCAGCCTTCATGCCCAGGGGACCAGCACCTTGCCATCGCGGGCAACCGCCTTGCCCGCACGATACACCGTGCGCTGCTTCGGCACCGCCACCACGGCCTCCGGCACATGCTGAGCCGGCATTGCCACGAAATCGGCCCTGGCGCCGACCGCCAAGCCATAACCCTCCAGCCCGAGCGCGCTCGCGCCGGCATGGGTCACCACGTCAAAGGCGGCTTCCAGTTCGTGGTCTTCGTAAAAGCCGGAGCGGTAGCCGATCATGTTGGCGCGCGAAAGCATGTCGCCATCGCCATAGGGCCACCAGGAATCACGGATGTTGTCGGAGCCGCTGAATACGGTGACGCCGGCCTGCCTCAGCGCCGCCACCGGCGGGAAGGCATGGTTGCCGGGCGCGTTGGTCATGATCGCAACGCCACGGGCCGCCAGCATCTCCCCGGCTTTCGCCAGGGCATCGGCCGGGATGTCGCCAAGGCCGTAGGCATGGCTGACGGCGACATGGCCCGCCATGCCCGATGCCTGTGTTCGTGCCGCGATCTCCTCGACCTGGAACAGGCCGAGCGTGCCGCTATCGTGCAGATGGATGTCGACGCCCGCGCCGTGCTTTTGCGCCAGTCCGAAGATTACGTCGAGATGGCCGTTGACGTCGCGGTCGAAGCTGGCGGGGTCGAGCCCGCCGACAAGATCGCAGCCGAGCTTCAGCGCCTCGTCGAGCAGGTCCGCCGTGCCGGGCGACGACAGAATACCGCTTTGCGGGAAAGCGACGAGCTGGATGTCGATGAGGTCGCGGTATTTTTCGCGTACCGCCAGGATGGTTTCGACGTGCTTCAGTTCGACCGACGCGTCGACCATGACATGGCTGCGCATGGCGAGGCTGCCATTGCCGATGCAGAGTTCCAGCTGGTTTTTCGCCCGCTCCGCCATCGGCGCTGCCGCCGCAAGGTTCCGCGCCTGGAAGGCAACGCGCTCGCGCACGTCGAAGCCGTTGGTGCAGGGAATATGCGGGCGCCAGGCATCGCCGTAAAAGGACGTGTCGAGATGGATATGGCCCTCGACGAAGGCCGGCACGACAAGCTGGCCGCCCAGATCGATGGCGGCTGGTTCCACGGCGGCGCGGTCAGCCTGCCCGGCCGGAGCGATGGCGCTGAAGCGGCCGCCGATGACGGTGAGGTCGGCCAGCGACCCATCAGCCAGCCTTGCATTGCGGAAAATCGTCTGTTCGCTCACCGGCGCTATCCCTCGTTGTGAAGCGCCACTCCTCGCCGCTGCCCCGCCACAGGTCAATGCCACGGGCGGGAGAAACTGTTTCACGCAACTGCTTCGGTAACCAGACAACCGATCCACATTGCGGCCCCAGCCTATTCCGCTTTCACGGAAGTTTCGAACGCCAGCCGATGTGCGATGGTGTTGGTGCGGCGGTACGAGCCGCCCTGGTTGACGCGGGCGCCGAGCACACCCCAACAATGCGCCCCCTCGCCCGCGTCGACCATGGCAGGCGCCTGCGCGGCAACAATTCCCCTCACTCCGGCGCCCCCGCGAACAGCACCACGCCCTCGCCGCCCGCGGCCGGCCAATCCCTGATGGTGCGGTCGTAGCCGCCGGTCAGCACCGTGCCGTCGGCGGCGAAGGCCACCGCGTAGATCGGCCCGGTCCGGCTGTCGAACATGGCTATCTGGTTGCCGCTCTCCATGTCCCACAGCCTTGCGGTGCCGTCGAGCGAGCCCGACAGCAGGCGCTTGCCGTCGGCCGACAGCGTGAGCGTGTAAACGGTGCCCTCATGGCCCTCGAAGCGCTTGACCTCGCGGCCGCTGTCGAGATCCCAGAGCTTGATCGTCAGGTCGCCGCTGCCGGTGATCAGATGATGCCCGTCGGCCGTGAACGTGGCGCCGTATGTGCCTTGCTCATGGCCGTGCCAGCTGCGCAGCTGCTTGCCGCTCTCGATGTCCCAGAGTTTCAGCGTCCCGTCGATGCTGCCTGAAACGGCCTGCTTGCCATCGGGCGAGACGGCGACCGCGCTGACCGACCAGTCATGGCCGGTCAGGACGTGCAGCACGGAATTGCCGACGACGTCCCAGACGATGACATTGCCCGTGTCGTGGCCGCTGACGGCGCGCTTGCCGTCCGGGCTGATCGCCAGCTGTCTGACGCCGCCGTTCTGGCCGGACTGGAAAACGTGCAGGATGGCGCCGTCGGCCAGTCTTCGCCGCACGATCTCGCCGTCGTCGCCGGCCGTCAGCGCGCTGACGCCGTCGGGCATGTAGAGCGCGGTGCGCGCCATGTCCTTGTGGACGCCGAGATCGCGGATCAGGTGCTTGCCGCCGACGTCCCAGAGCTTGATCGTGTGGTCCGTACTGGCGCTCATGATCGAGCGCCCATCGGGCGCCACGGCCAGCCAGACGACAGCGTCGCGATGGCCCTCGGGCAGCGTCGGCAGCGGTGGCGGCGCCGGCGGCAGCGGCGCCACGGTGGCCGGCGGAATGACCGCGACCTCCGGTGGCGCCGGCGCGACGGCCGGTGGCGACACCACGGCGGGCGGAGCTGGCTGTATGGCCGGAGGAGTTGCGACGACCGGCGGCGCGGCTGGCGGCGTGACAGCCTGCTCGGGTGGCGGCGGAGCAGGAG
>NZ_VFVY01000015.1 GCF_006442315.1 Mesorhizobium sp. B2-3-4 | reverse complement strand
TCGTGGAAGCTCAGGATGTTCGTGCCGATCGACGCCAACGGGCTCGCCGTGCTGGAGCGCGTGCTCGACCGCTTCCCGATCGAGCGGGTCAGTGAGCGGGAGGCTGCATGATGCCGCGTCGCGATGCATCCGAACTGGCACATCGTCTCGGCGAACATGCCGAGGCGGTGTGCCGCCAGTATCTGTCCAATGGCCGTCGCCAGGGCAATTATTGGACGGTCGGCGATGTCCGCAACGCAACGGGCCGCTCCATGTTTGTCCGGCTCAGGGATTCCCCAAAGGGGCCACCCGGCAAGTGGACCGACGCCGCGACGGGCGAGCACGGCGACCTGATCGACGTCATCCGTGAATCCCTCCGTCTGGTCGACTTCAAGGACGTCGCCGATGAAGCACGGAGCTTTCTCGCCATGCCTCATACCGAGGCAGAGCCCCGCCAGGAGGGAACACGCGTCCCGGCGCCGACCGGATCGACGGAAGCGTCACGGCGGCTTGTCGCCATGTCGAAGCCAATCATCGGCACGCTGGCGCAAACGTATCTGCGCGGGCGCGCCATTACGACTTTGCACGGAACCGGATCGCTTCGCTTTCATCCGCGCTGCTACTATCGGCCGGACGATAATGGACCGACCGAGACCTGGCCGGCCATGATCGCCTCCGTCACCAACCTCGACGGACATCTGACCGGCGCGCACCGCACCTGGCTCGCACCGGACGGCTCCGGTAAGGCACTCGTCGACACACCGCGTCGGGCAATGGGTGACCTTCTCGGTCACGCCGTCCGCTTCGGCCAACCCGGCAGCGTCATGGCGGCAGGCGAAGGCATCGAGACGACGCTATCGCTCAGATGCGCCTTGCCCGACATGGCGATGGCGGCGGCACTCTCGGCCGCCCATCTTGCCGCCATCCTGTTCCCTCCGAACCTGCGGCGGCTCTATGTCATCCGCGACAACGATCCGGCCGGTGACGGTGCCCGAGACAGCCTGCTCGAGCGCGCGACGGACGCCGGAATCGAGGCGATCGTGCTGTCGCCGGAGACGGAGGACTTCAACGAAGACCTCCGCCATTTCGGACTTGCCGCCTTCCGGGCCTCGATTGCGGACCAGCTCATGCGCAAAGATCGCATCCGCTATCTGACACAGGCGGCATGAGCCGTGAGGGAAACGCCCGGCGCACGGTGCCGGTGCACCGCATGGATGCGTGACCCGCCGGCAGAGAACCGCGACCCGGCCTTCAAGAGGGCGATCGGGCCCACGAACTGGCCGGCCAGGCAATGGCGGCGGCCGACTATTTTCCGGCGGCGCACGACTGCTCGCGAATGGCAGCGATTGGGCGCGACGCCTTTCCATCGCGAGGCAAAATAGCCGGCCGCCGCCATCCTCCGCTGCGCTCCGGCCCTCCGCTTCGCTACGGGTGTCGGACCGTCCCGCCAGTGGGCTCTCGTCGCCATGAAGGCCGCGAGGGTCGCGGTCAAACCGACGGGAGCATCTCCATGAGTGAGCACGACGACCGTGAACCGCACCACGCCGCTTCTCCGACCGATCACATCCTCACCGAACTCCAGCTCTATGGCTGGCGCCCATTTGCTGACGAGCCCGATCCGCGACCGCTCCCCGGTGGCGACCACGTGGCCGGAGCCGTGGCCGACATCTTTGACGCCCTCATCGCCACCCTGGCCGACACGCGCCTCGAACCCGACCTCGATGACCTGCTCTGGTCCGTCACCAATGTCTTCCACCGAGCTGTACAACGGATCGAGCGGCAACTGGACGACAACGAGCAGGCCCAGCGCCGCCTGCAGCGCGAACAGGACGGCACCGAGATCAAGGCGGTTGAACTCGAGACACTCACCGCCCAGGGCCAGACCATGATCGAACGGCGCGACGCCTTCGAGCTCATGCGCGACCAGGCCGCCGACCACTACGACCAGTACACCGGCTCGGCCTGGCGACCGCGCACGGGGTCGATGGTCAACCACCACCATCTCACCGCCGCAATGATCGATAGCCGCGACTTCCTCGCGGCCAGGCGGCGCGCGGAAACCGAGGTCATCTTACCCGCTGGCCCGAAGATCGCCTTCTCCGGCGGCGATACCGCCGATCACGAGCTGATCTGGGCCAAGCTCGACCAAATCCGCGCCAAGCACCCCGACATGGTGCTGATGCACGGCGGATCACCGAAAGGCGCCGAAAAGATCGCCGCCCGCTGGGCCGATCATCGCAAGGTGCCGCAGGTCGCCTTCAAGCCCGACTGGAGCAAACATGCCAAGGCCGCTCCCTTCAGGCGCAACGACCAGATGTTGGCGGTCATGCCGATCGGCGTCATCATCTTTCCGGGCACCGGCATTCAGGAGAACCTCGCGGATAAGGCCCGCAAGCTCGGCATCCCGGTCTATCGGCTCGCAAACGGCGGCGCGTAAGCGCCGTCGGAACCTACGCCCTCCTATAAATAGCCGGGGAGGCACGGCATTCTTCAAGCCATGTCGCTCGTATCCTTTCCCAAAAGCTTCACGCCGGACATCGCGCTCGCCGACACCTTCTTTCGCAATGCCGCCGCCCACCTCGATGGCGCTGACTGGGCGGCGGATCGAGGCAGGAACAATGCGGCCCTTCACGCAATCGCCATCGCCCTTGAATTGCTCCTGAAGTCGCATCTTCTCAGAACAGCGACCGATGATCGCTGGAACCGCCGCCATATCGGGCACGATCTCGACAAGGCGGCTCGTTACGCCGCGAGAGCGGGATTAGGCCTGCCACCGCAACTGCACAGCGTCATCGCCCAGCTTCATCCTCATTTTCAGCGTGGCGGCTTCCAACGGGATGCATCGCGATCATGCCCGTCAGGTTTCTCGCTCGACGCCCGCCACATCGCGCGGCAGCTTGCTCAAACGCTCCTGGAACAAGAGCGTCGCGTCAACAACGCCCGCTGCTCCTGACTTGAAGATGACCGCACCCCGCAATCCATTGCGCTGATCCTTGGTCCAGCCGATGGCCTAAAGCCATCAACCCGCAAGGGGTCGGACTACGCGAAGCGTGCCGCCGCTCCGGCTTCGCCTTCGCGGTGATCGCGGCCATCGGCCGGACACATCGGGCGCCTGTCAGCGGGGGAGGGTCCTCCGCTTCAAACAGGAGCCGGATCGATGTCCTTCGCCGACGCACATGCCTTCGCCTTCAGCCTTGCCGCCACTCTCATGGTCACCATCGTCATCTTTCGTGCCGGCGACGGCACTCTCTCGGTCGTGCCGGCGAACGAGTATGACGGCGACGACACCGCCATCATCGGCGAAATCGACCCGTTCGCCCCATGACGGGGCGGACATCGCGCCTGGCGATGCAAGAACACCGGCGGGTTTCGCCCGCGCTTTTCCTTTGCTATGCTGTGCACTGCGCCAGGTGGTGGTGGAAGGCGCAATCGCCTGAGCTATTCTCTCGGAGACACCACCATGATCATCCTCGGCATTCTCCTTTGCATCGCGGCCATCGGCATCTTGTGCTGGTTGCTCTTCACGCTTGCTATCGTCGCCCTCCCGTTGTTCGTCGGCGTCAACGCAAGTACATGGGCATTCAACACCGGTGCCGGCTGGCTTGGCGCGATCCTTGTCGGCATCCTCGCAGCCGGGTTGACGCTCGGCGTCGGCCAAATCCTCCTCGGCGTTATCAGCTCAATGTGGGCGAAGCTGGCGATCGCGCTGGTCTTCGTCGCTCCCGCGATCGTTGCCGGCTACCATGCCACCCATGGCATCGCGAAGCACATGATGCCTTCGGAAATCTGGCAGGTCGTCTTTTCGGTCATTGGTGCGGTCGCCGTCGGCGTCACGGCATATCTGCGGGTCGCGGGCATGGCCGCCGCCGACCAATCCGGTAGGGAGATCGTTCGAGCTTAAACCCGCGCGAGCGAGGCGGGTGGACCAGACCGATGAAGGCCTAGCCTCCTCGTCATCATCGATGGTTGGGCAATCGGGCTACATGCCAAGGATCGAGCAATGGGCAATCCGGCTCGGCTTCGTTTGAAATCTTGGACTTTGTGTTCGGTCGATGCCGCAAGGCAGGTCCGACCAGTCGGTGGCGGGATGGCAGCGCGACCGGTCGCCGCGTCGTTGGAGGTGCGTGGGGTTCCCGGCGCCTGGAATGCGTGGGCGATGCCAGTGAAGCCTGTAGCGATCTGCTGGAGGCGCGTTGGACGCCAAAGTCTCCGTTGCCAATCTGACCCAGGAGCGCTCCAAACGGCCTCTTCAATGGGCTGATCTGCCCGAAGGACGGCTGAAGCCTCAACCGCCTAAGCCGCAACGGCGCATCTCGACTTTCTTCCCCTGCCGGCTCCCACCCCATGCCGAAAGCGCATGGGGACCCCGAGCGCCGCCATTCCTCGCGAGACAAGAAAGTCGTTCCTGCGCCGTCCTCCGCGTTGCTTCGGTCGCAAGCGATGCGTCGTCGGTCGCCTCCGGCCAAGTGATCGCCATCGAGGCCGCATGGTGCGGGCTCGGGAACAGAAAATGGAGACTTACAATGGCTACCATCGGCACCTTCAAGAAGTCCGCCTCGAACGAGTTCACCGGTGAAATCGTCACCCTCAGCGTCCAGGCCAAGAACGTGCGCATCATCCCCGACACACGCGCCACTGGCGAGAACGCTCCCAGCCACCGGGTGGTGGTCGGCCGCGCCGAGATCGGCGCCGCCTGGTCGAAGACCTCCAACGAGGGCCGCGACTACCTCGGTCTCAAGCTCGACGATCCGAGCTTCAACGCCCCGATCTACGCCAACCTCTTTGACGATGAGGAAGGTGAGGGCTTCTCGCTCATCTGGTCCCGCCCGAACGCGCGGCGGGGGGATTAAGGCCCCGCGCAGGCCCTGGCCGGAAGGCCGGGGCCTTCTTCCGCGGAGGCCGGTTCATCCCACTCAAGTCCAGGCGATGCCGAAACCGCATCGCGTGATGCTCATCGACCATGCTCCGCTGGCAAAATTGTTTCTATAAAATGCAGTCTTACTCTGTGAAGACGAGGGCAAGCGATGATCGAGCCATTTGATGACACCGCGCCGACGGGTGACGAACTCACCGAATACGATCAGGAGCACGTTAAGCTCTATGCGCGCCTTCTTGACGCCGCCGACGACGGCGCGGACTGGCGCGAAGTTGTTGAAATTCTCTTCGGCATTGATCTGACGAAGGAGCCACAACGCGCCCGGCGCATCCATGACAGCCATCTGGCGCGAGCCCGCTGGATGGCGCGTGCTGGCTACCGCCATCTCTTGCGTCAACCCGGCAGCTAGCACCCGCTCCTGTCGTTCCCGGGTGATGCCGATACGGCATCACCCGATGCCCGGCGAGGGTCTTCCGCCAATCGCTACAACCCGGAATTGTTTTGAGGCGGGGTCTACGCGTTTCTTGCGAGGAGCTCTTGGATGAGGCCGGATACATCGCATTGGCGAGACAATGCCAGCTATGATTATTTCGATACATTACCCATCGAAGGGCTCGCCTGGGAGTGTCTGCGGCGTCACGAACCCTATCAACGGCACTACCAAGCGCTCCTGACGACAAGAGCCGAAAAAGCACCCTTCCACTCTGAGACACAGCGGCTGTGGGGGTTGCGATTTCCCGGCCAGGCCGGATTTGTCCGCCTTGGCGCAAGACGTTCTGTGGTCGCCTGACGGCGATCCAGCTGTGGTTTCTCTCGTGCCGGCGCCGGAATTCCTGTCGTCGTTGCGATCGGCGCCTCTGACCGGTCTGGGGGCGGTCCACGACAGCCCGGAAGGACGTCACATCGTCCACAGTGCAGGTGTCGCGACCCAACTTCTCCTTTTGCCGGGCAGTGATCCGCACGGCCACCTGGCGGCGCTGATCCCCTTGGATACAGAAACGTTGGGACGGATCGAAGCACTCACCCGTTTCTGGCGTTCCTTGCAGGGGCGCCCCACACCTTCGGACACGCGTATGACCCCGCAGCAGCGCCGCCGCTTTCGACTGATGATACAGGCCGCTGACGGCCACTCGAATGGCGCGAGCTACCGCGACATTGCGATCGCCCTTTACGGGTTTAAGCGCGTCGCCGCCGATCCTTGGAAAACGTCCGCGCTGCGCGATGCGGTGATCGGTCTCGTCGAAGGCGCCACCGCCATGATCGGCGGCGGCTATTTGCAAATCCTGCGTCATCGCCGTCGACCGTAGCGGTTCTGGCCCCGGACGAGGGGGTGGGATTTTCGCCTCCCTCAACTTCCCCATCCCTTGCGAAGCCCATTCTCCGCCACCCTGGTCGCCGTCCACCGCTGAACGCCAGCGGCTGCCCAAAACCCCACGGAGGTCCGACCCATGCGACCCGATATCGCCGTTTTGCCGCCGCGCTTCCTGCGCACCAAGGAAGCCGCGGATTTCCTCAGCCTGTCCGCCCGCACGCTCGAAAAGCACCGTACCTATGGCACTGGTCCTTCCTACCGCAAGCTCGGCGGCCGTGTCGTCTATGCCGTCGACGACCTTCAGGCTTGGGCCGAACGCGGCGCTGTCACCTCTACATCCGACCCGCGTGGATCGGTCCTGCCGGCCAAGCGTCACACATCGACGCCGCCGGCGCACGGCGGACGATACGCACGCTGACCGCGCGCGGATTTCAAATGGCGGCGCGAAACCAATCCCTTTCGGAGCGCGGGCAACTCGACCTGTTCCGGGCGCTGCCTGGCGACTTCGCCCCACGAGACGCGCAGGATCTCATGGCCTATCCGTTCTTCTCCCTTTCCAAGACCCATCGCATCACCCCGATCGATTTTGCCGCGGGCAACGTCACGATCCGGGTCGAAGCCGTACCCGATCATGGGATGGCGACCATCTGGGACGCCGACATCCTGATCTGGGCCGCGAGCCAGATCGTCGAGGCGCGCGACACCGGGCTTCGTACCTCGCGCCTGATGGCCGCCACGCCCTATGAGATCCTCACCTTCGTCGGCCGCGGCAAGAGCCTGCGCGACTATCAACGCCTGAAGGCGGCGCTTGACCGGCTGCAGTCGACTACCGTCTCGACGACCATCCGTCAGCCTGCCGAGGGCAGGCGTCACCGGTTCTCATGGATCAACGAGTGGCAGGAGCGCATCGATCGCCATGGTAAACCCGCGGGGATCGAGTTGATCGTCCCCGACTGGTTCTACCAGGCAGTCCTCGATGACGCGCTCGTGCTGACGATCGATCGTGCCTATTTCGACCTGACTGGCGGGCTGGAGCGCTGGCTCTATCGGCTGGTGCGCAAGCATGGCGGACGCCAGCGCGACGGCTGGCGCTTCGACTTCCGTCACCTTCACCAGAAATCCGGCAGCCTGTCGCCCCACAAGCGCTTTGCCTTCGAACTGCGCGACATCATCCGCCGCCAGCCGCTGCCCGGCTACACGCTCTTCCTCGAAGTGGAGATTGGCGGCCGGACGCTGCTCGCCTTCGAGCGGATCGCCTCCTGTGGAAAGCCTGTGGACGGCCTCGTGCTATCGGGAACCGGACCTATCGTGCCATCGGGAACCGCAGGCTCGTGCTATCAGGAACCCAAACGGGGCCTAACCCTAGGAAACCAAACCCGAAATCGCGCCCTTAACTTAGACTCTAACCCAGAGTCTAACTTTGAAGAGCGCGCGCGCGATGTGCAGAGGCTCGTACGGCGAGCCAGCGACGCACTCAGCATAGACACCGACAAGACCTCGAATGCGCCATCGGTTTCTGGCGGCAGCAGCACGGCAACCAACGCTTCCGAACCTCCGACTCCGCCTCTTGATCCACGCTCGGGAGGCCCCCGATGATCGCTGCCCCGCACCACGCTCGCGACGAACTCGTCCATGTCGAACTGACCTGGGTAGAGAAGAAAATTGAGAACTGGATACGCTTCGGCACCCACGCCCAGGAACAGATCGTTGATCGTCGCCGGCGCATCCTCTCCTATCGCCCCGGCGCGGCCTTCGCCTTTGTGCGCTGGGCGGCGAACGACTTCGGAACGATCATCTCACGCATCGATATCGTGCGTGCGGTCGCGCGTGGCGAAGCCTATCAGACACTGCCCTTCGTGCGCCCCGGCGGCGACATCCTTCTGAAGGTCGAGAGCTGGCCCAAGGTCGAACGCGTGCTTCAGGCGATCGACGATATCCAGCGCCTCGACATCGAGCCTGAGTTGGTGTCGCCCGATCATTGGCGGCACATCCACAACCGGATAACCGCCGGCCACGCGCCTCGCAGCTACACACTCGACCAGCATCGCGCGTTCCTGCTGCGCAAGAGGACCGAGCGGTGACGCGCGCCGGGATCATCCTCGCTAGCGTTCTCGCAACCATGGGCGTCGGTTATCCCGGCCTCACTTCGATGCCCACGAAGCTCATCTGGAATGCGTCAGCCAGCGCACCGATCGGCTTCTACACGGTCGACTTCGACGGACCCTTCGAGGTCACAGATATTGTCGCTGTCGACGCGCCCGAGCCACTCGCGGCGTTCCTCGCTGATCGCGGCTATCTGCCGATGGGCGTGCCACTCCTGAAGCGAATCCTTGGCGTATCCGGGCAAATTGTCTGTCGCTCAAACCTCACCATCACCGTCGATGGCGTCGAGGTGGGCGTGGCGCTCGAACGTGATCGTGCCGGCCGTGGCCTGCCTGTCTGGCAGGGTTGCCGCCGCATCCCGAGCCGCGAAGTCTTCCTGATGAACAAGCAGGTCCGCGACAGCCTCGACGGCCGTTACTTCGGCCTCATCTCCACAGCCCAGATCATCGGCCACGCCGTCCCGCTGTGGACAGACGAGGGCGGCAACGGCCGCTTCGAATGGCGCGCGCCAACGCGGTGAGCGTGCGACCGGCGGCGCTCGTCGTGCCGCCAGCCTTCATCACCGCACAACTCTAGAACAGGAGCCTGACATGCAACAGATTGGGGAATTCACGCGCCAGAAGACTGGCTATAGCGGGCGCATTCACACGCTCAGCCTCAACCTCGATGTCGCCATTGTGGCGGCAGAGGCGAGCGAAACGGAGAATGCGCCTGACTACCGCGTTCACGCCGGAAGCGAGGACGGCCCCGAGATTGGTGCCGGCTGGAAACGCTCCAGCGAAAAGGCCGGAGACTACGTCTCGATCCAGCTCGACGACCCGACCTTCGCGCAGCCGCTACGCGCGAACCTGTTTCGCAATGGCGACGACAAGACGTCCTGGTCGCTGCACTGGGCGCGACCGCGCGACCGCAGCGAGAAGGAGTGAACGATGCGCGCTCGCCGTCCGTCGACGAGCCATGGCGGTGCGCCGGGGCGGCTTCGCGCTGCCCGCCGCATGGCTCTCTTCCTCCTTTGCGGCCTTTCCGTCGCGACCGTCACGCCGGCGGAGACAGTCGCGCAGGACTTGGCCGTCGCGCGATCGTCGCAGCGCGATCCGTTCGGCGCGCACATCGCAGAAGCCTCGCACCGCTTCGGCGTTCCGACCGCGTTGATCCGCGCCATTATGCGCAAGGAGAGTGCGGGCGACGTGCGCGCGGTCTCCAGCGCCGGCGCCCGCGGCCTGATGCAGATCATGCCCGGCACATGGGATGATCTGCGCGCTCGCTGGTCGCTGGGCCGGGATCCATTCGATCCCCGGGATAACATCCTGGCAGGAACGGCGTATCTGCGCGAATTGCGCGATCGCTTCGGCTCGCCGGGGTTTCTGGCAGCCTACAACGCGGGACCTGCACGCTATGAAGCCTACCTCACCGGGCGTGCGTTACCGGCCGAGACCCGCGCCTATGTCGCAGCACTTGCCCCCTTGATCGGTGAAAGCGAGGGTATGCGCCCTTTCGCAGTCACGTCTGTCGAGGCCATTCCCTGGAAGCACGGCTCGCTCTTCGTAGGTCAGCAGGATCGCAACCAAGCTGTCGCTCTCGTGCCGACCGAGCGACCACCAAATGACGCGAGCTCTGCACCCACCGTGCGCGATGTCTCCGCCATCGTGCCGCTGTCCGAGGGCCTCTTCGTGGCGCGAGCGGGCGAAGGGATCCAGCCATGAGCGCTTATGGCCGTTTTCGCGCAACCGCAAGGTCCAGCGCACCGTGGCGTGGGTGGAGGCGGAAGGTGGGCAGAACAACCGGAAGATGGCGAGATAAAAGGCCGCGAGGTGCGGCGTCGATCGGTTGTGTAGTTTCAATAGGTTATGCCGCATTTCCACGAGGCGCGAAGAGTTGGCGCACCTCGCCTAAACACTTGTTTAGCTCTGATTTCAATGCGTTGATACGATGTGCGGATACTCGACATGAACGGTGAGGATGGTTTTCGAATCCGGCCCGGCCGCATCCGCTCATCGGGCGCCCAGCGGGCCAGGCCCTTCATCGCGCAGGCGCTTGCCGCCGCCCAGAAGGCCGGCGCCCGTGTCTCACGCACCGGCCCGATCAATCCGGGCAATCGCTCGACCTTCGGGCGTGGCCGCACCGCGAGCGTGCGCGCCAATCGTCTCCTCACCAGCCGGTCGCGCACCGTGATCATCAAGACACGGCTGGTGCGCCATCACGCGCGCGGCGCCCCGCTTGCCGCCCATCTCACCTATCTGCGCCGCGAGGGCGTTACCCGTGACGGGGAGAAGGCACAGCTATTCGGGCCGGAGGTGGGTGAGGTGGATGGCGGTGCTTTCGCCGAGCGGTGCGGCGATGATCGGCACCACTTCCGGTTCATCGTCTCGCCGGAAGATGCCGTCGACATGGCGGACCTCAAGTCCTTCGCCCGCGATCTAATGGGGCAGATGGAAAAGGACCTCGGCACGAAGCTCGATTGGGCCGGCGTCGATCACTGGAACACCGACAACCCGCACCTTCACATCATCCTGCGCGGCCACACTGATGACGGGCAGGATCTCGTGATCTCGCGCGACTACATCAAGGAGGGGATGCGCGCCCGCGCGGCCGATCTCGTTACCCAGGAGCTCGGCCCGCGCAGCGATCTCGACATCCGTCGCAATTTGCAGCGCCAGGTCGAAGCCGAGCGCTGGACCCAGCTTGACCGGCAGCTTGTTCGCGACGGCCGCGACACAGGCGTCATCGACCTTGCCGCCGCCCCGAACGCCCAGCCCGACGAGTATCTCGTGCTGAAGGTCGGGCGGGTGCGCAAGCTCGAAACCCTTGGACTTGCCGTACAGGTCGGCCCGGGCCAATGGATGATCGACGAGAAGGCCGAGGCGACGCTGCGCGAGCTTGGCGAGCGCGGTGACATCATCAAGCGGATGCATCGCGCCCTGACAGAGCAGGGCATCGAGCGCGGCGCGTCGAACTATGTGCTGGCGGCGGAGCGCTTCGACACGCCGATCGTGGGTCGGCTGATCGACCGCGGTCTCGACGATGAACTGAAGGGCACCGCGTACGTCGTGGTCGATGGCACCGACGGCCGCACACATCACATCAAGCTGTCCGACCTCGATGCCGCCGGCGACAGCGCTCCGGGTTCGATCGTCGAGCTGCGCAAGTTCCATGACGCGCAGGGACATGGGCGCGCAGCACTTGCTGTCCGTTCCGATCTCGACATTGAGCAGCAAGTTACCGCCGCCGGCGCAACCTGGCTTGACCGTCAGAATATCGCTCGCGAACCGATCGCACTCTCGGAAGGTGGCTTCGGCGCCGAGGTGCGGCGCGCGGTGCAGCGCCGTGCCGACCATCTTGTCGAACAGGGCCTGGGCGAGCGGCAAGGCCAACGCATCAGCTTCACCCGCAACCTGATCGACACGCTGCGTCGACGCGAGTTGGAGGCGCTCGGCCAAAAGCTCTCGACCGAAACCGGCCGGCCCTTCAACCGCGCCCGGGGCGGCGAGTACGTCACCGGCTCTTACCGGCAGCGCTTCACGCTCGCCTCCGGTCGCTTCGCCATGATCGATGATGGCCTCGGGTTCCAACTGGTGCCTTGGACGCCGTCCCTGGAAAAGCATCTTGGCCGCCACGTCTCTGGCGTCGCTCGCAATGACGACGGCATCGACTGGAGTTTTGGCCGCAAACGAGGCCTCGGCCTCTAACCTCATGTTGAAGAAAGGACCGCTTCTATGTCCGCCGCCAAGATACTCTGGGGCCAGATCCTCGCGGTCGTCGCGATCGTAATTTTCACGACCTGGGGCGCGACGGAGTGGGTGGCCTGGCGCCTGGCTTTCCAGCCCGAGCTCGGCAGGCCATGGTTCCATGTCCTCGGCTTTCCGTTTTACCTTCCGCCGTCCTTCTTCTGGTGGTGGTATGGCTTTGATGCCTACGCGCCGTCGATCTTCGTGGAGGGAGCCTTTATCGCGGCTTCCGGTGGTTTCGCCTGCGTCGCCGTCGCCATAGGCATGTCGGTTTGGCGGGCACGCGAGGCCAAGAAGGTCGAGACCTACGGCTCCGCCCGCTGGGCTGACAAGCAGGAGGTCAAGGCAACGGGCCTTCTCGGCTCCGATGGAGTGGTGCTTGGGCGGTATGACGGCGCCTATCTGCGCCACGATGGACCGGAGCACGTGCTGTGCTTTGCGCCCACACGTTCGGGCAAGGGTGTCGGCCTCGTCGTCCCGTCACTGCTGACCTGGCCGAGCTCGGCGGTCGTCCACGACATCAAGGGAGAGAACTGGCAACTCACCGCGGGCTTCCGCGCCAGGCATGGCCGGGTCCTGCTGTTCGATCCCACCAACCCGAAATCCTCGTCCTACAATCCGCTGCTCGAGGTGCGTCGCGGCGAATGGGAAGTCCGCGATGTGCAAAACATCGCTGACATCCTGGTCGATCCCGAAGGCTCGCTCGAGCGGCGAAACCATTGGGAGAAAACCAGCCACGCTCTGCTGGTCGGCGCAATCCTGCATGTCCTCTATGCCGAGGACGACAAGACGCTTGCCGGCGTCGCCGGTTTCCTCTCCGATCCAGAGCGTCCAATCGAATCGACGCTGTCGGCGATGATGAAAACGGCGCATCTGGGTGAGGGCGGTCCGCACCCGGTTATCGCCAGTGCGGCGCGGGAGCTCTTGAACAAATCCGACAATGAGCGCTCCGGCGTGCTCTCCACCGCCATGTCGTTCCTTGGCCTCTATCGCGATCCTGTCGTGGCCGAGGTCACGCGCCGCTGCGACTGGCGTATCACGGATCTTGTCGACGACAAGCGCCCGACGACGCTCTACCTCGTTGTGCCGCCGTCCGACATCAATCGGACCAAGCCGCTCATTCGCCTCATCCTCAATCAGATCGGTCGCCGTTTGACTGAAGATCTTCAGGTGAGGGCGAAAGGGCACCGGCTGCTCCTGATGCTCGACGAGTTCCCGGCCCTTGGCCGCCTCGACTTCTTCGAGTCGGCGCTCGCCTTCATGGCCGGCTACGGGCTGAAAAGCTTCCTGATCGCTCAATCCCTCAATCAGATCGAGCGGGCATACGGCGCCAACAACTCAATCCTGGACAACTGCCACGTCCGAATAAGCTTTGCCACCAACGACGAGCGCACCGCCAAGCGGGTATCCGATGCGCTGGGAACAGCGACGGAGATGAGGGCCATGAGGAACTATGCCGGCCACCGGCTGTCGCCGTGGCTCGGTCATCTCATGGTCTCCCGCTCGGAGACGGCTCGCCCGCTGCTCACGCCAGGTGAAGTGATGCAGCTTCCCTCCACCGACGAGATTGTCATGGTCTCGGGTGCGCCGCCGATCCGCGCCAGGAAGGCGCGCTATCATGAGGATGCTCGCTTCCGGGAACGTATCCTGCCGCCTCCGGCGTTGGTGGCGGCAGTGGAGGGGAGACCGGACGACTGGACGAAGCTGCCTCTGCCTTCCCGTCCCCGGATTGCCGAAGCCACATCATCGCCCGCCGCCGAGGGTGATGAGGACCTGACCGAATCCGAGCGTCGTCGGCAACCCGAACTCAGTCGCGTCGAGCCGGTCGTGAAGCCATCGACCGAGAACGAATTCGAGATCGATCACCTGGACGACGTAGAGGACGATGTCGCCGGCAACCGTCGACTGACGCGCCTCATGCAAGGCATTGCGCGGCAGGCGTCGCTCGACCCCGGCGATGGTGTGGATATGTGAGGCTCGGATGGCAAAGTCACCCCGAAAACAACGCCTGTCCGTCTATCTCGATCCGAAGGTCATGGGCAGGCTGGCCGAACATGCGGCGCGCCGAGATCTTTCGCGATCGCTGGTGGCGGAGGCAGCCATCGAGTCGTTCCTGTCGCCTGACGCCGCCGAAAGGCAGGAGGCGGCGATCACGAAACGGCTCGATCAACTCGACCGGCGCATGACACGTCAGGAACGCGATCTGGCGATCGCCGTGGAGACGCTGGCCGTCTTCGTCCGGTTCTGGCTGACGACGACACCGGCTTTGCCCGAGCCCGCCGCGCAGGCTGCCCACGCCAAGGCTGGCGAGCGTTATGATGCGTTTGTCACCGCGCTGGGACGTCGGCTGGCGAAGGGGCCAAAGCTGCGGCAGGAGATTTCGGAGGATGTCGATGGTGTATTCGACACCCGCTAATTTAGCCCGGCACACCTGCATGCTAGGTATGTGCACCAATTGAGCAGTAGACGGTCGTTTGGCCCCGGCGTTCGAAAAACACCCAGCTTGCGAGGTGGGGCCCTGGATTAGATGGTCGCGCCGAAGTACTCGGCGACTGCGTCCCGCGCGTTGACCAAATCGCTGGGCTTGGTTTCACCGACACTCGTCGGCAAATCACGACTCATCCTCTGCCCGTACCAGCGCCTGGAGGATGGCAAGGCTTTCGGTCGAAAGACCTCTCATGGCGCCCAGCCCGAGCAGTTCTTCGATTTCGGCAATGAGGTGATTTATATCTCGCCCCGCCAAGGCAGAGGCCTGTGCCAGGGCCGTGGCGTCGATCCCGCCTCTGCGTAGCAACAGAAAAATGCGCGCAGCCAAAGCGTTCGGGGTCAGATAGGGCGCAAGACTCTCGGAGAGCGTCACAGACCCGTCGGGATCCTGCGGCCCATACGCCGCCATGAAAGGGGCGCGAACGAACCCATGCAGAATGAGATTGTCCAATCTTTCGCGCAATAGCCGGTCAACCAGATACGTTTCGAGCGTAGCTCGATAGAGCCGCCCCCACAGCAATCTGGCGCTGCCCGGGTCTTTGTCGAAGAGCAGATCATACAATCGCAGTCCCAGGGCGAGCAAAAAGGGTGCAACATAGATGAGGTCGCTGTCATCATGGACATGCCGGTGAATGCTCCTTTCCCGCAACGGGGTCGCGACCCGCCATAGGCCTTCCCAGCGTTTGAGTGGGTCGGGCTCAACAGCTAGCAGGCCGGCAAGTTGTGTGACACGCCATTGCCCGGGCAGTAGTTCGGTCGACGCGAATTTGGCGATGGCGGAGAGCGAGCGCTCCTTCTCAATGAATTTCTCCAGTAGATTGGCAAGATCGTCGACCGGCGCATCGTGCTCGACTCGGCAAAGAGCGGCGGCGGCGAGCGTGTAGAGATAGTCGTCATTCTCGGCATTCTCGGGAACTACCGCGTCACCAGGAGGCAGCGTTTTCGCTATCGCCTGGATCAACAGCCATTCCGCATAGCGCAGACCATCGCCTAGCTCCGGCAGCCGGTCGGTATCATCGGTGAAGCGCAGGCCAAACTGTTTGACGAGATAGGCGCAGAACCGAAACGCAAGGGTCGCCTCACCGAGGTGCACCAAGTGCTCCGCAAGTTCCGCACCGGCAGTCAAAACTCTGGCTGGTGGCGAGCTGTCGGCAGATCTGTTCTGGATCAAGTCGACACGGTGCAGGTACGCCGGAAGGAGGAGCGGACGTACCTTCGCCCCCGTCCATCGCCTCTCGATGAACGCCGGCCTGGCCGGTGGCAACAAGGCCAGCAATGCGTCAAGACTGTTCACCGCACTCAGACAGGCCTGGACGGGCGCCGGATGTTGGAACGTCTCAAGCAGCTCGACGTAGGTGGAGACGTCGAGGACACGGACCAGATCAAGTACGACAAAGCTATCGGAAAACACGAGTTCGTCCGACAGGTGGTCTTGCCAAAGGTCTTCGACATCTGAGTCGGCCGGCATCGTAGCGAGCAACTGCGCGAAGTCAGCTGCCCGATACCGCGGCACGAACCCTTCTGGCTCGAGATTGAAGCGTTCGACAGTCGCTTCAGCGGCCGCAATCAGGGTCGATTTGTCGTCCCGACTGGCCATGCCTTCGATGAAGCGCTCGTCGAACGCCGCACTACTGACGGGGTCGCGCGACGTGAAGGTAGCGAGCCGCTCGAGCACGTGGTGATCCGGCGTGAGCAGCGCTGCATCGGCCGCCGCCAGCCCGAATAACAAACGCCCAACTTGCGGCTCTTCCAAATGATCGTCGATGGCCGTATCCACGGCATTTGCGGCCGCGCCAAGCATTGCCTTGGCAAGGGATGCCGCGGGTCGGATCTCATGTGCAAGCTTGCGAAAAGCGGACCAACTGAGTTCGTTTGAGGGATCCTGGCCATATGCAAGGAGCCAGTCTCTGACAGTCGCGATTGCATCGGCGGGTCGCGGATATTGTTGGAAGCTCTGCCGCGCTTCCTCAAGGCGGCGTGCATGGTAAGCCTGAACTGAGTCAGGGCCCTCACCGTCATCGGCCATTTGCATCCCTCCAGAGTTCGTCAACCCCGACGCGCGCGTGGCTAGCGCTCCCCAGCCCCGACTGGCCCCGGTTATCGCCCCATGCAAGCCGCCCACAGTTGCTCCGAAGTGCCAGAACTCGTCGTCGACGATTGCCAGCCGGTCGTGCACCGGCGCACCGAGCCTACGCCAGTCCACATTGCCTGGCTGACGCGTAAAGGATGTGCTGAGCCTTGCAGCTCTTACTGCCTGCATTCCCACATCAACATTGGCCAGTTTCGTATGACTGTGAAGCACCTGAAGCTGTTGAACCTCAGACACCTCCATCACCCGTTCGAGCAGTTCTATGAGAACGGCGGGCAAGTGCGGATCGATGATGAGGACCCTGCGTTCGGCCTCTAGCAGGGCGTCGGCGAATTGTGTCAATCCGGCTTTGAGGTTGTCGCCATCCTCGCTTCGCTCAGCTTGGCGATACCTTGCCCACCATGCCGACAACGGCCCCGCTCGGGACGCATCGTTTTGCCCGGTACAAGGCCAGAGGAAGGTCGGCCTTAATTTTTGGGCAGAAACGTCTGCCTCTGGCTGGATGACTGGCGTGTTGCGTGGGCGAAGAGGCATGGCGGTTCAGGTCGCGGACGACGTCGGCAGGCTGTCTTTGCGCCTCGCCTCGATCCATTTGGCAAATGACGTCGCGCCTGTTTGCCAGATTTCCTCGATCGACGCGATGATCGGGGCAGGATCAGGCATACGGATGACAACACCTGCCCGCCGACCAACATCACCAAATGAGTTGCCGGAGAACCAGACCGCCTTGTCGATAACGAGGAACCGATCATGCAGCACCGGAGGATTACCTGGCATCACGCGTATATCCACCGCATCTCGCGCTGCGTCATCGATGAAACCGCCCAATGCCTCTTCCACGAGGGCGCCTTCCTCCTTGCCCGGGTAGTCGGCAGAGGCCTGCCGGAGGAATTCCGCCCCTGTGAGAACCCTGAGCTTGACGGCTGGCCGCAAACGGGCGTGGCCGAACATCCCGAGCTCATGTCCCCCGAAATAGGGATCGACAAAAATCACCCGCTCGCGGGCATCGCCCACAAGATCCTGGAAGAATGCCGCAGCTTCGTCTTGATCGCCATGGAACCAGCGTTGGCCCAACCGGCGGCCGTCCTCGCGGTTGCGCCGGGCCTCCCGCCGCACTGCAAGGGTCACAAGTGGGTTCCCCGTTGCCGGCGTCTGGCCAATGCGCTGGGTCTCTTCGCTTAGCTGATCCACTCTTATGGTTTGCTCGGGCCGGCCACGCCCCGCCAGCACATTAACCTGATGATTGGATGTCCTTGCTGCAAATGTCGTGAAGACAGAT
Organism: Mesorhizobium sp. B2-3-4; assembly: GCF_006442315.1. Taxonomy (GTDB): domain Bacteria; phylum Pseudomonadota; class Alphaproteobacteria; order Rhizobiales; family Rhizobiaceae; genus Mesorhizobium. The sequence goes on along the minus strand of NZ_VFVY01000015.1, from coordinate 162,330 downwards.
TTCAAATACGTCGAAGGTTGCTGGATATCGAGCAGACCGCGCTGCGGACATATTACTGCGAAACCTTCCCTGCCCACTGGGTACGGGTGTTCAAACACGGCAAATGTCTTATCGGTCAATGTAGTGCGTTGAATGAGACCGTAGGCATCGCCACGACGTTCGATCGAGAAAACCTCAAGCCCTTCAAGGCTTGTTCCAGTTCGTGGTTCAAAACGGACAAGCGACCGCTCGCCCCCGGTTTGAGTTTGAGGGACGAAGCGCGGAAATCTTGCCCGATACAATGGATTGGGGGCAACGAGGATCACATCGCCAAGCCAGTCCGTGTCATGGAAGGGATCGAAATGGAGCGCGCTGAGGCAGGCCTGCCTCGCCAAGTCTCTCTCTGCTAGGGCAATTCCCCTAACCAGCCTTTCACTGTCGGCCAGCGAAACCAAACGATGTGAGCGTACGCAGCCGTGCCAATCAGCGAGAAAGGGGGCGGGCTCCCCAACAGCCAAGTGCGGCCAGGGCGGTTCGCCGGCAAACGGTCCCCCCTGCAGGCTCAGGGGGGAACCACCCTGGACTGCGGCACGCGGCGTCGCCAAGTCGCCCCTTGCGCAACGCGCATACCAATCGAGCGCTTCGGTCACGCTAACGACCACGTGCCAGAATTCCAGATGCCGCCTTTGGGATCCAGACAGCTGAACGTGGCTCGGTCCCAACTCAACCGGCTTTGGCATCTCTCGCGGCAATAGCTCTACCATACCGAACAAAATGTCGCGCAATTTGTCCTGGCGAAGAATGGCTAAGCGTATCGTGGCCAACGCGTAGAGATCATCAGCAACTTGAATCATGAGAACCTCCTTAGCGATACTTAGGCGCCCTTTCTATCCCTTAGAGCCCGTGTCGTTCGTTTGGCGGGCGCCGCTGCTGGCTTCCGTCCGAGCCCGAGCGACTTGGCTAGGGTGAAACGCCAGAGTTTCTTCACCGAATTGGTCCGAAGAGTTTTGGCGCGACCCTGCTCGGCCTGCTGAAAGTTCCCAGTTCAAGTTCGATCTACTCGATCTGGAAGGCCAAGCCGCCAGCGCAGTGTTGTCGTATCTCTTGGCCTTGCGGCTTCAGGTCGACCGAGGGATTCGGCACCGGCAACGCCGGCATGGCAATGCATCATGACGCAAGCACGGGTGCGGAAGGCAGGATAGCTGTGGCCAAAAGCGCAAGAAGCGGGCTGACGATCGTAGGGCGCGGGCTCGGACCGCCGATCTCCTGTATTCATACTCTACGCTACGACGCCTCAAGATAGCTGTTGAATCACGTCGAGATCCGGTTCTCTTAATCATCCCCGTCGGGAGGGCATTCATGCCCCCCGGACGAAGCGGGGATAGGATGACAGCGTCGTCACACAACTCGGAAGGTCTCGCTCGCGGCGCACGCATGTTGCGCACAGCGCTCGGACCTGCGATCGCGAGCTATCTCGACGACGCGGGCGTAGTTGAAGTGATGCTCAACCCCGATGGACGCTTGTGGATCGATCGCCTGTCCGAGGGGTTGTCCGATACCGGCGAACGTTTGTCGGCGGCGGACGGCGAGCGCATCGTTCGCCTCGTTGCTCATCATGTCGGTGCCGAAGTCCATACCGGCGCCCCGCGCGTCTCGGCCGAGCTACCCGAGACGGGGGAGCGGTTCGAGGGGCTTCTTCCTCCCGTCGTCGCGGCGCCCGCCTTCGCGATCCGCAAACCCGCCGTCGCCATCTTCACCCTCGAAGATTATGTCGCAACCGGGATCATGTCGGCGCAGCAGGCGCACGCGCTGCGCCAGGGCGTTGCCAACCGCGCGAACATTCTGGTCGCCGGCGGCACATCCACGGGCAAGACCACGCTGATCAACGCGCTGCTGGCCGAGGTGGCCAAGACCGCCGATCGCGTCGTCATCATCGAGGATACGCGCGAGCTGCAATGCGCCGCGCCAAATCTCGTGGCTATGCGCACGAAAGACGGCGTCGCGTCTCTATCTGATCTTGTTCGCTCATCGCTGCGCCTGCGCCCCGACCGCATTCCGGTCGGCGAGGTGCGCGGGGCCGAGGCGCTCGAACTGCTCAAGGCCTGGGGCACCGGCCACCCCGGCGGCCTCGGCACGATCCACGCCGGCAGCGCCATTGGCGCGCTCCGCCGCATGGAGCAGCTTATCCAGGAAGCCGTCGTCACCGTTCCACGCGCGCTGATCGCCGAAACGATCGATCTGGTTGCCGTCCTTTCCGGTCGCGGCTCCGCGCGCCGGCTGTCCGAACTCGCCCGTGTCGATGGCCTTCGCCCGGACGGCGATCACCGGGTCGCGCCAGCCATCCTCGAGGGCGACGACAGCCCGACCTTGCCCATCCAAAGCCCTGAAGGAGAAAATCCGTGATCCAACGCCTGCGCCTTGCGCGCCATCGTCTCGCCATGACCGTTTCCGTTCCCACGCTCATCCTGGTGATGGCCGCGCCCGCTTTTGCCTCCGGCTCGTCGATGCCGTGGGAACAGCCGCTGCAACAGATCCTCCAGTCGATCGAAGGCCCGGTCGCCAAGATCATGGCGGTGATCATCATCATCGTCACCGGCCTGACGCTTGCCTTCGGCGACACGTCGGGCGGCTTTCGCCGGCTCATCCAGATCGTGTTCGGCCTGTCCATCGCTTTCGCGGCGTCGAGCTTCTTCCTCTCGTTCTTCTCGTTCGGCGGCGGAGCGCTGATCTGATGGCGGGCGCTGTCGAACAGGGCGGGTCAATGCCCGATTATGCGGTGCCCGGCTATACGGTCCTCGTACACCGCGCGCTGACCGAGCCGATCCTGCTCGGCGGCGCCCCGCGCGCCATTGCCATCATGAACGGGACGCTCGCCGGTGCCGTTGGGCTGGGGCTGCGTCTGTGGCTCGTCGGCATCGCGATCTGGGCGATCGGCCATGTAGCCGCTGTCTGGGCCGCCAAGCGCGATCCGCTCTTCGTCGACGTCGTTCGCCGGCATCTCCGCATCCCTACGCATCTGACGGCCTGAGAGAGGTCGCGCCGATGATGAACCTTGCCGAATATCGTAACCGTAGCAGCCGGCTCGCCGACTTCCTGCCCTGGGTGGCATTGGTCGGCGCCGGCATCGTCCTCAACAAGGACGGCAGCTTCCAGCGCACCGCGCGCTTTCGCGGACCCGATCTCGACAGCGCCGTGCCGGCCGAACTGGTCGCCGTCGCCGGCCGGCTCAACAATGCCTTCCGCCGTCTCGGCTCCGGATGGGCGATCTTCGTGGAGGCCCAGCGCCATGCCTCGACCCGCTATCCCAACAGCAGCTTTCCAGATGCGGCCTCCACGCTGGTCGATGCGGAGCGAAAGGCGGGGTTTGAGGAGGCCGGCGCGCATTTCGAGTCCAGCTACTTCCTCACACTCACCTATCTTGCACCCGCCGAAGACACTGCGCGCGCGGAAAGCTGGCTCTACGAAGGGCGCGTGAAGAAAGGCCTTGACCCCAATGAGGTGCTGACCGGCTTCGCCGATCGCAGCGACCGCGTTCTGCGGCTTGTCGAAGCCTTCATGCCGGAGTGCCGCTGGCTCGATGACGCCGAGACGCTCACCTATCTTCATGGCTGCGTCTCGACCAATCGCCACCGTGTCCGCGTTCCCGAAACGCCGATGTATCTCGATGCCATGCTGGCCGACCAGCCGCTGAGCGGCGGGCTTGAGCCGCGGCTTGGCGCGTCGCATCTGCGCATTCTCACGGTCACGGGGTTCCCCACCGCGACCACGCCGGGTCTGCTCGACGAACTGAACCGGCTGGCCTTCCCGTATCGCTGGTCGACACGCGCGATCCTGCTCGACAAGACCGATGCGACCAGGCTGCTGACCAAGATCCGGCGTCAATGGTTTGCCAAGCGCAAATCGGTTGCGGCGATCCTCAAGGAGGTGATGACCAACGAGACGTCGGCGCTCGTGGACACCGACGCCGCAAACAAGGCCGCCGACGCAGACATGGCGCTGCAGGAACTCGGCGCCGACTATGCGGGCATGGCCTATGTCACCGCGACAGTGACGGTGTGGGACGATGATCCCCGCACCGCCGACGAAAAACTGCGCCTGGTCGAAAAGGTCATCCAGGGTCGCGATTTCACGGCGATCATCGAAACCATCAACGCCGTCGACGCCTGGCTCGGCAGCCTGCCGGGTCATGTTTACGCCAACGTCCGTCAACCTCCCATCTCCACCCTCAATCTCGCCCACATCATCCCGCTTTCCGCGGTGTGGGCGGGGCCGGAACGGGACGAGCATCTAGCAGCGCCCCCTCTGCTCTTCGGCAAGACCGAAGGCTCGACCCCGTTCCGGCTTTCGCTTCACGTCGGTGACGTCGGCCACACACTGATCGTTGGCCCGACCGGCGCGGGCAAGTCCGTGCTTCTGGCGCTGATGGCGCTGCAGTTCCGCCGCTATGCAGGCTCGCAGGTTTTCGCCTTCGATTTCGGCGGCTCGATCCGCGCGGCGGCACTCGCCATGGGCGGCGACTGGCATGATCTCGGCGGCGATCTCAGCGACGGAGCGGCCGACAGCGTCAGCCTTCAGCCGTTCGCCCGCATTCATGATGTCCCCGAGCGCGCCTGGGCCGCCGACTGGATCGTGGCGATCCTGACGCGCGAGAATGTGGCGATCACCCCAGAGGTCAAGGAGCATATCTGGACGGCGTTGAGCTCTCTGGCGTCCGCGCCTGTCGAGGAGCGCACGATCACCGGTCTGGTCGTGCTGCTGCAATCAAATGATCTCAAGCAGGCACTGCGTCCCTATTGCGTCGGTGGTCCCTACGGCCGGTTGCTCGATGCCGAGCGCGAGCATCTTGGATCGGCGTCGGTCCAGGCATTCGAAGCCGAGGGACTGATCGGAACGGGTGCTGCGCCAGCCGTCCTGTCCTATCTCTTTCATCGCATCGAGGACCGGCTCGATGGCTCGGCAACCCTTCTCATCATCGACGAAGGCTGGCTTGCGCTTGACGATGAGGGTTTTGCCGGCCAGCTCCGCGAATGGCTGAAGACGCTGCGCAAGAAGAACGCCAGCGTCATCTTCGCCACGCAGTCGCTCAGCGACATCGATGGTTCGGCGATCGCGCCGGCGATCATCGAGAGCTGCCAGACCCGGCTTCTGCTGCCCAACGAGCGCGCCATCGAGCCGCAGATCACGGCGATCTATCGCCGCTTCGGCCTCAACGATCGGCAGATCGAGATAATCGCGCGGGCGATGCCGAAGCGCGACTATTACTGCCAGTCCCGTCGCGGCAATCGGCTGTTCGAGCTCGGTCTGTCGGATGTGGCGCTCGCGCTCTGCGCCGTATCCGCCAAGACCGACCAGGCCGCGATCGCCCGCATCGTCGCCGAGCATGGCCGCGACGGGTTCCTCGCAGCCTGGCTGACCCACCGCGACGTGGGCTGGGCCGCTGAACTCGTTCCCGCCCTAACCGGCCCCGCCCTCACCAACAAGGAGAAGTCCCCGTGAAACTGCGCCGTTCCCTTGGCTTGCGGCTCGCTGCCGCCATGCTTGTCGCTCCCGCCGCGCTCTCGCCGATGCTGGCGACGCCGGCACACGCCTTCATCGTCTTCGATCCCTCGAACTATACGCAGAACGTCCTGACGGCAGCGCGCTCGCTCGAGCAGATCACCAACCAGATCACCTCGCTTCAGAACCAGGCGCAGATGCTCATCAACCAGGCCCGCAATCTCGCAAGCCTGCCGTTCTCCTCGCTGCAACAGCTCCAGCAGTCCGTGCAGCGTACGCAGCAGTTGCTCGGCCAGGCGCAGAACGTTGCCTATGACGTCCAGCAGATCGATCAGGCCTTCCAGCAGAAATACGGCAACGTCTCGCTGTCGGCTTCGGATCAGCAACTCGTGGCCGATGCGCGCTCGCGCTGGGGCAACACGGTTGGTGGGCTTCAGGACGCCATGCGTGTGCAGGCGGGCGTCGTCGGCAACATTGACACCAATCGCAGTGAGATGTCGGCGCTGGTCGGCCAGAGCCAGGGTGCGACCGGAGCGCTTCAGGCAACACAGGCCGGCAACCAGCTCCTCGCGCTTCAGGCGCAACAACTCGCCGATCTCACCGCGGTCGTCGCCGCGAACGGTAGGGCGCAGGCGTTGCAATCGGCCGAGCAGGCCACCGCCGCCGACCAGGGCCGAGAACAGCGCCGCCGCTTCCTGACGCAGGGCTCGGGCTACCAGCCCGGCAGTGCGCAGATGTTCTATGGCAAGAACTGAGGCCGGCGCGATGGATGGCAAGATCCTCGCTCGTGTCAGTGCAGTCGTCTTCATCGCGGTCGCTTTGACAGTGACCGCAATCGAGATGAGCAGCAAGGAAGATGAGCCTGACGTCCCTGCGACGCGGGATCGTTCCATCGCGTCAGAAGATCCACTCGCGGCCGAATTGCGCCGCTGTTCCGGGATCGGCGAGACCGGCCCTCGCGATCCCGGCTGTCTGAAAGCGTGGGCAGACAGCCGGCGCCGGTTTCTCGGTCAGCATGACTCGGCAACCGCGCCTGCTCCGGTAGCGCCGACAACGCTGTTTCCGAATGTGCCGGCGTCAGTCGACCGGAAAGAAGGGGAGCGGACGGATGTGACCGCTCCCGCGATGCAGGTCGAGCCGCCCCGGCCGGAGATTCGCTGACATGGGCGGCATGGGCGTCATCGACCATTTCCTCGAAGTCTTCACGCGCTACATCGACGGCGGCTTCGGCCTGCTCGGCGGCGAGGTCGGCTTCATCGCCACGACCCTGATCGTCATAGACGTGACGTTGGCGGCGCTCTTCTGGTCCTGGGGGGCGGACGACGATATCATGGCGCGCCTCGTCAAGAAGACGCTGTTCGTCGGCGTCTTCGCCTATCTCATCTCCAACTGGAACAATCTCGCCCGCATCGTCTTCGAAAGCTTCGCCGGGCTTGGCCTGAAGGCCTCGGGAACGGGTTTTGCCGTCGACGATCTCATGCGCCCGGGCAAGGTGGCGCAGACCGGGCTCGACGCCGGCCGGCCGTTGCTGGACTCGATCTCGAACTTGATGGGCTATTGGTCCTTCTTCGAGAACTTCATCCAGATCGCCTGCATGTTCTTCGCCTGGGCGCTGGTGCTGCTGGCCTTCTTCATCCTGGCAATCCAGCTCTTTGTCACCTTGATCGAGTTCAAGCTGACAACGCTCGCCGGTTTCGTGCTGATACCCTTCGGTCTGTTCGGCAAATCCGCCTTCATGGCCGAGCGGGTGCTCGGCAACGTCATTTCGTCCGGCATCAAGGTGCTGGTGCTCGCCGTCGTCATCGGTATCGGTTCGACTCTTTTCTCCGAGTTCACCGCAGGCTTCAGCGGCAACACGCCGTCGATCGACGACGCCATGGCGATCGTGCTGGCCGCGCTGTCGTTGCTCGGCCTTGGCATCTTTGGACCTGGCATTGCCAACGGTCTCGTCTCCGGCGGCCCGCAACTTGGCGCGGGCGCGGCGGTCGGCACCGGGCTCGCCGCCGGCGGCATGGCAGCAGTGGGCGCCGCGGCCGCCGGCGCCGTCGTGTCCGGCGGCGCGGCTGTCAGCGGCGGTGCAGCAGCGGCCGCCCGTGGCGGTGCCGCCACCGCAGGCAGGGCATCCACAGCCTACAATCTCGGCGCGGCCGGAGACTCTGGCTTTTCCGGTGTCGCATCCGGGCTCGGCGGTGTCATCAGCGCCGGCGCCCAGGGTGCCATCTCACCGCTCAAGCGCGCGGCCAATAATGCGGCAGGCAGCATGAAGCACAGCTACCAGTCCGGCGCTCGCGCCGCCTTCGAGACGACGGGCGGATCATCCACCGCTGGCACAATCGGCGCGGGCACTGGCGAAGCCGGCTCCGCTCCCGTCGCGTCTTCCGTAGCCGAAAGTCAGCCCGCCTGGGCGAAGCGCATGAAGCGCTCGCAACAGATGACCCATGGCGTCCAGGCCGCCGCCCACGCCGTTCGCAGTGGCGACAGCCATGGCGGCGGCTCCTCGATCAACCTCTCTGAAAGAGACTAAGCATGTTCAAACGACCGTCCACGCACTACGGCAGATCCCCACAACCCGAGACGCCCTACCAACGCGCTGCACAGGTCTGGGACGAGCGCATCGGTTCGGCTCGCGTGCAGGCGCGCAATTGGCGTTACATGGCCTTCGGTTGCCTGGCGCTCGCCGCCGGGTTCTCCGCCGCGCTCGTCTGGCAATCCGCCAACGGCTCGATCGTGCCCTGGGTGGTGCAGGTCGATCGTCTGGGCCAGGCGCAGGCTGTCGCCCCAGCGGTCGGCGACTATCAGCCGAACGACCCGCAGATCGCCTTCTACCTGGCGCACTTCATCGAACAGGTGAGGTCGATCCCCGCCGATCCGGTCATCGTGCGGCAGAACTGGCTGCGCGCCTATGACTTCGCGACGCAGGGCGGGGCGCTGGCTCTCAACGACTATGCGCGCGCCAATGACCCGTTCACCAAGGTCGGCAAACAGCAGATCGCCGTCGACGTGTCGTCGGTCATCCGCGCATCCCCAGTGAGCTTCCGCATCGCCTGGGTCGAACGCCGCTATCAGGACGGGTCACTCGCCTCCACGGAGCGCTGGTCCGCCATTCTCACCATTGTCGTGCAGCCCCCGCGCGACGCCGACGCACTGAGGAAGAACCCGCTCGGCATCTACATCAACGCCATCAACTGGTCGAAGGAGCTTGGACAATGACGCCCGCACTCTTCAAGGCCGCCCACTGGGGGTGTCCGGCTTTCCTCATCCACGCAATGCCGGCGTTCCGCAAGATGGCCTTTCCAGCACTGCTGCTTTGCACCTCGGCGCTTGCAGGCTGTGCCACCAGGCAGAAGCCGCCGGAGATTTCCTATGACGATCCGATCCCGGCCGTGCAAGCCGTCGATCCGCCCCCGCCCGTCAAGGTGGTGGAGCTGTCAAAACCGCTGCCGCTTCCAGGTCAGTTGAAGCCGGTCGGCAAGGAGGCAAAGCCCGAGCCGGAACCGTCCGATCCGGCCGCGCGCGTGAACCTGGCCAATGCGGCCGCGCGCATGCAGCCTGTCCGCAACGGGTTCATCAACTCGATGCAGGTCTATCCTTTCGTCGATGGCGCGCTCTATCAGGTCTATGCCTCGCCCGGACAGATCACCGACATCGCGCTCCAGCCCGGCGAGCAGCTCGTCGGCTCCGGCCCCGTCGCCGCCGGTGACACCGTGCGCTGGATCATCGGCGATGCCGAGAGCGGTACGGGCGGGACCAAGCAAGTCCACATCCTCGTCAAGCCGACGCGCGCCGAACTCATAACCAATCTCGTCATCAATACCGATCGGCGCACCTATCACATAGAACTTCGCTCGACGCCGTCGACCTATATGGCCTCGGTCTCCTGGCAATACCCGCAGGACCAACTCATCGCCTTGCGCAGGCAGCACCAGCAGGCTGAGGCTGCACAGCCGGTCTCGACGGGCATCGATCTTTCTCGCGTCAATTTCCGCTACGAGGTGACGGGCGATCGCGCACCATGGCGGCCGTTGCGCGCCTTCGACGATGGCAAGCAGGTGTTCATCGAGTTCCCGCGGGGCATCGGCCAGGGCGAGATGCCGCCACTCTTCGTGGTCGGGCCGGAAGGCGACACGTCCGAGCTGGTGAACTATCGCGTGCGCGGCAACTACATGATCGTCGACCGGCTGTTTGCCGCCGCCGAGTTGCGCTTCGGCGCCGGCAAGAACCAGCAGCGCATCCGCGTCTCCCGCACCGATGGCGTAAGGAGCAGTCGATTTTCATGGATGCCTGGCCCTGGTGAGACCCCGCCAGCGATGAACCTCCGAACAGACAGGGGAGGGTCGTCATCATGAGCGACAGATTGGATCCCGGGAAGGAAGAAGGCCGGGGACCGATGAATGACGCCCGGCCGGAGGCGCCGGTCGAGGAAGACGCCCGGCCGTTGACAGGCGAGCCGGCCGCGGCCATGCGGCTGCGCGCGGAGCCGCCGCGCGTGACGCGTCTGTCACGCAAGGCGCTGGCCGGATTAGGGCTCGCCGCAAGTCTGACTGTCGCCGGAGCGCTGATCTACGCGCTGCAGAACCGTCAGCAAGGCCAGGGTCAGGAGCTCTATTCAACCGACAATCGCTCGACCCCCGATGGGCTCGCCGGCCTGCCGAAGGACTATTCAGGCGTTCCGAAACTTGGCCCACCGCTTCCCGGCGACCTCGGCCGCCCAATCCTCGCCGCACAGAATGGCGGCCCCGCGCTGTCGACAGGCCCCATTGGACCGGACCCGGAGGAGCAACGCCGGGAGCAGGAACTGGAAGCGGCGAGGACCGCGCGTCTGTTCGCGTCCACGCAAACGCGGCCTGCGGGTGAGGCGACTGCCGCTCAGTCTACAACAGGCACCCCGCCACAGCCCGACCTTTCCAGCCTAGGCCTCGCGCCGCAGCCAGCGACGCCCTCGGCACAGGACCGCCAGCGCGCATTCCTCGATCAGCTGCCGGACAAACGCACAGTCTCGTCGGATCGTGTCGCAGCGCCGGCATCGAAAAACGTCCTGCAGGCGGGCGCCGTCATCGCGGCAGCCCTCATCACGGGCATCCGCTCCGACCTGCCGGGCCAGATTACCGCGCAGGTGACGGAGAATGTCTATGACAGCCCAACCGGCCACATCCGTCTCATTCCGCAGGGGACGCGCCTCATCGGCCAGTATGACAATGGTGTCGGCTTCGGCCAGCGTCGTGTGTTACTGGTCTGGACCAGGCTGATTTTTCCGAACGGCCGTTCCATCGTTCTGGAGCGTGAGCCCGGCGCGGATGCCGAGGGTTATGCTGGCCTCGAGGACGGCGTCGACTATCACTGGGGCGAGCTGTTCAAAGCTGCGGCACTTTCCACGGTTCTGAGCATCGGGGCGCAAGCAGGCTCATCGGGCCAGGAGAGCGACATCATGCGCGCTCTTCGCCAGGGCGCTTCCGACAGCATCAGCGAGACAGGCCAGCAGATCGTCCAGCGGCAGCTCAACATAGCGCCGACGCTCACCATCCGACCGGGATTCCCGGTGCGCGTGATCGTCACACGCGATCTCGTGCTCGAACCTTACGGAGGTTAAAATGGCCAGGCTGAAACTGGGGCCAATCGCCGACGACAAAACTGTCAAGGTCATGGTGGAACTACCCGCGGCATTGCATCGTGACCTGACCGCTTATGCCGAGATCCTCGGCCGCGATGCGGGGCAACGGCCCGCCGATCCGCCGCGCCTCATCGTTGCGATGTTGGAGCGGTTCATTGCGACGGATCGGGGCTTTGCTAGCGCAAAGCGTTCGGAGGGTGGCTAAAGGCCGGACGACTGAAGTCGAACCGCATCAGTCGCGCCTCCCAGTCATGGCGTGATTTCAAGCGCTTGACGGGGTAGGCTCAAGTCGCGTGTCACCATGTTTCTTGCAGTCCCAACCAGCCGCAAAAGCGTACGCTTGGGGTTCGATTCCAGCCACACTGCCTTGATCGAACTGATGCTGTTCTGACCGTCGATGGGTTTCCACACCGTAGCGCCGATGGCGACTGTCCTGGCAAAACCTTCGCCTGCCAGAGTTACGCCTTGGCCGAGTTGTATCTTGAGGATGACCGTCGCTTCGCTCGCGCGACATATTTGAATGGCGGGGCCACCATCTGCGGCAATCTTTTCCAGCAAAACTGGATCCTGCGGCGATCCGACCGACACCAGCAGACAAGTATCTGCAAGATCCCTCCATCTCACTGCCGGCCTTTCAGCGAGCGGATGGCCGCCGGGCAGGAGAACGAACAAGCGCTCGTGCCCAAATAGCTCGCTGCGGCATAAGGCGCCGTTCTCGAGCCCGTGCGTGAAGACGATGTCAAGGCGCCGGCGACGTATTGCCGCCAGACGCTGTTGATGGGGAACGTCCTCGATGGCGATGCACACATCCGGATGTAAGCTGCGAAATCGATCGACAAGGCGCGCCACGAACGCCCGGCCTATCTGGCCGCACAACCCTATCTTGACTGTTTTGGCATCCTGGTCGCCACGACCACCTCCGGCCAAGGCATCTTGCAAGCCTTCATAGTGAGCCCGGACGAGGTCAGTCCAGGCCCGGCCTGCTTCAGTCAGCCGAACGCCATGGACGTCGCGATCAAACAACTGCATGTCCAGCAATTGCTCGAGAGCAACGATGTTGCGGCTGACACAGGATTCCCTCACTCGGAGAACTCTTGCTGCCTGCCTGAGGCTACCATGGTCGACGGCTGCGAAGACATGGTCCAGACGGCGCAACGTGTTGTTGACCTGTCTCAAGGCTCAGGCGCCTATTCCTGCGCGGCGGCGACGCTAACCGGCAGGGTCAGGCTGGTTTCGTAGACGTACTCGAGCGGAATGGCTGGAGTGGCCATCTGGGAAAGGTACCGGTTGAGGTTTTCCGCGCTATTGCTCGCAGCGAGGCTACAGAAATTTCCGCTGTTCCAGGTCAGGGAGCAGTGGCTGAAATGCGCGCGTATCGCGTCAGCCATCTGCGCCAAAGTGACCTCATTGCCGAACATCGTATCCAGAACGAGGGTTTGCTTCTTCTCGATTTCGTCTGGGGGAAAATAGCGCGCCTTGAAGCCGAAATCCTTCTGGTATTCGCGACGCCTGTAGTCCGGCTCCTCGGTTGCCCGGAACTTCTCGACGAAGACGAAGATTCCGTCCTGCTTGAGGTGCTGGGTCACGAACTCGATCTGGCTTGCTCTGTTGGGCGAGTACATCTGAAAGGTCGTATCTTCGAGAATAATATCGAAGCCGTGGGCGAAATTTGCCAGTCGTGGATCTGAACGCAGGACGTCCTTCGTCAAATGATGGAAGGGGCCGACGAAGAAGTCGGCGTGCGGCGGTTCGCCATAAGCCATGAAGCATTTGTAATTCTCCGCGTTCGGGCTGCACGACAGCGTGCGTATCTGTCCCTCCGACAGTTCGGACAGTGTTCTGGCCATCGTGCCTTCCGCTGTTCCAAGGCTGTATAGCGAAAGCGGAGCGCCACGGTGCCGCGCATATTCCAGCACTGCGTAGGCCATCCGGCACTCCTCTTCCAATCTGTAGGGAATGCTGCCGTGATAGTGCTGGTCGAAAAATCCTTGTCGTGCCGCATGCAGGGCAACCAGATCGCGTAGGAGTTCATCGCGCGGCAGAAGGCGGGCGTCGGCCACGGGCTTGCGGATTGGCATCCCGCTCTTGCCAGCGGCGGTCGCCGCGAAAAAGCCGGCTAGTCCGTTAATCCGTGGGCCATGGTCGCACTCAGCCAGAAAGTCGTCGAGTCCACGCATCGCAGTATGCCTCCAGCACCGTTTCATTGGTGAGATGCCGATACGTCGATGGGGGAAATTCCACTAAGATAAGAGTGGTCTAATATTTCACCTTGCTCAAGTATTGGCTAGGCCAACTGGTAGGCCTGCCGGATACAGTCGGCTTTCACTCGCTTGCCATTTTTTCGCTAAAGTCACATCTTCTACCAATCCAGAGTTATTTGCGTGTTGTTCAGCAACCGGTGGTTCGCCACATCACGCAACGACTGGCCACTCGCCAGTAAGGAGACTGTGGATACGTGAATAATCTTGCCCTCGACCCGACCAAGAATCGGCGTTCACAGCACCAATCGCTTGCCCACAAGTATGAGAACTGGGGGAGCGTGCGGGCGGACGTAGTCAAAAGAACCGGGCTTGAGCGCCAGGAGACAAGAATCCTTCAGCCAAACCATGTGTTCTTGATGAACCTGAAGGGCACGGCGAGCCGCGGAGAAGACGTTGTGGACGGGCGCCGGATTGCCTTCTTGCCGCGCCGGGCCGGTTCGATAATCTTCATGCCCGCCGGCAGTAATTGGAATGGGTGGGACGAGGGGGACGCGACCGCTTCCTACCTCCTGGTCTCGATTGAAAAAGGATTCGCCGACGAGGTGTTTGCGGGAATGGCTCGCCATCGCCCGGCGGTGCTGCCGCCTTCGATCGGATTTCGGGACACCACTGTAGAGTTGGCGTTGCAGAGGATTGTCTTGGAGCTCAAGCAGCCTGACCCCATCAGCGCAACGATGGTGGAGTGCCAGGCCACGCAATTGCTCGGGCAAATGCTCAGGTTGAACGGCGTCCATCAGGAACCGGCAAAAGGCGGTTTGTCATCGTTCGATCTCAAGCGAGCAGTGGGAATGATCGAGGCCTTGTCGGGCGGCAGACCTACGCTCGCCGATTTGGCAAAAGAGGTTGGGGTTAGCCGGTTCCATTTCTGGAGGGCCTTCAAGCAGTCGACAGGCATGACGCCGCACGCATTCATTGCGCAGCGCCGATTGGAGCACTCCGCGGATATGCTGCGATCGACCAATTTGTCGGCGACGGAAATCGCGATGGAATGTGGTTTCGGAAGCTCGAGCCATTTCACGACCGCCTTTAAGCGGGCCTTCGGCGCGGCCCCCACGGAATTTCGTCGTAAGTGCAGAATCTAGGCCGCCGCTTGTCGGTTCTCAGCAAGTATCGGAAAACCCCAACATCACAGTAAAGCAGGCTTGGCGGAAGAAGGTACCCATCGGCGGTCAGCCCGGATACGCCGCTCATGTCAAATTTGGTTCGAATTCGTCGTGGCAAAGGACGGGCCGCCCGGTCCAATCCTTGCTTCGGATTCCTGGCCAGCACGCTATCGGCGGCTGTTGCCCGAAACGGCTACTACATCGCATCCGCCTGGATTCTCGTCGAGCGAGGGTACGGAACTGCCGGCGTGGCGATGTTCCTTGCGATCGTCAGCGTTGTCGAATTGATCGCGAGCCCTTTGGCCGGCGCGGCGGCGGATCGATTTGACAGGCGTCGCTTGAACGTTGCGGCAGACCTCAGCCGCTTCGTCGTTATGCTGGCTACCGCTTGCGCGCTCCTCTACGTGGACGTGTTTCTGATTATCTGTCTGTCGGCGGCATTATTTTCGTTTTGCGACCGTGTCGCGCTTACGAGCTCTCAATCAATGATCCCCATGATAGCCGACGGCCGCGATCTTGTAGCCTCGAATTCCGCCGTCTTCTTCGTCATGCAGTTCGGCAACCTCGGCGCGGCTCTGCTTGCAGGGCCTTTGCTGCATGAGCGCTCCCCAGCCCTGCCATTTACCGTCCTTGCCGCCTTCTTCCTGTTTTCAGCGGGCTGCCTGGCCTTGATGCGGCTGGAACCGGTCTCGCGCGATGTCCGCATCGCCAAAATCTCGGCAGCACAATTCGATCTGAGCCTGCGTCGTCTCATTGTCGTCTACGCGCTTCTCTATACAGGCGCGGTGCTTGTCAGTGTCATGGGATCTAGCTTCGTCTACCAGGAGCAGAAGGGTACTGCCGTGGATTTCGGCTACCTTGAGGCTGCATGGTCGGCGGGCTCACTGATCGGCGCGGTATCTCTATTCCGAATTGAAAGAGCGATGAGTACCCATGCGCGGCATCTCATGCTTTTGGGCTTAACGGCGCTGGTACTCATGGCGCTGGCATATCTGCGCACGCCCTGGACAGTGATCCTTTTTGCCGCGCTCGGATTTCTATACAATCTTGGACGCGTCAGCGTTGAAGTCACATTGCAGTCGCGTGTATCCGTTTATCTGTTGGGCCGGGCAAAAGGCATTATGCATAGTGTGGCCGTGGTGCTCGGGTTACTCGTCTTCGGCATCGCCGCCGCTGTAGGAGATCGAGCATTTCCTTCGACGATTTTCTTCAGCTTCGGAGTGGTGCTCCTCATCAGTATTTCGTGCTTGAGCGTCGGTGCCGGTCAGCCGGAAGAAAAGGGTGAATCGTGAGGTGGAAGAGCTAGCAGCAGGCGCAGATGCGAAACAGGCAGTCCTGGGGTCGCTGGAGGCACTCTACCCCTGGATGAAACCTTATCATTCCCGGCCGATCCGCGATTATGCGTTTCGCCTGTTTACGGCGCCGGCTTCGGGTCCCGTGCCCGAAATCCGGCTTCGAGCCTTCACCAAACTACTCGACATCATCAGGAAGGCAGCGACGCGAAACGGGTTGTCGACCGACACCGCCTCGGAAATCTGCAGGGATTTCGAAAGGCGCCGCGTGTTGCAGACAGGCCCACATTTGTTTCTCCTCATGGAGCCGGAAGCGTATTACACGCATATCTTCAGCCTCCTTGGTCTCTCGGCGCATGGCTGTTCGACCTATGTTTCCTATGCCGTTTCGACGGTGAATCTCGTTGAAAAGCCACGCAAGGGGCCAGGCTGGCTCACTGTTGACGGGAAGCCGGTCAACGTCTTTGGCCTGAGCCGAAGCCGGATGATCGGATACAGCCTGCTAGCCGGGCCGGGACCCTATAGGTTCGAGTTCTTGCCGACGGAGCCAAGCACTCGGGGAGACGCACTCACACTGCTTCGTAGCCTTCTGCCGAAGACGCAATTCGAGCGGCCCGCGCACGCCATCAAGGCAGCCAATCTCATCCTTTGGCCAAAAATGTTCGGAGGCCGCTTTGCCTTCCTGCAGATAGACGACGAGGATGTCGCCGACCTGGTGGCGGACCATCTGTCGGACGCAAATTCCTGGCTACGCATGAGACTGCTGGAAGACCCGAAGTTCGCCTCCAATATCCTTGCCGGCATCGACGCGCTCGCGTCCGGCCCCTGGAGTGGCTGGCTCGCGCGAGGTACCGATTTCTTCTGGCTCTATGACAACGGCAAACGCCTTCCGCTGCGTCTGGTCGCCGGAGAACTCATCGATCCTGCGACCGGTACGAAGGTGGCGTGCTTCACAGCCCCCGACATCCTCGAGCGGCTGGCAAACCGCAGCCTTGTCCCGAATCTCCTGCTGATGTTTCTGGTTTTGTCGATCCTGCCCGGCGTGCGCGCGCTTGGAGGCAGCTATCAGCCGATCTACTACCCCCTAATGCGCTATGTCGTCTGCCGGGCGCTCGAGACCACAGGCGCGGATGAAGATCTTCTGCAGGCTCTCGCAACCGACGACGTACCGGGAGCTTGGGGACATCGGGTAATTGAGTGCGATGATGATCCGCTCAAGCTATTCCTAAATGGCAGCAACGGCGGGGTGAGTGATCTTATCGACCGTTTGGGCGACATTGCCTTCGCCGAGGCATGTGGAAGCATGAAAGGCTTCGTGACTGACCCGTCGTGGCATGAACTTCACAGCCGGCTGCGGCAGGGGTTGGTCACGCCGGCAGATGCGGAATGGGCATTTTCCTAAAATGTCTTGGGCGCTTCCAGCAGTTAGCGTGGGCACGCGGGATTGCGAACGTCTGCTTCGCGATGAATTCGGACTCTTTGATAGGCGTTCACCGATCCTGAGAGCCGTCATGCGCTGCCCAACAGCAAGCGCCTCAGTCGCCCCCAGCTTGGAGAGCGAATTAGAATTGAGATTGAATGATAAAGGACGTCCTCATTGATAGAACATTGAGGCAATGCAACTTGAGTTAACACTACCGGCAGGTGAGTGTCAGAGCTCCGCTCGACCGCGGCTTCTTTTACTCTGCGCGAGTTCGACCGGCTTGATAGACAGGCTTGTAGGTTCGGAACATCGCCTCGAGGTCATATTGCTCCTTAAGCTCAGGTACGATTTGCAGAAGCGACCGGACCACCACTAGTCCCGCGAAAGCGAGAATGGATGCTGCTTCCTCCATTTCGTCGGTGGACACTTGGGCATCGATCTGGACCGTAGTCCATCCCGGTTTGTTTTGGTTCAACTGCCGGTGAAGGGATGTCCAGGTTACGTGAGCGGCATCAGCCGAGATCTCCCGATAGACGTGATTAAGCCGGGGGAACGGAGTTTCGATCTCAGAGACGAGCAGCTTTCCCTTTGCCTTGGAGCTGTCCTGAAGGAATTTCTCTAGGCTCTGCCTAGCGTCCGCCGGGAGTCCTCCAGGAGCGTTTTTTAAAAAGGTTTTTGCACGTGACCGGCGGCTCACCGTATCGTCGGTGTGCAACTGCTCAAGATAGCTGGCGTTCACTTCGCCATGGTAGAGATGGAGGGCGCACTCAATGGCTGACCGGCAGTAAGACCGAAACGCCATGTCATGGCCTGCGTCCGCCAAAGTCAGCGCTGCGCGAAGCTCCGCGCGCAGCCGCGCAAATAGGGCCAAAGCAACGGAGCGGCGTTCTGCATCCTCGAAGCCACCGACATCTATCGTCGATACGCCGAGCTGTTCGAGGGATTGATCAAAGTTTCCTAGCCACGTCCGCCACGCGCTTCGCATCGAAATCTCGCCTTCTCGATCTACAGAGAGTTGTTTTAATGTCAATTACTTAGTTCAGCTAAGTTATGAGGCATTTTCCAAGGTAATTCGTCTTGGCTGCAAAACAAGGCCCGCTCGGCCAATTGAACGACAAGGCTCCCGGTTGCCTGGACGAGGGAATGTACGATTTGGCAGAGATCGGATTGCAACACTATCAGTAGGCTCCATCATGCGAGCCTTGCGTTGGCGTCATTTTAATCGGACGAAGGTTAGAGGGCCTTGAGAAATGCTGCATAGGCGGCGAGGTTCGGCAGCCTTGCTGAAGACCGCTGTGCGATGTGGGCGCGGTCTCCCTTTCGGTGAGAATCTGGCTGCACGCCGTCGTATCCGATCTCGCGTTGTGCGCCCTCAGCAAGCAGCCGGCACCATTCGCGAATCTCGTCTATTACCGCTGTAAATTCCGCCGTTGAGACGAACTGATCGGGCAGCTGGCCGTGAAAGAGTTTGTCCCGATATCGCTTGGCTCGTTTCAACGTCGTCACTAAACGTTCATAGTCGGCGCCGATCATCACCTGTAGCCCGACGCCGGCAAGGTCTGCAATTCCTTTGTCAAACATGGGAAATGAGAGATTTTTGGCGTCGTGCAGAGTCTGGCGAAGAGCCGGGCCGTCTCGCTCGATAAAAGCGCTCGATTGATATACCAAAAAGGTCAGTAGCTTGCGTATCTGGCGTTCCGCACGAAGGTAGACGAGGACGAAGGCATCAACCCCGCACGTGCGGTGCTGAGATGCGAGAATATCACCTACAGGTTTGAACTCATAGTCAAAGTCATACTTCATCGGTTGAAAGGCCCTAAGAGCGCCGGGTAAAACGGATCGTGCGTTGGCTGAAATCCAACAATTGCTGGTCGTTGATCGCCACGGTTTGCCACGCAGGATTTGTGTCATGATGAAAGAGGTTGCCGTAGTCCTTTAAGGCCTCCAGCTCATTGACATCAGCAACGTTCATGAACTCATCCGGAGTACCAAGACGCTGTCTCGCTGCACCAATAAACGGACCAAGCAACGTGGCTGCGGGAAAATGAGTGGGATAGGCAACCCTCAGAAACGCTTCGAGTTTTGGCCGAATTGCAGCCGCCACCTCGCGTTCGTCAATGCCAACACTGCTCCGGATGAATTGTTCGATGAGCGCATGTCTCCTATCATGCTCGGTGACATTATCTTGGCTTACGTTCCATGAAACCAACGTTGAGGATCCGTGGTCACGGACGACCTTCAAAGCAGAACGATCCCCGGGACGCGTCTCTTCCCAAAGGTTGTAGAGGAACGGCTTTGAGTGAGACATCACAATGACCTGCTGTACATTGCCTAGGAGTCGAACGATCTCTCTTACGGTGGTGAGCGAGCGATGCTCATCAAGACTGGTCATCGGATCGTCGATGACAACGATCTTCTGGGCCAGACGAGGATCTCGGTCCAGCGAGGCGAAGAAAAATGCCAGCGCTAGCGCGTTACGGTCGCCAGCACTCAATACAGTGTGAAAACCAGGATCGGTATCATTCGCAGGCACCAATGGTACTGCCTGCCGGTCAATGGTAACGGCATAGTTAGCTGCCGAACCTGATCGATTGTTGACTGATGCGATATTGGCAAGCCGAAAACCAGCGTTAAATCGCTGCAGATAGGCATTGATGGCAGTTTCATACGCGGGAAAGACCCGATCGCGATAATTGTCGAGAGCAGCGCGGGCAGCTGCTCTTGCCGTTTCCGTACTAGCCTTTGCAGCTTTCTCGTCGAGATACGCGGTACAAGCGGCATCCATAGCGGGCATTATCCTCGCCTCGTGTCGCCGCAGTATCGCCAAATCCTCTGAAAGCGTTGCCAGATTAGCTGCCGCGCTTCGTTCCTTTACAAGTAAGATGTTAGTGTTGAGCTCAATCAGCCTGGCGCTCAGGTCGTCCAAAGTCGCACAGGTGGTGTGATATGCCTCGACAGCGCTCCGAGCGTCCTCGGATAGTGGGATCATCTCAAGAGGTTGCTCACTTTTGGCACTAAGGCAAAGAAACACGGCCTCGTGGGCTGCGTTCCACAGCCGCACAATCCGAGCGGTGTCTAGCGTGGTGTCCGGCATCTCCATAAAACGAGACCAGAAAGCGGCTTGCTCTCCTAGCACCCGCACGGATCGCTCAAAGGCCGCTTTGGCATCCCCGTTATGATGGCGTCCGACGATCATCATCGCATCTGAGATATCGCGTTTCAGGCGGGTATAGCCGTCGCTAAAATAAGCCTGATAGTGCTCTATCAGAGTCGAGCCGGCCAAGGGCTGAGCACAAAAAGGGCATTCGTCAGATAAATGGCCCATCCTATTCATTCCGTCTTCGACCCAGGCTTCGCCCCCTTCGCCAAGTGCCGCGAAGTGTTCGTCCAGGCGCTCCGTGGCGAGATTCTCCAGCCCCGCAAGTCCAAGCGCCAAAACCCTCTCGATAGCCTCTAGATCAAACCGTGGCAGGGTCACGGCAGCAAAGACAGATTGCTGAGCCACCTCGCGTGCCGACCGCGCTGCCGCCAGATTGCGTTCCGCTTCCTGGATCTGCTCGGTGAGATTGTCGCGAGGCTCTAAGGCGCAGAACTGGTCTACCGTCAGCCGTCCCCGAATGTCGGCCGAAATTGCTTCCGCCGAACTTGCTAGCTGGCGGTTGTGTTGCTCGATGCGGGTAATCTCGACCTGCAGGTTATTGTTCAACGAAAGGCCCTGAGCCCCAATGATCAACTCATGCAGCTTCTGCCGATGGGCCGCATCTACGCTCATGCCGGAATAGACGTTCTCACTCACAAATCTATCGTCGAAGACAACGATGTCGGGCACCAGTTGCGACCAGCGGCCGTTCTCGAAGACTGCAGTGTCGCCCGGGAGTCCAATAACCACCTGAGGCGGATGTGCAGCGGTTAAGCGTCGACGTTCCAAAATGAGATTTGCGTTGCCGCTGGCCAACGAGCGCAGGACTGCGGCGAGTGTAGTTTTTCCTCGCCCGTTCTCCGCATAGAACAAGGCGAACCTTGCAAGCGGCAGATGCGCCCCAGCTGAAACATTATCGAACTGGCCAACATTCTGAAGCAACCGGAAACTTTGGACCAAGTCTTCCCCCGCAAATTTTGGCCTAAAATAGCAGAACAATCATGGTCCGTCTCAGTTGACTCGCGGCAGTTCCCCCAATGGGTCGTGTACGCTGGCGATCGTCGCTCAAAGCTTACTGCTGCGATATCGCGAGAGCGGACATTCGGCTATTCGGGCCCAAAAGCAGACGTCGCTGGCACGACCAGAAAGTCTTGCGCCGCAAAAATCCACAGTGGATCGTCGACCCGTGAACGTAGTCACACCAAAGCGTAGGTTAGGCGGTTTTACAACTGACTGGGGCGCTTTTTAACTTGAACTTTCTGCCTCGCGCCACCAGTCGAATTGCAGGCACTGTGGGGGTGACAAAATCGAACCGGACAAGCTTCCCCTCCCTGTTCAGTCGCTGTGCTACGCCACATGGACAGGCTTTTGGCAGGCCGAACATCGCGCAGATCATTGCTCTTCAATGGGTATGTTGGCTTCCAATCAAGCGCCTTCTCAACGCGCCCGCCCGGCGACCTCAACCGCGCCTTCGCAGGCGAAGCGCGCTGCGCGGGCCGTCGTTAGATAGGTACACTTGCGCCAACCACCCTTGCTACAGCCTCCTGAGCAGACCAGCGATCGTCCGAAGGGCGACAAGTTACTCAGTTTTCGCCAGCGCAAGCCTACTGTCCGATTCTTACTGTTATTCTTGAGCGAACAGTGCAGACTGAGTTGCGGAGGGCTATTCCAAGCAGGGGGGATCTTGGGGGAACTCAGAGACGCATTGCAGTCGCTGTTAGAGTCGCGGGGTCTGGTGCAGCCCGATGGCCGTCCGCTCTATGCATACAGGTTCGCGCGCACCGACTTCGACCAAATCGGCGCGGTCTTGCGTCGATGCGGCCCTTCAGCGGTACGCGATCGTCATGGCGCGGCGCTAATCGTGTCGCACGTGGCGGAGTGGTTTAGACGCGAGCGGAGCGGCGGCCACTGGGATTGGATTCGTCCGCTCCGAGCAATTGGTCTGGACTACGGACCTTATGCACGGATCCAATATCGAGACGTCGAAAGCTTAGTGAGCCTCGGGTTGCGAGTTTGGCGCCGTCCCGAGCCGACAGGAGGCGAGCGGCTCCTCGCCATAGTACGCGAGGCAGGCTTTCCGGTCGCATCGGTACGCGAGGATCCGCGAATTTCGTCCTGGCTGGAGAATTCGGTGCAATGCGCCGAAAGAGGTTTCTCCACCCGTGATGCCGTTGGCGCCGAGGCATGGCGCGTGTCGGACCGCTTGGCGCAGGCGCTGTTCGATCCGGCAGTCGATCTCTGCGACAAGATCATCGACCTGCGCGCTTCGCTCCCACCCCCCGAAGCCCGCGGCGACGCGGTCGACTATCTTGATCAGAACAGGCTCGGCTGGCGAGACCAAATCCCGTTCGACGTAGAATGTGAGGACATTCGGTCGATGGTCGAGCAAATCGTCCGACTTCGCGACGATGGGGCCGCAGCGCTCGATGTCAGTCGACACCTAGTTCGCGCTGACGACGAATGGCAGGCGCAGGCTTCGCTCGGCTTGTCCGGACGGATCGATCTGCGGCGTTTGCCGTCGTCGGTTGCCGAGGCAGTTCTGGACGGCCGTAGGGTCAGAATCTTTCCACGCCCTCCATTCTGCCAGGAGCTGATCGCCGTAGCCGCCATTGAGACGTATGAAAAGGACGACGCGCCAGCGCACGAACTGCGCGCGTTTGTGGCCAAGTTTGACTCGCCGCTCGCTTTGGGGGACGAGGCGCGTCTCCTTGTACAGTCGGGCAGCAACACCGTCGGTGAGTTCATCGCCGCCGGTGGGGAGCCGCTGCACGATCCTGTCATCGCGCTCCAAATCGAGCAGATCGACGAAAACGAATCCCCAACAAGGCTGCGAGTGTTGGGGTCGTCACCAGCACGGACGACCCGGCCCGCGCTTGCGCTCGCCGTGCGCGATGAGCACTTCCGCTCGGTCTCGTTCTCGGCTGGCTTCACGGATCTCGGGCGTTGCGCGGGCGATCGTCGTGTAGTCAGCTTCAGCGGCTCTGCAGCGTTCACGCTAGGGGGCGCGCGATCGTCGTGGAGGACGTCGGTGGAGCGCGAAGTCGACGCACGCCCGATACTCGTTGGCAATCTCGTTCGCAATGTGCGCGAGTCCGTGTTCCGCGGTATGCCGAAACTATGGATCGAGCGAGATGGCCACCTTGCTTCTCCTAGGCGCCAAACGTTGCATTGGCGCCCTCGCGGAAGAGGAACGTGGCGATCGGTCGATGGCTCGAAACCATGGGGAAATGTCGATCTCGCCGTGATCGAGAATGGCGAGCTCCTATTCGCGATTGGGGCATCGATCGTTCCGCCGAACTTTGACATGGCGGTGGATCGCGGCAGGAGGGAGTTTCGGGTTGCAGGGCTCGACACTCGACTGCTCGTCGCGCGCGGGTCGACCAATCTGGACGTTCGGTTCGAAGGCGAGATGGCGATCGTTCGGCTCGGCCCCCCGACCGGAGCATCGACGATCGTCCTTAGACCGCGATGGGATGCGGAGCTCGCGCTGACCCTCACCGATCCGAACTATGACTTGCGCCTGATCGACGCCAACGACGTCCTCGTCCCACCGCGCTCGACCTTCTCGGTCGACGGCTTGAGGGGGCTCCGAATCCTTGCCACGCGCGAAGTATCCTTGTGCATGGAATTGCGCGCGAACGATGCTCCGCGCTTGACTATCACGCGGCGCGTGTCCGGCGAAGTTCCTCTTTCCGCCTTCGCCGATACGATAACGCAGTTACTCGGCAGCTCGGAGAGCTTGGACGCCCGCGTCGAACTCTCCACAATCGGTGCGACCGCCAACATCGCCGATGTGCGATGGTATGCCGAGGACGTCGATCCTTTTGACGCTCCCCCGCCCAACGCCTTTTCCGTGCTCGCAACCACGCATGGGCTGGATCTCCAAGGGATTTCGCTCGCACATCCGGCAGCCGGCACCGTGTCTCTCGTGGCCCCCGCGAGCCAGGTCACGATGCGTGCCGAACTAAGCCGCGCACTCCCGCCCGGCCCGTGGCTGATCTATGGTCGGCGTCGGCAAGGCACAAAGGTCCGGCCGAGGATCGTGCCTGCGGCGGCGAGGGCGGCCACGGGAGAAGAAACCTTACTCGAACGGGCTATCGGCATCGATGCGTCTGCCGCTCGCGCAGCCGCCTTTGTTCAGGCCTATGCGCTACCAGAACAGGTTGCCCCGCGAGATCGCCGCACGATTATCGATCTTCTCACGCTGGCTCGCCGCGAGGGCCTCCCCATCTCGTCGATCGACGCGCTGAAAGCATTCGACCGTTCGCCCGGCTTCGCCGCGCTCTTGCTTGCGTCGTGCGACTCCCTCGATGAGCGCGCGGCGCTGCTCGACTTGCAGCGAGACTTACCGTTCCTGTGGTCCTCGACGACCGTTGGCAACTGGTTGAGCGCCTTCTCAGCTCGGATCGAGCATGCGAGGTTACGGTTGACTGAGGTCGGGATCGATACTTCCGTTGCCTACCGCAGCGTGATCACCGCTCTCGACGACATCGTCGGACTGAGACCAGAGCTGGCAGGCCATGCAAAGGCGGTCTTTCTGATGCAGATCGCCCCCGAAATGGCGCGTGAGAAAACGTCGATCGACGGCGCGGCGGTAAACTTCCTTCAGATTGGTGGAAGCGATCGAGTGCGACGCGAAATCGACCGTCTGATCGGCCGCCACGACGACGACGACCCACCACCCCAAGGCCTGCTAGGCGTCAGAAGCCGAACAGCTCACCAGTCGCACTGGGCGCCCTATGATCCAAGCTTCATGGAAGTCATCGCGGTTCCTTTTGCCATCGCCGATCATGCGAGCGGTCGAACAGCCCTCGACGAGGGCGAACAGCGGCGTTGCCGCCACGCCTGGCTTTACGATCCCGAATATTTCGAAGCGATTGTGCCGATAGGCATTGACGCGGTCCTTCGCGGCTTCGCTAGGGTTGGAGAAAGAAAATCATGATCGACTTCGACCGCATGATGGTGCGCCTGCCAGAGCAGGCAGCCGACGCTATCCTAGGTATGCTGCGCCCGAAATCGCGGACCCTCGTGAGCCACCTTAGGGCCACTTGGGGCGCCCCCGCCGGAAGCGACGGCTCTCTGATCGCAGAACCCTTTGTGGAAGGCGCGTTTCCATGGTTGCCATTGGACGGTGGTTGGGGGGCGCTCAAGCCGGGACTGCTCGATCCGCGAACGATCGACGTGCTCACATCCGTGTCGTTTCCACCCTATGTGCATCAAGCGGATGCTTGGCAACATCTAACGGCTGAACGTCCCTCTTCCGTTATCGTTTCGAGTGGCACTGGCTCCGGCAAGACGGAATGCTTCCTCGTTCCGATCCTCGATCGCTTGGTGCGACTCTCTGATGGTGGCGCGCGACCGCTCAACGGTGTGCGCGCCCTCATGCTCTATCCCCTCAATGCATTAATTAGCAGCCAGGAAGAGCGGCTTCACCGATGGTTCGAGCCTTTCGGCGGAACGCTTCGGTATTGTCTTTACAATGGGGAGACGCCCGACACTGCACGTGCCGCCGTTCGCGCGCAGAAGCCCTGGCGCGTCGGCGATCGCACAGCACTCCGCGCTTCTCCGCCCCCGGTGCTCGTTACCAACGCGACGATGCTCGAATATATGCTCATTCGCCAGAACGACGCGCCGATCCTGGCGGCGTCACAAGGAAAACTCGACTTTATCGTTCTCGACGAAGCCCATTCCTACATGGGCGCGCAGGCCGCTGAGATAGCGCTGCTCCTTCGACGGGTCGCGCTCGCCTTTGGTCGTACCCCGGATCAGATCCGCTACGTGGCGACGTCTGCAACGATTGGGGGAGCAAGCGCCAAGGCAGATCTCAGCCGTTTCCTGCAAGACCTGTCAGGCGCGCCTGCCGACGCAATCCACGTCGTCGATGGGCAGCGGGCGCCGCTCCCGCCAGAACCGGCACATTATGACGAGCGGCCGCTCCAACCGGGTGCGCTCACCAACCTCGACCCTATGGAAAGTGGGCGCCTACTCGCACAGTCCGCTCGGCTGCGCGCCACGCGCGAAGAGCTGCGGACAGGCAAAATCTATTCGTGGCGCGCATGGACCGAGAAGGCATCAACGCTTGCCGGCGGTGCGGTCGATGCGACGCGATTACTCGTGGAGGCCGCGCGAGCAAAAGATCCGCACGCCGATCCGGTAATGGCTGCGAGCGGCGGAGACGCCATGTTACCCAACCGAATTCACCTGTTTCATCGGACCGTCGCGGGCTTGTGGGTTTGCGTCAATCCCGACTGTTCGGCGAGTCCCAGGCACGTGGAAGGTTCCGATTGGCCTTACGGTCCGATCTTCTCCGAAACGCGCGAGCATTGCCCACATTGCTCATCTATCGTTCTCGAATGGGTCTGCTGCACACTTTGCGGCGAGGGTGCCCTCAGAGCCGAGGAGTACGATGGAGGCTCACGCATCGCGGCGTGGAGCGACGGCAACGACGAGGATGGGTTCGAACAGACGCTTGAGCGCGAAGATCCAAGCGACGTCCAAGAGGAGGAGGAGCAGGAGAGAGCCGGCGCCGAGGCGCCGACGATAGTGTCGCGTCGATATCTGACGCTGCCGTTGAAAGCCGGGTCGCACGGACTAAGTGTGGAGTTGGAAACCGGCATCATCGACAGTGACGCTCGGCGGCAGATCGTTTTCGCGGCCAGCCGAGACATCTCCGAATGCCCGGCCTGTACCAAAGCACCCAATCGGGTAGATGCGAGCCGCGGCGCCATGCGGGCGGCAGTCGCCGGTGCGCCATTCCTCATGGCGCAGATCACGCCGGGTTTCCTGGCCGACATGTCGCCTGAGCCAGTGTCGGACGAACCGCTTCCCTTCGACGGTCGCCGGCTCATCACATTCACTGACGCCCGGCAAGGTACAGCGCGCCATGCAGCCAACGTGCAGATCGCGTCGGAACGCACTTTCGTGCGCGGCTTCATCTACCAGTTCGTCCAGGAAAGAGCTGACGTTGACAGCGAGGCGCTAGCTTTGATCGACAAAAGGATCGCTCGGCTTAGGGAAGATCCTGGTGATGTAATGTTCGCCGGCATGGCCGATGATCTTGAGCGTGAACGAGCGAGAATGGTCGGTAGCACTGCGAGGCCCTGGCGCGACCTTGTCCGATGCCTGGCGCGACACACGACCGTTGATCATTTTCTCCGGGCACTCTGGACGACCACTAATCGCGACGACCGCTTCCAGGACACTGAAATGCTTGCTGAATTCCTCCTTTACCGGGAAGCCATGCGGCGACCGGTGCGCGCCAATTCGGCCGAAACCCTCGGGCTGTTCCGTTTCGAGCTGCCTGGGATAGACGATGCCGCGCCGCGCGTTCCCAAGTCGGCTCAAGCAGTAGGGATGACCGGTGAAGATTGGCGCGATTTGCTGCGGCTCCTCGTCACTCATTTCCTGCGCACCAACGTCGCGCTTGACTTCCCGCGTTGGTGGCTGAACTGGATCGATCGCCGCCAGAGCCATATTGAGGTCAAGCCTTGGGCGCCGGGCGAAAAATCGAGCCTATACGTGCGCCTTTGGCCCAATCCCTATGGCGTACGCCTGACGCGCGTCGTTCGTCTGCTGTTCCAGGCATTGCAGTTAGACCCGGACTATCAGATCGACAAGGACAAGGTCAGTGATGTCCTGATCGATGCCTGGCACTCACTACAACGATTCATGACGCCAACCGACAATGGATTCCGTCTCAAACTCGGCGATCTCGCGGTGGCGAAGGTCGAGACGGCATTTTGGTGCCCTACGACTAGACGTGTCCTCGACACGACGATGAGAGGAAGGAGCCCTTACGACTTGGACGGCATCCATCCGATCGCCGCGCCAATCACGCTTCCGCGACTGCCGTTTCCCTGGCGCCGTGGCCCGGACGGACATGCAATCGACGAAGACGCAATGGATGCGTGGCTCGCGACCGACCCCATCGTCGTTGAGCGGCGCGACGCTGGTCAATGGGGCGACCAGCAAGATCGAACGGCGAAATTTTCGCCATGGCTGCGGGCCGCCGAGCATTCGGCTCAGCAGGCAAGCACGACGCTAAGGCGCTACGAGCGAGAATTCAAGGCGGGCAAAATCAACGTCCTCGGCTGTTCGACCACGATGGAGATGGGCGTTGACATCGGCAGCATCGAAGCCGTGCTCAACACCAACACACCACCCGAGATTGCCAACTACCGTCAGCGCGTCGGTCGCGCGGGCAGGCAACGCCAGCCGATCGCCGTCGGGTTGACACTATGCAAGGACCGTCCGCTCGATCGGATGACCATCGCCAACCCCCTAGACTACCTTGAGCGCCAAGTTAGGACGCCTCGGGTCAGCCTTGAGAGCCCGACTATCGCGACGCGCCACGCCGCAGCACTCCTCCTCGCTCGCTTCCTTGCGAGCCTTGGGACGGAACTCCACAAGCTAACCAACGGGACCTTCTTCGCGCTAACTTCCGAAGCGAATCTCGAGACGGGGACCGCCCCCGCCGTTGCCTTCTTGGCGTGGCTCGACGCGGTTCCGTCGAACCGTGCCATGACGGCCGCGCTGTCGCACTTGCTAGCTGGAACACCAGTCACGCCGGGATGGGATCTCATCGAGGTACTTCGCACACGAATGGAGCGGATCACGGCCGAACTGCGGGCTGAATGGGAAGCGCTTGCATCCGCCACCAGCGACAGTCCAGCGGGCGATGTGGAGCTCGCCGCGATCAACAAGGCTCGCGAACTTCAGCGTCATCGCCTGGAACGCGGCTACCTGCTGGGCGAATTGGCCGGGAGGGGGTTCCTGCCTTCGTATGGGTTTCCCACCGACGTGGTTCAGTTCGTCACCGAGACGGCTAGCGAGAAATCGGCGAAGGAGCGGGCCGGCGGGGATGGAGGCGAGCCTCAGGAGCGCAGCTTCGGCCGTGGCTATCCTTCACGCTCGCGCGAAGTCGGTATCTACGAGTATGCACCGGGCCGAGCCATCGTCGTCGACGGCGTGGTTCGCGAATCCGCTGGTGTCACGCTCAATTGGCAGCGTCCCGTATCGGCAGCAGGGCTGCGCGAGATCCAAAGCCTGCGAACAATGTGGTCTTGTAAGACCTGCGGTGCCTTGTCGTCGAAACCTTCCGCGATCGAACAGACGCCGTGCGCCGAGTGCGGCTCGAATAGTATGACCCCAGTTCGTTATCTGAGCCCGGGGGGCTTCTCAGTGGATGCCCGTTTCAAGATCCATGACGATCCATCTGACATTGGTGGCGCCAAAGTGGTCGATCCCTGGGTCTCAACGCGTGAGGCGCCTTGGCGGTCGTTGCCGGACCCGGCAGTGGGGCGCGTGCGTGCTAGTCCGGACGGCACGGTCTTCTGGTTTAACCCCGGTGAGCATGGTCACGGGTATGCGCTCTGCCTGCATTGCGGCCGGGCCGAAGCTGAGGAAGACGCCTTGGGTGGCCCCGGTCTGTCGGAGCACAAGCCGTTGCGCGGCGCTCCAACCGCAATCGACGGTTTCACTTGCAGCGGCGCGCCAGAATTCGCCCCATACGCAGTCACGCGCAATCTGATGCTGGCCCACGAGATCAGGACTGATCTTTGTGAGATACAACTCTACGACTGCCGCTCGCGCGATGTCGCATTGACCATTGCGCTCGCCCTGCGTGAAGCAGTGGCAAAGCGACTTGGCGTGGATGCTGACGAAATGGGATTCGCAGCGCCTGCCGCACCGAACCCACAAGGGCGGGATAATTGGAGCAGCGTCATTTTCGACCGGGCGAGCGGTGGTGCTGGATTCTCTGCGACGATTGCGCGCGATCCGGTTGGCCTGCTTGGCGATGCACGAACGTTCCTTGATTGCAGCCTGCCCGGCCGATGCGGCGATCGCAAAGCAACGCGTGTCTGTCCTCGCTGCGTCCTCGCGCCCGACGCGCAACACGCCGTCGAGGCTACCGATCGGGCCGCGGCGTTTGATCTACTCACTAATACGTTATCTCGCATTGCGCTTCCCGAGGAACATCGTTTGTTCGGGCCCACGACCGCTTACGAGTCTGCGGCGCTTACGGACGCGTTGAACGAGTGGATGACAACCGACCCAGCTGCCGAACTCTGTGTTGTACTGCACGGCGACCCGACGAACTGGGATTTCGATGCTTGGCCGATGGCTCCAGTTGTAGAGCGATGGGGCGCGCGAGGCCGTAAGGTGACGGTTGAAGTTGACAGAGCCGCGTTGGAGCGCGCCGATGCAGTCACTCGGCGCCGCATCGCCCTTTGGATCGAAAGGGCCCGAGCGTCGCTCTGCTCTTTACCAAGAGCGGATGCGGAAATCCTGGCGGTCGTGACTGCGACCGACCGGGCGTTCGCTTGGGCTTCCCTCGATCGCGAGGCGTATCTTATCGGCTCCGGCTGGGCGAGCACATCAGGTGCGCCAGTGGTGCGCGGGAAGTGGGAGCGCATAAACGAAAGCCCGGCGACGATCGACTCGCGATCGCTGCTCGTTGAGAGAGTGAGAGAAACAATTTTCGAGCTGTACAACGAGTTAGATGGCCCGGTCACTGGCTTCGGACAGCGGTTGAAGGCTCTCATGATCGGTCGAAACGAGACGCTCGCCGCCATTCTGTCCGAGCCATGTAACGAGCTGCGCTATTCAGATCGCTATCTGTTCAGTCCTCTTGTCGTGCGGTTGGTCGCGGAGCTTTTTGCGGGTTTCGCGAATGCGAATACCGCTATTTTCGTCGACACGCTCGTACAGCGCCGTGACAATCGCCGTCCTCGCATCGGTAAGACATTAAAGGACGACTGGCCGGACGTGGCCGACCGCAACGTCGTGTTCCAGCATCTGCTTGCGCAAATTGCTCCCACCGGGAGGCTCGTCCTTCATCAGGACGTACCCCATCGAAGGCGGCTGGATTTTCGCACGCCCAGAGGATCGGGGACGATCTTCTTCGACCAGGGTGTCGGATCGTGGGTAACCGCCAGCGTTGTTGCCTTCGATCCGATGGCACCAATTGCTGATCAGCTTCGTGCAGTTGACGCGCCTTTCGTGGTCGAGAACGGACCGAATGGAACTTTCTTCACGTCTAGGGTGGATTAATGGTCGAGAACAAAATCGGAACTTTGCTGGTGGCGGATTTGACGGTAAGGTCTGAAACAGATGGAATCGGAGGAAGCGCGTGAAGGTTGCGGGACTGTTCGCGGGTATTGGGGGATTGGAGCGCGGCCTCGCAAAAGCGGGGCATGAGACGAAGCTGCTCTGCGAAATCTGGGAGCCTGCGCGTGCCGTTCTCGCCGCGAGAATGCCCGACGTGCCATGTGAGTTGGACGTTTGCGACCTAGAGACGCTACCGCAGGAAGTCGAACTGCTCGTCGGTGGATTTCCCTGCCAGGACCTCAGCCAGGCCGGATTAACGGCAGGTATTGGCGGCGCGCGGTCGGGCCTAGTCGGAGAGGTATTTCGGCTGATCGACAAGCAGCGCGTGCCATGGGTCGTGCTTGAGAACGTGTCGTTCATGTTGCAACTGGATAAGGGCAGCGCGATGCGCATCTTGATAGATGCCTTCGAAGAGCGCGGCTATCGTTGGGCTTATCGCGTAGTAAACAGCCTTTCGTTCCTTCCGCAAAGGCGCGAACGCGTCCTCTTCGTTGCGACTACGTCGGACGTTGATCCGGCTTCGGTCGTTCTCGCCGACGAGGCAGAGCCTCGGCTCGCGCCGACCGATCTGGACGCGCGCGCACACGGTTTCTACTGGACGGAGGGCGTGCGCGGACTGGGCTGGGCGCCTGACGCTATTCCAACACTCAAGAACGGATCGACGGTCGGCATCGCATCCCCGCCGGCGATCCTATTGCCGTCCGGGGAGGTCATCACGCCGGACATCCGAGACGCCGAACGGTTTCAGGGCTTTCCCGAAAATTGGACATTGCCGGCAGAAACGGTCGGGCGCGCATCGCTTCGTTGGTCACTCATTGGCAACGCTGTCTCTGTTCCTGTCGCCGAGTGGCTAGGCGGGCGGCTCGCTGAGCCGGGATCTTACTATGCAAGCCGGGACGCTGACCTCCCAGCGAATGGCCGTTGGCCTAGAGCTGCTCGATTCGATGGCGATCGTCGGCATGCAGTTTCCATAAATGCATATCCACGTTGGGATGTGCGGCCAGCCCTGACGGATTTCCTTCGATATCGCGGTAAGCCGTTGTCGGCGCGTGCGACGCGGGGTTTCCTCTCTAGGACTGAGCGAGCTGCGCTTCGGTTCGCCGACGGCTTCCAGGATCGTCTGCGGTACCATCTCGAACGCATGGAGACGCCGGAGCGCACGAACGACATGGGACTCGCCGTCGCCGCGGAATGAGGGCGCCACGACCAGACCCCGACACATCGGCGCGGATGGCGATGGTCCGACAGAGAGGTACGGAGATCGAAGCGACGGTAGCGACCGTCCTTCGCGAGTTGGGCCTCCGCTATCGGAAGAACGTCAAAAAGCTCCCTGGCAGCCCGGATTTTGCCAACCGCTCGCGCAACTGGGCCGTCTTCGTCAATGGCTGTTTTTGGCACCATCACACCGGCTGCCGAAGAGCCACCATCCCAAAATCCAACAGCGACTTTTGGACGACGAAATTCCGCGACAACCGACGTCGAGACGCGCGGGCTATCCGCCGCCTTCGACAGGACGGCTATCGAGTAGTCGTAATTTGGGAATGTGAGAGGGACCGCATTCGCGCCAAGTTAGGCAAGATCCTTGAAACGTGTCGCATAGATTCCCGATAGCCGCGCGATCATCGTGTCGTAGTGATAAATATCACCGGGCTGAGGCGCAGGAGGTGTCTTGATCAGTGCGACTGGCGTCCCATCGTTTGGCATGTCGATCACTACGATCGAGAGCGCATCGTAACCGACGTCGCCGACCTTGGATCGACGGGGCAGCTGTTTGATTTTGTCGATCGCAAGTTGGGCGTCTCGTGGCTGCTTGTGCTTGCTCCACTCCGGATCGGTTGCCCGATTCTTCTTGTTGAGATCGGGGCTGAGATAATGCTCGGCGATGTTTACCATCGTGAACCCGACCGCGATCGCCTGTTCGCTCGACCCGTGAACCGTGAGATGTGAAGAGTTTAGCTCATCATAGAGCCGTGGCAGAGCGCGCTGATGCGCAGTCATGCATGCCTTCGCTTCGAGCGCCAAGATCACTGACCCGACTGGTGCCCGGACAAGTGTCGGAAGGCCATTCAGGATCGCACGCTCGCCTGCTGTCAACTCGATATCATAGCCGGCGGCGATGCTTGCAAGCGTATCCTCGGTCGCAGATCCACTCGGCATGCAAAGGACGAGATCGAGATTCTTTTTACGATCATGCACGAAGTCGCGCATCTCATGATTGATGCCGAAGCAGACGACGCCCGCTTCGACGTGGCGCCGCAGAAGCGGGGTTGTCGCGAGTAGATCGAAGACTACCCCCCAGCAAGCGACTTTCGAATGATGATCACTGCGCGAATGATATTGCCAGAGGTTACCAGACCGGTCACGACGTGTTGTGGAAGACAATGTCCGAATGAGGATTTCCGGCCCGTGCATCGTGTTCTTCGACCTCCGGGACTCTGCGCGACGGTCTACTGGCCGCCATTCTTCCCGAATCCACTTCAAAGTTTGAGGGCACGTTACGAAACGAGTCAATGCCAGCCGAGATCATCGACCAATTAGAAGGTTGAATTCATCATTTCTGGGTCGCGTCTTCCCCGGCGCAGCCTTATCCCACCCGAGCTTCCTTGAGCTCTTCTACGACGGCTTCGCCATTCGCAGAATGAAACGAGCAAATCGTTCGAAGCGGAGCGTTCGGCGCGCTATCGCCGTTTGGCCAGGCGCACACCGGCACCGCCGCCGTTTTCCGGAATAAATTCTATACCGGCAGCTTCGAGCGCTTCGCGGATGGCACCGAGGTTGTTGCGATGTGGGACGCGCAATCCTCGTTCGAAATCCACAACCGTGGCGCGCGAAACACTTGCAGATTCAGCCAGCTCAGCTTGGCTCCAGCCTAGCATCGCTCTGGCGCCTCTGCATTGCTCCACGGAAATTTGGCTCATTAGGCAAAATCAGACTTTTTGGTTGACTCTGGGGCGAATGTCAGCTTAAATGGCTGAGGTTAGACAATTTGCAATCAAGTCGACGGACGGATGTGCGGCATCCGCCCAAGCTAAACACAGCCAAGCTTCAAAGAACTCGGATCATGGCTGATTCCGACAATACCACGACTTTGCCTCTCGTCATCCGCAGGTTGCTACTTGCGGGAAGCGCAATTGCGACAACATATCTTTACGCGAACGGGACATTCAAACCAGAGGATCTAAGAGCCTTACACCTTCACCTTTTTGGCCAGCGGACAAGAATTCGACACCCGCTTTTATCAAAGCCGCCTCAATGGCCTGCAAAGTGCTGATCCGGGAATCTACCTTGCCATTTTCCAACCGGACCAGCGCATTCAGCGACACAATTGCCTTGTCAGCAAGCTCCTGCTGCGACCAACCAAGCAAAGCCCGTGCGGCTCGAATCTGTCGTGGACTGACCATGAGTCCACAATCGGCAGGCAGATTTTCTTTGCCACCTATAGGGTAATTTTGCACCCTATAAGGTATATTAAATGGCGATTCGATCTGCAGATAACATCGGTGCGATGAGCCAGCTGCGTACGTGACAGACTCTCTATCGACTGACTTGTGGAGGATCAAACGGCCTTG
This sequence comes from Mesorhizobium sp. B2-3-4, assembly GCF_006442315.1. Lineage (GTDB taxonomy): Bacteria > Pseudomonadota > Alphaproteobacteria > Rhizobiales > Rhizobiaceae > Mesorhizobium. The sequence continues at coordinate 127,351 of NZ_VFVY01000015.1, read as the reverse complement.
TTGAAGCCGCAGCGCTCCGTCCTCCTTCGGACAGGGCCGAAGCCAAAGATCGACAGTGACCCTCATCCCGCCGATCAGCATGTTGGCAGGCAGATCGCGACCGTTCGTGTCCAGTCGGATGTGTCCCAAGCCCAACTGGCCCGATCCATCGGCATCAGCTTCCAGCAGCTCCAGAAATACGAGAACGCGCGGAATCGCGTGAGCGCGTCGATGCTCTACGAGATCGCCAGATCGCTCGGTGTTCCTGTCGGCCGCTTCTTCGAAGGCCTGCCGGGTAACGATGAGACCCGCGTCGAGGCGCGGCCCCTGCCGGTCGATGAGCGCCTGGATTTCATTGCCAGCGCGGACGGCCGGCGCCTGATTGAGGGGCTAGTAAATCTTCCGCCGCGTGTGCGCGGTCGCGTCTCGTCCCTGATCGCAGCGCTAGGAGAAGAACTGGCCCTGCCAGACACAGAGGCGAATAGCAAAACGGCCGGCGAATCCGCGCCGGCCGAATGCAAGACCATCTGACGGCCGGTCGGGCCTGTCAGCCGAATTTTCGTGCAGCGGGCAGCGCGATGCGGCCGCAAGCCGAGGACACTTCCATTTCGACGCCAAACGCCCGCGAGCGGGTCGCGAATCCCTCGAGGATGTCTCGCGCCGCGCTCCCAGTGACGGCGACGGGTACCGATCTGCCCGTTGCCGATCCGAGAGACTGGGGGTCCGCGCCGATCACGACGGGCAGGAGATCTATTTCTGCGAGGTTTCCGCCCGCATCATAGCGGCAGGCGGCGACGATGCTTTGCCAGACTTCCGGTGGATCCCATTCGGTCTCGTCGGGGTGCACGTGGAATAGGAAATTTCCGAGGCCGTAGAAGATCGGCGAGCCATTGTAGATTTCCACCGCTTGCAGCACCGGAGCGCCGTGGCTGACGAAGAGGTTGGCGCCGGCGTCGATGCACATCCGCGCAAAGGTCTGCACCCAGCGCGGTACATCCTGCCAACCTGGTTCCCAATGATGGTGGTGCAGATAGGCGATGACGAAATCGCCTTGAGCCGCCGCGTGCCGGATGCCGGACAGATGGACACTCGCGCTGCGCTGATCGACTTCGATCATACGGCCGAAGTCGGCGGCTTGCGTGAACACGGTGCCGTAGAAATTAATCTCCGTGCCTGCCGACACCGCCACCGGGTCCTCCGGTTGCGCATAGTTGGCCAGTTCAAACGGGGAGCTTTGCAAATGCGCGCCAAGCTTTGCCAGCCTGCGGAAATGTCCGTCCGGCACCCCCATCTTGCGAACGGTGTTCAGGCGATTGACGCCGGGCCGAGCCGGCCGGAAGGCCGTACGGTCTTCGGCATACATGTTGGTCGGGCCGGGGCCTGCATCCATCGCAAGAAGCGCGACCTCACGCGCGCCCAGCCGGCGGCGGCCCGGGTTCCTCGCATCAGTCTCGTCGGCCCCGATGCCGGCATGCAGGAAACCGCGCGCTTCCACCTCCTCCAGCGTCGAGAGGATGCCGCCAGCTCCGAGATCGAAGGCGTGATTGTTCGCGAGCGCAAGCGCGTTGAAACCGATGGCCTGCAATGCGTCGAGCACTTCAGCCCTGGAATATCCGAAGTATTTGCCCTTGGTCGGCCACCCGCCGTGCTTGCCGAGGATCGTCGACTCGAAGTTGGTGAAGACGACGTCGCCTTGGCGCAGGAAGTCCGTAACCGCGATGAAGCGTTCGTCTTTGACGTCACGGATGTCGTGCTTGATCAGGGATTGGCCGGTAACGACCACGCAGAACTGGTTTTTCATGGGGGCTCGCCTTGAAGGAGGGGAGGGCGCCGGCGTTCCGGCTGGCGCCACGTCAATGTCGAAGTCGGTTGCGCCTATTGCGAGACGGCCGGTGAGATATCGCTTTTGAACCATTTCAGGCTCAAGGCCTTGATCGTCCCATCCTTCGTAGCCGCCTCGATTGCCGCGTTGAACTTGGCGAGCAACTCGGCATCGTCCTTGCGCATGCCGGCGCCGACGCCCGGCCCCCAGAGCCCACCCTTCAGTTCCGGCCCGAAAAACACCACATCCGAGCCGGCAGGCGTCTCCAGGAAATCCCGCCAGGTGAAATAGTCGGCGAGGCCGCCGTCGATGCGACCCGCGGCAAGATCGAGCTTCATGTTGTCCTGGCTGTCATAACTGCGAATGGTCACGACATCGCCCAGCATTTCCTTCACGACTGCTTCCGAATTCGACGAGCGCAGGGCCCCGATCGCCCTGCCGGCGAGTGTCGATCTGAGGCGTTCGATGGTCGCCTTTTCCTTGGCCCCGAGGCTTGAGAGGTTGACCTTCTCCTTGATGTCGCCAGGATCGAGACCCAGGTCCTTGCGCACAACGAACTGGTTGAAGCCGGTGGCGTAGGGAACGGAGAACGCAATCTTCTGCTTGCGTTTTTCCGTGATCGCCATGCCAGACATGATCACGTCGAACTTGCCGACAAGCAGTGCCGGGATGATCCCGTCCCAATCCTGTGGGACAAAGGTACATCTGATCTCGATGCGACGACACAGCTCCTGTCCAACATCGATATCGTAGCCGTAGAGCTGACCGTTCGCATCGGTGCCGTCCCAGGGCGGCGAGGCGCCTTCAGTGGCAATGGATATGACGCTCTTGCTTTCGGCACTGGCCGGAAATGCCGACATCAGGGAAGCGATAGAAACAGCAATAGCCAGGGGTATACGCATGATGCACCTCTTCGTTGGTGTGGGTGGAATGGGCTGCCGAAAAAACCCGCGGGTTAGGGCAGGGGCGTCGTCGTGATCTCGTGATCAGGTAGGGCGGGGCGCAATCGCGCTTTTCGTCGACGCACAGGATGGCCGTCGGTCGAAAGCCATCGCTCCAGGAGTTGGATCGCTTTTACGGCAATCGAGGTGAGCGATAGGTAGATCGCTCCGGCGACGATGAAGATCTCGTACGGTGCGAACGTGGTGGACACCATCTGTCGCGCCATGCCGGTGATCTCGAGCAGCGCTACGGTGCTCGCCAGGGACGAGCCCTTGATCATGCCCACGACCTCGTTGCCGTAGGCCGGGAGCGATATCCTGAAGGCGATCGGGAAGGTGACCAGGCGAGCGATCTGGAAGCGTTTCAAGCCGAGAGACGTGGCCGCCTCGGTGACACCCTTCGGTACGGACTGGAGACCTCGGCACAGGATCTCGGTGGTATGTGCCGCGCTGTTCAGCGAAAATGTAAGCAGTGCGCACCAAAAGGGGTCGCGCAGGATGACCCAGAAGATGCTGGATCGCACCGCCTCGATCTGAGCGAGGCCATAATAGAGCAGGAACAGCTGAACAAGCATCGGCGTGCCGCGAATGACGTAGGTGTATGCGAGCACCGCAAGCGAGAGGCCGGGACGTCCGAATGCGCGGATGAAGGCCAGCGGCACGGACAGAAGAAATCCGGCCGTTAGCGACAAGACCGTCAGGGTCAATGTGAGACCGACGCCCGAAGGCAGGACAACCATTGCGTCAAACATCAGGCCGAGGTTCATGGGTCGCTCCCTCCTACCGGCCGAGGGCCGGATAGCGCCGCTCAGCCAGCCGGATCGACAGCAGCGTGACGGTGGTCAGCGAGAGGTAGAGAGCGGCGGCCGCAAGGTAGAAGGTCAATGGTGCGCGTAAGGATCCGGCCCCTACATACGCGACGCGCATGATATCGGTCAGACCGACGATCGAGACCAGGGCGGTGTCCTTGAAGAGCGAAATCCAGAGATTGCCATAGGCAGGCAGCGCCAACCGCAGCATCTGCGGTCCGATGACGAACATCCAGCGCTGCCAGGCGTTCAGCCCAAGCGACTTTGCCGCTTCGGTTTGACCCGCTGGCACCGCCGCGATCGCGCCGCGAAACACTTCGGTCGCATAACCGCTGAAAACGACCGAGAGAGCGATAACGCCTGCGGTGAATGCGTTCACCTCGACATACCGGCCGGCGATCTTGCTAGCGAGGGTCGTTCCGCCGAAGTAGATGAGCAGGATAATGAGAAGTTCTGGTACACCACGGACGACCGTGGTGTAGGCCGTCACGACGCTGTTGAGGCGCGGCTGTGCCGTGCCCTTTGAAATCGCCACGAACAACCCAAATGCCGTACCCAGGCAGCCGCTGACAAGGGCCAGGCTTATGGTCACGGTGAGTGCGGCAACAAACTGAGTAGTAAAACCACCCATGGGGCGCGTTCCTCGACTCGCAATTACCGCAGGATACGCCGGCCTTTGTCAGAATGACCAAGCCGTATAACCTAAGGTTGCGAATTGTTATATTTATAATGTGGAGTTAATTTTAGATATTGTCTAATTCTAACGGATGAAATTACATACTCAATCTATAATTTTTATTCTTTTATCTATAACGTGCCGTTATATACTGATCCGGCTCGTTGCTCCCCAGGTTGGCGTTATCCGCGTCACGGGTGGCGTTGTCACGAAAAGGAGCGCAGGCAATGGAGTTGCTGCAGAGCGACCTGAAGCTCCGTCAACTGAAGGTGTTCCGAGAAGTGTTGCGGGCCGGTTCGACAAGGCGAGCAGCGGTTGCGCTCGGGATTAGCCAGCCGGCCGTCAGTCAACATGTGAAGCAACTCGAGACCACGCTCGGCATCACGCTCTTCAAGAGATCAGCCAACCGCATCGTCCCCTTGCAGGAAGCCTGGGAACTCCTGCGAAACGTGGAACTTGCCCTGACGTCCCTGGATCGCCTGGAAGCGTCGATCTTCGCGATGAAGAACGAGGAAAAGCAGCGGATTGCGATTGCCGCGCCTTCTGTTTTCGGGTTCGTGACCTTGCCCAAGGTCGTGGCGATCATCCACGCAAAGACCGCTTCGAACGTCCGGTCGATTTCTGGAAGCTACGAGCAGATCGGCGAACACATACTGTCCGGGTATGCCGATCTCGGAATCTCCAGGTTGCCGCTGGATCCGCGCCTGTTTGAATGGGCGCCCCTCGGGTCAGCACGCAACGTGTGCATCTTTCATCCCGACCACCGGTTTTCAAAACAGACCTGTATCGAGGCTCAAGACCTGGCCGGCGAAACGATCGTCGACATCGATCCCCAGTTCGCCGCCCACCAGATGAACTTCAATGCATTGCGCTTCGCCGGCGTTGAGCCAGACATACTGGTGGAATTCGATTGCAACGGTCACGAAGCCGGATACGTTTCGGCTGGCCTGGGCATTTCGATAACCAATGAGATTATTGCGCGTGAATATGCGGCGTTTCACCTGGGAATAAGGCCAGTGGAGCCGTCCGCGCTCTATCACTACGTTGCGATTTGGCAGAAGGGCAGGACCTTTTCGAACGCACTGAATGTCTCACTCGAGGCGCTCATTGCTGCGTTTTCCACGGGGCCCCCTGCGCGAGGTTGACAGATATTCCTCCCGAAGCGCCAGAAATTGCGTTTGTTCCCGGTAATATTTCCAGAGAGATGAAGCCTGATAGAGGAAACGGAGCGGCGGATGGGCAGATTCGATAATGTACCTGACCGGCGAGCCATTTCCCGGTTATTGCGCTACGCGGAAGTGCGACGCAATCCGCCAGGATGGTTGAATACCACAGCGGGCATCCGTCCTTGCACTTTAGAAGTTGCCGATAGTCGTCTGGTGCAGTTCAATTTTGTGCCGATTGTCGGCACAATGGGGCGATGCGCCACAACATATTTCCATCGCCTGCCTGGCAAGGCCATTTCGATCTCTATGACTACGCCAGCGGTAGCAGTGTGCCGGATGCACGGCGTCGGCGCCGCGCAGGACGGGTTGCCGAGGATGGTCGCGACCTCAATATCTCCGATGACTGGCCGGACCGAGTCCCGGTCACTGACGTCGAACTCGATGTCTTCGAGGTTCAATTCGGGGCGTTGTTGGACGAACTGTTGCGCCAAACATAACATTTCTAAAAAGGGAGGTGTCGCATGACCCTCACGGTCATCAACGCCTTGCCGTCATCAGGGCGCGCGGCTTTGTATTTGAGAGTTTCGACTGGTCGGCAAGCCGAGCACGATCTTTCGATTCCCGATCAGCGACGTCAGCTCCAATCCTATTGCACAGCGAAGGGAATATCCGTTGTTGCGGAGTTCGTGGAGGCCGGCGCATCGGCAACAGACGACCGCCGGCCGGAGTTTCAACGGATGATGGACGCAGCGGCGCAAAAGCCGGCTCCGTTCGAGTTCATTATCGTGCATTCATTCTCGCGCTTCTTCCGCGACCAGTTTCAGCTTGAGTTCTATGTGCGCCGCTTGGCGAAGAACGGCATCCGGCTAACATCCACCACCCAGGATCTCGGTGACGATCCGATGAGTGTGATGATGCGCCAGATCATGGCGCTCTTCGACGAGTATCAATCGAAGGAAAACGCCAAACACACGCTTCGAGCTATGCGTGAGAATGCCCGGCAGGGCTATTGGAATGGCTCCCGCGCGCCCTTTGGCTACAGGATCGTCGCTGCCGAGCAGCGCGGCTCGCGGACGAAGAAGAAGATCGAACCGGATCCCGCACGAGTCGGTACCGTCCGCCTGATGTTCCGCCTCGCGCGCATTGGCGCGGGAAACGGACCCATGGGGGCGAGGCAGATCGCTGACTTCTTGAACATTCGAGGCATTCGGACCCAGACCGGTGGACGGTGGGGTGTTGGCGCGGTGCATCAAATTCTGACGCGTGAGACGTACATTGGACGCCACCGCTTCAACGTGGCCAGTTGGCGCAAGAAACAACAGAACCCCGACGATCAGGTGGTTGAAGTGATCGTCGAGCCTATCGTCGACCCTGAGGAGTTTGCCGAGGTCCAGCAAATGATGCGGTCCCGAAGCCCGCAGTTGAAAGCGCCCCGATTCGTGAGCGGAGGCACCTTGCTGGGTGGCGTCTGCTTCTGCGCTGATTGTGGTGGGGCGATGACCCTGCGTACATCGGGTAGGGGGAAACAGTATCGCTACTACACCTGCTGCACGGCAGCGCGTCAGGGAAAGACCGGATGCCGAGGACGCACAGTCCCCATGGAGGAACTCGATACGAAGGTCGTTGCCTATATGGAGGATCGGCTACTGGAGCCAGCCCGGCTGGAAGAGTTGCTGTCGGGGTTGATAAAGCGGCGCGACGAGCAAGCGGAGCGGCGAAAGGGCCGAGTCGCTGAGCTGAAGAGGCAGGCTGCGGACGCCGATGCCAAGCTCACGCGATTGTACGAGGCGATCGAAACTGGCCTCGCCGATTTGGGTGATACCAATCTTAAAGGGCGAATCGGTGAGCTGAAGCAAGCCCGAGACGCTGCGCGTGCCGACGCTGAGCGTGCAGAAGTGCGCACGGAAAGCGGGGAAACCACGATTACGCCGGAGTTGCTTCACCGGTTCGGCCTAGAGGCGCGAAAGAAGATTCGAACGGATAATGGGTTCAGCCGTCACTACGTGCAGGCGCTAGTGCAGCGGATTGAAGTGGGAGATGCCGAAATTCGGATCACTGGCTCCAAAATCAAACTCCTGCAGACGCTTGCCACGGAGCAGGGCGGCTCGGGAGTGGAACCGCGTGCAAGCGGCGTTCGCAGTTTTGATCTGAAGTGGCTCGCCGGGATCGGTGAAGCCGCGAATTACGAATTCGCTATAGCTCTTCGCCAGAATGCGCCGCAAGCACTCAAGATGCGAAAACGCGACCGAGACCGTGCGGAGGCACTTCGCCTTACGGGTGTTCCCCAGCCGTCACTTCGCGACCAAGCTGTTGCTCTGGCTCGCAAGGGCGGTGAGGTGCGGACCTGTGAGTTGTCAAATGCAGGAATCCCCCGCTGTTACTTGTCCCGGATGTGCAAGGAAGGCCTGCTCGTGAAGGTCGGCTACGGGCGGTATCGCGCCGCGGTGGTAGATGCATCATCTTGAGGCGCAGGCGACGGCACGGCAGTGTGAAATACGATTTTCACGCTGAGAGGTGTTACGATCTGATGCGGATCCGCGCACGATTTAGGTAAGCGATATCCGGACAGTAGATTTCCGAACATATTTTCGGACACCAAGGGGTTCTGTCCACAGCCAAACGCCCACCGTTTGCCGATGGACGGAAACGGTCATTTTCCAGACAGACCGATGTCGCTTTTAGAAGAGCAAAATACAATCCCTATCACGAAGGTTGGAACGACTGCCTTGCTCTCTATTTCGGTCGTTGAGGTCAACTTTGCGTCCGCCTGCCCGACGACAACGGATTCGTCTTGGTCGAGGTCCTTACGCTGCCGGCTGCAAGGCCGCCCGCAGCAGCAGGCCGAAGAGATCGCGCGGCTCGTCTGGATCCGCCAGCAGGTCGAGCTCCTCATAGAGGCCGGTCGCTTGCAGTTGGTCGCGTACATAGCGCAGGGCCGAGAAATCCTCGATGGCGAAGCCGACCGAGTCGAACAGCGTGATCTGCTTGGCGTCTCGGCGGCCTTGCGCCTTGGCGGCGATCACTTGCCAGAGTTCTGTCACCGGATAGTCGGGATTGAACTGCTGGATCTCACCCTCGATGCGTGTCTGTGGCGGGAACTCAACAAAAATGTCGGAGCGCAGCAGGATATCCTTGTGCAGTTCAGTCTTGCCGGGGCAATCGCCGCCGACGGCGTTGATGTGAACACCGGAGCCGACCATGTTGTCGGTGACAATGGTGGCGCACTGCTTGTCGGCGGTAACGGTCGTGATGATCCCGGCACCTTCAACCGCTTCCTGCCCGGTTGCGCAGATGGTGATGTCAAATCCCATGCCAGCCAGATTCTTCGCGCATTTCCGCGAGGCGGACCGATCGATGTCGTAGAGCCTGAGCCGATCGATGCCGGTCAGTGCCTTGAAGGCGATCGCCTGGAATTCCGACTGGGCGCCATTGCCGATGATGGCCATGGTGCGCGCGCCGCGCGGTGCCAGATACTTGGCCGCGACAGCGGACGTAGCGGCGGTGCGCAGCGCAGTCAGGATGGTCATTTCGGTGAGCAGCATCGGGTAGCCGCTGCCAACATCGGCGAGCACGCCGAAGGCGGTGACGGTCTGCAAGCCCTGGCGCATGTTCTTCGGATGGCCGTTGACATATTTGAAACCATAGAGGCGCCCATCGCTTGTCGGCATCAGCTCGATGACGCCCTCATGGCTGTGCGACGCGATGCGGGGCGTCTTGTCGAAAAGCTCCCAGCGACGGAAGTCTTCCTCGATGTAGCCAGCAAGCTCGGTCAGGAAGCGCTCGACGCCGATGGCGATCACCAGCTTCATCATGCGGTCGACGCTGACGAAGGGGACGATGTTCAGCTTTGCCGTGGTCATGATCAAAAGCTCCCTGAATGGCTGCGGGTCGGACGGTCCATGATGCGGCGGCCCATCAGGCTCGCCGTCAGGTCGACCATTAGCGTCGCGGTTCGGCCACGTTCGTCCAGAAACGGATTCAACTCGACAAGGTCGAGGCTGGAGACGAGGCCGCTGTCGGACAGCATCTCCATCACCAGATGCGCCTCGCGGAACGTCGCGCCGCCGGGAACCGTGGTGCCGACCGCCGGCGCGATGGAGGGGTCGAGGAAGTCGACGTCGAGACTGACATGCAGCAGCCCATCCTCATCTGACACACGCGCCAGGAAGGCGCGCAGCAACGGCGCGATGCCATGCTCGTCGATGGCGCGCATGTCGTGCACGGTCACGCCCGCCTGATTGAGCGCACTGCGCTCGGCCGGGTCGACACTGCGCAGGCCCATGGTGCAGATACGCTTGGGATCGACTGCTGCCGGCAGATCAGGGAAATAACCACTAAAGCCCGGCTGGCCGCTGGCGTAAGCGAGAGGAACACCGTGCAGATTGCCGCTGGCGGTGGTGTCGAGCGTGTGGAAGTCCGGATGCGCGTCGAGCCACAGCACGAACAGCGGGCGCCCGGCCTCCGTGGCGCGACGGGCAAGACCCGACACGGTCCCCGCCGAGATCGAATGGTCGCCGCCGAGAAAGATCGGCATGGCGTCCTCGCTCGCTGCGTAGGCGGCCTGGGCAATGGCGGATGTCCAGGCCGATATCTCGGGCAGGGCCTTCAGCGCCAGATTGCCATGCACAAGGCGCCTTGCTGGAAGCGGCTGTACGGCGCCCATATCCTCGACGGCGTGGCCGAGGCCGGACAGCACCTCAGCCAGTCCGGCGGTCCGCAGTGCGCTCGGCCCCATCTCGCATCCCATTCTGCCGGCACCGTCCTGCACCGGCGCCCCAACGATTCGGCAACGCATTAATTTCCCTGCGGTCCAAGTTCGAATGACCGCGAGGGGACCATGGCGAGCTGGCGATCTGAACAGGTAAAATTGGCAATCCGGAAAGCTTAGTTTATCACAGTGGTAGCTAAATTGATCAAAATGGTAACCCGTCATGGATGCACTGGACGAACGGATCGTGACCCTGCTGCGACATGATGCGCGGCGCAGCGTGTCAATCTCGCCGTCGATCTCGGCGTCTCGCGCGCTACGGTCAGGGCGCGTATGGAGCGGTTGGAGCGATCCGGCGAGATTATCGGCTACACGGTGGTGCTGCGCGCCGACGCCGTTGCTCAGCGCATCCGTGGTATCATGCTCATCGAGATTGAGGGTCATGCCGCGGACCGCGTGGTACGGACGCTGGGCGGCTTCCCCGAAGTCTCGACCGTCCATACCACCAATGGCCGCTGGGATCTGGTGGTCGAGCTTGGGACGGCATCCCTGACCGATCTCGATGCGGTGCTGCGCCGCATTCGGCTGATTGCCGGCATAACGGGCAGCGAAACCAGTCTGCTTCTGGCCACGCCACGCACGACACGGGCACGACTGACTTAGGTTTGAAAACGGAGCAGTCGGTCGACGGTTGAAGAACTGACCAATCGGAATGTCTTAGTATCCCAGAGCCAGCACGGATGTGAAAATCACCAACGCAACCAAAAGAGTTGTCGCCGGAGTCCGCCATGGGGATAGGAGAAGGAAACTTTGAGATCTCGTAAATACGGGCTGGCGTGCGTGCCTGCTGCGAGAAGGGTTCATTGGAAATTTCTCTGCATTGTAGCTGCTTAACAATAGGCCAGCTTTTAGAGCGTCCCTGCCAGTACCTTGATGCCATCGGCGATGTCGCCGATTGAGGAGAATTCCTCGGGCGTGTGGCTCCGGCCGTCCTTGCTCCTGACGAATATCATGGCGGCGCGAGCGATCCTGGACATCTGTTGTGTGTCATGGCTGCCGCCATTGGACATCGCGCCAAGGTTTATGCCCTGCTCCTCTGCTGTGGCCTTGATTGCCGCGACGATCTCGGGGTGACAGATCAAGGGCTCCAAGCCACGATAGATTTCATCGACATGCAACCAGACACCCGCCGACGGAACTCGATTTTGGTTGCATGGCGACGGCTGGCCCGCAGGCGCGTATGTGCTGCTGCAGAAGAGTTTGTCCGCCAGCGCGGCCTCGTCGGGATCGGCAACAACCGGCGAGCCCGCTACGGGATGCGGTCCGGTGGCGGACTCATTAGTTGAAGTTGACGCTAGCCGCGCCTATCCCTCGGCTTTGAAATTCTTGGCCTCCTTCTCGACCTCCGGACTGTCCTTCCCGTGCTTCCGTATGAGGTCTTTAGCCTGTTTAGGTGAGACATCGGTGGTCTCCGCCAAACGTTGTGCTTTCTTATCTTTGCTCTCTATGTTCGCCTTTTTGGCCATCATGGCTGTAACTCCGTGCCGGTTATTTTGGAGGTCAACGGGACGGTGCTCGCCAAGTCTCCTCGGGCTGCAGCCGGCCTCAGGCCACACGCCGGTACAGGTGATGAGAGCGGCCAAGCGACCGCTCTCGGTCAAGGCGAACCCGTCGGTATCAGGCGTCGTGATGCTCGGGCATTTTCTTGAGCTCGTCTTTGGTCCAGTTGGTCACTGCATGGACGTCACCGTCTTCATCGCGCATGAATTCCAACTGGCTCGCGGGCACGGCCACCGGTTTGGCGCCGATGCCGAGAAAGCCGCCGACATCGATAACAACTTGGCTGGAGGCTCCAGAGCCGTGGACATGCGAAACGCTGCCGACCTTGTTGTCGTCGGCGTCATATATCGTGGCATCTTCCAGAACGTCGGGCGTCAGTTCAGTGCTCGCAAGGCGCACATGATTGGTATGGTCCATCGTTCGAAACTCCTAATTGGGGTGGGACATTTTGAACCTCCCAGTGACGCAATTGTTCCGAACGATTTTGGGAGATTTGGAGTAAGTGGGCGTGCGAACCGCCCGTTCGGTCGCACCTCGAATTGACTCGCAAGTTTTGGTACGAAAGCGTACATAAGCAAATCGTCAGAGGCGCAATGCGGGCGCTGACGCTTGGGAGCGACCATCGCACTCCTGCCCATCACGAGGCATAGGATGTCATGGCGAACGAACCCGAGCGGCCCGGTCCGCCGCAAGCGATGGTCCGCGCAATTGCGCGCGAATCCGGCGCTACTGAACAGCAAATCCGCGAAATAATATCGCTGGTCAGGTTTGATCGTGCCTCCATCCTGCGGGAAGCTCGTCTCCTGGCGAAAGATGGTTAGCCATCCGAAGCTTCGATTTTTCGCGACAGTAACTGTCGGTTTCGTCCCAACATGCTGGCCAACCTAGTGCTGCGCGAAGCGCAGTCTATGGTTCGGCACCGGCCGCTCGTTCAACGGGCGCGGCCGGCTAAGAGATCCCAGTGCTCTTGCCCTCAGGGAGAGCGTCTCGTGGATCATCAGGTCCTGCAAGCCAGGAGCGAATTGCTGCGCCGCATGAACGCGGACGATTTTGCGCGCTTGCAGCCACATCTCGAGAGCGTTTTTCTGGAGTTGCGCACGCCGTTGGAGACTGCAGATCGAAAGATCGAAGCCGTCTATTTTCTTGAAAGCGGGCTAGCCTCAGTGGTGGCGAAGACTTCAGGGAAAGAGGAAGCGGAAGTCGGAATCATCGGGTTCGAAGGCATGACCGGATCGGCATTGATCATGGGGGACGACCAGGCAAACTTCGATTGCTATATCCAGTCGACGAGCGAGCCTTGCGGATAGCTACCGGCCCATTCCTGGCGGCCTTGGAGGACAGCCCTACCTTGCGGCCGTTTCTGTTGCGCTACGTCCAATATCGCCATGTTCAAACGAGCTACACGGCATCGGTCAATGCCAGACACAGCTTGGAGGTCCGATTGGCGAGGTGGCTACTGATGTGCGGTGACCGGACTGTCGGCCATAGGCTTGTCATAACCCATGAATTTCTTGCCATCATGCTCGGTGTCAGGCGCCCCGGAGTCGCCGTTGGTCTCCAGCTCATCGAGAGCTATGGCTATATCCGTGCCCGCCGCGGCGAAATCACGATCCGCGATCGCGATGGCCTTCTGAAGTTGGCGCAAGGGTCTTACGGCCCTCCCGAAGTCCAATATCGCCGGCTTGTCGGAGATTTGAGTTCAAAGACCCCTTCAAGACAGGAGCGGCCGGGCGCTTGAATTGGAGTACGGCGGCGGCGCCTCTCAAACTGATTGGATCAGGTTCATTTCGAAGTGGCCGGCACTATGATGCCGGTGAGACACCATTGCCTGAGCCAGCGCGCCGGCCACTGCGGCATGGTTTGGGGATGCCGCGTTGCCAAATCTAGTCAGCGCCAGGCAGCAAGCAATCTAGGCCCAGCGGTTTGGTAAGAACCGTACATAGCCACCCGCCTGGGGTTGTTCGATCGATGCAGGATGTCCGTAATCAGCGGTCGCCGACCTCCAAGATCAGATAGCACGCGGGCTGTCAGCATCATCACGAGTTCTTGAACGCAGAACGGTGCGGGAACCTCTCAACCGCAAGTTGGTTTGGAGCAAGAGCCGGCTTTGAAGATGGAGGATGTCCTTGGCCATTGCGAAATCCATCCTGGTGGTCGCCAAGCGTCCGCTTCACAAAACACCTATGGCAGTCGCCAATGCGTGTTTCATTGGCACCTTGCTGACGGATGTCACCTATTGGCGAAGCGCGGAGATGATGTGGGCTGATTTTTCCGCTTGGCTGCTTTTCGCTGGCCTGGTCGTAGGCGTGCTCGCGGTTTTGGCAGCGCTTGTCGATTTGTTCACCGGTCGACTTTCGGCTGCGAGCAGGCCCGTATGGCCATATTTTTTCGGCAGCTTGGCCGCGCTCGCGATGTCGCTTCTCAATGCCCTTGTGCATAGCCGTGATGCTTGGACGTCGGTCGTGCCGACAGGGCTCTCGCTGTCGGCCGCGGCCGTGATCGTCCTGCTCTTCGTGGGGCTGCTGGGATGGCGCTCCCGCAGTGCCCACGTGGAGGTGGTCGAATGAGTTCCGTGTTGTCGTCCAGCAGATATATCCGGCGCGTAGCAGGTCTCGGTTTACTGTGCGGATCGCTTCTGGCGCTGCCCGCATGCAGCGACGAAGAGCCGGATCCAGGCGATCAGGTCGGGCCGAACCCGACGTTGCCGGAACCTGCCCAATATCTGGTTCCGCCCATGCACGTTGCGTCAATCATCGGCTGGAAACCGGATGAAAAACCGACGGTCGCCAAGGGCCTCCAAATCCAGGCTTTCGCCAAAGGCCTGAAGCATCCGCGTTCGCTCTACACATTGCCCAACGGCGACGTTCTGGTCGTCGAATCCGTGGCGCCGCCCGGCGCCGCGATCAAACGGCCGAAAGACCTGATCATGGGTTGGATCGAGTCGATGGCCACCTCGGGCGGCGGCACCGAAGGAAGCAACCGCATCACGCTGCTGCGCGATACCAACGGCGATGGCGTGCCTGACGTCCAGGACGTGTTCCTCGACCATCTCAGTTCGCCCTTCGGTGTGGCCCTGGTCGGCAACGATCTCTATGTCGCCAACACCGACGCCATCGTGCGTTATCCCTACACGCCTGGCGACACCAAGATCACGGCGCCGGGCACTGTTTTGACGCCGCTTCCCGGCGGGCCTATCGATCACCATTGGACCAAATCCTTGGTCGCCAGTCCTGACGGATCGTTGCTCTATGTCGGCGTCGGCTCCAACAGCAACATCACCGAGAATGGCATCCAGGCCGAAAAGGACCGGGCCGCCATCTGGGAGGTCGACAGAACCACCGGGCGCTATCGTATATTCGCAAGTGGACTGCGCAATCCCAACGGGCTGAGCTGGGAGCCGCAGAGCGGGGCGCTGTGGGCCGTCATCAACGAGCGCGACGAACTCGGTCCCAATCTTGTTCCCGACTACATGACATCGGTCAAGGATGGCGCGTTCTACGGTTGGCCGTACAGCTACTACGGCCAGCATGTCGATCCGCGCGTGATGCCGCAGCGGCCGGATCTGGTCGCCAAGGCGATTCCTCCGGACTATGCCTTGAGTTCCCATGTGGCGCCTCTGGGTCTGGCCTTCTACGCTGGAACCAACCTTCCCGACGCCTATCGCAACGGCGCGTTTGTCGGCGAGCATGGCAGCTGGAATCGCAAGAAGTTCAACGGCTACAAGGTCGTGTTCGTCTCCTTCAAAGATGGCCACCCCGACGGCAAGCCACAGGATGTCGTCACCGGTTTCCTTGACAACGACAATCAGGCGCATGGACGGCCAGTGGGCGTTGCTGTCGACAAAGCGGGCGCGTTGTTGATCGCTGACGATGTTGGCAACACCGTCTGGCGAGTGACATCGGCAAGCCAGTAGCCATGCATCGGAATCGAGCGCTCAAGGCTTTGTGTCCTCCGTATCGAGAATTCCCAGCTTCACGAAAGTTGGGCGAGGACAAACCGCTTGGTAAGATTCGTGCAGTGAAAACGCATCAAATTTGAATGACGAAACTGCGGGTTGGTGGGATAATTCTGGTTTCGTGAGCCTTGGGAGGATGCCGTGGATAACCCCCAAAACGGAAGCAATGCTGTAGCACAGATTGAGGTCGTTGAAGCGTGCGGCGAATGGTTCGTGCGAGTGATGAACGATGGCCAGGAAACCACCAGTCAGTTCGATCTCGAATCCCTAGCGCTTGCCTATGCCGAGGGCCAACGGCTCCGCCTGAAGCTCGAGGCGATCAGGCGCCTCTAAGCGCCGTCGAGTTTGGCAACCGGTCAGATGGGCCAAAGCTATGGCGATAAATCCTGAACCAAACAACATTGCCGCATCGGTGGACACCGTCCTCGACGAGGTGATGGAAAATCCGTTCCTGTCGATGCAGGCAGCCATAGCCATGTTGCGCGAACGGACCGGGACAAGCCGATCGGATGCCGACCTGAAGGGCTTGATCACCAAAAAGGCGGCCGTCCGTGGCGTTCAATTCTTCGACGAGGGAAGCAGCGCGGCTACTTGAACCAGGTGCTCACCTGGGTTCGGTGTTCATGCTCAGATAAGTAGGATCGAACTCGGCAAGTTTTGCGAGTTGATCCCAATCCAGAATGGTGACGGTGTGGTTCACCCAGGTGATGACCCTGATCTTTTTTCAGAGATCCGATCACCCGGTTCATATGCACCACCGACAAGCCCAGCACGTCGGCCATCTCGGCTTGCGAAAGGGGCAGGTTGAAACTCATGCCACTGGTGCGATTGACCACCTGCAGGCGCACAAAGAGCTCGCAGATGAGGTGGGCGAGATGCGAGGTCTTGGAGCGGCGGCCCATCGCCACGATCCATTCGCGGTGAATGGCGCCATCGACCAGTGTGTCGAGCCACAGCAAGCGCGTCAGGTGCGGCGCCTGTTCGGTGATCGTCCTCAGTTTGCCGTGGTCCGCGAACATGACACGGCAAGGCGAGAGCGCAACGATGCCATGATCCATTGTCTTGAGCAGGAAAGCGTGGAGGTCGACGAAGCGCCAGGCACCTGCAAGGATGTGAACTGCCGTCCGCCATTCTCGAGCACCTTGTATCGTGCCGCTAGGCCGTCCAGCAGCATCGTGCTGTAGACCGGACGCGACCCTATCGAAACGAGGTCCTGCCCCTTTTCGAAATCTTTTCCTAAAGAGATCGCCTCGGCCAGCAGTGTCCTCTCGTCGTTCGACAGTTCGTCATGCTTGCCGAGTTGCAGATAAAGGGATTCCAGCATGGCAGCCTCGCCGCAATCGACGTGCGACGCCGATCGCCTGAGTGTCGGGACTCGAGACCTTGGGTCTCCAGAGGAGGACGAACGCAATCATTTGACAGGCTGCGCCGGTTTTCGCGGAAACGCCAATTTGGACGGGAACAATAAGTATTTCAACGTATTTAGGACGTTGAAGCTTTCCGGCGAGAGACGAATGAAACGCTACTATTTCGATCTTTACAACAGCGATGGGCTGGTTGCGGACGAGACCGGCGAATTTTTCGAATCCAGGGACCGTGCAAGAGCTGAAGCACTTCGCATCTTGCATGACGTTGCGCGCGACGAGATGCCGGATCGTGACCTGGTCAAGATAACCGTCAAAATGCGCGATGAAGCTGGAACAGAGGCGTTCGAAGCGTCGCTCACGCTCAACGCCGCTTGGAGCAGCTGACGACGCCATCAATGCATGGGCTCGCGGACGAGACGGAATCGTGTGATCTCGCAATGCTTGTCCACGAGTTCCAGCAGATCCGTTGGTGGCCCGCTGTGGTCAGCTCGCGTCCAGCCGATTTCGAAGGAAAACACCTGGCTCTCGATATCTCGGCGGCGCTCAGTGCCCACCAGGCGTGCCCGATATCCAAGCGGCTCGATGATGTCCGTCAGGTCGCCTGCCTTGCCGCCTTTCCAGATGATGTCCAAGTCAGCACGATGGTCGCGTGGAATACGCACGTCGATCCACTTCAGGACAAGAAGCGTCAACAAAGTCAGCAACGTTCCGGCCGTCCCCAATCCATATTGACCACCACCGAATGCCAAGCCGATCGCCGTCATCACCCACAGGGTGGCGGCCGTGGTGACGCCACTCACAAGATCGCCACGGCGAAGGATCGCGCCGCCACCGATGAAGCCGACGCCCGTCAGCACGCCAAGTGGAAAGCGCAACACATCCATGGAGGCAAATGAATCCGGATTCTTGCCGCCAACGCCGAGTAGGAGATTTGCCTGGACCATTGTGAGAGCGGCGGCCAGACCGACCAGAATGGTCGTTCTGAAACCGGCTGAGTGACCGCGCACCTCGCGGTTCAATCCAATCAGCGCGCCGGCAATCACAGTCAGAACCAGGCGCGCGGCGATATCTTTCCAGTCGGGATTAAGAGGCATCGAAAAGGCCTGGCTGGAAGGTCAACTCTCGTGCAAATCCAATGCCTGGGCGCACGTTAAGTTCCCCGCGCCGCTCGGTGGCCGGTTGAACGGACTCAGGCTGGAATTGGCAGCTGTTCTAGCGTTTTGGGCGGTGCACCGGGATTTGCACCACATTTTCAGTGTCGGGCAGATCGAAGGCCATGGCCAGCTGCCGCGCCGAGGCCATCTCAACGATCAGTTCCTCGATCGAAGAGTCCGGCAACCGTGTCGTCACCTTCCGCTTTACCCTGGCTGCAAGCTCATGGACCCGGACGGGAACGAACGCAGTGTTCTCCTCGAGCAGCCTGCCGATTTCGATCACCACGTCAGCGTCAATGTCCTTCGGCAATTCTCGCATGGCGTCACCGTGGCATCGCAACAGCTCGCGTTGCGGGCAATCAGGCATTGGGCGACAGGCATCGGGTGGTTGCCCATGCGCAGAGGCCAATTTATAAATCTGCCGGCGCTGAAGTGTCACGCAAAAATTTTTGCACGAAAATTACCAACCGAACTCATCTGACAGATATCAGCGCCGCCAGCCGTTCTCCTCGCGGCCAGAGAGGAACAAAAAATATCCTGCCGAATTGGAATTGGAGGATCGGAGGATCAAACCATGGACAGCAGAGAAGAGCGGATCAAACGGCGAGCCTACGAAATCTCGGAACGGGAAGGGCGCCCAGCCGGCCACGACCAGGAGCACTGGGATCAGGCCGTGCAGGAAATAGAAGCGGAAGGCCCGGAGACTGAACGCAGGGAGGCCGGTTCAGTGGTTGGAGTTGGCTCAAAAGGCACCAGTGGTTGAAGGCTTTGCCAAAGCAACCAAATACGCTGCAACCGGAGGAGGCCTGATTGAAAATCTTATCATTGCTGATCTTGGTCGCTGGTCTTGCGCTTGCTGCCTGCGACAACAGCACCGAGCCGACAAAGGCCAACACCGACACCGTGAACAAGAACCCGCCAGTTGACCAAGACGCCAGACCCAAATCGACGACTGGCGGCGATCAACCAGCCATGGCGCCGGCTGGTAAATGACGATCGTGTCATAACGCCACGTTGGTGATGCCTGTCGCCCGTTTCGAGCCGCAACAACTACAGGAGAACCGGATATGCAAGCTTCAATTGCAATTGCAACGCCGCACTCAGGTCAACTGACCATAGAGCCGTTTGCCGGCACGGTGACGGTGAAATTTTCCGATGCCATCGTCGCCGCGACGGACCGTGCCAAGGTGCTGCGGGAACAGGGACACGAACCGGTGTTCTATATCCCGTTCGAGGACATCTATTTCGAGCTTTTCGAAAAGACCAACACCACGAGCGAATGCCCGCTGAAAGGCGCGGCAAGCTATTGGCGCGTCCATGCCGTGGGCAGTTCGGCGGACGACGTCCTCTGGGCCTATGAGACACCAGACGCTGCGGCGAGGGCGATCGCGGGTCACGGCGCGTTCGATCCTGAAAAGGTGCGGATCGATGTCGAGCCATCGGAAGACAAGCGGCATACGCCTCATGTGATCGAGTAGGAACGAAGGGCAGGACTAGCGATTCGGGAATTCCTCATCGAGGATTCGTAGTCCTTCTTCGTATTTGGACGCCGACGCTCCGATCTACTGCGACTGCCAAATGTTGTCTTGCAGATCCGCGCGCTTGACCGGCAACGCTAAAGGGTTCGATGCCGCGCGCCGCACGAAGACGAAATAGTCCTCGCCATCCCTGCGCGACATGGCGTCGACTGCAGAAGCAATCGCCGGACCAAAACCTGCCTGCTCGATCCTGGTCCGGCTCCAGCCATCACCTTTTTCCAGCACATCATGGAGATAGGCCACAGCCTTCTGGTCGATGGTTTCGACGGCATCGGCGACACGGCGGCAATGCTCGATATAGGGTCGCCCGGCCTTGTCGTGCTGGCCGGCGTGAACCTCCTCGGCAATCTTGGTCGCCCGGTAGAAAATGCTCATCTGCTGCGACTCCGTGGCATGGCTTCACCATCGCTCTTCGGTGTCGTGGTGTGGCAGGTCCAATCCGCAGCAAACCCAACCGAGCCGCTGCCTCGATCCATAATTGTAGCGAGGTTCTAGGCACGCCGGATCGTCGAATGTGCCGACATGCAAGGCGATTTCGCCGGGTGAAGCGTCGTACGCGAGGCTAAGCGGCGAGCCGCAGGCCGGGCAGAACCCCCTTTGGGCAATCAGCGATGACCGGCGATAGGTTGGTGCTGCGGCAGTCCAGGTCACGCTTTCGGACGGCAACCATGCCAGCACCGCGAAGGCACTGCCGGTCGCGCGCCGGCACATGTCGCAATGGCAGTAGTGGACTCTCGGTTCGCTGCTGACACTGAAACGGATATTGCCGCAAAGGCAGCCGCCGAGCATGGGCATGCCGTTGTCGGAATCTCGGCCGCGCCGACGTTAGCCATCCAGATCGATCAGAGCGACGCCCAATGCGGCACGCTTGCGGCGGCGCAGATGACCAGGCGATTCCACCAACGTCACCTCAAGCGTTGGCCGAACGGTGCCCTCAAGCAAATGCCCGCCCCTGGTGGTCCCATCGCTCAATCCAAGCACCGCATGGACATGAAGGCTGGGCTTGCCATCGTCGCCCAGCGCTATATCGCGCTCAGCACTTCGCATTGTTCGTCAACGCGGATTTTGCGATAGGACGTGGCGTTCAGGTCGAACCAGCCGACGGTGGCTCTTTCGAACGCACCGATGGCTGTCAGGGACGCGCTGCCGATCCTTTGCTCAGCCGCGAATGCGGTCAGCGCGCCGAACGCCTCTTCGCCGGGATCGAGCACCACGACGAAGGTTCTTTGTTCGCCGACTTCATTGACGAGTTGCGCTTTCATAGCTCTATCCAGACCGGTTAATGAGCGCGATGTTCGGCATTGCGTTTGCGGGTCGCGGCGGCCTTCTTTGCCGTTTCCGAACGGCTGGCGGCTGACCGCGATGCCGATGCCTTGCCGCCGATCCTGCCGCCTTTGTGGGCGGCTGGATGGCCCGTGTGCTCGCCGCGGCCGGAGCCGCCTTCCTTCTTGCCGCCGCCATCGTCCTTGTTGACGGTCGCCCATGCGCGCCGCTCGGCTTCCTTGTCGGAAACCCCGCGCTTCTCATAACCTTCGGCAATGTGATCGGCCTTGCGTTCCTGCTTGTCGGTGTATTTCGATTTGTCGCCTCGTGGCATGACGTTTTCTCCTCTTTGACAGGGTTTGAACGTCATGCCGAAGCTCAGGTTCCCATTAGAAATGCGGCTAATTTTTTTCAGATTTCGGCGAGCGTAGCAGTAACGCGATCGGCACCAGCAGGGCTGTGATCACGGCGCTGTAGCGAAAGACGTCAATATAGGCGAGCAGGGATGCCTGCCGGCCGATCATCTGCGCCAGCCAGCCGATGGCTTGCTGCTTGGCCTCTATCATCGGGGCGCCCTGTGCAGCGAAATGCTGCGTCGCCTGTTGCAGCGCGTTCTGGTAGGCAGGCGACGATTGCCCGGTGCGGGCGACCAGGTTCGACTGATGGATCTGCGCATTCTGGGCGATGACGGTGTTCGACAGTGACACGCCTATGCTGCCGCCGATGTTGCGGGCCACGTTGATCAGGGCAGAGGCCTGGTTGGTCTCTTGCGGTCGCAATCCGACATAGGCAGCCGTCGAGATCGGAATGAACAGGAAGGGCAATCCGATTGTGATGAAGATGCGGGCGTAGACGAAATAGCTGAAGCCGGCATCGCCCGATAGCGTCGTCAGGTGCCATAACCCAACCGCGACGGCGGCCATACCGATCATGATGAGATATTTCGGCTGCACCATGCCGGAGGCGAATCCGGAGATGGGCATCAGCATCAGCATGGCGATGCCCCCCGGCATCATCGAGAGCCCCGACAGCGTCGCGGTATAGTCGAATGTCCCCTGCTGCAGCTGCGGCAATATCTGGGTGGTGCTGAACAGGACTGCGCCGACGGCCATCATCACGATGAAGGCGGTGCCGAACTGTCGGCTGAAAATCAGCCGCATGTCGACGATCGGGTCGCGATTGCGAAATTCCCATGGGATGAGGATGAGGAATGCAACTGCCGAGATGACGGCAAAGGTGGTTATGAGACTCGATTGGAACCAGTCATTGCGCTGGCCCTCGTCAAGGAAGATTTCCAGGCAGCCCAGCGCCGTCGCGACCAGGATGAATCCGACCCAGTCGATTTTCAGGCCGCCCTTGAGCCGTTCCTTGCGTTCGCGCTCCAGCACGTCGGGTTCGACGACAAGCCATTGCACAAGGGCAAGCGACATGATGCCGAACGGCACGTTGATGAAGAAAATCCAATGCCAGGAGAAATTGTCGGTCAGCCAGCCACCGATCGTCGGTCCGACGGTGGGCGCGACGATGACGGCGATGCCGTAAAGCGCGAAGGCCTGCGAACGCTTGGCCGGCGGGAAGGTGTCGGCAAGAATGGACTGCTCGCTCGGCGCCATGCCTCCGCCGCCGAGTCCCTGGAGAATGCGGAAGACGATCAGCATCGGCAGGTTTGTCGCCAGCCCGCAAAGCAGCGATGCGAGCGTGAAAGTCGCGACGCAGATCATGTAATAGCGCTTGCGGCCAATCACGCTGGAGAGCCATCCGCTGATCGGAATGATCACGGAATTGGCGACGAGATAGGTGGTGATGATCCACGTGCTTTCGTCCATGCCCGCCGCGAGGCTGCCGGCGATGTTGCGCAAGGCGACGTTGGCGATGGATGTGTCGAGCACCAACATGAAGGTGGCGATCGATACGACGACAGCGATGATCCACGGATTGCGGCCGCCGGCGGCCGACCGGTTTTCGTCGCCTTGCGTCTGTGCCTGATCGCTCACCGCACCTTGACCGTTGGCACGACGGAAAGGCCCGGTCCAAGCAGCACGTCCGGCGGGTTGTCGAAGACGATCTTGACCGGCACGCGTTGCACGACCTTGACGAAATTGCCGGTCGCATTCTCTGCCGGCAGCACGCTGAACGCCGTGCCACTGCCAGCCTGGATGCTGTCCAGGCGACCCCGGAATGTCTTGTCGGGATAGGCGTCGATATCGATGTCGACGGGCTGCCCGGCCCGCATCAGATCGATCTGCGTTTCCTTGAAATTGGCCTCGATCCAGACGTCGTCGGGCACGAACATCATCAGCACCTGCCCGGGTTGTGCATAGGTTCCCTTGGCCGCTGTAATGCTGGTGGCGCGGCCGGCGACAGGGGCCACCACGGTGACGCGCGACAAGGTCGTGCGCGCCTGGTCCTGGCTAGCCTTGGATTGTTCGAGCTTGGCCTGGGAGCTCTTGCCCTGCGCCTGCAGCACGGTGATCTGGCTCTTGGCGCCGGCAACGCTGGCCTCGGCACTGTCGAATGCCGCCTGATCCTGCCGCAACGTCGATGAGGCCTGCTGTGCCTGCTGCTGTGTGCCCGCGCCCTTCGCCAGCAGTTCGCTGTTGCGCTTGTCTTCGGCCTTGGCGAAATCGAGCGCGGCCTGCGCCTGCGCAACCTGCTTCTGCGCTTCATCGACTTTGGCGTTCTGCGCCCCGATCTGGGCCGCCACGTCGACGATATCGGCCTCTGCGGATGCGACTGCTGCATCCGCCTGCTTGAGGGACGCCTGATAGTCGCTATCGTCGATACGCAACAGCACGTCGCCGGCTTTCACAGGCTGGTTATCGGTCACCGCGACATCAGTGATGCGGCCCGATATCTCGGCTCCGATCGTTACGGTGCGGGCATCGATGAAAGCGTCGTCAGTCGATTCATACTGGCGCGCGTTCAGCCACCACAGGATTAACCCAACGGCAGCGAGCAGCAACACGGTCAGAATCGCGATGGAGATGAAGGGGTGCCGTCGCGGGAAGCTCAGCAGACTGGGCTTTGGTTTGTCCGCCTGCGCGTCGGGCTTTTTGGGCTCTGGGGTGTCGGCCTCAGCCGTATCGTCCCTGCGTTTTGGCGAGGCGTCGGATTTGACTTTGCGCGATGAGCCGCGCGTGTCGCTGGTTTCGTCGGGTTCTTTGGTTTCGGGGTTCGCGTCCACGGGAGAACTCTCAAGAAAGCGCCGACCGCATGCTGGCAGCGGCGAGTCAACGACAACTGTTTGGAAAAGTTCCTGACAAGCCGACTCGATGCACATCGGGCAAGGCCGGTCAGCCGATAGCGAACCTGACCACGACCGCCAAGACCAGGATACCCACTAAGCCCGCGATGAAGACGATCCGGCGCGTGCGGGTCCGTAGAATGATCTCGCCCTGCCGCGCCTTCTGCGCCGAAAAGACAGGCCCGTCTTCGCTGTGGGCAGGCTGGCTGTGCCTGTCGTCGCCGGGATCGTTAGGCCGATCTTCGCTCATGGGTCATCTCCTATCTGGCGCTACTCCTCGGGCGCGGTCGCCGGTGCCGTGTACCGCCGGCGAACGGCGTCGAGCACGCGCTTTCGACTTTCGTCGGCAGAGAGCTTCTTGTCCTTTTCGGCCTCGGCGGTTTCGCGAGAGAGATCCTTGTCGCGGATTTGATGGCGGAACCATTGGGAATAGTCGCCGGCGCGCAGATGGAACTCCCAGGTCTTGTCGTCGATACCCTCGGCGATCTGGGCAAAAATCATCAGATTGTGAGCCCTGAGATTCATCGCATTGTCGGGGCCGTGGAAGTAGAAGCTGCCGGCTTCATCGAGTTGCCCCTCGGCATATTTACGGCTGTGCCGCTTGAGCGATTGACGCGGCTCCGCGACCTTCACCGTCTTGAGCCTCTTGCCTGCCTGCGGTCGCCAGAACAGCACGCGCGAGCCCTTCGGCGTGGGCATCTCTTTCGGCGGCTCCATGCCGGTCTCGTGACAAAAGGCCTTGATGACATCCTTCGCCTTGGGACCAAGCGCGATGACAGCCGTCACCAGCCGCAAGACATCGATCGAGATCGCCTCGGGATGAACCGTGATCAGGATCGTGCCGGGCAACTCTAGTGACAGGATCGCGCGCGTATCGTCGCGTCGCTTCGGCAGAAGATGATGCACTTCATCTATGACTAGCCATTGTGGCCGCGCCGTGCGCCTGCGGAAGTTGCCGAGGTCGGGCAGCAAGTTGGCAAAGAAATCCGGCCGCTCGTCGACACGCAGCGCCAGCCCATTCACGACGACATTGCTGTCGGCCTTGGCAATCAGGTCCAGAACCTGCGCCTTGGTTGGTGGTGTGGATCCATCACCCAGCCGGACGGCGCCCTCAAGCCCGTCATAGTCGCCTTCAGGGTCGAAGACGCAGAACTGGAACTTGCCTTCGACAAGGCGTTCCGTCAGCGCAGTGGCCAAGGTGGATTTGCCGATGCCCGAGCTGCCGGCGATAAGGACGGTATCTGTCGGCGCCAAATAGACGTCGTCGCCACCGGCCGATCCGAGAACGATGCCGTCATGGCGCCTCGACACGATCCCATGATCGCGCTTGATCATTCTGTCGATCAGTTGCTCCACGCCTTTTCCACGCGCGCCGCGCATGACCAGATTGGCGGTGTCCTTGACCGCGGGGATGGCGTTGTCGACGGCGACGCTGCAGCCGCAAACCTTGAGGAAGGAATGGTCGTTTTCGGCGTCGCCGACACCAACGACATTGTGCGGCGACAGCCGAAGGTCCTGTAATGCCGCAGCCAGTCCGGTGGCCTTGTTGACACCGCTCGGCAAGATCATCACCGCGCCCTTGTTGAAGATGATATCGAGCCCCAGCCCCATCGTCTTGATGATGTCGAGCACGGTCGGCTGATGCGGTTCCCACGTGGCGACGATCGAGTTGCCGACCGACAGGGGCTTGACGCCGGCCTTTTTAAGTCTGGCGACAAATTTGGGATCGGGCGCCGGCGAGATCGTCCGCTCCTCCTCGCTTGCCGGCGTGTAGATCAGCGCGCCGTTTTCGGCGACGACCTTGTCAAACAGGCCAACTTCGGGAAAGACACGCTTGAGGTCGGGCAGTTCGCGCCCGGTGACCAGGATCAACTTGCGGCCGCTTTTCTTGAAGCGCTCAAGCGCCGCAAGTGTTTTCTTGGTGACGATCCCGTCATGCGCCAGCGTGCCGTCATAGTCTGTCGCCAAAGCAATGAAATACATCGCCTTGGCCTCAGTAGCCGCCGACAACCGGAAGGATCTCGCCGGTGATGTAGCTTGAGCATTGCGAGGAGGCGAGGAACACATAGGCCGGGGCGAGTTCCTCCGGTTGTGCCGGC
The DNA here is from genome assembly GCF_006442315.1 of Mesorhizobium sp. B2-3-4. Lineage (GTDB taxonomy): Bacteria > Pseudomonadota > Alphaproteobacteria > Rhizobiales > Rhizobiaceae > Mesorhizobium. The sequence goes on along the minus strand of NZ_VFVY01000015.1, from coordinate 101,070 downwards.
CGTTTCATCGGCGTGTCCGCGCCGAATTTCGACACGTCGTCGGCTTCCTTGTCCGAGGGATTGAGTGGTGTCCATACAGGTCCCGGCGCGACCGCGTTCACGCGAATGCCCTTGTCGATGAGATTGCCCGACAGGGCACGCGTGAAGGCGTGAATGCCGCCCTTGGTCATGGAATAGTCGACGAGTTCCTTCGAGCCATCGATGCCGGTCACCGATCCGGTGTTGATGATCGCGGAGCCGGGTTTCATGTGCGGCACGGCTTCCTGTGCCATATGGAAATAGCCGTAGAGATTGGTCTTCAACGTCGTGTCGAAATGTTCCTCGGTCAGGTCGCTGAAATCGGTGGAATGGATCTGGAAAGCGGCGTTGTTGACGAGCACGTCGATGCGGCCAAATTCTTTCACAATGTCTGCCACCGCGCTGTGGCAATCCACTCGCTTGGCGACATTGGCTTTTACCAGCATGCAGCGCCGCCCTTCCTTTTCGACAGCGGCTTTGGTTTCTTCGGCATCTTTGCCCTCCGCCAGATAGACAATCGCGACATCCGAGCCCTCACGGGCAAACAACACGGCGACCGAACGGCCGATGCCGGAATCGCCGCCCGTAATAACGGCTACTTTGTCTTGGAGTTTTTTCGATCCGAGATAGTACGGCGCATCATACAGCGGCGCCGGCTCGACCGCCCATTCATGCCCAGGCTTGGGTTGATGCTGCTTGGGAAAAGGTGGCTCCGGATAAGTGCGAGCACCGGCCTGCATTGCGTGGGTTTTGCCGTTGCCTTTCGATTTGTCCTTGGCGTCGATGCCGCGCTGGATATGGCGTTGCTTGGCTGCTTCCGCTGATGTCTGCGACTTCGTTTGCATGGTTGTCTCCTCGGCTTGGAGAACGGACAACGTGCGGCGAGCAAAAAGGTTTGCACAGTGCGTCGAAAGAGCCGTCAGCCTTTCGGCAATGCATAAGCGATGACATCGTCGCCAACCTTCGTCTCCATGAAATGATGGCCACCAGGAGCAATGACGACGTATTGCGTCCCTTCTATTTCGTAGGTCATCGGCGTGGTTTGTCCTCCAGCCGGCAGATCTGCCTGCCAAACGGTCTTTCCATTTTTGATGTCGATGGCGCGAAGCTTGTTGTCGGTTGTCGCCGCGATGAAGATCAAACCGCCCGCCGTCACCAGCGGTCCGCCATTGTTCGGTGTGCCGATGGTCAGCGGCAGCATCGAGGGCAGTCCCCACGGCCCGTTGTTGACCGCGCTGCCCAGCGGTTCGTCCCACAATGTTTTGCCGGTCTTCAGGTCGATCGCGCGCAAATGGCCGTAGGGCGGCTCGGAACAGAGCAGTCCGGTCGGCAGACGCCAGCCTGCATTGACCGCTATCGCGTAAGGCGAGCCCATCTGCGGGTTGCCCATATCCTTGGACTTCTTGGAACCACCTCCCTGTTCGATCGACTTGAAGCCGATCTGATCGGCTTTTTCGCGCGGGAGCAATTGGTTGTAGTTCGGCATGTCGTTGTAGTTGGCGATCAGGATGCCGTCATCGGTATCAACGGCCACGCTGCCCCAATCAGAGCCGCCATTGTAGCCGGGGTATTCGATGTACGGTTTTTCGACAGTGGGTGGCGTGAATTCACCCTGGTAGGACGCTTGCCTGAATTGGATGCGGCAATAGAGCTGGTCAAGCGGGCTGATACCCCACATCTTCTTTTCGGTCAGCACAGGCTGATCGAGATGAGCGTAGCCGGAGTATGGCTGCGTCCTGGACAGCTTTTCGGGTTCTACACCACCGGACGGAACGGGCCGCTCCTCGACCGGGAAGAGTGACTTTCCGGTCTTGCGGTCAAGCACGTAGATCTGTCCCTGCTTGCTGGGGACGACGATCGCAGGAACCTTTCCGTTTGCTGTCGGGATATCGACGAGCGTCGGCTGCGACCCCAAATCGTAGTCCCAAAGGTCGTGATGGACGGTCTGGAAATGCCAGACGGGCTTGCCTGTCGTAACATCGACGGCAACGATCGAGGAGTTATATTGGTTCTCGAAATCCTTGCGATCGACGCCGTAATAGTCGACGGCGGCGTTGCCGAGCGGCAGATAAACGTAGCCGAGCTGTGGATCGGCAGCGGCGACGGTCCACATATTCGGCGTGCCGCGGGTGTAGGTGTCGCCTTCCGGCGGCGCGCCGGTCCGGTCGGGATGGCCCATATCCCAGGCCCAGACCAGTTTTCCCGATGTCGCATCATATCCACGCACGACACCTGATGGCGCGTCTTCGGCCTGTCCGTCCTGCACCTGGGCGCCGACGACGACGATGCCGCGCACGATGGTCGGCGGTGCCGTCACGGAATACCATCCGGGAACGGTCTTGCCGAGCCCCTGGGTGAGATCGACAATGCCCTGCTGGCCGAAATCCGCGCACAGCTTTCCATTCCTGGCGTCAATCGCAATCAGCCTGGCGTCGAGCGTGCCCCAGACGATGCGTGCGGCGCAGGGTTGATCGGCGTCGGCGCCCGGCCTGGCATAGTAGGCGACACCCCGGCAACTGGCTCCATAAGGTATGGCGTCATCCGAAACCTTCGGGTCATACCGCCAATCCTCCTTGCCGGTGGCTGCGTTGGCGGAAATGACGATATCCTTGGCGGAGCAGGCATAAAGGTGGCCGCCCACTTCCAACGGAGTGTTTTCAGGCGAATATTTTTGTGCTGCCGCCTTGCTTGGCATGTCGCCAGTATGAAAATCCCAGACTTTCGTCAGCTTGGAGACGTTGTCGGCGGTGATCTGCTTGAGCAGCGAATAGCGGGTGCCAAGTTCCGACCCACCATAGACCGGCCAATCGGGTCCGGCTTGGTGTATGGTCAAATCCGGCTGACCGGCGGGGGCAGAGCCAGCCGGCTGGCTAGGCGCCGTCGTTGTGGACGCAGGCGCGCTTGGTGATGTCTCCTGCGACCGCGCCTGTCCGGTGAAATGATGAAGGCCGACGGCGCAAGCAAGCAAGAGAACAGCCATGGTCCCGGTTGCATAAGCGCCATCTCCAAGTCGCTTTGCCCGACGACCGTTAAAGGCTGGCAGGGTTAACAGTACAAAGACAAGAATGATCGTCGGAGCCAGCACCCGGGGCATCAATCCCCAGCCGTCCATTCCGACTTCCCAATAGGCCCAGGCGAGCGTAACGATCCAGGTCAGGACATAAAGCCACACACCCGCTACATTGCGGCTTAAAAGCAGGCCGCCCGCGACCAGCAGTGCAACTCCTGTAGGGAGATAATACCAAGACCCTCCCAGCGCCATGAGCCAGGCTCCACCGCCGCCGATCATCAAGCCAAGTATCGTCAAGAGCAGGCCAACAAACATAGTCCACCAGAAGGCGAGCCCGGAGCGGGAGGCTGGGTTCAGGCTGGTGCGTGTCATGGTGATATTTCCGTTTGGGATCAATCGTGATCCTCCCGAACGCCCGCCATTTTGCTTGGTTGCTGCAAAAGGTTGTTTTCAGGGGCAATCCCGGGTCACCATTTCGTGAGCGTGCCAACGCCAAGGAACCTTTGGCTCATCGGCGCCGTTAGGCGCTCGATCCAGATGCTTGCTCATGCAAATCGGCGAGGGGATGCCGCAGGTCTTTTCCAGCAACGCCAACGGGATTGCCCGCTTCGCGCTGTGGGGTGTTTGTTTTTTCGCGATGTTCGTCGCCATCGGCGGTACGGCGCTTTTGCGATCAGGGTTCGTCACCGGGGTCGGACAGCCCATCGCTCAGCCCATCCCGTTCAGCCACAAGCACCACGTCGGTGAAATCGGGCTGGACTGCCGCTATTGCCACAATGGCGTCGAGACGTCTGCCGCGGCGGGACTGCCCGCGACCGAGGTTTGCATGACCTGTCATTCGCAGGTTTTCACCAATGCGGACATGCTGGCGCCGGTGCGCGCAAGTCTCGCTTCAGGACAACCGCTGCAATGGCAGCGCGTCAATTCCGTGCCGGATTTCGTCTACTTCAATCATTCGATCCACGTAGCCAAGGGCGTCGCCTGCGAGACTTGCCATGGCGAGGTTGACGATATGCCGCTGATGCAGAAGGCGCACTCGCTGTCGATGGAATGGTGCCTGGGCTGCCATCGCGATCCCACTCCCAATCTACGCCCGCCGCAGGATGCTTTCCTCATGCACTGGAAGCCGCCACAAGACATCGAAGAGGTCAGACGATCGCTGATCAGCATCCTTGATATCCACCCCGCGACCATGACGGACTGCTATGTCTGCCATCGCTGATCAAAAGCCGCTCTCGGTTTCCGACCACGCGGCGCTGCGAGCTGTCGCGGCAGGACGCGATCCATGGCGAAGCCTGGACGAACTGGCCGACTCGGCGGAATTCCGGCGCTTCGTTGAGGCTGAATTCCCGGCAATCGCCGAACGCTTGCCACTCAATCTCGACCGGCGAATGATGCTGAAGCTGATGGGCGCGTCGCTGTCGCTAGCCGGCCTGACCGCCTGCAGCAAAGCGGAGCGCATCGTCCCTTACGTTCGCCAGCCGGAGAACATCATTCCCGGCAGGCCGCTCTATTACGCGACGACCCTTTCCAGTGACGGCTATGGCATCGGCGCAGTTGTAGAGTGCCATGAGGGCCGGCCGACCAAGGTCGAGGGCAACCTCGATCACCCGGCATCGCGCGGCGCCACCGACGCCATCATGCAGGCTGCTGTGCTGTCGTTGTTCGATCCCGAACGATCCCGCACGCCGCTCAAGCAAGGCGAGCCGGCGAGTTACGATGACTTCCTCAAAGACATAGCGGCGCTTGCTGGTGGCTGGGTTGGCTCAGGCGGACAAGGCCTGGCGCTGCTGATCGAGGCGACAACGTCGCCGACCACCAAGGCCCAGATCGAAGTGCTCAAGACACGATATCCCAAACTTCGCGTCTTCAAGCACGATCCGCTGGCGGCCAGGTCCGGCGAGCAGGCAACGGCGACACTGTTCGGCAAGCCGCTGACACCGATTTACCATTTCGACCGCGCCGATGTGATCGTCAGTCTGGATGCCGATTTCCTGGGCGAAGGGCCAGGGCGCCTGGCCTATGCGCGTGATTTCGCCCGCCGGCGACGGGTGCGCGCGTCGACGGACACGATGAGCCGGCTCTATGTGATCGAGTCGACACCGACGATCACGGGTGCGGCGGGCGATCATCGTCGTGCCGTCAAGCCAAGCGCCGTCGAAGGTGTCGCGGCTGCGATCAAAGCGGCGCTTGAGGGCGACAAGTACGTAGACGGCCAGTCGCCACTTGAGCCCGCATGGACGAACGTTCTCGCCGACGATCTTCGCAGCGCCGGACGTAACGCACTGGTGGTGCCAGGTGCTCACCAGCCCCCCCTTGTCCATGCCGTGGCCTTTGCCATGAACGCCAGGCTTGGTGCCATCGGCAACACGCTGGACCTCATCGACCCTCCCGATGTCATGCCCAACGATGGCGACCTTGCAACGCTCTGCCAAGCGATAGAGAATGGTTCAATCGACACGGTCGTCGTGCTCGGGTCCAATCCCGTGCAAACGACGCCATCGGACATCGATGTGCGCGCGGCCTTTTCGAAACTGAAGCTTCTCGTCCACTCGGGCCTCTACCGCGACGAAACAGCATTCCTGGCGCATTGGCACATCCCCGCGGCGCACGAGCTGGAAGGCTGGAGCGACATCCGCGCCTATGACGGCACAGCCTCAATCGTTCAGCCGCTCATTCAGCCCCTGTTCGGCGGCAAAAGCCTGCACCGGCTGCTTGCCGGGCTCGCAGGTGAATTCGACGCGGATCCGCGGGCGCTGGTGCGCGCGACATGGAAAGCCATGGATGAACCCGCCTGGCAACAGGCGCTGCGCGACGGCGTTGTGCCGGATAGCGCTGCAGCTTCCGTCGCCGTGTCATTGATCCCAGACACCCCCACACCTATGCCCCAGGCCTCCGCCGCCGAACGTCTGGAGGTTCGCTTCGTGGCCGATCCCTGGCTGCGTGATGGCTGCAATGCCAATTCGTCGTGGCTGCAGGAACTACCACGGCCGTTGAGCAAGCTTGTGTGGGGCAATGCGGCCTTGGTCTCGCCCGCAACAGCGGAGCGGCTGGGTCTCGAAAACGGGCGGGTGATCAACATGGCGCGAGGCGGCAAGGATCTGGACGCGCCGGTCTGGATCACGCCCGGCCAGCCCGACGAGACCGTGACACTGTCGCTGGGCCACGGCCGCAAGGTCGGTTCGGTCGCATCGTTGGCTGGCGGCTACGACGCCTTCGCCTTGCGGACCGCCGATGCACCCTGGTTCGTGGATGGCGTCCTGGTGACCCCGCGTGAGGGCTTGGCGCGTGTGGTGACAACACAACATCATCAGGCGATGGAGGGTAGGGCGATCGTGCGGCATGCCACGCTCGATGCTTTCAGGGACAATCCACATTTCGTGCGCGATGGCGCGCCGCCAGCTCCGACCGAGTCGCTCTACCCCGACTGGACGTATGATCAAGAGGCCTGGGGCATGGCGATCGATCAGTCGGCCTGCATCGGCTGCATGGCCTGCGTGTCGGCTTGCCAGGCGGAGAACAACATCCCAACCGTCGGCCCAGATCAGACGGCACTTGGCCATGAGATGCACTGGCTGCGCATCGACCGCTACTATTCCGGCTCAGTCGACGATCCCGCGATTTTATTCCAACCGGTACCGTGCATGCATTGCGAGCAAGCGCCCTGCGAAGTGGTCTGCCCGGTGAATGCGACCATCCATACCCATGACGGGCTCAACGCGCAGGTCTACAACCGTTGCATCGGGACGCGGTATTGCTCGCAGAACTGCCCCTACAAGGTGCGCCGCTTCAATTTCCTGGAATATCAGGAGTTCGAGAAGGACGTCGCGGGGCCGCAGCAGGCCGTACACAATCCCGATGTCACGGTGCGGTCGCGCGGCATCATGGAAAAATGCACCTATTGCGTCCAGCGCATCTCTGAAAACCGTATCCGTGCGCAGATCGAGAACCGCCAGATCGGCGATGGCGAAGTGGTGACTGCGTGCCAGCAGGCATGCCCGACACAAGCGATCGTTTTCGGTGATCTCAACAGAAAAGGCTCCCATGTCACGCTCGAGAAAGCGGTGCCGCACAATTATGCGCTGCTTGAAGAGCTGAACACGCGGCCGCGTACGACCTATCTTGGCAAGATCACCAATCCAAACGGCCAACTCGCAGCCAAGCCCGCCGCGGAGACCGGCCGTGGTTGAGGCGGCGGCGGTCAGGGCGAGTAAATCGATGTCGCGGCCGCCGGTGTTGCGTGGCCGTCACGATTTCCCCGAGATCAGCGGACGGATCAGCGCGATCGTCCTGCAAGGCAAGCTCCCTCGCTTCTTCTGGGCAGCGTTCTTCGTCTGCTTCGTTCTCGTCCTGCTGTTCCTCTACTCCATTACCTACCTGATCTCGGTCGGCGTTGGCGCGTACGGCGTCGATATTCCCGTTGCCTGGGGGACGATGATCTCGAGTTTCGTCTGGTGGATTGGCATCGGTCATGCCGGAACGCTGATCTCAGCAGTGCTACTGCTTTTGCGCCAGCCCTGGCGCGCCTCGATCAACCGCTTTGCGGAGGCCATGACACTGTTTGCCGTGGCAATGGCCGGGCTTTACCCGATCCTGCATCTCGGCCGGCCATGGTTCTTCTACTGGTTGCTGCCTCTGCCCAACACCCATATGCACTGGCCGCAATGGCGAAGCCCACTGGTGTGGGACTTCGCCGCGATTTCCACCTACGCCACCGTTTCGTTGCTGTTCTGGTACATGGGCCTGCTGCCGGATCTCGGTGTGCTGCGCGACCGGGCCAAGTCGCGCGCCGGACAAGTCTTTTACGGCATCCTCGCGCTTGGTTGGCGCGGCTCGGCCTTTCATTGGGCGCGCTACCAGACCGTCTACTTCCTGATGGCCGCGCTTGCGACGCCGCTGGTCGTGTCGGTGCACTCTATCGTCGCCCTCGATTTCACCTTTGCCATCACGCCGGGCTATCATTCGACGATCTTTCCGCCTTATTTCGTCGCCGGCGCGCTGCTCTCGGGCTTTGCCATGGTGCTGACGATCGCTATTCCATTGCGCTGGGCGTTCGCGGTCGAGGACCTGATCACGCTTCGCCATATGGACAACGCCGCCAAGCTCATGATCGCGGCCGGCATGATCGTCATCTACGGCTATGCGTCAGAAGCGTTCTTCGCCTGGTATTCGGGTCAGTCCTATGAGCGCGCCATGATGGCGCAGCGCGCGATCGGTCCTTACGCGACTTTTTTCTGGACCATGATGTTTTGCAATTGCGTCGTGCTGCAACTGCTCTGGTTTCGCCGCATACGGTTCAACATGCCGTTGCTGTTCTCGATCGCGCTGGTCATCAACATCGGCATGTGGCTGGAACGCTATGTCATCGTGGTGACCGGTCCGAGCCGCGACTACCTGCCTTCGTCCTGGGGCGAACAGTCGCTGACATGGCTCGATTTCGGCATCCTGTTCGGCTCGATAGGCACCTTCTTCGCCCTCGTCTTCCTGTTCATCCGCATCCTGCCCGCGATGACGATTTTCGAGATCGAGGAACTGGTCGAAGAGGGCGGTGCTTCATGAGCCTCCACGGCGTTATCGCGGCTTTCGCCGATCCGGATGCGCTGACGGAGGCGGCGCGCACGATGCGCGACAAGGGCTACCGGCGCATGGATGCGTTCTCGCCATTCGAGGTACGCGGCCTCGCCGCGATTCTGGGGATGAGAAAGACACGCCTGCCATGGGCCGTGCTGGCAGGGGGCATTGCAGGCGCCGTGCTCGTCTATGCGCTGATCCTCTATTCGGTCGAGATCGACTATCCCGTCAATGTCGGCGGCCGGCCGCTGCATTCCTGGACGCCTTTCACGGTGATCGCCTTCGAGGTGGGCATTCTTGGCGCGGCCCTGGCGGGTTTCGCCGGCATGCTCTGGGCAAACGGGTTGCCGCAATATTATCACCCGGTCTTCAACGCGAAGACCTTCACTTATGCGCGCGGCGGCAAGTTCTATCTGCTCATCGAAGCGGCCGACCCGAAGTATCGCAAGGGCGTCACCAAGGGCCAACTGACGCGGCTTGGCGCCGAGACGGTCGAGGAGGTGGAGGCATGAGGGGGTGTATTCTCCTTTTGCCGTTCCTGGTCCTGATCGCGGGCTGCAAGCAGGATATGGCCGATCAGCCGCGTTACGATCCACTTGAAGGTAGCAAGCAGTTCGCCGACGGCATGTCGGCCCGGACACCCGTGGAAGGGACGGTGACGCGCGACGCTGATCTAGCGACAACGCCGGACAAAATCCCATACCCGATCACCATGGCGCTGCTGCAGCGCGGACAGCAACGCTTCGATATCTTCTGCTCGCCCTGCCATGGCCGCACCGGCGATGGGCATGGCATGGTGGTTCAGCGTGGCTTCCCGGCACCGCCGAGCTATCACCAGGACGCGTTGCGCAACGCGCCCGACCGGCATTTCTACGACGTCATCAGCAATGGCTATGGCGCCATGTATCCCTATGGCGCGCGCGTGCCGCCGGCCGATCGTTGGGCGATCGTCGCCTACATTAGGACACTGCAATATTCTCGTTATGCACCTGTCGGCGCGCTGCCGGGTACTCTTCGCGCGAAACTAGACGCGGATGCCGCGCGATGAGGCGTCCTGTATGGCCCGATGGCTATGTCGCGCCGGCCGCCGCGGTGGCGGCCACGGGGCTTGTGCTGTGCTGCGCCGGGCTCTTCGTCGCTCCGCGCGCCACGCTGGCCGGCTGGCTGACGATAGCGCTGTTCCTGCTTGGAATGCCGCTCGGCGCGATGACTGTGCTGATGGTGCACGGGCTGACCGGCGGCCGCTGGGGCGATGCGTTGCGTCCGCCTCTGCGGGCTATCGTTGCTACCTTGCCTGTGGCGTTGTTGTTGTTGCTACCGGTCCTTGCGCGGCTTGATCTGGTCTTTCCATGGGCCGCGGCGGACCCGGCCATGTTGCCGGAAGTCGTGCGGCAGAAACTCGCCTATTTCAACGTACCCTTCTTCATCATCCGCCTCTTTGCTTGTGCGCTGGCCTGGCTGGCGCTTGGCTGGCTCATCCTTGCGTGGACGGATCCCGACACAGAAGTGTCAGAACGCGGGACGAGCAGGGGCTTTGCTGTCGGGTTCATCATCCACGGTATTGCCGTGACGGTGTTTGCCATCGATTGGATGCTGTCGATCGAGCCAGACTTTTATTCGACGATCTACGCGATGCTCGAAACCGCGGCCGAGGTTGTCGGTGCGTGCGCCTTGGCACTGACGGTGCTGGCAGCGGGCCGCGCCATCGAAACGATGCCGGGCGGCGAGGAGGATACGGCGCTGAGCGAGGATGTCGCCAATATGCTGTTCGGCTTCATGTTGATGTGGGCCTATCTGGCCTTCATGCAGTGGATCATCGTCTGGGGTGGTGACCTGCCTGAAGAAATCCACTGGTACATCGTCCGCGGGCGGAATGGCTGGCAATATCTGCTTTGGTTGTTGATCGCGTTGCAATTCGTCGCGCCATTCGTTGGATTCCTCAACCGCTCGGTCAAGCGCGGCCATCGCGGCCTGCTGGCGCTGGGAGCACTTGTGCTGGCTGGACATTTCATCGATGTCGTCTGGCGCGTTCGCCCGCCGCTGTCGGCCGCCGGCGCGCCGATATCCTGGCCGGACCTGGCGGCGATGGCCGGTGCGGGCGGCGCGTCGTGCGCGTGTTTCATCCACGTGCTCGCCCGGCCGGATTGTATCTCGTTCTGGCGCGGGAGGCAGGTCCATGGCTAAGGCCTCGCATCCCGAAACGCGTGACGTATGGCCAAGAGCTCTGCTCCTCTCCGGCGTCGGCCTGCTCGTCTTTCTGGCGCTGATCGCCATAGCGCTAGGACTGGTTTTCGATACCACGCCGTACTGGCCGCTGGTGGCTGCCGGGACGAACAACGAAGCAAAGCCGGCATTGCAGCGCGTGCCAAAAATCGACCTTGCGGTGTTTTGCAAGCAGGAAGATCAGGAACTCCGCAAGGTTGCATGGGTTAACCGCAATGCTGGCATAGCGCGCATTCCAATCGAAGATGCGATGAAACTCGTTACGGCCCACGGGCTGCCGGAGTGGACGCCACAGTCTATTCGGGAAAGCGAGGATTGTGCCTTGCTCGAAGGAGAGGTTCCGCGCGCACCGCAGGTTCGCAAATGCGCTACGGGTCGGGCGCCGCCAGACAGTCCCCCACCGGCCAGCGGAGCGCGGCCATGACGAGGTGGTTCATGGTCCTGACTGTGCTGATCGCCGCGAACGGGGCCGGCGCGATGGAGCGCCCGTCCTTCGACCCGCATATCGGCGCACAGCTCGATCTCGACAAAGTCTTTCGCGATGCCTTGGGTGGAGAGGGCAAGTTGTCCGAAATCCTCGGCGGCCGGCCGGCACTGCTGATCTTCGGTTACGATAAGTGTCCCAATCTCTGTGGCGTCACCCAGCAGGCGGTTGCCTCGGACCTCAACAAGACGAATCTCGACCCTGAAACCTACCGGGCGCTTTTCGTCTCGATAGATCCCTCCGAGACACTGCAGGACGCAATCAGCGCAAAAGCCGAAGTCGCGCCATCGGCCGGCCGAAAAGGGCTGGCGGCGTGGCGGTTTCTGACCAGTCCCGACGGCACCGGCGCCGCTCTTGCCGCAGAGGCCGGCATCACCTTCGACCGGCGCGATAGGATCAATCAGTACGTGCATCCGATCGCGATCATTGCGCTGACGCCGCAAGGCCGGATCGCGCAAGTGCTGCCGGCACTGACCTTCGAACCGCGCGATCTCAGGCTCGCCCTGGTCGAGGCTTCCGCCGGCAGGCTGGGCTCCATAGCCGACCATGTCTTCCTGCTCTGCTCCGGGTTCGACACGTCGAAGGGTCGGTACACTTCCACGATAGAGGCGGCTGTGAAGGCGGCAGGCGTGGCGACGCTTCTGGCGCTCGGCGCCGGCCTTGTCATGCTGACGCGGCGGAGGCGGCTTTGAGTTTCGGCATCCCCTTCACGCCACCCGAAGCCTCGTCGATCGCCGGCAGCGTCGATTTGTTGTTCTACACCCTGCTGGCCTTTACCGCGCTGCTCGGTGTGTTCCTGACCAGCCTCGTCATCTTCTATGCCGTTAAGTACCGGGCGGGTTCCAGCGCTGATCGCACCGGAGAGCGCGCGCGCAGCCTGCCGCTCGAGGTCACCTGGACGGTTGCGAGTCTGCTGATTGCCTTTGTAATTTTCGGCTGGGGCGCGGCGCTGTTCATGCGGCGCGAGCATCCGCCGCTCGAAGCGCTCGAGATCGCGGGTCTCGGCAAGCAATGGATGTGGGAGTTTCGTCACCCGGGCGGCCAGCGCGAGATCAACGAACTGCATGTTCCGGTCGGCAAGGCTGTTATCGTATCGTTGGCGTCGCAGGATGTGATCCATTCATTCTTCGTCCCCGCATTCCGGGTCAAGCAAGACGCCGTACCGGGACGCACCACGCACGTCTGGTTCATCGCCAGCGAACCGGGACGTTATCGCCTCTTCTGTGCGCAATATTGCGGCACGCAGCATTCGGAGATGGGCGGCTTTGTGACGGCGATGCCGCCCGAGGCCTATGCGGCATGGCTTGGCAACCAAGGCCAAGGCGAAACGCTGGTGGCCGATGGCGAAAAACTGTTTGGCGCGCTTGGTTGTTCCGGCTGCCATGGCAATTCCAGCAAGGTGAGGGCGCCGGACCTGACGGGGATATTCGGCCGGCCGGTGGCGCTGGACAACCAGCAGACCGTCATCGCCGATGATCGCTATCTGCGCGATTCCATCCTCAATCCAAAAAAGGAAATCGCTGCCGGCTATGAACCGGTGATGCCGAGCTTCGATGGCCTTGTCGACGAGGGTGAGATGCAGATGCTGCTCGCCTATCTCAAATCCCTTTCGGCGAGGGACACGACAAAGAGCGAGGCAATCCATTGAATACCGAGGCGCTGAGTTCTTCGAGTTACCTGGGTGAGGGCGCCGGTCCCGCCGCGTGGCTGCTGACAACGGACCATAAGCGCGTTGCCTGGCTTTATCTGATTTCGCTCACCGCCTTCTTCTTTCTTGGTGGCGCCATGGCCGTACTCATGCGCATCGAACTGGCGACGCCGGCCGGCGACCTCGTGTCTGACGATGTCTACAACCGGTTGTTCTCCCTGCATGGCATCATCATGGTCTGGTTCTTCCTGGTGCCGTCAATACCGGCCACACTCGGCAATTTCCTACTGCCGCTGATGATCGGCGCCCGGGATCTGGCCTTTCCGCGCCTTAATCTCGCCAGCTGGTATGTCTTCATGCTGGGCAGCCTGTTTGCACTGGCGTCGGTGGTGTTCGGAGGCGTCGATACCGGCTGGACCTTCTACACGCCGCTCTCGACGCTCTATGCCAATGGCTTTGTCTCGATGGCGGCACTCGGGGTGTTCACCGTCGGGTTTTCCACGATCATGACCGGAATCAACTTCATCGTCACCATTCACACGTTGCGCGCCCCGGGGCTAACCTGGTTCCGGCTGCCGATCTTCGTCTGGACGATGTACGCAACCGCCCTGGTCATGGTGCTCGCGACCCCCGTGCTCGCCGCCTCGCTGATCCTGATCGTGCTCGAGCGCATGTTCGGCATTGGCATCTTCAATCCGGCGCTGGGCGGCGATCCGCTGCTGTTCCAGCACCTGTTCTGGTTTTACTCGCATCCGGCCGTCTACATCATGATCCTGCCCGGCATGGGCGTGGTTTCCGAGGTGCTGCCGTGCTTCAGCCGCCGGCCCCTGTTCGGCTACAAGGCCGTCGCCCTGTCCTCGATGGCGATAGCCGTCTTCGGCTTTCTGGTCTGGGGTCATCATATGTTTGTCAGCGGCCAGTCGGCATATGCCGGGGTGCTATTTTCTTTCTTGTCGTTTTGCGTCGCGATTCCCTCGGCGATCAAGGTGTTCAACTGGAGCCTGACGCTACGCAAGGGCGAGATCACCTTCGAGACGCCGATGCTCTATGCGCTGTTCTTCCTGGCGCTGTTCACCTTCGGTGGTCTGGCGGGCCTGTTCCTGGCGGCGCTCGCCATCGATGTCCATGTCCATGACACCTACTTCGTCGTCGCGCATTTCCACTACATCATGGTCGGCGGCATGGTGACGGCCTATATGGCCGGCCTGCATTTCTGGTGGCCGAAAATGACTGGCCGGATGTATCCAGAGACCTGGGGCCGCATCGCCGCGACGGTCACCTTCCTCGGCTTCAATCTCACTTTCTTTCCGCAGTTCGTGCTGGGCTTCCTGGGCATGCCGCGGCGCTATCACACCTATCCGCCGGAGTTTCAGTTCTGGCACATATTGTCGTCGGCCGGCGCTGTCGTGCTGGCAATCGGATACCTGATGCCGCTCTTCTATCTCGGCTGGTCGCTGTTTCGCGGCGCACGCGCACCCGCCAATCCATGGCGCGCGACAGGGCTGGAATGGCAGACAGCTTCACCGCCGCCACCGCACAATTTCGACGCCATGCCGAAGGTCAGCCGGCCTGCCTATGATTATGCCATGAAGGGCCTACAGCACGAAAAATTCAGTCCGCACAAGGACGAAGCTTGATGGGTGCGTCGACAGAAAGCGTCGCCTTCGACAAGCCGGCCCGCGAACAAGCGGCCGATACGTTCGCCATGTGGATCTTCATCGGTTCTGAAGCCATGCTGTTCGGCGCGATCTTGCTGGTGTTCTTGATTGCAAGGATCAGCTATGGACCAGCCTTCGCCGCCGCATCACACCACCTGTCACTGCCACTCGGCACGCTGAACACCGTCGTGCTGATCACGTCCAGTTTCAGCATGGCGCTCGCACACCTCTTCGGCAACAGAGGCCGCTGGCGTGCATCGACCTGGTCGCTCGCTGCGACGGCGCTGCTGGGCCTGGTGTTCCTCGGCATCAAGGCAGCGGAATACACGATGGAGTTCCGCGAGGGCATCGCTCCGGTGCTTGGCGTCCCGTTCACCTATGATGGACCCGATCCTGTGCATGCCGAATTCTTCTTCGGCCTCTATTTCGCGATGGCGTCGCTGCATGCAGTGCATCTCATTGGCGGCATCGTCGTCATCGCAGGCATGCTGGTGATGTGGTCGAGCGCGACGCAGTCCAGTCGGCTTCGCCGCGTACGGGCGATCGGCCTTTACTGGCATTTCGTCGATATCGTCTGGGTTTTCCTGTTCCCCATTCTCTACCTGATCAACCGATGAGCGACATTCGCAAACTCACATTCGTATATCTCGTGCTGCTGGCCTTACTGGCTTTGACGGTCGGCTCGTCGTCCTTCGACCTTGGAGGATTCAACTCGGCGCTCAACCTGGTGATCGCCGCGGCCAAGGCTGCGATCATCGCCACTATGTTCATGCAATTGAGCAGCGGGGGCATTTTGCCGCGCCTGGCGGTAGCGGCGACAGGCTTGTGGTTAGCCATTCTATTCGGCCTGACGTTAATTGGACGATGAGGCCGAGCCTTGCCTGCATCATATCCTTTGCTGTCGGCCGATTCTGAAAGTGTCGCTGGACCGAGCGTGGCTCGGCTCCTTTTCCAACGCTTCAGCTGGCGAACGTTCGCGAGCAGAGAAAGCGGAACGAGTGCCCCGCTTGATAGTTCTATGTTGGGCGCAAGCGTGCGCTCCCAGAATAGTGTGAAAAAGGAGATTGGAGATGAGACCGAGTCTTATGACAGTCACCGCGGCATTGCTGTTCACAGCCGGCATCGGAGCAGCATCAGCGGATACGGTCGTCGTCAAGCCTGCTGATGAAACCGTTGTGACCCACAGCACGACCATCGTTAAACCCGAGGAACAGACGATCATTCGCGAGTATGTTCACAAGAATCCTCTGGCTTCGATCAAGCTGCCAGGAGTGGAGTTGAATTTGGGATCGCGTCTCCCGGACACCGTTGAGTTGCGCGAGGTTCCTAATGTGAAATATCGTTATACGGTTATCGACGGCAGAACTGTCCTCGTGGACCCGGAGACCCACGAAATCGTGCAGGTTCTCGATTCCGAGTAGGTCAGATCGTTCTGAACAATGTATGGAAATGCTCGCCGCCTTATCGGCGGCGAGCACGAAAATCTTCGCACGCATTGGCTGTGCGGACGCAACCTGCGGCACCCAGATGAGGGTCAAGCGATTTAGGTCGACGCAGGCGAGGAGCGCGCAGGACTAGTCAGTCGACTGGACCGCGTATATGGCCTTCAGCTCGGGTGCAGTACTGGCCGGGATCGGCAGTGCCATCAAGACTCGTATCGAGGTGATCCGCGACGTTGATGCGGCCTTGCGCGAAGGCCGGATCGACGCTTTCTATCAACCGATCCTGCGTCTCGATACCCGTGCGATCGTTGGTATGGAGGCGCTTTGCCGCCTTCGTAAGCCCGACGGGGAGATTGTTTCGGCCGCCGCTTTCCACCATGCAACCTCCGATGTCAGCGTCGCCTCGAATTTGACGGAACGCATGATGGCCACTGTTTCGGCCGACGCGCGCCTGGCTGGACCAGGGCATTCCGCTGCAACATATTGGCATCAACATTTCTTCAGCCGACTTTAACAGCGGAACCCTTTACGGGCGACTCGAAGCTGCATTCGGCCGAGAAATGTGCCACTGAAGCATAACTCATCCTTGAGGTCACGGAATCAGTCTATCTCGGCCAGCGTGATCCTATTGTGGCCCGGGAGATCAAGGCACTGCGCGCCCATGGCCTTCGCGTGGCGCTCGATGATTTCGGGACCGGCTTTGCCTCGCTCACGCACCTGCTTACGATGCCTGTCGACGTCATCAAGATCGACAAATCTTTCATCGACCGCCTCGGGCAGGGGGACCCGAGCCTTGCAATCGTCGAAGGGCTAATTGATATCGCGCGCAAACTCAACATCCGAGTGGTTGCCGAAGGCATCGAAAGCGAGCTGCAGGCCAGCATGCTCTTGGACATCGGCTGCGAGCTTGGTCAGGGATTTCTGTTTTCACAAGCAGTCTCGCGCCAGATCGCTACGGGACTTCTTGTGCGTTTCGGGCAAACCGTCGGCGAGCGGAAGGGGCCGCAGGTACCGTTTTCGAGAGCAAACTAAAGGTCCACGGGCATGATGGCGCTGCGATCAATGCAAAGCAGTCAGAAGTCGGAGAAGCTGACCTCTAACTCCCATCGGCAACGGACGCCTCCACGGCGACCAACGGCGCTTCCAAGCTCCACCTCACCCCACGCGGCCCGTGCTTGAGACTGCCTTGCCCACTAACCGCCGCTGGCGCCACCCGCTTGAGGACCACGGTTCCGAAGCCGCCCTCTCCAATGGTCTGGACTTGCGGCCCATCGGTTTCGGCCCAGGTGAGCTGAAAAAGTCTCGATGCTCCGGAACCGGTGATGCTCCAGTTGACCGATATCTTCCCATCGTCCCCTGAAAGCACGCCGTATTTTGCCGAGTTCGTCGCCAATTCGTGAAACGCAATCCCGAGATACTGCACTGCATTGGGGCTGAGGACCAATGATGGGCCCGACATATCGATCACGTCGCCCCTTGGGAAAGGCTGGGCCTGGGCCTTCAAGAGCCCATCAACGGAGGCGCCCTTCCAGTCGGCTGATACAAGGAGATCGTGGGATCGAGACAGCGCCATGATGCGCTCGCGCACCTGGGATTCAAACTGCCTGGGTGTCTCCGCCCGCTTGTTGGTTTCCCGGATCATCGACAGGATGACCGAGTACTGGTTTTTCACGCGGTGGTTGACCTCGCGCATCAGCATCCGGATGCGGTATTCATTCTCCTTCGCCGACGTGATGTCCCGCACAATCTTCGATGCGCCGACGATCTGCCCGGTTGCGTTACGCACGGGCGAGATCGTCAGCGAAACCGGAACCAGGCTGCCATCCTTGCGCTGGCGGGTCGTTTCGAAAGGTTCGACGCGTTCGCCACGCCGAATGCGTTCGAGAATACGGGGTTCTTCATGTTGGTGTTCCTCCGGGATCAGCATGGTCACCGAGTTGCCGATCGCTTCGGCGGCGGTATAGCCGAAGAGTCGCTCGGCGCCTTGGTTCCAGCTCTTGATGACGGTGCTGAGATCCTTGCTGACGATTGCGTCGAACGAGGATTCCACTATCGCCGACAAATGTTGCCTGGCTTCTTCGGCACGCTGGCGGTCCGTCAGGTCGAGCAGCATATTGACCGCACCAAGCAAGTGGCCCTGCTCATCCCGCAGAGGCGTCGGGTGGGGGAGGACCGGAAAAAATGATCCATCCGGACGCCGCGCTAGGGCCTGCTGATTGCGTACCGGCCGGTTTTCCTTGAGCGTGATCGCCATAGGACACTCGTCGTGCGGCAATTCCTTGCCGTCGGCCGTGAACAGCTTGAACGTCACGCACCATTTGTCCTTGCCGATAACGGGCTCCCTGCCTGCAAGATCGGCCGCGGCGCGATTGTAATAGGTAATCGTGCCATGCTGATCCGTCGTGTAGATGGCGACCGGAAGGCCGTCGAGAATCTGGTGGTAGGTGCTGTCCTGCTGCCTGAGTTCAGAGCGGGTGTGTTCCAGATCGGTCACATCGGCTGTGAAGCACCTTGTGTGGATCAACTTGCCGTCCCGGAAATAGCCGCTCGACGTGATTTCGACATGCTTTATCGAACCGTCACAGGCCCGCAACTGCGCCGGATATCTCGCGATCTTTTCGCCGCTGATTAGCCGCTCGAGAATGTCATCGATGACGTGTCGGTCGGGATAGAATTCGGCAATGTGGCGGCCGACATAGTCTTCTGTCGGATAACCGAGGAGATCGAGCTCAGCCTTATTGGCGTGCAGAATGATGCCGTTTGCGCTCACCAAGTGGAGCGCGACGGCGCCGTTTTCGAAAAAATCCTGATAGTCGAAATCGCGGCCTTCCTCGCCGGGTACTTCCGGCTTCTTGAAGGCGGTAACCTTCGCCTGCGGTACTTCGTCCATCCCAATCCCCGTCTGACCATAACCGCCTACAACGCGGCTGGTGATCATTCCGTTCCAGAGTCCCGCCCTTGGCGCGGCGCCCGAAGCTCAACTTGACATCAAACAGCGGCCGCGCAAACTTGACCCTTACGGGGGCGTCGGCCTTCACTCGTGTTTTAGCTACAGCTGTGCAACTCTACGCTCATGGAAAAACCTCCTGTCTTGGTCGTTGACGACGAAGCGTTGATTGCCTTGGACGTGGAGTGTGCCCTTGCCGACGCCGGTTTCACGGTCGCGGTGGCGACGTCTTGCGCCGAGGCAAATCGGTTCCTCAAGGACCACACGCCCGCCGCCGCGGTCCTGGACGTCAGACTCCCGGATGGCGAGTGCCATGAGGCGGCGATCACGCTGGCTGACCACGGCGGCACCCTTCGTGTTATATACCGGCTTGGGCGCGGTCGATATGCACGAAGCCTTTGCCCATGGGTTACGGTGCTCAAGCCAACCGAACCGGCAGAAGTCGTCCGGCTTCTCAAGGCCATGGCCACCGGGCGGCAACAGAAGATGACTGGATAGCAGAGCGGCACTGCGGACGTCACGCAGCTGCGGTAGCACCTGCCGCGCATTGCGGGCAGTCATGTCGATCAGGCGAATAGCTCTCGCGCGTGGTCCCCGGTGGTGCCGGGCTCCCTGGCAATGGACTGCGCAAGCGTCTCATTTCACGACCACGATTAACCCTTGGCGACCCGGGAAAAGACGGCGAGTTCCAGCTGATTTTTTCTCAATCTCTTACGGCGTTCGGTAATAGGCACTGCACGCCAAGCGCACATTGGCAAATGTCCATTCTCATCGCCGGCCGCAGCCTGGGCTTGGGCGAGTAAAACACGCGTTCAAGCCGGTCTCTCGCTGGAATTTCATGAACCACGCCGTGGATTTTTTGGCTTGCCACCGCAATTTGCCGGACCGGCGAATGCGTTCGCTGTGTGCCCAGTGGGGCGGCGGCCAGATGGGGCATTTTCCCCAGAGCACACGTCGGCCAAAAGAGCCTTCTAGTCGTCGGAAAGCGTATCGTGCTGGCAAAGCTGCAGGTAGAGAGGTTCCAGCATGTCGGTGCCTCGCCGTATCCGGGCTTGAGGGGACCGGTCGCGAGGCACGGCGAGGCTCAACTGCCCTTTCGGGATGGCGATTCAGATCCTTCGAATTTTTTGCAATTAGCCTCTTGAAGCCGTTTCGGTCCGCCCCTAACTCATCGTCCGTCGAGGCCGTATGGCTCGGCAGGACTGGCGGCGCCGCAGAGGGCGGCGTCCTTTGTACCCATGTTGCTTTTAAGGAGAATGTGGCTATGAGAACCTTTGACTCTCTGTATCGCACCACCGTTGGTTTCGACCGTCTGTTCGACATGCTCGACAGCGGCACTCGGACTGACTGGCCGCCCTACAACATCGAGAAGGTCGGCGAGAACGACTATCGGATCGCCATGGCGATTGCGGGGTTCAGCCCAGACGAGGTTGAACTGACCCAGCATGGACCCGAACTGCTCGTTGTCGGCCAGAAGGCCGATGACCAGAGTGGTCGCCAGTTGCTCCACCAGGGGATCGCCTACCGCAGCTTCAGGCAGTCGTTCAGACTGGCCGACCACATGAAGATCAAGGCGGCAAGCCTTGAGAACGGCCTGCTCGCCATCGACATCATCCGGGAGGTTCCCGAGGAGCTGAAGCCCCGCCGCATCAGCATCGGGTCAGGCGACGCTGTGGTCAGCAAGCAGATATCACAGGATACGGAACGCGCACGGAAAGCCGCCTGATCAACACGACTTGTAACCATAATACTGCGGTCCGCCTCCCGGTCACGGCCGGGAGGCCCAGATTGCGGAGAACGGAGATGAACACACGCTATCAGACACCGACACACTTCTTGCCACGCCTTGGCAAGCTCGAAGCATTTTTCTGTCTGCTCGACGATCCGGCCAAGGTGGTCGACCATCCGCGTCCCAGTCGTGCCGAGAAACGGGCCTTGCTCGCCTCTTGGGCATCCGACGTCTATGCGGTGGAGAACCATCCAACCCTACGCCGGCTGGACAACGGTACGGTTATGCCTGTCGAGCGCATTCTGAGCGCTTTGAAGGCCTTGGATAAGACGCCCGAGGCCGTGGAAAAATTTTCTGCCCACGTCCTGCCTTGGCGGTCGTCTTCACGTCGTGACGCGGGCTGGCGACGGAGCGGCCGGTTCTTCGGTCCCGACGATGATAACGATCCGCCCCCATGCCCTGCAGCAGTCGCGCCGCGTCCGCGCGCGCCAGGTGGAGTGGGCGCAACCGCCAGCGTCGAACTTGCCTGTGCCTGACATTTTTTTGTCACCATCCAAACGGCTGCCTCGGGTGGGCAGCCGTATGGATGCAATCGCGGGAGAGGGGGCCTGGGCGCGGAGAGTGGGGCCGCGAAAGGGCAAACGGAGAGCGGATGACAATTCCAAGGCGCACCTATCGTCTGCAGATCATGCTGAATGCCGATGAACTCGCGGTTCTGGATGCTTGGCGCTTCGAAAGACGCATGCCTAGCCGTTCCGACGCGGTGCGGGAGTTGATGCGACTTGGTCAGGATGCGCCGGGCGACAGCGCAGAATGGCCCGCAAAATCCGCGGATTTCGGGATTATTGATCCGCCTATCGACTGAGCGGTAGGCGGGCCTCTCGACCTTCTGGCGGTCGATCAGGATGACCTGGAAACGACTGCGGTGGAAACAGCCGCGCATATGACGGATTTCGAGGCGGTTGAAATTGCAGACCTGATCTGCGACTTCTTCACTGACCTGGAATGACCAGGTCGGCCAAGCCAGTTTTTGAGCATCGAATCCGTTTTGTTCGTTTCGACATTCTTGCGAGTTGCAACGACCACCAGCGCTGAACATCTCAAACCTCTCCTTTGGGACCCAAGAACCTGATCCGAGCTGTGAAGCCGCAGGCGTGACCCTTTGCTCCTGGAACGTGGACAGTGATGCGTTGGCCATGGATGACCGCGCTTATGAACTTTGGCGCATCCCGCGCACCAAAGACGTCAAGTTTGAAGACTTGTCCGCGCATATCCATCCTGCCGACCGCGACAGGGTTCGACGCCACCCGGTCGATCGTCGGCCCCTACGACATCGATTTCCGGATCATGATCGGCGACGAACTCAAGTGGATCTCCGCCCGTGGCCAAGGCGACGACGAAGGAATGGTCCAGCGGCTGACGTTCGGTATCCTCATTGATGTGACCGGACGCAAACAGGCCGAAGAGAGCCGTGAGCTTCTCGCCGGGGAAATGAGCCACCGCGTCAAGAACCTGCTCACCATAGCATGGGGCCTTACGGCGATCAGCTGGCGTTCGACGACCACGACCAATGACATGGCCCGCGAGCTTACCCAGCGACTGACGGCTTTGGGGCGCGCCCACGATCTGGTGCGGCCGGTGCCCGGCCAAACCGAGGCCGCCTCGGCGCTGCTTGGCGATTTGTTGACTGTCCTGCTCGCGCCTTATGACGACCTGGGAGCGTTCAGTGGGAGCATCCGGGTGTCGGTGCCACGGATGAGCGTCGGCGAGTCCTCAGCAACCATTCTGGCGCTTATCATCCATGAACTTGCCACCAATTCTCTCAAATATGGTGCCCTGTCGGCCGAGGCCGGTACGCTTGATGTTTCCTGCACGGCGCAGGACGAAGCGGTGATCATCGTCTGGACAGAAAATGGGGGGCCGCTCGTTGAGGCACCTTCCGCTGCGCCCGGCTATGGCAGCAGGCTGGTTGAGCGGAGTGTCACAGGACATCTGCGTGGGTCTATCGATTACGATTGGTCAAAACAGGGCCTGATTGTCACCCCCAAAGTCCGGCCAGAGCGTTTTGCACAATAGTTGGTTCGCTCCAGATGGACATCCCCGAGAATGCCACCGACAGTACACAGAAACTGTCGACGCTCCCTCGACGACTGGGGGAGCTT
This sequence comes from Mesorhizobium sp. B2-3-4, assembly GCF_006442315.1. Lineage (GTDB taxonomy): Bacteria > Pseudomonadota > Alphaproteobacteria > Rhizobiales > Rhizobiaceae > Mesorhizobium. The sequence goes on along the minus strand of NZ_VFVY01000015.1, from coordinate 78,178 downwards.
CAAGACGACTCTCACAGGCAAGCCGGCGATACCCAGTCCTTCCGACCTGAACCATGGCAGCATCACCAAAAATCGCGCCAAGAATGACATTTACCGCTGTGTAAACAACGGGCTGCAGGTACGTCCTTCGGTCTACAAACCCTGGCGGCCAAAGTAGTGTCATATTCGCAGTCGTTGCATTCAAAGGTGTCCCCGCAGATATGGAGACATTACGCCAAGTTGCGTGGCCCAACGGGCGTCTTGGTTAATCGCCTATTGGGCCGACCATTCGGCGCTGCGCGCCAGGCAATTAGGTGCTTTAAGAAGGCGAAGTGAGTCGCTTGGCAGCCAGGTACATTAATGCTGAAGCCCACGATTCCGGTCCCATCCCGCACCCTCTGCAAGGCTTATCAATTCATCCACGCATGAGGCCAAGGCGGCTTGGCAGTCGGTGTCATAGGGAGTTGCGTTTACTTCATAGATGGGCGCCCTGATCGCCGTTTCCTTTGCCATCAACTTGCTCGCGAAAACGAATGACGGGAGGCGGCCAACCTGATGATGGCCGCCCGCTTTGCGGTGGTGTCAAACGTGGGTCGGCGCCAGTTTTCCAAGAGGCGAGGGCGTGTCACCGTCCTGCATGAGAATGTCCTTCTTGCGAGCAAAGGCGATGAATATGCCGCGTGCAGTCTCCGCTTCGACTTCCCCAGTCAGAGCAGCCTTACACGCGCGTATAGCCGCTTTCTGCTCCGGGCTATTGCCGCACCATTCCATAGCAAAATGATAGGCGTCGGCAACTGTGTTGAGTTGGCAGGGGAAGCCTAATCCAACCCAGACGCGGATCGGTTTTTCAAATGGTCTTGATAGCATCGCGAACCCCTTTTTTTCGCAATGCCACTAAGCGGACAAGCCGCCGCCTTGGCCCCGGTTGCCCGGGATCGTCCACGGCGAAGCAGTGCTTACCTCCTCGTAAATCCGGGCTGACTTTGCAAAGCCGCAAAATGCTTCGCGCGCAGCCGACAGCGGATACCCGCTATCAAATGCCCTCTGGCAAGCGCGAAGAGCAGTTTCGAAGATCACCCCGCGTCTGTCTTTCGGCCACGAGTATAGGAACTCCAAGGCATCCTCTATGCCTGTAATTCCCTCTATGAGGGTATCCCCACTCTGCACAAAAACAGGTTTGTCGAACATCCGATCGTTCATAGGATCCTCCAAGTCGTACGAACCGTAGATTTTGAAGTGGGCGAGCCGTCAAAGGTCATCACCCGGAGCGGATATGGGTCTAGGATTTCGGGCCGTCAAGTTTTCAAAGTAGTAAAAATCTATCGAGTTTCGTTCGTAATACCTGGCCTTGAACCATTGTCGGGATGACGCCGCCTAGGGGTTTTCGGCAACACCATCTAGCTTGCAAACGGGGCATTGGAGCGTAAATTGCCGTACGCCATGACTAACCAATATCTCAATCATCGCCTCGAGTGCCCACACTGCCTGACCATCCGGCTGAGAATCCCCGCTGATGCTCAGCCCGACACGTGGATAGTCTGCAGTGATTGCGGCGAATCCCTAGGTACTTGGGACGACCTTCAGACGGATTTTGAAATGCAGGGCGGCAGCTCGGGGGTATTCCGTCTTGAAAAAGGTCGCATCAAGCGAATCGAGTGACAATAGCCGTAGGAGGGATTGTTTGTGCTTCAGGCGTGATTGGGAATCGAACCCTGCCAACGGTGCCTCCAGCTTCCATGCGAATTCATGCGGCCGTAATCAAGATTCCTTGCCCGCCGACCGCAGAGGGTGGAACAACGGTGCCAAAGCCGCCCTGTCCGAGGGTTTCGACAGCGCCCGTGTGTTTTCAGAGCAAATGAGGTGAAAGAGCAGTTGCTGCACGAACGCGGGCACCAATTGCACTCTAGCCTTTGCCCGGTAAGATCGAACTGAGCACCTGATTGACTGTCCCCCGGACGACGCCGGCTTCATCCGGGTCACCCTTCGCCAGCGTCGCCGTCAGGTTTTTGACTTGCGCAAATGTAAGATGCGGCGGCAGCGGCGGCACTTCGGGATCGGTCTTGACCTCCAGCACAACCGGGCTGTCCGACGCGAGTGCCTCGTCCCAAGCAGCCGCAAGGTTTTCAGGGCGATCGACGAACAGCCCCTTGAGACCGATCAGTTCGGCGAACCGATGATAGGGCACGTCCGGAATATCCTGCGAGGCCTCGAATTTCGGATCGCCTTCCATCACGCGCTGTTCCCAGGTGACCTGATTGAGGTCCTGGTTGTTGTACACGCAGATGACGAAGCGGCCGTCTGCCCAACCCTTCCAGTATTTCGCTACGGTGATCAACTCCGCCATGTTGTTCATCTGCATCGCGCCATCGCCAACCAGTCCGACCACCGGCCGATCTGGATGGGCGAATTTCGCGGCGATCGCGTAGGGAACGGCTGCTCCCATCGAAGCAAGCCCGCCAGAAAGAGAGCCCATCATTCCAGGTCTCATCTTGATATCGCGCGCATACCAGTTGGCGCAGGACCCTGAGTCGCTGGTCAGGATGACGTCGTCTGGCAGCCTTGACGACAGTTCCCATGCGACCAGTTGAGGATTGACGGTGTCGGCCTTCGCGTGTGCCCGCTTGTCGAGGAGCTTCCACCACTCGACAACACCCTTCTCGACCTGTTTGCGCCATTTGCCCTTCTTCTGCTTCAAGAACGGCAGCAAGGCCTCGAGCGTCTCGGCGGCGTCGCCGACAAGGTTGAGCTCCATGGGATAGCGTAGCGACATCATGCCGGGTTCGATATCGATCTGAACGCCTCGAGCCTGGCCTTCTTTCGGAAGGAATTCCGAATACGGAAATCCCGACCCGATCATCAGCAACGTGTCACACTCGCGCATAAGATCCCAGGACGGCTCGGTGCCGAGCAGTCCTATGGAGCCCGTGACCCAGGGAAGGGTATCCGGTAGCACAGCTTTGCCGAGAAGTGCCTTGGCGGCGCCGGCAGCCAGGCGGTCGGCAACGGCAATGACTTGCGCCGTCGCGCCAAGAGCGCCGGCGCCAACGAGAATCGCGACATGTTTGCCGTTGTTGAGAACACTCGCCGCGGCCTCCAGATCGTTACGGTGGGGAACGATCAACGGCGGCGCGTAGCCGATGCCGGAATGCACCGTGCCGTGCGCGCGCGCAGGTTCTTCGTACGCCATCTCCTGCAGGTCATTGGGCAGGATCAGCGCTGTCACCGTGCGGTTTGCCAGCGCGATCCGAATGGCGCGATCGATGAGATGGCGCACTTGCCCGGGGACGGCAGCCTGGTGAACGAAATCGCCGGCGACGTCCTTGAACAGGGACGCGAGGTCGACCTCTTGTTGGTAGTGCCCGCCGATGGCAGCGCGCGCCTGCTGGCCGACAATGGCAAGGACTGGTTGGTGATCGAGCCGCGCGTCATAGAGCCCGGTCACAAGATGCGTAGCGCCTGGACCTGAGGTCGCAATGCACACGCCCAGTTCGCCGGAAAACTTGGCGTAAGCGGACGCCATGAAAGCAGCCATCTCCTCATGTCGGGCCTGGATGAATTCGATCGCGCCTTCCGCCCGATTGAGCGCGCCGAACACGCCGTTGATGCCGTCACCCGGGTAGCCGAATAGCTTCCGTACGCCCCAGGCGTGAAGGCGTGAGACAAGAAAATCGCCAACGGTCCGAGACATGAGGAAGAACCTTGTAACTGCTGTTGTGAACGCAACGGCCAATCACTGGCTGAAAGCAAGTCTGCGAGTTGGAGCGATTCCCCCGCGCGTTAGGAGTCTCGCTCAACGTTCGGCTCGTCAGGCACAGCGCTATCTGCGTCTTCGCGGTCGATCTCTGTCGCAGCTTGGTGCCAATGCTGTTCATGGGAGCCGTGGCGACGGCCTTCGCGTTCCCAGATTTCGTAAGCTCTGGTTCGAATGCGATCGGTTCGCCTGTCCGCTGGCGGGTCTCGGCCGAAAGCATCGCCCAGATCGCCGTCAAAGTCGTCAAGGACCTCGCCAGCTGAGTCCGGATTGCTTCTCGGGTCATCACTTGCCGGGAGATAGCCCCGGGGCCTTGTTTCCGGTGGGCCCTCCCAACGCGGAGACTGATCGGTTGTACCCGGTGGGCCGTCTTTCGGTTTTTTGCTCATGACGATGCCTCTTTTTTCTACATCAGTGACCGAACTGCGACAGCGCGATGAAGTTCCATTTCGACCGTTCTGTCCGCGAAAAATGAACGGATCGCCGCCGTCTTCGTCGCGGCTGCTAAATCCCGGGGCAACTGTGCCAAGATCCTAAGCACTCCAGCCCGATGTCAGGATCAGCGACGCTTCGAACATCTGTGCCCCGCCATCACCCCTGACCTTCACTGTAAGCTTGACCAGGTCGCGGTCAGGCATTTCATCGCGCGCAATGTCGTGCAGGATTCGTAGGGCCTCCGCTCGGGCGCGGTCGCGCGACTCGAGAAATTGACCGTCATCGTCGAGAACTTGGCCGTCACTGTTGTAAACGTCGAAAAAATATCGGTTCATCGAGAGCCACCCAGAGATCAGATTGTAAATCTCCTCGTTGAATCGTGGTTCCTTCACTGCTGGCATTTCGGACAAAAATACATCAGATTGTTCCGGCGAATTCATTTGGAGTTGCCGGACTTGCAGTTCTTCCGGCGTGATCGACGAGGGCGCGGCTCTCCTCCTATAAGCCTTGAGACATGTGATGCTTGAATCTCTCTTTTTGCAGCTTGAACAGCACGATGTCGTCTCAGATGCCGAACGGGATTTGCTAAAGCAGGCGATATCAAGCGGGCGTGATTTCGCCATCGGCAAGGATCTGGTATCTGCCGGATCTCGTCCGACCTACAGTACCCTGTTGGTCGAGGGACTGGCAGCGCGCTACAAAGTGCTGGAGGATGGCGGCCGCCAATTCACGTCGCTTCAGGTGCCGGGCGATTTCGTCGACCTTCACGCTTTCCTGCTCAAAACCATGGATCATGGCATTATCGCCTTGTCGTCTTGCCGTGTGCTTTTCGCCGATCATAACCGGCTGCGAAAGATTACGGAGACCGCGCCACATCTCACGCGCCTTCTGTGGTTGGACACGCTGGTCGACGGGGCGATCCATCGGGAATGGATCGTTGCTATGGGACGCCGGTCAAAGATCTCCCATCTGGCCCATCTCATTTGCGAACTTTACGTCCGGTTGAAGGTGGTGAATCGCACAACTGGCCTGAGTTTTCGCCTGCCGATAACGCAAACGGAACTCGCCGACGTTTTGGGACTGTCGGTCGTTCATATGAATCGCATCGTGGGCGAACTTCGCAAGCTCGGCGCCATCACCTGGGCGGATCAGTCGTTGACGATTGTCGACTGGGAGCGCCTGCAGGAGATCGCGGAATTTGATCCGACCTACCTCAGTATGGTGCGAGATCCGCGCTAACCCGCGCCATCAACTTAGCAACGGAACCGTCGCACTTATTGCACGTTGCAGCCCTGATACGCGCTGAACCGACGGTCGCCCACGCGCCGTCGCCTCTGCGTGTCAACTGCCACTAGAACAGAAAAAGGATAACGCCATGGGATTTTTCTCCAAGGACATCAAAACGCTCAATGACCTGTTCGTGCACACATTGCAGGACATCTACTATGCCGAGCAGCAGATCGAAAAATCACTGCCCAAGATGGTCGAAAAGGCGACCGACCCCGACCTGAAAGCTGGCTTCGAAGAGCACCTCGAACAAACGAGGGAGCATATCGTCCGCCTCGAACAGGTATTTGAAATTCATGGCGAAGCCGTGAAGGGCGTCGATTGCCCGGCCATCGACGGCATCCTTGAGGAAGCCGACGACGTGAGCGGTGACGTCGATGACAAACAGGTGCTGGATGCCGCGTTGATTGCATCGGCGCAAGCGGTCGAACACTACGAGATGACCCGCTACGGAACGCTGATCGCCTGGGCCAAGGAATTGGGACATGAAGACTCTGCCCGCATCTTGGCGGAGACGCTTGAGGAAGAGCGGGCGACGGACCAGAAACTGACCGAAATGGCCGAAAGCGGCGTGAACCGGCAAGCAGCCTGAATCCCAGGCGCGGCGGCGGACCGCCGTTCCCTGCCGCCGCGCTTTTTTCTAGGCAGGTCAATAGGTCCGGCCGGCAATGTTACCAGGATGGATCAGCGCTGATGTGCCGTGGCAGGGGTGTGTGGTGCCGGGTGTTCGGCGACCCGGTACTGGTTGTCGTGATTTGCGGCAACCAACTCGTAGGTCCCGGTAAGTCCGTCGATCACAAGGTCGAGGAATGCGTTGCAGGCGGCAACCCAATCCACACCATCACGCACCGCGAGCGAGAAAGTCTTGCCCGGGCAATAGCTGGCAAACAAGACAACTGAGGAGCCGCCGCCGGTATCCCTTACGCTCAGCTCAACCCATGCATTCGGCGATCCTGGCTGCTGGGGTGCAGCCCTGGCTGGAAGTCGCCGGCGGCTGCAACATTCTCCCAGGATCGATAGCCGCCGGTCGAATCCTCGGAGCCGGATCGCGGGCGATTTGCCCAACCTCTTTCGCGGCGCACGCCACCAGCCCGTCTGGGCAAGCACGGGATGGCCGAACGACTGCTTATTTACCAAGGCCGAAATGGCATCAGCCATAATTGTTCTGCGCGGAAGGTCTGCCCTCACATCGAACACCCCGCATTCGTAGTACCCATCCTTGCGCATCATCATGGAATTCCAGTCCACGGCGCCGAACAGTGACCAAGACGTGACTGCACGTACGTCAATGCCCTCAACCGCGCATTCGAGTGCAGCTTCCCATCCCTCCATGAACCAGCGCAGCTGTTCCTCACGGGTGCAGGCATTGTGCACTTCTCCGATTGCAACCGGCAGGGCGTAGCGGCCCCACACCTCGCGCAGGCGTGAGGCAAATCCGAGTTCGCGCTCTGGCACGCCGGCGCGGATAGCCGCAATGTCGACATACGGCTCGATGCCGTTGCCACCGATAGGTTCTCGCGGGTGCCGTTCGACGCGATGATCGAGGAACCTGTCGCTGGTGAGGTAGTAATCAACGCCGATCAGGTCCGGAGGGCAGGGCGCGGCCGCCAAGTCAGCCAGATGGTCGGGATCGACACCAGCGTTGAGGAGGCGTTCATGGAACGGATGGCGCGGACCGACATGTCCACAAAGCAGATCCAGCGATAACCATCGCCGGCCATTCTCGTACTCAGCTTGGTATGCCAACTTTCGCGTCGCAAAAATCTTTCCGAAATCCTCGGTCTGCAGAAGGCGGGCATCGGGGATGACCTTTCGGATAGCCGACATCGTCATGGCAATCGCACGGCACTGGGCAACAAGAAGCCGCAGGCAACTTGGCTCGTCAGCGCGGTGCGGATGCCAAAACCCATAAAGGCCGCTTAGACGGGCGGTTGCCATCGGTTCATTGATCGGCGTGAAAGTCTTTACCCAGGGGTACCGAAGAGCAAGCCGCCCTCCAAACGCCGCGAGGCGTTCTGCAAAATCCGGCGCGAGAATGGACGTCCAGGATGGCCCGCTCCCGTGGTGGATAAGGGCTGCGATTGGACTGATGCCGAGACGGCGCATCCTTTGATATCGCTCGTCGTGCCAGCTCCAGTCATCCCGCCTCTCCACTGCCTCGACGTGTTCCCACAACGCAGGATATCGAAGCGTTTTGATGCCAAGGGAAGCGACGAGGTCTAAATCCTCGATGCGGTTTGAATGACCGGTTTCGGCGAGCTGATCGCGGATCTCGCCACCGACACGAACCACACTGCATTCAATACCGCCCCAAACTTCCACCATGACTATCCCGCCGCGCCCTTGGCAAGGGATAGCTCCTGCGCGCCCGTCTTCTGAATGCGATTGAACGCCGCCAGCGCCTGACCAATCACCTGGTCCATATTGTAGTAGCGGTAGGTTGCCAGCCGACCGACGAAAATCGCATCGGTTTGCTGGGCAGCGAGTGCCTCATATCGCTTGTAAAGCACCTCGTTCTCTGCCCTGGGCACGGGATAGTAAGGATCACCGTCATCCGTTGGATATTCGTAGGTCAGGCTGGTTTGCGGATGGTGCTGTCCCGTCATATGCTTGTATTCCGTGATCCTGGTGAAGGACTCGGTCTGCGGGTAGTTGACGACGGCGACCGGCTGAAACCGTGGCGTGTCGAGTGTGGCGTGCTCAAACCGCAACGATCGGTATGGCAATTTCCCCAGCCTGAAGTCGAAGAATTCATCGATTGGACCGGTATAGATGAGGCGGCGATAGGGGATGACCTCTCGAACCTCGCGATAGTCCGTTTGCAGCATCACCTTGATATTGGGGTGGGCCAGCATCCGTTGAAACATGCGTGTGTACCCGCCCGCCGGCATGCTCTGGAACGTGTCGGCGAAATACCTGTCATCACGATTGGTCCGTGTCGGCACGCGCGCGGTCACTGACTTGCTCAGTTGCGAGGGGTCGACGCCCCACTGTTTTCGCGTGTAGCCTTGGAAGAACTTCTCGTAGAGTTCCCGCCCCACCGTTCCCACGACCACGTCCTCGGCGCTGCGGATCTCTTCCACGCTCTCCCTGCGTTCGGCCAAAAACCGCTCCATCTGGTCGGAGGTCAGGTCGAGGCCATAGAGGCGATTGATCGTGTCCAGATTGATCGGGATTGGCAAAAGCTGACCGTCTACCTTGGCCAGTACACGGTGCTCATAGGGACGCCACGCGGTGAACTGGGACAGGTAGGCGACAATGGCCTCAGCATTGGTGTGGAAGATGTGCGGCCCATACCGATGCACAAGAATACCGGCTTCATCGTACCAATCGAAAGCGTTGCCGCCGATGTGACTGCGACGGTCGACGACCAGCACTGTCTCTCCGCGCTGACTGGCTAGGCGCTCTGCCAAAACGCTTCCGGCAAAGCCTGCGCCGACAACAAGCCAATCAAACATGGTCGACCAAGCTCCTGAATGCCTGATAACGCAAAACCTTCGCAGGCTTGAGCAAATCGTGCATTGTGCTCCAGGTCGTGTCCCAAGACATTCCTGAGAGGAACGCGTCGACCTTGGCCGTTTCACAGCCCTTGCGCAGAGCGGCATCGAGGGCGGCTGGCATCGAGCCTGCGTCAGCAATGTCGACTAAGCCGCGACGGCCGTAGGTTTCCACCACATCAACGATTGCAGTCGATACTACAGGCAGTCCGCCAGCCAGGAATTCAGGCGTCTTCGTCGGACTGATATAACGCGTCGCATCGTTCAAGGCGAAAGGCATCCACCCTACGTCCCAACCGGCGATGTATCCGGGCAATTCGGCATACCGCTTGGCGCCCAACCAATGAATGTTTGAGCCAATGGGCAGCGTGGCCGGGTCGATCTTGACCACTGGACCGATCGTGACGAACTGGACGGTAGGCATCGCTGCAGCGGTTCGAGCCATCAGGTCGATATCGAACCGCTCGTCGATGACCCCGAAGAAGCCTACGCGGGGATGCGCAATGCTCTTCTGGTCTGCCGGGTCTGCCTGAGGCTGGCGCGCCTGATGGAAGTGTGCCGTGTCAATGCTGCTTGGAAACGCGTGGACGGAGGGATGCCGGCGGCGCTTGGACTCATAAAGGCTCATTCCACCGGTGAACACGACGTCGGCCTTGCCAAAGAGCTCCTCTTCCAGTCGCTCGAGTTCGGGAGGCGCGTTTTTGAAGGCAGAAAGTTCGTCCATGCAGTCATAGACGCAGACATCCTCCTGCAGCGCATCGGTGAACTTCAGGGCCATGGGGGTGTAGTACCAAGTCACCAACTGGTCGTGCTCGATGCATGAGACGAGAGCCTCAAGCAGAATGGCGATAGCGCTGTCGACCTCAATTCCGGACTGACACTGCGGCAGTATTGGGGTCACAACTTCCAGGCCTGGCGCAACCGCCTTGCGGCGCAGAATAGGCATCTGAACAGGCTCGAAGAGGGGTTCCTCAAAGAACACAACGGTGTAGTCGGCCGCGGCGCGCGTCATCAAATGCTGCGGGCGTTGAAAAACAAAGTCCCACTGCAGGTGGGAAAAACATATCAGGAGTGGGTTGTCAAAAGGCACGAGCAAGGGGTTGGATACAGTCTGATCCATTGCAACAATCCGCATTAGGGTTGGCTTATGGGGGATCAAGCTCCGTTCGCAGATCGGGTTCCACGGCAGCGCGGAATTTTGTCTTTCTTAGCCGAACATCAAAGGCGCCACGATTTCTCGTTATGGCTGGAACGGGCCTCGCCTCCGTAAGTTGTCGGCGGGGAGGCGCCAATGATCGTCGATGCACACCTTCATACGTCGGGCCGCGAGACAACGGCGGATGTACTGCACTCACTTGACGATGCGGGCGTGGATGTCGCGTTCCTGCTGGCGCCGTTCCTGACACCGCCCTATTCGCTTAATGACCGGGAGTCGCTGCGCGCTGGCAACCGGTACCTTTCCGAGCTTGTCAAAGGCCACTCGGATCGGCTCATCGGGTTCGCGGTTGTCAATCCGCTCCATCCGCAATCGGCCGACGATCTTGAGGAGGCAGCTGCGCTTCCCGGCATTCGCGCGCTGAAAATGGTTCCGACCGGCTGGTATCCGTATGATGAGTGCGCTCATCGCGTGTACGCGGTCGCCGCAAGGCTCGACTTCCCCATATTGTTTCATAGCGGAATTTTCATTGACGGCCGATCCGGCCGGTTCTGCCGGCCATCCTTCTACGAGGCGGTTCGCGATCACCCCGGCCTTCGCGTAACGTTGGCTCACCTTGGCTGGCCATGGTGTGACGAAGCCAACGCAGTTGGCGTTATCGATCGGATCAATGGCGTCGAGCCAGCCGAGAGCCAGTTTCGCTTCGACCTGTCCTTTGGACCGCCTCCGATCTACCGCGCCGAGGTCTTTCGCAAGGCGATCGACGTGATCGGCCCACGCTCACTGCAATTCGGCAGCGACCGTTTCTTGCCGTGCAGCGGGGCCCACATCCACGCGGCAATAGACGAGGTCACAGCAATTCTAGATCAACTCGACGTCGCAGCCGATGACCGAATTGCGATCATGTCGGGGACGGCAATGGATTGGCTGAGGCTGCACCCATCGCAAGGAGGAAACTGATGGCCCGGACCCCGCGTGTGCTGCCAGGCGGCCAGACCGATGAGCGCACGCATGTCCTTGAAGTCTTGGGCAACGCCATTGTTGGCGGCATGGAAAATTACGTGCGCAATCTGGCTGCGAACCTGCCCTCGAACGAGTTCAAAGTCTCGCTCCTGTGCCCGTATGAAAGCCCTTACACCGCATTGCTGCGGTCTGAGGGCAAGGACGTCTACATTGCGCCCCTGCGTGACGATCCACCTTGGAAGACAATCGAACTCATCTGCACGCTCGTTCGGGAAACCGGTATCGACCTGCTCCACGCTCACCTGATGAACGCGCATACCGTGGCCGCTATGGCGGGCCGACGAGCGCGACGCCGACAGTTGCCACGCTGCATGGGATGAGCCTGCATCCGCAGGAAATCAGTGTGACGCGCACAACCGGGAGCCACACCATTGTGGTGTGCCGCGAAGCCTGGTCGCAAGCACTTGCGGTGGGATTGTCGCCTGAGCATGTGAGCCTCGTTCCTAACGGGGTCGATCTCGCAATGTATCATCCGATGTCGGCTGACCCCTTGGACTTCCGGCAAACGATCAACATCGGCCCTGACGATATGTTGGTCGGGTTCGTTGGCAGGCTGGCCTGGGAAAAAGGCCCCGACAAATTCCTCAAAGCAGCCGAATTCATAGTGCAAAGGCGCCCCGGGGTGCATTTCGCAGTGGTTGGCACGGGGTCGATGGAAAAGGATCTGACCGCCACAATTCGTCGTGCGGGACTCGAGTCGCGGATCCATATGGTCGGGCTCGCGCCTGAACCCCATCGGATCTATCCGGCGCTGGATTTGCTGTTGCATACGTCGCGCGCTGACGCGATGCCGCTTACCATTCTGGAGGCTATGGCATCCGGCGTGCCGGTCGTGGCTATCGGCGTCGGAGGCGTCCCGGAAATCGTCTCTGCGGGGGAAACCGGGATTCTTATAGGAACCACCGAATGGCCCGGCATCGTCTCGGAATATCCCGGCGACTGGGAAGGTGTTGCCCTGGCGGCAATCTCGCTGCTATCCAATCCCGCCAGGCTAAAGTCGATGGCTGGCGCGAGCGTGAGGCGGGCGCAGGCCAGCTTCGATATCCGTCAGTCGGCCACTATGACGAGCCATATTTTCCGTCAGTTGCTGGGATCTCGAACCGACAAGGCGCGCCTCCACTCCGTTCCCTGACCTCAGGATAGCACGAGCACAGCAGGATCAGAATTTGGTGGCCCTGATCCCGGTAATGACAGGGTAGAGCGGATCAACAACGTCAAGGCTTGCGCGGTCGATCTCTTCGAAAGAGAGGCCTTGCAGAAAGGCTGTGGCGGCTAGCACGTTGCCGAATTGCTGTACCTCCACTCCGGCCGCCCCGAACCTTTCCACGAACAGGCGTCGTGCGGCACTCTGTGTCATGGCCCAGAACCATTTTTCTGGCCCGTCCTGCGCGTCGATGGGAGTGATGCCTGGTACCGTCGCCAACACCACGCCACCTGTTGCCAAGGCGCGATGGATCGTAGCAATTGCACCACGCACGTCGTAGATCATGTGCAGCGTCTGGGTCACGATGATGCAGTCAAGGCGCCCGGCTTCCACGGCATTCTCGTTCTGGAGATCGATGCAAATCGTGGCCTGAGGATTGGCACTTTCGGGTGAGTCGATAATGTCGGAAGTGACGACTAGTGCCAAACCAAAACGGAGCGTGTAGACATTGTCGCCGATCTCCGCGACGCGTCCTCGAATGTCCCCCGCATGACGCTGTAGGAAACTCTCGATGTAGTAACGGTCAAGTGGCGTGCCGCGATCGCCGCCAAATTTACGGCTTAGGGGCTCGACATCGCCGAGGTCTCCAAAGACCACCGTACCGGGCGCCGGGATAGCTCGCATGTGTGATTAAACCGCGAGGGCGTAGCGCAGCAAGGATCGGACCGGGTCGCACCGTTCAGGCCCACCCGACCTGGGGGCAGATCGCTGGCACAACGGTGAGGCATCTCTGCGGATTCCTTCTGGATCAGCCATCGGCTTTCTTCCTCGCTGCCGTCGCATTTTGACCGCTGGGAGCCGTTGTCTTTGCGTCCTTTGAGTGAGCTGCCAAGGCGGGACCAGCGCCGGTCGCCTTACGCATGTCGCCGCTGCGCTTTTCTGGCTGTTCTTTTTTGCCCAAGAGGCCGGAAAAATACTTGCCGAAAAACCCCATCATTTCCTCCTCGTTCAAGCATTTCAGATATGCCTAATAGGAATTTTCCGGGAGATGATTTGTTCCCTCCCGGAGCGCTTCGAGGTTTGATGTCGTTCAACTCCGGCAGAGTCGCGTGATGCGGAGCTTTTTGGAAGACCTCGATTTGCCGCCGAGGCTGTGGAACGTCCTTAGCTGATCTACGTTGCCGATAATCTCCACTGAGGACACTTCGGTATGGTGATGTTCGTCGAGACCAAGGCCCAACAGATAGCTGAAGACGGACTGCTTTCGACTGAAGAAAAGATCGCGCAGTTGTGCGAATTGGAGGCTCGTCTCGACGCGTCAAGGTCGGTCTGTAACGTCGCCCCTTGTTGGCGGCTTGTTGGCTTAGATGCACTGAGGAAAGCGTTCACCGCATGGGTGGGCCCGATGTCCAACAGAGCGAATTGCCTAAGCAAACCGGTATCTCGCGAATAGACGGCGAGCGATTGTCATTGGTCAACTACCGTTGCATAAGGCCGGCCGGCTAAAGTCTTGACGTTTGCCGCAATGCGCCGAATTTTGTGATCGCCGATCCACCTTGGCGATCGAGGAACGGGCAATGCAGGGCCGAAGGTCACACGCGCGGACGGGGCAATACGGCGCAGATGAATTCGCATCGAAGCACGGCTTGTCCGAGAAGTCGGCGACGATTATTCTCAATCTTTATGGACATCCAGGCCGGCATGCGATGCCGCTGCAGCGGCTTTCAAAGACGCGGTCGCACAGCGGCAAGCCGGCCGGTTGATAAACCTCCTAAACAGCGACTAGGGCGCGCGGATCCGTACGGATCAGAGCCCGCATCGATTCAATGCGGACGAGAACCTAACGACGCTATGCGGCGTCGGCGGACCCGATTTAATCCTCAATGTGCCGCGGGTTGTGACGGCTGCACCCCTTGCTGGTCACCGCCTGTGCTGGACTGCGGCGTTGGATTCTTGTCCACCTTGGGATTTTGGTCGATCGGCTGGCTGTTGATACTATCAGACTGAGATTGAACGGGATCAGTCGATGCCGGGTTCGCGCTGGTGCTCGCAGGCGCTTGGCTGTCTTGCTGGTCTGTAGACGGTCCTTTGATGACCACGCCATAGATTTCGGCGACACCCCAGGCGGCAATAGCTAGCAGCAGCGCGGCTATGAGCACAACAAGGACGGGCCTGCCAAGAGGGCCTTGTCGGGCTTGGTTCTCGGGAACGTTGTTCGTCATAGGACACCTCGGGAAAGAAGTCTGGCCCTTGCCTGCGACAGGCGGGCCGACAGAGACGAGGAACATCTTGGCCAGCGGCAGGGACCGATGAAACATACTACGTCAGTTCAACCTTGACTGGTCTCAAAGGTTCCGGCCGTTGAGAGAGAGTTCCATGACAAACGACAATGAAGCATCGACTTCTGCGACTGCCACAGTCGCTTGGACCTGAGCCAGTCGGCAAGTCTCCGATCGGCTTGGAGTGCCGAAGCCTGTGTGACGCGCATGTGCCTCAGGAAGACTCTACGCATCCACTTGCAAAGATGTGGGACAGAAGCGCTCATAAACGAGCAAATTATGCCTATACTTTGGCAAGAGCCAAGTCTTGGCCTGCGCTGAGCCTTAACTCTCTCAGCCGGGCCGTCTTGGCATCTCTGGCCTGGCGTTCGGCGTCGATCAGCTTGCGCGCTTCACGGTCGGCTCGTTCAAATTTTTCCTTGTCGATTCGACGTTTTGCCAAGGCAGCCTCCTGTTTTGCCGGCTTGTTGGAAATTTCGTCGTCTAGATCAATGCGGGCTTTTTCCAATCGGCTCATCGAGCCTATATCCGCGTAAAATCTGCGAGTGCTAACCGCCGCCGTTGGCCCTCCGCGTAGGCCAAAGCAAACGATTCGATCTCGAAAGAACGGGTGTGCTCGTAGTCTTCCTCGATCACACGGACGTGCCATTCGCCGTAACCTTCGACCAATTCAACGCAGCGAACGTTCATTTCGGAGTTTTCCACTGACTTGTCCTCACTTCTAGATGACAGTGGAATCCTATCTTCGTGGGACTCGGCTGCATTAAGAAATGTTGGTACGGACTCGTACCCAAGTCGCCTCTGGCTCCGGAAAATGCTCTTAGCCATTGCGCTCGCTGGGTCGCGGCGGGATAATTAAGTCATCGCTTGCCGACTGTTCGGGCGCAAGCGGCTGAGAGATAGCGGTGCTCGTGCTCTTGCCCCAGACGGGAGGCCAAGAGCATGAGCCAGGCTCAGCAATCGACCGTTCGCAACCGTCTGTTAGCATCGCTGTCGGCGGGTGACTATGCGCTTTTACGACCGCACCTAGAGACGGTCACATTAGAGGTGCGCGACCACTTGTTTCGAGCAGATCAGAAGATCGCACATGTGACTTTTCCGGAATATGGAATCGCCTCCATCGTGGCGGATACCGGGGAGGGGAGGTTCGAAGTCGGCATGGTAGGGTCGGAAGGTTTCGCAGGAACATCTGTCGTGCTCGGCATCGATCGGACACCGCACACCTGCCTCGTCCAGGCGACTGGAGAAGCCATTAGGATTGGATCAGGCGAACTGCAGTCGGCGATGGACCGCAGCCCGACGTTGCGCGCGCACCTCCTGCGCTTCATACACACGTTCATCGTTCAAGTCAGTCAGACCGCTTACGCGAATGCGGGCTATTCGCTTGAGGAGCGCTTGGCCCGCTGGCTGTTGATGACCCATGATCGCCTAGAGCATGACGACATGCCCATCACACACGAATTTATGAGCATCATGCTCGGTACACGCCGACCCGGCGTCACGCTCGCGGTGCAAATGCTGGAGGGCACGGGTGCTATTCGAGCCAGCCGCGGTCACATCACGATACTGGATCGCGACAAACTGGAACACCTCGCCGGCCAGTCCTACGGCTTTGCCGAGAAGGAGTATTCCAACGTGTTCGCACTACCGATCAAGCGAGGCCGGTGAGTTGGATTTGCGTTACTTCATGAACATACGCTATCGCGGTCGTCTCGTGCCCGATTCTGAAGGCGACGAGTTGCCGGTGGAGGAGGCTGTGCGCGACCATGCGCTCGCCATCGCGCGAGATCTCGTCTTCGGCACCCGCATGGACGCAATCCGCAGCTGGTTCGACTGCAGTTTTGAGATCACTGACAAGACCGGGAGGGTCGTTCTAGTGTTGCCGTTTGACGCAGTGCTTGGCGAGCCTGATTTCGGATCAGCATGACCGCCCTTATCAGGAATGTTCGGAGTCATACCGAGCCGCGATGAACCATGCCTACTTCGTCTCTCAGGAAGGCTAAAGATGACCCACAGTTTCGATGCGCTCACGGTTGAGAAGGCAGCTGAAGCTTATGTTCTCTCCAGGAGCAAGGGCCGGTTCATGTCGATGGCGCAGGCGATCCGCGCCATCAGAACGCTAATGCCGGACTGTATGGCGGCCGATCACGAGTTGGAGCGATTGCTGGCGAAAACATGCGATGCGCGCGACGTGCCAGTCTCATTCGATGTAGCAGAGGCCACGGGCTCAAGAGCCCTGCGCGCGTAGAGCAGGAGGGCGCACTGTGCCGGAGCAAAAGCCAAATTCGTCGCAGATCCGCCAGGCGATTGTGAGCTGTCTAATTGGCAATGTGGATCATGCCTGTATTTCTACAGCTGACGTCCTTCACAGCCTTAGGAAGACGTTCCCGCTTGACCAACATACGGATCGGGAGCTTGAGGATCTCATCGCGCTGATTGCTGTCGATGCTGGATTTGCGATCGAATTCGATGGCTCGGCTCGCGCGTTAAAAGCCCTCCGTCTGGATGTTCCGGAAACTAGATCCCGCTGACCATCGAGCTGACCCGCCACCGTCAGCGCCGTCACCCAAACTCCCGCAGGTCTTTCCCTTCTCTTTCGAGGATTGCCGCTACCTCCTCACGACCGAGATGGGTAAGCATTACGGCGATGCAACATTCCAAATATATGAGCGACGAGCGGCGGAGAAAGTCGGCAGTGGCGCTTTCTGCCAACTGGTCGATCCGCTCAACCTCACTGCGACGAACCTCTTTCATCGCCTTACCTCTCAGCATTTTTCGGTCCAGCCAATTCCTGGAACAGCAGGACAACTTCCGACGTGCCAAGAATTAGCATTGCCGTTAGAATTGTTCTTTCAAAGGGTACCCTTGCGGATCGCTCGTGCGTAAGGTCGGAAAAATTCAACATTGAACCTTTTCCAATCCCGCAAATTAGACGGCTATGGCGAGATATTTCTTCGACGTGCCGGATGCCGATGTCGCTGATCCAAACGATCTTGTCGACGTGCATGACGCGCGTGAGGCAGGACTTCGGGCTCTTGCAGCGATCATGAGGGAATCACATCCAGACGGCACCAGGCGTGCCTTCGAATTCAACGTTTGTGATGAGGCAGGCCAACACCATCTGCACCTCACCATCACGCTTGAATGGAGGGGTGCACCGGGCCATCCTTCCATGGCAAGCCATTAACCCGGCGACCGCAAAGGACGTCACGTTGTCAGGCTGGTCGCAGCTTGAGGTGTGAACCTGCCGATACCGGTGGTCGTTGTTGCGTGGTCTGGTGCGCCTTTACTTTAGCATTGCTCGCCGATCTTCTTCGCGGCCCTCCATGGGACCTGAAGCCCGGAAATGTCGCTTGACCCGTCGTGAGAGTGAGTGGGGAACTAATGCGGAAATTTGCGGATGCCATATAGCATTGCGCACCGTTCAGCTTCGGCCGTTCTGCTCATCGATCTCGATCCAGGCCGGCGCGTGATCGCTTGGTTTCTCCCATCCGCGTGTCTCCACATCAACGCCGGCACTGCGCAAATGGGAAGAGAGGGAAGGGCTCACCAGGAGATGGTCCATTCGAAGTCCTGAACTCCGGTCGTATCCGCCTCGGTAGGAGAAGTTCCAGTAGGTGTAGATGGCGTTCTCTGGATGAGTGTGACGAACGGCATCGATCCATCCTCCAGCAAGCATCCGGCTGTAGGCATCCCTGCTTTCGGGGAAGTACACCGCGTCGCCGGTCCATCGCCTCGGCACGACCGCATCGAGTGCGGTCGGAACCACATTGTAATCTCCGCAGAGCACGGTTGGCCCGCCGGCTTTAAGCAAAGACTGACCGTAGCTGATAAGCCTTTCAAACCAGCCGAGCTTATAATCGAACTTGGGACCTGGCGCTGGATTGCCATTAGGCAGGTAGAGACAGCCGATCACAAGCCCATTTACGTCGGCCTCGATGTAGCGGCTATGCGTATCGTCGCGATCGCCAGGCAAACCGCGTCGGCGTTCTACGGGATCCGTCCCGCGGGCAAGGATTGCAACGCCGTTATAGGACTTCTGGCCGTGCCAGATAGCGCCGTATCCAGCGTTGCTGATCGCATCCAACGGAAACTTTTCGTCAGATGTTTTGAGTTCCTGAAGGCAAACGATGTCGCACTTGGCTTCATCCAGCCATCTGAGAAGTACTGGCAGTCGACCGTTGACGCCGTTTACATTGAAAGTTGCAATACGGGTCATGCGGACCTCTTATTGCCCTGTTGCGTTCTGGATGCGCGTTGATGATCCGGATCAAGAACGTCGGCGACTGCATCCTTCTCATCGCGAGGTAGAACCGTCATCGTAAAGATGAAGGCTGACAGCAAAAGGCAGACGCCGTTGGTTATGATTATGGGCCATTCCAGCTTCATCATGCCAAAAGCCAACCACAGGGCAAAACCCAAAACCGTGATTCCATACATCGGCGCGGAGATCCCGCCTGTGTCTCGCGTTTTGATGATCTTCCAAGCCTGTGGTGTAAAGCTGGTCATGGAGCAGACAGTTGCGAGGTAACCTATAAGCGTGACTGCGTTCATGCGTGCCGCCCTAATGAAGCTGGTCTTCGGACATGCGTGCCAGCTGTCGCGCAAGCAGGCGTCCGAGCTTCCCGCCTAAGGTGCAGACCCATTCCGGGAATCGGGTTTTCGGTTACTTTTCCGCCTGCTCAATGACGTGAAACGCGCTGGTTTTTCCGCCCGCAGCAGGTCTTACCCTAATCCACGGTTTTCCGGATGCCTTCCCGGGCATCATAGGCTTAGGGACGGTCTTAACCACCGCATGCACATGGCTTTGCGCCGCAACTGAAAGGCTTCGCACGACCTTTTTGCCATTCATCAATTCGACCCGAAAGCTTTCCATCAGCTTGCCCCCGCACCTAGAGTTTAGCGAACGTCCCAATAGAAAAAATTAACAAAAGGAACGCGGCGAGGCGAGGATCCCTCACAAGCCAATTTTTGGGATCGATCGGGCTGCACAAATACGCGCCGCAACCAACAGGGACTGGCCAGTTCAACACCTACCTCAGGCTCGGCCTCTCAGCGCCAGTGCTTCCCTTTCCAGTATCTCACGGCTGTTGCCGTGCTTTGCGATGAGTGCCCTCACTTGCTGGGGGGTGATGCCTGTCTTGCTGGCGAAATATTCGACCTCGTAGTCCTCGTCAGCCGATACACGATCGCGGTCGCGAAAGTCTCGTTTGCTCTTATCATCAGCCATTTTGTTCCTCCATACAAAGCGATCGACGGAAACGCCATTCGAGGCGATTTGTTTCAACCTATCTCATTGGCGGGCTGGCAAATTTTTTGACGCTGACTTGCATCCCGAATTCGTGAGGCAACTCGTATCATGAAGTCCGCCGGGCTCTGGGGGGCGCATCTTGTCGAGACGTGGAAGTGCGACGCATATATACAAAATATCGTCGAACCTGACAGACGTATTCAGAAGCTAAAGCCGGGCGAGGCCAAGGCGAGTTTCCATCTTATCGACGGTGTTGGACTGACGCGGCTGCTACACGTTAAATATCGTCAGTCTTCGGTATCAGTGCTTCAGCTTCCTGCTTAAGTTTGGGCCAGTCGGCGCCGTGCTTTTGGAGAAGCCTGCGTGCCTGCTTCGGTGTTATCGATGCGACCTGTGTAAGATGGTCGATCTCAAGCTCTTGCCCTTTAATGACGCGACTTGAATCGTTCGACTTGTTTACGCTCATAATTGAATCCTGCCCCTAGCCACCGAACAGCAACGAACGTTACGAAGCGCGGTTTCGATTGTTTGGGCGCCTGACCTCAAAATCTGGCGAGGGCTCGGCTGCGGGATTGCAGCCGCTTAGGGCACGTTAATTCACGCTCCCGCTGATGAGCGAGAGCGGATCTGAAAGGAGCAAGGCGGCCTTGGCCGCCTTGCGAGCGTCACATCAAAGATCGCCTCCACGTCTATCCCGCTGTAGGTCTTCTCCGCTATAGACGTCGGCGTTCGGGTCGAAACCGGTCCAGCCGCCAGCCTCGTATTCATTGCGTCTGCCAGCGACGTCGACCGAATTGTATTGCTTGAGGATTTGTTCGGCATTCGGCGCAAGATTATCGTCGACCTTGGCCGTGACCATCGTCCCGCCGCGACGAACGCCTTCGGCATAGACATGGGCGTCGTTTTCAGGAACGCCGGCGTTTGTCATGGCGCCGATGATGCCCCCTGCTGCACCACCGACCACGGCCCCGCCAACCGCACCGACAGCAGTGGCAGCCAGCCAGCCGGCTGCAACCACAGGTCCCACCCCAGGAATCGCCATCAGGCCGAGGCCTGTTGCCAGGCCGCCGGCGCCGCCAATGACGGCGCCCACGCCAGCGCCAGTGGCCGCGTCCTCGCCGGCGTCGGTCTCCTCGTCCTTGTGCCAGCCGGTCGCATTGTTGGCCACAATGCTGATGTCATCGCGCGGGACGCCGGTGGCCACGAGTTGGCCTACGGCATCATTGGCATCGTCATAATTGTCGAACAGTCCGGTTACGGTTTTCATCTGGTTCTCCTCGCTTTCTATTCACTTGGTGCCGGCAACTACGTTGCCTTGGTAATCGAGCGCGATCGGCGTCGACTTGCCGTCCTTGCTCGCTGTTCCGCGCCAGATGCCGTTGTCATCCTTTTTCAGGGCAGAGACGTCGGCATAACCCGCCTTTTCGATCGCGCTCTTGGCCTGGGCTTCGGTAAAACTGTTGGCGCCGGGAACTGGAGCTGCCGGATTAGTGGCGCCGCTGGTGACAGCCGGTGTGCTGCCGTCAGAAGCAGGTGCCGTCGTTGTAACCTTCTGAATCATGTCCTGATGCATCTTGAGTGTGGGCAGCGTGTCAGCCGCAAAGGATTTCAGGGCGGCGTTGTCGCCGTCCTTGGCATAGGCCTCGAAGAGGCTGACCGCATCGGCATGGGCCGCCTTCTGCATGTCTGCATAAGATGCGTCTACTGGCGCCGCACCCGCCTGCAGCTTGTCGACATCGTTTTTGTGTGCAGCATCGAGGTCGGCGGGCACCTTCAGCTTCTGTTCGCCGGCGATGCTCTCAAGCTTCGCATTGGCGGCGCCATGATCGGAGATCATCTTCTGGGCGAAGTCCTTCAGGCCTTTATCCTGCAGCTTATCTTGGGCGACCTTGCTCGACTGAACTTCGAACATTCCGCCGATCGCGGCCTTGGTGACGAAATCCTGGGCGGTCTCTGTAGCGAGAGATGGCCAGGCAAATGCCACCGACGCGGCTAACGATAGCGACGCCAGACGAAGACTGTTTCTCATGGTGATGTTCCTCAGTTGAGATTGGTGAATCCAAACCTGCTCATGGCGTGTTTGTTCCCAGGCAAATACGAACTCGCTGCCAAATTCATTGAAGGCGCTTTTCGTCGCTCACATGCGTTGAAGCAGGCGAAAAAGTTTTGGGGCGGCGCGAATTGCGCGGAAGAGTCGGTGGTTCGCCACCGAGCTTATGAGCGGCCTTCTCGGTGCTGAAATGCGTCCGTCAAATCCGTACGGGCGAGTTCACAGGTTGTTTGCGGTGTGGATATTCAAACCGAGCAAAGGATCGCGCTGGACCAGGAACATTTTTTCGAGCGGCAGGTTAGCGAAGGCACAACCAACGGAGAATGACGATGAAGGCGCTCACCTGGCACGGCAAAAGTGACATACGGTGCGAGCAGGTGGATGATCCGATCATTGAGGACGACCGCGATATTATCATCAAGGTTACGGCTTGTGCGATCTGCGGGTCAGACCTTCATCTGATGGGAGGATTTGTCCCGGAAATGCACGCCCATGACGTGCTTGGGCACGAGACAATGGGCGAGGTCGTTGAAGTCGGGAAGGGTCACTCGAAGTTCAGGATGGGCGAGCGCGTCGTGGTGCCGTTCACGATCGCCTGCGGCGAGTGCCGGATGTGCAAGTGGCAGCTGTTTTCCCTCTGCGAGAGGTCGAATCCAGCCGGCGCCAAGCAAGCCGAGCAGATGGGGTATCCAACTGCTGGGCTGTTCGGCTATTCGCACATGTATGGCGGCTTCGCGGGCGGCCAGGCAGAATTCCTGCGGGTACCCTATGCCGACGTTGGCCCTATCAAGGTGCCAGATGGCCTGACGGACGAGCAGGTACTGTTTCTCTCCGATATTTTTCCCACCGGGTATCAGGCCGCGGAAAACTGCAACATTCAATCCGGTGATACAGTGCTCGTCTTCGGCTGCGGGCCAGTTGGCCAGTTCGCAATCAAGTCAGCCGTTCTCCTGGGCGCGGGCCGGGTCATCGCGCTGGACATCGTCCCCGAACGGCTGGCGCTTGCGCAAGCGTCGGGAGCGGAAACGCTGAGATATGACGACGAAGATCTGCAAAAGCACATCCTGGCTATGACGGGCGGTAAAGGGCCGGATTCTGTCATCGAAGCGGTCGGCATGGAGAGCCATGGCCCCGGTGGCGTCATGGAGACCTTGCAAACGGACCTTACGGCGATGGAGAGGCCTTATGCGCTACAACAGGCGCTGATGGCCTGCCGGCCCGGCGGCACTGTCTCGTTGCCGGGGGTGTTCGTTGGAAGCGTTACTGTGCCCATGGGAATGTTCGTCGGCAAAGGGCTGACAATGAAGACGGGCCAAACACATGTCCAGCGCTACTTGGAACCGTTAATGAAGCTCATTGAGGACGGAAAAATCGACCCGTCCTTTCTGATCACCCATCGCTTTGGGCTAGAAGACGGACCGGAGGCTTATAAGACCTTCCGCGACAAGAAGGATGGCTGCATCAAGGTCGTCATCAAACCGTAGGCTCAATCACCCGCCCGGCATTCGCCTTCAATTCCATGGAAGCTTACTTCGATTTCGCAACGTCGACTGGCTGCAGTGGGCATCAATGCGGGCCGTTCAAAAGGACCCCATCCGGCGCGAATCCCGGCATGAGCCATCCGACACTGCCCGGAGGAATTCATCTTGCATGGATGCGAACCGCCCGAGATGAAGCTTTCTGCCATATTACGACATGCAGCAACTCTGTGGGTCCTTTGCGCAGTAAACCGAAGCGAATCTGATGCCACGCCGGGTGATGTCGACCGTTGCGGCTTTGTCGCGTTCCGAGGCCGACGCAGCTATTGGGCGGAGATCACTTCTGCTGCGCGGCGACTGATTTTCTAACCAGGCTCTCAGCGGAACAAAGGGTTTCTCCTCGCGTTGCGGCAAGGGCAACGACGATATGGAGGCTTCACCGTGAATGATCGTGCATTACTTCGGGATCCGCGTGAGGAGTACCCGGCGCCGCCTTTTCCAAAACAGCCGCAGGCCATGCCTGGCCTTGCCGGAAATATGGATCCGGTGCCGGACCACGGCGAGGAAAGCTATCGGGGCTCTGGTAAGCTAGCTGGGCGCAAGGCGCTCGTGACAGGGGGCGATTCCGGGATAGGGAGGGCCGTCGCTATAGCCTTTGCGCGGGAAGGAGCGGATGTAGCCATTTCTTACCTTGCGGAAGAGGAGGCGGATGCCAAGAAGGTCATCGACCTTATCGAAGCCGCAGGCAGGAAGGCGCTGGGGCTGCCTGGTGACATCAAGGACGAGGCTTGGTGTCGGGGTTTGGTAGACAAAGCTGTCTCCTCCCTCGGTGGCCTCGATCTGCTTGTGATCAATGCCGGGAGGCAGCAATATCGCGAGAGCATTGATGAGTTGACGACAGACGACTTCGATAAGACCATGAAAACGAATCTGTACGCGCTTCATTGGATCGCTCAAGCAGCCGCGCCGCACCTCCCTGCCGGCGCCTCCGTCATCACCACGGCGTCGATCCAGGCCTACAAGCCTTCGGCGATCCTGCTCGACTATGCCACCACCAAAGCAGGCATTGTCGCTTATACCAAGGCACTCGCCAAGCAATTGATCAAGCGGGGCATCCGGGCCAATGTCGTGGCTCCCGGGCCTATCTGGACCGTGCTGCAGCCAAGCGGTGGTCAGCCGGATGAAAAGGTCAAGCATTTTGGCGAGGACAGCGATTTCGGCCGTCCTGGACAGCCGGTGGAGCTAGCGCCCGTCTATGTGCTGCTGGCCTCGCCGGAAGCCAGTTTCATAAATGGCGAAGTTTATGGCGTCACTGGCGGCAAGGGAGTCGCGTGACCCTATATTGAGACATCGAGCTTTAAGGACGCCATGGGGCGCATTGCATATAAAGTTGCTGTCGCCATTCTCCTGACCGCTGCGGCTGCTGCGATCCCCGCGTTCTTGGTGACCTCGGCTCACCCGCCGTTCTCGCCAGACGATCCGCGATTCGAAGTGAAAGGGGATGTGGGTCGCGGCAAGCTGGTCTTCGCGGCGGGGGACTGCGCCTCCTGCCACGCTACCCCCGGACAGCCAGATCGACTAAAACTGGGCGGTGGCATGGCGCTTGGGTCGCCGTTCGGCACATTCAGGCCGCCCAACATTTCCCCTGATCCCGTTGACGGTATAGGGAAATGGAGCGCCGCCGATCTGGCAAATGCGCTGATCGGAGGGGTATCTCCCAAGCGTGAACACTATTACCCGTCATTCCCATACACCAGCTTCACCGGCATGACCGTCGCCGACATCAACGATGTCTACGCCTATCTCATGACGCTGCAAAAAGTGTCTGGACGTGCGCCGCCGCACGATCCCGCAATCCTGTTCAGCATTCGCCGGTCCGTCGGATTTTGGAAGCTGATGTTTTTCCGCCAGGGCCGGTCGGCTGCCAACGCAGACGGCAAAACGTTGCTTGATCGTGGCGCATACCTCGTCGAAACCGTTTCTCATTGCGCGGAATGCCACTCCAGCCGAAATGCGTTTGGAGCAATCCGGTCCGATACGCTGTTTGCCGGCGGCATCGACCCGCAAGGCACCGGGTTCGTGCCCAACATTACGCAGGAACGATTGGGGGCTTGGACCGAGACCGATATTGCCACGATGCTTAGAACCGGACAGACGCCCAACCACGGCCGGGTGGGATCGTCGATGGCCGACGTGGTGACGAATACCGCCATGCTGCCTGAAGGCGACCGCGAGGCGATCGCCCACTACATCAAAGCGCTTCCGCCGGTCGCGACCCCACACCCATAGGTTCATTGGGCATAAAGATACGCTGCAAGATCCCGCGCTTCTTGTTCAGAAATCCCCGATTGCGGCATGGCGGTCTGCGGGGAGAAGCGCTGCGGCGAAACGATCCAGGCTACAAGATTGGCGGGACGGTTTTCCAGGAGACCCGCGATATAGACACGCTTCGACAGCTTCGCCAGTGGCGCCCCAGCCTGGCCGTCCGCCCCAGGAATCCCGGAGATTGTGTGGCATCCGGCGCAGCCATAGCGACGAAAGATCGCCGGCGCTCGACCGGGATCGCCGCCGGTCATCATCCTGGCGATGGAGGCTTTGGTGTGCTTGTCACGCACGACAGTGGTCGTGACAAACGCGGCGGAAGATACGACAACAAGCACCGTAGCCAAGGCGGCCCGGCCGGGGACCGAAGCGAGCAGACTAGACATTCTGCGCCTTTCTCTCGCTCGAGCCTCTGATCCAAAGCGCCAGCATCGTCAATGCCGCGCCTGCATAGATGGTGCCGGCTGGGACCCACATGATCATGCCTGCTAGTTGTTGGTCCTCAAGCGGCGTCAAGCCCCAGGCCATCGCGGCTTGCGTCTGCGCGACGTACAAGACGCGGGGAGCGAGAGCCATCAATGCGCCCAGAACGCTCGTGTGGATCATAGTGAAAAACAGATGCCAGGCAGCCGGGCCGTAATCACTTCGCCAAACAAGCGCCCACCAGAACAAGATCGCCGTGGCGAAGAAAGTGAGGTGCTGAAAGCGGTGAACTGCGGGGTTTGTAACGGCGGCGTCGAACACTATCGGCACGTGCCAGGCCCAGATTGCAACGCCATGCAAAATGGTTGCGCTGGTCGCGCTTGTGCCCCTGTCCCACAACTCGCGCATCAGAGGCGCCCGCATCAGCATTCCCGCCGCCATACGGGCCCTGGCGGGCAATCCCCAAAGCAGGATTCCAATCGGCCGCGCCAACACGATCAAAGGGGCCGATACAGCCATGACGATCTCGTGCTCGATCATGTGAAAGGTAAAGAGGTGTTCGCCAAGCCAGTGCAGAGGGGATAGCAGCGCACCAGCCAGGGTCAGGATTCCAGCGCTGTAAAGGCAGATGCGGCGGTGCGTCCCCCCGGGCCGCCTTGTGCGTCGAGCCAGCCTTGCCGCTCCCAGGCAATACAGAACGGCCAGCGTCCCGAGTGGCACCACAATCCACGGATCGAAAGTCCAGGCAGGCTCCAAGCCATGCGCATCGTCGCCATGCGCCAAGGCCGGCCAGGCCATCATACCCATGGTCAGGGCGCAAATCAGCGTTGGCATGCGTCCAGCAGCATCGTGGCTGCCTCCTGCAACACCAGGGCAAAGACAAATGCCAGCGCGATCAGAAATCCCGCGTCAACAATAAAGCGCCTGGTCTGGGCCATCCCGTGTGAAGCCGTACGCGCTGCAGTTAGGCCAGCGATCGAAACAACCAGAAGGACGCCGCAGAGGAGGGCGCTCCACGAACTATTCTGTCGGCAGTCAATGTAGGGCATGATTTGGCCAAGTTGGGTGCTGAGCGCCCAGGCCAGCGGGGCGACACCAAGTCCGGTCCATTGCAGCCATGTTTTGCTCAAAGCCGAGGTATCCAATAAAGGCAGGCGTACATGGGCAACCACGTCGCAACCACGAAGTTCCAGTACATCGCATTGTCGCCGACATCTCCGAACCGGCGCGGCGTGTCGCCATGCCGGGAAAACATCAGGCAAGCGAGAACCAGCGTCTCGATCACATCAGTCAGGATGTGGGTGGTGTGGAGCCCAAGCATAACCCATACAATCGAACCGTATGCGTTTTGATCCCACTTGATATGCATCGCCGGAAACTCGAAGCCCCGCAGGATCAGAGGCACTATTCCCAGTACGGCCATGACGACCAATCCGAGGCGCACCTTTCGCAAATCCTGCTCGCGCGCCCAGCGTGCGACGAGGATGTTGGGAACAAGGCTTGCCAGCAGAAGGGCTGTCAGGGCCGAGCCGGCGAACAGATCTGGCGGCAGGGTGCCCAATGGCCATCGCGGCGCCAGGCTCATCAGGTAGAGATAGATCACGATCGAGAGGGCAAAGCCTGTCCCTTCGATGAGCATGAAAGCGAGCGTTCCCCACCATGACGGACTTGCCGTGCCAAGGGCATGCGCTGGGAGCTCGGTCAGATCGAGCACAATATTCTCTTTCATGACTCGTCCTCCAGCACGCCCTTGGGCCAGAACCAACCTATCAGCGAGACCGCGACTGGGATGGAACCCCAGACAACCGCCCATGGGCTGAATATGGACCAGACCAGCGTCAAGGTGGTGGCAAGCGCTGCCCAAAGCGGCCAGATCGAATTGCCGACCGATGATTCCCGCGCTTCTGGAATGCCCTCAACGACGCCGGTGATCAAAAGCTCACGCCGGTCGACCCGCAAGCCGGCAGCGACGGGCAGCGCGGTCGCCTCCGCCCACAGGGGCTCGCGGCTGCCGACCACGGGTGGCCTGGCAAAATTGTAAGGTTGCGGCGGCGACGCCGTCGCCCATTCAAGTGTGGAGGCTCCCCAGGGGTTAGCACTCGCGACGGCGCCTGACCTGGCGCTGCGGATTGCATCGACGAAAAACAGAAGGAAGCCCGCGGCCAGGACAATTGCGCTAAGGCTAATGAACATGTTGAGGCCGGCCCAAGGCATTTCGGGCTGATAGGTGTAGATGCGGCGCGGCATCCCCTGAAGACCCAGGATGTGCATGGGAAAAAACGTCAGGTTGAAGCCGACAAAGATCAGGCCGAAGACCCAGCGGCCAAGGGTCTCGCTCATCATCTTGCCCGTCAGCTTTGGGAACCAGTAATAGATCGCGCCGAGCAGCGGAAAAACCGCGCCGCCGACCAGGACATAATGAAAATGGGCGACAACGAAATAGGTGTCGTGGACCTGGGTATCGAACGGAACCGACGCCACCATGACGCCGGTGAGGCCGCCAATCACGAAGATTACGATGAAGCCGATGACGAACAGAAACGGCGTTTTGAAGATTGGCTTTCCCGCCCAGATGGTGGCCAGCCAGCAGAAAATCTGCAATCCCGCCGGGACCGCGATCGCCATGCTGGAGGCGGTGAAAAAGCTCTCTCCCAGTCGTGGAAGACCAGCAACGAACATATGATGGACCCAAAGGCCGAAGGCGAGGACCCCCGTCGCCACCAAAGCCATAACCATCGCCAGGTAGCCAAACACTGGCCGACGCGTAAACGTCGCTACAATGGTCGACACCATGCCCACTGCCGGCAGGAAGATTATGTAGACCTCGGGATGACCGAAGAACCAGAACAGATGCTGCCAAAGCAACACGTCGCCGCCTTCGGCAGGGTTGAAGAAGTGCGTGCCTACAAGGCGATCGAGGATAAGGCTCGTGCTTGCGATCATGATCGCCGGCATGGCCAGAATGATAAGAAACGACGTCACCAGCATCGACCAGACAAATAACGGAATCCTGTCGAGCGACATCCCCGGCCCGCGCTGCTTGAACACGGTCACAACGATCTCGACGGCGATGGCGAGGGCGGAAACCTCGGTGAAGGTGATCATCTGGGCCCAGATATCGGCGCGTTTCCCCACGCCATATTGCGGCCCCGACAAGGGCACGTAAGCGAACCATCCGACGTCCGGGCCGGTGTCGACGATGAAGGCAGTCCACAAGAGCAAGCCGCCCGCGACATAGATCCAGTAGGAAAATGCGTTGAGGCGCGGGAAGGCGATGTTGCGTGTCCCCACCATCAAAGGCACGAGGTAGACGGCCATCGCCTGCATGACGGGGACGGCGAACAGGAACATCATGTTCGAACCGTGCATGGTGAAAATCTGGTTGTAGCGATCAGGTCCGATGAACCTGGCTTCAGGCTGCGACAGCTGCAGCCGCATCAGCAGCGACAGCACCCCTCCAAGCGCCAGGAAAACAAAAGCTGTCGCGATATAGCGTCGGCCGATCACCTTGTGATCCACTGTCGACAAGGCGCCCCACAGGCCCGGCTGCGCTGACCAGGTCGAGGCGAGGGCCCGGTTGAGTTCCTTGTCGCTTAATGCCGTGTCCCTGAGTCCATCATCCTTCGAGCGGATCATTTCAGGCTCTCCATATAGGCCGAGATATCCTGGAGCTCGATACTGGTCAGCGGCACCATCGGCATGTTGTTTCCGGGCTTCAGCGTCTGCGGATCGGCGATCCATGCGGCCATTGAACCGCGCGTGGTCTCGACGAGGCCGGCCGCGATTGTTTGACGACTGCCGACATGGGTAAGGTCAGGTCCGGTGGTGCCGTTGGCGGCTGTGCCCCGAATGGTGTGGCAGGCGGCGCACGGCTTTGCCAGAAAAGCCGCGCGTCCGGCGGCGACGTCAGCACCCGTCGTCGGGATTGCATCAGCACTCTGTGACGCGATCCAGCGTGCGTAGTCGGCTGGCGCCTCGGCGATGACCATCACCGCCATATGGCTGTGCTGCAGTCCGCAGAATTCGGCGCACTGACCGCGATAGACACCGGGCTTCTCGGCCCGCAGCAGCAGGCTGTTGGAGCGCCCCGGGACAAGATCCTGCTTGCCGGCAAGACTGGGGATCCAAAAAGAGTGGATGACATCAGCGCTTTCAAGCCGAACATGAACATCCTGACCGACCGGGGTGTGAATTTCATTAGCGGTCTGAAACCCGGATGTTTGGCCGGAACTGGCGTAGAATACTTGCCACCACCACTGCTGCGCCCTTACGGTGATCGTTATGGAGGCCCTTTCAGGAAGGCCAATGCTGCGGGTGGTGTAGAAGCTGGCGACGGTCATGCCGGCAATCAGAATGGCGGTCGCAGCCACTGCCGCAGTCACGACCACAGTCAGCCGCCGTTGCCGGATTTCCGCGTCGTCCTCCTGGGGTTTGCGCCACAGTGCGCCAGCAAGAACGACCATCACAGCAAGCCAGATTACGGCGCACAGGGCAACGATGCCGATAATCAGGTGTTCGATGTGGAGCGCGGGCGCGCCAGAGGGGGCGAGCGCGGACTGATTTCCGCTGCAGCCGCACGCGGTCGTAGCGACCCACAACGCGATGACGCGCGCGGCTCTCAAGGCGAGGGCCCTTGGTCAGGGTGGACCCCCGCCGGCCCCTGGTCGAAGAGGATTTTTGCAGGACCACGATTTTCGGCAGGGCGGGTCTGCTTGTCATCGTTTCGACTGGGCGCCGCAACTTTGGGCTTATAAGCGCCAATCGTTTGAACATAGCCGGCGAGCTGCCATATCTGCTCGGTCGTCATCCGGTCGCGAAAGGCCGGCATCCCATGCGGCCGGCCGTCCCTGACGGACGCAACGATGGAGACGATCTCGGGCCCGTACAGCCACCAGCCGTCCAGGAACGACGGGCCAGCGCCGCCGCGACCATCACCATGGCATGCCGAGCAGCCGAACCAGGCATAAAGACGCTTGCCCTGGCTTAGGTTGTAGGCGTCCGTTTCGTAAGGCTTGCCCAACGCAAAATAACTCTCGGGCGGCGTTCCGCTGATGCCGTTTGGCATCAGCCGAAATCCATCAAGATCAGACGCGACAGGCGGATCCAGCCGAAGCTCTCGCGACTCGCCAAGCCATCCCAAGGCGCCACTGGCAATGCCGAGCGCTATCGCCGCAGCCGCAAAGGCGCCATTCGAGTAGCTCATCTCCCTCTTCATCATTCGCCTACAAGGGACTCAACCATCCTGGGACAGGGTTGATCGGCTCAAACGCACCGGCAAAAGTTTGTACGAAGGGGTCTTGGACTTTGGATCGTGATGCGCCAAGGGAAACAGCGGATTTGTCTCAGGATAGTAAGCCGCACAACAGCCCTTGGGAATGTTGTACCGGACAATCCTGAGGCCACCGACGCTGCGAACGCTGTTGTCGTCGATTGCTGTCGTCATGTCGACGATGTCACCATCGACGAAGCCCAGGCGAGCGATATCTTGTGCATTCATGAATACAATCCGACGCGTGCCCTCAACCCCACGGAAGCGGTCGCTGTAGCCGTAGATGGTGGTGTTGAACTGGTCGTTGGAGCGCAGCGTGGCGAGATGTAAAACATCTGCTCTCTCGGCGGTTGAAAAGTCGGGGAAAAGCTTGCCCGGCGTTATAAAGTTCGCCTTTCCTGTTTTCGTGACCCATTTGCGCTCCCGCGCCGGCAGCGGTCTCGCGAATCCGCCGGGCTTGAAAAGCCGTTCGTTGAAATCCTTGAACGTCTCGGGGTAAGTCCGCTCAATAGCATTGCGGATCTCGGCGTAGTCGCCAACCCAGTCGTCCCAGGGAACCTTGTTTTGCCCAAGCGTAGCCTTGGCAATGCCGGCAATAATGGCCGGTTCGGACAGAAGTTCAGAGCTTGCCGGTTTAGTCTTGCCCCGCGAACCATGGAAATGAGCGATCGAGCTTTCCATGGACAGCGCCTGCGGCCCACTCGCCTGCTGGTCGAGTTCGATGCGGCCAAGGCACGGCAGCAGAAATGCGACCTCTCCGTGCAGAACATGGCTGCGGTTGAGTTTGGTGGCTATCTGAACGCTCAAACGAAGTTTGCGCCATCCCTCTTCCATGGCCGCGGTGTCTGGCACCGCTCTCAGGAAATTGCCGCCAAGGCTGATAAACGCGCGGGACTGACCCGTCATAATCGCCTCGCACGTTTCCACCGTCGAGCGGCCGGTCCATTGCGGCGGCTCAAAGCCATAGAGCTCGGAAAGTTTGTCGAGGGGCGCCAGGCCGGGCTTCTCCGTAATCCCGACGGTGCGCTGGCCCTGCACGTTGGAGTGACCGCGAACGGCGCAAATATTCGCCCCGGGCTTGCCGATGTTGCCGCGCAGCAGGGCGAGGTTGCAGACCATGTGAACGTTCTCGACGCCCATGAGCTGTTGTGTCAGGCCCATGCCGTAGACCATCATGACTGCGTTTGAGCTGGCATAGGTGGCAGCGGCCTTCTTCATTTCGGCGCGTGTCAGCCCCGATACGCGCTCAAGCTCGTCCCATTGGTGGGCGCGCGCAGCTGCTGCGAATTCCTCGAAGCCGGTTGTGTGTCCCTTGATGAAATCGTGATCGAGAACGTGCTTCTTGGCAGCGGATGCCATCGATGCCGCAAAGGCAATCATGGCTGCGTTGTCCGGATCTTTTGGCGTCGCATCGCGTCCGGCGACAGGGTTTTGACCGGAGGCCTTCAGCGCGTCGTCTGCTTCGATGAGAGCCTTGCAGACGCCAAACAACGCTGCGATATCGCCGCCGTTGTTGACTTGATAATATTCCGACGAAATCGGTGTCTCTTTTCCGGTCAGCATCTGGACAGGTGATTGCGGATTGACGAAGCGCTCCAGCCCGCGCTCCCGCAGCAGGTTGAAAGTAACAATCTTCACGCCTCGGTTGACTGCGTCTTGCAGATCATGAAGCAGGCGTGGCGAGGATGTCCCGACATTCTGGCCAATGTAGAATATACAGTCCGTGTTCTCGAAATCGGACAAAATGGCGGTGCCGACCGATGCGCCGATGCTCTCGGGAAGCGCAACGGAGGAGCTTTCATGGCACATGTTCGAGCTGTCGGGCATGTTGTTGGAGCCGTACATCCGCGCAAACAGCTGGTACATGTAGCTCGCCTCGAGTGACGCCCGGCCGGATGTGTAAAGATCGGTCTGATGCGGGTCCAGAGCGCGCAACTCCCTGCCGATCTCTTCGAATGCAGCGGGCCATTCGACCGGCACATATTTGTCGCTGGCAGCGTCCCAGCGCATCGGGTGCGTCAGCCGACCCTCCTCTTCGAGATCGTGATCCGACCATCGCTCGAGGTCGCTCAGTGTGTGCTTGTCGAAGAACGCCGGGCCCGCACGTCGCGACGTGGTTTCCCAGGCTGTTGCCTTGGCGCCGTTCTCACAGAATTCGAGCGGATGCGGCTGCGCCGGCTTTGCCCAGGCGCAGCTCACGCACATATAGCCTTCGGGCTTGTTCTGCGTCGACAGCAATCGGCTCCCTTTCAAGGGAACATGTTCTTTTAGGAGAACACCAGCCACGGATTTCGCTGAGCCCCACCCACCCGAGGGCCCTTTATACGGCTTGATAGTGGCTGTTCTCGTGTTCGACGTCATTTCCTGCCTCGTTTGCCACAGCGAGATTGCCGTCGGTCTCGCTCTCATTTGCCGTGGACGCCCAAGCAACGCCACCTGGCCCACGGCGTCTTCCCTTCGCCGGCACGGGATGACTTGCTGGCTGCGACATGCTCGACAACGCGAAAGGCAGGCCAATCGACGTTTCCCGGCAATATGAAACTTGGGATCTGCCTGACGGTTCCACGCATGGACCGACTTCGTTTTCCTCAACTTTTGCCACCGATTCCTGACGTCGGAGAAGCGTTGCGTCGGCCGCTTCGGGATTGCATGGCGGCTCTGGAACCTCGTCTCGTGTGGAAAGTTGTCCAACGTCCCGAAGGAGATTCCCCCATGGCGCGTCCAGCTTGCAAACCCGTTGGTCCGCCGACCATCGGAAGCGTGTGATGGAGAAGAATCGATGAACGTCGCCAACCTACAGCTGGAGGGGCTGCTGATGGCGGTCGCAGCGGTCAACAACGCTCTGGTACGGAAGGGACTCCTCTCGATCGATGATATCGATAGGGCCTTGAAAACCGCAGAAGCCTCGTTCACCGGCGACGAGCGCCTGTTCGAGGATATGTCACCGGCAAACCATGATGCCGTCTGCTTCCCTTTGCGCCTTCTGCAACTCGCGAACACCAGCCAGTTCGAAGCCGGCGTGCCGCCGTTTTCAGAGTTGGTCAAGCAGGTCGGGATCACCAAACAGCCTTACAACGACCAGATGTGAAGGGAGCATAGGTATGGAGGTTCTGGAAATCGTCGTTGCCAACAACGTGGTGGAATTCCGCGGCGAGGGTGGTGACAATATACTCGTCACCGTCGCGCAACCGGCGGTTTTATCCCCTGAAGAGCTGATCGAAAAATCCAAGATCATGCTTTTGCATGCCGCCAAATTTGGTGTCGAGGAAGAGAATTCTGGCGAACAGCGGATAGCCGATGCGGGGGATGAGTATCGGCTTGAGTATCATGACAATGGGGAGATCCGTGACGTGAGTGGCCTGGTCTTTCCCGATCTGGACGCGGTGCGCGACGAATGCAGGCGCTCGGCGGAGGATTTGTGGAAAGACGCCCTGTCTCGGGGCGAAGCACCGGTGGGCTGGGCCGTCAGGGCGCGTGACCGTCGCGGTGACATCGTCGCCACGGTCGATTTTTCCGACTTGCAACGCGCCTCCGCGGAGCTGGATCAACGACCCCAGTCCGAAATTTGAGCCCGTCATTCTCAAGCATTTCAAAGGAGAGCACTATGCCGCATAAGCCAGCAGCCGAAGCCAACGCATCGTCCGCCACCGTCCACGACTTGACCTTGGTCAGAGGCCAGGGAGGAGAATTGCATCAAGTTGCGGAGGGCGACACTGACGTCCTGACAACAGCCCAGGGCGGGCCGGTCTCAGATGACCAGAACACGCTCAAGATCGGCGCACGTGGTCCCACGCTGATCGAGGATTTTCATTTCCGCGAGAAGATTTTCCATTTCGACCATGAGCGCATTCCTGAGAGGGTAGTGCATGCGCGTGGCTATGGCGCCCACGGCTTTTTCGAAACCTACGAGTCGCTCGCAAAATATACGCGCGCCGACATCTTCCAGCAAGCTGGAGAAAAAACGCCGGCATTCGTGCGGTTCTCGACGGTGGCCGGTAGCAAGGGGTCATTCGACCTTGCCCGCGACGTCCGCGGATTTGCCGTGAAGCTTTATACCAAAGAGGGCAACTGGGATATCGTGGGAAACAATATCCCGGTGTTCTTCATTCAGGACGCGATCAAATTTCCCGATGTAATCCATTCGGTCAAGCCGGAGCCCGACCGTGGCTTCCCGCAAGCGCAGTCGGCGCACGACACGTTCTGGGACTTTATCAGCCTGACGCCGGAATCGATGCACATGATCATGTGGGTGATGTCGGACCGCGCCATCCCGCGCTCTTTCCGCTTCATGCAAGGGTTCGGCGTGCACACCTTCCGGCTCGTCAATGCGGCCGATGAATCGACCTTCGTGAAATTCATCTGGAAGCCCAAGCTTGGCATGCAATCAGTCGTGTGGAACGAAGCGGTCAAGATCAACGGCGCCGATCCCGACTTTCATCGGAGGGACCTCTGGAACGCCATCCAGTCCGGCGATTTCCCCGAATGGGAGTTATGCCTGCAATTGTTCGACCAGGAGTTTGCCGACAATTTCGACTTCGACATCCTTGATCCGACCAAGATCATTCCGGAGGAGATCCTGCCGCCGATACCTGTCGGGCGTCTTGTTCTCGACCGGATGCCGGACAATTTCTTTGCCGAGACCGAACAGGTCGCGTTCATGACCCAGAACGTTCCGCCTGGCATCGACTTCAGCAATGACCCGCTGCTGCAGGGACGCAACTTCTCTTACCTCGACACACAGCTGAAACGCCTGGGCAGCCCCAATTTCACGCATCTGCCGATCAACGCGCCGAAATGCCCATTCCATCATTTCCAGCAGGACGGCCATATGGCGATGCGCAACCCGGTTGGACGGGCCAACTACCAGCCGAATTCGTTCGGCGTCGGCCCGCGCGAATCCCCTGAGCGTGGGTTCCGGTCCTTCGCTGACGGGGAGGAGGGCCAGAAGGTCCGGCTGCGGCCCGAAAGTTTCGCCGACCACTACAGCCAGGCCGCGCAGTTCTTCAACAGCCAGACCCCACCCGAGCAACGCCACATCGCTCAGGCCTTGACCTTTGAACTGAGCAAGGTTGAAACCCCGGCCATCCGCGAGCGGATGATCGCGCACTTGCTGAACATCGATGAGGGGCTGGCTGTCACGGTCGCCGACAAGCTCGGCATCACCGAGATGCCGAAGCCGGCCGACGCCGCTGTATCGCCGCGCACGGATCTCGAGCCCTCGCCAGCGCTGAGCATCATTGCCAATGGTCCGGAGAGCTTTGCTGGCCGCAAGGTCGGTGTCCTGATCGGCACCGGCACGGACGCCGGCCTCTTCAAAGCCTTACAGGCTGCCATTGAGAATGAAGGGGCCGCCATGGAAGTTATCGCGGCAAAGGTCGGCGGCGCGGTCGCCAGCGATGGCACCAGGATTGTGGCCAAGCATATGATCGATGGCGGCCCATCGGTATTGTTTGACGCGGTCGCCATCCTGCTCACCGAAGAGAGTGCCAATCTGCTGGCCGGCGAAGCAGCAGCTCGCGATTTCGTGGCGGATGCCTTTTCTCATTGCAAGTTCATCGGCTTCACGCCCGGCGCTGTGCCGCTTCTGGCCAAAGCGGGCGTCGAGCCCGGGGCTGACGAGGGAATGCTGCCGCTGGCTGACAAGGCGAGTGCCACGGATTTCATTGAAAGTTGCAGGGGTCTGCGGCTGTGGGCACGGGAAGCCGCAGTCAAGCTGTGAGGCCGCGTCTTTCGGGCTTGCAAAAGAGGGGCCTGCAAAGTGGGCCCTTCGTTTTGATGAATTTCTGACAGAGGACAGCTCCGAATGGTACGGACATCGAGTCGCCGCTGAACGACGCAGCTTTGCCGCTACGATTGCTCGCTCATGTGAACGGGTTGCTACGTCTCGCTGGTGACGTTAGGCACTTCGACGACGATTCTCACACCGCGATCTAACCATTCGCGCTCGGTAGACCCTTGAAGCTGCCGCCGTATCGTAGCTTCGGCGATCACAGTGCCAAAGCCTGCCTTTCGGATGCCCGCAGGCGGCGGGCCTCCCGTTTCTTCCCAAACGAGCGCAAGCCCCTTGGTTTGCGGGATTTCGTTCCAACTGATTGCGACCTGCCCGGTGTCCTGCGAGAGCGAGCCATGCGACGCCGCGTTTACGGCGAGCTCATGAATGAACAACGCAAGCGGTTGGACCGCATGAGCCGCAAGCATGATTTCCGGGCCGCTCAAAACTGCCCGTGTCGCCCCGTAAGGCTCTATCTGGGTCCGAATGGCCTCCCGTAACGGAATCTGATGCCAGCCGCGTCGGGAAAGCAAAGTGTGGGCTCGGGCCAGAGATTGCACACGCTGCTGTACGGAGGCCGCATACAAGGCAGCGTCGTCCGATCGAGTAAGCCGAACGATGCTGTCGACAAGCGCAAGCACATTGTTGGCGCGATGGTCTACCTCTAGAAGAAGCCGGTGCTCGGAGTCTTCGAGAGACTGGATCCTGCGATAGTCTGTGCGGTCGATTTGAGAGCCAAAGTGATACACAACACGGCCGCTGTCATCATGAATTGGGCTGAAGTGAAGCTGGTTCCAGAAGGCCGATCCATCCTTGCGGTAGTTGAGGAGTTCGACACTGGCCTCGCGCTCCTCTCTTATCGCGGCTCGTATCTCGGAAACGGCGATTTTGGATGTTGCCGGACCCTGTAGGAACCGGCAGTTTTTGCCGAGAACCTCTGCTGCATCGTATCCTGTTAATTTCAGGAAAGCTTCGTTTGCCAGGACTATAGGGTAATCTTGCTGGGTGGCATCGGTGACCACCATCGGCATGCGTGTCCGCTGAAACGCTGTGGCCGCCAACTCTTTGCGGTCTGGCAGCGCATCCGCCGTCACCGCGGCCGGCTGATCACCGTGAATATGGGACAGGTCTTTTTCGTCCATTAAGGCTTCCTTGGTGCCGACTAAACCTTGAACGTGAGAGGCGTTAAAGCGTTGCCGATCGTTGGCGAATTCGCTGCGGATGCCAATCTGGTCGCGACAATCGTTGACGAAGTTGACGCCTTCTGCCCGAGCGGTGGAACAAGGATCGGGGCCGCAAATTAACAGCAATCGAAATCCCGGCGGGCGCCACAAGGGCACCGCCGATCGCGGTTGATCTGGGTGGAGGATCAAGATGTCACACGAGGTAGAGGAGCGCCGCCTCGAGATGCTTATCGAGCAGTACGTCGAGGTGCGGAAGAAGCGGCACGATGTTGTGTCGGTGAGGCAGGCAGCATCGGCTGTCCTGACTGTCATGAAAGCCTGTCCGGTTTCCAGAAGCGAACTGAACGACATGATCGCCGCAAGCGCCGTGGCCCATGGCCTGGGTGTTGCGTTCGATGCGCAGCAATCCCCGCCGCAATTTTCGATCTCGCGCTGACATGGCCGCTGACCCTACGCTGCGCGAGGAACCCATTGGCAGCAACGCAGTGCACATCTGCGTCGACATGCAGGCGATGTTCCGCGAACCGTCGCAATGGTCGTTGCCATGGATGGACCGTGTGCTTCCCAGGATCGTAGATCTTTGCAGCACACAGCCGTCGAGACTGGTCTTCACGCGGTTTATACCGGCTAGGCGCCCCGGCGCCGGGCAGGGGACTTGGAAACGCTACTATGAACGATGGGCAGACATGACGCTTGAGCGCCTTGGCCCGGGAAAGGTGGACTTGGTCCCGGAACTTCGAGCGTTTACGCCGCCGGCGCCAGTTGTAGACAAGCCGGTGTATTCGCCTTGGCTTGGCTCGAACCTTCGCACTCTACTGGCGCAACGGCGCTGCGACACCGCAATCGTCACCGGCGGCGAAACAGATATGTGCGTGCTTTCGACGGTGTTGGGCGCGGCAGACTATGGCTTGCGTACCATCGTGGTCCAGGATGCGGTCTGCAGCGCCTCGGATGAGTCGCATGATGCCATGATCGGGCTGTTCAGCAACCGCTACGGCCAGCATATCGAGACCGCGACCACCGAGCAGCTTTTAAACTGTTGGATTGGTGGGTGACCGACGCAAACGGTGGGGCCACGACGATGTCGTCGTGGCCCTTCTTTCTGTGTGTGGATTCAAGCCGCTTTTTGCTGGTCGGCCGCCCTGTCATTCACGCCGGACTC
The DNA here is from genome assembly GCF_006442315.1 of Mesorhizobium sp. B2-3-4. GTDB lineage: Bacteria > Pseudomonadota > Alphaproteobacteria > Rhizobiales > Rhizobiaceae > Mesorhizobium. The sequence continues at coordinate 38,718 of NZ_VFVY01000015.1, read as the reverse complement.
ACCGAGAGAGGTCAGGGCTTCGTCGGTGGCCTTCTCCTCTTCGAGCGTGGCGTTGAGGAGTTCGACGATGTCATCCTTGCCCAGCGATGTCGCCCAGGCGATCAGCGTGCCATAGCGCGCGATCTCATAGTGTTCGACCGCCTGCGCGGCGGCGACAAGGCCCGCGTCGATCGAGGTCGAACCCTTGTATTCCTCCAGGATTTCGGATCCTTCCTCGATGATGCCGTCGATGGCAGGGCAGGTCTTGCCGCGCGCAGCAATGCCAAGGATATCAAACACCTGCTCAAGTCGCTCGACCTGGCCCTCCGTCTCGACAAGATGTTTCTCGAAAGCGGCGGACACCTGGGGGTCCTCCGCGCCCTTGGCCATCTTCGGCAGGGCTTTGAGAATTTTCTTTTCGGCGTAGTAAATGTCCTTGAGGCCGTCGAGGAACAGATCCTCGAGGCCCTTGGTGCCGGCACTGGCTTTCTTGGTGGCTGCCATCTGACAATCTCCTTTGGTTGAAATCACCCCTTCGGGTGCTAATCAAACTCGGATGGTCGCACCGGGTTCCTCCGGAAATCAGGTGTGATCAATTTTCTTTTTAGCCTCGAAAAGCTCTGCAAAAGCGACGCGAAACGTGACCGACTTTTGTGCTCGGCGCACCTGCTCGGTGCTATCGTTTGAACTCCTGTTGCTGCTGGGCGTTTTCAACGGATGAACGCTGTGATGCACGACGAAGGGCCCCAAACGGGGGCTTCACCGACGCTGCAGGGGAACGAACTGCTTCGGCGCGGGTTACGCATCGTCCTTCATCCGAAGTCTCGGGGGTCCGTTTGGCAAGCCGGGCGACCCGAGAAATCAAGTAAACATTTCACCAACGATGGGAGAACAAGGTGACTGAATTTGTGGTGACTACGATTGACGGGAGGCAATTTCGTGCCAGCAGCGAGAACGCCCGGTTGTCGAGCCTCGTAGACCAGTGCAGCACGAAAGGCTATTGCGAACTGGCTGTCAGGCCGCGAGAGCTCGAGCATTCCGGCAGGGAGACAAACACGGTCTTTTTCAAGCACGGGATCATATCGATCAGTGAAGGAAGCCAGGTATAGTCGGATTTGCCAGCGGACAAGGCAGTATCTGCCTAGGCGTTCGCCGTGGCTGGCCCGTCCCTTCAATGGGACGAAGCACCGTCTGTGGACCTGCCTAGCCAGTGTTGAGCTTCGATCACGCCGGATGGGCCGATTCCAAAGCGTCTAGCACCAGTCCGTGAACAGCGGCTATCCGCTCCGGCCCGGGCTGGGTGGCGAGCTTAAAGATGAGCCGCCCGTCACGGCGAACGCAGTCGGTGCGCTGGGCCAAGCGGCTGTAGGATTTGGAACCGGGCGTCGTAAATTCGATGGCTATGGCAACGGGGCCAGCGCCGATCTTGGAGATGCCGGCCTTCACCGCCGCAAGCTTAAGGCGTGCGAAATCGATTAGCATGGTCGCCTCAGGTGGCGGCTTTCCAAACCGATCTTCAAGCTCCTCGGCAAAAGCATCGATTTCAGCGAGGGTCTCAAAGCGTTGCAAACGCGAATAGAGGTTGAGGCGCACCACAGCCTCGGGGACATAATCGAACGGAAGCGTGCCCGAGAATTGCAGTTCAATCTCGGTTTCGAAGGTCGAGGTGGCATTTTTGCCCCGCACCTTATCGACCGCCCGCGCCAACAGCCGCTGATACAGACTCAACCCGATCAACTTCATGTGGCCGGCTTGTTCCTCACCAACCAGATCGCCCGCGCCGCGCAGGTCGAGATCGCGGGCACTGATGGCAAGCCCTGAACCGAGCCGGTCGAAAGCGAGCAGTGTCGAGAGCCGCGAGCGCGTTTGCGGCGCGATGTCCTTGCCAGCCTCGGTTAACAAGTATGCCAAACCTTGCACCCGCCCCCTGCCGACACGGCCGCGCAACTGGTGCAGTTGAGCCATCCCGAACCGGTCCGCTCGAAACACGACGATGGTGTTGGCGCGTGGCACATCCAGGCCATTCTCGATGATGTTTGTCGACAGAAGGATGTCGCCATCCCCGTTGCCGAAATTCACGATAGCGTCGTCCATCTCGGCGGTGTTCATGTCGCCATGGGCCACTAGCACGGATAATTCGGGCAGCAATTTGCGCAGTTCAGCAAGCGTGGGCTCGATGTCCTCAATGCGTGGGACCACGCAGAAACTTTGGCCAGCCCGTCGATGCTCGCGGATCAGTGCTGTCTTGACCGACGCTCTATCGAATGGGGCAAGTTCTGTGCGCACCGGACGCCGCCTTGCCGGTGGCGTAGAAAGCAGGCTGGCTTCCTGCACACCAACCATGGCTGCCGCAAGCGTACGCGGTATGGGAGTGGCACTCATCGACAGAACGTGCAGCTTCTGGCCGAGGCCGCGAAGCGTTTGCTTGAGTTTGACGCCGAAGCGGTGCTCCTCGTCGATAACGAGCAGACCGAGGTCGGCAAAGGTGACGTCCTTGGCCGCGATTGCCTGCGTCCCAACGACGACTCGAAGCGATCCGTCGGCGAGCCCTGCCTTGACCTTTCTTGACTCGCCCTCGCTGACGACGCGCGAAAGAAGGGCCACACTCACCTCGGTGCCCTCAAATCTGCGGGAAAATGTATCGTAGTGCTGGCGCGCCAGCACTGTAGTCGGTGCGACGACCGCGACTTGACAACCATTCAACGCGACAACGGCGGCAGCGCGCAAGGCCACTTCAGTCTTGCCGAAACCAACATCGCCGCAAATCAACCTGTTCATCGCCTTGCCAGATGACAGGTCGTCGATGACTGCGGCAATCGCCTCGGCCTGATCGGCGGTCTCCGGATAGGGGAACCTTCCGGCGAAACGAGCATAAGGAATACGCGGTGGTTTCAACGCTCGGGCACCAGTTCTGTCACGCTCGGCAGCCAGTCTGACAAGCTGTTCTGCCGCCTCAGCAATCTCCATGTCGAGCTGTGCCCGGCGCTTGGCCCAGCCATCCCCTTTCAACCTGTCGAGTGTCACTGCCTCTTCATCGGCCCCGTAACGCCAGATGCGGCCGAATTCCTCTACGGGCGCCAGAAGCGTGGCTCCTCCATTATATTCAAGCCGTACGGTATCGGTGACCATCCCCTCGACCTCGACGGTTTCAAGGTCTCTCAGAACGGCGATGCCGTGATCTTCATGCAAAACGACGTCGCCGATTCGCAACTCTGGCTCCTGAACGAGAGAGCGGGCTTCATGATCTCCCGGGTTTAATCGTGTACCGAAGCCGTCGGCGGCCGTTACGACCGCAAGAGCGGCCTTGTCATCGACAAACCCGTCATCGATATCGACATTGAGGCTGGCCAAGGTTGCGGGCTCGGCGCCCAGTGCCGATGCCCAGCTTTCGGCGTGGCCGACATCAAGCGTCAGATGACGCTGCAGCGTCTTGACCATTCGATCGAGGTCCACCGCAGGGCCGGCGAGGGCGACGCGCCGGCCGCCTTGGATCTGTTCGGCAATAAAGTTCCCCATGGCCTTTGACGGGTTGACCTCAACGATAAAATCGGGCGTTGGCGACAAGCCCTGCAAATCGAGCTTCATCCGACGTTTCGCCAGGTGCTTATCAAGGGTCGGGCGATCAAGGTAGAAGCGCTCCGAGGTCGGCTTGCGGCCTTGCTGCCTGTCGCGCATCCGGCGGGCGTCATTGATCAACGCGATCGCGGCGTCAAAGCGTTCTTCCACAGCCGGCTCCACTGCGATACGGGCGTGCGGCAAGAGTTCGAAGATGGTGTTGAGCTTGTAGCCGGCCCCGACCATCTGCATTTCCATGCATTGTGCTTCCTTAGGTCCAGCCGGCGCTGAGCTGCATTCCAGCAACTCCGTCGAAGGCGCGAGCATGATGTTCTCGAAACTCTCATCTGTGCGTTGCGACACAGGGTTGTACGAACGAATGCTGTCGACGACTCCACGTTCGATTAGAATGCGATAGGGATGTGGCGCTGCTGATGGAAACACCTCGATGCCCTGACCAAGCAAGGCGAATTCCCCAGGCTCGTCGACCCGATCGTCCATCAGGTAGCCATAAGTCTGCAGGCGATCGCAAAATGCCTCAACATCAACGCGGTCGCCGGTGGCCAGGGATGTGAAGGCCTTCGCAACGGCATCGCCAGGGAGAAAGCGCTGCAGCGCCGCCTCGGGTGACATGACGACCAGGCGAGCGCGACTGTTGGCTGCCTTTGCCAAAGCGAGAAGCGCGGTTGCGCGTCGTCCCATGCTTTCACGCGATGGCTGGATACGGTCGTACGGCAGGCAGTCCCACGGCGGCAATAAAATCACCTGCGTTTCCGGCATAAACTGCTTGAATGAAATTGAGACTTCTTCGGCCTGGTTCTCGCTCCGTGCGATGAAAATCATGTCATCCGCGCCGCCATCCCGTACGGCCTGGACCAGCCGCGCGGCAATCGCCGCAGCTGGTATTCGACGCGATCTTTTTGCGTGTTCTTCGCTCGGAACACCCGATTCTGAAAGCGTGCTCGACCCAACCACGTCGATGGGCGGTTTTAAGTTTTTTTGTCGTTTCATGAAATATCGGTCCGAGGTTGCCCGCTTCTAACGAGCTTGCGCACGGTGTGTTCCAAAGGCCGCGGGCGCGCTTCAAGAAGGCGTGTAGCCCGAATGCGGCGGCTAACGGACAGCGTGCGATTGGCTGTTCTTCGACCGTTCGCCGAGTGACCCCTCGGCGGCAGGACGTGCAGGTTGCAGTCGGGTCTCCGGATACGGTCGTTAGCAAAGCCCGCAATGAAATCGCGGCGAACGTGACGATCACAAGCAGGGAGGGTAGTTCCTGAGCCGAACGCTTGCGGAACCTTTTCGACCGCAATGCTTTACGCATCCGATGTCACTGAGCGTCGTAACGTTCGCCAATACCATCATGTCGCGTCTGCTGGCGGCTTTGTTGCTCGCCGGCGTAGCTGCCTGTTCTTCATCCGATGCTGAAGACAAGCAGGCGCAGAACGCCAAGTCCACCGCAAATTCAGCGATCATGGTCATCGACAGTTGGACCGCCGGCGCCGCACCTTCCCACTATGCGGGAGCCACGTTGCGGTCTTTGGCCGAAGCGTTAGCTGACTACGATCGGCAACTACAAACGGCGGACGGTTCGGACTCCTCCAGGCGACTGGCGCGACAACTCACAGCCGCTGCCGAGCGGGCCGAAAATGCCGTCACGAGCGGCGACAGAGCACAATCGGGGCAAGCCGGTCAGGAGCTTCGAACTGTCATTGCCAAGTTCGTTGTGGCAGATCCCGCCGATCAAGCGACAAATCCATGAAAAAATTGCTTGAAATCTCGCTCGGCGTGGTGACCAGCGTTGGCGGTTTCCTTGAGGTCGGATCGTTGGCGACAGCAGCCCAGGCCGGTGCATTGTTCCACTTTCAGCTGGTCTGGGCGATTCTCCTTGGGACTATCTGCATTATTTTCCTGGTGGAGATGGCCGGCCGTTTCGCAGCCGTCAGCGAGCACACGATAGCCGACGGCATTCGCGAGCGCTTCGGCTTCAATGCGTTCCTTTGGCCTCTGGTCAGCACGTTGCTGGTCAATTTCCTGGTGCTGTCTGCTGAAATCGGTGGGGTCTCCATTGCTGCCGAACTCGCCAGCGGGATCGGCTTCCAATGGTGGGCGCTGCCGGTAGCTTTCATTGCGTGGCTCTTGCTGTGGAAAGGCACTTTCGGCCTTATTGAAAAAGGCGTTTCGCTGTTGGGGCTGGTGACGCTCTGCTTCGTCGTAGCGGCGGTCATCCTCAAGCCTGACTGGACGCGGGTCGCCGTCAGTGCGGTGCCCTCCTTGCCACATCATGACACCGCTACTTACTGGTTCATGGCTGTCAGCATTCTGGGTGCTTCCATCTCGCCATATCTCTTCATGTTCTATTCCGCGGGAGCTATCGAGGACAAGTGGGACAAGAGTTATCTCGGTATCAATCGCGCCATTGCCGGCCTCGGCATGAGTTTCGGCGGGACCATCTCCATAGCCGTGCTTATCGTCGCTGCGTTGGTGCTTGGAGCGAACGGCATCACGCAAGTGGACGACTACCACCAATTGCCATTGATGCTGACTCCGGTGTTCGGTTTCTGGGGCTTTGTGCTGTTCGTTGCGTCGCTCGGCATCGCCTGCTTCGGCGCCACGGTCGAGATCGCCCTTCAGCAGGCATACCTCGTCGCGCAGGGGTTCGGGTGGAATTGGGGCGAGGACCGCAAGCCTCGCGAGGATCCAGGCTTCACGATGCTCTATACCGTCACAATCTTCGCGGCCGCCATTCCGATCGCGCTCGGCCTTGATCCGCTGAAGCTTACCATCTTTTCAATGGCCCTTACGGCCGCAAGCCTGCCGCTGGCGGTCGTGCCATTTCTCTTCCTGCTCAATGACCGGTCTTATATGGGCGAACATCGCAACGGCGTGATCTCCAACGCGGCAGTGCTCTTTATTATCGCGCTTGGCTTTATCCTTGCGGTTGTCACCATTCCTCTACAAATATTTGGAGGCGGCTGATGCACATGATACGCGACGTTTTGGACAAGCAGGTTGTCGATCGCAATCAGGTCAAGATCGGCAAGGTGGACGGGATAGTAGCCCAGTTGAGACAAGGTAAGCCCCCAAGGGTCATCGCCGTCGAGATTGGCTCGATTGCGCTGGCGCGCCGCTTGGGACCGCTCCCCGGACGCTGGATGGTCATTCTGGTCGCCAAGCTGGGCGGCGAACGCCATGCCAAGCCTCATCGGGTGGCATGGAGCAAGGTTCGCGACATCGGCCTAGACATCGAGATCGATGTCGATGTGCGCAAGACTGCAATTTTTGGGTGGCAGGACTGGTTGCGCGACCACATCGTCGGAAGGATTCCGGGAGCTTGACGATGGCAACCGCAAATCTCGACCAACTGGCAGGCCGGCGCGTATTCTCGAAGGAGGGTCAATGCATCGGCCACTTGGAAGAGATCGTCGCCGAGGCAGATGGCGACGACCTTGTCGTCACTGAGTATCATGTCGGTATTTTCGCGGCGTTCGAGCGTCTGTCAGCCTCGTCGATCGGCACGGCCCTCCTCGACCTCATTCGGCTGCGCCATCGCGAAGGCATCTATCGGATTCCGTGGGACAAGCTTGACATCTCCGACCCCGTGCGGCCGGTCCTTCGCTGCTCCGAGCAGGACCTCGCAGCGATGCAATCCAGCGTGCGGGTCGAACGCTGAGGTCCGGTCACCAGTCAGGCTAGCTTCAGACGATCAGGTAACTGGCGCAACGGCGATCGAAATTGCTTTTGGAGAAAGGCCTTGAATGCTGCCGCGAGAGCGGCTGGATTCTCTTCGGCGACATGGTGCCCACTCTTTATCCCAAAGCCTCCCACGTCGTCGGCCCAGTGCTTCCATATTGCGATCGGATCGCCATAGATCTGCTCCAAGTCATCGTCGAGCGACCAGAGGCAAAGCATCGGACAGCGCACCTTGCGGCCTGCATCTCGATCATCACGGTCGTGGCGATGGTCGATCCTGACACCTGCGCGGTAGTCTTCAATCATCCCATGGACGACAGCAGGATCGTGGATTAAGGAAACCAACTCGTCATAGGCCTCACGTCCCATCTCATCTGGCCGCAAGGCGCTGTACCATGCCATTGGGTCTGCCAGGATGGCCCGTTCTGGCTTCTCGGGTTGAGCGAAGAAGAACCAGTGGTACCAATCGCGGGCAAATTTCCAGTCGGCACGCTCTAGATGCTCGATAACTGGCAATCCATCTACCGTAATCAACTTTCGCACCAAATCGGAATGGTCCATAGCCATTCTGAAAGCGACCAGGCTGCCACGATCATGCCCCGCAACGAAGAAAGTGTCGTGGCCCAACCCTTTCATGACCTCCACCAGCGCCGCCGCCTTTGCCCGCTTGGACGAGAACCTGCTTTCCGGGTCGTCCGCCGGTATGTAGGAGCGCCCGAACCCCGGAAGATCCGGGCACACAATTCTGAAATCTGCTGACAGCAAGTCCGCAACTTGGCCCCACGTCATATGCGAGCGGGGATGGCCATGGATCAGAAGCAGCGGCGGCCCAGATCCGCCGTGCCGAAGCCGTATCGGTCCGCCCTCGGTATCAATCATTTCAAGCTCGAAGTTGTCGAACATGTACCATCTACCCACAGGTCAACCATGAGCCATAGAACCTTCTCACCGAGGAACGGTTCACGGCGGGATCGCCATTTCTGCGTGCCCCTCGGAATAATCCCGGGACGTGACGGGCTCCCCGTTAGATAGATATGCCCTTGCCATCAACACTTGATGGAGCGAAAAGCTCGCAAGCCGTTGCAGAGCCGCCGGTCGGTAGTATCAAAGCAAACCAAACCTCGGGGTATCGCTGGCGCTTTCATGCCTCCGCGCTGTCCCTTGTTGTTTGTTTTCTTGTCTCTATGGTTAGCCCATTTCCGGAGGGTGGCATGCCTCGTCGATCGGCTCGGGCTCATTTGCTTGGTCTTATCGCGGTGGCCGTTTTGCCAGTCTGGCTGTTTGCTGCCTACCTCCTTGTAGAATATGCGCTTCATGAACAAAGCCGCTTTGAACAGGATGCCTTGCAGACGGCACGACAGGTCTCTTTGGTGGTCGAGGCCGAACTCCTCAATTTACAGACGACCGTCGATGGGTTGTCGAAATCGGGGTCTCTCGTAAAGGGGGATTTGAAAGCGTTTGAGGATGAAGCGCGTCGGCTTGCGCAGGGCACGGATAAGATCATCGCATTGCGCGACCTCGATGGCCGCCAACTTGCAAACACGCAGGTCGCACCGGGAGAGCCATTGCCGCCCGTCGACCCTGTGACGACCGACGAACGCGAAAAGCTGAAATCGGGCGGCATCTCGGTCAGCAATGTGTTCGCGGCCAGAGACACCACGGACTATCGGGTGGCGGTCGAGAGACGCGTGTCCGGACCGAACGGTGAAGAGTGGCTGCTTTCGGTATCCGTGCCGACTGCCCGCATCCGCGATGTCATGTTGCCCGCCGTACCACATGGCTGGACTGTGGGCATTGGCGATCGCCACGGCAGTTACGTCGCACGGTCGAAGCAACACGAGGAGATGACCGGAAAGCCTGGGTTGCCGGAGTATGTCGAAAAAATCGTCAGCCCTCATGGCAGTTTCACGGCCCGCAATTTCGAAGGGACAACGCTGCTGGCAGGTTACTACCGTTCTACGTACTCTGGATGGTTTTACACCGCCAATGTGCCGCTCTCGGAAGTCCAGGCGCCGCTTTGGCGTTCGCTCGCAGCGATTGGTGGAACTGGCGCGGCGGCGCTGCTTATCTCTCTTGCCCTCGCTTACATTGTTGGAAAAAGGCTGACCCAAGCCGCGATTGATCTTGCTGGCCGCGCAGAGTCGCTTGGTAATGGCCGCGAAGTTCGGCCAATGTCCACCTCGGTGGCCGAGTTCGCCACGATCGCCCAGGCGATGGTCAATGCAGAGCACGCTATTACGGAACGCACGCGAGAGCTGCAGACCGTGCTTGATACGGTGCCGGCAGCCGTATGGTTTACTTATGACCCTCAAGCTCGCCAGGTTATCCGAAATCGCTTCGCGGCCGAGTTGATGGGTCTACCGACGGTAACGTCCAAGTCATTCGGCGAACCCGATCTCGTTATTGACACGGTGGCCGTCAAGGACGGGCAGCGTGTCGCTCGCGAAGATCGCCCTTTGAGCCGGGCGATGCGCGGTGAGACGATCGACAACCAGGAATTTGCATACATTCTGCCGTCAGGTGTTCACCGTTACCTGCTCTCCAGCGCACGTCCGATCCGCGATCCGAGCGGATCCATCATTGGTGCCGTGCAAATCAGTTTGGATATCTCGGAGCGTAAGCGTGGCGAAGAGCAACGTCAGCTGCTGCTCAACGAACTCAATCACCGGGTGAAGAACACGCTGGCGGTTGTCCAGTCGATCGCCACCCAGACAATCCGCAACGCCGCGGATCTGCCGGAGGCAGGACGCAACCTGTCGAGCCGGCTCGTCTCGCTGGCGAAGGCTCACGATGCCCTGACACGCCAAAATTGGAGCGGCGCGGACCTCGGCGATCTGATCGCCAACTCGATCACCGCGCACGCACCGCTCGACCGTTTTCGGATCAGCGGTGAGCATGTCTGGCTTCCGCCAGCCGTAGCGCTTTCATTTGCTTTGGCACTTCATGAGCTCACGACCAACGCCATCAAGTACGGGGCGCTCTCGAACGGGGCCGGGACAATTTCAATCGCCTGGACGATTACCGGCGAGGAGGATGGGCGTAAACTCAAGCTGAAATGGCGTGAGTCAGGAGGGCCTCCGGTCATACCTGCAACGCGCAAGGGCTTTGGAACGCAATTGCTGAAGCGCGTTTTCGACAATGAGCAATCTGGCGGAGTTGTCTTGCGATACGAGCCATCCGGCCTGCTTTGCGTTTTCCATGTAAGCCTCTCCCGGCAGACAATTGCGGGGGCAACGACCTAAAAGTTCATCTCGCCATAATGTGAGACACTACGCCGAGTGGGATTGCGGACGCTGGCTGCGGCCCAACTCCTTGGCGTGCGCAGGTCTTTCGTCGTTGCGTGCGCATTTCTGGCATGGCCGGCGCGAGGCCGAAAATTTGCGTGGCACAGCAAGACAATCTACGGCGAATTTCGTGGAACAATCGAATGCCCAGACCGTTGCCAAGCGGTCTTCAAGCTCAGGATTTGCCTTGTTTCAGCGACCCAACGAAAGTCTCGCTACCTCGCAAAGGTCTGGCGATGCCACTCATGGCCAGGGCGGATTGGCCGAGCCCAGGCAAATCGCCAACGTTGCGCGCCGACTTGTTGTCATCTCGAATAGGTTGGGTAACATTCGCGATCTGTCGCAAGCCGGCGGGCTGGCGGTTGGTGTCGCGGATGCGTTGGCCGAGCGTGGTGGCTTATGGCTCGGAGCAAGCGACGAACATCAGGACTCTGTCGCGAGCGACCAACCGCTGATCCGCCTCGAACGCTTGGGTAGGATCGAGACGGCTGCGCTCATCCTGCCGCGCGAGGATTATTCGCTATATTACAACGGCTACGCAAACAGTACGCTATGGCCGCTGTTCCATTATCGGCTAGACCTGGTGAACCACCGGGCAGAGTTTCTAGCCGCCTACCGGCAGATCAATGCGCGGTTTGCGAAAGCGCTCGTGGGACTGTTGTCGGGCAACGACGACCTAATCTGGATTCACGACTACCATCTTATCCCCTTGGCCGCCGAGTTGCGGCGGCTCGGAATCCGCAATCGGATCGGCTTTTTCCTGCATATTCCGTTTCCGCCGCCTGACCTGTTTGTAGCCACACCCGACCATGAAGAACTCATCGGCGACCTGCTTCAGTATGACGTTGTGGGTTTCCAGACCGAAACGGACGTGGCGAATTTTCGGCGCTCGGTGCAGGCCACCAATTCCACGACCTTTGATACCAACGGCGCAGTTGAGGCAAATGGCCGGACAGTGTTGTCGAAGTGCTTCCCAATAGGCATCGACGTCGATTCATTCTCTCGCATGGCCAACGACGCGGCCGAGGATGTCCAGATTGATTCCATGCGCCGCCAGATTCTGGGACTGAAACAAATCATCGGCGTCGACCGGCTGGACTACTCCAAAGGTCTGCCCGGCCGCATGCAGGCTTTCGCTCGCCTGCTGGAAAGGCACCCTGAACAAGAGCGGGCGGCAACTTATTTGCAGATTGCGTCGCCCACGCGCGAGGAGGTTAGCGCCTATGCTGACATCCGGTCACAGCTAGAGGCAACCGCTGGCGCGGTGAACGGGAAGTACGCCGATCTGGCCTGGACCCCGATCCGCTACATCCACCGAGCCGTAGCGCGCTCGCGGCTAGCTGGTCTGTTGCGCGCTAGCCAGGTCGGCTTGGTCACGCCTTTGCGTGACGGGATGAACCTTGTGGCAAAGGAATACATAGCCGCCCAGGATCCAGCCGATCCCGGAGTGCTTGTATTGTCTCGTTTTGCAGGTGCGGCGGAAGAGCTTGCGGAGTCCCTGATCGTGAATCCTTATGCGGTTGACGAGGTTGCCGATGCCATCGCAAAAGCGCTCGTAATGCCACTTGATGAACGAATTGCTAGGCACGGCGCACTGCTCAAGCGCATCAGGCGCAATGACGCAGCAGAATGGCGGCGATCATTTCTCGCCGCGCTCGCGGGCGAGGGGTAGCGTTTGCACTAATCCTGCAAGCGGCCTGGCTACACCGAGTTTACAAAGGGAAGCAGCTGTGTGGCGGCGAGCAGGCCGCTTTCATGCGGAATTACCAAGTTCGGCGGCGCGATGCAGACCGGTGCGCGAAAATATCCGGCGCCGCCGTTTCCGAAGCAGGCGGCGCCAGAGTTCCAACCGAAACACGGCAAAACCGGACTGGAACGCCGCGGACCGAACCAAATGTCGCCAAAGGCGTTGAGTCGCGTTGCGTCATCAGCCGGGGCATTTCCATGACAAAGGGCGAGCTAAATACCTATCGGGCCAAACGCGATTTCACCAAAACGAAAGAACCCAGCGGCGAGCGTTTGATCGCGAAATCAAACCGGCTACGGTTTGTAATCCAGAAACACGCAGCCACACGGCTCCACTACGACCTTCGCCTTGAGCTCGACGGTGTCTTCAAGTCCTGGGCCGTCACCAAAGGTCCTTCGCTCGATCCTCAGGATAAACGCCTTGCGGTAGAGGTTGAGGACCATCCGCTGGACTACGGCGACTTCGAAGGCACGATCCCCAAAGGGCAATATGGTGGCGGCACCGTCCAGCTGTGGGACCGTGGATATTGGGAGCCAGAAGGCGCTATGTCTCCTGAACAAGCCTTGGAGAAAGGCGATCTGAAATTCACGCTTGACGGCAAGCGCCTGCATGGAAGTTTCGTTCTCGTGCGCATGAAGCACGACCGCAATGGCGGAAAGCGAACCAACTGGCTTTTGATCAAGCACCGCGACAAATACGCGACTGATGGCAATGGCGACGCAGTGCTGACGCAGGACCGGTCCGTCGCCTCGGGCCGGAGCATGGAAAAGATTGCTGCCGGGAAGGGGGCCGGCCCGAAGCCGTTCATGATGCAAGGCTCATCGGTGCCCGATGCGGACGCCGTGTGGGACAGCAATCGCGGCCTCGCCGCTGAGGAACGCGCAAAGTCGTCAAAGGCATCGCCAAAGCCGTCGCCGAAAGCATCGCCACGTCCGAAACGCGCCGTTCGTGCTGAAGCGGTCAAGATGCCCGACTTCATCGCACCACAGCTTTGCGCGACGCTCTCCCGGCCGCCTGTAGGAACAAACTGGGTTCACGAAATCAAGTTCGATGGCTATCGCGTCCAGCTGCGGGTCGAAGATGGCGTCGCCACGTTGAAGACCAGAAAAGGCCTGGACTGGACGGAGAAGTTCGGCGCCATTGCAAAAGAGGCGGCCAGCCTTCCCAACGCTATCGTGGATGGTGAGATCGTGGCGCTCGGCGAAAATGGCGCACCGGATTTCGCCGCCTTGCAAGCGGCGTTGTCGGAGCGCCGGACAAAAGAGCTGATCTTCTTTGCATTTGATTTGCTGTTTTCGGACGGTGTCGATCTGCGAAAGCTGCCGCTCTCGGAACGCAAGGTAAGGCTAAGCGAGATGATCGGCGAGGTTGAGCGCGGTGAGGAGAACCTCATCCGCTATGTCGAGCACTTCACCAATGGCGGTGACGCTGTGCTGCAGTCTGCCTGCCGACTTGAACTCGAAGGCATTATCTCCAAAAAAGCTGACGCACCCTACGTCTCTGGCAGAACCGACACCTGGGCAAAGTCGAAATGCCGCGCCGGGCATGAGGTTGTTATCGGCGGCTGGTCGACGACCAACGGAAAATTCCGCTCATTGCTGGTCGGCGTCAACAGGGGCGAACATTTCGCCTATATCGGCCGTGTCGGGACCGGGTACAGCGAGGCAAAGGTCAGGCAACTGCTGCCGAGGCTGAAGGAGATGATGGCGGCCAAGTCGCCGTTTACAGGCGATGGCGCACCGAAAAACGATTCAACCGTCTTTTGGACGAAGCCGCAACTGGTTGCGGAAATCGAGTTCGCCGGCTGGACCGGCGGCGGCAATGTCAGGCAGGCGGCCTTCAAGGGCCTTCGCGAAGACAAGCCGGCAAAGGAGGTAGAGGCGGAGCGTCCCGCCAATCCACAAGAGACGCAGATTGCCGAACCTGCCAGAGGGTCCGGCCGGACCGGAAAAACCCCAATCGTCATGGGCGTCATTATCTCGAAACCTGACAAGCCGCTTTGGCCGAATGCCGGTGATGGTGGGAAGCCAGTCACCAAGCTCGACCTCGCGGAATACTTTGAGGCCGTTGGCCCTTGGATGATCAAGCATCTCAACGGCCGCCCCTGTTCACTAGTGCGCGCGCCGGACGGTTACGCCGGCGAGCAGTTCTTCCAGCGCCACGCCATGCCTGGCACGTCCAATCTGCTGGAACTGGTGAAAGTCTTCGGCGACCACAAGCCTTATCTGCAGATCGACCGCGTCGAGGGCCTGGCTGCGATCGCTCAGATCGGCGGCTTGGAACTGCACCCCTGGAATTGCCACCCCGCTCATCCCGAGGTTCCCGGCAGGCTGGTTTTCGACCTGGATCCCGGTCCGGAGGTTTCCTTTGGCGAAGTTGTCGCGGCCGCCAAGGAGATGCGCGACCGTCTCGAAGATTTGGGGCTGGTCAGCTTTTGCAAGACCACGGGCGGCAAGGGACTACACGTTGTGACGCCGCTGGCAGGCCAGCGCAGCAAAACGAACTGGCCCGAGGCCAAGGCCTTCGCGAAGGCAGTGTGCGTGCAAATGGCGGCGGACCGTCCGGATCTCTACCTCGTCAACATGGCCAAGAAGTTGCGGACGTCCCGGATCTTTCTCGACTACCTCCGCAATGATCGCATGGCGACGGCCGTTGCACCCCTGTCACCGCGTGCCAGAGAAGGTGCAACTGTTTCCATGCCACTGACCTGGAGCCAGGTGAAGGCGGATCTCGACCCGAAAAAATACACAGTCCGCACCGTGCCGGGGTTGCTGAAGAAGACGGTTGCCTGGGCCGACTACGACGATGGCGAAAGGTCTATCGCGAGCGCGATCAAACGGCTCGGTTCAGCAAAGCTAGCGGCATGACATCGAAACATGCAAAACCGTCTTTCGCCGTCCCATTGGACACGGAACCGATGGAGGCAAAGGCTGCCGCCACGTTGCCTGACGGCGCTGGCCAATGGCAGTACGAACCCAAATGGGACGGCTTCCGCTGCCTTGCCTTCAAAGCTGGCGATGAGGTCGACCTGAGGGCAAAGTCCGGCAAGCCGCTCGGCAGGTACTTTCCGGAAGTCGTCTCGATGCTGCGTGTTCTGAGGGCCACTGATTTCGTGGTCGACGGTGAGATCGTCATCGAGGTGAATGGCGCGCTCTCCTTCGATGCGCTGCAGATGCGATTGCATCCAGCGGAAAGCAGGGTTCGAAAGCTGTCTGTCGAAACCCCCGCCAGATTGATCTTGTTTGATATGCTGGCTAGGGCGGACTTCAACGTGATGGACCAGCCGCTGTCCGAAAGGCGCCAAGCTCTGGAACTGTTCGTAGAATCGGCTGGTCATGCCGATATCGAACTGTCTCCTTGTACTCGGGATTTGGCGATAGCAACGAAGTGGCTTGGCGCATCCGGTCACGGTTCGACGGACGGCGTTGTCGCCAAGCTTGTCGACGACGAATATCGGCCCGGCGAACGCGCCATGCTCAAGGTCAAACGGCTGCGTACAGCCGATTGCGTGGTCGGCGGCTTTCGCTATCTGGCAAATGCGCGTGAGGTCGGTTCCTTACTGCTGGGTCTCTACAATAACCAGGGCAAGCTCGACCATGTGGGGTTCACGTCGACAATCGCGCGGGAGGATCGACCGCAGCTGACCCGACAACTCGAGGCTTTGCGGTCGCCTCCTGGTTTTACCGGCAAGGCTCCGGGCGGCCCAAGCCGCTGGAGCACCGAGAGGAGTGGGGAGTGGGAACCGGTTCACCCCGAATTGGTGGTCGAAGTTCGCTTCGATCACGTCACGAATGATCGCTTCCGGCACGGTACCAAATTTCTGCGATGGCGCCCCGACAAGAATCCCAAGCAGTGCACCTTCGAACAGATGCTGAAAACATGAAATCGGCACGCGGTCTGTAGCGCGCGTTGCGCTCAAACCTTAGCCTATGCGCTCGACTGCCCAGTGTTCGCTTCTTGATCCCTTTCGTAGTGAGGCTGGGCCTCCGTGATTCTCGCAACGACCCACTGGCTCCGGCGGCGGCGCTAATCGATCAGCGCGTCAATCCGCCTGGGACTATCCATTCCTGAATCCGCCGAGCCAAATTCCGCTGCAGTGACTCGCGGCGTCACCGAAAGTTCTCATACCCGCTTGCTGCCTTCGGTGAGTGCTGAGGTTGCACCGCCTGCTGCTGACCGGATTTAGACAGCGGGAGCTCTCCCCCGTTGATGGTCCGAAAAACCTCGCTGGCAGGCTGCTCAACCATTGGGTTAGGTGGCATCGGTGTCGATTGCGTCATTGTGGAGTCCTCCGGTTACTGCGCTGCCCATGCGCCAATGAGCGTTACTGTTTGCGTAATTGCGGGCCTGACCTAAGCAGCATCGACGCGCTGGAGATCAGAGACGCGGACCACGCCGTGCTGGCTGACGAAGGTCAGGGTCGTGTCCGTGCTCTGGCTCTGTGAAACACCAGATATGCGATGATCTCCGGTATCGTAGATTATCGTATTTCCATGATCGTCGATGACCAGACGGCGCTTCTCGTTAAACGCCGCGTAGCGCATATGGTTCTGGGAGCCAGCGGCAGACGGGCTTCCAAACTCGTCAGGCCACCACGAGCCGGCGGTTGCCAAACCAGCCGAGCGATAGCTCACATTCGTATCGTCGTTGCGCCCCTCGGCTGGATGATCGCGGAGGTAGGCGGACAGCTCGCCCGCGATAGCGTTGAGCTTCGCCTTGAGGCTGCCGTTGAACATGTCGCCGACCATCGTCATGCCGGAAGACCATTGCGACATGCCTCCGAAGTCGACATGGCTGAACTGGGCCATGGTCCCGCCGCCACGCCGCAAAGCGTCTAGAACAGCGGTGACAGCGCCTTCGGAGATGCCATGTTCGCGCGCAAGACGGGCGGTCAGTTCGGTGTCGTTCTGGGTCATCATGATGTCCTGAGAAATCGATGAACAGCGTACGGCCGCGCATGCAAGCTTTGTCGGGCCGTTGGTCTGCGCAGCACGGAAGTAACGAGCGTCGAGAGGCGCGGTTCCCGTACCCGGCAGAACGGCAACACATTCGACAGTCACCCTACCCAGAAATCGTGTAATCCGCCGCGAAATATCGCGGAACACCCGTCAATGTCATTGACGGGAACGCTAAGATCGAGAGAGCGGACCGCGAGAGCAGATGTGTCCGGCGGCTCAAGCCGAGTCGGGGGTTTCGGTCTCTTGATCATGTTGGAATTGCTCTGCCCATTGCAGATCCATCAGCCAAGGCTCGCGCCGGCCGATCCAGAGTTCATAGCCTGGAATGATGTCGCTCGGGGCGAGGTCCAGAGCGCCCAGCATGATCTCCGCCTCGTCGTCCCGCAATGAGGCGATGCGCGATCCGCAATTGGGGCAAAAGCTTCTGCCATTGAACGCCCGTAGGTCGCCAGTGCCCTGATAATTCGACCGCGCCCAAATACCGAAGAAGTTGAACGCGCTGCCGCTCGAGCGGCGGCAATCCTGACAATGGCAAAGGCCAACACGAAGCGGAGCGCCTGTGACCGAAAAGCGAACCGCACCACAGAGGCACCCACCTCTGCGAATATCATCTTCGCTCATGTCAGAGCTCGCTTTGGAGGGCCTCGGTTCTCGTCGGGGTTGGGGACGGGCATCGTCCGGCAAGAGGTCAGGGTCAGGCTCGCGCACATCTGGGGTCCAGCTTGGTGCATCCACGGGCGGTTCTTCGTTCGGTTCTGGTTTGGGCGGCATGACTATTCTCCCGGTCTGTCAACTGGGCGCGGTGTCTTGCCGGCCACCGGATGTGCGTCGCTTCGTCTGGCCGTGAAGGGGTCCGCCAAAGCGCTCGTACGTTTGGGCGGAGCGCCTGCCGTCTTGGGGCTGGCTGGCGCCTGGCCGGAGTCATTGGTGCCAGGGTTTTTACGCTGGATTTCCACACCGGCTGCCTCTGGTTCCTTGGCAATTGCAGCGTTGAGGTTTTTGATCTTGGCCATCCAGTCATCTCCTTTGCTGGCCAACGACCGGCCGCCAGGAATGTTCCATGCAGCGCGGAACCCGCAGGGTGCAGGCCTGTTATCGATGATCACACAGGAGCAATGAAAATGTCTGGAAACGAAAACCATCGCGAAACAGGTGCGACGAAGTATCCGGCCAGGACTGGCGCTGACCCTTCCGATGCATTCTCCCAGGATGCGGCGAGCAACAAGAAGCCCAAGGACGGGGTTGGATTGACGCGGCCTGTGGACGAAGTCGATGACAAGACGCATCAGTCGGACGGGCAGAACCCACTAGGCCAGGTAAAGAGCTCTCGGCCATGAACGTCGCCAACCTTCAGCTCGAAGGTCTGCTGGTCCACAAAGGCCTGCTTTCAAAGACGACATCGACATCGCGCTGCGAAAGGCCGAGGCCAATGTGACGGGCGATGAGCGGACATATGAGGATATGTCGCCGGCCAATCGCCGCCATCTGCTTCCCGATTCGGCTTTTGCAGATCGCGAACAATGCCCAGGGCGAGGCCGACATTCCACCGTTTTCGGAACTGGCGAAGATGGTTGGACAAACGAAAGAGTCGTACAACGATCAGCGCTAACGGCAGCGCGGTTCGACTTTGTTGACGGCTTACATTTCGCTGTTCTGAGTAATTCCCGCTTCGCCATCGTGGATACGCGTGCCCGAGACCGTTGAGTTTTTGAGTCGCACGCCGGGTCCGCCATGGATCGTCTCGCCATCACTTAGAAAGGCAACCCCCGCCAGTTCGAGCGCCGATCGCATCGCGACAATCATGCCGGCGGCCGGAATGCGCTTCCCTTTCTCGAAGTCCCGAACCGTCCCCTCGCTGACCTGCGCTTTGGCGCTAAGCCTGGCTTGTGACCAATCCAGCAGAGCCCGCGCCGCCCGGCATTGCTCGACAGTCAATTGGGTCACAAACTTCTCCTCCATCGACACGGTGCTCGTTGGCCTACGCGCTCTTGCGCTTCGGCTCGCTCTTTTTGGGTGTCGCTAGCCCCTCCTGCTTGAGGCTCTTCTTAAGCACCTCAGCCAGGTTGATAACGTTCTCTTTCGGCTTGGGAGCCGCCTTTGGTGGCGCCTGGCCCTTGCGCTTCGCGTCGATCATGGCAATCAGCGCATCTTCGTAGGTGTCCTCGAATTTCGAGGGATCGAAAGTGGTCACCTTCTTGTCGATGAGCATGCCGGCGATTTCCAGCAACTCGGGATCGTACTTCGACTTGGTCAAGCCCTCAAAAACACTGTCCTCGGCGACCATCTCGTTGTGGTTTCGCAGCTCGGTCATCACCATGCCCTTGCCATAGGGTTGGATCACAACTTCCCGGCCGCGCTGATAGAGCACGATGCACGACCGTGCTGCGACGCCCTTGTTCTTCATCGCGTCGCGGACCACACCGTAGGCTTCGACGGCCGCGCCGTCGGCGGGAATGAGGTAGTAGGGCTTCTCGAGATAGCGGGTGTCGATCTCGCTGATCGCAACAAACTCACCTACTTCGAGCGTGTGATCCGAGGTGAGCTTAAGCGCCTTGATATCCGTGGGCTCGATCTGAAGGAATTCATCCTTCTCGACCTCGAACCCCTTGACCTGGTCTTCTGCGTCGACCGTCTTTCCTGTCTTCTCGTCGGCATAGACGCTTTTGACAGGAAGACCGTCCTTGCGATTCAAGATTTTGAAGTGGATCTTGGATGCCTCGCTGGTGGCGCCGACAATCTTCACTCCGCAAGTCACCGATCCAACCTTCAAAAAGCCCTTCCAGACAGCACGTGGCGCGACCATGTCGTTTATCCTGTTTCGGGTCAGGGCAAACGAGTTTTCTTTCAAATCGTTCCCTCTGCCGCGGGTTCGGCGGAGTCGACTGAATTCAGCAAGAAGCTTGAAAGCCAAACCAACCGGGAGATGGCGGGATCGACCCTGTCGCGGCCCGGCGATCGTCAACAGTGGTTCGGCAACCGGCTTCGACGACTCCAAGGTACTGATCATGACGAAGAGCGGAATCCACGCCTTCGCCAGGGTGCTATCTGGCAACCTGACAGACAAGGGAATCCGCGTGAACGACGTTGCTCCGGTCCAACGTCGCCACCGCTCAACCCGCCGGAAAAGCAGGCCGCCGACGTCTCGAAATTTGGCGCGAAGGCCATGAAACGGCCCGCGCAGCCGGCTGTCAGATTCCCCCTGGCGAGCGACAAAAATCCGCGACGTCGCCGGCGCGGACTTTTGGGTCGTTGCGGAAAAATCGTCAGTAGTTGCACTGCTGGCGAGGGCCGCTGTTCGGCTGCCAGCTGTTGTCGGAAGATCTGCAGGACCTGTAATGCTCAGCGCATCCCGGTCGTGCGAACTGCCGCCTGAGTCCTGGTTTGCCACGACGCCGGTAATCAGCGCGCCGGTTGCGAAGGCGGCCAGCGGAAACCACATGCGACGTGCAGCTCGCTGGCTGCTCTCCCCGGTCGCCTAAAGCGGCTTGCCGGCCCGTACCATAGCACGCGCGATCGCGAGTTCGGCTTCCGTCTTGGCATTCTCTTTCTGGGTCATGTTGTCGGCGGCAATGAGCCGCTTCAGCGCCCGCAATGTCTCACCCCGGGTCCAGCCCACTTCCAGCATGCAATCGATGATTGCCTGAAAGCCGGGCTCCATGGCCTCCTGGCAGTCTAGCGCGCGGTCTGCGTAGTCATGGTCATCCTGGTACCTGGGCGGATCGATCATCCTTCACTCCATGTCCGGCACTTCGCCATTGGTGAACAGCACCGTCGGCGGCCCATAGTCGCCAAGCCCCGGGTCGGCCTCGCGGCTCCATGCTATGACACCGACGTGGTTTGAAGCCAGCGCCTTTGCCGTGCGGATCGCGCGGTCCTCGCTTTGCTGGTCGGTCGGGCCGTATGCGGTGAAGAGGTCGCCATCCTCACCGCGGTCGAACGCCATGACAACGATCAGCTTCGGCTTTTTCTGATCTGGCACATCGTCGGACACTCAGTGCGTCCTGCCGGAGCGGAGATGCATCTCGATCTTATTGATTGCCTTGGTGAGGACATCGACTGCCTGCAAATTTACGGCGAAGTCGAAGTTACCTTGCGCCGTTTCAAATATCAGAACGCCGACCTTCGTCTCGTCGTCGCTTATCATGCCCATTCCAACGCCGGTCGGCATATAGTGTGGTTTTTCTGACATGGTCTCTCTCCTCAGATGCGGTGTGGGCTTGTCAGCCGTTCTGCCACGGCCGTGCGATCTGGAGTGGCCAAGCACGATCGATAGACGATGGAGGCCATCTAACCCGTTCACCACTATTCGAAATGCATCGACTGGCCGCGCATCATCGCCAGGGTCAGTGCGATTGCAGGATTTGCAGGCGGCTTCTCCATAAGCAGGGAGCCATTGAAATCGCGCCACGCCGCCATGCGCAATCCGTCACCGTCTTCACTGGCTGCCGGGTCGAAAACGTGGGCATCATAGGGATCCCGGTCAATATCGATCGTCCAGTCCTTAAGCGCCTTGCGAGCCATTTCTTCAACCTGGGCAAGGTCGCTGGTGAAGAAGGGGATACGGTCGCCGTCTTCCGAAAGCGGCTCAACCCGATCCAGCGTCGGTCGCTCGGGCACCCAGCCAAGAACGAAGGCAATGTCGAAATCGATCTGGCGGTCCGGGCCAGCTGTGACCTCCAGCCGTTTGACGACGTCTGGATAGAGCTGCTTGCGCGCCGGCCACGTATCCGGGAGCGCCTCGGCTTGCAATCTCGTTCGGGGAATGTCGATCAGTTCCATGATCTGATGGCGCGGAACTTTGTCCTCCGGCCAGCCCGCGCAACATGCAGCCGTCGCGGCCTCGTCGGCTTCCATCCAGACCGAAGCAGCCTGGTCCTCGCGCTCGGTTGGCTGGTCGTCTTCTGGAAAGCCTTTGATATCCCACCCTTCCAACGCGAACAAACCTTCCGCGCCTTGCAAAGCCGTAATGCCGGCCTGCGCGAAGACTGCTTCGGCCGCCGCGACGCCGCGTGCCAGTTCCTCGGGCGCTGCACCTTCAATGTTTAAGCGAAGTTCCATGGTTCGCCTCCTTTTACCAGTCCTCCCAGCAGTGAACAAAATAAGAACATAAGTGTCAATAGACCGCGGACCACGGGGAAATAGCTTACTTTTTTCAATAGGATGGCATACTGGGCAGTACTCGTTTAATTTCCAAGACGACTTCATCCAAGGCCGATGCTTCATGCGGACCGCCGCGGACGGGGACAGTCGGTCCCGCGTCCCGTCCTGCGGCCGGCGCTATGCTGACGCTCCTACGGCTGTCCCGTTCACCGCCCGCGGCGGGGGCGAATTTCCTCCGTCCCGCGCGCGACAATTGTCCGCTGTTGCGGACGCGCGCAGGACTGCGGCTTATACGCCGTCTTTCTTTAGAGGGCCGACCGAGGGTTTACATCGAGAAGGGGTCTTCGACCCATTCAGCGGCCCGCGGAACCGCGACCTTTGAGTCTACATCGAATCTCTGAACTTCGTTTCCACGACCTAGTAACGCAGCCGGCGCCTCAAGCGATAGAACGCCGGGGAGCTCTGCAAGTCACGCGCGGCGTGCGTCATGAACAGGACAACGAACAAAATCAGCAAGGTAAAAGCGATTCCAGTGATAATGGGCATTGGACACTCTCGGGAAATCGCACTCGGTGTGACGGTTGGTTCAAAGTTGGATGGCCAGCGCAGTCAGCCCGACCGCATAACACCGGGCTCCTCTGTCGGCGCATCGCTGATTGGCTGCTGCTGGGAGCTGTCGAGCACCACGTCTGAAAAGTTGACTGTGGCGACCAGATAGCCGGCTTCGTCGTAGACCCTTGTGACCGATCCGGATTGGTCGAGACCGGTGGGAGCACCCGCAACAAGCGCCGCGTGGGCCTTTTCGATTGCTCGCGGGCTAGCCAAATCGGGACTCGCCAACTCTTCCTCGAATGTTGTGGTCTGGTCGAACTCTGTGGTCTCAAAGCGGAACTTCGGCATGAACATCTCCTGTCACCAAGCAATGTCCGTGCACAAATTGGGTTCCCGGGAACCGATGTACGGGGATGCTCGAACACCGATATCCGATCTTCCCGCCGACCTCACGTCCCATTGACTCTTTGTCAGGAAGAGAACAAATAAGGAACATGCCATCAGCATTTCGCGTTCAGAGGACAGATGAGTGCATCGACGCCGACTGCTGCCATTTCCGATCTCCGAGATCGCATTGCGCGTCTCGAAGGAGGAAGCACGCGCGAACGAGCGGTGCTTCCCTTCGGTGTCGCTTCAATCGACAGCCATCTGCCTGGGGGCGGGGTGGCGCTTGGTGCTCTTCATGAGGTGGCCGGTGGCGGCAATGGTGCAATCGATGGCGCTGCTGCATCGCTTTTTGCTGCAGGCATTGCGGCCAGGACGCAAGGCAAGGTGCTGTGGTGTGTGACGCGCCAGGATCTGTTTGCGCCGGCAATCGCACAGGTCGGACTTCACCCTGATCGGGTGATCTATGTCGAAGCCGGCGACGACAAATCCTTGCTCGCCTGCTTCGAGGAAGGCCTGCGGCATGTCGGACTTGGGGCTGTGGTCGCTGAGGTTGCGCGTTTGTCGATGACGGCTTCGCGACGCTTGCAGCTTGCGTCAGAAGCGTCGGGAGCGATGGGCATCGCAATCCGCCGTTGGCGCCGCCAGACCGAAGCTGCCGATTTCGGCCAGCCGACAGCCTCCGTCAGCCGCTGGCGGGTTTCTGTTTTGCCATCGCGGCCGCTCCCCGCTCCGGGTGTTGGCCGGGCACGATGGCAACTTGAATTGATCAGATCCCGTGGAGGGGAAACGCTCGATATCGAAGTGGAGGCTTGTGATGCCAAGGGTCGTCTCGCTCTTCCTTCCAAGCTGGCCGACCGACCGGCTCAGAAGGAAATTGGGCGACGTCTCGCCGCCATCGGATAAGCCGTTGGTGACAGTGGGGCGGCACGGCAATCGTCGCCTGGTGACCGCGGTCGATCGCGCCGCAGTGGAAGCCGGTTTGCGCGTCGGAATGCCTGCAACGAAGGCGCAGGCATTGGTCCAGGGGCTGGCGGTCATGGATGCCGAACCCGATGCCGACGCGGAGGCATTAGAGCGGCTGGCGCTATGGGCATTGCGGCGGTACGCGCCGATCGTCGCGACAGATCCTTCGGACGGATTGGTCATGGACACCACGGGCGCCGATCATCTTCACGGCGGCGAGAAGTTGATGCTGATCGATATGGTCAAGCGTCTCAGCCAGGCCGGCATCTTGGCGCGGGCAGCAGTTGCGGACAGCTGGGGTGCCGCACACGCCGTTGCGCGATACGTCAGGCAGACCGTCAGCGTGGTTGCCGTGAACGCTACCTATGATGCAATCCTTTCGCTCCCTATCCCGGCGCTGCGCTTGCCCGATGCAATGGTCAGCGGTCTGCGTGTCTTGGGCTTCGACAGGGTAGGCGAGCTTTTGAAGCAGCCGCGCGCGCCGCTGACCCTGCGCTTCGGACCGGAACTGGGTCGCCGCCTTGACCAGGCGACGGGGCGCCTTGCCGAGCCGATAGAGCCGGTCCGGCCGGCTGATGTGATCGAGGTCAAGCGTGCCTTTGGCGAACCCATCGGTGCGGCCGAGACAATCGCGCGCTATGTCGGCAAGCTTGTTCAAGCGCTTTGTCTCGAGCTGGAGGCCAAGGGCCTCGGCGCGCGGCGGCTTGACCTGCTGCTCTACCGCGTCGACAACCGGATCGAAGCCATTCGCGTCGGCACAGCCTTGCCAGTCCGAGATGTGAAGCGGTTGACGCGTCTCATCTGCGACAAGATCGAGAAAATCGACCCGGGCTTCGGCATCGAGTTGATGCGTTTGTCCGCGCCCTTGGCTGAACCGCTGACGCCCAGGCAGACCATTTCGTCGCTCATCGAGCAACAGGACGCCGACATGTCGGATCTGATCGACATACTCGGCAATCGTGTCGGCGAGGAAAAGCTCTACAGGTTTGCCCCGGTCGCCAGCGACGTGCCCGAACGGTCTGTTCGGCGCGTGGCACCCGCGTCGGTTGAAACCGGCGACGCATGGCCTGACCATTGGCCGCGTCCGGCGCGTTTGTTTGCCGTGCCTGAGCTGATCGAGGCGATAGCACTGCTGCCGGATCATCCACCCGCAAGCTTCACCTGGAGAGGCATCCGTCGACGGGTGAAGCGCGCTGATGGCCCGGAGCGGGTTTTTGGCGAGTGGTGGAAGCGTGACGGCGAGCTTGCCGCCGTGCGCGACTATTTCCAGGTCGAGGACGAAGCGGGCGAACGGTTCTGGATTTATCGCGCCGGCGATGGGGAGGATGCCGGGACCGGCTCCCATCGCTGGTTCCTACACGGCATCTTCGGATGAGCGCACCTTATATCGAGTTGCAATGCACGTCGCATTTCTCCTTCCTGCGCGGCGCCAGCTCCTGCGAGGAATTGTTCGCGCAGGCCGCCATCATGGACATGCGAGCGCTTGCTATCTGCGATCGCAACAGCCTGGCCGGAATCGTCCGCGCCCATTTAGCGGCGAAGGGAACCGGTGTAAGGCTGATCGTCGGCTGCCGGTTGGATCTGGTCGAAGAGATTTCCATCTTGGTCTATCCAACCGACCGCGCTTCCTACTCGCGGCTATGCCGCTTGCTGTCGCTGGGCAAGAAGCGTGGCGGCAAGGCAAAATGCGTGCTGCACTGGGCCGATGTTGTCGCCTATGGCGAAGGCCTTATTGCCGTTTTCATCCCCGATCAGGCCGACGACACATCCTCGATGTGGCTGCGGCGAATGCGCCAGGCGTTTGGCGATAGGGCTTACATGGCGCTGACTCTGCGTCGCCGTCCAAACGATGCGCTGCGGCTTTACGATCTGTCCAGCCTCGCCGGTCAGGCCGGCGTGCCAACGGTCGTTACCAACGATGTCCTGTTTCACGAGCCGTCACGGCGCATCCTGCAGGACGTCGTGACCTGCATCCGGCACAATGTCACCATCGACGATGCCGGGTTTCGGCGCGAGCGGCATGCCGACCGCTACCTGAAACCGGCGGCCGAAATGGCGCGGCTTTTTGGTCGCTACCCCGAGGCGCTTGCGCGCACGCTCGAGATTGTCGAGCGCTGCCGGTTTTCTCTGGAAGAGCTTGCCTATCAATATCCCGAGGAGCGCATGCTGCCTGGACTGACGCCGCAGCAGGCCTTGGAGAAACTCACATGGGAAGGCGCGGCAGAGCGCTTTCCCGAGGGCGTGCCCGACAAGGTCGTTGGCACGCTCAAACATGAATTGGAACTCATCGAAAAGCTGCAATACGCGCCATATTTCCTGACGGTCAATTCGATCGTTCGCTTTGCCCGCAGCCAGGACATTCTATGCCAGGGCAGGGGCTCGGCCGCCAACAGCGCCGTTTGCTATGTGCTGGGCATCACCTCGATCGATCCTGATCGCAACGATCTTCTGTTCGAACGCTTCGTCTCGGAAGAGCGCCGCGAGCCGCCCGACATCGATGTCGATTTCGAACATGAGCGGCGCGAAATCGTCATGCAATGGGTGTTTGACACCTATGGCCGCGAACACGCGGCCTTGTGCTCGACCGTCATCCGCTATCGCTCGAAAGGCGCTCTGCGTGATGTCGGCAAAGCATTGGGTCTGCCCGAAGATCTGACCAAGATGCTGTCGTCGCAGGTCTGGGGCTGGTCGGACGAGGGCGTTCAGCCCAAGCACGCCGAGGAACTGAACCTCAATCTCGGCGATCGCCGGCTACGCCTGGCCCTTGGCCTCGCCAGGCAACTGATCGGCGCGCCGCGCCACCTGTCACAACACCCCGGTGGCTTCGTGCTGACCCGTGACAGGCTCGACGATCTGGTGCCTATCGAGCCGGCCGCGATGAAGGATCGTCAGGTCATCGAATGGGACAAGGATGACATCGACGCGCTGAAGTTCATGAAGGTCGACGTGCTCGCGCTCGGCATGCTGTCCTGCATGAAACGAGGCTTCGACCTTTTATCGCAACACAAGGGGATCAATCTGGATCTCGCCACGATCCCGGCTGAGGATCCGCGCACCTATGCAATGATCCGCAAGGCCGATACGCTGGGCACGTTCCAGATCGAATCCCGCGCCCAGATGTCGATGCTGCCGCGCATCAGGCCGCGCACCTTCTATGACCTCGTCATCGAGGTCGCGATCGTGCGACCAGGACCAATCCAGGGCGACATGGTGCATCCCTATCTGCGCCGGCGCGAAGGCAAGGAAGACGTCGTCTATCCAAAACCCGAACTCGAAAAGGTGCTGGGAAAAACGCTGGGCGTGCCGCTGTTCCAGGAGCAGGCGATGCGGGTGGCGATAGAATGCGCCGGCTTCACCCCAGGCGAGGCCGACCAGCTGCGCCGCGCGATGGCGACGTTCAAACACACAGGCGGTGTCTCCAGCTTCGGCGCCAAGCTGATCGGCGGCATGGTGAAGAACGGCTATGAGCGCGAATTCGCCGAAAAGACCTTCAAGCAGCTGGAGGGCTTCGGCAGTTATGGCTTTCCCGAAAGCCATGCGGCAAGCTTCGCGCTGATCGCCTACGCGTCCTCCTGGCTGAAATGCCATCACCCCGATGTCTTTTGCGCTGCCCTCCTGAATGCCCAGCCGATGGGGTTCTACGCGCCGGCGCAGATCGTTCGCGACGCGCGTGACCATGGTGTCGAGGTGCGGCCGGTCTGCGTCAACGCATCACGCTGGGATTGTACGCTCGAGCCCACTGCGGATGAGGCTCGTTTCGCCGTTCGCCTCGGCCTACGCATGGTCCGTGGTCTAGCTAATGCCGACGCTGCGACCATCATCACCGCACGTGCCGACCAGCCCTTTACTACGGTCGACGACCTCTGGCATCGCGCTGGTGTTCCCGCTGCCTCGCTGGTCGAGGTTGCTCATGCTGACGCATTCCAACCATCCCTATCGCTGGCGCGGCGTGAGGCCCTGTGGGCGATCAAGGCGCTGCGCGACGAACCCCTGCCGCTGTTTGCCGCCGCTTCCGCTCGTGAACATCGGTCGGTGCCAGAGATCCACGAGCCCAGCGTTACGCTGCGTGCCATGACATCAGGGAGCGAGGTTGTTGAAGACTATGGCCATGTCGGGCTGACCCTGCGCGATCATCCCGTGTCCTTCTTGCGTGCAGATCTGCGGCGCAAGCGCATCGTCCCGTGCCGGCAGGCCATGCTGGGGCGCGACGGGCAATGGCTGGAGGCGGCTGGCCTGGTGCTGGTCCGACAGCGGCCGGGCTCAGCCAAGGGCGTCATGTTCATCACCATCGAGGATGAAACCGGGATCGCCAATCTGGTGGTGTGGGTAAAAGTCTTCGAAAAATATCGCAGGGTAGTTCTCGGCGCCGGCATGATCGGCGTCTATGGGCGCATTCAGCGGGAAGGCGAGGTGGCCCACCTCGTGGCTCATCGGCTGAGCGATCTCTCGGCCGATCTGGCCAGCGTTGGCGACCGGGATACTGCCTTCCCGCTGCCGCATGGTCGCGGTGACGAGTTTCATCACGGTAGTCCGACGCCCGACCCGCGCGGGCTGCCGAAGGGGCCGCGGCCGCGCAACATCATCGATCCCTATCTCCACATCGACCAGATCAAGGTGAAGACACGGGATTTCAAATAGGTGACGTGTGCGAATTGCTTGATAGCAAGAATGGCCGGTACGGTCGGGTCCATCGGCACACACACGTGCTGCTTTGGGTCCCCTCGTGGTCGTCTGCGATAGCCCGTCCCGAAAGCAAAAACCCGCCGGAATGGCGGCTTTGCAAGGGAGCGAGATCGGTAGCTGAACCCGTCAGGTCAACGATTTCATTGGCGCCGACTCTAGCGCAGCAGTCCCTCATCCTCGAAAGCTTCCCAGTCCTGCAAACTTGGACGTGGGTCATCTGGCTTTCGGGCTTTCCTTACAGCGGCTGCGTTGACCTTTCCCGCACGCGTCAGGACGGCTTTGGCTGCACCACGCCTTCTGTTGTCGGCGACCTCTTGCGCATCCTCCTCCCGCCATACGACCGCCAGGTCACGATCGAGGACGTCCTCGATGTGCCGAGGGTCGAAGACGTGGAAAGTGACGGCCTTTGACCGTCCGCGCATCTTCACCGTGCGCGTGCCTATGCTTTGCAGCCTTCCGTCTTTGAGCCACTTGTGACGCTCTCGCGAAGAGATCGTCAGGACATCCTCCGCCTCGCGGGGAAGCACGGGCAACACTTCGATCTCCTCAACTGTCTTCGAGACTTTCGCCGAGACGGCCTCGAACTCGCGTGCCTCAGATTCCGGCATCCGCAACACGATGCGTCCCGTTTCGGCTTTGACAAATTTCCTCACTGCCCACGGCAGTTGGGCCCGTAATTCACGTTCAATTCCCTTCGTGCGGACCGACGAGCCAAGCGTCGCCGCTGGTGATAGTGGCCATTCGGCACTTAGCGCGGGTGATGATGTTGTGCTTTTGTCTGATGTCTTCGGATCCGCCTGGCGAGGCCCGAATTTGTGAAGCAACCTTATACCTGCTCGCGCCAATGCCTTAAGCCCCGGTGCCTTGCGTTTCCCGACGCTCTTGCGCGCTAGCGCCTTTGTCTTCTTCCCGTGTTTAGCCAATGGGTACCTCAACGGCCAGATCAGGCTGAACTTTCAGCCGGTTCCTGCTCGAACGGTTTCGACCGCCAACGAACCGGCGGGCAGGGCCCTCAACAGCTCGGGCTCGGGTTTTGTGAGATGGATCCATGCCGCCCAGTCCTCTGGTCGGAGAACGACAACCTGGCGATTGTGGATCGGCACGACATCTGGTCCCGGTTCCGTCGTCAGCATTACGAATGTGGGTGGTTTGTTGCCTTCGCCATCGCGCCATAGTCCCGCGATCCCCATGAACGGGGCGCCGTTGAGGGTGAAGCGATGCTTCGCCTTTGGAGACTTCTTTCCGGTGAATTCGAAGAAAGCCGATGCCGGTATAAGGCAGCGCTTGCTGTTGGAGAAATTCCGCCCGTCCGAGCGGAAGTTGAAGATTGGCCCGCCTTTAGGCCCGGAGGGTGGAAAGGCAAACGTCATGCGCGTCAGTTCGATCGTGTCGCCGGCGGCGCGCATGATCGGGGCGGGGTCACTGATGCGGATGTCATCCGCCTGCGGCAGATCCAGTTCAGTTTGATGGGTGGGAATGTCGAGCGCCAGCGATTGCATCATCCGGCAATATTCTGCCCAGGCGATATGCTGCTCGTAGTCGTTGCACATGGCTGCCCCGCACGTCCGTCATCTGACGAGTACTTCAGATAGTGCGGATTGCTAGGCAGGCAAACGGCAACAATCACTTCCGCCGCTCGCTTACCTTGTGCCCGCTGCAGCAAGGTGGGTGGGCTTTTCGACGGTGAAGGGCACGCCAGGGGACGCCAAGGCAGTCTGATCGCTGCGCTTCCTCTGGCCGCGATGCCTGGGCAGTACGAACGAGACTGGATTCGTGGTCGGGAGGCCAGGCGGCGAGGCGCAACAAGCGTCGAGCCGGAAAGCCGGGGAACCTGCGTTACAGTCATTTCGATCTCGTGGTGAAAAGCCTTCCCCCTGGTCGGCACTTTCGTTGCCGACGCGCCCCCTTCTGCGGGGAGACCCCGCAGCGCCCCCCAGAGTGAGAGTGGGGACCGGCTTTGCCGTGACGGGTTGAGGGCTGGAGGAGAGGCCTCCGGCGCCCGTCGCGGAGAACCGCGATGTCCAGACATTACGCTCGCGCCGGCGCCGACCGGGCAAGCCTTTATGACGATATCACCAACAAGATCATCGCCGAGTTGGAAGCCGGCCGCTTCCCCTGGGTGCAGCCCTGGGGTACGACAGCGACGAAAGCTCCCCTCACCATACCGGCCAATGCCGCCACCGGCCGCGCCTATTCCGGGATCAACGTGCTGATCCTGTGGGGCGCGGTCGTCGAGCATGGCTTCCCCGTCCAGAGCTGGCTGACTTTTCGCCAGGCGCTATCGCTGGGCGGTCATGTCCGTCAGGGCGAACGCGGCACCACCGTCGTCTATGCTGACCGCTTCGTCCCTGACGACGAGAAAAATCGGGCGCGAGAAACCGGCGAGGCAGCTCAGGCGATACCGTTCCTGAAGCGCTTCACCGTGTTCAACATCGGGCAATGCGAAAATCTGCCCGACGATCTGGCCGCGGCTCCGCCTGCGCCAGAGCCCGGACTGATCGAGCCGGCCGTCGAGGCGCTGATCAAGGCGACAGGTATCGATTTCCGCATCGGTGGCAGCAGTGCCTATTATGTGCCGGCGCAGGACTACGTGCGGGTGCCGCCCCCGCAGGCCTATTTCGAGACCATCGACTGGCACCGCACCGCCTTGCACGAGCTTGGGCATGCGACCGGCCACGCCTCCCGCGTCGGCCGTGACCTCGGCGGCGCCTTCGGCACCAAGAGATATGCTTTCGAGGAACTGGTCGCCGAGATGAACGCAGCCTTCTGCTGCGCCTCGCTTGGAATCGTGCCGACCGTGCGCCACGCCGACTACCTGGCCTCCTGGCTCGATGTCCTGCGCGAAGACAACCGCGCCATCGTTCGTGCCGCCTCCCAGGCCAGCAAGGCGGCCGACTGGCTGCTCGCCTTCCTGCCGCGACCTGACGGTGCAGCCAAGGTAGGCCCGGCCGAGGTCGATGAGGCCGAGATCGACAGGAGGGCGGCATGATCCTCCTCACCGACGAACTGCGCGAGCGCCTGCTCGCCAATGGCCGCGAGCGCAACGCCGATCACGTGCCGGTGGTGAAGCTCTTCAACCCGCTCGGCGAAGGAACCTGGCTCGCGACCGAACTGGATGCCGATGGCGACGCCATGTTCGGTCTCGCCGATCTCGGCTATCCCGAGCTGGGCAGTTTCTCGCTGCTCGAGATGACGTCGATCCGGCTGCCCTTTGGCATGGGCATCGAGCGCGACATCCTCTTTGCCACCGACCTGCCGATTTCGGTCTGGGCGGAGGCCGCCCGCCGGGCCGGAAGCCTTCGCGACGCCGAACGCGTCCTCTACCACGCCGCCCCGTCTGGTCGCGACGGCGCGTGAGATCTCAGCCTGAAATCCGTACAGCCGCAGATGCGCAAAGTCGTGTCTGCGGCCCTGTACCCCCGGATTTTCCGAGTGCGGCGTAGTCCTCAGAGTGAGAGGGCTGCGCTCGTCTTTTTTGACGGGTTTGGAGGTCGAGAGAGTCTCGCCGCCCGTCTCGGAGATAATCCCCATGGCTACCGTCAAGCAGAAAATCACCCTCAACGCTTCGCGCGACATCCCCTTCAACAAGCTGATGCTGAGCCAATCCAATGTCCGGCGCATCAAGCGCGGGGAAACGATCGAGGACCTCGCCGCCTCGATCGCACGGCGTGGCCTTCTCCAGAGCCTCAACGTCCGGCCAGTGTTGAATGGCGAGGGCAACGAGACCGGCATGTTCGAGGTGCCGGCCGGCGGGCGCCGCTATCGCGCGCTGGA
The DNA here is from genome assembly GCF_006442315.1 of Mesorhizobium sp. B2-3-4. Classification (GTDB taxonomy): domain Bacteria; phylum Pseudomonadota; class Alphaproteobacteria; order Rhizobiales; family Rhizobiaceae; genus Mesorhizobium. Next base: position 6,046 of record NZ_VFVY01000015.1, on the reverse strand, counting down.
ACTGCTGGTCAAGCAGAAGCGCATGGTCAAGACCGAGCCCGTTCCGTGCGTCGTCACCGATGCCCATAGCGCGATCCCGATCGAGGAGGATTCGCTGGCCGAGAATTTTCAGCGCGAAGATCTACATCCGCTCGACATGTTTCGCGCCTTCCAGACCCTTCACGACCAGGGCGCGAGCCACGAGGAGATTGCGGCACGCTTCTTCGTGTCCGCTACCTTTGTCCAGCAGCGCCTGCGGCTCGCAAAAGTTTCGCCCAAGCTACACGAGGTCTACGAGCAGGATGGCATGAAGCTCGAGCAACTCATGGCCTTTACCGTGACCGACGATCACGCCCGCCAGGAGCAGATCTGGGAGGCGCTCGAAAACTCTTGGTCGAAGGAGCCGCAGCAGATTCGGCGCTTGCTGACGGAGACCACTGTGCGTGCAAACGATCGCCGGGCGCTGTTCGTTGGTGTCGAAGCGTATGTCGCTGCTGCAGGCGTGGTGCTGCGCGACCTCTTCGAGTCTGACAATGGTGGTTGGTTGCAGGATCCGGCGCTGCTCGACCGCCTGGTCGGCCACAAGCTGAAGTCGATCGCCGACGAGATCGCGGCGGAGGGCTGGAAGTGGATCGTGATCGATGTCGATCTGCCTTATGGCCATAATCACGGTCTGCGGGCACTGGCAGGCACCCCCGTCGATCTGACCGACGCGGAGCGGGCGGAACGCGAAGCCCTGCGCGCGGAGTACGATCGGCTGGAAGCCGAGTATGGCGAATCCGACGAACTCCCCGACGAGGTCGATCGGCGCCTCGGCCAGATCGAGACTGCACTTGAGGCCTTCGAGAGCCGCCCGATGAACTACGATGCCGCCGATATCGGCCGCGCCGGTGCCTTCATCAGCATTGACCGTGACGGTGACCTGGTCGTCGATCGCGGATATGTGCGCCCCGAGGACGAAGCGATGCAGGCGGTCGACGACAACGCCGCCGAGACCGACGGTGCGACCGAGAGCGAGGAGGGCAGGGACAATCCTTCGGTTCGCCGCGCCACCATCACCATCGGCGCGCAAACGTCCGAGCCCGATGAGGATGACGGCGACTCCATCAAGCCGCTGCCCGAACGCCTGGTGATCGAGCTCACCGCGCATCGCACGTTGGCGCTGCGCAATGCCGTGGCCGAGAACCAGCATGTGGCGATCACGGCGCTGTTGCATCGGCTCGTCCTTGACACCTTCGGTCATCGATCCGCGACCGGCTGCCTCGAGGCGATCGTCCGACATGTCCACCTGCCGACGCAAGACGCCGAGCTGAAAGACAGCCCCTCGGCCAAGGCGATCGACGAACGTCACGAGGCGTGGAAGGGCGACATCCCGCTCGGTGACGACCAGACTCTGTGGGCCTGGCTCGACAGTCTCGATGAAGCCAGTCAGCACACACTGCTGGCGCATTGCGTCAGCTATGGGATCAACGCGCTGTTCGAGCGGCCTAACCCCTATGGCAGTGGCGTTTCCCAGCACGGGCTAGAGCAGCGCTTTCGCGAAGCCGACCGGCTCTCCCACGCCACCGGGCTCGACATGGTGCATGCGGGTTGGCGTCCGACGGTCGATAATTATCTTGGCCGGGTCACTAAGTCCCGCATTCTCGAAGCCGTGCGAGAAGGTGCCGGCGACCAGGCTGCCAAGCTCATCGACCATCTCAAGAAGGTCGACATGGCCAGGCAGGCCGAACGCCTCCTTGCCAATAGTGGCTGGCTGCCTGAACCGCTGCGCCTCAGCGGCGATGACGCGCAGGCAGCGCAGCCGGGCGAGGGCGAGGAACCTGACCTGCCCGAGTTCCTCGCCGGCGACGACAAAGACGACTCGCAGGCAGCCGATGAGGCCATCGCTCACGCGGTCGCTGCCGAATAGCACCCATCGACGGGCGGCTCCGGTCGCCCCGTTCCCCTTCGCCTCACCCTCATGGCCCGACGCCCTGTCGGGCCTTTTCGTTTCAGGAGACATCCATGTCCGCCCACATCGTCTATGACAACGCCCCGCTGGGCTCGCTGATCCGGTACTCGGACTGCACCCCCAAACCGCCCGCGCGCTTTACCCGCAAGTCGAAACCCATGTCACCGGCATCTGGGAGGGTGCCGGCGCCGCTTATCGTGGACAGGCCATTCCGGTTCCTGCAGATTTCGGGGAAGTGGTGCAGCGCAAGGCCGCACAATTCGAACTCATGCTGGCCTTGCTCAAGGTCGTCGTCGGCGATGCCAAGGCCCGCCGACCGACGCCGCCGGAATGGCTGGACAAGGCCGAATGGGCGATCGCACGCGGCGAAGCGATCTTCGCGGGCGCCCGCGATCCAGTTGAATCCGGAGATGCGAAGGACTTGCCATCATTCCCGACCACGCCCGCAGCAACTTTCAGACGCTGCTTCGTGCCGCCGGCGACGGCAACCTCGCGCTAATGGAATGCGTCGACGCGGCGACCGGGCAGCGGCGTTATGCAATCTGCGCAGTCGGGCAGGAGGGCGCGGACTACGTGTTCACGCCGTTCGGTCATCTTGCCGACGGCAATCCCTATGATGCCTTACCTGCCGCCCGATCCAGACGACGCCAATGGTTTCCTACATAAGTCGGGGCCTGACAGCGGAATATGATCGAGGTCGGTTGATAACGGCAAGCGCTCCACCTCATGGCGGGGCGCTTGTTTCATTTTGGCTTCGGCGGACGCCTGAGAGGAAGAGGCGGGCCGGGATGGGTTTGAATCCGCGCGGTCCAGAGAGGGCGCCGCGCGGCTCGATCCTGTCCCCGCTCTCCCGAGGTTCACACCATGAAGATGATCTCGCCCGCCGCCGCGGCTCCCGCCGTCGTATCGCTGCCGCTCGCCGAAACCAATGCCGCCGGTGCCATCTTCGCTGCGGCTGGCCTGTTGCTTCCTCATCTCGAACGCGGCGAGCGCATCGACGCACCAAAGTTGCGCGCGGCGATGGAAGCCGCCTTCGGCGCTTCCGATGCCGCCGGCGCCTGGAACTGGAAACAGGCCTATGACGCCTGCGAGGCGGCCACAATCCTGTTCCTCGGCAAATACGGAAAGCCGCTATTCCGTAAAGCCGCATCTGCGGATGCACGACTTTCCGCGTTGTCGAAGATCGCCGGGCTCATGCCAACGCATACGCGGCGATCCGAGGATGCGCAGACCTTCCAGCAGTTTTCGACGCCGATCCCGCTCGGCCTCGTCGCGGCGACGGCCGCGGCGATCACGCCGGCCGACCGTGTGCTGGAGCCTTCGGCCGGCACCGGGCTGCTCGCCATCCTGGCCGAAATCGCCGGCGCCTCGCTCGTGCTCAACGAGCTGGCTGAAACGCGAGCCGCACTTCTCTCCTCCCTCTTTCCGGCCGTTCCCGTCACCCGCTTCGATGCCGCCCAGATCGACGACCATCTCGATACTGCGGCCGTACCGAGCGTGGTGCTGATGAACCCACCCTTCTCCGTCATGGCCAATGTCGAGGGCCGCATCGCCGATGCGGCCTGGCGTCACATTGCCTCGGCGCTGGCGCGACTGGCCCCCGGCGGGCGGCTGGTGACGATCACCGGTGCGAACTTCACCCCGGACCATGCGGCCTGGACCCCCGCCTTTACCCGTCTGCAGGAACGTGGCCGCATCGTCTTCTCCGCTGCGATCAACGGCGCCGTCTATGCCAAGCATGGCACGACCTACGCGACACGGCTCACCATTTTCGACGGTGTGCCCGCTGACGACCCGGGAGTCTTCTCCACCGCCATTCTCGGCGTCGCCCCGGATGCTGCGACACTGCTCGAATGGGTCAGCGAGCATGTGCCGGCGGCTGCCGGTCATCATGCCCGCAGGCGCAATCCCCACATCCTCTTCGGTCGCACCCCGCCCCGTGCGCGCCTATCCAGCGCGCACGGCGCGGCCAACACCGCGATCCTGGTTGGCTGCCCCGGAGGCCGTCGAGCTCACCTATGAGGTGGTCGACTGGCAGGCGGCCGAGGGCGGTCATATCAGCGATGCGATCTATGAGGATTACGGACTTCAGGCGATCCGAATTCCCGGCGCGCAGGCGCATCCCACGCAACTCGTGCAGTCGGCGGCGATGGCCTCGGTCGCGCCGCCCAAGCCTAGCTATCGGCCGCGCCTGCCTCGGAACGTTCTCGACCTGCTCTCGGACGCGCAGCTCGAGACCGTCATCTATGCCGGCGAGGCTCACGCCGAGTATCTCGCCGGCGCCTGGACGCTCGACCACACCTTTGACGTGGTTAGCGCCGCAGCCGATGACACCGCGGGTGCCGTGCGCTTCCGGCAAGGCTTCATGATCGGCGACGGTACGGGTGTAGGCAAGGGCCGCGAGTCCGCCGCCGTAATCCTAGACAATTGGATGCAGGGCCGAAGTAAGGCGATCTGGATCTCCAAGTCCGACAAGCTCATCGAGGATGCGCAGCGCGACTGGTCGGCGCTCGGCATGGAACGCTTGCTGGTCACCCCGCTCTCCCGCTTCCCGCAGGGCAGGCCGGTCACGCTGGCGGAAGGCATCCTATTCACCACCTATGCCACGCTGCGCTCCGACGATCGCGGGGAGAAGGTTTCCCGGGTCAAACAAATCGTCGAATGGTTGGGTCCGGATTTCGATGGGGTCATCATTTTCGACGAGGCACACGCCATGCAAAACGCCGGTGGCGGCAAGGGCGAACGCGGCGACGCCGCTCCCTCCCAGCAAGGCCGTGCCGGCCTGAGGCTACAGCACGCCCTGCCGAATGCCCGCATCGTCTATGTGTCGGCGACTGGCGCCACCACCGTGCACAATCTCGCCTATGCCCAGCGGCTCGGCCTCTGGGGCGGCGAGCTTTTTCCATTCTCGACCCGCGCCGAGTTCGTCGAGGCGATCGAGGCCGGCGGCGTGGCGGCGATGGAAGTGCTGGCACGCGACCTCAGGGCACTCGGCCTCTATACGGCCCGCTCGCTCTCTTTCAAGGGCGTCGAATACGAACTGCTCGAGCATGAGCTGACGCCCGAACAGGTCCGCATCTATGACGCGTACGCAGGGGCCTTCGGCGTCATCCATAACAATCTCGATGCGGCGATGCAGGCGGCCAACATCACCGGCAGCACCGGCACGCTCAATGCCCAGGCCAAGTCGGCCGCGCGCAGCGCCTTTGAAAGCACCAAGCAGCGCTTCTTCGGTCATTTGTTGACCAGCATGAAGACGCCGACCCTGATCCGCTCCATCACCCGCGATCTGGAGGAGGGCCATGCGGCCGTTGTCCAGATCGTCTCGACGGGCGAGGCGCTCATGGAACGGCGGCTGGCCGAGCTGCCGACCGAGGAATGGAACGACGTCCGAGTCGACATCACGCCGCGCGAATACGTCCTCGACTATCTCGCCCATTCCTTCCCTGTGCAGCTCTATGAGCCCTTCACCGACTCCGATGGCAATCTGTCGTCGCGCCCGGTCTACCGCGATGGCCAGCCCGTCGAGAGCCGCGAGGCGGTTGCCCGGCGCGACGAGCTGATCGCCAAACTCGCCAGCTTGACGCCTGTCCCCGGCGCGCTCGACCAGATCGTCCAGCATTTCGGGGTGGACATCCTGGCCGAGGTCACCGGTCGCTCGCGCCGCATTGTCCGCAAAGGCGAGCGCTTTGTCGTTGAAAACCGTGCCAGGTCAGCCAACCTCGCCGAGACGCAGGCTTTCATGGACAACCAGAAGCGCATTCTGGTGTTCTCGGACGCCGGGGGGACGGGCCGATCATACCACGCCGAACTCTCGGCCCGGAATACGCGGCTGCGTGTACACTATCTGCTTGAGGCGGGCTGGAAGGCAGATACCGCCATCCAGGGCCTGGGGCGAACGCATCGCACCAACCAGGCGAGGCCGCCGCTCTTCCGGCCGATCTCGACCAAAGTGAAGGCCGAGAAGCGCTTCCTCTCGACGATCGCGCGGCGTCTCGACACGCTCGGCGCCATCACCCGCGGCCAGAGGCAGACCGGTGGCCAGGGCCTGTTCCGGCCAGAGGACAATCTGGAAAGCCACTATGCCCGCGATGCGCTACGGCAACTCTATCTGCT
>NZ_VFVY01000014.1 GCF_006442315.1 Mesorhizobium sp. B2-3-4 | reverse complement strand
GGATGGCCATCCGGTCCGAGGCTCAGTCGCTTACATCGCACAAACTCTCCTCCGTGCAGATACAAGGGGCGGCGCTGACATCTTCGATTGGCGAGCTTAAAGCGCCTCGGAATGCGCGGTCGCGACGCCGTACTCCGCGGCCGAGTCCAGAATGGTGTGCCACAGGCTCTCGGCAAAGGTCGCGAACACCAGCAGGTTGAACACCGCCTGTCCGTCGCGATCCGCACCGCGCCACAGCGTGACGCTCGTATGATCCATCGAGGTCGCCGCCGCGGCGCTCACGCCAAACACGGCGGGATGCAGGTCGATCGACGACAGCTTGGCCAGCATGGTGCGTGCCTTCGGCCCCGAAATGCAGATCAGTACGCGGGCATGCGACTGGTCGGACAGCGAGGCTGACCCGGCAAAGCCGGGGGCAAGTGCCTCGATCGAATATCTGCCGTCTTTCGACAACACCATGAACTGGTCCGGCCCCGACCAGATCAGGGTGGCGTCGGCGGTCGCGGCTGTCTGCGGCCTCACCGGTGCGGCAATGCCGAAGCGAGCCTTGGCGGCTGTCGCCATTTCGGCCGCCTTGCCGCGCCGCGCCATAACCTGGACGAGATCGAAATTTCGGATTTCGGTCAGCGACACGACGGTATCACCTGGGGCTCCATGCGGGCCGGTGATGAGTGCCCGTTCAAGCGGGCTGCGGATATCCCAGGAAAACTCAGCCACGCTGGCGCCCTCCATCCGGATCGTAGAAGACGGGATTGCAGAGTTCGACATCGTAATCCTCGCCGCGCAGCGGGTCATGCGCATGCACGATCTCGCCGAAGCGCTCGCGGCCGCGCTCGACAAGGGCGAGGCCGATCCACTGGTCCAGTGTCGGCGAGAAGCAGACCGAGGTGACGTAGCCCTGGTCGTTGTCCGGGCCGGGAATTTCTCCCTTCGGAATGATGTGCGCGCCGGAGCGCAGGCGCCGGGCTTTGTCGGTCGGCTTGATGCCGACCACCACCTGTCGGTCGGGCGCCACAAGCGCCTCGCGGCCGGCCATCACACGGCCAATGAAGTCCTTCTTGGTCGACATCATTTTGCCGAGGCCGAGATCGGAAGCGGTGGTGGTGCCGCTGAGCTCCGGCCCGGCGACGTGACCCTTTTCGACCCGCATGACGCCGAGCGCCTCGGTGCCATAAGGCGTCACGCCGAACGGCTTGCCGGCTATCATCAGATTGCGGGCCATCGCCTCGCCATGGCGCGCCGGCACCGAAATCTCGAACGCCATCTCTCCAGAGAAGGAAATGCGGAACAGCCGCGCCTTGATGCCGCCGCGCAACTTCACTTCGCGAGCACCCATGAACGGGAAGCCTTCGTTGGAGAGGTCCTCGGTCGGATCGACGATTTGCTTCAGGAGATCGCGCGTCTTCGGTCCGGCGATGGAGAACTGCGCCCACTGGTCGGAGACCGAGGTCAGTTGCACGTCGAGTTCGGGGAACAGGACCTGGCGGCAGAATTCGAGATGCTGCATCACCAGTCCCGCCTTGGCCGTGGTGGTGGTGAGGAAATAATGATCCTCGGCCAGACGCGACGTCGTGCCGTCATCATAGACGATGCCGTCCTCGCGCAGCATCAGCCCGTAGCGCGCCTTGCCGACGGCAAGGTTGGAGAAGGTGTTGATATAGACGCGGTCGAGGAAGGCGCCGGCATCGGGGCCGTGCACGTCGATCTTGCCGAGCGTCGAGACATCGCAGAAGCCGACGCCGGAGCGCACCGCCTTGACCTCGCGGGTCACCGATTCCAGCCAATCCTTTTCGCCGGCCAGCGGATACCATTGCGCACGCTTCCACAGCCCGGTGTCGACGAAGATCGCGCCCTGTTCGGAGGCCCAATGATGCGACGGCGTCAGCCGTGTCGCATGGAAATTCTCATCGCGGTGGTGGCCGGCAAAGGCGCCGATCGCCACCGGCACATAGGGCGGCCGGTAGATCGTCGTGCCGGTCTCGGGGATGGAGCGGCCGGAGACCGCCGCCATGATGGCGAGGCCGGCGACATTCGAAGTCTTGCCTTGATCGGTCGCCATGCCGAGCGTGGTGTAACGCTTCAGATGCTCGACCGATTCAAACCCTTCGCGCTGGGCCAGTTCGATATCCGACGCGGTGACGTCGTGCTGCTGGTCGACGAAGGCCTTGCCCTTGCCGGCGACATGCCAGAGCGGCGTCAGCGAGAAAGCCGCGTCGTCGGCAACCGGCGTGGAGCCGGTACCGCCGCTGCGCCCGGCATCGCGGGCCGCGGCCGAGCCTGCTTCAAACCCTTCGCGCAGGCAGGCGCCGAGACCGAAGGCGCCGTTGGCCGCGCCAACGGCCACCATGCCGGGCGGGGCGCCATCCGGAACGAAGGCCGCGATGTCGTCGCGCCATTTCGGCCGGCCGCGATGGTAGGAGGTAAGGCCGACCGTCGGGTTCCAGCCGCCGGAAACGGCAAGCCCGTCGGCTTCCACTTCGGCGCGCGCGCCGCCGGTCAGCGAAACGGAGAGCTTGCGCACGCCGGCCTTGCCGCCGTCGACGCCGCTGACGGAGCCGTGCAGCACCGGGAAGCCGCCCTTGCTGGCCAGCGAGCGATGTACCGGCGAAACCTCCGCCCTGGCGTCGATCACGGCCGCGACCTGCAATCCGGCTTCAAGCGCGGTTTCGACCGTGCGCCAGCCATGCTCATTGTTGGTGAACAGCGCGATGCGTTTTGCCGGCGCTGCCGCATAACGGCTGATATAGCTGCGCATCGCCGACGCCATCATCACGCCGGGCGTATCGTTGCCGGCAAAGACGATCGGCCGTTCCAGAGCGCCGGCCGCGACGACGCATCGCTTGGCCACGATCCGCCACAGACGCTGCCGAACCTCATGCTCGGGCGGTGAGGGCAGATGGTCGTTGACGCGCTCGATAGCGCCGTAGGTGCCGCCGTCATAGACGCCGAACAGCGTCGTGCGCGTCATGATGCGCACGTCCGGCAGCGAGGCGAGTTCGGCCAGCGTGCGCGCCAGCCACTCGGCCGCCGGCAGCCCGTCGATCGTGCCGCCATCGGAAAGCAGCCTGCCCCCGACGACAAAATCCTCTTCGCACAGGATGACCCGCGCACCGCTGCGGCCGGCGGCCAGCGCCGCCGCAAGACCGGCCGGCCCGGAACCGGCGATCACCACGTCGCAATGCGCCCAGGCCTTGTCATAGTGGTCGGGGTCGGAGACCGTTGCCGCACGGCCGAGGCCTGCGGCGCGGCGGATCGCCGGCTCGTAGATCGCTTCCCAGAACTTCGCCGGCCACATGAAGGTCTTGTAGTAGAAGCCGGCGACGAAGATCGGCGCGAACAACTGGTTGACCGACATGACGTCGAAATTGAGCGACGGCCAGCGGTTCTGGCTGGCGGCTTCGAGGCCTTCATAGAGTTCGGCCGTCGTCGCCTTGGTGTTCGGCTCGCGCCGCGCGCCGCTGCGCAGTTCGACAAGCGCGTTGGGCTCTTCCGAGCCAGCCGTCAGGATACCGCGCGGGCGATGGTACTTGAACGAGCGGCCAACCAGCTTGACGCCGCTGGCGAGCAGCGCCGAGGCGAGCGTGTCGCCCTTGAAGCCGGATAAGCTCTTGCCGTCGAAGGTGAAACTCAGCGGTGCCGAACGGTCGATGAGACCGCCATTGGCGAGCCGGTTTGACTGACTGCCGGCCATCATGCACCAACCTTGGCGGCGCCGGCGCCCGCTGCCGCCTCAACGGCCGAAATCTCGTGCGTCAGCGTGTTGCGGGTGACCTTCAGCCAGGACCGGCAACCGCCGCCATGGTACCAGTTCTCGCTCATCACCCCGGCTATGTTGTCGCGCATATAGACATAGTCGTAGACGGCGTCCTCGCCGGCGTCGGCCGCCGGCCGCTGTGGCTTGGCATCGCCGAGATAGGTGAACTCGCCAAGTTCGCGTTCGCCGCAGAAGGGACAGACAATACGCATGGTTTTCCGACTGTCCTCAGTGCAGGTTCGGTTGGGCGCCCTGGCCCTTTTCGTCGATCATGGCGCCGCGCTGGAAGCGGTCGAGACGGAACAGCGCCGCCTCCTTGTGCATCTCGTCGCGGGCCAGAAGATGGGCGAAGACGAAGCCTGAACCCGGCGTCGCCTTGAAGCCGCCATAGCACCAGCCGGCATTGAGATAGAGCCCGTCGACCGGCGTCCTGTCGATGATCGGCGAGCCGTCCATCGACATGTCCATGATGCCGCCCCACTGGCGCAGAAGCCGCACGCGGCCGATCATCGGGATGATCGCCATGCCGCCTTCGCAGACATCCTCCATGACGGGCAGATTGCCGCGCTGGGCGTAGGAATTGTAGCCGTCGATATCGCCGCCGAAGACCAGGCCGCCCTTGTCGGACTGGCTGACGTAGAAATGGCCGGCGCCGAAGGTCATGACGCCGGGGATGAGCGGCTTGATCGCCTCGGAGACGAAGGCCTGCAGCACATGGCTTTCGATCGGCAGGCGCATGCCGGCCATCGCCGCGACGCGTGACGAGGAGCCGGCCACGGCCATGCCGACCTTGCCGGCGCCGATCCTGCCGCGCGAGGTCTCGACGCCCGTCACCTTGCCATGGGCGTCCCTGACAAAGCCGGTCACTTCGCAATTCTGGATGATGTCGACGCCGAGCGCGCTCGCCGCATGGGCATAGCCCCAGACCACCGCGTCATGCCGCGCCGTGCCGCCGCGGCGCTGCAGGAGCCCGCCTTGCACGGGAAAACGCGCATGGTCGAAATTCAGGAATGGCAGCATCTTCTTCAGCGCCGCCTGGTCGAGCAGTTCGGCGTCGATGCCGTTGATGCGCATGGTGTTGCCGCGCCGCGCATAGGCATCGCGCTGCCCGTCGGAATGGTAGAGATTGAGAACGCCGCGCTGGCTGACCATGGCGTTGTAGTTGAGATCCTGCTCCATCCGCTCCCACAGCTTCATCGACAGTTCGTAGAAGCCGGTATTGCCGGGCAGGCCGTAATTGGAGCGGATGATGGTGGTGTTGCGGCCGGCATTGCCGGAACCGATCCATCCCTTTTCGAGAACGGCGACATTCCTGATGCCGAACTCGCTGGCCAGGAACCAGGCGGTGGCCAGGCCATGGCCGCCGCCGCCGATGATCACCACGTCGTAATGGTCTTTCGGTGTGGCGTCGCGCCAGGTGCGCTGCCAGGTCTTGTGGCCGGAAAGGGCGGCGCGGGCGAGCGAGAAGATCGAGTATTTCATCAATTCATTCCGAGGTCGCTCGCCTTAAACCGGACATCAGATGTCCAGCGTATGGTCGCGCTCCCATTGCGTGAAGTGCGAAGCATAGGAATTCCATTCCTGGTGCTTCAGCTTTAGGTAGGCCGACGAGAATTCCTCACCCAGCGCCGCCTTGAGCGATTTGTCCTTGTCGAACTCGCGCAGCGCGTCGAGCAGGTTGAGCGGCAGTTTCGGCGCGCCTTTCACCGTATGTCCGTGCTGGTACATGTCGATGTCGTAGCGCTTGCCTGGATCGGCCTTGGAGCGGATGCCGTCGAGACCGGCGGCGATGATCACCGCTTGCAGCAGATAAGGGTTGGCGGCGCCGTCGGGCAGGCGCAGTTCGAAGCGGCCGGGGCCGGGCACGCGCACCATATGAGTGCGGTTGTTGCCGGTCCAGGTCACCGTGTTCGGTGCCCAGGTCGCGCCAGAGATGGTGCGTGGGGCGTTGATGCGCTTGTAGGAATTGACCGTTGGATTGGTGATCGCGGCGAGCGCCGAAGCATGCTTCATGATGCCGCCGAGGAAGTTCTTGCCCTTGGCCGAGAGGCCGAGCTCCATCGAATTGTCGGCGAAGACATTGGTCTTGCCCGCCTTGTCCCAGACAGAGATATGGGCGTGGCAGCCATTGCCGGTCAGACCCTGGAAGGGTTTCGGCATGAAGGTAGCCCGCAGGCCGTGCTTCTCGGCGATCGACTTGACCATGAACTTGAAGAAGGAGTGCTTGTCGGCGGTCGCCAGCGCGTCGTCGAAGGCCCAGTTCATCTCGAACTGGCCGTTGGCGTCTTCATGGTCGTTCTGGTAGGCGCCCCAGCCGAGCGCCAGCATGTGGTCGCAGATCTCGGCGATGACGTCATACCGGCGCATCACCGCCTGCTGGTCGTAGCAGGGTTTCGACGCCGTATCGTACTGGTCGGAGATCGCCTTGCCGTCCGGCGTGATCAGGAAGAACTCGGCCTCGACGCCGGTCTTGACATGCATGCCGTCGGCGGCGGCCTCGGCGATCAGCCGCTTCAGCGTGTTGCGCGGCGCCTGATCGACCTCCCTGTCGTCCATGATGCAGTTGGCGGCGACCCAGGCGACATCGGGTTTCCACGGCAGCTGGATGACCGAGTCCGGGTCGGGAACCGCCAGCATGTCGGGATGCGCCGGCGTCAGATCGAGCCAGGTGGCGAAGCCGGCAAAGCCGGCGCCGTCCTTCTGCATGTCTGATATGGCTTGCGCCGGCACCAGCTTGGCACGTTGCCCACTGAACAGGTCAGTGTAGGAAATCATGAAATACTTGACGCCGTTCTTCTTGGCGAAAGCGGCGAGATCGTTCCCCATTATAGTTCCTCGCTTATTGGCATGCTGAAGGCTTAGAAGGTGTTTTTCCCCGGTATCCAGTTGGTGCCGGCCAGCGGAACGCCAGCCATCGCTGCTGCCTCGATCGTGAGCGCGACGAGGTCCTCGGGTTCGAGATTGTGCAGGCTGTTCTTGCCGCAGGCGCGGGCAATGGTTTGAGCTTCGAGCGTCATCACCTTCAGGTAGTTGGCGAGCCGCCGTCCGGCCGCGATCGGGTCGACCCGCTTCATCAGTTCCGGGTCCTGGGTGGTGATGCCGGCAGGATCCTTGCCCTCGTGCCAGTCGTCATAGGCGCCTGAGGTGGTGCCCAGCTCGTTGTACTCCGCCTCCCAGCGGGGATCGTTGTCGCCGAGCGCCACCAGCGCCGCCGTGCCGATCGACACGGCGTCGACACCGAGCGCCAGCGCCTTGGCGACATCGGCGCCGTTGCGTATGCCGCCGGAAACGATCAGCTGCACCTTGCGGTGCATGCCCAGATCCTGCAGCGCCTGCACCGCCGGCCTTATGCAGGCGAGCGTCGGCTGGCCGACATTCTCGATGAACACTTCCTGGGTCGCCGCCGTACCGCCCTGCATGCCGTCGACGACGACGACGTCGGCGCCGGCCTTCACGGCGAGTGCTGTGTCGTAATAGGGGCGGGCGCCGCCGACCTTGACGTAGATCGGCTTTTCCCAGTCGGTGATTTCGCGCAGTTCGAGGATCTTGATCTCGAGATCGTCGGGGCCGGTCCAATCGGGATGGCGCGAGGCCGAGCGTTGGTCGATGCCCTTGGGCAGCGTGCGCATCTCTGCGACACGGTCCGAAATCTTCTGGCCGAGCAGCATGCCGCCGCCGCCGGGCTTGGCCCCTTGGCCGACGACCACTTCGATGGCATCGGCGCGGCGCAGGTCGCGCAGGTTCATGCCGTAGCGCGACGGCAGGTACTGATAGACGAGCTGCTTGGAATGGCCGCGCTCTTCCTCGGTCATGCCGCCGTCGCCGGTCGTGGTCGAGGTGCCGGACAACGTCGCGCCACGGCCGAGCGCTTCCTTGGCCGGGCCCGACAGTGAGCCGAAGCTCATGCCGGCGATGGTGATCGGGATCTTCAGCTCGATCGGCTTCTTGGCATGACGCGAGCCGAGCACCACCGAGGTGTCGCAGCGCTCGCGATAGCCTTCCAGCGGATAGCGCGAGATCGAGGCGCCGAGGAACAGCAGGTCATCGAAATGCGGCAGCTTGCGCTTGGCGCCGGCGCCCCGGATATCATAGATGCCGGTCGCCGCCGCGCGGCGGATTTCGGAAAGCGTGTAGTCGTCGAAGGTTGCGGATTTGCGCGGTGTCGTCGGCGGGTTGCGGTACGTCATCTTGCCTCAATACGCGTCGGCGTTGTCGATATTGAAATTGTAGAGCGTGCGCGCCGAACCGTAGCGCTTGAACTCCGACGGCTTGACGTCGGTCACGCCGGCGCGGTCGAGCAGGCCCTGCAGCAATTCCAGGTGCTCGGGCCGCATCTCCTTGGCGATGCAGTCGGCGCCGAGGCTGTCGACCTTGCCGCGCACGAAGAGCCGTGCCTCGTAGATGGAATCGCCCAGCGCATCGCCGGCGTCGCCCAGCACCACGAGGTTGCCGGACTGGGCCATGAAGGCCGACATATGGCCGATATTGCCATGCACGACGATATCGATGCCCTTCATCGAGATGCCGCAGCGCGACGACGCATTACCCTCGATGACCAAAAGGCCACCCTTGCCGGTTGCGCCGGCATATTGGCTGGCGTCGCCTTTGACGGTTATCGAGCCGGCCATCATGTTCTCGCCGACGCCGGGGCCGGCCGAGCCATGCACGGTGATGGCGCTGCCTGAATTCATGCCGCCGCAATAATAGCCGACGCTGCCGCGCACATCGATGCTGACGGGCTGGTCGACGCCGACGGCGACCGAGTGGTTGCCTTTCGGGTTGAGCACTTCCCATGCCGTCTCGTTGGAGCCGGCGGTCAGTTGATGCAGTGCCTGGTTGAGTTCGCGCAACGACTGGACGTCGAGGTCGAAGACGCGGGCATGGCTTTCGCGCGTTGCCTTGGAGGTTGCCGGCATGAACTCAATGCTCCCAGAAATAAACGGTGGCGGGCTCCGGCTCCCAGACCCGCGCATTGTCGATGCCGGGCAGTTTGGTCAGCGCGCGATATTCGGAGCCGAAAGCGACATACTGGTCGGTCTCGGCCATCACGGCGGGCTTGCAGGCGATCGGGTCGCGCACCACGCCGAAACCGTTCTTGGTGCCGACGACGAAGGTGAAGAAGCCGTCGAGGTCGGAGAGCGTGCCCTCCAGCGCTTCGCCGAGATTCTTGCCATGCGCCATCTGCGAGGACAGATAGGCGGCCGCCACCTCGGTATCGTTCTCGGTCTCGAATTTCATGCCCTCGCGGACGAGCTCGCGCCGCACATTGTTGTGGTTGGACAGCGACCCATTGTGCACCAGGCACTGGTCGGCGCCGGTCGAGAAGGGATGCGCGCCCATCGTGGTGACAGCCGATTCCGTCGCCATGCGGGTATGGCCGATGCCGTGCGTGCCGGTCATCTTGCGCACGTCGAAGCGCTCGACGACAGCTTCCGGCAAGCCGACTTCCTTGTAGATCTCGACGGCTTCGCCGGCACCCATGATACGGACATCGGGCCGCAGCGACTGCAGGGCTTCACGCGCCGCGTCGACCTTGTCGGGCGTGGCCCTGATAACGGCATGTGTCGATTTCACGCTGATCGTCACCGGCGCTCCGACAGCCTTGGAAAGCTCGGCATCCAGCCCGCGGAAATCGCGGTCCGGCTTCGGCGACTGGATGGTGATCTTCGCCTCGTTGCGCGATGCCTCGCCATAGATGGCGATGCCGGCGCTGTCTGGGCCGCGATCGCTGAGCGACACCAGCATCTCCGACAGCATCGCGCCGAGCTTCGGCTCCAGCGCCTTGTCCTTCAGGAAAAGTCCAACGATTCCGCACATGTCAGCCTCCCGGGGTTTATGACTATGAGATGATGTACCGAATGAAATCTCTGAATTCAATGGTATGAAAGAAATTTTCCTCTGGTTACGCATGCGGTCCGATGCCGCTTCGCGCGTCATCGGCATCGCGCCGGGCATTATGGACCCATTTGGCGGTTCGGATACGGGCGAGCTTGTAGGCGTCGAGGATCGACAGCGCATAGATCAGGAAGCCGCCGGCGTGACGGCCGACGAAGCTGGCATCCGGCGGTGAAATCTTGGCCGTCACCCAGGCCAGGATGACCATGAAGAAAAGAAACTGCAGGCCGCGCGCCGGCACGCCCAGCATGACGTGGCCGCTGCCCGGCAGCACGATTGCCGCCCCCATGACGAGATAGGGGCTCACTGGCGCGGGCGTGGTGGGCGAACTGGTCATGCGGCCTGCCGTTCATTCCTGTTGATGGCGTCGCGAAGCTTGGACAAGGATGTCAGCAGCCGCTCGATCAGCGCCGGATCGATGGCGGCGCCGCCGAACGCCGCCTGCCTGAACACGCCGTAACGCGCCCGTTCGGCCTCGGCCAGCAGCCAGACGATGCGCACACCCTTGGGTGTGATCAGCAATTCCTTGGCGCGGCCTTCGCCGAAGAGTTCGAGATGACCGGCAATGACGCCTTGCGGAAAGCGCGTGCCCCTGCGGTCTGTCCGCAATACCGCTTCGGGCGGGAAGCCGGGCGCCTTGGGCAAAGTGTGTTCCAGATGGTCGAAGTTTGAGAATGTCGTCGGCGAACCCGGCCGCATCATCATGTCGAAAGTGGCCGCCACGGCAACCTTCTCGGTGATCGAGACCGACAGCCAGCGCGCCGGCAGTTTTCGCGTCGCCAGCGTGTCGACGATGGTGCGCGCCTGAACGCGCAGCCCCTGCCAGGATCCTTCCCAGGTGATGACGCCGGCGGCGCCGTCAGAGACGTTGGCCGCGTCGGCGATCACGGTGCGAATGGCGCTCTGCTCCGCCGCGAGCGAGGCTGCCTGCCGCTCGCGGCTGCGGCGCGCCAGCCACATCAGGTGGAGGATGACGGCCAGGGCGATTGCTCCGGCAAGCAGTGTTGATGTCACCTCGGACATTTGTCAGGCCCAGGCCGTCCCGTATCCGGGAGGCCCTTCCTCCATCAATATCCCTGCGGTTTCGGCCACGGCATGGTGAACTGGTCGCCACGCCGGACGAATTTGTAACGGTAGAAGTGGAACCACACGGAAATCAGGAAATAGAAGATGGTCATGGCGATCAACTGCGAGCCAAAGCCGAGGAAGATGGCAAAGTAGGTCACCACGCAAAGGCAGAACAGCACGATCGCCGGCAGCGGATGGAAGGGATGCGTGTAGCCGCGCCGGATCGTGCCGAGTGGCCACTTCTTCCTGAACATCATGATGTTGATGCTCATGAAGGTGTATTGCAGCACGCCCGACAGGATCGAGAAGGTGATCGCCTGGTTGAGGTCGGCGATGAAGGCGAAGGCCAGCGCGATAGGCAGCAGGAACAGGATCGAACGGTAGGGCGTCCGGTACTTGGGATGCACGGCCGAGAACCAGCTCGGCAGATAGCGGTCGCGACCGAGCGAGAACCAGGCCCGTGCTGCGTCGTTGATGCAGCCATTGGCCGAGGCAAGCGCCGCCAGCAAGGTGGCGACGAACAGAAGGTTCTCCAGCAGCGGGCTGCCGGTCAGCTTGCCGGCGTCCCAGAGCGGATAATAGGTGATGCCGAGATATTCCCATGGCATCAGCGAGGCGCAGACATACCAGGTCATGGCGGCGGCGATCAGGAGCGTGATCATTCCGGCCATGGTGCCGTAGGGCAGGGAGCGTGCCGGCGAGCGCACTTCCTCGGCCGCCTGCGTCGTGCCTTCGATGCCGAGATAATACCAGATGCCGAACTGGAAGGCGGCGATGACGCCGATCCAGCCATAGGGCAGCGCGTTGTTGGGCGTGACCAGTTCGTTGAGCTTCAGCACGGCGCCCTGCGTCCACGGGCTGACAGAGAAGAACAGGATGACGATCGAGATGTAGGCGATGGCCGTGATGACGAAGTTGACGTTGAGCGTCATCAGCACGCCGCGATAGTTGAGCCATGCCAGCACCACGATGGTGGCGGCGATGAAGGAATTGTGGGTCAGCCCCTCGACGCCGGCCTTGGCGACGATCGTATCGCCGAGCAGGATGGCGTCCGACACTTCGAGCATTGTGTAGGCAAACACCAGGAACAGCGCGACGTTGAACGCCATCAGCGGACCGACAATGTGCTTGGCCTGCGCATATTGGCCGCCGGCGGCGGCGACGGTCGAGGTCACTTCGGAATCGATCATGGCGACCGAGGTGTAGAGCAGTCCGACGATCCAGCAGACGATCAGCGCCGCCAGCGCGCCGCCCTTGTCGGCCGAGAAATTCCAGCCGGTAAATTCACCGACCAGGACGATGCCGACCCCGAGTGCCCACACGTGGGCCGGGCCGAGCACCCTGAGCAGCGAAACCCTGTCGCCGTTTACCGCCGTCCCTGCTGATTCAGCCGTGACCGTCATTTTCAGTCCCCACTCAGATCCGGTGTGTTTCGGAAACGGCTTCAAGTTCGCCTTCGCGCGAAGAGGTCAAGGTCTCCTCGGAATAGGTCGTGTCGACCTTGAACCAGTCGTAGAGCATCCACAGCGCGAGCACGATCGAAATGCACCAGCATGCGTAAGAGAGCGCCATCCACATGATCTTGTCCCCAAACTCTTCGTCGTCGAACCTTATTTGTCGTCGAATTTTTCTTTGATGACATCTCGATATTCGCGATCGGATGCGCGAAACAGGAAGACGAAATACCCGATGAGCACCGCCGCCATGATGATCAATGTCGGCCAGTCGATCACGTAGTGGAACCGATTCTGGATGACGTCATGCGCGGTCTCCGGCGTGTAGCCGAGCTTCTCCCAGATCGAGGCCATTGTCGGGTTCTGGCCAAGTGCTTCCCAGGTCTTGGCGTCGAGTGCGTCGATGGACTTCGCCGCTCCCGCCAGTCCCATTTTCAGCGGCAGCCACAGCGCCACGAAGATGGCGACCACGACGACGGCGATATCGAAAATCTGCCCGGCTTTGCTTTGCTCCGGCGGCGTATAACGAGGCATGTCTGTGCTCCTCAGGCCTTGCGATTGCGGGACGCGTCGGCGTTCTTGATGTCGAGCCCGTAGATGAACTCCTTGTCTTCCTTGTAGTGCTTGACCATCGCCAGGATGGCCGCGGTGTTGAAGATCAGCACCAAGGACGCGGCGATCGCCACGACGGCCTTGATGCCGCCATGGGGGATGTAGGGCCATGTCATGAACAGGACGAAGAGGATCGTCGCCCAAAGGCAGATGATCAGGAGCGCGGAGCCGCGCACGTCGGAACGGTACAGCGCCTCGATGCGCTGCTGCATGTCTGACATCGGTTTTCCCCTTCTTTGCCGACGCCCGGTTCTGAATTCACCGCCCGCCGCTCTCTTTCAAGAGAGTAAAATTTTTTTCACAAGCTCCGCCCGAATCCTGGTCTTGTCAAGACGAATTTACGTTGGGTTAACCGCTCGCTTCGAGTGAACAATTTTGCCTGACAATGAAATTATTTGCTTCAAGGGGATTGCAGGCTTCCCGCGTTTGCGGTCAATATTCCATCCAAAGCTCCGGCCTCGGGCAAAGGAGCAGGGAACAGCGGGATTTTTCGAACGGAGGACGAGCGGATGACGGCATCCTGGAGATTTTCGACCCTGGCGGACCGCCATCGTGCGCTCGGTTCGAAACTCGAAGACTGGAGCGGGATGGGCACCGCCTGGACCTACGACAAGGATGCCGACGAGGAGTATGTCGCCATCCGCACCAAGGCCGGGCTCATGGACGTGTCGGGCCTGAAGAAAGTCCACATCACGGGGCCGCACGCCTCGCATCTCATCGACCTTGCCACCACGCGCGACGTCGAAAAGATCTATCCCGGCAAATCGGCCTATGCCTGCATGCTGAACGAAGCGGGGAAGTTCACCGACGACTGCATCCTCTATCGCACGGGACCGAATGCCTGGATGGTGGTGCACGGCTCGGGCACCGGCCATGAGGAATTGCAGCGGGCGGCGATGGGCCGCGACGTGTCGCTGCGCTTCGACGACAATCTGCACGATCTGTCGCTGCAGGGGCCGACCGCTGTCGACTATCTGGCCAAGCACGTGCCGGGTATTCGCGACCTCAACTATTTCCACCACATGCAGACGCAGCTCTTCGGGTTCCCGGTGATGATCTCGCGCACCGGCTATACCGGCGAGCGCGGCTACGAGATCTTCTGCCGTGGCCAGGATGCCGGCACGATCTGGGACAGGATCCTCGACGAGGGCAAGAGCGCCGGCATCATCCCATGCCGCTTCACCACGCTCGACATGCTGCGCGTTGAGAGCTACCTGCTGTTTTATCCCTATGACAATTCGCAGAAATATCCGTTTGAGAACGAGGGTCCCGGCGACACGCTGTGGGAACTCGGCCTCGACTTCACCGTCAGCCCCGGCAAGACGGGTTTCCGCGGCGCCGAGGAACACTACCGCCTGAAGGGCAAGGAGCGCTTCAAGATTTATGGCGTCCTGCTCGACGGCAAGGAGCCGGCCGATGAAGGCGCGCCGGTCTATCGCGACGGCAAAAAGGTCGGCGTCGTGACCTGCGCCATGTATTCGCCGCTGGTCAAGAAATCGATGGGCATCGCCCGGCTCGACGTCGATTGCGCGGTCAAGGACACCAAGCTCGAGATCCGCAACAAGAGCGGTGCCATCAAGGCGACAGCGCAGCCGCTCCCCTTCGACGATCCTAAAAAGACCAAGCGCACCGCCAAGGGTTGAGGCATCATCAGCAGCGAGGGGATTAGGGCACACAGACAGAAATGGCAGCCAAGACGATCATCAGCCGGCCCATTTACGGGGCCTTGTCCGCGCAGCCCGGCAAGCATCATCTTTTTATCGCCGATGCGGAAGGCGCGCTGGCGATCGTCGATATGGCGAAGACGGCTCCGCCTGGCTTTTTCGACGGTGCCGAGATTGTCTTCATTCCCGGTCCTGACGGCAAACATGTTGCTGCCCTCGAGGCGCTGAAGCCGGCAAAAGTCCACGCCGCGCCGTCCTTCGCCAGCCTGCTGCCCCGGCTGAAGCAGACGCTGACCAACGCGCATATGGGTCTGCGTCTTTATCTCAGCGGCACCGAAGGCCTGATCGGCCAGGCCATGCAGGTGGCGCTCGAAGCCGGCATCGACCACACCTCCATGCAGACCGAGCATCGCGGCTCGCTGGCGCGGCGCATGCAATGCGTGCACTGCAAGGGCATCACCGAGAACGTGACGACGCAGCCCGCGACCTGTTCGCATTGCGGCCTGCTGCTGCTGGTGCGCGATCACTATTCGCGACGACTCGCCGCCTTCCAGGGCGTGTGCATCAACGCCGAGGATCGCAGTGAGATTCCTCCTGTCGAGGAGGCCTTCCCATGAGCACCGGCACCACCAAGCTCGATGTCGTCGTCAGCGACGTCGTTCCGGTCAACGAACTGGTCACCCGCTTCCATTTTCGTCGCCGCGACGGCGGGTTGCTGCCGACCTTTTCCGGAGGCGCCCATGTCGTGGTCGAGATGCGCGACGGCGAACGCACGAGGCTCAACCCCTATTCGTTGATGGGCTCGCCGCTCGACACGCGCGAATACACGATTTCCGTCAGGCGCGACGATGTCGGCCGCGGCGGCTCGTTGTTCATGCACAGGTCGGTCAAGCCGGGCCTGGAGATGGTGATCAGCTATCCCGTCAACCTGTTCTCGCTCGACCTC
Source organism: Mesorhizobium sp. B2-3-4 (assembly GCF_006442315.1). Classification (GTDB taxonomy): domain Bacteria; phylum Pseudomonadota; class Alphaproteobacteria; order Rhizobiales; family Rhizobiaceae; genus Mesorhizobium. The sequence goes on along the minus strand of NZ_VFVY01000014.1, from coordinate 169,769 downwards.
AGGGCGAAGAAGCACCTGATGCTGGCCGGCGGCATCGGCATCACGCCATTCATGGCGCAGACCGCGCAACTGGCTGGCGAGGGCGGCAATTTCGAACTCCACTACACCTGCCGCACCGCCTCGCTCGGCACCTACGCCGATGTCCTTCAGCAACGCTACAACAGGCGCATCCGGCTCTATCACGACGACCGCGAGGAGCGCATCGACCTCGACCGGCTGCTGTCCACGCAGCCGCTCGGCACACATCTCTATGTCTGCGGTCCGGCCGGCATGATCAACTGGGTGCGCGACCGCGCGGCCAGCCTGGGCTGGCCGCCGGAGACCGTGCATTACGAGCATTTCGCGGCACCTCAACCAGGATTGCCTTTCGACGTGACGCTTGCCGTCAGCGGCAAGACCATTCACGTCGGCGAGCAACAGAGCTTGCTCGAAGCCATCGAGGCCGCCGGCGTTGACCCGCCCTATCTCTGCCGCGGCGGCGTTTGCGGCCAGTGCGAGACCAACGTGATCTCGTCCGACGGCAAGTTCATCCACAACGACCACTGGCTGAGCGAGGAAGACCATCGTTCCGGCTGCAAGATCATGCCCTGCGTGTCGCGTTTCGAGGGCAAATCGCTGGTCCTGGAAAGATAGGAGGCGTCAATGGGCATCACCTTTCGCAAGGAAACCTTCCGCGACGATTTCACCTTCAAGAACAGTCCGGAGCACATCAGGCGCTTTCCCTTCCCATTCCACGAAGACAGCTACATGTACGCGGTCAACATCGAGCCGCATGTCGTCGGCCCGAAGGGCTCGGTGCTGGAAAACCTGATCGACGTCGACGAACACTATGTCGCCGAGATGCAGGACCGCGCCTTGGTGCTGGCCGAGGATCCGCTGCGCTGCCAGTCGCTGCCGCACATGACGCTGGCCGGCTGGGACCTGCTCGAGCTTCTGATGGAGCAGCAGGCGCTGGGCTATCCCGAGCATTTCACGCTGGAGCGAAACGGCGACCGCTGGCGCTGGATCAACCGGCCGCTCGGCATCGACGACACCTTCACCTTCGGCGACACCTCGACCCTGCCTTATGGCCCGATGGAATACATCACCCGCCAGAGCCAGGGCGATTTCTGCATCCTCGACCAGCGCGACGGCAACCTCTGGATGGATGCCGGCATGGTCACCACCCAGGCCGACTGGTCGCTCGATTTCGATATCGGCATGAACTTCTTCGAATGGCACGCACCGGTGCCGCTGGCGCATGAGAAGGGCATTTTCGTCAGGGCGCTCAAATTCCTGACCAACATCCAGCAGGGCAAGCCGGCGCGGCGTCTGAACTGGACGATGACCATCAATCCGCGCCTCGACACCAGCCCGGAAAATTATCACAAATGGGGTCCGGACCGCGCCACCGTCACGCCCGAAAATGTCGGCGACAAGGTGCATCTGCGCGTCGAACTGCAAAGCTTCTGGCGCCTGCCGCGCTCCAACGGCATCGTCTTCCCGATCCGCTGCTACCTGATCAAGATGGACGAGCTGGTGACGCAGCCGAAATGGGCAAGGCGTCTGCACCGGGTGATCCGCGATTTGCCGGAGGAGCTCGCCACCTACAAGGGCTTGACGCGGTATCGGCCGACACTGGTGGAATGGCTGTCGAAGCTGGATGATGGCAGCGCGACGAGCCCTGGGTTTGGGCCGGATTGAAGGCCCCCTCATCCGGCCGCTTCGCGGCCACCTTCTCCCCGAGGGGAGAAGAGGTCGCCAACACCGGCGCTAGCCTCCTCTCCCCTCGGGGAGAGGTCGGATTGCCCCGAATTGCTCTTCGCAATTCGGTCTTGGCATCCGGGTGAGGGGGTTGCGGCGGTCCGACTAACCCGCACTGTTCTGCGGATAGCAGATAATCGACAGATACCGCATCGGCAGTTTCGTCAGTTGCTCCGGCCCATGCGGGGCATCCGCATCGAAGAACAGGCTGTCGCCGGGCTTCATCGGGTAAAGGTTGCTGCCGTGCCGGTAGACCACTTCGCCCTCCAGCATATAGAGGAACTCCATGCCCTCGTGCTGGAAAGTCGGGAACACGTCCGAGTCTTCGGTCAGCGTGATCAGATAGGGTTCGACGACGACGCCGCTGGTGTTGGAGCCGATATGGCCGAGCAGATTGTATTGATGTCCGGCGCGCGTGCCGCGGCGCTCGACGTCGAGGCCCTGGCCGGCCTTGACGAAGACGGCGCTGCGCTCTTCCTCGAAGCGGCGGAAGAAGGCGGTGACCGGAACGCCCAGCGCCCGCGACAGCGCCTGCAAGGTGGTCAGCGACGGTGAGGTGATGCCGTTTTCGATCTTCGACAGCATGCCCAGCGAAATATCGGTGGCGACGGCGAGATCGGCGACGGTGATGCCGAGTTTCTTGCGGAAGGCGCGAACCTCGCGCCCGATCGCGACCTCCAGCACCTTTTCACGCGTGTCGCGGATGGCATGCGGGTTCTGCGTCAACGGCGCCCGGATGGTCTTGCCATCGGCCGACACCTTCGGCAGCGGCTTGGCCTTTGCCCCGGCAGGCGCGGAGCCAGCCTTGGAGTCGGAAATTTTCTTCGCCATCTCGCCCCCGAACCCGTGAAGATTTATTTCACCTGAGGTGAACATGTCAGGTGGCGATACAGGAGCGCAACCGCTACGGCAAGCCGTCTTGTGTCGCATGCCTCGACCCGGTTGCTGCCGTCATTGCGGGTTTTTCGCCGGGAATCCGTTGCGCGCAAACGCTGTTGCCGCAGATGTCGGTTGACAGCACCAAACGGCCAATTACTGTCCCTGTCAGTGAAATTTGTTTCGCTGGGGAAATCAAAAAAGTGGAGGCCCGGAAATGAAAACTCGCGTCGCCGTCATCGGAGCCGGACCGTCCGGTCTGGCACAACTCAGGGCCTTCAAGTCGGCAGCCGACAAGGGCGCCGAGATTCCCGAGATCGTCTGCTTCGAGAAGCAGTCGGATTGGGGCGGCCTGTGGAACTACACCTGGCGCACCGGCCTCGACGAGCATGGCGATCCCGTGCACGGTTCGATGTACCGCTACCTCTGGTCGAACGGGCCGAAGGAATGTCTGGAGTTCGCCGATTACACGTTCGAGGAGCATTTCGGCCGGCCGATCGGCTCCTACCCGCCACGCGCCGTGCTGTGGGACTACATCAAGGGCCGCGTCGAAAAGTCGGGCCTGCGCAAATGGGTGCGCTTCAACAGCCCGGTGCGCATGGTGACGTTCTCGGACGAGACCAAGAAGTTCACCGTCACCGCGCATGACCGCACCAACGACGTCACCTATTCGGAAGAATTCGACAATGTCGTCGTCGCGTCCGGACATTTCTCCGTGCCCAACGTTCCCTATTTCGAGGGCTTTTCCACCTTCAACGGCCGCATCCTGCACAGCCACGATTTTCGCGATGCGATGGAGTTCAAGGGCAAGGACATACTGATCATCGGCCGTTCCTATTCGGCCGAGGACATCGGTTCGCAGTGCTACAAATACGGCGCCAAGTCGATCACCTCCAGCTACCGCTCCAAGCCGATGGGCTTCAAATGGCCGGAGAACTGGAAGGAAGTGCCGCTGCTGCAGAAGGTCGTCGGCAAGACCGCGCACTTCAAGGATGGCACCACCAAGGACGTCGACGCCATCATCCTGTGCACCGGCTACCTCCACTCCTTCCCGTTCCTGACCGACGATCTGAAGCTCAAGACCGCCAACCGCATGTGGCCCGATCAGCTCTATGAGGGCGTCGTCTGGGAGAAGAACCCGAAACTGTCCTATATCGGCATGCAGGATCAGTTCTACACCTTCAACATGTTCGACGCGCAGGCCTGGTTCGCGCGCGACGTCATCATGGGCCGCATCAAACTGCCGTCGGCCCAGGCCATGGCCGAGCACGGCGCCAAATGGCGGGCGCGTGAAGAGACACTGGAAGACGCCGAGCAGATGATCTGGTTCCAGGGCGACTATACCAAGGAACTCATGGACCAGACCGACTATCCCGGTTTCGATGTCGAGGCCGTCAACCAGACCTTCATGGAATGGGAGCACCACAAGGCGGAAGACATTATGAGCTTCCGCGATCATGCCTACCGCTCGCTGATGACCGGCACCATGGCGCCGCTGCACCATACGCCGTGGCTGCAGGCGCTGGACGACTCCATGGAAAGCTATCTCGAGGTGAAGGGCGTCGCGGCCGAGTAGGCCATGATGATGAGGCACCGCCAACCTGCGTCATTCTCGGGCTTTGTCCCGAGAATCTGCCGTCCAGCTGGAGTTTGGCGCGATCAGGTTTGAGAAGCCGGTAGATCCTCGGGACAGAGCCCGAGGATGACGGCGTGGAAAAGTTGGCTCCAGTGCCAGATGGTGGACTGATCCGACTTCTTGATTCTACGGCACCAGGTCCAGCGGATAGTCCGGAGCCGTGTCCGTCTCCGTCACTTTGGAACTGAGCACGTCGCAGTCATTGGCCCAGTCCGGGCCGTCGCCGCGCATCGCCATCATGTCGGCCATCAGCAGGAACCGCATGGTTCTGAGCGCCCAGTCGCTTGGTTCTTGCGGCCATGCGAAAACGCCGCTTGCGTCGCCGCCGAATTTTACGTCGTGACAGACGAAGCCGACTTCCACCTTCCAGGATCGCAGGGCGCTGCCGGGCGGCGGATACGGCGGATCGGGAAGCTCGAAGTAATTGGCGACCGTGAGCTTCGTCGGTTCCGCCGGTTCGATGTTCCTGGCCTTGAACGCTTCGACAGCATCGTCACGAAAGCGAGCGAGCAGCCCGTCCCGCGACAGCCGATAGGTCGAGCGGAAAAAGCCGCCGCACCAAACGGACTCGTCCTTGTCGTTGGAGATCAGCAGCGAGGCGCGGAAGCGGCGCAGCCTTGGCGCCAGCACTCGCCAGCCGCATTCGGTCGGCGTTGCCGGCGTCGCGATGAAGTCGTCGAGAAGATCGCTGCCGCGCACACCGGCGTTCAGCACCGAGCAGTCCTCGCCATAGATGTGCCAAAGCCGCTTTAGCTCGGCGGCTGCTATGCCAGGCTTGCGCAGTTCCTCGACCGAGGCGCGAACCCTGGCGATCGCGTAGGATGTCGCGGCGTCCACCGTCTCAAAGCCGGACACCATGTGCTCGCCGTCCGGCTCGCCGGTTCTGGCCATGTCGAAGACGAGGACGGTGAAGGGCGGCTCGCCCGGCTCGGACATCTGGCATCAGCCTCGGCAATTGCAGGAAAATGTGAAGCGCTATTCCGTCTGGAATTGGACCAAATCAAGAGCTACCCAAGCTTCGCTCGAGCCTTCGCTGTCCAGGCGCTGAACAGCCGGTCGGCGACGATGCCGATGAAGGCGATGGCCAGGCCGGCGACGATGCCGCGCCCGGAATCGGCCTTGGACAGCGCGATGAACACTTCCTGGCCGAGGTCGCGCGTTCCGACCATGGCGCAGATGATCACCATCGCCAGCGCCATCAGGATGGTCTGGTTGACGCCGAGCATGATTTCGGGAAGCGCCAGCGGCAATTGCACGCGAAAAAAGGTCTGTCGCGGCGTGCAACCGGAGACCTTCGCGGCCTCGATCAGCGCCGGCGGCACCTGACGGATGCCATGGTTGGTGTAGCGGATGGCCGGCACCACGGCGAAAGCGACCGTGGCGATCATGGCGGTGACGTCGCCGACCCGGAACAGCATCACCACCGGGATGATGAAGCAGAAGGACGGCAGCACCTGCAGCGTGTCGATGATAGGCGTGATCACCTTTTCGAAGCGGTCGCTGCGTGCCGCCATCAATCCGATCGGAATGCCGATCAGGCAAGCGATGAAGGCCGAGATGCCGCAGAGATAGACGGTCGCCATGGTCTTTTCCCACAGGCCGGTGATGGCGCAGAAGGCCGTAAGTGCCGCCACCAGCGCTGCCAGCCGCAGGCCTGAGAGCTGATAGCCGGCAAGGCCGAGCAGGAACACCGCGCCCAGCCACGGAAAGCCCTCGCAGAAGGCGCGCAGCGGGTTGAGCACGTTGAGGATCAGCGCCACGCGGAACGCCTCGATCGTGTCGAAGAAGTTGATCGTCACCCAGTTCACCGCCGCCTTCCACAGCGGTGCCGTGGTGAAGGTGATTGCCTTCGGCACCGCCGCGAAGGCCGGCACGAACAGGCCGAGCAGCGTGGTGACGCCAAGGACGGCAATGGCCAAGGTCAGGTTGGGATAGCGTCGCCAGAGGCCTGCATTGGCCTCCTGATGGACTCTACCCTTGGCTTGCTTATGCGCGATGGCCTGACTCAGCCGGTCGAGCGCGATGGCCAGCGCGACGATGGCGAGGCCGGCCTCCATGGCTTCGCCGACCTTCAGCGCGCGCAGCGCCAGAAGCACGTCGTAGCCCAGGCCGCCGGCGCCGATCATCGAGGCGATGATCACCATGTTGAGCGCCAGCATGATCACCTGGTTGACGCCGACCATCAGCGTCGGCCGCGCCGAGGGCAACAGCACCCGCCACAGTTTCTGCCGCGCCGTGCAGCCGGCCATGTCGCTGAATTCGCCGATCTCCAGCGGCACGCGATTGAGGCCGAGCATCGTCGCCCGCACCATTGGCGGCGTGGCGAAGATGGCGGTGGCGATCATCGCGGAGACCGGGCTGTTGCCGAACAGGAGCAGCATCGGGATGAGATAGGCAAAGGTCGGGATGGTCTGCATCAGGTCGAGGGCAGGGGAGACGACCAGCCTTTCGGCCCAAGGCTTGCGCCAACCCCAGATGCCGACGAACAGACCGGTGAGGATGCAGAACGGCACCGCGATGGAGATCAGCGCCAGGGTCAGCATGGCGCTGGTCCATTGGCCGAACAAAGCGATGTAGAGGAAACAGCCGCCCACGAGCAGGCTAAGCTTCCGCCCGCCGGCCGCGTATCCGGCAAGGAAGGCGGCGGCGCAGACGCCGACCCAGGACAGGCGCGGCAGCGTGAAGGCCTCGGCGCCGTGGCCGATCTTGAAATTCTTGGCCAGAAGATTGAGCGCGAAATCGAGCGGCACACCGAGCACCGCGGTGATCGAGCGCGTCAGCCACGACAGGTTCGACTTGATCCAGACCATCAGCGCGCTGACCCAATCGGAAACCGGCACAACCGCGCTGGCCGGATAGTTCACCGCCCAGGGGAAAGTGTCCTGCATCAGGAACACGACGAGCACGGCGGCGAGTGCCACCGCCCAGATCACAAGCCATCGCTGAAGCGGAGGCCTTTGCTCGCTGGCGCTGGCCGTCACCGTCACGCGCCGGCCCTCGGCCGCTCGATGCCGGCCAAAAGGTCGATCACCGCTTGCGGCGTCACCTCGCCGATTGGCTTGCCGGTTCCGTTGACCACCGCGAACGGTTTGCCGGCGGTGACGATCTCGGCCGAAAAGCTTGATATCTTGGCCTCGGGCGCCACCGTGCCGCCATGCTCGGCGCCCTCGCAGGCGCGCATTAGGCTGCGCGCCGAAATCACCTTGGCGCGGTCGACGTCGCGGGTGAACTCGGCGACATAGTCGGTCGCCGGATCGACCACCAGCTGTTCCGGCGTGCCGATCTGGATGACCTCGCCGTCCTTCATGATGGCGATGCGGTCGGCGAGCCTGATCGCCTCGTCGAAATCATGGGTGATGAAGACGATGGTCTTGTGCAGCATGGTCTGCAGCCGCATCAACTCATCCTGCATTTCACGCCGGATCAGCGGGTCGAGCGCCGAGAACGGCTCGTCGAGGAACCAGATCTCCGGTTTGGTCGCGAGGCTGCGGGCGATGCCGACGCGCTGCTGCTGGCCGCCGGATAACTCGCGCGGATAGAAATGCTCGCGGCCCCGCAGGCCGACGAGTTCGATGACCTCGCGGGCGCGTGCCTCGCGCGTCGCGCGGTCCTGTCCCTGGATGCTGAGCGGAAAGGCGATGTTGTCGAGCACGTTGAGATGAGGCAGCAGCGCGAAATTCTGGAATACCATGCCCATGCGGTGGCGCCTGAGCTCGATCAGCGCCGCGTCCGAGATCTTGAGCAGGTCGTTGCCTTCGAACTCGACCTTGCCGTGGCTCGGCTCGACCAGCCGCGACATGCAGCGCACCAGCGTCGACTTGCCGGAGCCGGACAGGCCCATGATGATGAAGATCTCGCCCTGGCGGATTTCGAGGTCGACGGCGCGCACCGCGCCGACCAGCCCGGCCGCGGCCACGTCCGCCATGCTGGCCTTGCCGTCGCGCTCGCCGATGAATTTGGCCGCGTTCGCGCCGAACAGCTTCCACACATTGCGGCAGGCAAGTTTTACCGGGCGGGCATCTTTTCCCGCCGCGCTTGATGCCTGTTCAATCATTTCCGTCATTCAGTCGTCCTTCTGGAGCATCAAGACTTGAGACCCGGCTGCCCAACAGCCGGGTCTCGCATTTTCCAGTCGGAACCTTCACTGCGCCCAGGCTTTCCAGTCTGCCTCGTGGGCGGCGATCCAGGCGGCGGCGACATCCTCAGGCGATTTGCCGTCGAGGTCGACCTCGCCGCTCATCTTGTTGAGCTCGTCGGTGTCGATCGTGTAGGCTTTGGCCACCTTGTAGGCGACCGGCCATTTGTCCTTCATGCCGTTCCAGGCATACTTCCAGATTTCGCCATGCGGCTTGCCGCAATCATATTTGGCGTCCGGGTTCACGCCCCATTTCGGGTCGTTGTAGCATTCGGGCGTATATTCGGGGAATTCAACCCATTCGCCCTTGTACTTGGCGGGCGCCCAGTGCGGAGAATAGATCCACAGCATGATCGGCGCCTTGCGCTGATAGGCCGAGTCCAGTTCGGCGAACATCGCTGCATCGGTGCCGGCATGGATGACGGTGAAGGGCAGCTTCAGCGCCTCGACGCGTTCGTCGTCAAAGCCTTCCCAGGTCACCGGACCGCCGAGATAGCGCCCCTTCGGCGCCGTCTCGGCCGTCGAAAAGGCCTCGGCGCATTTCGGATCCTTCAGCGCTTCCCAATTGGGCAGGCCGGGGCACTTTTCCTTCATATATTCGGGAAACCACCATTCCTCCTTGGCCTTGGGACCAAGCTTACCCAGCCGTTCGGTCTGGCCGGTGGCGTCGGACGCCTTCATCGCTTCGCCGGCGGTGGTGTCCCAGAATTCCAGGCCGACATCGAGGTCGCCATTGGTCAGACCGGTGGTCAGGCTGGAGAGGTAGTCCGCGGTCGGGTATTCGACGGTGTAGCCGAGCTTTTCCAGGATGCCGCCGAGGATCTTGGCGTTGAGGTTGACGCTGGTCCAGTCGAACAGCGCGATCTTGATCGGGTCGTTGGATTCGGGCGCCGCAGCCTGGGCCATCGGCGTGAAGGCGCTTGCGGCGGCAAGAGCCAGGGCTCCCATTGAGAATTTCGAAATCACACTGCGAAATGGCATTGCTTGGTTCTCCTTCAAGCTGTGACGGTTATTGGTCGTTCCCTTCTTGCGTCTTTTCTTGATTGTGTTGGAAAGGCTGGCTGTTGCGCAAGGCCGTTGACGCCGGCGGGCAATGGTCGGCGCAGGCGTGTTGATGCTCGATTTCGGTCGTTACGGACGCTGCTTGAGCGGCCAGTGTCATGGACGACGGATCGCTGCGGAAGCGATCATCCGCGGATCGATCGCCAGTCCTGTTGCGCCCTGCGAGGTGCCAGCCATCAAGGTCCCATGATCCAGAGCATTTCCGGTGGAATTGCTCTCAGCTGTCGACCTGGCAAAGCCCCATCCCGCCAGCGCCGTTTCATAGGATGAAATTATATATACCAAGGTTCATCCCGCGCAACGGCTAACGCCAGGCATCCGGCGAATTTCAGACTGCAGGCGAAGCCTCGCATCCGCCGCCAACCGTGCCGCCTACCAGCAGACGAAACCACCATCGACGATCAGGTCGAGACCGGTGACGAAGCTCGAGGCGCGGCTGGCCAGGAACACTGTCGGCCCGACCATTTCTTCCGGCGCCGCCATGCGCCCCAATGGCGTGTCTCGCTTGAAGATCTTTACCTCTTCCGCCACCTCCGGCCGTTTGTTCATCGGCGTCAGCGTGTAGCCGGGACTGACGACGTTGACGCGCAACCCTCGGTCGGCCCATTCCATGGCCAGGCTCTTCGACATGTGGATGACGGCGGCCTTAGAGGAATTGTAGTGCGCCTGCGTCAGCCCGCGGTTGACGATGGTCCCGGACATGGAGGCGATGTTGATGATCGAGCCCTTGCGCCGCGCCAGCATCTTGCGCGCTTCGGCCTGGCAGGACAGGAACACGCCGGCGACATTGACCTCGTGCACCTTCTGCCATGTCTGCAGCGACAGCTTTTCGGCCGGCTCCGACCCGGCAATGCCGGCATTGTTGACGGCGACGGTCAGCGCCCCGAGCTCTGCCTCGACGCGGTCCATCGCCGTTGCCAGATCGTGCTCCGACGTCACCGTGCCGGTCAGCACCAGGGCCTTGCGGCCAAGGGCGGTGATCCGGTGCGCCGTTTCGTCGAGCCCGCCCTTCGACGCATGGCCAAAACAGGCGACATCGGCGCCTGCCTCGGCCAGTCCGATCGCGATTGCCTGACCGATGCCGCTGCCGGCGCCGGTGACCAGCGCGACATCGCCGTTGAGTTTGAAAAGATCCATCGATTGCCCCTCCCTGATCGAGGGAAGGTATGCATTACGCGCTACCTCGATCAAGCGCCGCGCGCCTGACCGATAGCCGTCGCTCAGAAATACCCATCCGAGGCCGCGGTCGCTTCCTTCGGGATTTCGACGCCGTCGACCAGGATCTTGTCGACCAGTTCGTGATGAAAGCAGACCAGCCCCTTGATGCGTTCTGCTTCATGGACCGGTTCTGGATAATACCAGACCATGTTCTCGTGGCGCTTCTTGGCGGTGGTCACGTGGTAGTAGTTGGAAATGCCCTTGTAGGGGCAGCGCGAGATGTAGCGGCTTGGCGAAAACATATCGAGCCGTGTATCCGAGATCGGCAGATAGTGCCGCACCGGATGGCCGGTCTCGAACAGGAACACGCCGCGCCGTGAATCGGCGACCTGCTCGCCGTCGAGGATGACCTGCACCCGCCGCGAAGAGGGCAGGCAATCGACACGGCGGAACGGATCGCGGGCATGGACGAAGATCTCCTCGTCCTCCTCGTACCAGTGCGTCATCTTGGGCCAGTAGAAGGACATATAGCCGGAGAGGTCTGGCGATCCCTTGACCGGATCGGGGTAGCGCCAAGCGGCGTCCTCGACCAGCGTGATGCCAGTGTTCAAGGAATAGTGCGTGGCAACGCCCTTGAACGGGCTTTCAGTGGTCGTCGTGCTCGGCAGCAGGAACTCCTCGCGCACGTCGCTCATCGGGAAATAGTAGACCGGCAGATGGTCGCTCTCGTAGAGCACCAGTGCCTTGGTCGTGTCGGCGACGATCATCGATCCCACCTGCACGCGAAGCCGCTTCTGCATCGGCATGGTGAAGGCGACATAGCCGGGCTCGGACTCATACTGCACGATGGCGTCGAGCAGGGGGAAATGCGGTCCGCGACCGCGCAAATGACGCTTGCGAATGGTGGTCGTCCTCTTCTCGTCGTTAGCGGCCAGGTTCTTGCGCGCGGCCATGATCAACCTATCGATACCCGGTCGAGCAGCAGCCCGGCGGCGATCGGCGGCAGGCCGCTGACATTCTTGCGCACCGGCACCAGCAGGTCCGGGAAATAGCTGAAGATCACCGGGGTCTCGTCGAGCAGCAATTTCTGGATGTCGGACGCGGCAGAACGCTGCGCGCCTATGTCGAGCGCCTTGAGATAGGCGGTGACCATGCCGTCATAGGCGGGGCTCTTGAAATGCGCCGCGTTCCAAGGACCGTCGCTGACCAGCGGGCTCTTCAAAAAGACGTTCGGCACGCTGCGGTGCGCGTAGTCGGTGATGCCGAGCGGGCTGTCCAGCCAATCCGACTGACCGAACACCGCCTTGCCGTAATATTTGTCCTGATCCTCGATGTTGAGCGAGATGCGGGCGCCGATCTCCTTGGCGAAGTTCTGGAACAATTGCGCGTAGCCCGGAATGTCGGAGTAACGCAGCGTCGTCAGCGTAACGTCGAAGCCGCCGGCAAGGCCGGCCGCCTCCATCAATTGCTTGGCCCTGGCGATGTCCTGCGCACGCTGCGGTACCGATTTGTCTGTGGCCGGGAAAGCAGGCGCAAACGGGCTGTCATTGCCGGTCGCCGCCATGCCCCGGCACAGACCATCAACCAGCTTGGAGCGGTCGATCGAGAGCGCCAGCGCCTGGCGCACGCGCTTGTCGGTGAAGGGCGCCATGTCGCAGCGCATATGGAGCTGGCGATGCGCCGTCGAGGCGACGCGCAGCACCGTGATGTCGGGGCTGTTCAGTACCACCTGGCTGACATCGAGCGGGACGGCATCGAGAATATCCACTTCGCCGGCCTGAAGCGCCAGGATACGCGGCTGCACGTCGCCGTAGAACTTGAATTCGACCCGGTCGGGCAGGGCTTTCTCGCCCCAATAATCGGGATTGCGCACGAAGCTCGCGCCGACCTTCGGCGTGTAGCTCTCCAGCCGGAACGGCCCGGTGCCTTCGAAGGTCTTTTCGTAATCGCCCTTATAGCTCGCCGGCAGGATGACGGCGTTGTAATTGTCGATCGACACCGAATAGGGAAAGCTGCCGTTCGGTGCGTCGAGATGGAAGGCGACGGTGTGTTCGTCGACCTTGCGCGTGCCGCCCTTCGACAGCAGGCCCTTGAACACCGAGAGCGCATTGGAGGCGCCGTTCGGATCCGCCAGCCGATCGAAGGTCGCGACGACGTCGTCGGCCTTGAAGTCCTCGCCATTGTGGAACTTCACGCCCTTGCGCAGCTTGAAGGTCCATACGCTGCCATCCTCGTTCGGCGACCAGCTTTCCGCCAGAACCGGTTTCAGGGTCAGGTCGGGCTGGGTCACGCACAGGAATTCGGCGGTCTGGAAAACCAGCTGGTAGCTGCCGCTGTCGTAGAAGGTGACGGGGTCGATGGCGCCGCCGGGCGTCGCCACGCCGGCGCGCACCGTGCCGCCCGGCTTGCCCTCGGCGCGGGCTTGCTGCGGTTCGAAACCCGCGGCGCCAAGGATGCCGCCGAGCAGGGGCAGCGACAGGCCAAGCACGCTGCCGTGGCGCAGGAAGTCGCGCCGTCCGATCCGGCCGGCCAGCAATTCATCGACAGCGGAATTTTCGATTTGGCCGAGTTGTCTGCGAACGCTGTCGATGAAGCTGAGGCGCTGTGGCATGGCGGCATTCCTTGCTTGTCGCGGGGCTGGCTCACTAGGACACCGTTGACCGCCGGCGAAAAGCGATATTTTTTGGCGGCTGCCATCGAAATTTTCGATGCACGAGGTGAAGTATGGATACCGAAAACCTGCGCAGCTTCCTCGAGGTCGCCGAGCATGGCTCCTTCACGGTCGCCGCCAGCCGGCTCAATCTCGCGCAGTCCACCGTCAGCGCCCGGATTCGCGGCCTGGAGGAACAGTTGGGGCGCCGGCTTTTCGTCAGGGACCGCGACGGTGTCACGCTGACGCCGGCCGGCCGCCAGTTCCTGCCGCATGCCGCGTCGATCACCCGCACCTGGGAACAATCGAGGCAGGACATCGCTGTTCCCGATGGCTATGAAACGCTTCTGCGCTTCACCGCGCCCGCCTATCTGTGGGAACGCATCACCTCGCCATGGGTCGAGTGGATGCGGGCCAGGAGGCCCAACGTGGCGCTGCGGCTGGAAGGAAGTTTTCCCGACCAGGCAATAGACCAGCTGTCGGAAGGCCTGCTCGACATCTGCATCCTCTATCTGCCGCGGCCGCATCCCGGCATCGTCTACGAGACGCTGGCCGTCGACCAGGTTGTCCTCGTCCAGCATGCCGCGCAGACGAAACCCTGGACCGAGAACTACATGCTGATGGACTGGGGGCTCGAATTCCGCATCGAGCATGACCGGGCCTTCGCCGGCATGGTCAAACCGGCCATCTCGGCGGGGCTGGTCTTCATCGGCCTGCAGCATGTCCTGTCGCAGCACGCCGCCGCCTATCTGCCGCTCAGCGCCGTCAGCGGTCATCTCGAGCGCGGCGAGATGCGCCGCATCGCGGATGCGCCGGTGTTTCAACGGCCGATCTATCTCGCTTATCCCGCGAACCCCGCCTCGTCGGATGTGCTCGATGTCGCGTTGACCGGGTTGCGCAGGCTTGCGTCGGACTGGACGGATGATCACGGCTTTTCGGAGGGAGACCGCTCCCTCGGCATGGACGGCCGGATTTGACCCGCGTGCCGGGAGCGCAAGTCTAGGCCAGCTCGGCCAGGGCGGCTTTCTGCAACCTTGCCAGTTCGGCATATGGAATATGGCAACGGATCGAATGGCCGGGCTGTGCCTCGGCCAGTTGCGGCTCCTGCTGCTCGCAGATAGGGCCGATCTTGCGCGGGCAGCGCGTATGGAAGACGCAGCCCGAGGGCGGGTTGACGGCGCTGGGGATTTCGCCGTCGAGGCGAATGCGCGCGGTCCCGCTCTGGTCGAGCTTGGGCACGGCCGACAGCAGCGCCTCGGTATAGGGATGGTGCGGCCCGGAGAAGACGGCTTCCGATGGCCCAAGCTCCATGATGCGGCCGAGATAGAGCACGGCGATCTTGTCGGAGAGGTAGCGCACCACGCCGAGGTCATGCGAGATGAAGATGTAGCTGACGTCCTCCTTGGCCTGCAAATCGGCGAGCAGATTGAGGATCGCCGCCTGGACCGACACATCGAGCGCCGAGGTCGGCTCGTCGCAGACCACGATGCGTGGATCGCCGGCGAAGGCGCGCGCGATGGCGACGCGCTGCTTCAGACCGCCCGACAGCTGGCGCGGCTTGACGGCGAGATGCCGGTCGGTCAGCCGCACGGCACGCACGAGGTCTTCCAGGCGCGCTTCCCGCGCCTTGCCGGAGAGGCCGGCCAGCCGCTTCAAGGCGCGGCCGAGGATGTGGCGGATCGAGTGCGAGCGGTTGAGCGCGGAGTCCGGATTCTGGAAGACGATCTGCATCGCCTTGACCTGGTCGTCGCCGCGGTTCTCCAGCTTCGGCGCCAATGTCTTGCCTTCGAGTTCGATGGTGCCGCCCTCGTCTGGCGGCACGAGCCCGAGCAGCAGCCTGGCGAAGGTGGTCTTGCCGGAACCGGATTCGCCGACCAGCCCGAGCGTTTCGCCGGGCCTTAGATCAAGCGACACGTCTTTGACGGCGCGCAGCGGATGGCCGTGGCTGGCATAGGTCTTGTTCAGTCCGGCAACGCGCAGCACCGGTGCTGTCACCGGCTTTGGCGGAAGCGCCACGTCGGCGGGCGTGGCGCGAGGCAGGGCCTGCGCCTTGTCATGATGGAAGCAGCGCGACAGCCGCGTCCCGCGCTCGTCGCTCAGATCATAGAGCGGCGGCAATTCGGTGCGGCAGCGCTCGTCGGCGAGCGCGCAGCGGTCGGCGAAGGCGCAGCCCCTGATGGTGGCGCCGATGCCCGGCAGGAAACCGGGGATCGTGTCGAGCCGGCCCTGGTCCTTGCGCTGGCCGCCGCGCGGCAGGCAGCGCAGCAATGCCACGGTATAGGGATGACGCGGATCGTTGAACACGACCTCGGTCGGTCCTTCCTCGACCAGCATGCCGGCATAGAGCACGCCAACCCGGTCGCACATGTTGGAGACGACGGCGAGGTTGTGGCTGATGAACAGGATCGAGGCGGAGAGTTCCTGCCGCAGCTGCGCGATGAGATCGAGCACCTCGGCCTCGACGGTGGCGTCGAGTCCGGTGGTCGGCTCGTCGAGGATCAGCATGGACGGGTCGTTGGCCAGTGCCATGGCGATCGCCACGCGCTGCTGCATGCCACCCGACAATTGGTGGGGATAGCGCTGCATGACGCTTGGCGGGTCCGAGATGCGCACGCGGTTCAGCATGGCGGTCGCCCGCTCGGTCGCCGCCTGTCCGGCAATGCCGGCAAGCTCGAAAATCTCGGTCAGCTGCCGGCCGATGCGGATCGACGGGTTCAGCGCCTTGCCCGGGTCCTGATAGACCATCGAGACGCTTGTCGCGCGGGCGCGCCGCAGCGCCTCGGCATCGAGCTTCATGACATCCTGGCCGTCGAGCGCGATGGCGCCGCCCGCTATCGAGCCGTTGCGCGGGAGATAGCGCACGACGGCGAGTGCGGCCGTCGACTTGCCGCAACCGGATTCGCCGACCAGCCCATAGGCCTCGCCCTGGCCGATGGTGAGGCTGAGATTGCGCAATACAGCGCGGTTGCGGCCGGCGACGCGGTAGGCCACCGACAGATCGCGCAGTTCGAGCGCGTTCCTGGTGCCGGCGCTTTCGGCTTTTGTACCGCGGGCCTTTACGGGTTCAGTCATTGAAGGCTCCATGAACGCCGTCGGCGGCCAGGTTGACGCCGATCACCAGCGAGGCGATGGCGAGTGCGTCGAACAGCACCGTCCACCAGAAGCCGCCACCGATCATGCCGTAATTCGAGGAGATGGAGAGCCCCCAGTCCGGCGACGGCGGCTGGATACCGAAGCCCATGAAGGACAGCGTGGCGACGGCGAAGATGGCGTAGCCCAGCCGCACCGTGGTCTCGACCAGGATCGGCGGGATGATGTTGGGCAGGATCTCGACGAACATGGTGTGGAAAGCGCTCTCATGCCTGAGCTGTGCGGCCGCGACATAGTCGAGTTCACGCTCGGCCAGCACCGCCGAGCGCACGGTGCGCGCGATGATCGGCGCGAAGCTGAGGCCGATGACGACGATGACGGTGGTCTTGGAGGTGCCGAGCGCGACGATGGCGAGCAGCGCCACGATGACCACGGGGATGGCCATGAAGGCTTCAAGGATGCGGCTGACGACGTCGTCGACCAGCCCGCGAAAATAGCCGGTGGTGAGGCCGAGCGCGGTGCCCGCGACCGTCGCCAGCAAGGTCGCCAGCGGCGCTACCGTCAGGATATCGCGCGAGCCGACTATGACGCGCGAGAACACGTCGCGGCCGATCTGGTCGGTGCCGAACCAGTGTTCGCCCGAAGGTGGCGCCAGTGCGTTGATGATGTCGTCGGCAAGCGGATCGTAGGGGGCGAAGTGCTCGCCAAACAGCGCGCAGACGACCCAGAACAGCACGATTGCAATGCCGACGAGGAACGTTCGAGAGCGCAGCAGCGAGAACAGGACTTCGGCCAACGGGCCGCGCCGACGGGTGTCGTCCTGTGCGGGGGAGGTGGTCTGGACGGCGCTCATTGGTCTGACCCCAGGCGGATGCGCGGATTGAGCACGGAGTAGAGGAAATCGGCGACCAATGTCGCCACCGCATAGACGATGCCGATGGTGAGGATGCCCGATTCCAGCATGGGAAAATCCTTGCCGCGCGCCGCCGTGAAGATCAGCGAGCCGATGCCCTGGTAGCGGAACAGCGTCTCGATGACGACAAGGCCGCCGATGAGGTAGCCGGTCTGGGTGGCGATGACGGTGATGGTGGGCATCAGCGCGTTGCGCAGCACATGGCGCCAGATCACCGTGCGCCAAGGCAGGCCTTTGAGCACCGCCGTTCTCGTATAGTCGGAATCGAGCGCCTCGATCATGCCCGAACGCGCCATGCGCGCGATATAGCCGAACAGCACCAGGAACAGCGGCAGCGATGGCAGGATGAGGTAATAGAGCTGGGTGAAGAAACCGGCATCCTTCGGCCACGCCGCCGAGATCGGCAGCCAGCGCAGCCAGACGCCGAAGATCAGGATCAGGATAATGCCGGTGACGAATTCGGGCAGCACCGTTACCGACAGGCCGCCGAGGCTGATGATGCGGTCGAGCGGGCGGTTGAGGTTGAGGGCCGCGACGACCCCGCCCAGTATGCCGATCGGCACCACCAGCACGAAGGCGACGGCCGCGAGCTTCAGCGAATTGCCGAGCGCGTCGATGACGAAGGGCGCTACCGGCGAGCGAAAGATGTAGGAGGTGCCCATGTCGCCCTGGACGAAGTTGGAGATCCAGCTCCAGTACTGGGTGAGCAGCGGGCGATCCACACCCAGCGAATGATTGAGCGCATCGACCGCGCGCTGGTCGGCGAACGGTCCAAGGATCGCGCGGCCGACATTGCCGGGCAGAACCTGGCCACCCAGGAACACCATCACGCTCAGCAGGAACAGCGTCACCAGCGACAGCGAGACACGCCGGGCAAAGAAGGAGAGAATGGCTAGGCCTCCTTATGGTTGGGCTGAGGTCCGGACATGCCGGACACTTCGGCTAGACACACTGTGGCAGGTGGATCGAATGCTGTCACCGGTGGAACGGCGCCTTCAAATCGCGACACCTCCACCAGCGTCGAATTGCAGGTCGGCGATTGCGCAAGGCGCGATGTACCGCGATCGGCTGTCAGGACATTCGGATTGCCGTGCTTTTCCAGGCTGTGCGGCTGTCCAGGCTGCGAGGGATCGAACCAGGCGCCGGTGGGCAATTGGACGACGCCCCTGATCACGCCATCCGTCAGCACGGCGCCCGCAAGGCAGGAGCCACGCTCGTTGAAGACGCGAACGACCGCTCCGTCCACGATGCCACGCGCCGCGGCATCCACCGGATTGATCCACAGCGGCGCGCGACCCGACACCTTGCCGGCGCGGCTGACCGAGCCGTGATCGTACTGGCTGTGCAGCTTGTCGGCCGGCTGCGGGGACAGGAGATGCAGCGGAAACCGGCCGGCAAGATCGCTTCCCAGCCACTCTCGAGGCTCACGCCACACGGCATGGCCAGGGCAGTCGTCATAGCCGAAGGCCTCGATCGTCGCGGAAAAGAGTTCAATGCGGCCTGACGGCGTCGCCAGCCGGTGCCGCTCCGGATCGGTGCGGAAGGCGCCAAGCAAGGTCTGTGACGTGACCTGCCTGGCAAGATCGGCGTGTCCGTCCTGCCAGAAGCGGCCGAAGGACGGCATATCGACTCCGGCCGCAGCGGCATTTTCGCTGGCCTGCTGGTAAAGCAGTCGGATCCACTCTTCGGCTCCGCGCCTCTCGGTAAAGGCATCGCTGGTGCCGAGCCGCGCCGAAAGAGCGGCGAAGATGGCGAAATCGTCGCGCGCTTCCCCGACGGGATCGATCGCCTGTTTCATCGCGACGACCAGGTTTTCCCGGTTCGAGAAGGCGAGATCGTTCCGCTCCAGCGGCGTTGTAACCGGCAGCACGATATCTGCATGGCGCGCCGTCGCCGTCCAGAAGGGTTCATGGACGATCACCGTTTCGGGACGTTGCCATGCCTCGACGAGGCGGTTCAGGTCCTGATGGTGGTGGAATGGATTGCCGCCGGCCCAGTAGACCAGCCTGGTATCCGGATAGGTCATCGCCGCGCCGTTGAAGTCGAAGGCGCCGCCTGGATCGAGCAGCATGTCGGCCACGCGCGCGACCGGGATGAAGTCCGGCACCTGGTTCCTGCCTTGCGGCAGGGATGGCCACCGAAATCCCATTTCCGGGCGACCGGCGCCGTTTGTCGAGGAATAGCCGAAGCCGAATCCGCCGCCCGGCAATCCGACCTGTCCGAGCAGTGCCGCAAGCGTGATCGCCGCCCAGTAGGGCTGTTCGCCATGGTCGGCGCGCTGCAGCGACCAACTGACCATTAGCATAGTGCGTTTGGCGGCCATTTCCCTGGCCAAAGCGAGCATTGTTTCCGTGGCGACGCCGCTCAGCGCGGCGGCCCAGGCGGGGTCCTTCGGCTGGCCGTCGGCTTCGCCCATGACATAGGCCCGCACCGCCTCGAACCCAGTGCAATAGCGTGCCAGGAACGCCCCGTCGTGGAGACCCTCGTCGATAAGGACGTGGCACAGGGCGAGCATCAGGGCGGTGTCGCTGTTGGGCCGCAACCGCAGCCATTCGCTCTCGACGCCACGCGGTGCGTCGTCACGTACCGGTGAGACATTGATCAGCCTGGCCCCGTTGCCGACCGCGTTGCGCAAGGCCGCCATTGCCTCGTGACGGGCCGAACCACCGCCCTGGATCTGTGCATTGCGCCAGGGCAGGCCACCAAAGGCGACGATCAGCTCGCTATGGCTTTCGATCCCGTCCCAGGTGGAATGATTGCCGGTCAGTCCATCCGTGCCGCCAAGCACATGCGGCAGGATGACTTCGGCCGCGCCGTAGGAATAGCTGAGCACCGAGCTCGTATAGCCGCCGATCGTGTTGAGGAAGCGATGGACCTGGCTTTGCGCGTGATGGAATCGCCCCGCGCTCGCCCATCCATAAGAACCGGCATAGATCGCGGCGTTTCCGTGCTCGACGCGGACGCGCTTCAGTTCCGCCGCCACCATATCAAGCGCGGTTTCCCAGGGAACTTCGACAAAAGCCTCGCCGCCGCGCCTGCCCGCCGGCTTGGACCTGTCGCCCTCCAGCCAACCGCGCCTGATGGCGGGACGAGACACGCGAAGATGTCCTTGTACCGTGTCGAGCATGGACTTGCCGATCGGCGAAGGATCGGCGTCGCCGCTCCATGGCTCGACGCCAACGAGCCGGCCGTTCTCGGCACGGACTTCGTAGGTCCCCCAATGCATGGTGGTGAGCAGCGTCTCGGACTCCATAGGACAGCTCGGCGATGCATTGTCCCGCGCCAACGATCGCCGGTCAGGCCGGAGTGCGACTGGCCTTGGCCTGACGGCGAAAGCGCCAGCCCCTTGCGGGGCTGGCAAATGCGGGACGGGCTTGTCTCCTCCCGCTTACGCCTTGGATGCCTTTTCGAGGAACAGCTGCGACATGGCTGTCGGCTGCACTCCGGTCACGCCCTTGGCCGTCGCCGTCAGATAGTCGTAGAAATAACCGAAGATGACAGGCGTTTCCTCGAGCAGGAGCTTCTGGATCTTGCCGGCATCCGCCTTCTGCGCTTCGAGGTCGAGCGCGGCGATATAGCTGGTCGCCAGCGCGTCATAGTCCTTGTTCTTGAAGTGCGCGGCGTTCCAGGTGCCGTCGCTCTTCAAGGGTGCCGCGAGATAGACATTCGGCACGCCGCGATGGCCGTAGTCGGTGATGCCCATCGCCGAATCCAGCCAGTTCGATTTGCCGAACACCGCATCGCCGTAATAGGCGCCCTGGTCGAGGATGTTGAGCTCGAGCTGGATACCGATCTCCTTCACCCAGTTCTGGATGAGCTGCGCGTATTCGGGGATTTCGAGATAGCGCTCGGTGGTGAGCGTCATCTTGAAGCCTTGGCCGACGCCGGCGGCTTCCATCAGTTGCTTGGCCTGCGCGATGTCCTGCTTGCGCTGCGGCACGCTGGCGTCTGTCGAGGGGTAGACGGCGGCGAACGGGCTGTCATTGCCGAGCGCCGAGCGTCCCTTCATCAGACCGGCGGCGAGCTTGTCGCGGTCGAGGCAGAGCGCGATGGCGCGGCGCACGCGGGCATCCTTGGTCGGGCCTTCGTCGCAGTGCATGTGCAACTGCTGATGCGCCGACGACTTCAGGCTGATGATGTCGACATTGGGGTCGTTGAGCAGCGCCACGCCCGACAGGACCGGCATCTGGTTGATGATGTCGATCTGACCGCCCTGCAGCGCCAGGATCTGTGGCTGCATGTCGGCGAAGAAGGTGAATTCCGTGCGATCCGGCAACG
Organism: Mesorhizobium sp. B2-3-4; assembly: GCF_006442315.1. GTDB lineage: Bacteria > Pseudomonadota > Alphaproteobacteria > Rhizobiales > Rhizobiaceae > Mesorhizobium. The sequence goes on along the minus strand of NZ_VFVY01000014.1, from coordinate 148,228 downwards.
CCTTTTCGCCCCAATAGTCCTCGTTGCGGACGAAGGACGCGCCGACCTTGGCGGTGTACTTCTCGACCTTGAACGGACCGGTGCCGTCGAAGCTCTTTTCGTAGTCGCCCTTGTAGGTCGCCGGGATGATGACGGCGTTGTAGTTGTCGGACGACAGCATGTAGGGGAAGTTGCCGTTCGGCGCATCGAGGTGGAACTCGACCGTATAGTCGTCGACCTTCTTGGAGGCGCCCTTCTGCAGAATGCCGGTGAAGACCGACAGCGCGTTGGACGAATTCGCAGGATCCGCGAGCCGGTCGATGCTGGCCACCACGTCGTCGGCCTTCATCTCGCCGCCCGAATGGAACTTCACGCCCTTACGCAGCTTGAAGGTCCACACCGTACCGTTGTCGTTCGGCTTCCAGCTTTCGGCCAGCGCCGGCTTGAGCACGAGGTCGGGACCGTCGACACACAGGAATTCGGCAACCTGCTGCATGACCAGCAGGCCGCCGGCGTCTGCGATGGTCACCGGATCGATCGTCGCGGCCGGCACGCTGCTGCCGACGCGAATGGTGGCGCCGGGCGCCCCGGCGCGAGCGAGCGACGGCATGCCGCCAAGGCCGGCGGCCGTGGTGATGCCGCCCAGGAGCGGCAGCGACAGGCCGAGCAGGCTGCCGTGGCGGATGAAGTCGCGGCGGCTGACGCGACCGTCGACGAGGCCGTCGATGAGATGGTTTTCGAGCGGCGAGCGGCCACGCCGCAGCAGATCGAGAATGCGGTAATTCTTCATGGGTCTAAGCCCTTTCCCCAGTTGTTGTGGTTGGCGAGTGCAGTCAAATTGACGAGTTCCGTGGAGTTCTCCTGTTCCCGGCCCTCACCAATATCGGTCGATGGACTGTAGCATGCGGCTCCGACCGGTCCATCCGCTCGTTGGGATGGAAAAGTCAGATTTTCTTGATGAATTGTCTGTCGGCCAGGCGACCAGTAGTCGCCTTTTTCCCGATAAATCCTGCTTGCTTTTCGACATCCCTCCTAATTCAGCGGCAGTCTGCGATACGTGCCGGGTTTTTCCGGGTCGTGATATTTGTTGCAGGGACCGTTTTCGACGAAATCGCGATGGCAGGCGGCAAGCCGCTCCTGCGACAGCGTCACGCCGAGGCCGTGGCCTTCGGGAACCGGCACGGTATTGTTCTCGGGCGCGAACGGGCCTTCCTCGATGATGTCTATCGGCTGCATGCGAAACAGCGACTGATTGGGCTCCCGAATCCAGCCCAGCGCGGCGCACAGATGCAGGTAGCAGGCGCTGCCGACGCCGGTGTCGCCGCTGTAGCACCAATAGTCGATGCCGGCATGCTCGCAGGCGCCGACGAAGCGCAGCATGCGATTGATGCCGCCATGCGCCGTCGGGTTGCCGACAAAGGCGTCCGGCACCTTCAGCTCCGTGGCGCGGGCGATATCGATATTATGGGTCGAGAACGGGATCGAGGTGTGGCGCCGCAGCCCCCGCATCTCCTCGGCTGTAGCCACCGGGTCCTCCCAGTTGCGCACGCCAAGCTCCTCCAGCGGCCGCGCCAACTGCCTGGCGGTCGCCAGCGAATAGGCCTGGTTGGAATCGATGCGGATCATCACCGCGTCGCCGAGCCTTTTGCGGATCAGCTCGACCATATTCATCGAGACTTTAGGGTCCTGCGTCGAGAATTTGCCTTCGAAGAAGGTCGTGCCGTGACGCTGATGGAGTTCGACACAGTAGTCGGCGACCGCTTCCGGCGTCTTCTCGCCCTTCACCTTGGCCCCATCGCCGCGCAATGAGAAATAGTCTGTGAACGGGATGTCCTTGCGCACGGCGCCGCCGAGCAATTGGTAGAGCGGCTGCTGCCACGCCTTGCCGCGCAGGTCCCACAGCGCCATTTCGATAGCGCCGAAAGCCATGATGCGGGTGCGGTCGTTGATCGATTGCACACCGCTCCAGAAGGGCAGGCAGACCGCCTCGGCGCCGGCAATGTCGAAGGCGTCGCGACCCGCGAGCCGCGGCGCCAGAATGTCGTTGATGATGGCGGCGGCTCCAGGCGTCGGCGCCTCGCCGATGCCGGTGAGCCCGTCCTCGGTCTCGACTTCGACAATGGTCGGCGAAAAACCGTCGAGCTCACCGAACACCCAGACGTAGGGCGCTTCCAGCCGGTAGTTGATCGGCGTTGCCTTGATGCGTTTGATCTTCATGTTCGGCCGATCTCGAAGAAGGGTTCGCCAAGCAGGCTCGGATCCACGTCGATGCCGAGGCCGGGGCCGTCGGGGATGCCCATGTGGCTGCCGGTCACCGGCGGTGCATTCCTGGCCGTGCGCACCGTCACCCATTCGTGGAAAGCGATGGCGTGCAGTCGGCGCTCGGCCGGCGTCGACAGCGACAGATGCGCCATCGCGGCCGTATCGATCTCCGCGCCGCCGGTATCCTCGACCGTGATCATGAAGCCGAGATCGACGGCGACGTCGCGGATCAGCCGTGCCTGCGTCACGCCGCCCAGCCGCGATATCTTCAGCGTCAATCCATCGGCGGCACCGCGGCGGTGGATTTCCAGCATCTCGCCGAGCGAGGTGACGGATTCATCCAGCACCATCGGCTTGTCGAGCATGCGGCGCACCGACATGTTTTCATCGAGCGTCGTGCAGGGCTGCTCGAACGTGTAGTCGATGCCACGCGTCGCGTCGGCGAACTGGCGCGCCTGATAGGGCGTCCAACCGGCATTGGCGTCGCAGAAGATGACCGTGCCCTTTGGCACGGCCGAGGCCACCGTCGTCACGCGCTCGATATCGTCATGCACATTGCCGCCGACCTTGACCTGCAGGCGGCGGCAGCCTTCGGCGATGATCCGCTTGGCCAAAGCCGCCATCTGGTCGAGCGTGCCGTGGGTGACGACACGGTAGGTCTCGGCCATGTCGCCCTCACGGCCGCCAAGCATGGTCACCAGCGGCACGCCGGCGGCGCGCGCCGCCAGGTCCCAGCACGCCATGTCGAGCGCTGACTTGATGTAGGGATGGCCCTTGAACACGGTGTCCATCAGCCGGCCGATGCCGGCCAGCCCGCGCGGATCCTGGCCGATGAGGTGCGGTGCGATCTCCGGCACGCCGGCCCTTGTGCCGGCCGGAAAGGCGGCCGAGTAGAAATTGCCGAGCGGCGCCATCTCGCCCCAGCCGGTCACGCCGCTATCGGAGGTGATGGCGACTATCACCGCGTCGAAGCAGTCGGCCACGCGCCCCTTGGACATGCGGTAGGGGCCGTCCACGAAGGGCTGCACGACGTGATAGGCCTTGATGGTTTCGATCTGCACGTGTCTGTCCGTTGGCTAGGATGTTAGGGGGTGGTCAGGCGCCCTTCGACGGACGCTGTTCGAGGCTGCGCGCGTAGGAGAGCAGCTGCTCGAAGTCGAGATTGATATGCTCGCGGGCGTGACGCTGGGCCGCGCGCATGTCGGTGCCCTTGAGCAGCCGTACATAGGTTTCGTGGACGTCCTCCGCCGGCACCGGCTCGTTGCGTGCCTGCTGGTGCAGCGCGAAATACATCTGCAACCGGCTGATCAGCCTTTGCCAGGTTTCCAGAAGCACCGAATTGTCGGCCCATTCGTAGATCAGGCCGTGCAGTTGCAGGGCGGACTCGATCTGCCTTGTGGTGTCGAGGTCGCGTGTCGCCTGTTTGACCGCTTCATGGCGCCGGTCGAGTTCGTCGAAGAAGCGCCGGTCGCGCTGCGGCCATGTCTGTTCGATGGCGAACTCGTCCAGCACCTTGTTCAGCGAATAGGCATCGTCGATGTCCTTGGCGGTCACATCGATGACGAAGGTGCCCGCATAGGGGATGCTGGTCAGGATGCCTTCCTGCACCAGCTCGCGCATCGCTTCGCGCAACGGTGCGCGGCTGACCCGCATCTGTTCGGAAATCCTGAGTTCGTTGAGCTTCTGGCCGGGTTCGAGCTGGCCGGTCAGGATCGCGCGCCGCAGCAGCGCCACGATTTCGGCGCGACGCGTCGTATCGGCAATCGGGCTGAACTCCGTCTTCACCATCCGACCCACTCCAGCGAGAAGAGAGAGCAAGACAATCAGATTGTCGACAATCTAACAAGAGGCTGTCGCAGGTTTTTTCGTCTTCGACGACAGCCGGGTCGATCTGGCCGGGAGGGATCAGGCCGCACGGCCGTAGAAGCCGACACGCTCTTCCTCGCTGAACATCACGCCTGGCTTCTCATAGTAGGAGAACACCGCGATCATCCGCTCGCGCTCGCCTTCGACCGTGGTGACGCGGTGCGCCGTGTTCTTGCCTCGAAACACATTCAGCGTGCCGGGCTTCATGCGCAGGATCCTGGCGTCGGGATCGCGCCCTTCGAGCAGCCTGGCGACGCCGTCATAGTTGGGGTCCTCGTCCGATCTGAGATCGGTGCGGTATTCCAGGTCGCCGCCGCGCTCCGCCTGCTGCAAAAGCAGCGTTGTGGTGAATTCCGAGCGGTCGAAGTGCCAGTTCAACGCTTCGCCGGCGCGATAGGCCATCACATTCGTGCGTGCCAGCGGATCCTGCATGACATGCAGTCTTGCCTTGCCCATCGTTGCCGCGAGGAAGCGCACCAGCGGTTCGTATTCGTAGATCGCCATCACCGTGCTGTCAGGTATCTGGTCGGCGCAGACGGTGTGGCTGATGGTTTCCACCGTGCGCAGCGCGGGATGGTCGGGTGCCAGTTCGGGAATGCTGGGCTTGAAGTAGATGTTGTGCATGCGCTTGTGGACATGGGACTGCGTGTCCATCACCGGCTTGATTTCGCGCACGGCCCTGTCGGCGACGCCCGGTCGCAGAAAGCCTTCGAGGTTGAACATGCCATCGGCTTCGAGCGCCGCGATGGACTGTTCGACGAGACGGTGCCATTCGGGGCTGCCTTCGCGGTCGAGCGGATAGCGGTCGAGATCGAGAATGTCTTTCATGTGATGTGCTCCAGGGTTGGGCACAGAAGACGGCAAAAAATTCTTTCTCTCAACGCCGAAAATTATTAGGATTGGCCAAGAAAAACTTTTGGAGTTCGATGTGGATCGGCTGCCGCCGCTGAATGCGATCAAAGCCTTCGAGGTCGCTGCCCGGTCCGGCAGCTTCACCCTGGCGGCGACGGAGCTCGGCGTGTCCTCGGCGGCGGTCAGCCAGCAGATCCGCAATCTCGAAACTTGGTTCGGCAAGCAGCTTTTCGTACGCACGGGCAACCGCATCACACTGACCGATGCCGGCCATGCCATCTATCCGCAGACGGCGCGCGCGCTCGGCGACATTGCCGCGATCGGCCAGCGCATGCTGGAAGGCAGCCTGAGGACACGGCTTGTCGTCAGTGTGCCGTTCTCGCTGGCCGAGCTGTGGCTGGCGCCGAGACTGGCCTTACTCCTCGAGGCCTTCCCGCATATGGCGATCGACGTGCGCGCCGAAGACGATCCGATCGACCCGATGCGCTGGAATGTCGACGTACGTATCAGCTACGGCGACTATCACTATCCCGGCCTGCGGATGGTCCGCCTGGTCCATGACGAGGTGCTGCCGGTCTGCGCGCCGGACTTCTGGCAGCGGCACGGCAATGGTGATGCGAGCCTAGCCGATTTGCATGAGAGCCAGTTCATCCATACCAATTGGGGACCAAACTATGCCTCGCATCCGAGTTGGACGGATTGGTTCGCGGCATGCGGATCCAGCCGGTCGCCCGACCCGTCGCATGGCCGCCGCGTCGGCCTGTCGAGCCTGGCGATAACCTCGGCGCGGTTGGGCCTCGGCATTGCGCTTGGGCAACGGGTGATGGCCCAGGCCGATCTCGATGCGGGCCGGCTGATTGCGCTGTCTGCTGTTTCGGTGCGCCTGGGGCATCCCTATTGCGCCTTCATGCCGGCGGCAAAGGCCGATCGCGCCGACGTCGTCGCCCTGGTCGGTCTGCTCGTGAAAACGGCGCCCGCGACCTGAGAAAAGGTCGAGGGCGCCGCGCGGAAACCGGGCCTGCGGGGGAGTCAGGTAGCCGGTTTCTGTGGGAGGGGCGAGATCGGCATTCCGGGGCCGATCTTCTGCAGATTGCCTGTGATCACCTGATCACCCTCGGCGACGCCGCTGAGGATGGCGATCATGTCGCCGCTGGTTGGCCCCAGCGAAACCAGTCGCTGGTCGACCGTATTGCCCTTGCCGACGACATAGAGATATTTGCCGAGCTGGCTCGACCCCAGTGCCACCTGCGGCACCATCAGCGCATCGGGCTGTTGTTTGACGTGCAGCCGCACGCGCACATACTGGCCAGGCAGCAGGTTGAATTTGGCGTTACCGATGGTGGCGCGCGCGGTGATCGTGCCCGTCGAGTGATCGATCGTGTTGTCGATGAAGGTGAGCTCGCCCTTCTGGTGGGCTTCGGTCTCGCCCGGCAGCAGGACTTCGACCTCGATCGGGCCGGCGGCGCGGGCTTCCTCGATCTGCGCCAGGTCCGTCTCGCTCGGATTGAAGGTGACATAGATCGGATCGAGCTGCACCAGCGTGTTCAGCACGGTGCCGGCAACGCTGACCAGCGTTCCCACGGACGCCTGGTTGCGGCCCAGGCGCCCGGGGAACGGCGCATGGATTTCGGCGTAGCCCAGATTGAGCTCTGCCGTGCGCACGGCCGCCTGGTTGAGCGCCAGCGACGCCTGCGCCTCGCGCAAGGTCGAGGTGCGCTGGTCGAAGCTGTCCTTGTCCAGGTAGCCGCTCTTGGCGAGCTCGGTGCCGCGGCCGAGATTGGACCGCGCATAGTCGAGCGTTGCCGTGTCGCGCTGCACCTGCGCTTTCGCCTGGTCAAGCGCGGCCTGGAAGTCGTCGGGCGAGATCTTGTAGAGCAGGTCGCCCTGGCGGACATCGGCGCCGTCTTGCGCCGTCTGTTCCTGCAGGTAGCCGGGCACGCGCGCCTGTAGCGTGATGCTGCGGATTGGCTCGGTCCGGGCGGCGTAGTCGAGGTAGATCGGGATCGTCTTCTTCACCACGCTCGCCACCGGCACCGGCATCACGAACGCCGCTGGAGCCGGCGTTGCCGCTCCGGCGCTGCTGGCGCTGAGCCTGAGGTTGCCCATGTCGAGCAGGTGGACGCTGGCGACCGAGATAGCACCCAGCGCGACAGCTGTTCCCAACGCGATTTTCCATTTACGCATGATCAGTCTCCAATCTTATTCAGCCGCTTGCGCCAGGGGAGGGAAGGCGGGTTCGGCCGTTGGTTCAGTGTGTCGGGAAGCAGGCTCTTCGCCGCCGCGCCGTTCGCGGAACTGTTCGATGACGGCGTAGAAGACCGGCACGAACACCAGCGACAGGATGGTGGCCGCCACCATGCCACCGAAGACCGTGGTACCGATCGACTGGCGGCTGGCGGCGCCCGCGCCGGTGGCGAACATCAGCGGCAGCACGCCGAGGATGAAGGCGAACGCCGTCATCAGGATCGGCCGCAATCTCAGCCGCGCGGCCTCCATCGACGCCTCGACGATGCTGAGGCCCTCCTCGCGCCGCCGTCTGGCGAACTCGACGATCAGGATGGCGTTCTTGGCCGCGAGACCGATCAGCATGACGAAGCCGATCTGCGAGTAGACGTCGATTTGCATGCCGCGCGCCCAAAGTGCGGCGAACGCGCCGAACAGGGCGAGCGGCACCGCCAGCAGCACCATGAACGGCATCGCCCAGCTCTCGTATTGCGCCGCCAGGATCAGGAAGACGAAGACGATGGCGAGCGCGAAGACCACCGATGCGATCGACCCCGCTTTCAGTTCCTGGAAGGTGATGCCGGTCCATTCGAAGCCGAAATCCCTGGGCAGCGCGGTGGCCGCGGCCCGTTCCATGGCGGCGACCGCCTGGCCCGACGAGAAGCCGGGAGCGGCGCCGCCATTGATGGTGGCCGAGGCGTTGTTGTTGTAATGCGGCACGGTTTCCGGGCCGACGAACGGCACGAGCTTGCCCAGCGTCGAGAGCGGCACCATGCCTCCGGAAGCATTGCGCACATAGAGCCGAGAAATGTCGGCGGCACCCGCACGTGAATCCTTGTCGGCCTGGATGGTCACCCGGAAAGTACGGCCGAACAGGTTGAAGTCGTTCACATAGAGCGAGCCGAGATAGATCTGCAGCGTGTTGAAGACGTCGGGCAGGCTGAGGCCGAGCAGCTTCGCCTTGGCGCGGTCGAGGTCGTAGTTGAACTGCGGCGTCGAGGTCGAGAATGGCGAGAACAGCTGCTGCGGATTGATTTCCGGTTGCTTGCGCGCCTCGGCGATCACCGCTTGCGTGGCGTCGTTGAGCGCGGTGCTGCCGCGCCCGGTCAGATCCTCGACGACGAATTCGAAGCCGCCCGTCGTGCCGATGCCGGGGATGGAGGGCGGATCGAAGGAAAGCGCGAAGGCCTCCGGAATCTGCATCAGCTTGCCGCGCACGTCGGCGACGAGCTTCGACGCACTCTGGTCGGGACCGCGTTCTTCCCAGGGTTTCAGGATGGCGAACTCGACCGCCGAATTCGACTGCGCCGCGCTGGTCAGGAAGTTCAGGCCGCTGATCGAACCGACGATGTCGACGCCCGGTGTTGCCTGCAATATGTCGCGCGCTTGCTTGGCCACCGCGTCGGTGCGCTCCAGCGAGGCGCCGTCCGGCAACTGGATGACGACGAAGAAGTAGCCCTGGTCCTCGACCGGAAGGAAGGTCGAAGGCAGTTTCTGCCAGACGAAATAGGTGGCGACCAGTCCGGCCGCGAACAGGCCGAGCATGATCCAGCGCAGGCGGATGAGGAAGCGCACGCCATGCGCATAGGCATGCGACAGCTTGTCGAAGCCCGTATTGAACCAACGGAACAGCACGAACGGCTCGCCATGGCGATGACGCAGGAAGGCAGCACTGAGCGCGGGGCTCAACGTCAGCGAATTGAAGGCGGAGATGCCGACCGAAATCGCTACTGTCAGTGCGAACTGGTTGTATAGCCGCCCGGAGACACCGGGAATGAACGCAACCGGTATGAACACCGCCATCAGCACGGCCGTCGTGGCGATGATCGGACCGGTTACCTCGGCCATTGCGGCTTTCGTTGCCGCCAGCGGCTTCAGTCCGGCCTCCAATTGTCGCTCGACATTCTCGACCACCACGATGGCGTCGTCGACGACGAGGCCGATCGCCAGCACCATGCCGAGCAGCGACAGCATGTTGAGCGAGAAGCCCATCATCTCCATGACGACAAGCGTCGCCACCAGCGACACCGGAATGGCTATGGTCGGGATGATGGTGGTCCGCCAGCTCTGCAGGAAGATGAAGACGACGGCAACAACCAGCACCAGGGCCTCGCCGAGCGTGACCAGCACGTCATGCATCGAGGCCGAGACGAAGCGCGTCGTATCGTAATGCATCGCATAGTCGACGCCCTTGGGGAAACGCGCCGACAGTTCCTGCATCTTGTCCTTGACGCGCTGCTGGAGGTCGAGCGCGTTGGAGCCGGGCATCTGGTAGACGGCAAGCACCACGGTCGGGTCCTTGCCGAAGAAGGCCGAGGACGAATATTGCAGCGCGCCGAGTTCGATGCGCGCGACGTCGCGCAGCCGCACCAGCGAACCCGTATCCGTGTTGGCGCGCACGACGATGTCGCCGAACTCCTTCGGATCGCTCAACCGGCCGACGGCATTGACCTGCATTTCGAAGGCCGTGCCGGCGGGCGCCGGCGACTGGCCGATCTTGCCCGCCGCCACCTGAACGTTCTGCTCGGCGATGGCGTTCTGGACGTCGACCGCGGTGATCCCGAGATTGGCGAGCTTGTCCGGATCGAGCCAGACGCGCATCGAATAGCGACGTTCGCCGAAGATCTGCACGTCGCCGACGCCCGGCAGTCGCTTCAGCGGATCCACCACCTGCAGATAGGCAAGGTTGGAGAGCGCCACCGGATCGATGGAACTGTCAGGCGAGGTCAGGTTGACGATCAGGACGAAATTCGGGTTCTGCTTCTTGATCGTCACGCCGCCCTGGTTGACGATCGCCGGCAACGAGGAGGCCGCCTGGCTGACGCGGTTCTGGACGTCGACGGCGGCGGTGCTCAGGGAATAGCCGACATCGAAGGTGATGGTGATGGTCGACGAGCCGTCATTGGAGCTCGTCGACGACATGTAGGTCATGCCTTGCACGCCGTTGATCTGCTGCTCGAGCGGCGTCGTCACCGTATCGGCCACCACTTGCGCGCTGGCGCCCGGATAGTGGGCGCTGACAACCACCTGCGGCGGCGTAATGTCGGGGAACTGCGAAACCGGGAGCAGGAAGTAACAAATCGTCCCGGCGAGCACCATGATGATGGCGATCGCGGAGGCGAAGATCGGACGGTGGATGAAGAAGTTTACCACGACACGCACGCCTCTCCGGCTGCTCTTGCCCGCCCGAAGGCGTTGGCGACCCTGGACAACTGGCCGTTGTTGCGTTCACGGGTCGCTTCCCGTGAACGCAACAACGGCACCTCGCGACGCTGCCCGTCGGCAAGCGTGCGCAGCATCGTCTCGAAGGCGCGGGGGTCGACCCCATCTGCTTTCATGACCAGCCGGATCATCGGATCCCGGACGGCCTCATCTATGGTAAGATCGCGGCGCTGTGGCATTGGCCGGCTCCTTGTCTGTCGATTCGCAGCCCATGCTCGCGAACCGTTTTTCGTCTCTTCACCGGCCGAGGCCGCATGATTGGCAATGTTTTCGTCCATCTCGATCTGGTAGGACCAGGTCACGACCTTGTTATTGACGACGGACGCTATAGGTGTTACCAGTAAGTAACATTCTGGAAGTTACAGACCGGTAACACCCTAGTCAAGAGGTGGCCGAGGGATTTTTGGAAACGAAAGGAGATCATGATGACAGACGGCGTCGTGGAGCGCTCTCGTCCCCGGGATCGGATCCTGGAGACCGCGCGCGACATGTTCCACAAGCACGGCATCAAGGGCGTCGGCGTCGATGCCATTACCGAGGCTGCCGGCACGAACAAGATGACGCTCTATCGTCACTTCGAATCCAAGGACGATCTCATCGTCGAGTGCCTGCGCGCCAATGCGGCCAAGGCCGGGGCAATGTGGGAAGCGTTCGAGGCCGAATTTCCCGGTGACAAGCTTGCCCAGCTTCACGCCTGGGTCCGCAAGGCGGCAGCCATGCTGAACGCTGACGGTCGCGGCTGCGACATGGCCAATGCGGCGGCCGAACTGACCGAGCCGGACCATCCGGCCAGGCGCGTGATCAAGGAACTCAAGGAAGCCCAGCGCGAACGCCTGGTCGGTCTCTGCCGGGATGCCGGTATCGGCCAGGCCGAGCTTCTGGCCGATACGCTGTCGCTGCTGTTCGAAGGCGCGCGCGTCAGCGTGCAGACCGTGGGCACCGAGGGGCCGAGCACCCAGTTCGTGCGTATGGCCGAAGGGCTGATTGTTTCCTTCAGGGGCACGGCGGCGGGCTGACACCGGTTGGACCGCCGGGCCATCTCGCTGGGGCTTCATGCCCGTGGCCGGCCATGATTTTCCGTTGCCCGGAACGAAAAAAGCCCGCTGCCGGGAGGAGGTGGCAGCGGGCTCGATTTCGAATGTGGCGCGGGAGGAGGTGCACCCCATTCAGGGCCGGCATCGCATCTGGGAGGAGTAGATGGCCGACCACCAGAAGCTACGATCTGCCCAATGATTCGGCAATCACGAATAGTGCATAGCAGCTGTGCAGATTTGCCGTGTCGCCGGTGAAAAATCGCGAGATACGACCTCACTGCACCGGCACGTTCTCCCTGAAAATCAGCCGCGGCTCGATGAATTTGCGTGTCAGATAGGGCGCCGACGACGCGATCGAGCCGAGCAGTTGGATGACCGACTGCTCGGCGATCAGCCTGGCGTTCTGGTCGATGACGACGTCGGCGAGGTCGTCGACGAGATAGCCACGCGTCTCCCGCGTCAGGTCGTGGCAGATGAACACTGGCTTGCGGTTGGGTCTGGCTTCCCGGATCGCCCTGGCAATGCCGGAGCGCCCGGCGCCGACGCAATAGATGCCGAGCAGGTCCGGTTCGGCGTGCAGCGCCTTCATGGTCTCGGCATAGCTGGCGTCGGGCTCGTCATTGATCTCGACGGCGCTGCTGACGGTAAGGTTGGGAAACTCCTCGCCTAGCACAGAACGGAAGCCCATTTCGCGCTCCTCATGGCCGCGATAGGAGCGCGAGCCGACGACCATCGCCAGCTGCCCCTCGCGGCCGGCGAGGAAGCGTCCCATCAAAAGCGCTGCCGTCCGCCCCGCCACGCGATTGTCGATGCCGACATAGGCCGAGCGCGGTGCGGTCGGGATGTCGGACACCAGCGTTACCAGGCGGATACCGGCCTCGACCATGTCGCGCAGTATGTTGCGCGTGCGGGGATGATCGACAGCGATGACACCGACGCCGTTGGCCCGCAGCGACAGGTTTTCGACCGCTGTCTGCAGGGCATTGGGCGAGATGCCGGCAAGATTGTGGATTCGGCAGGACGCGACCAGCGGCAGCCGCGACGCATAGTCCTCGATATGCTTTGCCAGATCCTGCATGAAGGCGTTGGAGCCGATCGGCAGGAAGAATTCGAGGTTTGCCGGCTTCGAGGGAAGCGTCACCTGGTCGGCGACCGGCAAATAGCCGAGCTGCTTGGCGGCCTCCATGACGCGTTGCCGGTTGGCCGCACTCGCTCCGGGCCGATTGTTCAGCACTCTGTCGACCGTTGCGGTCGACAGCCCGCAATTCCTGGCGATGTCGGAGACGGTGGCCTTCATGCCGCGACCCTGTGCGTCGATGCCTCCCCTCAGTGCGCCGGCTTGCCGTCGGCGAGGGCGTCGCGAATGTCCTTGTCCGACATGCCGGTGATGATGCGCTCGACTTCCGTCACGGTTGTCGTCTTCGGATCGATGTCGTCGGCGACCACCTTGCCCCTGCGCATGACCACGATGCGGTCGACCACCTGGAAGACATGGTGGATGTTGTGCGCGATGAAGATGCAGGAATGGCCGGAATCGCGGGCATTGCGCACGAAGCTCAGCACGCCCTGTGTTTCGGCGACACCGAGATTGTTGGTCGGTTCGTCGAGGATGATCAGGTCGCTGTCGAAATGCATGGCGCGCGCGATCGCCACCGCCTGGCGCTCGCCGCCGGACAGAGAACCGATCGGCGTCGTCGGCGGGATGTTCTTGGAGATGCCGACCTGCTTGAGCAGGTCGCGGGCGACATTGTTCATTGCCTCCTGGTCCATGCGGTTGAGGAAGCGCGGCGGCTTGATCGGTTCACGGCCCAGGAACAGGTTGCGGGCGATCGACAGTTGCGTGACCAGGGCCGAGTCCTGGTAGATCGTCTCGATGCCATGGGCGATGGCGTCGCTGGTCGAGCGCAGCGTGACCTTCTTGCCGCGGATGAAGATATCGCCGCTGGTCAGCGGCACCGCGCCCGACAGAACCTTGATCAGCGTCGATTTGCCGGCGCCGTTGTCGCCCAGCAGGCCGACGATCTCCCTTTCATTGACATGGAAATTGGCGTCCACCAGCGCCTGCACGCGCCCATAGGACTTGCGGATGTTCTGCATGCGGATCAAAGGCTCGGCCATGGTTCAAGTCCCTGCCTGGTGCCGGCGTTCCAGCCATGAATGCAGCGCCATCATGCCAAGGATGATCGCGCCGATGAAGATGTTGTAGGCAAGGCCCGGCACGCCGATCAGCACGATGCCGTTGCGCATCACGCGCAGGATCAGGATGCCGAGCACCGTGCCGATGATGGTGCCGCGCCCGCCGGTCAACGCCGTGCCGCCGATCACCACCATGGCGATCACCTCGAGCTCGTAGCCGGTGCCGCTGTTGGGGTTGGCGGCGGATGTGCGCAGCGAGGAGATGACGCCGGCAAGCGAGGCCATGACCGACGACAGCACGAACAGGCCGACCTTGACGCGGTTGACGTTGACGCCGCGGGCGCGCGCCGCGTTAGGATTGCCGCCCGCCGCCTGGATCCAGTTGCCGGTCCGGCTTTGCGTCAGGACGTAGCCGAGCGCGATCGCCGCGGCGATGAACCAGAACAGCGACATGTAGATGCGAAACGGCCCGATGAAGAAGTCGCCGACCAGCGCCTCCGCCAGCCAGCTGCCCTCGGCGCTCCAGGTGCGCTGCGGGAACCCGTCGGTGATGAAAAGCGCGCTGCCGCGCACCACCAGCAGCATGCCGAGCGTCACCAGGAAGGACGGGATCTTGAGCTGCGTGACGAACCAGCCATTGACCAGGCCGATCAGGGCGGCGACCACCAGCGCGACGACGAAGCCCATCTCCAGCGAGGTGACGCCGGCATTGAACAGCGTCCACATCAGCACCGGCGAGAAGCCGAACAGGGAGCCGACGGACAGGTCGAATTCGCCCGACGTCATCAGCAACGTCATCGCCAGCGCGATCAGGCCGAGCTCGACGGTGAAGGCCAGCGTGTTGGAGATGTTCTGCGGCGACAGGAAATCGGGGTTGATGCTCCAGAAAACGGCGATTTCGACGACGAGCAGAACGAAAGGACCGAATTCCGGCCGCGCGATCAGGCGTTGAATGAGCGAATGATTTTCCACTGGGAACCCGCGACACGGTTGGAGCGGGCCGCGCTCTCCACCGCATCGGGCGGGCATGTCGCGGCGCTGGAAGATGTCCGGCGCCGCGCGACGATGCGCGGCGCCGGGATCGCGGATTATTTGCCGGACAGGATCTTGTCGTAGACCGCGGCGGTGTCCTTCTCATAGAGCGCGCCGGTGATGACGTTGAAGCCCGGAGGAATGCCTGACGCAGCCATGTTGGCGAGCGACAGGGCGACATAGCTGGTCGCCTGCGGGTCCTGCCACTGGCCGGCATTGACGTAGCCGTTCAGCACTTCCTGGGTGGTGTCGAGCGAGTTGCCCCAGCCGACAACCGGGATTTCGCCCGGCTTGACGCCGACCTGGTCGAACACGCGCTTGATCGAACCGGTGACGAGATCGCCGAGACCGATGATGGCGTTGACCTTACCCTTGTGGGCGGTGAGGTAGTCGACCATGCGGTTGATCACCTCGGCCTGGTCGAGCGTCGCTTCGGTCACTTCATAGGTGATGCCGAGCGGGCCGAAAACGCTCTTGATGCCTTCCTCTTCCTGCACGCCATAGGTGGCGCCGGGGATTTCGACCGGCATCCAGACGAAATCGCCCTTCTTCACCAGGCCCTTGTCGACCAGGTACTGCGCCCAGTGCTTGCCGAAGGTGACATTGTCGCCGCCGACATAGGCGTTGAAATTGGCCTTGGGATCGGGCGTGTTGAAGTTGATGATCGGGATGTTGGCCGCGCGTGCTTCCTTGACGATCTCGACAAGGCTGCCCGGATCGGGGCTGGTGGTGACGATGCCGTCGGCCTTGGCCGAAATGGCGGCGCGGACCGCTTCCTGCTGCGAGGCGACGTCGCCATTGTGGAACGAGGTGTTGACCGTGTTGCCGGTGTCCTTGGCCCATTGCTTGGCGCCGGCGAGGAAGTAGGTCCAGACCGGGTCGGCCGGTCCGCCATGTGAAACCCAGTAGAACGTCTTGGCCTGCGCGGCTGCCGGAACGACCGTCAGCGCGACCAGCAGGCCGTAAAGCACAAGTCTCAGTCTTGTCAGCATTTGATTTCCTCCCGGTTGAAGATGATCCGTCCCTTGTTCCGGCTTCAGCCGGATTGCCTCTTTTGCCAGCGCCGCTGGATGCCTCAAGAGCATCCCCTTTTTCGGCGGATGGCAAGCCTCCATCTGCAGATGTAGTTGGCGCCTGACGCGACGCCATCAACGAGCCCATCAGATCGCATCAGTTGGGATGATTTTTCCGGGCAGCCGGATGATTGCCGGCAGGCTCAGGCGAGTGGATCGTCGCGATGGTATCCGGTGCGCCGTTCGCGCCACAGCCGGATCAGCCGGTCGACCGCCAGCGCAAGCACGATCAGCGCACCGGTCGCGAAAGCGGCCCATATTGCGTCCACGCCAAGCAAGGTCATGGCGCTCAGTATTGTCTGCAGGACCAGCATGCCGATCGCGGCACCGATCACGCTGCCGCTGCCGCCCGAAAGCGGTGTGCCGCCGATGATGGCCGCCGCGATCGCCAGCGGTGCGAATGTGCCGCTGTCACCGGGAGCAACGGCGCCCTGGACGCCGATATGGATCACGCCGGCAAGTCCGGCCATCGCACCCATCAGCACCAGCGTCAACGCCCTGATATTGCCTGTCGGAATGCCGGCATGGGCGGCAGCCTGTGGATTGCTGCCCACAGCCTGGACCCGGTAGCCGAAACGGGTGCGGTGGAGCACGACATGCATCGCCATCGCCAGGACGACAAGGATGATGCCTGTCACCGGCACGATGGCGAACATGTTGCCCGACAGCGCGGCCAAGCCATCCAGGCCTGGCGGCGCGATGGTCTGTCCGTTGCCGACGACGAGCGACAGGCCCTGGATCATCCACCATGTGCCGAGCGTCACGAGCAGGGCCGGCAGACGCAGCGCGATCACCAGAAGGCCGTTGATCAGGCCGAGCCCGGCGCCGGCCGCGACGCCTGCCAGTGCGGCGAGCCAGGGGTTCGTTCCGGCAACCATGAGCAAGGCCGCGATGGTCGCCGCGAGATGAAACACAGCACCGGCCGAAATGTCGATCTGGCGGGACGCCAGGACGAACACAATACCGATCGCCAGCAGGCCGGGCAGCGCGGCCTGGCCCAGCACCGAGAGCAGGCTGGCGGGCTTGAGGAAGGAAGGGCTAAGCCAGCCGAGCAGCGCGACCAGCACGGCGAGCGCGATGACGGCACCCGTTTCCGCCGGCAGCCGGCGGCGGCGCCTGGGGGGATGGTTCGCCGAGCCGGCGAGCGGCGGTGCCGTATCGATACCGGTCATGCCGCGCTCTCCCGCTTTCCCCGAAGGCCTTCGTCCGTGGGCTGACCTGATGCGATCAGCGTGGCAAGCATGCCGATATCCATGTCTTCGCCGGCGATTTCACCGGCCAGCCTGCCCTGATGGAAAGCAAGGATGCGATCGCAAAGCCCCGTCAGTTCCGACAATTCGTTGGAATGCAGCAGCACGACGCAGCCGCTGGCCGCCATCTGCCGGATCAAGGCATAGATCTCCTGTTTGCTGCCGATGTCGATGCCCCGGGCCGGCTCGTCGAGCAGCACCACTTGCGGGCCGATTTCGAGCCATTTGGCGATTATCACCTTCTGCTGGCCGCCCGCTGACAGCGAGCCTGCCGGCATCTGCGGCGTGCTCCGGATGCGTAGTGCCTCGATCTGCCGTGCGGCCCGGTCGACCGCCAGTCCAGGCGAGTACCAGCGCGAACCCCAGTCGCGTGCGCCGACGACGACGTTCGCCAGATTGAAGGCGATGGACTTGTCGGGCATCAGGCCGTGGCCGCGTTCGCCTGAGATCATGCAGATGTTGCGCCGCGCCGCCTCTGTCCGGTTCCTGGGCACGCCGTCCCCGTCCGGAAAGCGCACCTTGCCTTCCCGCGGCCTGCGCTGTCCGAAAAGCGTGGCAAACAGCTCACGAATCCCGGAACCGGCCCGCCCCGCAAGCCCGACGATCTCGCCCGTGCGCGCCGTGAAGCTGACGCCGGACAGGGTACCGCCGCCAAGCCCGGTGACCGAAATCTGCGGCCGCAAGGCACCGCCAAGCGTCGGCAGGGCCCTGAGCGGCAGCGGAAACAGGGACTGGCGCAACTGACCGATCATGGCTTCCTCCGAAGCCGTCAAATCCTGGCGCGCCTTCGACAGCACGTCGCGGCCGTTGCGGATGACCGTCAACTGGTCGGCGATGGCAAGCGTGTCCTCCAGCCGGTTCGACGCGTAGAGCATGCTCATGCCCCTGGCCCTCAGCCCGCGCAGGACCGCGACCAGGCGCTCGACCTGGCGTTGATCGAGCGCCGAATTAGGGTCGTCGAGAATGAGCAGCCTGGGGTTTCCCAGAAGCGCGCGGGCGATCATGACAAGCTGGCGCTCGCCCGGGGCGAGATCGTGGAGCGGCGCATGGACGTCGATGGCGATGCCAAGCTGGCGAAGCAGGTCGCGGCTGCGCGCCTCCATTTCATGCCGGGAGACCAGCCCGTTGTGCAGCGGTTCGCGATTGATGAACAGATTGGCGAGCACCGGGCGTTCCATGAACAATCCGGGGTGCTGCAGGACCACGCCGACGCCCAGCTTCCGCGCCGCCTGCGGGCTGTCGATCGTCACCGGTTTGCCGTCGAATTCGATGATACCGCCATCCGGACGCACGATGCCCGCCAGCATCCGTGCCAGCGTCGACTTGCCGGCGCCGCTTTCGCCGACCACAGCGTGGATCGAACCACGCTCGATTACAAGGTTGAGGTCTTCGAGCGCGACCGTACCGCCAAAACGCTTGGCGGTGTTGCGCAGGCTCAGGATCGGCGAATCGGACATGCGGACGGCCCCCCGGCCAGAACCGCGATCTTGGAGCGGATTGCGGCCGCAGTCATCCGGTTGACGCGCAAATTTATGTTGATGGCAGCCTTTTACCGCAAACGCTGCTTGGAGAGCCGGCTAGAGGAGGCCGGCCCTGGCGAGATCGCGCATCAGATGGCTGGCGCCGTACGTCCAGTGCGGGCAATCCGGCGACAGCCGCACCCGGTTGACCAGCGCGCCGAATTTCTCCGACGAGATGGTGACGATGTCGCCGACCTTGTGCGTGAAACCCTTGCCCTTTTCGCCGCGGTCCTTCGACGGCACGAACATGGTGCCGAGATAGAGAGCCATGCCGTCCGGATACTGGTGATGCGGCCCCATGGCGGCGGCGACCAGTTCCTCCGGCGAGCGGCTGATTTCGGCCATCGAGCTTGCACCCTCCAGCGAAAATCCGTCCTCGCCCTCGACCTTCAGGCGCACGATGGCTTGCTTCACGTCGTCGATGGCGAACGTCTCGTCGAACAGCCGGATGAACGGGCCGAGCGAGGCCGAGGCGTTGTTGTCCTTGGCCTTGCCGAGCAGCAGCGCCGAACGGCCCTCGACATCGCGCAGATTGACGTCGTTGCCGATGGTGGCGCCGACGATCCTGCCGCTCGAGGCCGCGATCATGGCGATCTCCGGCTCCGGATTGTTCCAGGTCGACACCGGGTGAAGGCCGACATCGGCGCCGAAGCCGACCGAGGCCATGGGCTGGCACTTGGTGAAGATCTCGGCGTCGGGGCCGATGCCAACTTCCAGATATTGCGACCAGGCGCCGCGCGCAATCAGCTTGGCCTTGATCTCCATGGCCTCGGGCGAGCCGGGCTTGAGCTTCGACAGGTCATGGCCGATCAGACCGGCAATATCGGCACGGATGGCGTCGGCCTTCTCGGCCGAGCCGCGCGCCTGTTCCTCGATGACGCGCTCGAGCAGGCTGACGACAAAGGTGACGCCGGATGCCTTGACCGCCTGCAGGTCGACCGGGGAGAGCAGGTATGGCTTTGCCGGATCGCGGCTTGCCTCGAAACTGTTGGCCGCGATCTCGTCGAGCGAGCCGATCGGCCTGCCCTTGGCCGAGCGCACATGGCCGGCCGGGTCCCTCATCTCGCAGATGTCCCGCACGGTCGGCGCCGCGCTGGAGGTAATGTCGATGACGGTGCCGTCGCGCACTGTGACCACCCGGGGATAGGCGGCATCACCGCTCCCGGCACGCCCGACAAACAGGCCTTCGGTGGGCAGATGCGTCGGGTTGGTCATGCGGTGGGCTCCTCGAATGGGTCGAAATACGGCTTACCGGATCGGCGCGGCACTTTCACCGGATTCCGGTCAAACGTCTATCCCGCCGATGCTGGTCCAGAGCGTGATGCCGGCCGGCGGATCGCGATCTTCTCGCCAATGGAATTCCACTTGACAGTTTCACAAATATGAAAAAATCTTAGTCAATTTCAAATTTCACGGACAGGTCGATGTCGGCCATCATTGCAGCCAGAACGCCAGAGGCCCGGTCTTCGTCGGGTTTCCGGGCCACCATGTTGCTGCCCGGCGCATTGGTCACCTTCCTGCTCATCCTGTTCGCCCTTGGCCTCGTGCTGTTTCTCGCTTTTCGTGGCAATGACGGCTCGCTGCTCGGCGTCGGGCTGACTGTCGAAAACTTCGCCACCGTGGCCACCGATCCGCTCTACTGGACGGTGACATTGCGCTCGCTGGTCATTGCGGGCCTGGTGACGCTGGCGACTGTCGTCACCGCTTATCCCGTCGCCTACTACCTCGCCTTCCATGCCGGGCATCGGCGCGGCCTGTTGCTTTTCCTGGTCACGCTGCCGTTCTGGACCAGCTATCTCCTGCGCGTCTTCGCCTGGAAGATCGTGCTGGCTTATAATGGCGTCCTGAATTCGGCGCTGATCGAAAGCGGCATCTGGTCCGAGCCGACGCTGGCCTTCCTCAACACGCCGGCCGCCGTCGTCGTCACGCTCGCCCACGCCTACGCCCCTTTCGCCATCCTGCCGATCTATGTGGCGCTGGACACGATCCCGAAATCGCTGCTCGAGGCCGCTTCGGATCTTGGCGCGCGCCCCTTCACCGCGTTCCGCCGCGTCGTCCTGCCCAATTCGATGCCGGGCGTCCTGGCGGCCGCACTGGTGGTGTTCGTGCCGACGGTCGGCGACTACGTCACGCCGGCCATGGTCGGCGGCCCGGCCAGCACCATGATCGGCACGCTGATCCAGTCGCAGTTCGGCAAGGCCAATGACTGGCCGTTCGGCGCAGCACTCTCGGTATGCGTCATGCTGGTCATTCTCCTCGTCGTGCTGGTCGCGCGCGGCGCCGACCGACGTTTTGGCAGCCGCACATGAAAGCCCAAGGCACCACCACGACACGCGATGGCCGCTGGCTCGGCCTCTACGTGCTTGCCTATCTCGTCTTCCTCTATCTGCCCGTCCTCCTGATCCCGCTGTTTTCCTTCAACGATTCCATCCAGGCGGCGTTTCCGCTGCAGGGCCTCACGCTGCAATGGTATGCCACGCTCTACGGCAATCCGGCGCTTTCGGGCGCGCTCGTGAACAGCCTCGTCATCGGCGCCATCGCGGCTTCCGGCGCCACGCTGTGCGGCATCACCGTCTCCTATATGGACCTCTACGGGCGCTCGCCGCTTGCCGCGACGATCAGCACCATCGCGCGACTGCCGATCCTCATTCCCGGCGTCATCGTCGGCATATCGCTTTTGATCCTGGTCAACCTTGTCGGCCTCGGCCCATCGCGCGTCGCCATCGTGCTCGGCCACATATTGGTGGCGCTGCCGACCACCGTGGTCGTCATGCGCAGCCGTTTCGTCGCCATCCCCAGGACCGTCCGCGAGGCGGCCCTCGACCTCGGTGCCTCCGACTGGACGACGTTCCGGCGCGTCATGCTGCCGCTCAGCCTGCCGGCCGTGCTGTCGGCCTTCATGCTCGCCTTCCTGATCTCCTTCGACGAGTTCATCGTCGTCTTCTTCCTCGCCGGCACCGAGCCGACGCTGCCGCTCTACATCTGGAGCCAGCTGCGCTTCCCCCGGTCGCTGCCGACCGTCATGGCGCTGGGAACGGTGATCCTGGCCGTGTCCATCATCATCGCCGGCACCGCCGAAATCCTGCGCCATCGCGGGCTCGGCGGCGCGCGCCGCAATCCTGCATGAACCACAACAAACAGAGAGGAGAACGAAAATGGCATTCCACCTGAAATCGCTCACAGGACGCAAGGCCCGCGCCGGCCTTGCCGCATTGGCGCTCGCGCTGTCGTCGACCGTGGCGCTCGCCGCCGAAAAGCTGCAGTATTTCACCTGGTCGGGTTATGAACTGCCCGATTTCAACAAGAGCTTCCTGGCCGCCCATCCCGATGGCGTAGAGGCTTCGATCTTCGGTGACGACGACGATGCCTTCACCAAGGTCAAGGCCGGCTTCCGGCCCGATATTGCGCATCCCTGCTACGACAAGGTGGCGCGCTGGAACAAGGAAGGCCTGCTGCAGCCGATCGACACCAAGCGCATCAAGAACTGGGATTCGATCTTCCCGGTCTTCAAGAACCTGCCGGACCTGCAGGCCGGCGACGGCAAGGTCTGGATGGTGCCGTGGGACTGGGGCAACACCTCGATCCTCTACCGCACCGATCTGGTGAAGAACCCGGAAGCGAGCTGGAACCTTCTGTGGGACAAGCAATATGCCGGCCGCATGGCGACCATCGACGCCGTCCACGACACGCCGATCGTCGCCGCCCTTCTGGCCGGCGTGAACCCGTTCGACATGACGGCGGAGCAGATGGACAAGGTGGCCGAAAAGCTGCGCGAGCAGCGGCCGCTGCTGTCGAGCTACACCACCGACATGACTTCGGTCGAACAGGCGCTGGCCAGTGGCCAGCTGGTCGCCGCCATGACCTGGAACGCGTCAGCCACCTCGCTCAAGAAGCAGGGCGTGCCGGTCGAGTTCATGAAGCCGAAAGAAGGCATGCTGACCTGGGCCTGCGGCTTCGTCATGCTGAAGGACGCCAAGAACGTCGATCTCGCCTATGACTTCATCAACAGCCGGCTCGATGCCGATTCCGGCAAATACCTGATCCAGTCCTACGGCTATGGCAGTTCGCTCTCGACCGCTTTCGCCGGCGTGTCGAAGGAAGAACTGGACAAGCTGCAATTGCCGGCCGATCCGGATGTGATGTTGAAGAGCACGATCTTCACCGGACCGATGAAACAGAATGACGATGTGGCAAAGATGTTCGAGAAGGTGAAGGCGGGCGGTTGAACGATCAATTGCCGAAGTTGGCGCTGCCGCTCACCTGCCTGCCGGCATCCTCTCCCCGTATAGTGACCGGGGAGAGGGGCGCTGTCGCCGGCGGTTTCGCCAATCACCAGCGTTGCCGGAAGAGCACAAGGGCGGCGGCCAGCCTCTTTTCCCCGTCACTATACGGGGAGGGGCGCCCGGCAGGGCGATGAGGACAGCGCCGGCGCCTGGCAGGATAAGACCCAATCATGAGGCGGCAGATCAGCCGCCAGCCCAAGTGACTGCAGCAAGGACAAACGCATGGATGTTCTGAACGAAGCCGCCGGGAAACCCAAGGACGACGCCGACATTCGCGTTGGCCGGCGCGTTCGGGCGCTGCGGCTGGAGCGCAACCTGTCCCTGGCCGATCTCTCGGCAAAGGCAGGCATATCGATCGGCGCGCTCAGCCAGATCGAGCGCGGAATGTCCTCGTTGCGCGTCAAGGTGATCTGGCCGCTTGCCGCCGCTCTCGACATCGAACCGTCGGCGTTGATCGCCGACGGTGGCGATGCCGTCAATGATCTCTACTGCGTGCGCGCCGACAAGCGGCGTTCGATACCGGTGAAGTCGGAAGGCATCGCCAAGGCGCTGCTGTCGCCGCCGGGGGCGACACTGACCGGCATGCTGGTGACGGTCGAAGCCGCCGGCGGCACGGCCGAGGCCTATGCGCATGCCGGCCACGAATTCGGCTTCGTGCTTTCGGGAGAGGTGGAGCTCGTGGTGGATGCGACGAAATATCTGCTGAAGAGCGGCGACAGTTTTGCCTTCAAGAGCACGCTCCTTCATGCCTTTCGCAATCCCGGCGGCGAGCAATGCCAGATCCTCTGGGTCAACACCACGAAGCCTTCCGAGGTTCGCGATGGCGCCTGATTCCCTGGTACGGCTGCAGGCTGTCTCGAAGATCTTTCCAGGCGGCATCGTCGGGCTCGACGCCGTCGATCTCGACATCGTTGCCGGCGAGTTCATCACGCTGCTCGGGCCGTCGGGCTGCGGCAAGACCACGAGCCTGCGTGTCATTGCCGGTTTCGAAGGCCCGTCGAGCGGCAAGGTGTTGCTCGATGGACGCGATATCACGGCACTTCGGCCCTTCGACCGGCCGGTCAACACCGTGTTCCAGGACTATGCGCTGTTTCCCCATATGAACGTAGCCGAGAATGTCGGCTTCGGCCTGTCGCTGCGCAAGCTCGCCGGCGGCGAACAGGCAAGACGGGTCGCCGAGGCTCTCGACATGGTCGGCCTTGCGGACAAGCTTCGCGCCCGCGTCTCCGAATTGTCGGGCGGTCAGCGCCAGCGCGTCGCGCTTGCGCGCGCCATCGTGTGCGAGCCGCGCGTGCTGTTGCTCGACGAGCCGCTGTCGGCGCTCGACGCGCATCTGCGCGACCAGATGCAGGTCGAGCTGAAGCGGCTGCAGGCGGGGCTTGGCACCACCTTCGTCATGGTCACGCACGACCAGACCGAAGCGCTGTCGATCTCCGACCGCATCGTCGTCATGAACAAGGGCCGCATCGAGCAGATCGCCGCGCCGGCGACGCTTTACGACCGTCCCGCCACGAAATTCGTGGCAAGCTTCATCGGCACCATGAACCTGCTGCAGTCGCGCTTTGTCGGCCGCGATGGCGAGCGCCTGCGGTTCACCGCCGGCGCCTTGCCGCTGGAAGCCACGTTCGAGGCCGGCCAGCCACCCGGCGAAGGCGAGGTGCGCACCATCGGCGTGCGCCCCGAGGATTTGCTGGCGACGACCGAGGCTGCGCCAGGCACGGCGCCGGCGCGCGTCAACAGCATCGTCTTTCACGGCCGCACCTTGCGCCTGCACGCGGAACTGGGGCCAGGCATGCCTGTGGTGATCGATGCCCCGCGCCAGGCCGAGGGTTTTCAATTCAGCGTCGGCGACGTGGCGCATATCAGCCTTCGCCGTGGCGCTAACTGCCCTATGCTCTCTGCATAGATTGACCGTCCATTCCCCCGAAAACTGGAGCATTATTCCGTGAGCAATCATCTGAAGTTTTTCATCGACGGCGAATGGGTCGACCCGGTCGTGCCGGCGACGCTCGATGTCATCGATCCGTCGACCGAGGAGGCCTACACCAAGATATCGGTGGGTTCGAAGGCCGATGTCGACAAGGCCGTCGCCGCCGCCAAGGCGGCATTCCCGTCCTTCTCGCAGACCAGCAAGGCCGAGCGGCTGAAGCTTCTGAAGCGTATCCTCGAAGTCTACAATGAGCGCTTTGAGGACATCGCCCAGGCCGTCAGCCAGGAAAACGGTTCGCCCATCACCTGGGCGCGCGAGGCGCAGGCCTGGGCGGGCAGGGCCCATATGGAAGCCACCATCAAGGCGCTTGAGGATTATGAATTCAGCGAGAAACGCGGCGGCACAATGGTGGTCAAGGAAGCGATCGGCGTCTGCGCGCTGATCACGCCCTGGAACTGGCCGCTCAACCAGATCGTCTGCAAGGTGGCGCCGGCGATCGCCGCCGGTTGCACCGTGGTGCTGAAGCCCTCCGAGATCGCGCCGATCAGCGGCATCGTCTTCTCCGAGGTGATGGAAGCCGCCGGCGTGCCGAAGGGTGTCTACAACATGGTCAACGGCAACGGTCCCGATGTCGGGCAGATCATGGCCGGTCATCCCGATGTCGACATGGTCTCCTTCACCGGGTCGACGCGCGCCGGCATCATCGTTGCGCAGACCGCGGCGCAGACGGTCAAGCGCGTCGCGCAGGAGCTTGGCGGCAAGTCGGCCAACATCGTCTTGCCCGATGCCGATTTCGAGACGGCTGTGCGCAAGGGCGTCGAAGGCTGCTTCGGCAACAGCGGCCAGTCCTGCGACGCGCCGACCCGCATGCTGGTTCCGGCCGCCCGCCACGACGAGGCGCTCGCCATCGCCAAGACGGCGGCCGAGGCTCACAATGTCGGCGATCCGCGCAATGAAGAGACCAAGCTTGGCCCTGTTGTCAGCGAGCTGCAGTTCAACAAGATCCAGCGGCTGATCGAGGCCGGCATCAAGGAAGGTGCGACGCTGGTCACCGGCGGTCCAGGCCGTCCGGAGCATCTCAACCGCGGCTATTATGTGCGCCCGACCGTGTTCGGTCACGTCAGGCCAGGCATGACCATCGAAAAGGAAGAAATCTTCGGTCCGGTTCTATCGGTCATCTCCTATGAGGACGACGCTGACGCGGTCAAGATCGCCAACGATACCGTCTATGGCCTCGCGGCCTATGTGCAGTCCGGCGATATCGAGCATGCGCGGAAAGTGGCAGCCCAGCTGCGCGCCGGGCAAGTCTCGATCAACTATCCCGACTGGGACACCTTCGCCCCCTTCGGCGGCTACAAGCAGTCGGGCAACGGCCGCGAATACGCCGATTGGGCGATCCATGACTTCCTCGAAGTCAAAGGCATCATCGGCTACGGGGCATAGGGTAGGATCAAACTGCCGGCGGTTGTCTCATAAGGTCCTTCCGCCGGCAGTGGACAACAGGATATGGAATTAAGTACGAATTGACTAAGATAGGTAAATATTCCTAGATCAGCATATGCCGGAACTCAGCAGCCGACCGCGCCGAAATGTGCAGACCCTGTGCCTGGCGCACGAAGTCGGCCAGCTCATCCGTGTGCGATGCAGGACCTGCAACATAACCCGGCACTACCTACCCGGCGACCTCGCTCAGCTTGTCGGTGACATTCCCTTTTGGGACATCGAAAGGCATATGCGATGCGAACGCTGCAAGGAGCGTGAGCTCGACGCCGGAATCATACTGCCAAGCGCTGCGGAACGCCTAAAAATTCGAGTCAGACGCCTTGTCGGTATCCGCATGGTTCGCCGGGTGATCTGGCGAGATGACGATTAGATGGAAGCCTAGAAAAGGGACCCTTGGGCTGGCGTCTGTTTTGGAAACTTGATCTGCGTTGCCGGTTTATCCACAATGACCAGAGCCTCATCAGGTGCCGTCCGCTGCAAGTGCCGTGCTTCTGCCCAAGGTGCTGTCAGCCACTGCTCGGTTTCCTCCGGCGTGGTTAGGATCACGGGCATAGCCTTTTCATGGATCGGCGTAATTAAGTTGTTAGGCTTGGTCGTCATGAAGGCGTACAATTCGAAGTCGCCAGGGCCATCCTTAACCTTGCGCACGCCCTGCCAACGGGTCCAGAAGCCGGCGAAGAAGAACAAAGGCAAGTTGTCGTTGCGCGCAAACCAGTAGTTTCGCTGGATGCCGGTTTCCGGGTCTCTGTCACTGACGGTAGGGCTGGGTTCGGCAAAGCTGGTCACTGGAACGACGCATCTATTCTCGACGCCGACAAATTGCTGCCAGTGAGAATACTGCGGATTGCGAACGTTCGTCGTGCCGTAGTCCGCCTTGCCTTTCACGCGCTCAGGCGGCGTTGGCAAACCCCAAAGCAGTTTCGCCAGCTCACGCTCTCCATCCATCGTGTTGCGAACGACAAGGCCCGGCTGATTTGGATAGACATCAAGCGACGGTTCAAGATTGCCGCTGATGTCGCGCAGTGTGCGCGCCCATTGGCGGACTGCCTCTTGCGTCGTCGTGATATTGTACAAGTTGCACATGCACCCAGCATCGCGGAATTGGCCGGTGTCTGCAACCGCAGTCGCTGTGGGCGCTAACTCAAACCGCCGTCGCACAGCGGCGCTATATCAATCGTCCTGACAGCGCCTTGTCAGCAACCAACCGGCCGGGCGTGGCGGACAGGCAGCTTGTTCCCTACCTGCAGGGCGTCTTAACAGGAGGACCAGAAATGACCATCGCCGAAATTGCCAAGGATTTCACCGAACTGCTCCAGCAGGGTGATCACGCCGGTGCGGGCGAGAAGTACAATGCCGACGATATCGTCAGCTACGAAGCCATGGAAGGGCCGATGGCCGTGGCCCGTGGCAAGGAGGCTCTCAAGCAGAAGGGCCAATGGTGGCAAGAGAACCACGAAGTCCACGGTGGTTCGGTCGAGGGCCCTTACGTCAACGGCGACCAGTTCGCCGTGCGTTTCAAGTTCGACGTAACGCCCAAGGCCACCGGCGAGCGTGTCACCATGGATGAGGTCGGCCTGTACACGGTCAAGAACGGCAAGATCACGGAAGAGCGTTTTTACTATTGACCTGGCGAGGCTCATCGACCGCGTGCCCGCTCTTTGCGCTCCAGGTCGGAAAGCCAGGCATGATGGCCGGGACAATACCGGCCATCATGCGGCGGCTCAAATTGTCTTCACATACCGCTCAAGCTGGTCGGCCACGGTGCCCCAGCCGTCGAAGAAGCCCATCTCTTCATGATTGTTGCGGGTCGCCTGATCGCGGTGGATGGCGGTGGCGGTGTAGCGCGTGCCGTTGCCGTCAGCTTGCAAGGAAATCACCGCGGTGATGAACGGCTCGCCCGAGGGCCGGTAGCCGGGCAGCAGTGCATCCGTCCACACCAGCCGCTCGTTCGGCACGATCTCGAGATAGCAGCAGCGGCGGTCATTGACCTCCTTGCCGTCGGGCGACTGCATGCGTGTGCGAAACAGGCCGCCGGGCCTGAGGTCGATCTCGCAATCGCTGACGATCCAGGGTTTGGGCGTGAACCATTGCTTGACGTGCTCCGGCACCGTCATCGCCCGCCACAGGAGTTCGCGTGGCGCGTCGAGCACGCGCTCCAGCGTCAGGTCCAGCTTCGGGTCGATCTTGAAGGGATAGCTCACTTTTCCTGCTCCTTGAGGCTCATCACATAGGCGTCGAACTGGTCGAGGCGGCGCTCCCACAGCGCGCGCTGTTCGGCCAGCCAGTTTTCGGCAAGCTGCAACGGCTCGGGCGCGAGCTGATAGGTCCTGGTGCGGCCGATCTTTTCCGAACGCACCAGCCCGCAGCCTTCGAGCACCTTGAGATGTTCGATGAAGGACGGCAGCGCCATTTCGAAAGGCTGGGCCAGTTCGCTGACGGAAGCGGGACTGCGGTTCAGCCTTTCCACGACGCGCCGCCGCGTCGGATCGGCCAGCGCGCGAAAGATGCCGTCGATCGGCGGCAATGCCGGCGTGGCGTGCTGCAGACTGGTCATGGCGATGTCCTCTCCACATGGTAGGTGAGCACCACGGCGCCATTAGCGAAGGAGCGCGTGTCGACCAGCTTGAGGTCGGTCGCGTCCTCGGTCCTGTCGAACAGCTGCGCGCCGCTGCCGAGGATGACCGGAAATACCATCAGCCGGTATTCGTCGACGAGATCGTGCTGTTTCAACGCGTTGACCAGCCTGCGGCTGCCGCCAACCACGATGTCGCCTTTCATCTCCCATTTGAGTTTGCGGATGGCCTCCATCGGCTCGCCTTGCAGCACGGTGGTGTTGTTCCATGCCGGATTTTTCAATTTCGAGGAGACGACATATTTGGGCATGCCGTTCATCCGGTCGGCAAAGGGGCCTTCGTAAGTCGGCCAGCCGCTGGCGAAGCTGTCATAGGTCACCCTGCCGATGAGCAATGCTTCATGGTCGAGAACCTCCTGGAATTTGTAGTCGATCATGCCGGCCTCGTGCCGCTTGCCGACCCAGTTGGTGTGCCGGAAGCCCGGCTCGCCGCCGGGCGCCTCCATGACGCCGTCGACGGAGACCAGTTCGGATACGACGATCCTGCCCATTCATTTTCCTTTCTCGCTTTTGCAATACTTAGGAAAATTCCTTAGTATTGACAAGCCCTAAAAATGCGCTGGTCGCAGTCGGGATGCTGGCAAAGCGGGAAGGGCGGTTTTAGGCTGTCCGCAGATTCGACTGTCAGCACGGGAAGCACGCCTTTGACGATCACCATGTACGGCATCACCACCTGCGACACGATCAGGAAGGCGCGCACCTGGCTGGAAGGCCACGACGTGCCCTACCGCTTCCACGACTACCGGGCCGAAGGGATCGACGCCGGACGGCTGGACGGCTGGGTCGGGAAGGTCGGCTGGGAAAAGCTGCTCAACAAGGGCAGCACGACCTTCCGCGAACTGTCCGACAAGGACAAGGCCGGGCTGGACGAGAAGAAAGCGAAAAAACTGATGCTGGCCAAGCCGACGATGATCAAGCGACCGGTGCTCGAGGTCGGCGATCAGATATTCGTTGGGTTCAAGCCGGAAGTTTATGAGACGACAGTGAAGTAGCAGGCAGGCCAAGCCGCCAATCTCCAGGGGAGATCAGACGAAGCCTCGGCTCTGCAGATACTGCGCCAGCGCCACGGCGTTGTTACGCGCCTCGTCATGCGCGCCGTAGAGCAGCGTCACCTTGCCCCCGCCGAGCAGCGCACGCAGTCGGGACACGGCCTCGTCATTGCCGTCCAGCTCTGCCCGATACCGCTTCTGAAACTCCGCCCAGCGCGCAGGCTCATGCCCGAACCATGCGCGCAATTCGTCGCTCGGCGCGATCTCCTTCAGCCAGAGATCAAGCGCGGCGTCCACCTTGCTGACGCCGCGCGGCCAGATGCGATCGACCAGCACCCGCTGGCTATCGGCCTTGGCGGGTGCTTCGTAGATACGCTTGACCGCGACCTCCAAGGCCATCGCTCCTCCGCGGTGGGGCTGCTCAGGCCCATTCGCCTTTGCGCATCACCGGCACGCGGCTGCCGTCCTTGTTGACGCCGTCAATGTCTATTCTGTCAGAACCGATCATCCAGTCGATATGGATGAAGCTCTTGTTGCCGCCGCGCTGGGCGATCTCGTCCTGGCTGAGCGAGGCGCCGTCGACGAAGCATTTCGAATAGCACTGGCCGAGCGCGATGTGGCAGGCGGCGTTCTCGTCGAACAGCGTGTTGAAGAACAACAGACCGCTGGCCGAGATCGGCGAGGAATGCGGCACAAGCGCCACTTCGCCCAGACGCCGTGCCCCTTCGTCGGTGTCGAGCACCTTCTTCAGCACGTCCTCGCCCTTCGACGCCTTGGCCTCGACGATCCGCCCGCCCTCGAAGCGCACCGAGATCTCGTCGATCAGTGTGCCTTGGTAGGACAGCGGCTTGGTCGACGACACGTGGCCCTCGACGCGCCTTGCATGCGGCGTGGTGAAGACCTCCTCGGTCGGGATGTTGGGATTGCAGGTGACGCCGTTCTTGGCGGTCGAGGCGCCGCCCATCCACTCATGGCCGTCCGCCAGACCGACCGTCAGGTCGGTGCCCGGCCCGGTGAAATGCAGCGCGTGGAAATTGTGGCCGTTCAGCCATGCGGTGCGGCTGCGCAGTGCCGCATTGTGCGCCGTCCAGTTGCTGATCGGGTCTTCGACATCCACCCTCGACGCGGCGAAGATGGCGTCGGCGAGCTTGACCACCGCGACATCGTCGGGCTCGCCCGGAAATACCTGTTTGGCCCAGGCTAGATCGGGATAGGCGACGATGTTCCAGTTGATGTCGAAGCCGGTGATTTTTTCCAGCGCCGGCTGGTAGGCCATGGAATTCGCCTTGTTGGCGCGCGCCACCTTTGCCGGGTCCTGCGCCGACAAGAGCGACGGATCCTCGCCGCGCACGGCAAGCCTGGCGGCGTTGTTGGAAAAGGCCTTCGCCATGCCTTCATAGAGCCAGCCGGCGGCGCGGTCGAAGCCGGCGTCGGCGCCATAGCGGAAGCGCGCCAGCGTGATTTCGTCATCGTTGAAGATCGGGGTCACCAGCCCGGCGCCGGCCTTGTAGGCATGCTCGACGATACGCCTGGTCAGCGGCAGCGCCGCGATCGACGAGGTCAGCACCAGATCCTGTCCGGGCTGTAATTGCAGCCCGACCTTGATGGCGACTTCCGCCAGCCTGTCGAGCTTCACCGGGTCGATGGTTGCGGAAACGCCGCGCGAATGTGTGGTCATGATCCTGCCTGTCGTCGTGGGATATCCGGTTGAACATAGGCCGATGCCGCGCGGCTTTCCACCGCGATCGCGCCGGTGGGGTCGGCACCGGCCGACCCGAACTGGGTCATCGTCGCCGCGATCTCTTCCTTGATCCAGGCCTTGAAGTCCCGGACCTTGCGGCTTTCGGCCTTGCTGGCGGAGGTCACCAGCCAGTAGCCGAGTCCGCTCTGGGCGCGGATTCCGAACGGCGCCACCAGCCGCCCGTCGGCCAGCGCGTCCGCCGCCAGCAATTGCCAGCCCAGCATCACGCCGTGGCCGGCGATCGCCGATTCCAGGCACAGCATCGGATCGGTGAAGCGGGCGCCCTTCTGGAAGGTAACCGGTGGAACGCCGGCGGCCGCGAACCAGCTTTCCCAGTTGATCATTGCCCGCTCGTCGGTGATGGCGCAGGTTTGGGCAAGGTCGCCGATCGACTTCAGTTTTCGTGCGATGACGGGCGCGCAGACAGGGAATACCTCCTGAGCCAACAGCAGTTCCGCCTTGCCGCCCGGCCATTTGCCGTCGCCAAGCCGGATGGCGATGTCGATGTCGGAGTGGTCGAGATTGGCCAGCCGCACCGAGGCATCGATGCGCAGCAGCACGTTGGGATGGCGGTCGAAGTGCCGCGATAGTCGGGGCAGCAGCCATTTCGAGGCGAAGGCAGGTGCCGCCGAAACAACCAGCGTGCACTGGGTCGCCTCGTCGGCCAGTGCCACGGCCTGGGAAAGCTCGCGAAATCCAGCGCCAAGGCGGGCCGCGAAGACGGCGCCGAACTCGGTCAGCACAAGGCCGCTTGCCGTGCGCTCGAACAGCGCCTGGCCAAGCTGTTTTTCGGTGCGGCTTATCTGCTGGCTGACGGCACTGACCGACACGTTGAGTTCGCTGGCGGCAGTCGCGAGCGAGCCGAGACGGGCGACGGTTTCCACGGCGCGCAGGCCGTTGAGATGAACGCGATTGAGCAGAGCCATTGAGATTTTCTAAACCTTTCCATCCGAAATCTCAATTGAAAGACGTGCTGAAACGGCCGACTTTGTCTATCGGGAGCCAGGCCAGCGGAGCCGCAGATGCTGAGGATGTTGTCGTCATTGAAGGTCCTGTTCGCCGCCGTTCCGCCGGATGACACGCGCTCGGAGATCGACACGCTGAGGTGGCTGACCGACCCGCTTGCGCATCCCGCGCTGAACGCGATGTCGGAGCGTGAGCTAGGCGATGTGCCGTTCCGCTTGACGGCGCGCCGGACCGTGCATGAGACGATTTCCCTAAACGCTGGCTTCAGCGGGCGCTGCTGAGCGAGCGATCCCGGCACTGGCCTAACACAAGGCGGATTGTTTCAACCGCCCGCACATTTATTGTGCACTGCAATGACATCGGCCCCATCGACTGCGCTGCGCTACGCCTCCGCCGGCATGATCGCCATGGCTGTTGCCATGGGCATCGGCCGTTTCGTCTACACGCCGATCCTGCCCGGCATGATGGAAGAGCTGCATCTGTCGCCGGCCGATGCCGGCTGGATCGCCTCGGCCAACTATCTCGGCTACCTCGTCGGCGCGCTGGTGGCGGCGGGCAACTGGGCGCATGGACGCGAACGTCTGCTGATGCTGGCCGCCCTCGGGGCCAGCGCCGTGTTGGCCGCCTTGATGGGACTGGCCGACGCCATGGCCGCCTTCATCGCCATCCGTTTCGTGGCCGGTCTGGCGAGCGCCTTCGTCATGGTGTTCATGGCCAGCATCGTTTTCAGTCATATCGCGGCGGCCGGGCGCGGCGACCTGCAGGCCTGGCATTTTGGCGGCGTTGGCCTCGGCATCGCGATATCGGCGGCGATGATGGCGCTGCTGGTCACCGAACACGCCGGCTGGGCGCAGGGCTGGCTGTGGTCGGGCGCAATCTCGGCTTGCGGCTTTGTCGCCGTGGCGCTGCTGGCGAACCAGGGCCCGCTTACCAACGGCGAATCCGTTCGTGAGCCGGCGCTGCCGAAGGACCGATCGCTGACGAAAGTGATCGTCGCCTACGGTCTGTTCGGTTTCGGCTATGTCGTGACGGCGACCTTCCTCGTCGCCATCGTGCGGCAGGGCGGCGGCAGCCGTGTCTTCGAGGCCATGGTGTGGATGGTTGCGGGTCTTGCCGGTTTCCCTTCGGTCTGGCTGTGGCAGAAGATAGCGGCGCGGATCGGGCTCTACGCCGCCTATGCTCTGGGATGCTTTGTCGAAGTTGTCGGCGTAACCGCGAGCGTCGCCGCCGGCGGACGCACGGGCCCTCTGCTCGGCGGCGTCCTGCTCGGCGGCACCTTCATCGCGGTCACCGCACTGGGCTTGCAGGCCGCACGGCAGCAGGCGCCGAGATCACCCCGGCGCGTTTTCGCCTTGATGACAGCCTCTTTCGGTGTTGGTCAGATCATCGGCCCGATCGCGGCCGGGCTTCTGGCCCAGGCCTCGGGTGATTTCTTCCTCGCCTCGATCGTTGCCGCCGCGGTCCTGGTCGTCTCGGGCGTCGTCACATGGTCGGCCGCGCCAAAATCGCCATGATTTGTAGTCTTGCTCGGCATCGGGCATCGGGCAGGCATTTTCTTTCCCCCTAATGTGTGACCTTATGCCCGCTGAACCCAGCTGATTTGCGCATAGATCGAGGAATTCGCCACAGTGTTCGTATCCTTCTTCCCGCAGCCGAAGCTCTTCTTCTCTTCGGCCGCCATCTGGAGCCTTGCGGCAATCCTGTTCTGGTTTTTCGGCGGGGAGCAACTGGGGAGCCTCATAGGCCTGCCGCCGGCGGCCGCCGATGCGCCGCCCATCATCGGCATCGCTGTGCTGGTGTCGAAACCGTTCCTCTGGTTCTACATCTATTTCGCACTTTGCGTCGGCATCTTCTACGCGTTCTGGAGCTGGTATTCGCCGCATCCGTGGCAGCGCTGGTCGATCCTGATGACGGCGGTCATCTTGTTCTTCATCTATTTCAACGTGCAGGTCAGCGTCGCCGTCAACGCCTGGTACGGCCCGTTCTTTGACTATGTCCAAGGGCTGATGTCGGGGACCGGAAAGTCGACCAACGCGGAGTTCTACACAGGATTGGCCGACTTCTCCTGGCTGGCGCTGGTCGGCATGAACGTGCAGGTGGTCAATGCCTTCATCGTCAGCCATTGGATTTTCCGCTGGCGCACGGCGATGAACAATTACTTCATCGCGAACTGGGGCAGGTTGCGCCATATCGAGGGCGCCTCGCAGCGTATCCAGGAAGACACGATGCGGTTCTCGCAGATCATGGAAGATCTCGGCTCCAGTTTCGTCCAGTCGATCATGACGCTGATCGCCTTCCTGCCGGTCATGATCCAGTTGCAGGCCCATATCAGCGAGTTGCCGATCATCGGCGCGATCCCGCAGCCGCTGGTGGTTGCCGCATTGGCCTGGTGTCTGTTCGGCACGATCTCGGTTATGATCGCGGGCCTGAAACTCCCGGGACTGCAGTTCCGCAATCAGCGCGTCGAGGCCGCCTACCGCAAGGAACTGGTCTATGGCGAGGATCATGAGGACAGGGCACAGCCCGCCACCACCGCCGAGCTGTTCGCCAATGTCCGGCACAATTATTTCAGGCTCTATTTCCACTACATCTATTTCAACGTCGTCCGGTACACCTACCTCCAGGCCGACAACATTTTCTCGCTGTTGATTCTCGGGCCGTCGCTGGTCGCGCACAAGATCACGTTCGGCGCGCTGAACCAGATATCGAACGCATTCGGCAAGGTGACGGGCTCGCTGCAGTTCCTGCTCACCTCATGGTCGACCATCGTCGAGCTGCAATCGGTTCACAAGCGCCTGCGCGCCTTCGAGGCGACGCTGTTGGGCGAGCCGCTGCCCGATATCGATCAGCGTTATCTGGCAAGGCAGGGCGCCGAGGATCCGGCTTGAGAATGCTCTGAGCAAACCCGGGTCGGCGGCTCAGCCGCCGACGGAGCCCTGCTTCCCGCCATCCCGCCGCTCGACATAGTCGCGAAAGCTGATGCATTCGACATCAGCTTTGACACAGACCTCGCCGGCAAAGCGCTCCAGCGCGGTCCAGTAGGCGCCGTCATTCATCAGCGTGAAGTGGAAGCCGAGTTCCAGCGGAATGCGCTTGCCCTGATATTGCGCGTCGAAGGCGGCGCGGAACGCCTGATAAGTACGGTCAGCGAATTCGCCGGCCTTGCCCGGTCGTTCGAAGCCGCCGGAATGCCTGACATAGAGATTGTAGTCCATGGCGATCACCGGCCGCGATTTCGGGCCTTCGGGGATCTGCGGCAGTGAAAAGCGCGTAATGCCGCCGACGGTCGGCGCTTGGACGGGGCCCTTCGAAACGCCGCTGGCATCGAACACGTAGCCGGCAGCCGGCAAGGCTTCGTAGAGACCCTTGCTGGTCGACAGATAAGGGGCGCGAAAGCCAACTACGGCATGCCGCGCGAAATCGCGCCAGCCCTTTGGCTCGGGCGCAATGCCATTGATCGCGTAGGCGTTCTCCAGAATATGCTCGAAGGAGCCGAATTCTTTCAGCCAGTCGGCCTTCGTCCAGTCCTTGCCGTCGAAATGGCCACAGGCATGGCTGGCAATGTCATGGCCCTCATGGGCGGCAAGCCCGATCTGTTCCAGCCGGTCGGCCACCTCCTGTCTGGAGGCGGCAAAGCCGATATTGGACTTGCCTGCGGTCTTGCCAGGCGCCGTGTATTGGCCGCGTGTTTCGGGCGACAGCAGGAAGACGCAGGACAGGAAATAGGTGAAATGCGCGCCGGTGCGCTGCGCCAGCGCCCGGCTGCGCTTCCATTGCGGAATGTCGCGCGCGCTGTCGAAGGAGATGATGACCACCTGCTTTGGCCTCGCCGGCGACGGTGGCGCGGGCGGATCGGCCAGCGCCGCGCCGGCGGTGGCGAGCGAGGCAAGCGAGAACGCAACGACGCGGGACAAACGAGGCATGGGCAAAATTACAGGCTCCGGACGGTCAGCAAGCCGGCTATCGTGCAAATGTGGCGCCTGTGCGATTGCGCTTTTCCGGTGTTTGCCCCGGGAATAGCCGATTTTCCGGTTGAACCCCTTCCATGCCGACAAAATTTCGCTAAAACGCGGGCTCATGAACCGCCCCGGCCCGGGGCAGGAATGGTTTTGATTGATGT
Source organism: Mesorhizobium sp. B2-3-4 (assembly GCF_006442315.1). Taxonomy (GTDB): domain Bacteria; phylum Pseudomonadota; class Alphaproteobacteria; order Rhizobiales; family Rhizobiaceae; genus Mesorhizobium. The sequence continues at coordinate 111,615 of NZ_VFVY01000014.1, read as the reverse complement.
CCGACGACAGTTTTATCCGCGAAGTCAATGACGAGATCCGCCGCGAACAGGCGCAGAAGCTGTGGGACCGTTTCGGCCCGGCCTTGATTGTCATCGCAGCCCTGGTGGTGCTCGGCACCGCGGCCTTTGTCGGCTATCGCTATTGGGACGAGACGCGCGCCAACCGCTCCGGCGATGCTTTCTCGCAGGCACTGAAGCTTGCCAATGACGGCAAGAACGATGAGGCGCTGGCCGCGCTCGATCAGTTGGAAAAGGATGGCTACGGCGCCTATCCGCTGCTCGCGCGCATGCGTGCCGCGACCGTCAAGGCCAACAAGGGCGATGTCGATGCCGCCGTCAAGGATTTCGACGAGGTCGCGGCAGACACCGCCATCCCCCAGGGCCTGCGCGACATGGCGCGGCTGCGGGCGGGGCTCCTGCTCGTCGATCACGGCTCCTTCGCCGACGTGTCGAGCCGCGTCGAGGCGCTGACCTCGGACACCAACACGCTGCGCCACACGGCGCGCGAGGCGCTCGGCCTCGCCGCCTGGAAGGAAGGCAAGACCCAGGACGCGCTGAAACTGTTCGACCAGATCGCCGCCGATGACGGCGCCCCGCGCAACACGCGCGAGCGGGCGACCTTGATGTCCGAGCTGATCCGCGGCTCGGGCAACGCGTCGTGATATGGTGCCCAAAAGCGCGCTGCGGTTTTGGGCACACAGGCATGGAAGATGTAGGGCCGAATGACCTTCAAAGTCGCCATCATCGGTCGGCCTAACGTCGGCAAATCGACGCTTTTCAACCGGCTGGTCGGAAAGAAGCTGGCGCTTGTCGATGACACGCCGGGCGTCACCCGTGACCGCCGCGTCCATGCCGCCAAGCTTTACGATCTGCATTTCGATGTCATCGACACCGCCGGCTTCGAGGATGCCGGCGCTTCGACCTTGCCGGGCCGCATGCGCGCGCAGACCGAGATCGCGATCCGCGAGGCGGATCTGATCTTCTTCACCATCGACGCCAAATCCGGCCTGCTTCCGGACGACAGGACCTTTGCCGAGATCGTGCGCAAATCCGGCAAGCCTGTGGTGCTTGTCGCCAACAAGGCCGAGGCGCGCGGCGCGCAAGGCGGCATGCTGGAGGCCTGGGAGCTCGGCCTTGGCGAGCCGATCCCGGTTTCGGCCGAACACGGCCAGGGCATGCCCGATTTGCGCGACGCGGTGATCGCGGCGCTTGGCGAGGAGCGCGCTTTCGGCGAAGACGAAGAGGACGACGAGGAGGCCGCCGCCGGCGAAGTGCTGATCGGCGAGGACATCGCCGACCCCGATGCCGAGGATGCGCCTGCCTATGACGACACCAAGCCGATGCGCATCGCCGTCGTCGGCCGGCCGAACGCCGGCAAATCGACGCTGATCAACGCGCTGATCGGCGAGGAGCGGCTGCTGACCGGACCGGAGGCGGGCATCACGCGCGATTCCATCTCCGTCGACTGGGACTGGCGCGGCCGCCTCATAAAATTGTTCGACACGGCCGGCATGCGCCGCAAGGCCAGGATCCATGAAAAGCTCGAAGTGATGTCGGTGCAGGATGGCCTGCGCGCCATCCGCTTCGCCGAGATCGTCATCATCGTGCTCGACGCCACCATTCCGTTCGAGAAGCAGGACCTGCAGATTGCCGACCTGATCATCCGCGAGGGCCGGGCGCCGGTCATCGCTTTCAACAAATGGGACCTGATCGACAACCCGCAGGAGCTTCTGGCGGAATTGCGCGAGAAGACCGAACGGTTGCTGCCGCAGGTGCGCGGCATCCAGGCCGTACCCGTCTCGGCCGAGACCGGGCGTGGTCTCGACAAGCTGATGGATGCGGTGCTGAAGACGCACAAGGTGTGGAACAGCCGCGTTTCGACCGGCAGGCTCAACCGCTGGCTGGAAGGCATATTGGCGCATCATCCGCCGCCCGCCGTTGCCGGGCGCAGGCTGAAGGTCAAATACGTCACCCAGGCAAAGACGCGGCCGCCGGGCTTCGTCGTCCAGTGTTCGCGGCCCGAAGCGATGCCGCAATCCTATGTGCGCTATCTCTCCAACAGCCTGCGCGAGGCCTTCGACATGCCGGGCGTGCCGATCCGCATTGCGCTGAGGACTTCCGATAATCCATTCGCGGGCCGCGCCAAGAAGCGCTGAGGCTCGGGTCCGCGAACCTCCACACAGCACCAGCGACTAAGCGACTTTCGGCAGCGCCCCGGGCGTCTCGGCGCCCTCGGGCAACGCCTCGAAAGCCGCTTGCAGCAGAATCTCGGCCAGCCGCGCCGCGACCGGGTCGAGTTCGGCATCCTTCTGATGCAAGTGCAGCGCCATCCTCGGCAGGGGCGGCAGGCCGAGCACTCCGGGCGCCAGCGCCCTGACATTGGCGGGCAGGCCGATATCGGTGCGGATCGTCAGTCCAAGGCCGGCCGCCACCGCCGCCCATATGCCGCCAAGGCTGGGGCTGGAGAACGCCATGCGCCAGGGCCGCCCGGCGCGATCCAGCGTCTCGGTCGCCACGGTGCGCAGCAGGCAAGGCGCCTCGAACACCACCAGCGGCAGCGCCTCGCCAGTATGCGGGCCTGCCTCCATTGGCTTGGCCGGGCCGATCCAGCGCGCCTGCACGTCGGCGACATGCCGGCTGTAAGGCATCGTGGCGCCGTCATGCCAGGCGAGCGCGATGTCGAGATTGCCTGACAGGACACGCTCGGCCAATTCGTGACTGCGTCCGATCCGTGCCTCGATGCGAACCTTGGGATGGGCGCGAGCGAAGCGCCCGAGCACTTCCGGCAAGACGGCCTCGCCGAAATCCTCCTGCAGGCCGAGCCGCACCCAGCCCTCCAGTTCGACGTCGCGGATGGCTGACGCCGCTTCGTCATTGAGCTCGATCAGGCGCCGCGCATAGCCGAGCATGGTCTCGCCGGCTTCGGTCAGTGACAGGCCGCGTCCCGCCTTGCGGAAGATCGGCGTATCGGCCTGTTCCTCGAGTTTCTTCAACTGAGCGCTGACGGCGGAGGTCGAACGGCCAAGCCGCTCGGCGGCCTTGGCGAAACTTCCCAGCTCCATGCCGGTGACGAAAGTCCTGAGGACGTCGAGATCGAATGTGACGCGTCGCATGGGATTGTCCTGATTTTCAGAATTATTGATCAAAAACTTCCTGATTTTATGGATGAAGCTACGGCGCTACATCAGTCCCGTCAAGGCCGCTCGACCGGCGTCACGGGAATGAAGTCATGTCCGCCATCATCACGCGCAACGATTGCCACTCATCCGGGCAAGGCGCCGCCACCGCCGCCGGCCGGAGCTTCGGGCCGAACCATCGCTGGAAGGTCCTTGGCATCGGCGTTGCCGCCAACGCCGGCTTCTCGGCCACCTTCTCGGGCATACCGGCCACGGCGGTCGTGCTCCGCCAGGGCTATCATTTGAGCAATGCCGAACTTGGCCTGGCGCTCGGCCTGCTCGGGCTGGGGGTCGCGCTCAGCGAACTGCCATGGGGTCTGCTCACCGATCGCTGGGGGGACCGCCGCGTGCTTCTGATCGGGCTCGGCGCGACGGCGGCCTGGCTGCTTGCGATGGCGATGCTGGTCGTGCCGACAGCATCGGGCATTCCCGATGTCACGCTACTGGCGGCGAGCCTGCTCGTCACGGGCCTGCTCGGCGGCAGTGTCAACGGCTCGAGCGGCCGCGCCATAATGGCCTGGTTCCGGGACAATGAGCGCGGCTTTGCCATGAGCATCCGGCAGACGGCGGTGCCGCTTGGCGGCGGCCTCGGCGCGCTCGTCCTGCCTTCGCTTGCCCTGGCGTTCGGTTTTGCCGCGGTGTTCGGGCTCCTGGCGGCGGCGTCCGCACTTTCGGCCCTGTTCGCCTGGCGTTGGCTGCACGAACCGCCGCCGACGGCTGTCGGTCACGCCGCTTCATCCGATGTGGCCGGACCGGCGCCTCTGCGCAACATCGAGGTCTGGCGCATATCCATCGCCATCGGCCTGCTCTGCTTTCCGCAGGTCGCTGTCCTTACCTTCGCATCGGTCTTTCTGCACGACTTCGCCGGACTTGGCACGACGGCAATCAGCGCCAGCCTCTGCGCGGTCCAGGTCGGCGCCATGGTCATGCGCGTCTGGAGCGGCCGCTTTACCGATCGCCACGGCAACCGCCGTCGGTTTCTTCGCTTGTGCAGTGCGCTCAGCGCGCTGGCCTTCGCAATGCTCTGGGTGCTGGTTGTGGCCGTTCCCGCAATGCCTGGCGGCCAGCCCCTTGTGATCGCTGTCCTGCCCCTGCTGCTTGTCGTCGCCGGCATCTCGGTCTCGGCCTGGCACGGCGTTGCCTATACCGAGCTTGCCACCTTGGCCGGTGCCGGCCATGTCGGAACCGCGCTCAGCCTCGCCAACAGCTTTGTCTTCATCGGCTTCTTCCTGGTTCCGGTGGCCATTCCAGGGCTGCTGCACCTCTGGTCGTGGCCCGGCGTCTGGCTTTCGGCGGCCGCCTGCGCCCTCATCGCATGGCCGATCTTCCTGCGGCAGGGCTGAGCGCTGTCGCCGCAAAACCGTCCAACTCCGAAACCACGACGCTTAGCCGACCGGGAAAACCCGACTGATCCCGTTAACGTCCCATCAAGGTTAATGCATCATTTTGCTCTCCAGTGGGGTCAGTAGCGTTCCTGGAGAGAGTTCCGTGCATCGACGTGTGTTGAAGCGGCTGGTCGCCGCCGCCGGTGAGAAACGCAGCCTTGTGTCTCCGTTCATCATCGGTCTCGGTATCTGGATCGGCTTTCCGACCGTCGCCGCCTACCAGGACATGACGAGCCTTGTGTCCGGCCTCGAATCGCCGACCGCGCGCTGGAACTCCTATGTCGAGAAATCGGTGGCCGGGTCCGTCCACGCGGCCGAGATGCCATTCGTCGATTCGGATACTACCGGCTCGATCTCGGGCTCGGGCGTGCGTCTTCCCGGCGTCGGCGCCGTCTCGTTCCGTGGCAAGGGCGGCAAGGTCAGCGGGTCGCCCGACGAGGATCGCGTCATGCGCGCCGACAAGAAGGGCCGCATCGTTCAGGTCTCGCCGGTGGCGCCGCCGAAGAACTTCAATGCCGGCTCGATCTTCCAGCGCACCTCTTCCTTGATGCGGCCGAGCCTCGACGGCGACCTGAAAATGGCTTTCGCCAAGCCCCAGATCAAAGGCAAGGAAATCCAGATCGCGGCGGCATTCCATGCGCGCGAGGACAAGAAGCCGGATTCCGGCGTCCCGACCATGCTTGCCGCACTGGTCAACAATGACCACGCCGATATCCTGGCGACCGCTTACGCGCAGTCCGAACCCGATTATGCCAAGGCCTCGCCCTTCGAGGCCCTGCTGCAGGACGAGCAGCCCAACAGCGGCCGGTTCATCCCGCCGATGGCAAAGGGCGACCACGCCTGGATCCAGAATCCGCTTCCCGCCAGCGCCTTCTCCAAGCCCGAGCAGAAATGCCTGGCCAACGGCATCTATTTCGAGGCACGCGGCGAAACCGTGCGCGGCCAGGCCGCCGTCGCCCAGGTGATCCTCAACCGGGTCCGCAATCCCGCTTATCCCAATTCGATCTGCGGCGTCGTCTACCAGAACGACAACTGGTTCAACCGCTGCCAGTTCTCCTTCGCTTGCGATGGCAGGAAGAAACGCATCGACAACCCCGTCGCCTACAAGACCGCGCAGGACGTCGGCATGGCCGTCACCGCCGGCAAGATCTTCATTCCGGAGGTCGGATCCTCGACCCACTATTATGCCCAGTATGTCCATCCCGGCTGGGCGCGCACGATGCAGAAGATGACCAAGATCGGCCTGCATATCTTCTACCGGACCTATGGTGGCGGCTGGAGCTGATCGGCCCGTCGACCGCCGTTCTTTTCATCCGGCCGGACCGTCGATCGGAGAGCCATTGTCCGGGGGATTCGCGCAGCGCATCGCCCCGATCGTCCCGGGCACGATGTCGCACCTTTCTAATATATTGATTTTACTATATAAAATACACTGCTTGGAACTTCCGTCCGTGGCTTGACGGGCGCAAACCCTCTAACTATGTTGCCGGCGACTTTAGAAGCGGACGGACGGTGACGGTCTGCCCGGGCAGGGGGGTTGCGATGGCCGAGAAAAACAGGCCAGACGGAACCGGAGAAACCGGCCGCGGCAAGCAGCATGACGCCGAAATCCGCGACGACGATCTTGAGCGACGTCGGCGTGAACTTGGAGCATCGCTTGCGACAAGGCTGCCGAACCGGCTCGAGGGGAAAGACGACGCGAAACCAGTGACCGGATACGGTCAGGCACTCAAGCTGTCCAGCGAGTTCGTCGCCGGGGTGGTGGTCGGTGCCGGCATTGGCTGGATCATCGACCGTCTGGCGGGAACATCGCCATGGGGTCTGATCGTGTTCCTGCTGCTTGGTTTTGGCGCCGGTGTGCTCAATGTCATGCGTTCGGCGGGCGTTGTGGCGGAATTTGGACAGGGCAAGAATTCACGCCCTGACCGGGACGACAGCAAATAGCCGCGACGCGGCAAATGGTAATTTGGCCGTACGCGGCATTGACGAGGTTTGAACGTGGCAGCTGACAAGGTCGATCCGATCCACCAGTTCCATATCATCAAGCTGATACCGATCAATATCGGCGGCTACGACGTATCCTTCACCAATTCGGCGCTGTTCATGGTCGCCACCGTGATCGTTGCCGCGGCCTTCCTGTTGCTGACCACGTCGAGCCGCAGCCTGGTTCCGGGCCGGCTGCAGTCCATCTCCGAAATGTCCTATGAATTCGTCGCCAACATGCTGCGCGACGCCGCCGGCACGCAGGGCATGAAGTTCTTCCCCTTCGTGTTCTCGCTGTTCATGTTCGTGCTGGTCGCCAACCTGCTCGGCCTGTTCCCTTATTTCTTCACCGTCACCAGCCACATCATCGTCACCTTCGGGCTTGCCGCATTGGTGATCGGAACCGTGGTGGTCTACGGCTTCATGAAGCATGGTCTGGGCTTCCTCAAACTGTTCGTGCCGCACGGCGTGCCGGTCTTCCTGCTGCCGCTGGTGGTGCTGATCGAGGTCATCTCCTTCGTGTCGCGCCCGGTCAGCCTCTCGGTTCGTCTGTTCGCCAACATGCTGGCCGGCCACATCACCCTCAAAGTGTTCTCCGGCTTCGTCGTCAGCCTCTCGGCGCTGGGCGCGGTCGGCGTGGCGGGTTCGATCCTGCCGCTGGCCATGGCGGTGGCGCTGACGGCGCTCGAGCTGCTGGTCGCCTTCCTGCAGGCCTATGTCTTTGCCGTGTTGACCTGCATGTATCTCAACGACGCCCTGCATCCCGGGCACTGAGGCAAGAGTTTCCGGCGCACGAATTGCCGCCGGATGGAATCGCAACGGAATTTCAGATCCAAAGGAGTTGAACAAATGGACGCAGAAGCAGCAAAGTACATCGGCGCCGGCATCGCTTGCCTGGGCATGGGTGGCGCGGGCATTGGCCTGGGCAACATCTTCGGCAGCTACCTCTCGGGCGCGCTGCGCAACCCGTCGGCTGCCGACGGCCAGTTCGGCCGCCTGATCTTCGGCTTCGCTGTGACCGAAGCTCTGGGCATCTTCTCGCTTCTCATCGCGCTGCTGGCCCTGTTCGGCTGAGTACTGAGAAGATTGGACAGGCCGGCCGCGTGAGCGGCGGGCCTGATATCTGGGGATAGTCCATGTTCGTGACATCTGCCTTCGCGCAAGAGTCCGCGCCCGCTGCCGACACCAGCCACGCTGCGACGGAAGGCGAGACGCATTCCGGCACCAGCGTGCCTGCCGAGCACGGTGCATTTCCGCCATTCGATCCGGCGACGTTCCCGTCGCAGCTTCTATGGCTGGCGATCACGTTCGGGCTGTTCTACCTCTTCCTGAAGCGGGTCGTGGTGCCGCGCGTCGGGGGCATCATCGATGTCCGCAACGATCGCATCAGCCAGGATCTCGACCAGGCCGCCAAGCTGAAGGGCGAGGCTGACGCTGCCGTTGCTGCCTACGAGCAGGAACTGGCGGAAGCCAAGAAAAACGCCAACGCGATCGGCCAGCAGGCCAACGACGCGGCAAAGGCGGAAGCCGAGACTGCCCGCAAGAAGATCGAGGCTGCGCTCGACGAGAAACTCGGCGAGGCCGAGGCCCGCATTTCCTCCATCAAGGCCAACGCCATGAAGGAAGTCGGCAGCATCGCCGAGGACACCGCTTCGGCCATCGTCGAGGCACTGGTCGGCGGCAAGGCCACCAAGGCCGAGATCGCGGCCGCGGTCAAATCCGTGGCCGGGTGAGGAGCGCATCATGGACGCTACATCTCTCGCAACGCTCTGGGCCACGATTGCCCTGGTCATCTTCCTGGCCATCGCCATCTACATCAAGGTGCCTGGCATCATCGCCAAGGCGCTCGATGCGCGTGCCGCCAGGATCAGCAACGAGCTCGACGAGGCACGCAAGCTGCGCGACGAAGCCCAGCAACTGCTCGGCCAGTACAAGAAGAAGCGCAAGGAAGCCGAACAGGAGGCTGCCGACATCGTCGCTGCCGCCAAGCGTGAAGCCGAACTGCTCGCCGCCGAGGCGCACAAGAAGACCGAGGACTACGTCGCGCGGCGCACCGCGCTGGCCGAGCAGAAGATCGGACAGGCCGAGCGCGAGGCAATCGGCGAAGTGCGCGCCAGCGCCGTCGACATCGCTGTAGAAGCCGCCCGCACGCTGCTCGCCGCCAAGGTTGACGCCAAGGCCGGAGCCGACCTGTTCAAGTCCGCTGTGGCCGATGTGAAGGCCAAGCTCAACTGAGCCGATAGACCGTAGAAATCGAAAGCCGCCCTTGCAACCTGGCGGCTTTTTTGTTTTCAGAGGCGCGACGACGGCGTTGCAAATCTCCCTCACGAGGGCAGAGATCGGCTGCTTCGCCGCCTCACTCCAGTCCGGTAAAACTCTCTTCTTCGGTCATCTCGACGCCACCGAGCCTGAACGGCGCGAAGGAAACGCGATGCAGCCTCGCGACCGGGCCATGCGCCTCGATCGCCGTACGGTGCCGGGCCGTGGCATAGCCCATATGGACTTCGAACCCGTAGCGGTCGTGATGGCTGCCGCAGCCGCACATCATGCGGTCGCGCATCACCTTGGCGACGATCGAGGCGGCGGCGATCGACTGCGAGCGCTGGTCTCCCTTGATCAGCGCGCGGCCCTCGCAAGGCAGTCCCGGCGGCACGTCGCGCCCGTCGGCAAGCGCGAGCTTTGCCTGAACCGGCAGTCCGACCAGCGCGCGGCGCATCGCTTCGAGGCTCGCCTTGAGGATGTTGCTGTTGTCTATGCCCTCGGCGCTCACCGACGCCATCGAAACCCCGAGCGCGGAGCCGATGATGCGCAGGAACAGCGCCTCACGCTGCAAATGGCTGAGCCGCTTAGAATCGTCGAGCCCCTCGGGAATGTTGGCGGGGTCGAGCACCACCGCCGCCGCCACCACCGGCCCGGCCAGCGGGCCGCGGCCGGCTTCGTCCATACCGGCCACCGGCCACAGGCCGTCAGCCATCGCCTTCGTCTCGAAGGAGAAATCGGGTTTCTCGACGATTTCGAAGAGAAGCGGAGAATCGGAACGCGCGCGAGCCATGTTGCGGCGAGGTTCGCATCGGCTCCGATTCTCCGCAAGTCCCTCCGGGTCGGGTGGGGCGCCGGACCGGGAGGGCACCGTCTGCAGGCCGGGGCAGGCCGGACGGGATTTTCTCGCCACGGCGGCAATCAAACGGGCCACCGCGCTCTGTCTTTCAAAGCAGCATCAACTGCTCCTGGTCCTTGCCGGCGGCGACGAACTGGTCGGTCCGCAGTGTGCGCCGTTCGGCATTGAGGCCGAGCCGCTTGGCTGTGATCTCGAAGCGCCGGCCGATCTGCCAGGCATAGGGTCCGGCGCCCTTCATGCGCTTGCCCCATTCCGAATCGTAGTCCTTGCCGTCGCGCATCGAACGGATCAGCGACATGACGTGACGATAGCGGTCGGGATAGTGGCGCAGCAGCCAGTCTTTGAAGATCGGGCTGACCTCCAGCGGCAGGCGCAACACCACATAGCCAGCCTCGCGCGCCCCGGCATGGTGTGCCGAGTCGAGGATGCGTTCCATCTCCTGGTCGGTCAGGCCCGGGATGATCGGCGCCACCATCACCGACGTCGGGATGCCGGCGTCCGAAAGCTGCCTGATCGCCTCGAGCCGCTTGGTCGGCGTCGATGCGCGGGGCTCCATGGTCCGCGCCAGCATGCGGTCGAGCGTCGTCACCGACAGCGCCACCTTGGCCAGTCCGCGCTCGGCCATGCGCGACAGGATGTCGATATCGCGCACCACCAGGGCCGACTTGGTGACGATGCCGACAGGGTGGCCGCGCGCCTCCAGCACTTCGAGGATTTCGCGCATGATCCGGTACTGCTTCTCGATCGGCTGGTAGGGATCGGTGTTGGTGCCGATTGCGATGGTGCGCGGCTGGTAACCGTCCTTCGACAGCTCCTTGTCGAGCAGGCGCGCCGCGTCCGGCTTGGCGAACAGCTTGGATTCGAAATCCAGCCCCGGCGACAGCCCCATGAACGAGTGGGTCGGCCGCGCGAAGCAATAGACGCAGCCATGTTCGCAGCCGCGATAGGGATTGATCGACCGGTCGAATGAAATGTCGGGCGATTCGTTGCGCGTGATGATGGTGCGCGGCTTCTCCACCTGCACCTCGGTCTTGAACGGCGGCAGTTCCTCCAGCGAACTCCAGCCATCGTCGAAGACATGGCGGCTGACCGGTTCGAACCGGCCGGACGGATTGATGCCCGCCGACCGGCCGCGGTTACGGTCCGGACGGACGCGCATGCCGCTCTGTTCGATCATTGCATTGGCCATCTCGGCTCGTCCTGCTCCGAAGGCTGCAATGTCGGCGCGCATGATCGGTTCCATCTTCGCCCGCTCCCAGGGACTTTCCATATTGTGTCGAATCGCTCTGCTCATGAAATTATTCCTATTTTGTTGATGAGAACAAAGCAAGAACTTTCTATGGTGCACTGCGAAAACTGGCGTCGGACAGTGGTTTCCGCTATTCGGCTGACATGCTCAGTGTTCTCATCGAAACGCACAATGACGAGGAGGGTCTCGCGCGCACGCTGGCGACGCTGATTGGCGGCGCGGTCGAGGGCGTGGTGCGCGAGGTCGTCGTCTGCGACACCGGTTCCACCGACCAGACGCATCGCGTCGCCGAGCATGCCGGCTGCCACTATGTCGGGAGCGGCGGCATAGCCTCCGGCATCCGCCAGGCAAAGGGCGACTGGCTGCTGTTTCTCGAACCGGGCGCGAGGCTGGTCGAGGGCTGGATCGACGCGGTCGTCGCCCATACCGCCAGGCAGACCATGGCGGCCAGGTTCTCGCGGGCGCGGGGCAGCCGTCCGCCGTTCCTCGCCCGGGTCTTTTCGGCAAACCGCGCGCTTGCCGAAGGATTGGTGATCAGCAAGCGACAGGCGGCGTCCCTTTCGAAGAGTGCGGCCACCGCCGAGGCTCTCGCGCGGGGCCTGGCAACCAGGCGGCTCGACGCCGAGATCTGGCCGGCGCCGCCGAAACCCCGCTCACCGAAATAAATTTTGCCGCTGCTCTGTTTGTTGTGCATTGCACAAAATCTGACGCGAGGGTAGATTTCCCACAAGGCGGCTGAACTGGGTTTGGGTCATGCGAGTGGTGAAACCGATGCGGCATCGGGAGCACGCTCATTGCCGAGGACCCAATGAACCTTCAGACATCAGACAAGTCAGGTGGCGCCAGCCTCGAGGCCATCGCGCGCAACGGCAGCCTGCTGCGGCGCATCGCCGTGCGCATTCCGACCTATCTGACCGATTTACGCGAAAACCCTGCCTGGCTGCCGATGTTCGTTCTGGCGCGTACCATGCCCGGGCGCCGGATGCACTGGCTGGCCGCCAGGCGAGCCCGTCCGGTCGACAACGCAAGGGATACGATGTTTACCGGCGTGGAGCGCGAAGCCGTTGTCGGCGCGCTGCGTTCGGACGGGCTGTTCTCAGGACTGGTCCTGCCGTCCGACATCCATCGGCAGATCGCGGATTTTGCCCGTCGCACGCCCTGTTTCGGCAATTTCGATCGCCGTCTCGAATTCATGCCGGACGAACATGGGCAGGCCGAGAAGCGCCTCGGCCGCTCGCTGCTCAGCGGTCATTATTTCGAGCGCATCCTCGACTGTCCGGCGGCACTTTCCGTCCAGCGCGATCCGCTGCTTCTCGACGTTGCCGCGCACTATCTCGGCGGTCAGGCGAAGCTGATCACGACGCGCGTCTGGTGGAGCTTTCCGACCGGCAAAGCCACGGATGCCGACAAGAACCTGGCTTCGCTCGGCAAATACCATTTCGACCTCGACGACTGGCGGATGTTGAAGTTCTTCTTCTACCTGGTGCCGGTCGATGCCGGCACGGGGCCGCATGTCTATGTCAGGGGCAGCCATAACAGGCGCGCCATCAAGCATCAGCTGACCCTTCTGGTCGGCCATCCGGCCGAAGAGGTGCTCGACGTCTATGGCCAGCAGAGCCCGGTGACCTTGATCGGAGAGGCTGGTCTCGGCTTCGTCGAAGATCCGTTCGGTTTCCACATGGGCACGGTACCGGCGCGCACGCCACGGCTGATGATGGAAGTTGGTTTCGGCGTCTCCAGGCCCTCGCGCCGCCGTTTCCACGGCGAGCCGGTCATCCGCTGAAGGCGGGTCATTCGAAAGTCATCTCGACAGGCATCCAGCGAAGGCGGCGCCTGGCCAGCCGCTGTTGTTTGCTTTCGGCGTCGAAATCGACGGGGATCGGTTGCCGGTCGAACGCCTGCCGGTCGTCCAGGGCATTGACGACGAGGACCGCCCTGGCAGCGTCATCGTCCCCGGCGATCGCCGCGACGTAGACGCCGCACTCCGCGCAGATGAGATAGTCAGCCGTTCGCAGCCCGAACCGATATCTGCGCAGCCGCCTCTTGTCCCGGACCGAGAGCGTCAGCCTGCCATCAGGGTCGGAAACGGCACGAGAACCATGTCTGGTGCAGAACGAGCACTGACAGGCTCGGACCTCCATTTGCGATGGGTCGAGTTTGGTCGAAAATCGAAGGCTTATGTTACCGCAGTGGCAACCGCCGGCGTGTATCGTCATCGCATGCCTCTTTGTCGTGACCGCAAAGGCCGTCGCGACAAAGCTATCTTCCGCGGCATTCGGATTGGAATGGTGTTTCGAAGGCGAGGGCGCCATTCTGCCTGGCAAAGGTGCTGCGATACCGGCGCCTCACCTCGGCTTTACGGGCTCGACGTCCCGCGCCGCAGATGCTCGTCGAGGCGCGGCATGATCTCGACGAAGTTGCACGGCATGTGCCGGTAGTCGAGCTGCGCCTTCAGTATGCCGTCCCAGGCGTCCTTGCAGGCGCCGGGCGAGCCCGGCAGCACGAAGACGAAGGTGGCGTTGACGACGCCGCCGGTCGCCCGGCTCTGGATCGTCGAGGTGCCGATCTTGTCGTAGGAGATGCGGTGGAACACCTCCGAAAAACCATCCATCCGCTTTTCGAAGATCGGCTCCAGCGCCTCCGGCGTCACGTCGCGCCCGGTGAAGCCGGTCCCACCGGTTGTGATCACGACATCGATCTTCTCGTCGCGCGACCAGGCCAGCACCGTTTCGCGGATCTTGTCGCGGTCATCGGTGACGATGTCGCGGGCCGCCAGGACATGGCCGGCCTCGACGATGCGCTCGGCCAGCGTCTGGCCGGATTTGTCGTCGGCGAGGCTGCGTGTGTCCGAAACCGTCAGCACCGCGATGCGCACGGGGAGGAAGGAACGGGTCTGGTCAATCCCGGCCATTTCAGTCGGCCTCCGATGGCACGCTGCGCGTCGCTGCGACGAACCAGTCAGGCTGGCGGGCGCGGATTTCGGCCGCCGCACGCTTGGCCACATTGCCGGTCTCGAACAGGCCAAAGCACGTCGCACCCGATCCCGACATCCGCGAAAATCCCGATCCGGCCTTGTCGAGCCAGGAAAGCGCCCTGCCTATGGCGGGCTGTATCGCAACGGCCACCGGTTCGAGATCGTTGCGGGTGATCTCGAGCCAGTTGCGCAGGCTGTGAAAATCGATGCTGCGCGGCAGCGGCGGCAATGGCTCATTGTCGCGACGCGAAAGTGCGGCGAAGATTTCGGCCGTCGAGATCGGCGTTCCCGGATTGACCAGCACCAGTCCCAGCGCCGAGAAATCCGGCACCATCGATAGCTCCTCGCCAATGCCGCGCGCCACCAGCGGTTTTGCCGACAGGCACATCGGCACATCGGCGCCAAGCGTGAGACCGATCCGCGCCAGCTCGGCGCCGTCGATGCCCAGTCCCCAGATCGCCGCCAGCCCGCGCAGCACGGCCGCTGCGTCGCTCGACCCTCCGCCCACGCCGGACGCGACCGGAAGGTTCTTTTCGAGCCTGATGCTCACGGGGGGGGTGTCTTGAAGGCCGGCGGCCTGCCGTAATGCGTCACGCGCCTTCAGCACCAGATTGCCGCCATCGAGCGGGACGTCGGGCGCATAGCGGCCCGAGACGCCGAACGCATCGCCGTCGGACAGTTTTATCTCGATCCTGTCGCCAAAGCGCGTGAACACGGCCAGGCTTTCGATGAGGTGGTAGCCGTCGGCGCGCCTGCCGGTGACGTGCAAGGCAAGGTTTATCTTGGCGGGCGCCGCCCATGTCCGGGCATCCGGACCGGATTCCGCGGTCTCGATTGCGAGTGAAATGAGGGTCAGTCCTTGGCCAGCCGGTATTCGCCGGTCTTCGGATCCTTGACCAGGGTCCCCATGGCGCCGTTGGCCGCCTGTTTTTCGGTTCGCCGCACCTTGGCCGTCACGCGTTCAGCCTCGCGCAGAAAGGTGCGGTAGCCGAAATAGGCTGCGACGCCGACGACGGCGAAGAAAATGAGCTGCGGCATGTCAAAACTCCTACCACGCTGGGCCGGTAAGGGCGGCCGGTCGGGTCTTTCGGGCAACCATGCTAGACGCTTTCATGGCTTTTTCAAAGCCCGAAGCGCGCCCACAATGCGCGCTCTTCCGCCGCATCGATGACGCCGCTGGCGGCAGCCGCGGCGATATCGGGCGCCGAAAAGCCCATTTTCGAGCCGAACAGGCCGAAGCGGCCGAACAGACCGCGCGGCGCCGTCACCAGCCTCAACTGGGTCTTGGGCCCGAAGCGGGTCTTCAGCACCGTGCGCATGTCGCCGAGCGCATCGACGAGGCCAAGCTGGAGGCCTCTCTTGCCGGTCCAGAACAGCCCGGTGAACAAGTCCGGATCATCCGCCAGCTTCGTACCCCGCCGCTCCTTGACCAGATCGATGAACGTCTCGTGCACTTCGAGCTGCAGTGCTTTCAGCCGCTCGACGTCTTCCTTTTTCTCGGGTTTGAACGGATCGAGCACCGCCTTGTTCTGGCCGGCGGTATGGACGCGGCGCTCGACGCCGATCTTCTTCATCAGTTCCGGAAAACCGAACGAGGCCGATACGACGCCGATCGAGCCGACGATGGAGGACGGGTCGGCGAAGATCTCGTCGCCGGCGACCGCGATCATGTAACCGCCGGACGCCGCGACATCCTCGACGAAGACAAGGACCTTTTTGTTCTTCTCGATCGCCAGATCACGAATGCGCTTGAAGATGAGCCGCGACTGCACCGGCGAGCCGCCCGGCGAATTGATCGACAAAGCGACCGCCGGGGCGTCGAAGGAGAATGCCTTCTCGATCAGTCCGGCGGTGGAGCCAAGTGAGAGGCTCGGCCGGAACTGGCCGCCGCCGGCCATGATGGTGCCGTGAAGCCGGATAACCGGAATGGTGACGACGGTGGAGCGCCAGGATTTCGGCAGCAGGCGGTTGAAAAGACGTTTCACGATGGCGCGGTCTCCGGCGATGGTTGCAGGCATGTAGGGATTTCCCGGCCAACGGCAATGCGCGGGCCAGGAACAACTCAGTCTCCGAACAGCGATGCTAGTCCATTGGTGATCATTTCGCTGCGCTCGTCGGGCCGATTGCCCGCTTGCGCGTGCAGCATCAGGGGCGGGCGGATGGCAAGCTTTCCCCGTGCGCCAAGTGCCGCCCGCACGACAATGCGGATTGCCGCCGCGTCCGGACGAGGGTGTACGGCGAGCATTTCGGCTTCGCCGAAGCGGCCCGACATCGCATCGAGAATGGCGCCGAGCTGTTCGGGCCGCGCAATGACGGCCAGCCCGCCGCGCGGCCTGACAACCGCCGCCGCACTGCGGATCCAGCTTTCGAACAGCCCGTCCTCCATGACATGGGCCTCTTTTCGCAGAGGCTCAGGCGTGGCGCGGTCCCGCGCGGCGTTGAAAGGCGGGTTCATGATGACGAAGTCGAAGTCATTGTCGGCAAGGCCGGCGGCGGCGCGGCCCCGGCCCGACACCGTGACATTGGCGACAAGTACGGCGGCGCGATCGCTGAGATGCGCATTGCCGGGATGGGCAAGCGTGGCCGCGGCGAAGGCCGCCATTTCGGGCGCGCGTTCGACCAGCACGGCCGTCGCGCCCGGACAGCGCGACAGCACCGCCAGGCCGGCGGCTCCGGCGCCGGCGCCGAAATCGGCGAGCCGTCCGCCAAACGAGGACGGCACCGATGCGGCCAGCATCATGGCGTCCATCCCGGCGCGGTGGCCGCCATGTTTGGGCTGCACGAGCCAGAACCGGCCGCGATGGAAAGCGTCGACCGTATGGGCCGGCATATCCGTGGCGATGGCGGCTGGCGCGGCGGACATTATTTCTGGCGGATTTCGTTGGCGATGCCGGCATCGGTCAGGATGCGTCGCGCGGCGTCGGCCTGATCGGCATCGACCATGACGCGCCGCGGCAGGATGCCGAGGGAGCCGTCGAGCACGCTCATATTCTGGTCGGCGACGAAACAGCCTATGCCGGCGTCGCGCATCAGCGATTCGACAAAGGAGATGATGACGGCGTCGTTGGTTCGGATGAGCTCTATCATCGGGCGAAACTCTCAGTTTGCGGCGCCGATGTAAACGGGCGCGCGGATTGCGGCATTTCCAGCGCCCCTGATTCTAGCGCTCGGCGAAGTGGCGTTTCAGCCTGACGATATCGTCCGTTGTCCAGCCCTGAACGTCCGTCACCTCGATCCAGGCATCAATATAGTGCTCCGGCGCGTAGACATGGCCATGGCCCATCGGCATGGTCGCGGCCGCCACCATGTCGACCGCCAGTTGCAGGAACGTCACGATGGGATACCAGCGCAGATCGGCCGAAACGTCGGGCCCGCGCGGTTGCGCCATCCAGTCGGGCCTCCTGTAGAAGGATTTGGGTTCAAAGAAAGTCACCGCATCGCTGGCATATTGCAGATAGACGATGCGCATCGGCCCCCAATGCGCATTCGGGATGTCGAGCGCATTGTTCTGGTTGGTGAAGCGTACATAGGAGCCGTCACGAAAGCGCGGCAGCCAGGCCGGCGAGCCTGGATTGCGGTTCCTGGTGATGGAGCGCCAGATACGGCTCGAATAGGGCGGGCCGCTCCACAGCGCGCCCTGGTAGGGGTCGCCCAGCACCTCGAACAACTCGTTTGATTGTTCCGAATTCATCGCGCCCAGGCTCAGCCCATGCAGATAGAGCTTCGGGCGGTGATCCCTGGGCAAAGTGGTCCAGTAGCGATAGACCTCGGCGAACAGCGCTCGCGCGGCATCGCCGCCATAGCCGGGCTCGACCATCAGCGACAGCCAGCTTGGCAGATAGGAGTACTGGATCGCGACGCTGGCGACGTCGCCGCCACGCAGGTATTCGAGCGTATCGATAGCCGCCGGATCGATCCAGCCGGTCCCGGTCGGCGTGATGATGACCAGGATCGAGCGATCGAACGCGCCGACGCGCTTCAATTCCGCCAGCGCCAGCCTCGCCCGCTCCTCGGCCGTGTCGGCCGAGCGCAGTCCCGCATAAACACGGATCGGCTCGAGCGCATCGCGTTTCAGGAAGGATTGCAGGTCCTGTTTCGCCGGTCCGGTGGTGACGAATTCCCGGCCGGTTCGTCCAAGATGCTCCCAATCGATCAGCGAGGCCGCACTCCCGGTCTTGGCGGGATCAGCCGGTTGCCGGGCCTTATCTTCCACGAGCGCGTCGAGCTTTTGATAGGAACCGTCGGCGACGTGCAGCGCGTATCTCAAGAGAACGCCGTTGATGATGCTGCCGAAGAGCAGGACGGCGACCGAAACGCCGGCGACGATGGCGATCCGTCTGGGGATGAAGAGGGCAAGCCAGCCGGACACGAGGCGAAACGTGATCTGGAAGAGCCGCGCCAGCATCAGGGCCAGGACAAAGGTGATCAGCGCGATCAGGCCGATCTTGAGCGGCTGCGCGCTGTCGACCGGTTTCAGTTCCATCAGTGTTCGAATCGAATTCTGCCATTCGGAGGCGCGCCAGAGAAAGACCAGGGCGATCGCCGCGCAGATGAGGGCCGCGATCCGCTTGACCGGCCGCGCCTTGCCCGGCGCCGGCATGGGAAGCTCCAGATAGGTCCACAGCCAAAGGCTGAAAACACCGATGCCGTAGCCTACGGCAAGGCAAAGGCCCGAGAGAACGCCTTGCATGAGCGCGGCGCGCGGGTTGAGCGAGGGTGTCAGCGATGCCGCGAAGAACAGGGTGCCCGTGAGCAGGCCCACCAATGAGAACGAGTGCAGCAGCCGGATTGTCCAACCTCGCATCATCGGCTGTGTTCAACTCCCTTTCGCCATCGGTTTACAGGCTCTCGCCGCCGCCGCGCCAATTCGCCACTTGCCGTGCCCGTATCCGCCGCCCTAGAGTCCAGCCAGGGACTAAGGGTGCCGTCGCACGCGTTATACCAAGACGGGAGTGATTGTCGTGGGTGTCGTTCTCAACATCGAAAACGGGAAGCGGGAACCCGCATCCATCAAGGATTTGATCGATCTGACGGCGACCGACATGGGTCGCGTCAATGAACTGATCCTGTCCAAGGCCGGTTCCGACGTCGAGATGATTCCCGAGGTCGCCAACCATCTGATCTCTTCGGGCGGCAAGCGGCTCAGGCCGATGTTGACGCTCGCCGCCGCGCAGATGTTCGGCTATGCCGGCGAAGGCCATGTCAGGCTCGCCACCGCGGTCGAGTTCATGCACACCGCGACCTTGCTGCACGACGATGTCGTCGACGAGAGCGGCATGCGGCGCGGCAAGAAGACCGCCCGCATGATCTGGGGCAACCAGGCCAGCGTCCTGGTTGGCGACTTCCTTCTTGGCCAGGCCTTCCGCATGATGGTCGAGGTCGGTTCGCTCGAAGCGCTCGACATCCTGTCCAGCGCGGCCTCTATCATCGCCGAGGGCGAGGTGATGCAGCTTGCTGCCGCCAAGAACCTCGAAACCACCGAGGACGAGCATTTCGCCGTCATCAAGGCCAAGACCGCCGCGCTGTTTTCGGCCGCCGCGGAGGTTGGCCCGGTCATCGCCCAGGCGACCCGGAACGATCGCGCGGCGCTGCGCTCCTATGGCATGAATCTCGGCCTTGCCTTCCAGCTGATCGACGATGCGCTGGACTATGGCGGCACCAGCAAGGATCTCGGCAAGAATGTCGGCGACGATTTCCGCGAGGGCAAGGTGACCTTGCCTGTCATCCTTGCCTATCGGCGCGGCAGCAAGGCCGAACGCACGTTCTGGAAGCGTGCCATCGAGGACAATGTCACCGACGACGCCGGGCTGGAAAAGGCGATCGGCCTGATGACCCGCCACGGCGCAATCGCCGACACGATCGGGCGCGCGCGACATTTCGGCGAGATCGCCCGCGACGCGCTGGCGCCGCTGGAAGAAACACCGCAGAAATCGGCGCTGATCGACGTCATCGATTTCTGCATCAGCCGGGTGAACTGAGCGCGGCGGTTTTTCGCGGATCGGTCTTCCGGCCCGTGCCGGGGATACGACGATGATTTCCGTCTCGCCACCTCGACAAGCCGCCCTGCCGCAAATTATCTATAAATCATGGCAAAGGGCACGGACGACACCATAGCGGTGCGCATCGGCAAGGCGCTGGCGGATCGCATCATCTCAGGCGCGATCGAGCCTGGGGCCCGGTTGCGCCAGGATCATATCGCCGAGGAATTCAACACCAGCCATGTGCCGGTGCGCGAGGCGTTCCGCCGGCTCGAGGCGCAGGGGCTGGCGGTCAGCGAGCCGCGCCGGGGCGTGCGCGTGGCGGCCTTCGATCTTGGGGAGGTCAAGGAGGTCGCCGAAATGCGGGCGGCACTCGAAGTGCTGGCGCTTCGCCATGCCGCGCCGCATTTGACCTCGGCCATCCTGGATCAGGCCGAGGAAGCGACGAAGGCCGGCGACAAGTCCCGCGACGTCAGGTCCTGGGAAGAAGCCAACCGCGCCTTTCACCGGCTGATCCTGACACCGTGCGGCATGCCGCGGCTGATTGCCACCATCGATGACCTGCACGCCGCCAGCGCCCGCTTCCTGTTCGCGGCATGGCGTTCGGAGTGGGAGGCGCGCACCGATCAGGACCACCGCGCAATCCTTGTCGCCTTGCGGCAGGGAAACACCGAATCGGCAGCGGCGACCCTGGGACGGCATGTCCAATGGATCGGCCGCAAACCGGTCAGGACCGCCTCGGGCGCTACACGCGAAGCCTTCACGATCGTGGGTTGAACAGCCTTTTCCCGAGCCCAGGCTTGCCATGGACCCAAAAGTGTGGATTCGATAATAGATCGAATGAAAAAATTATCTATAATTTTGGATCGACTGAAGGGAAGCCCATGACCAACCTCGCATTCTCGTCCGCCAGACCGTCTTTCAGCCCGCTACGGCTGCAGCAGCGGTCGCTTGCCTGGCAGGTCGGCGCTGTCGTGCTCGGCACGCTGTTCCTGGCGCTGTTGTCCCAGATCGAAGTGCCGATGATACCGGTGCCTGTCACCATGCAGACCTTAGCCGTGACGCTGATCGGTGCCCTTTATGGGTGGCGGCTGGGGGCCATCACCATCGCCGCCTGGCTGGTCGAGGGCGCGGTCGGTTTCCCGGTTCTGTCCGGCGGCGCCGCGGGCGCGTCCTATTTTGTCGGCCCGACCGGCGGTTATCTCTTCGCCTTCCCGGTTGTCGGCGCGCTTGTCGGCTGGCTGGCCGAACGCGGCTGGAACGGCAACAGGGTGGTGCTTGCCTTCGCCGCCATGCTGCTCGGCAATCTTGCCTGTCTCGTGCTCGGCACGGCATGGCTCGCCGTGATGATCGGCGCCGAACAGGCCATCACCTTCGGCTTTGTGCCGTTCATCGTCGGCGGCCTGCTGAAGTCGGCGCTCGGTGCCGCGACGCTCATGGCGCTTCGCGGCGGCAAGGCCAAGCCGGCCAATCCGTGACAGTCAGGCTTCGCGCCCATCATCTCCTTTGCCTGCTCACCTATGTGGGCAAAGGGTACAGCCCCGCCTTCACCGCCAACTACGACCTGATCGCGGGGCGCCTGGGGCGGGGCGAGGACATTCTGGTCGTGTCCGGTCCCGACGACATATGCGCGCCGCTGCTTGACGAGGCCGAGCCGCATTGCCTGCGCGAAAGCGCGGCCGAGCGTGACCGGCTTGCCGCGCGTGACGTGGGCTCTCTCGTCGGGCGGCCGATCCGGCCCGGCGACCGGCTCGATCTCGATGCGCCGATGCTGGCGAGCATGCGGCAGGGCTTTGCGTCGGGCCTCACGCGCCAGGCCTGTCAGGGCTGCGAGTGGAACGGACTTTGCAGCGCCGTTGCCGGCGAGGGCTACCAGCATGTGCTGCTGCGCTGAGCACCGCGCGAGCAAACGCATTGACCGGCGCGAATGTCACGCCAAAAAGCTATCCCGCAGTGGCATTCTTTGTTAATCGGGTGACCCGATTGTGAATTTCAGGCGGATTGAAGCGCGACCCCAAAAAGGCCATGCTTTGCCC
The DNA here is from genome assembly GCF_006442315.1 of Mesorhizobium sp. B2-3-4. Taxonomy (GTDB): domain Bacteria; phylum Pseudomonadota; class Alphaproteobacteria; order Rhizobiales; family Rhizobiaceae; genus Mesorhizobium. The sequence goes on along the minus strand of NZ_VFVY01000014.1, from coordinate 89,716 downwards.
GGAAAGATCGAGTCTGGGCCGATTCCGCGGATGCGGAGACGGCGCTTGGCTGAAAGGGATACGATGCAGCAAGGACGTGCGCGCTGGCTGACAAGGCTGGCAATTGTGACGGGCATGGCGATCTCGGCTTTGCCGGCCTATGCCAAGCAATCCACCGAGCCGGTCAAGATCTCGTCGTTCTCGGGCGCCTATCTGGCAGCCCGGATCGCCGAAGGCGACAACGACCTCGACAGCGCCATCGCCTATTACAAGCAAGCCCTGGCTTTCAACCCCAGCGATACCAGCCTGCAGCAGAGCCTGATGCTGTCGCTGATCGCTCAAGGCCGTTTCGATGAATCCCTGGTCTATGCCGACAAGCTCAAGGAAGTGCCCGACGTCGAGCGCTTCTCGCGCCTGGCGCTGGCGGTCGATTCCTTCCACAAGAAGGATTTCTCCAAGGCGCAGTACTGGCTCAAGCTGTCGCTGGAATCCGACCTCGACCGGTTGATCTCCGGCGTCATGTCGGGCTGGGCCCAGCAAGGTGCCGGTCAGGCCAGCGATGCGATGGCTTCGATCGACAAGCTGCAGGGGCCAGACTGGTTTGGCCTGTTCAAGTCCTTCCACCGCGCGCTGATCGCCGATGCCTCCAACATGCCCGAGAAGGCCGAGGCGATCTACGCCGCCACGATGCAGGATACCGCCGCCGGCGGTGCGGCGCCCGAGACCTGGATGCGCAACGCGCAGGCCTATGCCTCGTTCCTGGTCCGCAAGGGCGACAAGGCCAAGGCGATCTCGGTGCTCGACCAGGCCGAGGCGTTTTCGCCGGGCAAGCTGGAAATCGTCGCCTTGCGCGACAGGATCAGCAAAGGCGACAAGGTCGCCCCCTTCGTCTCCGGTCCGTCCGACGGTGCTTCCGAAATCCTGCTCGATCTCGCCACCGCGCTCAACCGTGGCGGCGGCGAACCATTCGTGCGCCTTTACCTGCAGTATGCGCTTGCCCTGAAGCCGGACAGCGATGCGGCTCTCGTGCAGCTCGCGGCGGTCGCCGAACAGCTGAAGGACGGCGAGGGCGCCATCGCGCTCTATCGGCGCATCCCCGACTCTTCGCCGCTGAAGGAGATTTCGGACCTGCAGCTTGGCCTCAACCTGGCCGACCTCGATCGTCAGGACGAGGCGATCACCCATCTGAAGGCCTTCGTCGACGCCCATCCCGACGATATGCGCGCCTATCTGGCGCTCGGCGGCGTCTACTCCTCGAAAGAGGATTTCCGCTCGGCGGCCAATCTCTACGACAAGGCCGTCGACGTGCTGAAGACGCCGACCGCGGCGAACTGGAACATCTTCTACCAGCGCGGCATCGCCTATGAGCGGCTGAAGGAATGGCCGAAGGCCGAACCGAGTTTCCGCAAGGCGCTGGAGTTGCAGCCGGATCAGCCGCAGGTGCTTAACTATCTCGGCTATTCCTGGGTCGATCAGAATACGAACCTCAAGGAAGCCCTGGAGATGATCCAGAAGGCCGTCGATCTCAGGCCGAGCGATGGCTACATTGTCGATTCCCTGGGGTGGGCCTATTTCCGCCTCGGCCGCTTCGATGACGCGGTGCGCGAGATGGAACGCGCCGTCTCCCTGAAGCCGGAAGATCCGGTTCTGAACGACCATCTCGGTGACGCCTATTGGCGCGTTGGCCGCAAGCTGGAAGCCACCTTCCAGTGGAACCAGGCCCGCGACCTGAAGCCCGACCCCGATGTGCTGGCCGCTTTGCAGCAGAAGCTGATGAAGGGCTTGCCGCCGATCGAATCCAATACGGCGCAGGAAACGCCGAAGGTAAAGCCGGTGACGCCGGCCCCGAAGGGTTGAGATCTTTTTTCCTGGAATGCTAACGGGGCTCTTCGGAGCCCCGTTTTCGTGCGGGTCGATATGAAGCCGAGACGTGGCACGGCGTGGGAAAGCGGCCTCAAAACATCTTTCGATAGACGACAAAGCCCGAGCGTTCGCCGACTTTGTCATAGAGCTTCATCGCCGTGTGATTGGTCTCATGGGTCAGCCAGTACACACGGCCTGAACCGGCTGATTGCGCCCGTTCATAGACACCCTCGATCAGCGCCCGGCCAACACCTTTTCCACGCGAAGCCTGCGTGGTGAAAAGGTCCTGCAGATAGCAGTTCGGCGCGATCGCGGTGGTGCTGCGGTGGTAGAGATAGTGCACGAGGCCGATGAGTTCGCCCTGGCTCTCGGCGACCAGCGCATGGACGGGCTCATAAGCATCGAAGAAGCGCGACCATGTCATCGCGGTGATCTCGCTTGCCAGTGCTGTCTCGCCCGAGCGGCCGTAGAAGGCGTTGTAGCCGTCCCACAGCGGCAGCCACCGCTCGAAATCCTGGCGCATGACGGGGCGGATGGTGATGGGGTTGGGCATGGGTCGACCTATCTGTTGTCAGGAATGAAGCAGACCGCAGGTTACCCGGCGCGGCAATGGGCCAATGCCCGGCAAAGCTTCAACATTGCGCGGCATGCCCGCGACGAGCCGCCTTGCTTGACGCTTCGCCGCCGTGTCTCTAGGACGGGCGAGCAAGCATGCCTTTGTTGTCGAGGCCATCGTGACGATTGAAATTCCCGCCCACATGCACCCCAGCCGCTCGTTCCAGGGGCTGATCTTGACCTTGCACAATTACTGGGCCGCCTATGGTTGCGTCATCCTGCAACCCTACGACATGGAAGTGGGGGCTGGTACTTTCCATCCGGCAACGACGCTGCGCGCGCTCGGCCCCAGGGGCTGGAATGCCGCCTACGTCCAGCCATCGCGCCGTCCCAAGGACGGCCGCTATGGCGAGAACCCGAACCGGCTGCAACATTATTACCAGTACCAAGTGATCCTGAAACCCAATCCGCCGAACCTGCAGGAGCTCTATCTCGGCTCGCTCAAGGCGATCGGCGTCGATCCGCTGCTGCACGACATCCGCTTCGTCGAGGACGACTGGGAAAGCCCGACTCTGGGCGCCTGGGGCCTTGGTTGGGAATGCTGGTGCGACGGCATGGAAGTATCGCAGTTCACCTATTTCCAGCAGGTCTGCGGCATAGAATGCGCCCCCGTGGCAGGCGAACTCACCTATGGGCTGGAGCGCCTGGCCATGTATGTGCAGGGCGTCGACAATGTCTACGACCTCAATTTCAACGGCCGCGAAGGCGCCGACAAGGTCACCTATGGCGAAGTCTTCCTGCAGGCCGAGCAGGAATATTCGCGCCACAATTTCGAGTACGCCAACACGGCGATGCTGCTTCGGCATTTCGATGACGCCGAGGCCGAATGCAAGGCGTTGCTGGAAGCGGGCGCACCGGCCTCGAACGACAATTTGCCGATGCACAAAATGGTCTTCCCCGCCTATGACCAGTGCATCAAGGCCAGCCACGTCTTCAACTTGCTCGACGCGCGCGGCGTGATCTCGGTCACCGAACGCCAGAGCTACATTTTGCGCGTGCGCAATCTGGCCAAAGCCTGCGGCGAGGCGTTTTTGAAGACGCAGGCGGGTGGATTGGCCGCCTAGCAGGGTTTGGAAACAACTTATCCGCTTGAAGGTATAATATTTCCCGTTTAGGTTGTCCGCAGTTGCAAGCAGCGGCGCGGGGGCTGAAAGTGGGCATCTTCAGGAATTTTTCGACCAACACCACTTGGCTTACCAGGCTGCTTTGGCTGGGCATTCTGGTCGATGTCATCGCCGTTCTGTCCGGTCTGTCGGAGATCTGGCTGCTCAGCGACATCGAAAGCGGCAACCATGCCTATGATCTGGCAGCCGCCGCCGAGAGGAATGACACCAGGCAGCAGGCGATAGGCATTGTCCAGCTGATTATCTGGCTGGCCCAGGCGGTCATCATCCTGGCGTGGATCAGGCTTGCCAACAGGAATGTCCGCGCCTTGGGCGCCAGGGATATGGAGTTCACGCCGGGCTGGGCAATCGGCTGGTATTTCATCCCGGTCGCCAATCTGTGGAAACCCTATCAAGCCATGGCCGAGATATGGCGGGCAAGCAGCGGCTCGCCGGATTGGAAAACAGGCGAGACCTCGGGTGACCTGATCGGCTGGTGGATTGCCTGGCTGGCGGCCAATGGGCTCGGCCGTCTGTCCTTCCAGTTGATGATGAAGGCCGAGGCGATCGGCGAGATCAAGAATGCCTCGATAGCGACCACGGCCGCCGATATCGCCAGTATCGTACTTTCCGTGCTCTTTCTGGATATCATCAAGGAAATTCATCGGCGGCAGTCGAACTGGGCCGCGGCGCCGCGATCTCAGAATGTGCCCGCGCCGGTGGCGGGCGATACGCTGTAGGCGATCGGTGCAAGGATGGCTTGAGCGCCGGCGCTATCGATGGTGCGCAGCGCCTGCCGCACGCCCGGCATCGAGAAGGCGCCATGTGCTTGCGCGGTGAAGCAGGCGCCGAGCGCGAGGATCTGCAGAAGCCTGGATGCCGTTTTCATGATCGTTCAGCCAATAGTTCCCTGCCTGAGCGTGGGTCGCTTCAGCGCAGCCTTCGGTTCATGGAAATCTTTGATCCAAGGACGGGTGGGTTCGGCCCGTCCCGACAGGGTGCTGAGAATTTCTGGAAATTGACGGTGGTTGTGCCGATTGGTCTGCGATTATAGGGGAGACAGCGGCCGGCCGAGTTGCTATGCCCCGCGCGGACCACTCTCCCGCATGAGCTGACCCTGATGCCCGATCTGTTGCTTGAACTTCGCTCCGAGGAAATCCCTGCCCGCATGCAGCGCAAGGCGGCGGGCGATTTGAAGAAGATGCTGACCGACGGTCTGGTCGAAGCGGGTCTCACCTATGAGGCGGCGCGTGAATATTGGACGCCACGGCGCCTGACACTCGATATCCGCGGGCTCACCGCACGCTCGAAGGACATTCACGAGGACATCAAGGGACCGTCGACGACGGCGCCTGAACAGGCGGTCCAGGGCTTCCTGCGCAAGGCCGGCCTGTCTTCGATCGCCGAAGCGCATGTCCATTCCGACCCGAAGAAGGGCGACTTCTATGTCGCGCACATTTCGAAGCCGGGCAAGGCGGCCGAAGAGATCATCGCCGCACTGGTGCCCGATATCATCCGCAATTTCCCCTGGCCGAAATCGATGCGCTGGGGGCCGGCCTCGGCAAAACCCGGCTCGCTGCGCTGGGTGCGCCCGCTGCAATCGATCCTGTGCACCTTCGGTCCCGAGACCGAGGAGCCGGTCGTGGTCGATTTCGAGATCGACGGCATCCGCTCGGGCAACGTCACCTGGGGCCACCGTTTCCTCGCGCCGGGCGAAATCACCGTGCGCCGCTTCGACGATTATGTCGGCAAGCTCGAGGCCGCCAAGGTCGTGCTCGACGCCGACCGCCGCAAGGAGATCATCCTGGCCGACGCCCGCAATCTCGCCTTCGCCAACGGGCTCGACCTGGTCGAGGACGAGGGGCTGCTTGAGGAAGTGTCCGGGCTGGTCGAATGGCCTGTCGTGCTGATGGGCGAGTTCGAAGAGGCATTCCTGGCCATTCCGGCCGAAGTGATCCGGCTGACCATCCGCGCCAACCAGAAATGCTTCGTGACGCGCCCGCAAGGTGAAGGCGAGGCGCTGTCCAACCGCTTCCTGCTGACCGCCAATATCGAGGCCAGGGATGGCGGCAAGGAGATTGCGCACGGCAATGGCAAGGTGGTGCGCGCGCGCCTCTCCGACGCGCTTTATTTCTGGACGACCGACCAGGGCGATCTGCCGGATCTCGGCCAGTTGCAGGCATCGGCGAAAAAGTTCGGGCTCGACCTGAAGAAGCCGCTCGACCAGCGCATGGCCCGCCTCGACCATCTCAACGTCACCTTCCACGCCAAGCTCGGCACGCAGGGCGAGCGGGTGGAGCGGATTGCCCGGCTCGCGGAGGCGTTGGCGCCGATCATCGGCGCCGATCCCGCGCTCGCAAGCCGCGCCGCGGTTCTTGCCAAGGCCGATCTCACGACAGAAGTCGTCGGCGAATTCCCTGAATTGCAAGGCGCCATGGGGCGCAAATACGCGCTGCTGCAGGGAGAGCCCGCATCCGTGGCCGCAGCCATCGAGGAGCACTACAAGCCGCAGGGCCCATCCGACTACGTGCCGAGCGATTTGGTGTCGGTCGCTGTCGCGCTCGCTGACAAGCTCGATATGCTGGTTGGATTTTGGGCCATCGACGAAAAGCCCACGGGGTCAAAGGACCCCTTTGCGTTGAGAAGAGCAGCGCTGGGCGTGGTGAGGATCATATTGGAAAACAAGCTCAAGCTTTCGCTGGGCTTTGCCATTGCTGCCGCGGTGTCGTCGGCCCTCGCGGCCTATGAACAAAAAGGTGAAGGAGCCCAGAGCCGTGGCGTTGTCGCGATGCTCGATGGCCGCATTCGCGACTACAAGGGGGTAAGTCAGCTGTTGTCGGAGGCGGGCTTGATTTCCGAATTGCTGAAGGGTGGATTGGCTAAGGCAAATCTGGAAACCTTTGGGTCCAACGATCAGGAGCGAGAGTTCTTCGATGGCCAGCGTTTGATGGAACTGGACGCATCGCTATCGCCATTTATTGCTGATCTCCTGTCTTTCTTCCACGACCGCCTGAAGGTCTATCTCCGCGACCAAGGTGCCCGCCACGACCTCATCGACGCCGTCATCACACCAGCCTCGGACGACCTTCTGCAGATCGTGCGGCGTGTCGAGGCGCTGGGCTCCTTCCTCGACACCGAGGACGGCAAGAATTTGCTCGCCGGCACCAAGCGCGCAGCCAACATCCTGGCCGCCGAGGAGAAGAAGAAGACGCAGATCGCTCCAACTGTTGAGCCGGCTCTGCTGCGCCTCGACGCCGAGAAATCGCTGTTCGCGGCGATGAATCAAGCCGAGAAGCAAGCCGGCGAAGCGATTCAAAACCAAGACTTTTCCGCCGCCATGCTGGCGCTTAGCGTTTTGCGTGAACCTGTCGATTCATTTTTTGAAGGCGTGCTCGTCAACGATGAGGATCAGCAGGTGCGCGCCAACCGCCTTGCGCTGCTTGCCCGCATCCGTGCCGCCACCGGTCAGGTCGCCGATTTTTCCAAGATCGCAGGCTAGATCGGTCGTTCAAAAGGCATCGGAAACCAGGTTCCGGTGCCTTGAAAAAATATCGCCCGGCCGGCCGTTCGAGCCGGCTTACAGTCATATGACGATGATCTCTCCGTGGCAAAAGGGACATGTTCCCCAACCCAACGGAGGCTTCCATGAATTCCGATCACGAAATCGAAGTGACTGAAGAAAACCCGGCCGCCGCCGAGACGCTTGAATCCGCTTCCGAAACCGCCCTCGATCATGCCGACGACATGGTCGAAGCCGCCGATCTGTCTGATGAAGACGAGGATGGCGAAGACGAGGAAGGTGACGACGAGGACGGCGAAGAGTCCGACGAAGACGACGCTGAAGCCGCCACGCTCTCGGGCGACGACGAAGACGAAGATGAGGACGAAGACGACGCCGACGACAGCGTGAAGGCCGAGGGCGACGACGCCGAAGGCGAAGAAGAAACCGAGGACGGCGAGTCCGACGAAGACGACAAGGAAGAAGCAGCCTGATTTCTCAGGCGACCGGCTTTCTCAATGAAAGGGCGGCGCTTCGGCACCGCCCTTTCTCGTCGATCTCGCCAAACTGACTTGAATCAGTTCCCAAACGCCGACTTTTCAGTTTTCCAGAATGCTGACGCGCACGCTGTTTTCGTAGACGTCGACCTGGACCAGCGGCTCGCCATTGACGATGGCGCGCTTGGTCGAGGCACTCATCGCGCCGGGGCGTTCCAGCATGCGCTGAAGGTCGGCGCGCTGTTCATTGGTCCTGAACCAGGCATCACCCTGGTCGTCGCTGTCGCGGCGATGGAATTTGTGCCAGTTGGCGCGGTCCTGCCGCACCATCTGCGCGGCGCTATCCAGCGCATAGCCGTCGCTCGCCTGGTGATCCCTATCGGAAATGCGCGCGACATAGGATCCCAGCATGTCGTCCGCATGCGCCACGCCGCCAAGCAACGACGCCAGCAGAAGCCCTGCCACGGTAACGGTCTTCGACTTTTTCATGAGCAACCCCCTTGCCTTGAACAATGCAAATTACGTCTGCCGGAGCCGCTTGGCGAAATTCAGGCGGCAGCGTCGGCGGGCAGGATACACCAGGATTCGCCGGACATGGTTCGCAGGGTGCCGGACCGCCGTCAAGCCGCCGGGTATTTCGACCGGTCGGTGAGCAGTCGCTATTTGGCCTTGCCGGTTGCCGCAGCCGGCTCTTGGGCTGCCGCTGGCGGCACGGCTGCCGCCGGTGCTTTGCCTTGTGCCGCCGGCGCGGGCGCTGCCGAGGCTGTCGCCGTGGCCGGGGCTGTCGCCGTGGCCGGCGCCTTGGCTTGCGCCGGTGTCGAGAAGGCGCCGCCGACAACGCCGCCGCGAATGATCATCGGGCTTTGCTGGAAGGCGTGCTTCGCCTCTGCCCCGTCCGGGATCGCTGCCACCTTTTCATAGGTGACGTCGGACTCGTCAAGCGCAATGACGGACACCACATCGCTCGTCGCGGTGTTGCTTGCTTTCAGGGCGAGGATGGATGGCGTCGAGGACGGCGCGCCGGGAAAGACCAGCGACGAGGCCTGAGCCCCGCCAGCCGTGGCGGCCAGAATGATAGCAAGCGTTCCCCAGATACGCACCGAAATAGCTCCCCATTGCCCAGAAAGCCGCACGATAAAGCCGGGCGATTGATGCCGGCTTTCATGGAAACATAACATTTTAGGAATTGATGAATTGCCAATGCCCGCTTGCCCCGGCGCCGCCGCCGTATTACGCAGCCGGCATCCGCGAGGAGACGAGAGTGGCTGAAATACTGGCCGTCGGCGAAGCGATGGGACGAGCATTGGCGCTGCTGGACGGCGGCGATGTCGTCGCCATTCCGACGGAAACCGTCTACGGACTGGCCGGCGACGCCACCAACGGCATCGGCGTGGCGCGCATCTTCGAGGCCAAGGGTCGGCCGCGCTTCAATCCGCTGATCGCCCATGTCGCCGACATGGCGATGGCCGACCGCATCGCCTTGTTCGATCCGCTGTCGAGGAAACTCGCGCTTGCCTTCTGGCCGGGGCCGCTGACGCTGGTTCTGCCGCAGCGCGCCGGCAACGGCATTCATCCGCTGGTCACCGCCGGGCTCGATACGATCGCCTTGCGTATGCCCAGGGGCTTTGGCGGCGACCTGATCGCCAGGCTTGGCCGGCCGCTTGCCGCCCCCAGCGCCAATTCATCCGGCAAGATCAGCGCGACGACGGCGCAAGCCGTGGCGGCGGATCTGGGCGCGCGCATCAAGCTGGTGGTCGATGGCGGCGCCACGCCGGTCGGACTGGAATCGACCATCCTCAAAGCGGAGGGCGAACACTTGCGCCTGCTTCGGCCCGGCGGCATTGCCGCAGAGGAAATCGAGGCGGCCATCGGCATGGAGCTGTTGCGTGGCGGTGCCGCCGGCGTCGAAGCGCCGGGCATGCTCGCCTCGCATTATGCGCCGGGCGCCGGCGTCCGGCTCAATGCTCGGTCGATCGGCGCGGGCGAGGCCCTGCTCGCCTTTGGTGGCGAGCGAGCAGAAGGCTGGCGCGGCGCGGCCGCCTTCCTCAATCTTTCGCCATCGGGCGACCTGCGCGAAGCGGCGAGCAATCTCTTCGCTTACATGCAGGATCTCGACCGCAGTGGCGCGCGCACCATCGTCGTCGAGCCTATTCCCCTTGACGGGCTCGGCGAGGCGATCAACGACCGGCTCTCCCGCGCCGCGGCTCCCCGTGACAACACACAGCCCACAACGTAGCTTTCCCACATGACCGACACGACAAAGACACTCGATCCGGCTCTCATCGATCGCTTCGCGGCGATCGTCGGCGAGAAATATGCGCTGCGCGACCAGCAGGACATCGCGCCTTATCTCCTCGAACGGCGTGGGCTCTGGCACGGCGCGACGTCGCTGGTGCTGCGGCCGGGCAGCGTCGAGGAGGTCAGCCGGATCATGCGGCTGGCGAGCGAGACCGGAACGCCGATCGTGCCGCAGAGCGGCAATACAGGGCTGGTCGGCGCCCAGGTTCCGGACGGATCCGGCCATGAGATCATCCTGTCGCTGTCGCGGCTCAACCGCATCCGCGAGATCGACGTCCTGTCGAACACGGTGACGGTCGAGGCCGGCGTCATCCTGCAGACGCTGCAGGAGGCGGCCGACGCCGCCGACCGACTGTTTCCGCTGTCGCTTGCCGCGCAAGGGTCCTGTCAGATCGGCGGCAATCTCTCTTCCAATGCCGGCGGCACCGGCGTGCTGGCCTATGGCAATGCGCGCGAGCTGTGTCTCGGCGTCGAGGTGGTGCTGCCGACGGGCGAGGTGTTCGACGATCTGCGCAAGCTGAAGAAGGACAATACGGGCTATGATCTGAAGAACCTGTTCGTCGGCGCCGAAGGCACGCTCGGCGTCATCACCGCCGCCGTGCTCAAACTGTTTCCCAAGCCGAAGGGGCGGGAAGTCGCCTTCGTCGGCCTGTCGTCGCCGCAAGCAGCGCTTTCCCTCTTCGGCAAGGCCATGGACCGCGCCGGAACCGCGCTTACTGCTTTCGAACTGATCGGCAAGCGGCCATACGATTTCACGCTCAGGCATGGTCAAGGTGTCGTGCGCCCGCTGGCCGATGACTGGCCCTGGTATGTCTTGATGCAGGTCTCCTCCGGCCGCTCCGAAGCCGACGGCCAGGCACTGATCGAGGAAGTGCTGGCGGATGGCCTCGAGCAAGACATCGTTGGCGATGCGGTGGTTGCGGCAAGCCTTGCCCAGGGCGACGCCTTCTGGAATTTCCGCGAGACGCTGCCGGAATGCCAGAAGCCGGAGGGCGCCTCGATCAAGCACGACATTTCGGTGCCGATCGCATCGATCCCGGAATTCATTGAAAAAGGCGCGATCGCCGTGGCGTCCGTCAGTCCCGGCGCGCGCGTGGTCTGCTTCGGACATATGGGCGACGGCAATCTCCACTATAACATCTCGCGTCCCGTCGACGGCGACGACGAGGCGTTCCTCGGCCTCTATCACACCATGAACAAGGCCGTGCACGACGTCGTGCGCTCCTTCCACGGTTCGATCTCGGCCGAGCACGGCATCGGTCAGTTGAAGCGCGATGAACTGATCGCCACCGCGCCGCCGATGGCCATCGATTTGATGCGCCGGGTAAAGGCCGCCTTCGATCCGGCGGGCATCATGAATCCCGGTAAGGTTATCTGATCCTTTCAACATCTTGTGGTCGGTGGCATTCCGATAACCATCCCTGAGATCAGCAAAATTTAACCGACTTTCTTAAGCGCGGCGGTAAGGAGCCGGCGCTACTGTTTCCCCATAACGAGGCCGGGAAAACTGGCCCGGAGAGAACCGGACACCGGCTCTCAGGAGACAGACAGGAAGGCACTCTATGAACACTGGACTGAAGCCAGTCTGGGCGGGACGCAATATGCGCCTCGACCCATTCCGCCTGCCGCAGGTGGTGAGCTACGCGACGCGCGACGACTATGGCGACGTGACCTTCACGATCGACCATCGCGGCGCCGTGATCCGCCGCATGCTCGAGATGAGCGGCGTGCCGGCGATCATCGCTCTGCCTGCCAATGCGTTCCGCGGCGTCGCCGCCCGGGCGATGGAGGACCCGGAAGGCAATGTCACGGTCACCCTGGAGCTCCTGCATAACGATCCGATGCTGTCGGTGCCGCTGCTGGTCGCTGACGATCTCGAAGACGTCGCCGCCGACTGGCGTGCCTGGGCCGACGCTTACCGTCTGCCGATGCTGCTGATCGAATCGGACGGCGTCGCCCGCACGCTGGAAGAATCGCTCGGCGCCGCCATCAAGACGCTGCCGCCGCAGGACCGTCGCAAGGGCCGTGTTTCGACCACGCGCCGCCCGCGCTTCCTTGCCCGCCGCAGAACGGGCGATCTTGGCCTGAGGCTCGTCATCGACGGCCAGGAGATTATTTCAAGAGACTAGCTAGCTGCCGCCGCCTTCTCCTCGCATAGTGACGGGGAGAAGGGAGCTTATACCAGCGGCTTCAGCGCCACCCAAAGCGCACCGCCGATCAGGCCGAGAAAGACCAGCCAGCCGACCTGGTTGTTCGACCGGAACAGCCGCAGGCACTGGTCCGGATCGTTGATGTCGAGAACCGCGATCTGGCGGGCCATGTGGGCGCCGGCGGCAATCAATCCCGCCAGCGCCACCACGGGAGCCTGCGCCGAAGCGAAGGCGATGGCGAAGCAAACCAGCGTGCCGCCATAGAGCCCTGCCAGCCATGACTTGGTGTTGTCGCCGAACAGCCGCGCGGTGGAGCGCACGCCGACAATGGCATCGTCTTCCTTGTCCTGGTGCGCATAGATCGTGTCGTAGCCGATCACCCACAGGATCGAGCCGATATAGAGCATGATGGCGGGGCCATCGAGGTCGCCGAACTCGACCGCCCATCCCATGAGCGCGCCCCAGGAAAAGGCAAGGCCGAGAAACAATTGCGGCCAGTTTGTTATCCGCTTCATAAATGGATAGACGGCGACGATGACCAGCGAGCAGACGCCGAGCAGGACGGCGAAGCTGTTGAACTGCAGCAGCACCGCAAGGCCGACAAGGGCTTGCAGGAGAAGAAACAGCCAGGCCCTCCGCCGCGTCGTCTGGCCGGACGGCAGCGGACGCGAGCGGGTGCGCTCGACCTGGTTGTCGATGTCCTCGTCGACAATGTCGTTATAGGTGCAGCCGGCACCGCGCATGGCAATGGCGCCGACCAGGAACAGCACGAGGTACAAGGGCGCCGGCAGCAGCGAGAGCAGCGGGTCACCGGGTCGTGGATAAGCGCTCGCCGCGAGCGCTGCCGACCACCAGCATGGCCACAGAAGCAACTGCCAGCCAATCGGCCTGTCCCACCGCGCAAGCTGCGCATAGGACCAGATCGCGCGCGGCAGCACACGGTAGACCCAATGGCCGTTCGGCGCATCGGCAACGCGGCCCTGGGCCGCTTTCGACTGGATGGTTTCCATGCCTATGGAGTGGCAGCGACGCAGTCGGGCGTCAAGGCTGCTCGTCGGCGGTGGCGGTCGCAACGCGTCTTTTAAGACGCTCGTCGAACCGCAGATACCAGAGCAGGGCGATCTCCCGGCTTTGCGGATCAAGCCCGCGATAGAGCAGGCGGTCGATGCCGCCAAGCTCAAAGCCGTAGCGTTCGTAGAAGCGGCAGGCGGCGATATTGTTGTTCTGGGTCTCCAGCATGATGCCGGCGAGGCCCTCATCGCGGCTCCACGCCACGCAGGCGTCCATCAGCAGGCGGCCGACACCCGCGCCGCGCCAGCCCGCGTCGACGGCGATATTGTCGACCAGTGCGTAATTGTTCCAGTTGCGGCTGATCATTGCCCGCCCGACAGGCACCTGATCGCCCCAGGCGAGGAACAGCGCATCGCTTGCGTCGCCCGCCGACTCGCTTTCAACGTGGGCGCGATAGTCCTTTCGATAGGCCGGGACAGGCGTGCGCGGCCACTGCGCCACCGGCCGGCCGAAGATCGGCTCATGGAATGCCTCGACAAAAAAGCTGAAATCCCGATCTTCGACCATATGGGCCAGTGCGACAACGGCGCGGATGATGAGGATAGTCATGCCTTGCTCCATGGCCGATCGAAGTTGTCCCGTAAGCGAGTCATCTCACGACGAGAAGATATCGCGCGTCGAAAACCAGGCTTTCGCCGTCTCGATGAAGGCGAGCGCCGCATTCGATACGCGCTGATGCGTGTCATGGGTGAGGATGATCCGTTGCATCGGCAACGGATCCGACAGCGGCTTGCAGATCAAGGGCAGTCCGTCATAGCTGCGGTCGCCATGCGGGCGGGTGTAGCTGATGGCGACACCAAAACCGTTCGCCACCATGCTGCGCTGGAGTTCGAACGAGCTTGTACGCCTGTCGGCAATGGGTGACAGGCCACGACCCCGGAACAGGTCGAGCATATGCTGCCAGCTCTGCGGCTGGTCGGTCGTGATCAGCGGATAGGCGGCGAGATCAGCCAGGCTGACCTCGGAACGTTCGGCCAGCGCATGGCCCGCCGGCAACAGCGCATGCGGCCGCAACTCGTGCAGCAGGATGCGGGCGAAGTGCGACGGCAGGCCAAGATCGTAGGTGAGGCCGAGATCGACGGCGGCGTCCGACAGGCGTCGCCCGAGCGTCTCGAACGTCTCGTCGCGTACGACGATGTCGACCGCCCCATGGCGTTCGGAAAAGGCGCGGATGAGGCCGGGCGCAAAATAGGGCGCCAGGTCCTCGAAACATCCAAGCACCAGTTCGCCGCCAATCGCCGAACTGGCCCTGCCGAGGCTCATGAGTTCTTCGGTCTCGGCAAGAACCTGCTTTGCCTTCGCCACCACGGTGCGGCCGAAGGAGGTCAGCGACACGCCGCTCCCTCGCTGGCGAACGAAAAGCTTCTGGCCGAAATCCCTTTCGATCGCGTCGATCGCCACCGAAACCGACGGCTGCGAGATGTTGAGTGCCCGGGCCGCGCCAGTGACGCTGCCATGGCGGGCGACGGCGATGAGATAGCGTAGCTGGGTGAGGCTGAGACTCATAGTTGAAGCCTATGTGCCAGATGAGAAGTTATTATTTTACTGAATGACTTGCCGTTGCGATAGTCACCTCGATCCTGAAAGGAGGACAACATGGCTTCCCAGACCGCTACGCGCGCCATCGACACCGAAATCATCGACACCCAGACAATCGCGGACTACCAGCGCGACGGCGCAGTCTGCATCCGCGGCGCCTTCAAGGGCTGGGTCGACACGATCGCCGCCGGCATCGAGCGCAACATGCAGAACCGCAGCGCCACGGCGTCCGACATCGCCAATGGCAAAGGCAGCTTTTTCGACGACTACTGCAATTGGGAGCGCATCCCTGAATTTGTCGATGTGGTGAGGAATTCGCCGGCCGCCCAACTGGCGGCTTCGGTGATGCAGTCGCGTAGTGCGCAGTTTTTCCACGATCACGTCCTGGTCAAGGAACCGGGCACACAGAAGCCGACGCCCTGGCATCAGGACATTCCCTACTATTTCGTCGACGGCAGCCAGACGGTGAGTTTCTGGATTCCGATCGATCCGGTGAAGGAGGCGACGCTGAGGCTGATCGCCGGTTCGCACAAATGGGAAAAGATGGTGCTGCCGGTGCGCTGGCTGAACGACGACAATTTCTATGCTGGCGAAGGCGATTACCGGCCGGTGCCAGACCCCGACAACGATCCGTCGATGAAGGTTCTCGAATGGGAGATGGAGCCGGGCGACGCAATCCTGTTCGACTTCCGCACCGCGCATGGCGCGCGCGGCAACCTGACCGCGGCGCGGCGCCGGGCGCTGTCGCTGCGCTGGGTCGGCGATGACGCGCACTATGTCGAGCGCCCCGGCCGCACCTCGCCGCCCTATCACGGCCATGGCATGCAGCCCGGGCAGAAGCTGCGCGAGGACTGGTTCCCGGTTATTTTTCAGAGCTGAAAGACTTGCCAGAATAGGAACGCCGATAGTCGGCGCCCCTATTCGGCTGGGATAACGTTCCCGTGCGCAATTTCGATCAATCCACCCTGATGCCTTGACCCGTCGCCCGGAGAGCAATAGCGGGTTGTTCTCTCTAAGTCGGCATCAAGAGGTGGCCATGAACGTTCTTCTTCTCGGCTCCGGCGGCCGCGAACATGCGCTGGCCTGGAAGATCGCCGCTTCGCCGCTGCTGACCAAGCTCTATGCGGCCCCCGGCAATCCGGGCGTCGGCCGTGAGGCCGAGCTGGTCAAGCTGGACATCGCCGATCACGCCGCCGTCGCCGCCTTCTGCCGGGAGAAAAAAATCGATCTCGTCGTGGTCGGCCCGGAAGGGCCGCTCGTCGCCGGTATCGCCGATGATTTGCGCGCCGAAAACATTCGCGTCTTCGGGCCTTCGAAGGCCGCCGCACGGCTGGAAGGCTCGAAGGGTTTCACCAAGGACCTGTGCGCCCGCTACGACATCCCGACCGCCGCCTATGGCCGGTTCGGTGATCTGGCCTCCGCCAGGGCCTATGTCGAAAAGACGGGTGCGCCGATCGTCATCAAGGCCGATGGGCTCGCCGCCGGCAAGGGCGTCACCGTCGCCATGACGGTGGATGAAGCCCAGGCGGCACTTGCTTCCTGCTTCGATGGTTCTTTCGGCGCTGCCGGCGCGGAAGTGGTGATCGAGGAATTCATGACCGGCGAGGAAGCGAGCTTCTTCTGCCTCTGCGACGGCACCACGGCGCTTCCTTTCGGCACCGCGCAGGATCACAAACGTGTCGGCGACGGCGATGTCGGCCCCAACACCGGCGGTATGGGCGCCTATTCGCCGGCGCCTGTGATGACGCCTGACGTGGTCGAGCGCACCATGCGCGAGATCATCGAGCCGACCATGCGCGGCATGGCCGAGCTTGGCGCGCCCTTCGCCGGCATCCTGTTCGCCGGGCTGATGATCACGGACAAGGGGCCGAAGCTGATCGAATACAACACACGCTTCGGCGATCCCGAATGCCAGGTGCTGATGATGCGGTTGAAAGACGATCTGCTGGTGCTGCTCAACGCCGCCGTCGATGGTCAGCTTGCGCATACCTCCGTGCGCTGGCGCGACGAGGCGGCGCTTACCGTGGTGATGGCGGCGAGGGGCTATCCCGGCACGCCGGAAAAAGGCTCCGTCATTCGCGGCGTCGAGGACGCCGCGGGCGAGGGCGTCCAGATTTTCCATGCCGGCACCGCAATCAATGGCGGCGCCCTGGTCGCCAATGGCGGCCGCGTCCTCAATGTCACGGCGACCGGCGCCACCGTTGGCGAGGCGCAGGCGCGGGCCTATGCCGCGCTCGACCGGATCGACTGGTCGGACGGGTTCTGCCGGCGCGACATAGGCTGGCAGGCCGTGGCGCGCGAGCGGGCAGGCTGAGGCTTCAACCGGCGAGAGATGGCTACCGCTGGCCGCGATCGAGTTCGGTCGAGGCCGTGCTGAGCGGGTCGGCGGCCGCCGCGAAAGCGGCGTCGAGTTGTGCCGGCGAACGCTGTCCGGCCCGCTTCCAGGCGACATACTGGACAATGCCGAAACCAGGCCGTTGCGGCACCGTCCTCACGACCGGCATGCGGAAACCATCGCGGAGTTTCGACCAGCGCGAACCGAGCACCGCGACCATTTCCTCGACAGTCGGCGGCGTCGCCACATCGGCGTAGGTGATGGTCGCCTTGCCGGCCAGCGCGGCTTCCCGCGAGAGCGGCACCGGCACGCTGGCAAGATAATCCGCGGGCACGTCGATCAGGCTGCCGAACGGCCATTGCTGGCGCAGTGTGGCGGCATCCGTCGGCGCGACATTGACGTCGATATCGTCGGGCGTGCCGGCGACCCTGTAGGGGCAGCGGAAGCGGCCGCAATTGGCCTGCGCCGCAAACTGCCAGAGCGCGTAGCTCTGCCAGTTACCCATCGGAAAATGCACGTCGATGTCTGGCTTGTAGCGCGCGTACCACAATGGCAGCCGCGACAGGAGCCGGTATTTGTAGCGGTTGTCGGCGATGTACTGCGCGGTCTTGCCGTTGGTGTAGAGCACCGGGAAACGGCCGACGCGCCGGTGCACCTGGCGCACGAACTCCTCGGCGTCATCGAGCGACATCCATTGCGTTGGGTCGATGCCCTCGATGTCGAGAGCCATCAGGTCGTCCGGCGCAGGGTCGGCGAAATCGAGGAAGTTATTGGCCTGTTCGACCGGATTGCCGGGCCGGGCGAGGTGATAGGCACCCCATTTCATGCCGAGCGCCTTGGCCACGACCCTGCGCGTCTGGAACAGTTCGCGCGTCACCGCATGGCGTTTCCAGAGCGCCTTGCACAGTTTCACCTCGGTGTCGCCGCCGAAGCAGAAATAGGGTGGCGGCATGCCGTCGGACGCCTTGTTGATGAAGGCGGCGACGCGTTTGTCGGTGGCAAGCTGCGCCCAGTCGATGGAATTGTACTCGTAGGCATCGACCACCAGTGCGCGATCGGCACTCTTCCACGGTTCGGAAAAGTCCGAAGCCTTTGCCGCCGACATCGCCGTTGTTGCCGCGAAAGCAAGAAGCAATATGCGGCGAAGGAGGCGCGCCATCCTTTTCAAAACAGGGAATCCCCGTTGATCAAAGGCGAATGCTGAACCGCTATGGTTAAGAAATGCTTCCCTAGGGAACTAGCGCCTGCCGTTCGGCTGAAACTCGAACGGATCTGGCGCCGGCTCCTGTTGCAGCGTGCCTTCGGCGGCACGCTTGCGGTGATGGGCGAGCGAGCATTTCGGCGAGCACAGTATGCCGCGATCCGACCAGTAGGCGGCGCCGTTCGCCAGGTCGCCGTGATAATAGGAAAATCCCGTTGCCCGGTAGGGCAGGCCGCATTCGATACAGCGATAGGCGTCGGGTCTGGCAAGCATGGCAATGGTCCGGTCGGCTGGGTCTGTCGCCGGTCGATTGATCCGGCATCGGTCGAATTTAGTACAGGCCGGCGCGATTGCAAAATCCACGTGACAAAATTTGACGTTTACGTAAAAAGAAGGTCGCTGGACCACCCGAACACGGGTGGTCTGCGTCGGCGCTTGCGCATAGGGTTGGTCGCCAGGAGGAGCAGAACATGTATCGCGCACCGGTCGAGGACATCGCGTTCACGCTGAAGCACGTCGCCGGCATGAAGCCAGCGCTCGATGGCGGTGCGTTCGGCGACCTCGGCGAGGACCTGGTCGATGCCGTGCTGGGTGAGGCTGGCCGTTTCGCCACCGAGGAGGTGGCGCCGCTCTACAAGATCGGCGACGAACATGGCGCCGTGCTGAAGGACGCCGCGGTCACCACGCCTCCGGGCTGGAAGGAACTCTACCGCCGCTGGATCGAGGGCGGCTGGAACGCGCTATCCGGACCCGAGGAGTATGGCGGCCAGGCACTGCCGACCATGCTGGGCGTCGCCGCGCTCGAAATGTGGAACTCGGCCGCCATGGCCTTCGGCATCGGCCCGACGCTGACCATGGGGGCGGTCGAGGCGCTCGACAAGCACGCTTCCGAAGACCTCAAGGCGAAATATCTCGCAAAGCTGGTGTCGGGCGAGTGGATGGGCACGATGAACCTGACCGAGCCGCAGGCCGGATCGGATCTCGCTGCCTTGCGCGCCCGCGCCGAGCCCGCCGGCGACGGCAGCTACCGCGTCTTCGGCCAGAAGATTTTCATCACCTATGGCGAGCACGATTTCACGGACAACATCATCCACCTGGTGCTGGCGCGCCTCCCGGATGCGCCGGCCGGCACGCGTGGCATCTCGCTGTTCCTGGTACCGAAATTCCTGGTCGGGGACGACGGCGCGCTCGGCGCGCGCAATGACGTCTTCTGTTCCGGTATCGAGCATAAGCTCGGCATCCACGCCTCACCGACCTGCACCATGATCTATGGCGACGGCTTCCAGGGCGCCAGCCCCGGCGCCATCGGCTGGCTGATCGGCGAGGAGAACAAGGGTCTGGCCTGCATGTTCACGATGATGAACAACGCTCGCCTGGCCGTCGGCATGCAGGGCGTCGCGGTCGCGGAAACCGCGACCCAGAAGGCGATTGCCTATGCCAATGAGCGCCGACAGGGCAAGGCGAGCGACTATGGTGGCGCCGGCATGGCGCCTATCGTCCATCACCCGGATGTGCAGCGCAATCTCCTGACCATGAAGGCGCTGACACAGATCGCCCGCGCCATCAGCTATTCCTGCGCCCATGCCATCGATCTCGCGCGCGTATCGTCCGGCGACGAAGCGGCGCATTGGCGCGACCGTGCCAATCTGCTGACGCCGCTCGCCAAGGCCTTTTCGACCGATGTCGGTGTCGAGGTCGCTTCGCTCGGCGTCCAGGTTCATGGCGGCATGGGTTTCATCGAGGAGACCGGCGCGGCCGCGCTCTATCGCGATGCCCGCATCGCGCCGATCTATGAGGGCACCAATGGCATCCAGGCGATCGATCTGGTGACCCGAAAACTGCCGCTCGGCGGCGGCGAGCACGTGCATGGCTATATCGGCGAACTGGCCGATATCGCCAATGCGGTGCGCATATCGAACCTCGACGGCTTCGGCCGCACCGCCGGCACGCTCGATCGGGCGCTCTCCGATCTGACGCAGGCAACGCGTGTCCTGCAGAAATTCTCGGCCGACGGCGAGACGGACAAGGCGCTGGCTGCCGCCACGCCCTATCTCAGGCTGATCTCGCTGGCCGCCGGTGGTGCCTATCTGGCGCGCGGTGCCCTTGCCGACCAGGATCGCATCCCGCTTTGCCGCTTCTTCGCCGAAAATCTGCTCGGCGAGGTCGGCGCGTTGAAAGACCGCGTCATCGACGGCGGCGACAGCCTTGCCACGGCCGGCAGGGCGTTGATGTCAGCCTGACAGCCACTGGGGAAAACTGTGACAGACCACATTCTCGTCGAGCGCCAGGGCGCCATCCAGATCATCCGCATCAACCGTCCCGACAAGAAGAACGCGTTGACGCGCGCCATGTATGCCAGGATGTCGGCGGCCCTTGCCGAAGGCGACGCCGATCCAGCGGTGCGCGTCCATGTATTTCTTGGCGTGCCCGGTGCCTTCTCTTCCGGCAACGACCTTGCCGACTTCATGGTCATCGCCACCGGCGGCGAGGGCGGCACCGAAGTCTGGGATTTCCTGATGGCGCTGGCCAGGGTCGAAAAACCTGTTGTCTCCGGCGTCGACGGCATCGCGGTGGGCATCGGCACGACAATCAACCTGCATTGCGACCTGACCTTCGCCACGCCGCGCACCGTGTTCCGCACGCCTTTCGTCGACCTCGGCCTGGTGCCGGAGGCGGGATCGAGCCTTTTGGCGCCGCGCATTCTGGGCCAGCAAGGGGCGTTCGCGCTGCTCGGTCTCGGCGAGGGCTTCTCGGCGGAGCGCGCCAAGGCCGCCGGGCTCATCTACGAAGTGGTCGAGGAAGGCGCCCTGGAGGCCTCGGTGCTGGCGGCCGCCGGCCAGATCGCGGCCAAGCCGCCTCAGGCGCTGAGGATCGCGCGCGATCTCATGCGCGGCTCGCGCGACGACCTGGTCGCGCGCATCGGCGTCGAAAGCGAGCATTTCCGTGAGCGGCTGAAATCCGACGAAGCGCGCGCCGCGCTCACGGCCTTCATGACCAGGAAAAAGAGCTGAGCCCTTTTCAGGGATAAAGCCTCGCCTTGTCCCACCCGCCGGTGGCGTTGCGTGAAAAGACGACGCGATCATGCAGGCGGAATGGCCTGTCGTGCCAGAACTCGATCGTCTTCGGTACGATGCGGAACCCGGACCAGTGCTTTGGCCTCGGGATTTCGCCGATTGCATGACGGGCCGTATATTCGGCGACGGCCTTCTCCAGTGCGAAGCGGCTCTCCAGCGGTCGAGACTGTTTCGAGGCCCAGGCGCCGATACGGCTGCCACGCGGGCGTGTCGCGTAATAGGCGTCGGCTTCGGCGTCGCTGACGATCTCGACCGGACCGCGAATGCGCACCTGGCGGCGCAGCGACTTCCAGTGGAAACACATGGCCGCCTTCATGCTGCCAAGAATTTCCTGGCCCTTGGCGCTCTCGAAATTCGTGTAGAACACAAAGCCGCTTTCATCGAACCCCTTGAGCAGCACCATCCGTACGTCCGGCATGCCCTCGGCATCGACGGTCGCCAGCGCGACGCCGTTGGCATCGTTGATTTCACTCTTGGTGGCGTCGTCCAGCCATGCGGCAAAGAGGCGAAACGGTTCCGCGGCCTCGGTAAAGTCACTGCTTGTTAACTCTGCATCACTCATAGTTTTTCTCAAATTGTCACGAAACCCGGATTTTTGCCGGGCAAAGGGGGATTGCCGATTGTCGCGTATCGCGCAAGCCTTTGACAGCAGGCAATGGAGCGTTATCGCTTCGGCCAGCGCGAAAGCGATGATCGTGTTGGCCGCCCTGCCGCTCGCGGCCTGCGGAGCGGGCGGTTTCAGCCTGGAAAAAGCAGAGGTCGACCGCTCGATCCTGACCTCCAGCACTTCGGCTTCGGCCAAGCCCGCCGATTCGGACCGCGACTCCGATCAGACCACGATCGGCAATGCCGTCTCCTCCGCCGACATCGAGCAACTCGGCGGCCAGGCCGTGCCCTGGGCGAATGCCGGCACCGGCTCGCGCGGTTCCATCACCGAACTGGCCGAATTGAAGGACAGCGGCCAGACATGCCGCCGCTTCAAGGCGTCGCGCGAGAGCTTTGACGGCGTGGCCATGTTCGAGGGCGAACTGTGCCTGGCCAGCGCAGGCGGCTGGCGCATGCAGGGCTTCAAGGCGCTCTGATTTTCCGCTTTTGATATGATGGTCCGCTACTGGAATTTCTTCCTATGCGAGCGCATATAGGAGGCAAGTATGGACTCAACTCATCTCCAGGGCAGGACGCATGCGCGACCCGTATGAGGTTCTGGGCGTTGCAAAGAACGCATCGGCCAAGGACATAAAATCGGCATACCGGAAACTCGCCAAGAAACATCATCCGGACCAGAATCCGAATGATCCCAAGGCGAAGGATCGTTTTGCCGCGGCCAACCAGGCCTATGAGATCGTCGGCGACGAAAAGAGCCGCGCGGCTTTCGATCGCGGCGAGATCGACGCCGACGGCAAACCGCGATTCCAGGGCTTTGAGGGCGCCGCCGGCGGTGGCGATCCCTTTGCCGGGTTTCGCCGGCAGCAGCAGGGCGCCGGCGGCTCGCGATTCGAGTTCCGCTCGGGCCGCCCCGGTGGTGATCCGTTCGACGGCAACAGCGACATCTTCAGCCAGATTTTCGGCGACGCTTTCTCCGGCGCACGCGGTCCAGGCCAGGGTGACCGTCGCCAGCCGGCGACGGCGGCCGATCTCAACGTGACGCTCGACATCACCATCGAGGAAGCGGCCAATGCCGAGAAAGTGACGGCAATGTTCCCTGACGGCCGCAAGGTGGCCGTCAAGCTGCCGGCCTTTGTCGAGGATGGCCAGACAATCCGGCTGAAAGGGCAGGGCGAGCAGGGGCCGGGCCAGCCAGGCGACGCGCTGGTCAAGATCCATATCCGCCGGCATTCGCGCTACCGCATCGAGGGCCGCGACCTGCATGCCGATCTGCCGGTATCGCTGGCGGACGCGGTGCTGGGGGCCAAGGTGCCGGTGGAAACGCCGACCGGTCGGCTCGCGCTCAATATTCCCGCATGGTCCAGTTCGGACAAGGTGCTGCGCCTGAAAGGCAGGGGCCTGCCGGAAAAAGCCGGAGGTCACGGCGATCTCTACGCCCATGTGCGCATCATGTTGCCCGAAGGCGGCGACAATGCTCTCGAAGCAATGTTGCGCGGCCAAAAAGGCTGATCGAGGGCTTTTGTCCCCCGAACTGTCCGGTTTGAGCGCTTGAAGGGGCACTGTGCCTGTGCGATAGGGCTCTCCACAAAGCATATATTCTTGCGGAGAGCACGCACATGGCGGGTGGACAGGGCCTGATGGCCGGCAAGCGCGGCCTGATACTTGGCGTCGCGAACAACAGGTCGATCGCCTTCGGCATCGCCAAGGCGTGCGTCGACCATGGCGGCGAGATCGCGCTGACCTATCAGGGCGAGGCGTTCAAGAAGCGTGTCGAACCGTTGGCGGCGGAACTGGGCGCCTATGTCGCCGGCCATTGCGATGTCACCGATCCGGCAAGCCTGGATGAGGTCTTCGCCAACGTCGCCAAACATTGGGGCAAGCTGGACTTCCTCGTCCACGCCATCGCCTTTTCCGACAAGGACGAGCTGACCGGCCGCTATGTCGAGACGACGCGCGACAATTTCCTGCGCACCATGGACATTTCGGTCTATTCCTTCACCACCATCGCCAAGCGCGCCGAAGCGCTGATGACCGATGGCGGCTCGCTGCTGACGCTGACCTATTACGGCGCCGAGAAGGTGATGCCGCACTACAACGTCATGGGCGTCGCCAAGGCGGCGCTCGAGGCCAGCGTACGCTATCTGGCCGTCGACCTCGGCGCCAAGAAGATCCGCGTCAACGCCATCTCGGCCGGCCCGATCAAGACGCTCGCCGCCTCCGGCATCGGCGATTTCCGCTACATCCTGAAGTGGAACGAATACAATTCGCCGCTGAAGCAGACGGTCACCCAGGAGGAAGTCGGCGATTCCGGCGTCTATTTCTTGTCGGACCTGTCGCGCGGCGTCACCGGCGAGGTGCACCATGTCGATTCCGGCTATCATGTGGTCGGCATGAAGGCGGTCGACGCGCCCGACATTTCCACCATCAAGGAATAAGGCATCCGCCTTTCCGCCTGACCTGGCCAGCCCACGGGAAGACCTGATGTACCCGCTCGTCTACATCGTGCGCCACGGCCAGACGGCGTGGAATGCCGAGTTCCGCCTCCAGGGGCAGGCCGATACCGACCTCAACGTGCTTGGGCGCGAGCAGGCCACCGCGAACGGACGACTTCTGGCCGGGCTGGTCCCCGATCCCGAGGATTTCGATTTCGTCGCCAGTCCGATGAGACGCACGCGCGAGACTATGGAGCGCATCCGCGCCGCCATGAAGCTCGACCCCTGTGCCTATCGAACCGATGTCAGGCTCATCGAGGTCAATTTCGGCGACTGGCAGAGCTTTACCTTCGCCGAACTCGAGCGGCAGTCGCCGGGCGCCAGCCGTTCGCGCGCCCTGGACAAATGGAATTTTCAACCACCCGGCGACGGCGCCGAGAGCTACCAGATGCTGCTCGAACGGGTGAAGCCGAGCTTCGATCACCTGAAACGCAAAGCGGTCTGCGTCACCCATGGCGGGGTCATTCGCACCCTGTTCCGCTTCGTGCTCGGCATGCCGCAGGACCAGGCCGCGAACCTGGAAGTGCCGCAGGACCGCGTGCTCAAGCTCGAAGGCAACAGCCTGGAGTGGCTCTAGGTCGTTCAGCCCGGGCAAATATGCCGAGAGCGCTCAGTGCTTGACTGAGCGCTCTCGGCATTGGTGCAATTCGGGGCGTCAGTTCGTGTCGCTGTCCGGCAACTGCATATCGGTGATGACGTTTTCGCCATTGGTCACGTCATAGGCGATAACGATGTCCATGCCCGGCTTCAGCGAGTCGAGATCGGTCTCGGCGTTCAGCTTGTAGGATTTGCCGTCGTCCAGCGTCAGCGTCAGGGCATCCTTGTCGATCTTCTTGATCAGGCCCTCGGTCTGGCCGGCAAGAGCGGCGGTGGTAAGCAGCAGGGTGGCGGCAACAGCGCCAATCAGGGTACGCATCATCGTCCTCTTTGGTCATTGCGCCGGCTTGGGTGGCGGCGGATCCTCAACGGCGAATGGAAGAAAGCAGAAACCAGCCGAATGTGTCAAAACTTAAACGTCGGGGATGACAGTTTGACCACTGTGGAAAACGCCAATAGAAGGCTGGCTTCAGCCGGCTCGAATGCCGGGCAGGGCGCTTTTGCATGTCTCACAACACGTTCGGCCATCTTTTCCGCGTCACCACATGGGGCGAAAGCCACGGAGCGGCACTGGGCTGCGTTGTCGACGGCTGCCCGCCGGGCATCCGCTTCACGCGCGACGAAATCCAGGCCGAACTCGACAAGCGCCGGCCGGGCCAGTCGCGCTTCGTCACCCAACGGCGCGAACCCGACGAAGTGAAGGTCTTGTCCGGCTTCGTGTTCGACGAGGACGGCGTGACCATGATCACCACCGGCACGCCGGTTTCGATGCTGATCGAGAATGTCGACCAGCGTTCGAAGGATTATGGCGAAATCGCCCGCCAGTTCCGGCCGGGTCATGCCGATTACACCTATGACGTCAAATACGGCATACGCGACTATCGCGGCGGCGGTCGCTCCTCGGCGCGCGAGACGGCGGCGCGCGTGGCCGCCGGGGCGCTTGCCCGCAAGGTCGTCCCAGGCATGGTGGTACGCGGCGCGCTGGTCTCGATGGGCGAGAAATCGATCGATCGCGCCAATTGGAACTGGAACTTCATCGGCGACGCCGAGAACCCGTTCTTCACTCCCGACCCCACATCGGTTCCAATCTTCACGCAGTATCTAGATGGCATCCGCAAGGCGGGCTCTTCGGTCGGCGCGGTCATAGAGATCGTCGCCGACGGCGTACCGCCGGGTCTCGGCGCGCCGATCTATGCCAAGCTCGATCAGGATATCGCCTCCGGCCTGATGTCCATCAACGCGGTCAAGGGCGTCGAGATCGGCAATGGTTTCGAGGCCGCCCGCATCACCGGCGAACAGAACGCCGACGAGATGCGCATGGGCAATGACGGCAGACCCGTGTTCCTGTCCAACAATGCCGGCGGCATCCTTGGCGGCATTTCGACCGGCCAGGAGATCGTCGCGCGCTTTGCCGTCAAGCCGACCTCGTCGATCCTGACGCCGCGAAAGTCGATCGACAAGGACGGCCACGATGTCGAGGTGATGACCAAGGGCCGCCACGACCCCTGCGTCGGCATCCGCGCCGTGCCGATCGGCGAGGCCATGGTCGCCTGCGCGATCGCAGATCATTATCTGCGGCATCGAGGACAGACGGGGAAGGGAATAGGCAGTAGGGAATAGGCAGTAGGCCGCCCGAGACAGCCTTTCTTTTCCCTACTGACCTACTCCCTATTCCTGCGAGCGAAGCGAGCACTCCCATGCCTTACGACCAGAAGAAGATCGTCGAAGCCATCCGCGCCTTTGAGCGCGGCGAGATCGTCGTCGTCATGGACGATGACGGGCGTGAGAACGAGGGCGACCTGATCGTTGCCGCCGTCCATTGCACGCCGGAGAAGATGGCTTTCATCATCCGCAACACGTCGGGCATCGTCTGCACGCCGATGCCGCGCGAGGAGGCCAAGCGCCTCAACCTTGCGCCGATGGTCGCCGACAATGATTCCGCGCACACCACCGCCTTCACCGTCAGCGTCGACTTCAAGCACGGCACGACAACGGGCATTTCGGCCGACGACCGCACGCTGACCGTGCGCAATCTGGCCAACGGCAATGTCGGCGCCTCCGACTTCGTCCGCCCCGGTCACATCTTCCCGCTCATCGCGCGCGAAGGCGGCGTCTTGATGCGCTCGGGCCATACCGAGGCGGCGGTCGATCTTTGCAAGCTCGCCGGACTGCCGCCGATCGGCGTCATTTCTGAACTGGTCAATGACGACGGCACCGTCAAGCGCGGTCCGCAGGTGCAGGCTTTCGCCGAAGAGCATGGTCTGAAGCAGGTTTCGGTCGCCGATCTCATCGCCTACCGGCAGCGCAAGGAAACGCTGGTCGAGCGTGTAGCCTGCTCCGAAATCGACACGCTGGGCGGCAAGGCGCAGGTTTTCACCTACACGCTGCCATGGGACACGATGCACCACGTCGCCGTCGTCTTCGGCGATATCCGCGACGGCGAGGACGTGCCGGTCCGGCTGCATTCCGAGGATGTGGTAACCGATGTGTTCGGCACCAGCCACCGGCTGGACGCCATCATGAAGGCGATGGGCGAGCGCAAGCGCGGCGTCATCGTCTATCTCAGGGAAGGCTCGGTCGGCGTCGCCCACCAGGAGCGCAAGCGTCCGCAGTCGGGCGACCGCGAGGACCATGAAGAGGCGCGCCGGCGCGAGAGCGAATGGCGCGAGATCGGCCTTGGGGCCCAGATCCTGAAAGATCTCGGCATCTCCTCGATCAATCTGATCGCCTCGCGCGAACGCCATTATGTCGGCTTGGAAGGGTTCGGCATACACATCGCCAAGACCGAGATTATGTAGTTGGCCGGAAGCCCGCGACGTCGTCATCCTTGGGTCTGCGCTCCGCTTCGCCCGTGGATGACGAGGTCGCGCTGGCTCAAGCCATTCCGACCGCAATCACTCAGCAGGCACGGCGGCCGCGTCGCATCCTTCGAGGTCGCATTTCTGGGTGGCGAGGCTGCGTTGGCCGAGCAACACCGTGATCAGTGCTACAAGGCCCGATGCCACCGAGACCCAGAACCCGTTCTGGGCGCCGAACGCGTCCACCACCGCGCCGGCGGCGAAGGAACCCAGCGCCATGCCGATGCCGATGCCGGTCATCACCCAGGTGATGCCTTCGGTCAGCATCGCTTCCGGCACATGGCGCTCGATCAGGCCGAAGGCGGTGATGAAAGTTGGCGAGATCGCCACGCCGCTGATGAACACGGTCAGCGCCAGCAGCGGCACCGAACCGGCGGTGAGCGGCAAAAGCGTGCCCAGCGCGACCAGGGCGACCGCGATTGCCAACTGGCGCTGCAGCGGCGCCTGCAGATTGAGGGCGCCGACGATGATGCCGAGCACGAAGGATCCCAGCGCATAGACGCCGATGACGAGACTGGCGGCGCCCGGCTGGCCGAGTTCCTTGGTGATCGCCACGGTGCTCACCTCCGTCGTGGCGAAGGTCGCGCCGATGAAGATCAGCGCAAGAGTGATGATCTGCACCGGACGCAGCCGGATTGCCGAACCGCTGGTGACAGGGTCCACCGGCCGCACCTGCGGCTCGGTCGAGCGCTGCAGGATGAAAGCCGTCGAACCGATAGCGAGGAGCACGGTGCTGACCAGAACGCCGGCTTCGGGAAAGAGGCCCGCGCTGAGCCCCACCGACAATGAGGCGCCGGCGATATAAACCAGTTCGTCCGCCGCCGATTCGAAGGCGAAAGCGGTGTTCATCTGCGGCTGCCCCCTGAAAATCTCCGTCCAGCGAGCGCGCACCATTGCCGGCATGCTGGGCATGGCCGCGGCCGCCAGCGCCGAGACGAACAGCGTCCAGACCGGCCAATCCTGATTGGCCGCCGCGATCAGAACCGCGAAGGCGATCACGGTGATGATGGTGGTGGGGACCACGATGCGCGTCTGGCCAAGGCGGTCCACCAGCCTCGATATCTGCGGCGCCACGAAGGCGTTACCCAGCGCGAACGTCGCGGAAACCGCGCCGGCCAGCCAGTATTCGCCCCGCGTCTGCGACAACATCGCCACGATGCCGATCGGAGCCATGGCAATCGGCAGCCGCGCCATGAAGCCAGCGGCCGCAAAGCCCTTGGCCCCAGGGGCACGGAAGATTTCGGCATAGGGGTTCTGCATGATCTGGTTCCTCGACAAACGGTGAACTGACAATTACATACGAGACGTATAAGTGTTAGATAAATCATACGTCGCGTATGTCAATTGGCATACGCAACGTATGTAGATGAGGCCAGAGCCATGCACCGACCGCGCAAGGAGATGATTGCGGAGACGCGCGCCAAGCTGATCGCGGCGGCGCGTCAGGCTTTCGGCACGATCGGTTATGCCGAAGCGTCGATGGACGATTTCACCGCTTCGGCGGGACTGACGCGCGGCGCGCTCTATCATCACTTCGGCGACAAGAAAGGACTTCTGGAGGCGGTCATCGCCGAGATCGACGCGGAAATGGCCGCCCGGGTGAACGAGGTCGCGTCTCGGGCGCCGACCCGCTGGCAGCATTTCGTCGACGAATGCACGACCTACATCGAAATGGCCTTGGAACCGGAAATCCAGCGCATCATGTTCCGGGATGGCCCGGCCGTGTTGGGCGATCCGGCGCAATGGTCGAATGCCAATGCATGCGTCGGTTCAATGACCGATCATCTGACCGCGCTGCAACGGGAAGGAGTGGTCGTGCCGAGCCTCGATCCAGAGACCGCCGCTCGGCTGATCAATGGTGCGAGCAGCCAGGCCTCGCAGCGAATCGCCAATTCGAGCGATCCCGAAGCAACGTCGAGGAAGGTGGTTGTCGCCTTCAAGCAATTGCTCGAAGGCCTGCTCAGAAAGCCGCCAAGCGCGTCTGAGCCGAACCGCGATGAGGGTCTCGGGACGGTCCGCAATTGACATCGGCGGGTTTGAGCGCATCCTCCCCAGCCATCTCTGAGGGGGAGATTCGGAGCATGTGGGATTTCGATATCGGCAGGTCGGTGTCCATCATGATGCGGACCTGGCCTTTCATTGTCTTTCGCATGATCGTCTATTTCGGCATCACGCTGGCCTACATCATGGCCACCGGCACGGGCGCTTCCGTCGGTTATGGCGTTGGCCATATCTCCACTGATCCGGACGGCCCGCTGTCCTTTGCCCTGTGGGGCGGGGTGGTCGGCTTCGGCGTCGTTTCGATCGCCGTCTACTGGCTGCGCGAATACATCCTCTATGTCGTCAAGGCAGGCCACATCGCCGTCATGGTCCATCTCATCGACGGTCATGACGTTCCCGACGGCCAGAACCAGATCGCCTATGCAAAAGAGGTCGTGACCGAGCGCTTCGCCGAGGCCAATATCCTTTTCGTCGTCGACCAGCTGGTCAAGGGCGCCATCCGCGCCATCACCGGCCTGCTTGGCGGCATCGCCGCCTTCCTGCCCATTCCGGGGCTGAGCGGCCTCGTCTCCTTCATCAACACGGTAATCCGCCTGTCGCTGACCTATGTCGACGAGATCATCCTCGGCTATAACATCCGCATCAACTCGTCCTCGCCCTTCGAAACCGCGCGCCAGGGCGTCGTGCTCTACGCCCAGAACGGCAAGACCATGGTCAAGAACGCCGTCTGGCTGGCGGTCATCATGTGGGTGGTGTCGTTTGTGATCTTCCTGCTGATGCTGGCGCCTGCCGGCGCCATTCTGTTCATGATGCCCGGGCAGCTTGCCGGCTGGGCCTTTGTGCTGGCGATCGTCTTTGCCTGGGCCTTCAAGGCGGCCTTTATCGAGCCCTTCGCCATCGCTTGCCTGATGCAGGTCTATTTCAAGACCATCGAGGGCCAGGTGCCGGATCCGCAGTGGGATCAGCGGCTGGCCGAAGCGTCCTCCAAGTTCAGGGAATTGAAGGACAAGGCGCTGGCCTCCTTCGGCGGCTCGCGCTGGGGCACGGCCGGCGCGACACGCTGACCGTGCGGCTCGGCCTCAACGGACTTGAGGCGTGCGACGGTTGATTTCAGCGGCGCTTCGCCTTGCCCGCGATACGTTTCGCTCATGATCAGCTCGGGCAGCGGCAGCCGCTGTCCCCATCCATGCGTCTCGAGATCCGGCCTAGGCGCGAACTGCGAAACCCGGCCGACGCAGAGATAGGCGACCGGCGTCACATGCCCGGGGATGGACAGCAGGGCTTTCAGGGCGTGGGCCTCGATGATGCTGACCCAGCCGACACCGACGCCTTCGGCGCGCGCCGCCAGCCAGAAATTCTGCACCGCGCAGACCGTGCTGTAGAGATCCATTTCCGGATTGTGCCAGCGGCCCAGCGGCGAGCCTTTCGAGCGCTCGCGGTCGCAGGTGATGCAGATGTTGAGCGCGCTTTCGCTGATGCCTTCCAGCTTGAGCTTGCGATAGAGCGCCTGACGCTCCGCCTCCATTTCAGGAAGTTCCTGCTCTCGCGCCGCCAGGAACAGGTCGCGTACCTTTTCACGGCGTGCGACATCGCGAATGACGATGAAATTCCATGGCTGCATGAAGCCGACCGAGGGCGCGTGATGGGCGGCAAGCAGCAGCCGCGCCAGTACCTCGTCGTCGATCGCCTCCGATGTGAAATGGCTTCGCACATCGCGCCGCGTAAACATGGCGCGATAGACGGCGTCGCGCGCCTTCTGGTCAAATCCGTCGCCCGTGGGAGCGGTCATGGCTTCCGGCATCGCGTGTCCCCTTGCGATTGCAATCCGTGATATCCGCCTGACCATGCGGATATCGATGCCTGCCAGGCCGGTCTTCTGGCTCGGGATCAATCCGCCTCCGGTGCCTTCCCGTCATCGACAGTGGCATTTACCGGCGCGGTCCCCCTTACAGCGTTGGGCACGCCACGGAATCAAACCGTGTTCCCGATTCTCCCGACAGAACACTTGCCGCGCCAAGTGGTACACTTGGCGCCGCAGGATGCGGCTAGAACAAACAGACCGGCGGGCACCAGGCAGTGGCGGCGACCTTACGCCGAAGCGCCGGGAACGCCAATGCCCGTTGCGACGCGAATGGACGCAGGCGTGATTTTCCCCAGCGATCAAGGCGTCGCGCATGGCCTTTGCGCCGTCGCGGCACTAGATAGGGAATATGGCCACCCGTCTCTACACGCACCCGATCTTCCTCGATCACCTCACCCCGCCCGGTCATCCCGAGCGGCCGGATCGCCTGCGCGCCATCGAGCGCGTGCTCGACGACGAAGCTTTTTCAGCGCTTGATCGGGTCAAGGCGCCGGAAGGTGACGAAGCCACCATCCTTTACGCGCACCCGCAAGATTTTGTTGCCCGTGTTCGCGCGGCCATTCCCGAAGAGGGCATTGCCCGCATCGATGCCGATACCACGGCCAGCCCGAAGAGCTGGCAGGCGGTGATCACGGCGATCGGGGCCGCCAATGCTGCCGTCGACGATGTTTTTGCCGGCCGCGCCGACAATGTCTTCGTCGCCGCGCGGCCGCCCGGTCACCATGCCGAAAAGACCACAGCAATGGGCTTCTGCTTCTTCAACACGGCGGCGATCGCCGCCCGCTACGCGCAGAAGAAGCACGGCGCCGAGCGCGTCGCCGTCGTCGACTGGGACGTGCATCACGGCAATGGGACGCAGGATATCTTCTGGGACGATCCCTCGGTGCTCTATTGCTCGACGCACCAGATGCCGCTCTATCCCGGCACCGGCGCGAAGACAGAGACCGGCGCAGGCAACATCGTCAATGCGCCGCTTGCGCCGCAGACCGGCAGCGAGGTTTTCCGCGATGCGTTCCTGTCGCGCGTGCTGCCGTCGATCGACAACTTTGCCCCCGATCTGATCATCATTTCGGCCGGCTTCGACGCGCATCACCGCGATCCGCTGGCCGAGATCAATCTGACCGAGGATGATTTCGACTGGGCGACCGGCCAGTTGATGCAGCGCGCGGCGCGTCATAGCGGCAACCGGCTCGTCAGCCTGCTCGAGGGCGGCTACGATCTGCAGGGATTGGCATTTTCGGTCGCCGCCCATGTCGGGCGACTGATGAAAGGATGAATGATGGCTGGTGAAACCAACGAAGACGTCAAGGCGATGAGCTTCGAACAGGCACTCGACGCGCTGGAGAAGATCGTCGATGATCTGGAGCGCGGCGATGTGCCGCTCGACCAGTCGATAAGGATCTATGAGCGCGGCGAGGCGCTGAAGGCGCATTGCGACCGGCTGCTGAAGGCCGCCGAGGACAAGGTCGAGAAGATCAGGCTGTCGCGCGACGGCAAGCCGGTGGGAACGGAGCCGCTCGACGCTGAGTAGTTTGGTGGGCAGAGCAAACAGGTAAGGAGTTCAAGCCATGTGCCGCAACATCAAGACCCTGGCCAATTTCGAGCCGCCGGCGACCAATGACGAGGTGCATGACGCGGCACTTCAGTTCGTCCGCAAGCTGAGCGGTTCAACCAAGCCTTCCAAGCGCAACGAGCATGCTTTCCACCATGCGGTCGAGGCGATCGCTGCCATCGCGCGCGAGCTGATCGACACGCTCGAAACCAACCAGGAACCGCGCAACCGCGAGGAAGAGGCGGCCAAGGCGAAAGCCAGGTCGGCGCTGCGTTTCGCCTGAGGGCTGGCCCATGAGCTTCTTTCCCGGAAACGATCCCGAGCCCGGCGACGCTTTCGCCTGCGACCAGATCGAGTTGATGGTCATTCCGAACGCCAAGGACATTGGCGGCTTCGAGGTGCGTCGCGCGCTGCCGACGGCGAAACGCCGGCTGGTCGGGCCGTTCATCTTTTTCGACCGCATGGGCCCGGCCATCTTGCGTGCCGGCACCGCGCTCGATGTACGTCCGCATCCGCATATCGGGCTTTCGACCGTCACCTATCTGTTCGACGGCAAGATCAGACACAGGGACTCGCTCGGCACCGAAATGGTGATCGCGCCGGGCGACGTGAACCTGATGACGGCAGGCCGCGGCATCGTCCATTCGGAGCGCACGCCGCAGGAATTGCGCGGCGCGCCGATGTCGATCTCCGGTCTGCAGACCTGGCTGGCCTTGCCGGACGGCAAGGAAGAGATTGCTCCGATATTCGAGAACACCGCTGCGATCCGCCTGCCGGAAATCGATGCTGAAGGCATTGGCGGCCGCGTCGTCATCGGCGAATTTTCAGGGCTGCGCTCGCCGGTCTCGGCTGCCTCCGACACGCTCTACGCCGACCTGCGGCTCGCGGCCGGCGCCAGCGTGAAAATCCCGGCAGATGCCGAGGAGCGTGCCATCTATACGCTGGAGGGCGAGGTTTCGATCGCCGGCGACCGTTTCCCGGCCGAGCGGCTCCTGGTGTTCAAGCCGGGCGAGGAGATCGTCGTTTCGTCCGAACGCGGTGCGCACTTCATGTTGTTCGGCGGCGCTTCGCTCGGTTCCAAACGCTACATCTGGTGGAATTTCGTTTCGTCATCGAAGGAGCGCATCGAGCAGGCCAAGCAGGAATGGAAGACCGGCCGCTTCGATATCGTTCCTGGAGATGTGGAAGAGTTCATCCCGCTGCCGGAAAACTGATGCATGTTGCCCAAAAGTGGCACGGTTCTGGGATCACGACATGCATAAAAACAAGGGAATATCGCCCAAAAGCGGCCCGGTTTCGGGGCCACGATATGCATGAAAGCAAGGACTTGAAAGCGCGGACATAAGCTGTTTCGACGCATTGTCATTTTGAGATCGGGGCCGCGTCACCGACACGCATTTACTTTCGCCGGCCGGCGGCCTATCCCGCCGATGAACAGAAAGCCTGGGTGCCCGTGAACGCAACGCCGCATACGCCGCTTCTCGACAAGGTCCGCATCCCGGCCGACCTGCGCTCGCTGGCCGAGAGCGAATTGCCGCAACTGGCATCCGAACTTCGCGCCGAACTGATCGACGCGGTCTCCCGTACCGGCGGCCATCTCGGTGCCGGCCTCGGCGTGGTCGAACTGACGGTGGCGCTGCACTATGTCTTCAACACGCCTGACGATCGCCTGATCTGGGATGTCGGCCACCAGGCCTACCCCCACAAGATCCTGACCGGCCGCCGCGACCGTATCCGCACGCTGCGCCAGGAAGGCGGCCTTTCCGGCTTCACCCGCCGTGCCGAGAGCGAATACGACCCCTTCGGTGCCGCCCACTCCTCGACATCGATCTCGGCGGGTCTCGGCATGGCCGCTGCTCGCGACCTCTCCGCCGGCCGCAACAATGTCATCGCCGTCATCGGTGACGGCGCCATGTCGGCCGGCATGGCCTATGAAGCGATGAACAATGCCGGCGCGCTCGATGCGCGGCTCATCGTCATCCTCAACGACAACGACATGTCGATCGCTCCGCCGACCGGCGCCATGAGCGCCTATCTGGCGCGGCTCGCCTCCGGCAAGGCCTATGTCGGCCTGCGCGATTTCGGCAAGAAACTGACCTCCTATCTGGGAAAGCGGGCCGATCGCGCCATTACCAGGGCGGTTGAGCATGCACGCGGCTACGTCACCGGCGGCACGTTGTTCGAGGAGCTCGGCTTCTATCACATCGGTCCGATCGACGGGCACAATCTGGAGCACCTGATCCCGGTGCTGAAAAATGTCCGCGACAATGGCAAGGGCCCGGTGCTGATCCATGTCGTCACCCAGAAGGGCAAGGGCTATGCGCCGGCGGAAGCCGCCGCCGACAAATATCACGGCGTCAACAAATTCGACGTCATCACCGGCGCGCAGGCCAAGGCGCCTGCCAATGCGCCCGCCTACACCAGGGTGTTCGCCGAAAGCCTGATCCAGGAGGCCCGCGAGGACGACCGCATCGTCGCTGTCACCGCCGCCATGCCGACCGGCACCGGCCTCGATCTGTTCGGCGAAATATTCCCGTCACGAACCTTCGATGTCGGCATCGCCGAACAGCATGCGGTCACGTTCGCCGCTGGCCTGGCGACGGAAGGCTACAAGCCCTTCGCCGCGATCTATTCGACCTTCCTGCAGCGCGCCTACGACCAGGTCGTCCACGATGTGGCGATCCAGAAACTGCCCGTGCGTTTCCCCATCGATCGCGCCGGCTTCGTCGGCGCCGACGGCGCCACTCATTGCGGCGCCTTCGACACCACCTTCCTGGCGAGCCTGCCGGGCTTCGTCGTCATGGCGGCGGCCGACGAGGCGGAACTGCGCCACATGGTGCGCACCGCTGCCGGCTATGATGACGGCCCGATCGCCTTCCGCTACCCGCGCGGCAATGGCGTCGGTGTCGACATGCCGGAGCGCGGTGTCATGCTGGAGATCGGCAAGGGCCGCATCGTCAGGGAGGGCACCAAGGTCGCCCTGCTGTCCTTTGGCACGCGCCTGCAGGACTGCCTGATCGCGGCGGAGGAGCTCGGCGCCGCCGGGCTTTCCACCACCGTGGCGGACGCCCGTTTCGCCAAGCCGCTCGATGAGGATATGGTCCGGCGGCTGGCCCGCTCGCATGAGGTTCTGGTGACGGTCGAGGAGGGCGCCATCGGCGGCTTCGCCAGCCACGCGCTGCAGTTCCTTGCCCATGAAGGGCTGCTGGAAAGCGGCCTGAAGGTGCGTCCGCTGGTGCTGCCGGATACGTTCACCGACCACGCCAAACCAGAAAAGATGTATGCCGATGCCGGGCTGGATTCGGCCGGCATCGTGCGCACCGTCTTTGCCGCGCTGGGGCGCGACAGCCACGCCCAGCGCGCCTGAATCAAAATCTCAAATGCCTGAATCATTTTGCCGGCTTGATTTCGTAACGCCTTGTTAACGCTGTCGTTTGGCGTTTCGCTTACCGTGTCCCTTGGCCGTTTCTCAACGGCGCCCTGCTAAATCACGGGCAGGCAGGGAGACAACGAGAATGAAGACGCTTCTGTGCGGCGTGGCAGTTTTGGCCGTGACGGCCGCATCGGCCTCTGCCGAAACGCCCTACGACCGGAACCTTGAAAAGGCGGCGGTCGGCATCGTCGCCGGCAAGATGGGCGATATCAGGGGCGGCTTTTCTTACAGGCAGGTACCGCAGCTGGTGGTCGTGCCGGACGCCGCCCCTCGGCCCGCAGTTACGGCCGAGCGTCCGCGCGAACAGGCTTCAGGGAACACGGACGATGGTCTGTCCCCGGCCGTCGAACGCCAGGGTTCACGCACCATCTTCTAGAACCACATGTCGCGCACGCAGCGACCATCGCGCGGCAGGTCGCCATATGTGTCGAGGCCATCGAAATGGTCGATCGGCAAGTCGGCGACGGCCTCGGGCGGCGCCAGCCGCACATTGACGGCGATGCGTCTTCGGCCGGAGTTACCGGCGCGCAAGCCTCGCCAGGCGAGTACGCATGCGCAGGTCGGGCAGAACAGGATTTCGAGCGACGGATCGTCCTTTCCAGCGCGCGTATAGCTTGCCACCGGTCCCGAAACGTGAATGCGCTCATCGACATAATCATAAGCCCAGAGCGTGCCATAGCGGCGGCAAAGCGTGCAGTTGCAAGCCGTGATCGGTCCCGGGTCGCCTTCCAGCGTCCAATGGGCAGAACCGCAGTGGCAGATTCCCGTCAGCATTCATTCTCTCTTCAGGTTCCGGCACGGAGGGCTCCGCTGCTGGACTGGCATTTTGCCGGACCCGGTGCGATCGGCGCAAGCCGTGGCGCGCCTCGATGGATCTGCCGCTCTCGCGCGACCTACCCCTTGTTTCTCCCAATCTCCTTGCCTTCGCGCCCGGCTTTCGCCAGAGAAGGCCGATGAATTCCCCTTTGCCAGCCAGCACACGCCAGCGGCTTGACGACCTGCTTGTCCAGCGCGGTCTGTTTGCCAGCCGTTCGCGCGCCCGCGACGCGGTCGAGCGCGGCACGGTGACGGTTGACGGCGCCGTTGCCAGAAAGCCCGGCCAGGCCGTTCGGCACGGCTGCGTTGTCGCCATCGACGATCCGGCGCAGGCCTACGTCTCGCGCGCCGCGCTCAAGCTGATCGCCGGGCTCGACCATTTCAGCCTCGATCCGGCCGGCTGCGAGGCGCTTGACATCGGCGCCTCGACCGGTGGCTTCACCCAGGTGCTGCTCGAACGCGGCGCCTCCCATGTCACGGCCATCGATGTCGGCCACGGCCAGATGCACCCCGATATCGGCACCGATCCGCGCGTCACGGTCATCGAGGGGCTGAACGCCCGCGATCTCGCGGCGGCGGATCTCGCGGGCCGTATTCCGGATTTCATCGTGTCCGACGTCAGCTTCATTTCGCTGCGGTTGGCATTGCCGCCGGCTTTGGCCATCGCCAAGGCTGGTGCCATTGCCCTGCTCCTGGTCAAGCCGCAGTTCGAGGCGGGCAGGGAGGCGATCGGCAAGGGCGGCCTGCTGAGGGATCCCGATGATGCCGACCGGGTCGCCGGCCTGCTGCGGGACTGGCTGGATGCGCAACCCGGCTGGCGCTCGCTCGGACTGCGTCCCTCGCCGATCGAAGGTGGCGACGGCAATCGTGAATTCCTGCTCGGTGGGATCAAGGACAGATGAGCGCACGCTTCACCATCAGGAAATTGGGCGCCCAGGGCGACGGCATCGCCGAGACCGAAAGCGGCGATCTGTTCATCCCCTTCACGCTGCCTGGCGAGGCCGTCACCGCGGCGCGCGAGAAGGATCGCGCCACGCTGATCGCGGTGCTGGAGCCTTCGCCGCTGCGCATCGAACCGGCATGCCGCCATTTCACCGAATGCGGCGGCTGCGCCCTCCAGCATTTCGAAGCCGGGGCCTATCGCCAGTGGAAGCGTGAGAAGGTGGTGCATGCGCTGAAGGGCAAGGGCATCGATTGCGAGGTTGACGCGCTGGTTGCCTGTGAGCCGCACACGCGTCGCCGTGTCGTGCTTGCCGCCCGGCGCACCGATGCGGGCATGCTGCTCGGCTTCAATCGCCATCTGTCACCGGAAATCATCCCGATATCCGAATGCCCGATCTCGCTGCCCGAGATCGTCGCCGCGCTCGGGCCCCTCAAGGCGTTGGCCGAATTGATATGTGCCACCACCAAATCGTTCAAGATGGCGGTCACCGTGACGGCTTCGGGCCTCGATGTCGCGGCGCATGACTGCGGCAAGCTCGGCGAACACCAGCGCCGTATCGCTTCCAATTTTGTCATTGCGCAAGGTTTTGCCAGACTGTCCATCGATGACGACATCGTCATCGAGCCGAAGAAGCCGGTGGTCATGTTTGGCGGCGTCGCGGTCGCCGTGCCGCCGGGCGCCTTCCTGCAGGCGACCGAGGCTGCTGAACGGATCATGGCCGAGATCGTCGGTGGACATCTGAAGCGTGCCAGGAGGGTGGCCGATCTTTTCGCCGGTTGCGGCAGCTTTGCCCTGCGTCTGGCCGCGAAGTCGGAAGTCCATGCGGTGGAAGGCGACGCGGCTGCGCTGTCGGCGCTCGACCGGGGATCACGCTTCGCGACCGGCATCAAGCGCGTGACGGGCGAACGGCGAGATCTGTTTCGCCGGCCGCTGACATTCAAGGAGTTGACCGCTTTCGACGGTCTTGTCTTTGATCCGCCGCGGGCCGGCGCCGAAGACCAGTCGAAGCAGATCGCCCGTTCGGACGTTCCATTGGTTGCCGCGGTGTCGTGCAATCCGGTGACGATGGCCCGCGACCTGCGTATCCTCATCGATGGCGGCTACACGCTGAACAGCGTGACGCCGATCGACCAGTTCCTATGGTCGCCGCATGTCGAGGCGGTCGCCCTGCTGGAAAAGCCCAGGCGCAGGCGCTGACATCCGATCACAATCGGTTGAGACCGGCCAATCCGGCCCGTCCTGTCCGAAAGGAGCCGGAATGATGCCGCAAAGCCGCCTTGTTGCGCCAGCGTAGTTGGACCGTCCTGCGGGGGACGTTTCAGTTGAGGGCTGATCGCGATGCGGATCGTCTCGAAATTCCTGGGCTTTTTCCTGGCTCTCTCGCTCTTCGCCCTCGGCTCGACGGTCGGCGCGCTGGCGCAGGGCGAAAAACGCCTCGCCTTCGTCATAGGCAATGCCGCCTACCCGTCGGGGACGTTGACCACGGCGGCCAATGATGCCGGCCTGATCGCCCAGACACTGCAGGCGGCAGGCTTCGACGTGGTCGGCGCACGCGATGTCGACCAGGAATCCCTGCGCGGCGCCTACCGCGATTTCCTCGCCAAGGCCACGGCGGCCGGCCCGGATGCGGTCGTCTTCGTCTATCTCGCCGGCTACGGGCTGCAGTTCGAGGGCGAGAATTACTTCGTGCCGGTCGACGCCCAGATCGCCAGTACAACCGACGTGCCGATGGCAGCGGTGCGGGTATCGGATCTGACCAAGCCGCTCTCGGCACTGCCGAACAAGGTCAACATTGTCGTGCTCGACGCGGCGCGTCCGAATTCCTTCGCGAAGTCGAACCAGCCGCTGGCCGGCGGCCTCTCGCTGGTCGACCCCGATCCGAACATGCTGATCGCCTTCAACGCCGCCCCCGGCACGGTCGCACCGGAAGGGAAAGGCCCCTACGGCGCCTATGCGCAGGCGCTCGCCGAGATGATCCGCGACGGCGGTCTGCAACTGGGTGATGTGTTCGACCGGACACGGCTGCGGGTCAATGAGGTGACGCAGGGCGCCGAATTGCCCTGGGACGTCTCCAAGATCAACGATCCGTTCGTTTTCTTCGACCGTGGTCCGGAAGCGCCGCCGCCGCAGGTCTCGGCGGCCGAGGCAAGGGCCAGCCGGACCAGGGAAATCCGCGACTTCGACGCGCATGATGCCTATGTGGCGGCGCTCGACCGGGACACGATGCGCGGTTACGAGGATTTTCTCGTCGCCTATCCGCATGATCCGATGGCCAGGCGCGTGCGCGCGATCCTGGCGGCGCGGCGCGAGGCGATCACCTGGCGCCAGACCTGGCTCAGGGACACGCCGGAAGCCTACTGGTCCTATCTCGGGCGCTATCCGCACGGCCCGCATGCCTGGGATGCCCGCCGCAGGCTCGAACATTTCGATGCCGACCTGGAGCCGCCGCAGGGTTTTGCGGTCTATGCCTATGACGTGCCGCCGCCGCCGCCAGAAGAGATCGTCTATGTCGACCGGCCCGTGCTCTATTTCGACGATCCGGAATTCGATTTCGCGCCGCCGCCGCCGCCTCCGGTGATCTTTCTGCCGCCACCGCCCCCGGAATTCGTCGTGCTGGCGCCGCCCCCGCCGCCGGTTGGTATCTTCGTGCTGCCGACGCCGGTCTTCGTGCCCGTGCCGGCTTGGGTCAACCCGCCCCATGACATTTTCCCGCCGCCGAATGACGTCATCTTCAACAACATTCACAACACCACCATCGTCAACAACACGACGATCAACGAGAAGACGATCAACGAGAACCAGGGCGGCCTCACCACCGGCCAGAAGCTGACCGCCGGCGCGGTAGGGCTGGGCGCGGCCGCACTCGCGACGAAGGTCGCGCTGCCGGCTTTCCTGCAGAAAAAGGAAGCCGCGCTCGCCAAGGTCAATCCAGGCGGCTTGCCATCGAAGCTCGTCCACACAGGAACGCAGAATGTGGGCGGGCCGCTGCCGAAGACAATGCCGGCCGACAGGTTGGCAGGCCACGCCCTGCCGGGCGCCGATGGCAAGAGCCTGCCGCTTGTCAACGGCAAGCCCGTCCTCAACAGCCAGAATCTGGGTGCCGACAAATCCGGCAAGCGGCTGCGCAAGCAGAGCCAGGCAACTGGCAATGCCGCACCGGATGCCAATGGCAGCGCTCCGCTGGCCAATGAACAAGGCAAGGCCGGCAAGTTCCATAAGCTTCCGGGCGGCACCGCCGGGTCTGCCGGCAGTGAGCAAAACGCTCGGGCAAAACTGAAGACCGGTCCCGCCGCGCCGAATGGGCAGATCGCGGCCAACGGCAAAGTCAAAAAGCTTCACGGTCAAGCCGCCGGTGGCCCGGACGCCGGGAATGGGGCGGTCAACGGGCAGGGCAAGGGTCCCAAGCTGCACAAGCTGCCGGCCGATGGCGGATCAGCGGGCGCCACGGTGTCGGGCGGCAATCCGCATCGCCAGTTGAAGCAGCAGGCCGAGATGTCTTCGAGACCGCCGAAGCCGCAGTTCCACGCCGAACAGATGCGGCGGCAGCCGCAGACACAGCAAAGGCCGCAGCGGCAAGCAGGCAACAAGCCGCCTTGCGGACATCCCAATGAGCCTGCCTGCAGGAAGTAAGGTATGTCGGACCGCGGCCCTGCCGCGCGTACACGCTCATATCACAACTGCGTGGCTGGTTGCGGTCCTGATTGCGCGGTCCCTTGGCCCGCTGTTACCAGTCGATGCCGGGCAGGGCGCTCAAGGGAGTGACCATAATGAGGATTGCAAGCGTTCTGACGTCTATCGCTTTGGCCGGCTTCATCGCGACGGGAGCAGCCGCGGCGGCGACCACCGCTGCTACCACGACCACGACGGCGCCCGCCGCCACCACGGCCGTCCCCGTGAAGAAGGCCAAGACGACCGCGATGACGCCTGAGAAAACCGCGATTTCGAAGCAATGTTCCGCGCTTGCGGATGCCCAGAAACTACACGGCAAGGCACGCGAGAAGTTCCGCGCCGACTGCAAGAAGAACGGCGGCAAGGCCACCTGACCGGCCGTTTCGCGGCGAGGGTTCGCTTGCCAGCCTCTCCGGCGGGGGGCTGGCGGCAATTTCTCGGATATGAATCGGGTCTACCGGGACCGTTACGCTCCTGACGAGCTCAGTCTATGAGATTGGCAACGTTCGAAGGGGTGTTCGGCCTGCCGCCTCGCTGGTTGACCGACACCCA
The DNA here is from genome assembly GCF_006442315.1 of Mesorhizobium sp. B2-3-4. Lineage (GTDB taxonomy): Bacteria > Pseudomonadota > Alphaproteobacteria > Rhizobiales > Rhizobiaceae > Mesorhizobium. Next base: position 47,112 of record NZ_VFVY01000014.1, on the reverse strand, counting down.
GATACTAGGGTTCTGCTGCGACTGGCGTTTCAAGAAATAATAGCCCGTCGCGTTCCAGGGCCTGATGTCGTTGACCAGATTGTCGAGGACGAGATCGCCTTTGTCGGTTTTCACCGTCAGGATCGTGTGTCCTTCATTGTCGAGGTCGCGCACGACAGTCATCAAAAGCGCCTGCCGCGGAAATCCTGCCTCCATGAGCAGCTTGCGCTTGTAGAGGGCGTAGACCTTGCAGTCGCCCTTGCCGTCCACCGGATAGTCCCAGTGGTCCATCGTCGTGCCCCAGTGCTCGAAGTTGCTGACGGGCTTGATGTAATTGTTTGCCTTGAGGTTTATCCGCTTGAGGATGCCCAGGTTCCGCGCGGTCAGCTTGACCGTCGCGGCCGGCATGGCAGGCACCTTGCACTCTTTCGGCCGGCGGTGGCAGAAATCGATCCAACCGTAGGGGACGCTGGTGCTTCCACCCACGGCAGCGGAGCGCAGCCCGGCTGCCGAAGATTGCGTCGATCGCGACTTGAACACCGTCGACTGTGCTGCCGCCGGGCCAGCTTGCAGCGATGTCGCACCAATCAACGAAACAAAGCCAACCAGAAAAGACGAAGTCAGCACACCAGGCGAACGCCGCATTGCCAGACCATCACCGCAACGAGAACACCGACCCTGCTCGCGCGGAAAAGGCCCAAGCAGTTAACAAATTCTTCAAGCGGATTGTGTCCACTTCAAGGTGCCGGCAGCATTCAGCCTGCAAACGTGGATTTGGCCGGGCCTGTAAGGCCAGCGAAAGCGGCGAAGCCCGCTTCCGCCGCATTTCCGGCTGCCGGCTGAATGACGATCCCGGTCTCGGACATCGTGGCGGGAGCCGTCACTCGCAAACCATGACGCTCACACCCGGGTGCCGCCGACCGTCATCTGGTTCATCCTGAGATGCGGCTGGCCGACGCCGACGGGCACGCCCTGGCCGGCCTTGCCGCACATGCCGATGCCATTGTCGAGTTTCATGTCGTTGCCGACCATCGAGACGCGATGCATGGCGTCCGGTCCGTTGCCGATCAGCATGGCGCCCTTGATCGGCTGCGTCACCTTGCCGTTCTCGATCATGTACGCCTCGGTGCAGCCGAACACGAATTTGCCCGACGTGATGTCGACCTGGCCGCCGCCGAAAGAGACGGCGTAGATGCCGTTCTTGACCGAAGCGATGATCTCGTCCGGCTCCATGTCGCCAGAGGTCATGTAGGTGTTGGTCATGCGCGGCATCGGCTGGTGCGCATAGCCTTCGCGCCGGCCGTTGCCGGTCGCCTTCATGCCCATCAGCCGTGCGTTCTGCCGGTCCTGCATGTAGCCGACCAGTTTGCCGTCCTCGATAAGCACGTTGCGGGCCGAAGGCGTGCCCTCGTCGTCGACGGTGAGTGAGCCGCGCCGCTCGGGGATGGTGCCGTCGTCGACGACGGTCACGCCCTTGGCGGCTACCTGTTGCCCCATCAGGCCGGCGAAGGCCGACGTCTTCTTGCGGTTGAAATCGCCTTCGAGGCCGTGGCCGACGGCTTCGTGCAGCATCACCCCCGGCCAGCCGCTGGACAGCACGATGTCGAAAGTACCGGCCGGGGCGGGAACAGCCTCCAGGTTGACCAGCGCTTGCCGAAGCGCCTCGCTCGCGGCGTGCTTCCAGCTGTCCTCGATCAGGAAGTCGCCGAACGCCTTGCGTCCGCCCATGCCATAGGAGCCGCTCTCCTGACGGTCGCCGTCGCCGACGACGACCGAGACGTTGACGCGGACCATCGGCCTGATATCGCGCACCACCTGGCCATCGGCACGCACGATCTCGACATGCTGCCAGGATGCGGCGATCGAGGCTGTCACCTGCCGCACCCGTGGATCCTCGGCGCGCAGCCAGGCGTCGATCTCCTGCAGCAGCTTCGCCTTGGCCTCGAACGAAGGCGAGGGGATCGGGTTCTCGTCACCATAAAGATGGCGGTTGGTGCGGGCGGGCGCGGCGGCAAGCGTGCCGGAATAGCCGCCCTTGACGGTCGAGACAGCTTGCGCCGCGCGCAGCAGCGAGGCCTCCGACAGGTCGCTCGAATGGGCGTAGCCGCTGGCTTCACCCGCGACCGCGCGCAGGCCAAAGCCCTGGTCGGTGTTGAAGTTGGCGGTCTTGAGCCGGCCGTTGTCGAACATCAGCGCTTCGCTTTCGCTGTATTCGAGGAACAGTTCGCCGTCGTCGGCGCCCTTGATGGTGTCGGCGACGATCCGCTTGATGCGGTCGTCTGAAATGTCGAATTGGCCGATCAGGCTGTTCATGGCGCGTCCGTGCGTGGGAGAAGTGATTTCTCACCACGATGTAGGCGCGAACTCCCCGGGAGACAATCGTCGCATCCGATCCTGGCAGACAAATACGACGTCGGACCGGCTGGCGACGGTCACTTCTGGTCGATGAATTCCTTGATGTTGCTCGTCATCGAATCCCAGTTGGAGAACTGCGCGTCGAGATTTGCCTTGGTGATGCCGCCGGCGAAGCTGACGTCCATCTTGAAGTTGGATCCATCCCCGGAGAACGCCTTCACCCAGCGATACTTCTTGTTCCATTCATTGGCCTGCTCGGCGGTGAAGGGATCGGTGTATCCCGATGAAAACTGCATCGATTTGCACTTCTCATGGTTCTCGCAGCCATAGAAGTAGATCACATATTTCATGCCCTGAAGCCGGCCGGAGACCATCGGGTCGCCGCCGTCGTCCTTGTCCAGCTTCGCCGACCCATAGCCCTTCGCAAGCTCGACGATCGCGGCCGGGTCGGGCGCCGTGATGATCTCGGTATCGTCGGCCCAGGCAAACGAAACCGCACCGGTCATCATCAGACCAGACGATAGAAGCAACGAAAACGCGCGCATGATAATCCCCACAAAACCCCAAATCCCATTGGAATTCTGCGCCAGGCTCGGATTTTTCGCAAGCGCCCTGCTATCAGGGAAGAGCGGCAAAACCCTCGGCAAAGCCCTTGAGATCCACAGGGATGCCGATACCCTCTTCCGGGGTCTGGAAGACGATGAATGTCGCCGACGTGCCGGTCTTCAGCGTATCGAGCAGCGGCTTTTCGAGAATGACCTCGGCATAGCAACCGTCCTGGAAGCAGCGTACGAAATACGCGCGGCCGATATCCTTGCCGTCGACGTTGAGGCCGAGGCCGTTCGGCAACAGCACACCGAGCGGCGCCAGCACGCGCAGGATCTCGGCCTTGTTGTCGGCGGTGCGCAATACGACGACCGAAAGCCCCATCTCTGGACGATCCTCGGCGACGACGTTCTGCATCATCACGCATTGTTCCGAGGTGGCGCCGGCCGGCGTATCGCAGATGATCGACCATGCGCCATGCGTCGACTTGACCGTGCCGCTGGGCTGGGCTGCATTCGCGTGGCCCGTGACGGAGAGGCCGGCACAGGAGATGGCGACGAGAACGGCAACCTTGGCCAGGGTTCTCGAAAGCCCGGTTCTCGACAGCCAGTAGTTCATGACGGCTCCATTGCGAATCACGGCACTTTAAGCCGCGCCAAAGCCAAGTAAAGGACGAGACCGCGGCTTGGCTGTCCCGAAAAAGCCAATAGCGCGCTTTTCCCTGCCAATTTCGCCTGAATTACGACGCCAGGCACGCCTTGCGGCCAAGGGCTGGACGATGTGTCGGACATATACGATTCGCGGCCGAGGTGGTCGCCTTCAAACCCCCGTCACGGCTTGCGCGCAAAAATGCCGCACAGTTTCCTCCGCTCCTTTCTTGCGGAGGGAAAAAGAGTATGGTTTGAACCAGCTTGAGACTGTCGGGATTCCCGTCCCGGCATTGTTCGTTATTCTCGCTGGCACCGCCGCGAGGAACTGGGAGACGAAGAGGGCGATGAGAAATTTCCTAGCAAACGCCAAGTTTCTAGCCAGTGCTGGGGCCGCTGCCACGATTCTTGCAGGCACATCCGCCCATGCCGATCAGCCCGTGGAGTGGGAGACCACCTTCCAGGCGCCGGCGACCGACATGATGCGGCAGATCGAGTGGTTCGGAAACTACACGATGTGGTTCATCGTTCCGATCACCATCCTGGTGCTGCTTCTGCTCGCTTACTGCATCGTGAAATTCCGCGCGAGTGCAAACCCGGTCCCCTCCAAGACCAGCCACAACACGCTGATCGAGGTGATCTGGACCGTCGGCCCGGTGGTGATCCTGCTCTGCCTCGCCATTCCCTCGTTCCAGCTGCTGACCGCGCAGTACACCCCGCCGGAAGAAGCCAAGCTCACCGTCAAGGCGACAGGCAATCAGTGGAACTGGGACTACGAGTACCAGACCGACAGCACGCTCTCCTTCAATTCGGCCATCCTCCAGGACGGCGATCGCGCCAAGGCCGGCAAGGAGGATCGCAAGGTCTATCCGCGCCTGCTTGCGGTTGACAACGAACTGGTTGTGCCGGTCAACACCATGACCCGTGTGCTTGTCACAGCGACCGACGTGATCCACTCCTTCGGCATGCCGTCCTTCGGCATCAAGGTCGACGCCATTCCAGGGCGTACCAACGAGACCTGGTTCAAGGCGGAAAAGGAAGGCATCTTCTACGGCCAGTGCTCGCAGCTCTGCGGCAAGGACCACGCCTTCATGCCGATCGCCATCCGCGTCGTCTCCGATGCGCAGTTCAAGACCTGGTTGGCGGCGGCCAAGACCGATCTGCCCGGCGCCAACAAGACGCTCATGGCCGAGGTCGATGGCCAGAACAAGGTAGCGGCCGCCGGCAATTGATGCCGCGGGTTAGCAAGATTTAGGGAACGGAGCGGAACATGGCAGACGCTGCAGCTCATGACGGGCACGACGACCACAAGCCTTACCACGGCTGGGTGCGCTGGGTTTATTCGACCAACCACAAGGATATCGGCACGCTCTACCTGATCTTTGCGATCATGGCCGGCATCATCGGCGGCGCGCTGTCGGTCGCCATCCGCATGGAGTTGCAGGAGCCTGGCATCCAGATCTTCAGCGGTCTGGCGCAGATGGTCTACGGCATGAACGGTGATGCCGCCATCGACGGCGGCAAGAGCATGTACAATGCCTTCGCCACCGCGCACGCGCTGATCATGATCTTCTTCATGGTCATGCCGGCGCTGATCGGCGGTTTTGCCAACTGGATGGTGCCGATCATGATCGGCGCGCCCGACATGGCGTTCCCGCGCATGAACAACATCTCGTTCTGGCTGCTGCCTCCGGCCTTCATCCTGCTCTTGACCTCGATGTTCATGCCGAGCGCGCCGGGCGCCTATGGTGTCGGCGGCGGCTGGACGCTCTACCCGCCGCTTTCGACCTCGGGCCAGCCCGGTCCGGCCATGGACCTGGCGATCCTGTCGATCCATATCGCCGGTGCGTCATCGATCCTCGGCGCCATCAATTTCATCACCACCATTTTCAACATGCGCGCGCCGGGCATGACGCTGCACAAGATGCCGCTGTTTGCCTGGTCGGTGCTGGTCACCGCCTTCCTGCTCTTGTTGTCGCTTCCGGTTCTTGCCGGCGCCATCACCATGCTTCTGACGGATCGCAATTTCGGTACGGCCTTCTTCGCGCCCGACAATGGTGGCGATCCGCTGCTGTTCCAGCATCTGTTCTGGTTCTTCGGCCATCCGGAAGTGTACATCCTGATCCTGCCGGGCTTCGGCATCATCAGCCACGTCATCTCCACATTCTCGAGGAAGCCGGTGTTCGGCTATCTCGGCATGGCCTACGCCATGGTTGCGATCGGCGCCGTCGGCTTCATCGTCTGGGCGCACCACATGTACACGACCGGCCTGTCACTCGACACGCAGCGCTACTTCGTCTTCGCCACCATGGTCATCGCGGTGCCGACGGGCGTGAAGATCTTCTCCTGGATCGCGACGATGTGGGGCGGGTCGATCTCGTTCAAGACGCCGATGCTGTGGGCGCTGGGCTTCATCTTCCTGTTCACCATCGGTGGCGTCACCGGTGTCCAGCTCGCCAATGCCGGACTCGACCGCTCGCTGCATGACACCTATTTCGTGATCGCGCACTTCCACTACGTGCTGTCGCTGGGCGCGGTGTTCGCCATCTTCGCCGGCTGGTACTACTGGTTCCCGAAGATGACCGGCTACATGTATTCGCCGGTTATCGCCAACACCCATTTCTGGGTCACCTTCGTCGGCGTCAACCTGATCTTCTTCCCGCAGCATTTCCTCGGCCTCGCAGGCATGCCGCGCCGCACGATCGACTATCCGGACGCGTTCGCCGGCTGGAACTATGTGTCGTCGATCGGTTCCTATATCTCGGCCGTCGGCGTGGCGATCTTCCTCTATGGCGTCTTCGAAGCCTTCCAGAAGAAGCGCATCGCCGGTGCTAACCCATGGGGTGAGGGCGCAACGACGCTTGAATGGCAGCTGCCTTCGCCGCCGCCCTTCCACCAGTGGGAGCAGTTGCCGAAGATCAAGTAAGGCGGCCCCCTCGAATACAGAACCGCCGGCCTGCCGGCGGTTTTGGCCAACGGAATGATGGACTTGAGTACGCATGGCCCTAGTCGACGAAACCAGCATTGACGAAGCGGGCTTCCGCATGTCGGAAGCCACGGCGGGCGATTTCTTCGCCCTGCTGAAGCCGCGCGTCATGTCGCTGGTGGTGTTCACCGCCTTTGTCGGACTGGTGGCGGCACCCGTGACCATCAACCCGCTGCTGGCGGTGATCGTCATCCTGTCGATCGCCATTGGCGCTGGTGCCTCGGGTGCACTCAACATGTGGTATGATGCCGACATCGACGCGGTCATGACCAGGACCGCCAGCCGTCCTGTGCCGTCCGGCCGTATCCAGCCGCATGAGGCGCTGGCCTTCGGGCTGGTGCTGTCGGCACTGTCGGTGATGACGCTTGGCGTGCTCGCCAACTGGCTGGCGGCGACCCTGCTGGCCTTCACCATTTTCTTCTATGCCGTCGTCTACACGATGTGGCTGAAGCGCTGGACGCCGCAGAACATCGTCATCGGCGGTGCGGCGGGCGCCTTTCCGCCTGTCATCGGCTGGGCCGCCGTGACCGGCTCGGTCAGCCTTGAAAGCATCATTCTCTTCCTCATCATCTTCCTGTGGACGCCGCCGCATTTCTGGGCGCTGGCGCTGTTCAAGTCCGAGGATTACGGGCGCGCCGGCATTCCGATGATGCCGAACGTCGCCGGCGAGGCCTCGACCCGCCGCCAGATTTTCGCCTATGCGCTGGTTTTGGCTCCCGTCGGCGTGCTGCCGTGGCTGCTTGGCTATACCACGCCGGTTTATGGCGTTGCCGCCCTGCTGCTGGGGCTTGGCTTTGTCTGGTACGCCTGGAAAGTGCTTGGCATGGCCGACGATGACCGCGCCATGAAGCCGGCCAAGGCGCTGTTCGCCTACTCGTTGCTCTATCTCTTCGCCATCTTCGCGGTCTATCTGGCCGACAGTGTCGTCGAACGCGCGCTTGCCATGGGTGGAGCATGACGATGGCGGAGGACAAGCTCGAGACGGTCACCTTGACCGACCGCCAGAAGAAGGCCCAACGCAGCCGTTCCGTCGCCATCGGCGTTGCGCTGGCCGTGCTGGTCGTCATTTTCTACATCGCGACGATCGTGAAGTTCGCCCACAACCTTTCGGGCAAGATGTGATGAGCGCCGAGACGCCCAGAAAGCCCGCGGGCAAGAACAGCAACCGCGTGGTCGCGGCGGTTTGCCTCGCCTTCTTTACCGGCATGATCGGCATGGCCTATGCGGCGGTGCCGCTTTACAGGATGTTCTGCCAGGCGACCGGCTATGGCGGCACGACGCAGCGCGTCGAGAAGCAGTATGCCGGCCGCGTGCTCGACCGTGAGATCACGGTGCGCTTCGACGCCAACATCGCCGGCGTGCCCTGGGAATTCCAGCCGGTCCAGCGCTCGATGACCATGAAGATCGGGCAGACCGTGCAGGCGCATTACCAGGCGACCAACAAGTTCGACCAGCCCGTCACCGGCCGCGCCACCTTCAACGTGCAACCGGAACTCGCAGGCCCCTACTTCAACAAGGTCGAGTGCTTCTGCTTCACCGATACGTCGCTGAAGCCCGGCGAGACGCTGGATATGCCGGTCCTGTTCTATGTGGATCCCGATATCGTGAACGTGCCGGAACTGAAGGACATCAAGACGATCACGCTGTCCTATACCATGTTCCCGGTCGAGAAGAACAAGCCCGTCGCCTCCTCGGAGCCGGCCCAGGGCAACAGCAAGACAGTTTCAGATACCGAAAATCTCGGGGGTTGATATGGCAGACGCGCACGCAAAACATCACGACTATCATCTCGTCGACCCGAGCCCATGGCCTTTCCTGGGGTCGATAGGCGCGCTCGTCATGGCCTTTGGCGGTGTCGCCCTGATGGAATATCTGAAGGGCGGTTCCTTCCCGATCTTCGGCTTCAACATCGCCAATCCGTGGCTGTTCTTCATCGGCCTGGTGATCGTGCTCTACACCATGTTCGCCTGGTGGTCGGACACGATCAAGGAAGCGCATGAGGGCCACCACACGCGCGTCGTGTCGCTGCACCTGCGCTACGGCATGATCATGTTCATCGCCTCGGAGGTGATGTTCTTCGTCGCCTGGTTCTGGGCCTATTTCGACGCCAGCCTTTTTGCCGGTGAGGTGCAGAATTACGCACGCCACACGTTTACCGGTGGTGTCTGGCCGCCGAAGGGCATGGAAGTTCTCGATCCCTTCCACCTGCCGCTCTACAACACCATCATCCTGCTGCTCTCGGGCACCACGGTCACCTGGGCCCACCACTCGCTCATCCATGGCGACCGCAAGGGGCTGATCAACGGCCTGGTGCTGACCGTCGGCCTCGGCATGCTGTTCACCATGGTGCAGGCCTACGAATACATGCACGCTCCGTTCGGCTTCAAGGATTCCATCTACGGCGCCACCTTCTTCATGGCGACCGGCTTCCACGGCTTCCACGTCATCATCGGCACCATCTTCCTGCTGGTCTGCCTGATCCGGGCGATGAAGGGCGACTTCACCCCCAAGCAGCATTTCGGCTTCGAGGCCGCCGCCTGGTACTGGCATTTCGTCGACGTGGTCTGGCTGTTCCTGTTCGCCTCGATCTACATCTGGGGATCGGTCGGCGCGGTGATCGAAGGCCACTGATCCGGCATCCGGGATTTCGATTTCGGGAAGGCGGTCGCGGCGACGCGGCCGCCTTCTTCTTTTCGGCGCAATGATCGCCGATCGATGGCGGATGCGGCTGACAATTTCCCGGGTGATTTTTGCATTCATTATCGCCACATCGCCGGCTTCTGCCGGTGAAAAAGTCGATCTCGTGCGTGTCCACAAGGCGGAGCGGCGCCTTGAACTGATCTCAGACGGCAAGGTGCTGCGCAGCTACGGTATCGCGCTTGGCGGCGATCCGATCGGCCACAAGCACGAGGAGGGCGACCAGCGCACGCCTGAAGGGCGCTATGTCCTCGACTGGCGTAACCCCAACAGCATCGCCCACAAGTCGCTCCACATCTCCTATCCTGACGCCCGGGATCTGGCGGCCGCGAAGGCGCGCAATGTCGATCCCGGCGGCATGATCATGATCCATGGTCAGCCGAACGGATTCGGCTGGTGGGGGTGGCTGCTTCAATTGGTCGACTGGACCGATGGCTGCATTGCCGTTACGGACTCCGACATGGACGAAATCTGGGCCATGGTGGCCGATGGGACGCCAATCGAAATCGAGCAATAGGCATGAGTGACGGCTCTATCCATGACTGAAGGCTCTATCCATGAGTGAAGACAGGGCGATCTGGCCGCCGATCGAGCCGATTTCGGCCGGCCTGCATGGCCGCTGCCCGCGCTGCGGCGAGGGACGGCTGTTTGCCGGCTTCCTCACCGTCGGCAAGCGCTGCGTCAATTGCGGGCTCGACTATTCCTTTGCCGATGCCGGCGACGGGCCGGCGGTGTTTGTTATTTTGATCATAGGCTTCATCATCGTCGGCCTGGCGCTCTGGGTAGAGGTGACGCTGAGCCCGCCGCTCTGGCTGCATTTGCTGGTCTGGATTCCGCTCGCTTTGGTGCTGTGCCTGACGGCGCTCCGCTTGATCAAGGGCGTGCTGCTCACCTTGCAATACGCCAACAAGGCCGCCGAGGGGCGACTGGATCGCGGCGAATGAGCGAAGCATCCTTCAAGAATCCCGGCCGCTCGTGGCCTCGGTCGGCATTGTTGCTCGGCCTTGGCTTGCTGCTGCTCGCGATCCTGCTGGCACTTGGCACCTGGCAGGTCCAGCGCCTGCACTGGAAGGAAGGCCTGCTGCGGACCATCGACCAGCGCACGCATTCTGCACCGCTGCCGCTGGCCGAGGTCGAAAAACAATTCGCCGCGACCGGCGACGTCGACTACACGCCGGTCACGGTCTCGGGCACTTTCCTGCATTCCGGCGAGCGGCATTTCTACGCGACCTGGGAAGGGGATGCCGGCTTCAATGTCTACACGCCGCTGGCCCTCGACGATGGCCGTTTCGTGCTGATCAACCGTGGCTTTGTGCCATATGATCTGAAGGACCCCGCCAAGCGCGCCAAAGGGCAGGTGGCGGGCAAGGTCACGGTCACCGGGCTTGCCCGCAATCCGCTGCCGGCAAAGCCGTCGATGATGCTGCCCGACAATGACGTGGCCAAGAACATCTTCTACTGGAAGGACCGCGACGTCATGGCCGCGAGCGCCGGGCTGCCCGCCGGGTTCAAGCTGGTGCCGATCTTCATCGATGCCGACAAGACGCCAAATCCCGGCGGCCTGCCGGTCGGCGGCGTCACCATCATCGACCTGCCGAACAGCCATCTGCAGTATGCCGTCACCTGGTATGGTCTTGCGGCGGCGCTTGCCGCGGTGCTCGTCCTGCGGCTCCGCCGGCCCGCAAAAGAGGAATGAACGACACTCTCTTTCCAACCGATGCCCTTGACAGGGCAGGGGTGGGCACCTCATTTCGGCGCTGACGAACCGGCAGGATTCAATGCTTCACACGACCGCCAAGCCTCCTCTAACGATCCGGCTCTGCCAGCCGCGCGGCTTCTGTGCCGGTGTCGACCGTGCCATCCAGATCGTCGTGCTGGCCCTGAAGAAATATGGCGCCCCGGTCTATGTCCGCCACGAGATCGTGCACAATCGCTATGTCGTCGAAGGCCTGCAAAGCCTTGGCGCCGTGTTCATCGAGGAACTCTCCGAAATCCCGGCCGAGCACCGACAGTCCCCGGTCGTCTTCTCGGCGCACGGCGTGCCGAAATCCGTGCCGGCGGACGCGCAGGCGCGCAACCTGTTCTATCTCGACGCAACCTGCCCGCTGGTCTCCAAGGTCCACAAGCAGGCGATGCGCCATCAGCGGCTTGGCCGCCATGTGCTGCTGATCGGCCATGCCGGCCACCCCGAGGTGATCGGCACCATGGGCCAATTGCCGGAAGGCGCGGTGACGCTGGTCGAGACCGAGGCCGATGCCGCCCGGCTCGAGCCCGCCGATCCCAAGGCACTCGGTTTCGTCACCCAGACCACGCTCTCGGTCGAGGATACCGCCGGCATTATCCGTGCCCTGCAGGAGCGCTTTCCGGATCTGCAGGCGCCGGCGGCGGAATCGATCTGCTACGCCACCACCAACCGCCAGGAAGCGGTCAAGGACACCGCCCCCGGTGCCGACCTCTATCTGATCGTCGGCGCGCCCAATTCCTCCAATTCGCGCCGTCTTGTCGAAGTCGCGGAACGGGCCGGCGCGACAATGTCGCTTCTCGTGCAGCGTGCCGCGGAAATTCCGTGGAATGACATCGGCAACATTTCGACGCTTGGCCTGTCAGCGGGAGCATCGGCGCCGGAGATCATCGTCGACGAGATCATCGACGCGTTTCGACAGCGTTTCGACGTGACCATCGACCTGGCCATCACTGCCACCGAAACAGAGGATTTTCCGGTCATGCGGGTATTGCGCGATGTCGAACTGACGCCGGCCGACATGGCCTTCGTCAACGGGGCCGCGTAAGCCACATGGCCGTCTACACCGACGTTGCGGAAGGCGAACTCGGCGCTTTCCTGAAGCACTATCCGGTCGGCGATCTCCTGTCCTACAAGGGTATCGCCGAGGGTACCGAGAACTCGAACTTCCTGCTCCACACCTCGACCGGATCCTACATCCTGACGCTCTATGAAAAGCGCGTCGAGAAGGCGGATCTGCCGTTCTTCCTCGGGCTGATGGGTCATCTCGCCAACAAGGGGGTGTCCTGTCCGCTGCCGGTGACCGCGTATGACGGCAGCGTCATCGGCACGCTCGCCGGCCGCCCGGCGGTCATTATCACCTTTCTCGAAGGGCTTTCGCTGCGGCGGCCGACGGCAACGCATTGCGCCGAGGTCGGCAAGGCACTGGCCGCGCTGCACCTGGCCGGCGCCGATTTCTCCATGGTCCGCGCCAACGCACTCGCCATCGACGGTTGGCGCAAGCTTTGGGACGCGTCCCGCGCCCGCGCCGATGAGGTTGAGCTTGGTCTTGCCGCCGAGGTCGATGCCGACTTCGCCGATTTCGAGCGGAACTGGCCGAGGGACCTTCCCGAGGGCATCATCCATGCCGATCTTTTCCCGGACAATGTCTTCTTCCTCGGCGACAAGCTCTCCGGCCTGATCGATTTCTATTTTGCCTGCGACGACCTCTATGCCTACGATGTCGCCACTTGCCTCAACGCCTGGTGCTTCGAGAAGGACTTTTCCTTCAACCTCACCAAGGGCAAGGCGTTGCTTGCCGGTTATCAGAGCGTGCGCTCCTTGAGCGCCGCAGAGAAGGCGGCGCTGCCGATGCTGGCGCGCGGCTCGGCGCTGCGCTTCATGCTGACCCGGCTTTACGACTGGCTGACCGTTCCCGATGGCGGTCTGGTGATGAAACGAGACCCGACCGAATACATCAGAAGGATGCGCTTCCATCGGGCGATCAAATCTCCTTCGGAATATGGATTGGCCGAAAACGGGGTGTCATGAGCAAGCAGGTTGAAATCTTTACCGACGGAGCCTGTTCGGGCAATCCCGGCCCCGGCGGCTGGGGCGCGATCCTGCGCTTCAACGGCGCCACCAAGGAGCTTTCCGGTGGCGAGGCCGAAACGACCAACAACCGCATGGAACTGCTCGCCGCCATTTCGGCGCTCAATGCGCTCAAGGAGCCTTGCACCGTCGAGCTTCACACCGACAGCAAATATGTCATGGACGGTATTTCCAAATGGATCCATGGCTGGAAGAAGAATGGCTGGAAGACATCAGACAAGAAGCCGGTCAAGAACGGCGAACTGTGGCAGGCGCTCGACGAGGCCAACCGGCGCCACAAGGTCACCTGGAACTGGGTCAAGGGCCATGCCGGCCATGCCGAGAACGAGCGCGCCGACGAACTGGCCAGGGAAGGCATGGCGCCGTTCAAGAAAGGTTCTTTCAAGGCAGCGGCAACACCCAGACCGGATGTCCAGGCAAAGCAGCCGCCGGCCACGAAGGCACGTCGTTCGACGCAGAGCTATTGAGCTTCCGGTCGTAACGACCCACGACCGGACGAGGCGCCTCTGTCATGCCGCTTGCCTACTACGTCACCCATCCTCAGGTTCAGATCGATGCCGCCATTCCGGTGCCGGATTGGGGCCTGTCCGAAGTCGGCCGGGCGAGGGCGCACGCAATGCTGAACCAGCCGTGGATCGCATCGATCGGGCGTGTGGTGTCGTCAGGCGAGCGCAAGGCGATTGAAACCGCCGAAGTGCTCGCGCGGCATCTCGGCCTTGAGGTGCAGGTAAGGGAGCGGATGCATGAGAACGACCGCTCGGCGACCGGCTTCTTGCCGCCTGCGGAGTTCGAGGTGGTGGCCGATCGGTTCTTCGCCAATCCGCATGAAAGCATTCGCGGCCGGGAGCGGGCCATCGACGCGCAGCAGCGCATCGCCGGCGAGATCCAGGCCGTGCTCGATGAAGGCAGCGCTGGAGACATCGCCTTTGTCGGGCATGGCGGTGTCGGCACGCTCCTGCTGCTCTGGCTGAGCGGCGCTGGCATCAGCCGCGAAAGCGACCAGCCGGCGGGCGGCGGCAATTATTTTGCGTTCGACATCGCTGCGCGCCGCGTCCTGCACGGCTGGCAGCCGATCGACAGGCTGCCTTGACAGGGTCCCTCATGCGAGAGGCTGTCGAAGCGGGCGAGTATGCCAACCGCAAACGAGATTGTGCGGGAAGCGGTGCGTGACTGGCTGGCTAAGCGCGAACTGCGGCGTGACGATATCCGCCGGCTAAGACAGGCGTGGGATGAACGTAAGGCGAGCGGCAGGCCGGAGCTGGTGGATTTCGACGCGTTGCGAAAGGAAGCCCGGCGAAAGCTGACGGAAGCCTCGTCGCATGGCCGTTAGGCTGGTCCGGTCACCGGCGGCAAAGGCCGACCTCATCGATATTTATGTGACCATAGGCAGCGAAAACATACGGGCGGCCGATCGCCATTATGATCAGTTGGAAGCGCGAGCCATGCAGCTTGCAGACCAGCCGCGCATGGGTGTCAGGTGATCGGATATCAGGCCATCCGCACGAATGCTCGTGGAGGCGCCATTTGTCTTGCCATACGAAACGGTTCCAGACACGGAAGATGGTCTAGTCGAGTGGGTTGAAATCGTCCGTGTGGTGGACGGGCGGCGAGATTTGAGCCACCTGTTCTAGCTATTTAGCGGATCAGCAGCGCCGTGCCGTAGAGGCCGAGCGCGAACACCGTGTGCGAGACCAGGTTGAGCGCGCGGATCAGCATAGGGTTCGGCCGCTTCGAGGCCGCCCAGCCGGCGCCCATGCCCGGCGCCAGCAAGAACCAGCCGGCGCCGACGGTGACCATGCCGAGGATGAAGGCGGGCAGGAATGTCGGTGCTGCCAGCCAGCCCGCGCCCGCCAGCATCACCAGGATGATGCCGTAGGCGATGCCGACGAAATAATGGAAGGCCCAGCCAAGGGCATGCTCATGCGTGTAAGGCGCGGCTTTGCCGATATCGTCGTGGAACACCTTGTCCCTGAGATGCCAGACCCAGCGGCCGACCGGACCCCAGTTCGGCCGGGGCTGGCCGAACGCCTTGTGCAGGAAGAATGCCCAGATATCCATCAGGACTGTGGCGCCGACGCCAATCGCGATGGCGCGCCAAAAGATGTCAAACATTGCGGAATCCCCCGAAAGCCGGCAGTTCTGCAGCCAGGCGAGGCCAGCCATTGCGGCCTCGCCCGAGCGGCCCTCGCGGATCAGAGCTGGCCCAGAATATGCGCCGCGCCGGACTCGTCGACGCCGGGTTTGGTCTCGACATTGAGCGCGGTGACCTTGCCGTCGTCGACAATCATCGAAAACCGCTTCGAGCGCAGCCCCATCCCGCCACCGGAATAGTCGGCGTCGAGGCCCACCGCCTTGGCGAAATCGCCATTGCCGTCGGCGAGGAACAGGATCTTGCCTTCGCCGCCAGTGAAGCGCGCCCAGGCGCCCATGACGTGGACGTCGTTGACCGAGACCACGGCGATCGTGTCGACGCCGCGCGCCAGGATCGCGTCACGGTTTTCGAGATAGCCGGGCAGGTGGTTGTTGCTGCAGGTTGGCGTGAAGGCGCCGGGAACGCCGAACAGCACCACTTTCTTGCCCGGGAAAATCTCGGCCGACGCGATCGGCTTGGCGCCGTCGTCGGTCATGGTCTTGAAGGTCGCTTCGGGCAGCTTGTCGCCGACGGAGATGATCATGAATTCCTCGCTTGGGATGGGGAAGGACGCGTGCTTGCGTAGCGAACTCGGCGGCTTCCTGCAACCATCACGGCGCCATCAAGGGAAGGGCAGCAGCCCTTCGACCGCGCCGGCCGAACTCGTCAGCGTGTAGTGGAGCCCGCCATCCGTCGGCGTCGTCGAAGGGCGATCGAGGATTGGCACGGTGAAGATCAACTTGCCGCCCTTTTCCACCCGCGACGGGGTACCGAACATATAGTCGCGCTCGCCGGCGACGAAGAAATCCGCTGCTTCCGGATCGCCGGGAAAACTTGCCTCGACAACCAGCGTCTCGTGATCGCCCGGTAGCACGTTGATGCCGAAATCAGGCTTGGCCGGCGCCGGCAATGCGGTGAAACCTGCCTTCACCAGTGCCGCGTCATCGGCATTGTCGGGATCGGAAGCGGGATCGACGCTCAGCCGTGTCTGCACCGGGATGCAGATGGTCTCGCAAATGCCAAGAAAGATGTTGGCATCGATGACGGCCGGCTGGTTCGGTGTCGCCAGCGTGAACGTCACCGGCAGCGAAACGGGATAGTTGTAGCCGGCCCATTTGCCATAGCCATCGTCATGGCGCTGGGGGGCGGGAAACGACAATGTCGCATCGGCGATGTTGGTGCTGGCCGAAATGTCGAGTTGTGGGGGAACACCCGCGTCGCCGGGGTCGCGCCAATAGGTCTTCCAGCCGGGTTTGAGTGCGATATCGAGAACGCCCTGGATACGGCCGGCATCGTCGGGCTTGCCTGATGTCACCAGCCGCACCTTGCCGCCTTCGCTGCTGTACCAGGCCGATGAGGAGGCGGTGGCGGGGAGGGCGGCCGCCAGGCCGATGGCGGCACCGAGCAACAGGATTTTCAAGCTTTGCATGGGCGTGATTTGATCGTCCGTTCGTGGCCGCGCAATGATTTCATGGTCGTGCTGATATCATATTTGCGTGACCTTCGCGGCTAAGCCAAGGCCGGCCTCGCAATATGGGCTTTGGTCGAATCCGGTGCCGCACATCTTTTCGGCGCCGGGGAAACACGTTACCCTTCCCGGCATGGATTTGTTGCGCCACAAGAAGACAGCCGCCGGCAGCGGCTTTCTCGACGATCAGTTCCTGATTGCCATGCCCGGCATGAAGGACGACCGTTTCACGCGCTCGGTCATCTACATCTGCGCCCACAGCGATGAAGGCGCGATGGGGCTGATCATCAACCAAACGCAGCAGATGCTGTTCCCGGACCTTCTGGTGCAGCTCGGCATCATGAACGAGCAGGAGGCGATCCGCCTGCCGGCACAGGCACGCGATTTCGTCGTGCGCAATGGCGGGCCCGTCGACCGCAGCCGGGGTTTCGTCCTGCATTCGGGCGACTATCGCGTGGAATCCTCGCTCACCGTTTCCGACGACATCTGCCTGACGGCGACCGTCGACATATTGCGCGCGATATCGTCGGGACGCGGCCCTCGCCACGCGCTGATGGCGCTCGGCTATTCCGGTTGGGGCGCCGGTCAGCTGGAAACCGAGATCGCCGAGAATGGCTGGCTGACTTGCCCGGCGACGCCGGAATTGCTTTTCGATGCCGACATAGAGCGCAAATACGACCGGATTCTCGCCTCGATCGGCATCGACCTCGCGCATTTGAGCCTGGCCGCCGGACACGCCTAATCCCTGGCGGCGACGCAAGCGCTGCTTAGACAGGCGAAATCCGATGTCCGGCGTGGTTATACGCTATGCCGGTTCATAGCGGTAAGCTCCGCCCTCACGCATCACGCGGCCGACGCCCGGCCAGCCAAGGTGGGCTCCGGCGACCCACGTTCCAGCCTCGGCGGCGTCGCGGAAAACCTCCTGCCGTGTTGCACGCGCGATCGTTTGATCGTCGTCGTAACCCCAGCTCAACGCAGGATCGCCAAACTGCAGGGCTGGCACATGAACCACGTCCCCGAAAAACAGGAAGCGATCCTCTTTCGTGTCGAACGCGTAGCCGGTGTGACCGGGAGCATGACCCGGCAGGGCAACCGCTGTCAGCCGCTCAGCGACCTGTTCGCCATTCCGCACGGGCTTCAACAAGGGTTGGAACCGCGCAAGGCCTGTTTCGGCGGCAAAGCTCTCGACAGCCTCCTCGGCAATGACGATCGCCTGCAAATTCGGAAAGAGCACCCAGTCGCGCCGGGCCAGAAGCCCGTACACATGATCCTGGTGGGCATGGGTGAGCGCCAGGGTTATGATCGAGGCAGGATCGATGCCGGCTTCGGCCAATGTCTGCTCGAGGCGTCCTGTCGTGGAAGCCCAGTTTCCTCCCCCGCTGTCGATCAGGATACCGTCAACGCCGGGACCCGCAAGCGCAAAGCAATTGACGGAAAGGCGCAGCGCTCCCGCCTGCGCGACCTGCGGCACCGGCTTGTTGCGCGGATCCCGCAGCAGGTCCGCCGGCATCTCGATATAGCCGTCCGAGAGCGACCAGACCCTCCAGGCGCCCGTGGTGAAGCCGAGGAAATTGTCGCTGCGCGATGTTATGATCATGGGTACCTCAAACTGCCGTTGCGGATCAAACCTAGGACAGCGTCATCCATGAGGATAGACCCATTGCATGGCAAGGCTTCATGAGTGATATTCATGAATGATGAGAAGCGAGCTGAACGAACTCGCTGCGTTCGCGATGGTCGCCCGGGAACGAAGCTTTACACGGGCGGCGGCAAAACTGGGCGTGTCCCAGTCCGCGCTGAGCCACACGATCCGCGGGCTTGAGCAGCGGCTCGAGCTGCGGCTTCTGGCTCGAACGACGAAGAGCGTCGCGCCGACCGCTGCCGGGGCCGCTCTCCTGAAGGACCTGTCTCCGGCGCTTGAGCAGATCGCCGCGGCCCTTGACGGGGCGCGAAGCCTCGGCCGCGGCCCCGCGGGCCGCCTTCGAATTGTGATGTCACGCTCGGCCGCCGTCATGGTGTTGCTGCCACGGCTGGCGGCATTCGCCGAAGCCTACCCCGACATCGTTCTCGACATTGTCACCGTGACAGGCCCTGTCGACCTCGTTGCCGGCGAGTTCGATGCCGGTATCCAGCTCGGCGAGTACATTCAGAAGGACATGATCGCGGTGCGCCTCACGCCGGAATTGCGGCTGGCTGTCGTGGGATCGCCCGGTTATTTCTGGTCACGAAGCATTCCGCAAAAGCCGACGGATCTCAATGATCATCGATGCATAGCGCTGCGCCTTCCCGGCGGTCCATCCCGATGGGAATTCGAGCATGGCGGAAAGCCGGTCACGGTCAGCGTCAGCGGCCCGCTCATCATCGACGATACTCATCTGGTGATTGAGGCGGCGGTCGCTGGTGTTGGTCTCGGCCTTGCCTATGAGGAGCAAGTCGCCGAGCATATCGCGGAGGGACGGCTTGTCCGTGTCCTGGAGGATTGGACGCCGCCAATCCCCGGTTTCTTCCTGTACTATCCCAGCCGTCAGCTTCAGCCGGCGGCGTTGTCCGCATTGGTGAACGCGCTGTGGCACCCGCAACGATAGTCGGTGCGCGACGAACCGGATGTCGAAGGTCTCTAGGCCTGCGTCAGCGGATACTGTTCTTTCAGCGTCTTCAGCACCTGATCGCCCGGCATCGGCGCGCCGAACATGAAGCTCTGCACATACTCGCACCCCATCTGGCGCAGCTCCAGCGCGTCGCGCTCGTCCGATATGCCCTCGGCGACCACCGACAGGCCGAGCTCATGCGCCATGTTGACCATGGATTTGAGCAACACCGCGCGCTTGGGCGTGTTGTCGTCGACGAAGCTCTTGTCGATCTTGATCGTGTCGAACGGAAAACGCGTGAGATAGGCGAGCGAGGAGTAGCCGGTGCCGAAATCGTCCAGCGACAGCCCGATGCCGAGCTGCTTCAGCTTGGTCAGCACATGGGCCGTCTGCTCGGGGTTGTCCATGACCAGGGACTCGGTGAGTTCGAGCCGGAAACAACGCGGTTTCAGATTGGCGCGCGCGATGACGGAGCGGACGTCGCTGACCAGGTCGCGGCGGATGAGCTGGCGGCTGGACAGGTTGACCGAGACCGATAGCGGCGCGTCGCCGATCTGCTTTTGCCACCCGGCGAGATCCTCCGCCGCCTGCTGCATGGCAAACAGGCCAAGCTGCACGATCAGTCCGCAGCTTTCGGCGACAGGGATGAAATCGGCCGGCGGGATCATGCCGCGGCGCGGATGGTCCCAGCGCAACAGGGCCTCGAAGCCGGCGACGCTGCCATCCTCCAGCCGCACGATCGGCTGGTAGGCCAGCGTGAATTCGCGTCGCTCGATGGCGCGCCGCAGATCGGATTCGAACTGCAGCCGGTCGGTGCCGACGGTGCGGAAGGCCGGGCGGAACGGCTCGATGCGATCGCCGCCGAAGCGCTTGGCCTGGTGCATGGCGAGCTCGGCGTCCTTGACCATGTCCTCGGCCGAGGTCTGGGCCGAGGTCCAGGTGATCAGGCCGATCGAGGCGGTCAGCACGATCTCGCGCTTGGCGA
Organism: Mesorhizobium sp. B2-3-4; assembly: GCF_006442315.1. Lineage (GTDB taxonomy): Bacteria > Pseudomonadota > Alphaproteobacteria > Rhizobiales > Rhizobiaceae > Mesorhizobium. The sequence goes on along the minus strand of NZ_VFVY01000014.1, from coordinate 26,898 downwards.
AGGTGATCGGGTTGTTGATCGCATGCTTGATGGCGTCGGCCACGCCGGCGATGCGGGCGGGGTCCTGCTCGGACAGCAGCATCAGAGCGAACTGGTCGCCGGCAAAGCGTGACAGCGAATCCTTCGGCTTCAGCAGACGATGCAGGCGCCGCGCTATGGTGAGCAGGATGGTGTCGCCGGCCGAGATGCCGAGCCCGTCATTGACCTGCTTGAAGCGGTCGATGTCGATGACGAAGACGGTCGGGCGCACCTTCTCCTCGGTGCGGGCGATAGAGATGATCGCCTCCAGCCGGTTCATGAACAATTCGCGGTTCGGCAGGCCCGTCAGATTGTCGTGCACGGCGTCGTGCAGCAGCCTTTCCTCGGATTTCTTCTGTTCGGTGACGTCGACCATGGTGCCGACGCAGCGTATGACCTCGCCGTCCGATCCGATCACCGGCCGGGCGCGCAGGGCAAACCAGTGATAGTGCCCGTCGGCGCCGCGCAGGCGGAAATTCTGCGCCACCTTGCCGCGGCGATGCTCCAGCACCACGTCGAGCGTCGTGCGGAACGTGTCGCGGTCATCGGCATGCAGTACCGGCAGCCAGTTGCGCGCCGCACCTCCCAGGCTGTTGGGGGCAAGGCCGAGCTGCAGGCTGACATCGGGCTTGGTGACGACGCGGTCGCGCAACACGTCCCAGTCCCACACCGTATCGCCCGATCCTGCCACCGCCAGCGCCTGCCGCTCAAGGTCGGAGAACAGCCCCTGATGCAAGGCGCCGCCGGCAAAGGCGTGCTGCATGACGGTGAAGCCGATCAGCAGGATGATCAGGATCAGGCCGCCGCCGAGCGCCGGCTGGGCGATATCGTTGTCGAGCATGCCGGTGATCGCCATCCACGATCCGCACAGCCACAACAGCACCATGACCCAACTGGGCACCAGCATGATCGCGCGATCATAGCCACGAATACCGAGGAAGATGATGAGGCCGAGCCCGGTCAACGCGGTGGCGGCGAACGAGATGCGGGCGATACCGGCGGCGACGGCGGGGTCGACGATGGCGACGCCGGCGATCAGCAACAGGCCCAGAATCCAGACCAGCGCGCCATAGCTGAAATGGCCGTGCCACCGGTTGAGGTTGAGATAGGCGAACAGGAACACCACGAAGGTCGCCGCCAGCGCCACCTCCGTTCCGGCTCGCCACATCTGCTCATTGCCGGGCGAGATCTCGATGACCTTGTTGAGGAAGCCGAAATCGACGCAGATATAGGCAAGCACTGCCCAGGCGAGTGCGGCTGTCGCCGGGAACATCGAGGTCCCCTTGACGACGAACAGGATGGTCAGGAACAGCGCCAGAAGGCCGGCGATGCCGATGACGATGCCGCGGAACAGCGTGTAGGAATTGACGGAGTCCTTGTAGGATTCCGGGTCCCAGAGATAGACCTGCGGCAGCTTCGGCGAGGCGAGTTCGGCGATGAAGGTGATCACCGTGCCGGGGTTCAGCGTCACCCGGAACACGTCGGCGTCGGGGCTGGTCTGGCGGTCGAGCGCGAAGCCTTCGCTGGGCGTGATGGCGGCGATGCGCGTCGAGCCGAGATCCGGCCAGAAGATGCCGGAATTGACCAGGCGGAAATGCGGCGCGACGATCAGCCGGTCGAGCTGCTGGTCGGTGGTGTTGGCGAGCGCGAACACCGCCCAGTCGCCGGTCGAGCGGGCATCGTTGGCCTCGACCTCGATGCGCCGCACGATGCCGTCCGGCCCGGGCGCGGTCGACACCTGGAAGTTTTCACCCTGGTTGCGATAGATTTCGACGGCGCGCGACAGGTCGAGCGCGACATCGTCGCGGGCAATCTTGATCGGTTCGACGGCAAACGCCGATGAAGCGGCGCACAGCACCAGCATTGTCGCGAGGACAAAGGCGAACAACGGCCCGTTTCGCAGGAAATTCGTCAAAAATCAGTCCTTCGTTCCAACGCCCGGGGGATCGTCGGCGATCCGGGCGTAGAGGTAATGGTCCTGCCAGATGCCGTTGATCCTGAGATAGGATCTTAAGAGTCCTTCGCGCCGGAATCCGGCTTTTTCAAGCACGCGGATCGACCTGATATTGTCGGGAATACAGGCCGCTTCGATCCGGTGCAACCTCAGCGTATCGAAGGCAAAACGGGCCACCACCTTGACCGCGTCGGTCATCAGGCCGCGGCCGCCGAAGCGTTCGCCGATCCAGTAGCCGACATGGCCGCTTTGCGAGACGCCGTGGCGTATGTTGCCGAGCGTGATGCCGCCCGCCAGCTTGCCGCTCGACTTCTCGAAGATGAAGAAGGCGATCGCGGTTCCCTGTGCATAGTCCTCGCGGTAGCGGCTGATGCGCAGGCGCCATGCCGTGCGGTCGAGCTCGTCTGGGGTCCAGCGCGGCTCCCACGGCTCCAGGAAGGCACGGCTTTCACCGCGCAGCGTCGACCACTCGCGATAGTCGTTGGTGAACGGCACGCGCAGCGTGACGAGGTTGCCCTTCAGTGCCGGCAAGTCACGGCGAAAGAAAGGGAGCGCGAACACGGCGCTTGGGACTTAGACGGCGAGCCTGCGGGCCGTGGTCTGCGTGCCCGGAAGCGAATCCAGGATCGCCTCATATGGTGCCAGCGTACCCACGGGCCCGACAGCGGTAAGCGTCGGCTTGGTCGAGAACATCCGCGACGACAGGTCGGTCAGCCGATCGACCGTCAGCGCCGACAGGCGCTCCATCAATTCCTCCTTGGCGATCGGGCGCCCGAAAAGGAGCAGTTGCCGCGCGATCTGCGAGGCGCGGCTGGCCGGGCTCTCGGCGGACATGATCAGCCCGGCGCGATACTGTGCGCGTGCACGGTCGAGTTCTTCCTGCAGGATGCTCTCGCCGGCCTTCTGCAACTCGTTGATGATGACAGGCACCAGCTTTGCGATGTCGCTCTGCCCCGTCGCGGCATGGACGCCGAATATGCCCGTGTCGGAAAAGCCCCAGTGAAAGGCATAGACGGAGTAGCAGAGGCCGCGTTTCTCGCGGACTTCCTGGAACAGGCGCGATGACATGCCGCCGCCGAGGATCATCGACAGCACCTGCGAGGCGTAGAAGTCGCGCACATGGTAGGCGCGTCCCTCGAAGCCGAGCACGATCTGCGCGTCCATCAGGTCGCGATCCTCGCGGAAATCGCCGCCGACATACTGCGCGTATTGCGGAATGGTGCTGTCGGCCTTGCTGCGGAAACCGCCGAGCCGGCTTTCGACTTCCCGCACGAACTTGTCATGCTTGATGTCACCGGCCGCCACGATCACCATCCGCTCGGCGCCGTACTGGCGCTCTATGAAATCGTGCAACTGCTTGGAGGTGAAGGATTTTACGGTTTCTGGCGTGCCCAGGATCGAGCGGCCAATGGTCTGATGGCGAAAGGCGGTTTCGGTGAAACGGTCGAAGACGATGTCGTCGGGCGTGTCGTGCGCGGCGCCGATCTCCTGCAGGATGACGTGCTGCTCGCGCTCGAGTTCCTGCGGGTCGAATTCGGACTCCTGCAGGATGTCGGACAGGATGTCGACGGCCAGCGGCACATCGTCGGAGAGCACCCTTGCGTAGTAGGATGTGGTTTCGACACTGGTGGCGGCGTTGATTTCGCCGCCGACATCCTCGATTTCCGAGGCTATCTCGAAAGCGCTTCGCCGCTTCGTGCCCTTGAACGCCATGTGCTCGAGCAGATGGGCCATGCCATGCTCTTCGTCACGTTCATTGCGGGCGCCGGACTTGACCCAGGCACCAAGGGCAACCGATTCGATACTTGGAAGGGTTTCGGTGGCGACTGTCAGGCCGTTCGACAGACGGCTTACCTCAACACCCATATGGCTCGTACTCCCTAACGCGCCGCCCGCGCGCGGCGACTGACGTAATCTTCCACCATTTTCAGGTCGGATGGAAGTACCGTGTATTTTTCCTCAAATGTCATCAATCCACCTAGCCATGCGGGCAGGGCGGGCGAGACGCCGCTGGCGGCTTCGACGGCGGCGGGGAATTTTGCCGGATGCGCGGTGCCCAGCACCACCATCGGCACGGCGGCGTCCGCCTTGTCCGCCGCCACATGCACGGCCGCTGCCGTGTGCGGATCGAGCAGGTAGTTGCTGGCCGCGAGCGTCGAGCGGATGGTGTCGGCGACCTCGTCCATGGTGGCGCGGCCGGCATCGAATTCGGCCCGCATTCCGGCAATTTCCCGGGGTTCTATGGCGAAAGCGCCCGACTGTTTCAGGCCGGCCATGTAGCGCCGCACGGTCGCGGCGTCACGGTTGGATGCCTCGAACAGCAGGCGTTCGAAATTCGACGACACCTGGATGTCCATCGACGGCGAGGTGGTCGCAAACACGCCCTTGGTCCGGTATTCGCCGGTCGCGAAGGTGCGGGCGAGGATGTCGTTGTCGTTGGTGGCGATGACCAGCCGCTCGATCGGCAGGCCCATCCTCTTTGCGGCGTAGCCGGCGAAGATATCGCCGAAATTGCCCGTTGGAACGGTGAACGACACTGGCCTGTCCGGCGCCCCGAGCGACAGCGCCGAGGAGAAATAATAGACGATCTGGGCCATGATGCGCGCCCAGTTGATCGAATTGACCCCCGACAGCGAAACCCGGTCGCGGAAGCCGTGATCGTTGAACATGTCCTTCAGCAGGCCCTGGCAGTCGTCAAAATTGCCCTCGATGGCCAGCGCGTGGACATTGTCGGCCGTCGACGTCGTCATCTGCCGCTGCTGTACCGGCGAGACGCGGCCGTGCGGGAAAAGGATGAAGATGTCGGTGCGGCTGCGTCCGGCGAACGCGTCTATGGCGGCGCCCCCCGTATCGCCCGAGGTGGCGCCCACGATAGTGGCATGCTGGCCGCGTTCGGCAAGCACATGGTCCATCAGCCGGGCAAGCAACTGCATCGCCACGTCCTTGAACGCCAGCGTCGGCCCGTGGAAGAGTTCGAGGACAAAGGTGTTGGCGCCGGTCTGCACCAGCGGGCAGACAGCCTCATGGCGGAAAGTGGCATAGGCTTCGCGGACCAGTCGCTCGAAAACCGGCGCGGCGATCTCGCCGCCGAGGAACGGCGTCAGCACGCGTATGGCAAGGTCGGGATAGGCAAGGCCGCGCATGGCGCGGATGTCGGCCGCCGAGAAATGCGGCCACTCGCGCGGCACATAAAGCCCGCCATCGCGCGCCAGGCCGGCCAGGACGGCATCGGAAAATCCAAGCGCGGGCGCTTCGCCGCGAGTACTCACATAGTGCATGTCGTAGATCCGTTCGCCGCTTGGTTTTCCGTTCACCACAAGGTGGTTAATTTCTGTGCCGGCTCCAGTCGCATTTTTGCCGCGCCGTTGATATACGTCACCAGCTTTGCGAGAGGGAAGTGGGAGTTTCATGGCGTTTCGTACATCAAGTGGTCGCTTTTTGGCGGGTCTTGCGCTGACCGGCTTTATGCTCGCCGTCGCCGGTTGCCAATCGGGCGACAACGGCATCCTGGATCTCGGCTTCGGCAAGAAAAAAGACCCGACCGCGCCGCCGCCCCCGCAGGACCCCAAGGTAATGGCCAGCCAGTTGCGGGCCTATTGCCCGAGAGTGACGGTTCGCGATGGTACGGCCTTCTTCAACACCTACGTCAACGAGGTGAAGAAACCCAAGCCGAAGCTCAAGAAGACCGGCGACGCCGAGGCGGATGCTGCTGCCCAGGCCGACGCTGACGCCGCCGCGGCGACGCCGCCCGACGATTCGGCAAGGATCATCTACCAGGCGTCGATTTCCGACGTGACCCGCGATTGCGCCAATGCCGACGGGCAACTGACGATGAAGATCGCGGTTGCCGGCAAGATCGTGCCGGGACCGAAGTTCACGCCAGGCACCATCACCATGCCGATCCGAACCGCGGTCATGCATGGCACCGACGTGCTTTATTCGCAGATTCACCAGTATCAGGTCCAGGTCACCGATCCTTCGGTCGCCACCCAGTTCGTCTTCACCGACAACAATGTTGTCGTGCCGGCACCGTCCGCGCAGGACTACCAGGCCTATGCCGGCTATGATGAAACCACGCCGAAGGCGACGACCGACAAGCCGAAGAAGAAGACCCACAGGAAAAAGGCCGCAGCGACGAACTGAGCTGAGCGGCTATTCCAGATGATGTGCGTCCGACCGGGCGCACCTGCTCAGGCGTCTTCAGACCATTCCGAAAGCGCCGCGATCACGCCTTTCAATTCGGCCCAGCGGCGAATGACCGTCTCGGCGCCGGCCTCGGTCAATGCGTCGGCATGGCCAGGATAGCTGTGGCTGGCGCCGGTAAAGCCGATCACGCGCATGCCGGCGGCCCTGGCGCCGGTCACGCCATGCACGGAATCCTCGATGACGAAGGTATGGGCCGGATTGGCGCCGAATTTTTCGGCGGCATAGAGGAACACATCGGGAGCCGGCTTGGTCTTTCCCGTCGGTGTCTCCATTGCCGAAAAGATGCGTCCGGCGAAGAACGGCAGCAGATGCACCTTCTCCAGCATGAACTCGATGCGCTCGGAGCGTGAGTTGGAGCAGATGCAGCGCTGCGCCGTGACGGAGGCGACCGCCTCCCGCACGCCTTCGATGGCGCGAACGTCGCTGCGCAGCTTGCGGTCGACCAGGTCCTCGGCGCGGTCGATCAGCGAGACCTGGAACGGGATTTTGGATTTTTCCTCGATCCGCATGAGGATGTCCTTGAAGGTCAGGCCGGCATAGGTCTCGGCAATCTCCTCCGCCGAGATTTCATAGCCGGCGAGCGTGATCAGTTCGGCCTCGACCCGCGCGGCGACGATTTCGGAATCGACGAGCACGCCGTCGCAATCGAAAATGACAAGATCTGGTTGGGGCATGGCAATCCGGACGATGGAGGATGAAATGGCCGTGAGCGGCTCAGGCGGCGCGGCATACACCAACGGGCACGGCTTCGCAAACTTCGCCACGGGATCGCTAAAGCTTCACCGAATATTTACGCTGATCGGTAACCATAACGGGGAGTAAACAGTAACGCGTGCCTTGGGTGTAAATATGTCAGCCGTGCGTCTTCTCGACGAGCTTTCCCACGCTCCCCAGCAATCCGAATGGTTGGACACCATCCTGAAGGGCGATTGCGTAGCGGCGCTCGACCGGCTGCCGGAAAAGTCGATCGACGTCATCTTTGCCGATCCGCCCTACAATCTGCAGCTCGACGGCGATCTGCACCGCCCCGACCAGTCCAAGGTCGACGCGGTTGACGACGACTGGGATCAGTTCGAGAGCTTTGAAGCCTATGACGCCTTCACCCGCGCCTGGCTGCTGGCGGCGCGCCGCGTGCTGAAGCCCAATGGCACGATCTGGGTCATCGGCTCTTACCACAACATCTTCCGGGTCGGCGCCAAGATGCAGGATCTCGGCTTCTGGATCCTCAACGACGTGGTCTGGCGCAAGACCAACCCGATGCCGAATTTCCGCGGCCGCCGCTTCCAGAACGCGCATGAGACGATGATCTGGGCCTCGCGCGACCAGAAGGGCAAGGGCTATACGTTCAACTACGAGGCGATGAAGGCGTCGAACGACGATGTCCAGATGCGCTCCGACTGGCTGTTCCCGATCTGCACCGGCGGCGAGCGCCTGAAGAACGACAATGGCGACAAGCTGCATCCGACGCAGAAGCCCGAGGCGCTGCTTGCCCGTATCATGATGGCCTCGACCAAGCCGGGCGACGTTGTCCTCGACCCGTTCTTCGGCTCCGGTACGACGGGCGCGGTCGCCAAGCGCCTGGGCCGTCATTTCGTCGGCATCGAGCGCGAGCAGGCCTATATCGACGCCGCCAATGAGCGCATCGACGCCGTGCGGCCGCTCGACGAAGCGGATCTGACCGTGCTCACCGGCAAACGCGCCGAGCCGCGTGTCGCCTTCGTCAGCCTGATCGATACCGGATTGATGACGCCGGGAGCCACGCTCTATGACGCCAAGAAGCGCTGGGCCGCCAAGGTGCGCGCCGACGGCACGGTGGCGATCGGCGACAGCGCCGGCTCGATCCACAAGATCGGCGCCGAGGTGCAGGGGTTGGACGCCTGCAATGGCTGGACCTTCTGGCACTATGAGCGCTCGGGCGGCCTGACCCCGATCGACGAACTGCGCCGCATCGCACGCCTTGGCATGGAGCGGGCAGGGGGCTGACCCCTGCCGCTTGCCTCATCTTTCGTTGAATCGAAATCTCAGCGGATCGCCGGAAGCGATTCGGTTCACGCCTTTATTCCGAACCGTTCAAGGTCTGCGCGAAGTGTCTTGGCATCGGTGAACAGCACCGATTGCCAGCCGGCGGCCCTGGCGCCGTCGACATTCTTCTGGCTGTCGTCGATGAACAGCGTCGCGGACGGTTCGAGGCCGAACGCGGCGACGTGATGGTCGTAGATTTCGCGGTCCGGCTTGATCTGACGGATATCGGCCGACACGGTCACGCCGCGCGGACGGTTGAGAAAATCGAAGCGCCGCCGGGCCTCGGCCAGCGTGTCGGAGGCGAAGTTGGTCAGCATGGTCACGTCGTGGCCGCTTTCGATCAGGCCGAGCATAATGGCGACGCTGTCCTCATAGGCGTGCGGCACCATGTCGTTCCAGTGGCGGCGGAAATTGCGGATGTTCTCAGTGTGCTCGGGATGATCCGCGATCAGCAGCGCCTCGGCTTCCTCCCAGGTCCGGCCGCGGTCCTGCTCGATGTTCCAGTCATGCGTGCAGACATTGTCGAAGAACCATTTTCGCTCTTCGGCATCGGGAATGAGGCGGCTGAACGGAATGTTGGGATCGTAGTGGATCAGCACGCGGCCAATGTCGAAAACGATGTGGCGGATTTCAGTCATGGGGCCTCTTTGCACTCTTTGGCAACGGCTTTTTCGTCGCGCCCGGTATCGCCGCTTCGATTGCCTTTTTCATGACAGTCGGCAGCGCTTCGCCGGAAACCTCGACGGCGGGCGACCAGAAATGCCTTTCCAGCACTTCACCTTTGGTGTGGGTGTGAAAGATTTCGAGTTCCAGGGCGAAATGGGTGAAGACATGCGTGATCGTCCCGGCGCGCCGCCAGTCACCCGCAAAGGGCGCCGCCGCCCGTGTCGTGGCGCCATCCATCCGCGCCGTCCAACCGGTGGTCGGTACTTCGGTCATGCCGCCGAGCAGGCCTTTCTCCGGCCGCTTGCGCAAAAGAATGGCGCCGTCATCGCGCACCGCCACGAAAGCCGCGCCGCGCCGTAGCGGCTTGTCGGCTTTCGGCAGCCGCACCGGGAAACGCTCCGGGTCGCCCGACAGGATCGCGCTGCAGCCCTCGCGCAGCGGGCACAGCATGCAGCTTGGCCGGCGCGGCGTGCAGATCGTGGCGCCGAGATCCATCATCGCCTGGGCGAAGTCGCCTGGCCGCTTCGCCGGCACCATGCGCTCGACATAGGCCCGTATCTCGGGCTTGGCCTCGGTCAACGGCGTCGTGATCGAAAACAACCGGGTCACCACCCGCTCGACATTGCCGTCGACGACGGCTGCGGGCCTGTCGAAGGCGATCGCGGCGATTGCCGCCGACGTATAGGCGCCGATCCCGGGCAATTCCCTCAGGCCGGTCTCGGTGTCGGGAAACCGGCCGCCGCGGCTGGCGACAAGATCGGCGCAGGCCTTGAGGTTGCGCGCGCGGGAATAATAGCCGAGCCCGGCCCAGGCCTTCATCACGTCCTCAATCGGCGCCGCGGCCAGTGCCATGACATCGGGCCATTTCTCGACAAAGGCGCGAAAATAGGACTTCACCGCCTCGACGGTGGTCTGCTGCAGCATCACCTCGGACAGCCAGATGCGGTAGGGATCGGGTTGCGCACCGCGGGCATGGTCACGCGGGCTCACGCGCCACGGCAATTCGCGATGGTGCGCGTCATACCAGGCGAGCAGGCGTGACGCGGTGTCGTCTGGGATGGCCTTGCGGGTCTGGTCTGCTGGTGCCATTGATCTTGCGTTGGCCTGGCCGGTATCTGCTGGGTCGTGGCTGGAGAACGCACATGGCAGGGAAAAGGCCCTTCGGCAATCCCGTTCCGGTGAGCGATCTCGCCACCGAGATCCTCGATCCGGTGCTGCGCAAGCGGGCGGGCATCTCGATTGGCCTCGTCCAGTCCTGGGAGGAGATCGCCGGGCCACGCCTCGCCAACCACTCGCGGCCGGAGAAAATCCAATGGCCGCGCCGTCTCCACGAGGACGATCCGTTCGAACCGGCCGTGCTGGTGATCGCCTGCGAGGGCATGGCCGCGCTGCACCTGCAGCACGAGACCGGCGAGATCATCAACCGGGTGAACGCTTTCCTGGGCTTCACCGCGATAGGCCGCATCAGGATCGTACAGAAGCCTGTTACTTCAGGTAAAGCCCGGCCCAAGCCTGTCCTCAGGGCACTGAGCGAGGCCGAAAAAGCGAAATTGTCCAATACTGTCGGGCTGATCGAGGATGACGGGCTGCGCGCCTCGCTGGAAAGGCTGGGTGCGACAATTCTGGGCGGGAGGAAAGCTTAGTTCTCACTGGAAAGAGTCACAGGATTGTCGTTAATCTCGCGCATTCGTGATCACCCTTGTCAGGTTTCGCGATTGGATTGGGGACAGGGATGCCTTAATTCGCGCCAACTCTCGCTTTTTCGTGCCTTTGCATTGCAAAATCCAACCCTTATCAGGTGATTCGTATGAGCCGTCCTCCGTTTGGCCAAAGCTTCTCTCGCAGAAACGTCCTGACTTCGCTGGCCGCCATCCCGGCGGTGGCCCTGCTCGCCGCTTGCAGCGATTCCGGCGAAGAGGCCAAGGCGGCGGACGTCAAGCCCGCGAATCCGGCAACGCCCCCAAAGCCGGCCACGCCTGCCGCGGTCCAGGTGCCGGAAGCGCAGGGCACGGTGGACATGGCCGAACTGCTGAAGCCGGGCGCGCTGCCCGACAAGCAGCTCGGCAAGGATGACGCCAAGGTCACCATCGTCGAATACGCCTCGATGACCTGCCCGCATTGCGCGCATTTTGCCGAGACCACCTTCCCGGATTTGAAGACCAAGTACATCGATACGGGCAAGGCCCGTTACATCCTGCGCGAATTCCCGTTCGACCCAAGCGCCGAAGCCGGCTTCATGCTGGCGCGTTGCGCCAAGGACAACTATTTCCCCATGGTCGACGTGCTGTTCCGGCAGCAGGCGAACTGGGTCGGCGTGTCCAACACCAAGGATGCCCTGCTGCAAATCTCGAAGCTTGCCGGTTTTACACAGGAGTCGTTCGAGGCCTGCTTGACGGACCAGAAACTTCTGGACGATGTGAGATCGGTTCAGAAGCGCGGCGCCGATGAATTCAAGGTCGACTCGACACCGACCTTCTTCATCAACGGTAAGACCTACAAAGGGGCGATGTCGATTGAGGAAATGTCGGCCATCATCGACCCGCTGCTCTGACATCAGGTCAGCGCTGAAGCGGCAGCGTTTCGGCGCTCGCCTTTACGGGGCGCGTGAATGAAGTTTTCGCGCCTCCGCCTCCTCGGTTTCAAGTCCTTCGTCGAGCCCGGCGAGTTCGTCATCGAACGCGGGCTGACGGGTATTGTCGGGCCTAATGGCTGCGGCAAGTCGAACCTTGTCGAGGCGCTGCGCTGGGTGATGGGCGAAAGCTCCTACAAGAACATGCGTGCGTCCGGCATGGACGACGTGATCTTTTCCGGCTCGGGCACGCGCCCTGCCCGTAACACCGCCGAGGTCACGCTGTTCCTCGACAACAGCGACCGCTCGGCTCCATCGGCCTTCAACGATGCCGACGAATTGCAGGTGTCGCGCCGCATCGAGCGCGAAGCGGGCTCGCTCTACCGCATCAACGGCAAGGAAGCGCGCGCCAAGGACGTGCAGCTTCTGTTCGCCGACCAGTCGACCGGCGCGCGCTCGCCGTCGATGGTCGGGCAGGGCCGCATTGGCGAACTGATCCAGGCCAAGCCCCAGGCGCGCCGAGCCCTGCTCGAAGAGGCGGCCGGTATTTCCGGCCTGCATACCCGACGCCACGAGGCGGAACTGCGGCTGAAGGCGGCCGAGCAGAACCTCGAACGGCTCGACGATGTCGTCGGTGAACTGGAAAGCCAGATCGAAAGCCTGAAGCGCCAGGCGCGCCAGGCTTCCCGCTTCAAGAACCTCTCGGCCGACATCCGCAAGGCCGAAGCAACGTTGCTCCATCTGCGCTGGACGCTGGCCAAGACGCAGGAAGGTGAGGCGCGCTCGGCGCTGGCTGGCGCCACGGCGCTCGTCGGTGACCGCGCCGCCACGCAGATGAACGCGGCCAAGGAGCAGGCCATCTCCGCCCATCGCCTGCCCGACCTGCGCGACGCGGAGGCCGCGGCCGCCGCGGCCTTCCAGCGGCTGTCGATCGCCAGGTCCCAGATCGAGGAAGAGGCCGGCCGCATCCGGACCCGCCAGGCCGAACTCGAGCGCCGGTTGCAGCAGCTCGACGGCGACATCGCTCGCGAAGAGCGGATGGTGCGCGACAATGCCGACGTTCTCGAGCGCCTGCGCGCGGAAGAGGCCGCGCTGAACTCCGAAAACGCCGGCGCCGCCGAGCGCGAGGCCACCACCCGCGCCGCATTCGAACAAGCCGCCTCGACGCTTGGGCAGAGCGAAGCCAGGCTTGCCGCGCTGACCGCGGAGCGGGCCGAGGCCGCCGCCTCGCGCCATCAGATCGAACGGACTTTGCGCGAAACCGCCGAGCGGCGCGACCGCTTCGCCCGCCAGCTTGCCGATGTCGATCGGGAATTGTCCGACATCCTTGCCAAGATCGCCGGCCTGCCCGATCCGGCGGAGAAACGGGTCCTGGTCGAACAGGCGCTGGCACTGCTGGAAGAGTCCGAGGCCGCCGTGGCGCAGGCCGAGCAGTCGGTCATCGACGCCCGTGGCGCCGAAAGTGCCGCCCGCCCGCCGCTTCAGGATGCCAGGGCGGAACTGGCGCGGATCGAGACCGAAGCCCGGACCCTTGCGAAGATCCTGAACGCGGCCAGCGGCGACCTCTTTCCTTCCGTGCTGGAACAGATCAGCGTCGAGCGCGGCTTCGAGACGGCTCTGGGTGCCGCCCTGGGCGAAGATCTCGACGTGCCGCTCGACCGCAGCGCGCCCGTCCATTGGGGCGAGAGCGGTATCCAGCCAGGCGACGCCGCGCTCCCGGAAGGTATCAAAAGCCTCGCCAGCGTGGTTCGCGCGCCGGCGCAGCTTGCCCGCCGTCTGGCGCAGATCGGCATTGTCGAAGCCGCTGACGGCCGCCGGTTGCAGGGGTCTCTGGCTCCCGGCCAGCGCCTGGTCAGCCGCGAGGGCGCGCTGTGGCGGTGGGACGGCCTGACTGCCAGCGCCGATGCGCCGACCGCCGCCGCGCAGCGGCTGGCCCAGAAGAACCGGCTTGCCGAACTCGATGCCGAGGCGGTGCAGGCGACGCTCGTCCTGCGCCGGGCCGAGGAAGCGCTGGCTGAGGCCGAGCAGGCGCTCCGTCTGGCGAGCGAGGCTGAACGCAGCACACGCCAGGCCGGACGCGACGCCCAGCATAGGCTGGACGCGGCCCGCAATGCACTGGCGGAGGCAGAGAAGGCTGGCGGCGAATTGTCCAGCCGGCGTGCCGCGCTGGACGAGGCGCGCGCCCGCATCGTCGACAGCCATGAGGAGACTTCGGCGGCTTTCGTCGAGGCCGAGATGTTGCTGCAGGACGCTCCCGATCTCGGCGACCTGCAATTGCAGCTCGAGCAGTCCTCGGCCAATGTAGCCCGGGATCGAGCCGCCTTGGCCGATGCGCGCGCCGTACATGAAGGGCTGCGGCGCGAGGCCGATGCGAGAACGCGCCGGCTGGACGCCATCGGCGCCGAGCGCAGCAACTGGCTGGTGCGTGCCGAGAACGCCTCGACACAGATCGCATCGCTCGGCGAACGCAAGGCCGAGGCCGAGGCCGAGCGCGAACGGCTGGCCGATGCGCCCGACGAGATCGACGCCAAGCGCCGTGCGCTGCTGTCGCAGCTCACTGAAGCCGAAACCTTGCGCAGGGCGGCCGCCGACCGTCTGCAGGAAGCGGAGAACAGGCAGGCAGAGCTGGACAAGGCGGCCACATCGGCCATCCAGTCTCTGGCCGAAGCGCGCGAGACCCGCGCTCGCGCCGAGGAGCGGCTGACAGCAGCGGACGAGCGCCGGCTGGAGGTCGAGGCGCGTATTCAGGAAACGCTGAACACGCCGCCGCACCTGGTCATCCGCCACACCGGCCTTGAAGCCGACGATCCGATGCCCGAAATGGCAGAGATCGAGCGCCAGCTCGACCGCTTGAAGATCGAACGTGAGCGGCTCGGCGCCGTCAATTTGCGCGCCGAGGAAGAGCAGAGGGAGCTTTCGGAGCGCCTCGAGACGATCGTGTCGGAGCGCGAGGACATCATCGAAGCGATCCGCAAGCTCAGGCAGGCGATCCAGAGCCTCAACCGTGAAGGCCGCGAGCGGCTGCTGGCCGCCTTCGACGTGGTCAACAGCCATTTCCAGCGGCTGTTCTCGCATCTGTTCGGTGGCGGCACGGCCGAATTGCAGCTTATCGAATCCGAGGATCCGCTCGAAGCCGGGCTTGAAATTCTTGCCCGTCCGCCCGGCAAGAAGCCTCAGACCATGACGCTGCTCTCCGGCGGCGAGCAGGCGCTGACCGCGATGTCGCTGATCTTTGCCGTGTTCCTGACCAACCCGGCGCCGATCTGCGTGCTTGACGAAGTCGATGCGCCGCTCGACGACCACAATGTCGAGCGCTTCTGCAATCTGATGGACGAAATGTCGAAGACCACCGAGACGCGCTTTGTCATCATCACGCACAATCCGATCACCATGGCGCGCATGGACCGACTGTTCGGCGTGACCATGGCCGAGCAGGGTGTCAGCCAACTCGTTTCGGTCGACCTGCAGGCTGCCGAGGCCATGCGCGAGGCAAGCTGAGGGCATTCGGACCCGGAAGTCTTCAGCCGGCTTGGTCGTGTCTGTGAGAATGCTGCTTGGCGGAGGCCCAGACGAAATAGATCCAGCCCAGTTTCAGCACGGGCACCCTGCGATCCCGCTCGCGATCTCGCAGTTCGCGGTAGGACTTCAGCTTCAGCGTGCCGCGGGGCAATCTGATTCGCAGTGCCATGACGGCGTCAGTATACGCAGATTTGCCGATCTCACAAAGTGTCAGTGAAAGTCGTTCTGCTCCACGTCCGGGTGTTTGGATGGCCGGTCGGAAATCGTGGCCGGCCACCAGATGATAAAATACTTGCCGACCTGCCAGACCGGAACCTCGCGCTTCTGCTCGCGGCGGCGCAATTCATGGTGTTGCTTCAATTTCAACGTGCCGCCTGGAAGCCTGATTTTCAGGGTCATCGTGTTTCTTGTGCCGTCAATTCGTCGATTTGGTTATCTCAATTCCTGCGCCGCCAGACCCAGCTCGCGCACGCTGCCGCCAGCAGGCCGAAAGCCATGCCGATGCAATCGGCGATCCAGTCGAACACGTCGAGATCGCGGTCGATCAGCGACGTGCCCTGGAGGATTTCGATCGCGGCACCGACCAGGGCGAGGAAGACGATCAGCCTTGCCCTGCGACCGGGCCAGCCCAGATATCCCAGAAACGCCAGGACGGCGAAGGCGCTGGCGTGGTTGGCCTTGTCGTAGTGGAAGCCGATATCGATGCCGAATTCCTGCAGCCGGGATATCGGCAGCAGCGCCAGCACCAGCACGGCAAGCAGCGTGGCGACAAAAGCAATCCGCTCGGCGGCTGAGAAAAACTTCATTCTGCTCCACGGTCCGCGTCGGTGCGCCAGTCTTTGAAGCCGGCTCGGGGATATTGGTGGGGTGGCAATATCCAAAGTCCGGGACAGACTGGCGTCGTGCAACCACGATTGCATCAGCCGTGTCTGAAATGCAACGAGCCACCTCGTCGCCATCTGAAGATACAAAGACGCCGCTCATTTTGCCTGCGCAGGACACATCTGTCAGCCATTGCCGATTGAGCGCCCGGATTTTCCCGGATTCTGGGAAGGTCGTTGTCCCGCAAAGCGGGTTCTGCTTCTTCCGCGCAAGGCTAAGCTCCGGTCATGGAAGGGAGCCTGACCATGACAGACGTAGATACCGGGATTTCTGGCCCGTCAGAGGTACGGGCCGGCATGGTACCGCAGCCAAGACTTCACGCCAGTCCATCGGGGCAGGGCGCGTGCGGACGTATCTGCGCATCGTGCCCGATGCGCGGCGCTGGCTGCCCCTCGACCGGCCTCGACCCTGCCGCGGCGGAGCGCGCGATCAAGTGAAGAGATGCGGCAAGGGCGGCGCCACAAAAATGCGCCGCCCCGCCAGATCGGGTATCAGGCCGCGAGCCAGGCCCTGGTGAAATCCTGTTCATAGGCCTGGTGCATGCGATAGCCCATCAAGGCGGGTTTCATATGGCAGAACAGCTTGCGCCAATAGGGCTGGACGATGATGCCGGACTCCTGCAGCATCACCTGCAACTCCCTCATCACGGCGCGCCGCTGATCGGGATCGGCGATGGCATTGGCCTTGTGAACCTTGGCATCGAACTCTGCATCCGCAAAGCCGGTTTCGTTCCAGGCCGAGCCGCTCTGATAGGCAAGGGCATAGGTCTGGATGCCGAGCGGGCGGGCATTCCAGTTGGTCGTGGCGAAGGGATACTTCGTCCAGTCGTTCCAGAACGCCGATTCCGGGATGACGGTACGCTTTACCTTGAAGCCGGCGTCACGCATCTGCTGGGCGACGACGTCGGAGCTTTCCTTCCGGTAGTCGGCCTCGACCGAGATCAGGTCGAACTCGAAATCGAGCTGGCCGGCTTCCTCCAGCAATGCCTTGGCCCGGGCCGGATCGCGCTTGATCGGCGGCAGGTCGGCATGTTCTGGATGCATCGGGCCGACGTGATCGTTCTGCGCCACGATGCCCATGCCGTTGGCGCCCAGTTGCAGCACCGCCTCGTTGTCGACGGCAAGCTGGATGGCATTGCGCACGCGCTTGTCGTCATAAGGCTTGGCGTTGACGTTGCAGCGCGAGACGATGGTGGCGGCGGTGACGATCTCGCTCTTCTTCAGGCCCAACCCATCGAGCATGGCGACGTCATAGGATTGCGTCTGGCCATTGAGGTCGATCTCGCCGGATTCGAACGCCGAGACGGTGGCGGCGGAATCGGTGCCGTAGTCGATCCAGTCGATACCGTCCAGGAACACCTCGCCGCCCCACCAGGACCCGTCCGGCCGCCTGCGCACGGAAGCGGCGACACCGACGTCGAGCTTCTCAAGTTGGAAGGGACCGGTCGAAATCGGCTTGGCGGACAGGGCCGCTTCTTTCGGATTGAAGCTGCGATGCACGATCAGCGCCGGATAGTCGGTCATCGCCGGAATGATGGTGATGTCGGGCTGCGCCAGTGTCAGCACCACGGTGTGGTCGTCGCGAACCGTGATGGCGCCGGCGCGGGCGGCCTTGGTTTCGGGATCGATCAGCGCGCCCATGCGCCCGGCC
Source organism: Mesorhizobium sp. B2-3-4 (assembly GCF_006442315.1). Lineage (GTDB taxonomy): Bacteria > Pseudomonadota > Alphaproteobacteria > Rhizobiales > Rhizobiaceae > Mesorhizobium. Next base: position 9,412 of record NZ_VFVY01000014.1, on the reverse strand, counting down.
ATCGAATTGCCGGCGGCGTCCTTCTCGCACCAGCGCGTGATGTTGAAGGCGACGTCGGCGGCGGTGAAATCGTCGCCGTTCGACCATTTCACGCCTGGGCGCACCTTGAGCACATATTCGGTGGCATCCGCATTGATTTCCCAGCTTTGCAAAAGCACCGGCGCGAAGGTGAAATCGGGCTTCCAGCGCACCAGCGGTTCGAGAAACTGCATGGCGATGTTGCCCATCTGGGAGACCTTGAAGCTGCGTGGATCCTCCAGCTCCATCACTTGCATGGCGACGCGCACGATGCCGCCTTTCCTGGGCTGGGTCGCTTCATCGGCCAGCGCGGGAACCGGCTGGCCGATCAGCCCGTAGGCGACCGCCGTGCTGGCGCCGAAGGCACTGGCGAGCGCCAGGAATTCGCGGCGGCTGAGCGCGCCGCTTCTGGCTCCCCGCGCAAGGGCGTCGATCGCGGGATGAAGAGGCCTGGATGTCATATCATGTCTCCCATTGTTGATTTTACGTCCAAATTCGGTGCAATGCCCTTGCCGCGAATGCGCTGGGCACGGTCTTTTGTTGGCAGCCGCGAGTGGTCAAGCCGATGCGGCGAGGGGGAACCAGGATGAATCTTCTGACCGCCATGCGGGTGTTCGATCGGGTTTGCCTGCTGGGCAGCCTCTCGGCGGCGGCGCGCGATCTCAACATGTCGACGACGGCGGTCAGCCGAACGATCAAGGAGCTGGAAGAGGATCTCGGCGTGCGCCTCATCAACCGCACGACCCGGCGCCTCAGCCTCACCGAAGCGGGACGCGACTATGCTCCGCGCGCCCGCAGCCTGCTGGATGACATTTCCGAACTGCAGGATTCGACGCGCGGCCTGCACAAGGAGACGCGCGGCCTGATCCGGGTTTCCTGCTCCAATGTCCTTGGCCACACGCGCATCACCAAGCTCGTGCCGAAGTTCCTCGATGAGAACCCGCTGACCACAATCGAATTCGATCTGACGGCACGCTATGTCGTCGGCATCGTCGAGGAGGGTTACGACGTTGCCATCCGCTTCGGCGGCCAGGCGGATTCGGCCCTTATCGCGCGGCGCCTGGGCGAGGTCCGCAACTATGTCTGCGCCACGCCGGATTACTGGGACAGAAAGGGCCGGCCGACCCATCCGGACCAACTCGCAAATCATTCGTGTGTCCTGAGCAATTTCGCCAAGCGGCTCGGCACGTGGCCCTTCATGGGCCCCGACGGGCCTTTTGACGCGGCGATCGGCGGGCGCATCTCGACCAACAGCGTCGAAGCCGCCTATCAGATGACGATCGCTGGCTTCGGTATCGGCAATCTGCCGAGCCTGTTGGTCGATGCGGCGATCGGCGATGGACGGCTGGAGGTGCAGCTCGATGAGTTTCGCCCGGATTCCAGCCCGATCTATGCTCTCTATCCGCACCGGACCTATATCGCGGCCAAGGTGCGCGCCTTCGTCGATTTCCTGATCCGCGAACTGTCGGCGGATTTCACAACCTGACGCGGAGGCCACGGATAGCCTGACGACGCCAGTGAGGGCCCGGCGCGAACGCCAGGCCCCCTTTGCCCCCAACGGCAAACCCGGCGGTGTCATTTCCACCATGCGGTGTTGTCGTACGTCGGTCCCGGCTCCTCGAAGAGCTTCTCGTATTTGCAGAGCGCCGGCGTTTCGCCGAGCGGTACCGAGGCACCATCCTTGAACGCCCATTCGCCACGTTGTGTCGAATCGGCCCGTACATAGCTGGAGAGGGCAAAGGCGCGGTCGTGCTGCGACAGGTTGGGCGAGGAGCCGTGCACGGTAAGCAGCCCCCACATCGCAAGGTCGCCCGGTTCCAGCACCAGCGGAACGATCGTCGCCGGATCGATGCCGACCTTGCGCAATTCCTCCTCCGCGGTCAGCCCCTTCATCAGTTCACCCTTGCCCTCGTCGGACAGGCCGAGATAGCCGAGTTTGTGACTGCCTGGCACGACCTGGAGGCAACCATTGTCGAGCGTCGCCCGGTCGACCGCGAGGCCTGTCGTCACCGTCGCGTCGGCGACATTGTCGAAGGCGGCCTGGTTGCGGAAGCGCAGGTCCTGATGGAAACGGTAACCCGTGACATTGGCGCCGGGCGGCTTCCAGTGCAGTTGCTGGGCGATCTGCTTGATGTCACGGCCAATCAGGCCTTCGAGCAGTTTCAGATAGTTGGGGTTGCGCCGGAATTCCTCGAAATAGGAATTGATCCAGGAGAACCAGTAGGCTTGCAGCACATAGCGCTGGCCGAAATCCGACTCGGGCAGGATCTGGAAGTTGAGGTTGCCGTACCGGAAAGTGGCATGATGCTTGAGCCCTTCGGCATAGACGGCATCGGTTTCCTTCTTCAGCCGGATCATTTCGTCGCCATCGACGAATTGTCGAACGACCGCATATCCTTCCTCGCGGTACTGCTCCACCGCCTCGCGCGCCTGCTTGTCCGTCAGCATATCCCTGGGAATCCCTGTCTGATGATCTCCAGGGATGGTAGCGAAGGGATCGCGGGCGATAAGCCACGCATTGTGGCATCGACTTTCCCGATTATCGCAAAAATCGTGGCAAGCCGAACCAGTCCTGGAAGGGGTCAGGGACCGTCAGTTCGAGGCGCGTTGGATACGCGACAGTTCAAAGCCGCCTTCGCCAGACAAGCTCTCTTCCGCCGGCCGGAACATGTCCTCGAAGTCCAGTTCCTGCTCGAAAACCACGCCCCCGACGGTCACCGCCAGAATCTCCTCGGCGCCCTGAGGGGCAAAATAGACCTGCGACACACCCGCACGGATACGCTCGCCAACCGTTCTGGCCTCGGCCTCGCTCGTTCCGGGAAGGAAGACACCGAACATGGATGCGCCTATGCGGCCGATGACGTCTTGCGAGCGCACGCAAGACCGTATGCTTGAGGCTATGAGGCGCAAGGCCTCGTCGCCCCAACTCAGGCCGAAGCGCAAGTTGATGGCGTTCAGATGTTGCGGATGAATGACCAGGAAGGCGCCGGATCGCCTGCCCGCAGGGGAACCCTCGATCGCGCGCCGCTCGATCAGCGACGTGAAAACCTTGCCGTTCAGGCAACCGGTCAGCGTATCGAAGGTGGCGGCCCTGTTGAGTTCGCGCCTGTAACGACTGACCTCGGCCAGTTTCAGGCCTATGAACACAAAAAGCGGCAGGCAGATCACCACCGGCAAAAGCGTTGCGGTGATCACCCCGCGCCCGAAAGGTGTCAGCGTCTCGCTGAACAGAAGCAGATAATTCACGGCCAGGGACATGGCCAGGCTGACGACGGTTCCAAGGAAGGCCAGCCAGGCTATCGCTTTCCATTCGTGACGGGCCGGGACATCAACTGCTGTATTGCTCATGGTCGATCTCCGTTCGATCGCCAAGCATAAGACCGGCAAATTAGGATTTAGGTTTCGAAGAACAATACAATTTGAGGCGTCGGAATAGATCGCCCGGCTCATTGCAGGAAAGACGGACCGAAGATTCCCATTTCCGCCGTCCTGGCCGTAGCTTCTGCCTTGCCATAGATGCCGCCCGGCAAGGCCAGCGCCCAACCATTCGATACGAGCCAGGCGCCGACATCCTGCTTGCCCAGCCTGCACGTCGCCGCGACCGGGAAGCGGTCGACCGCCGGAGGCACGAAACAGTTCAGCGCCCGCCCGCGCATCCAGTTGTTGAAAGCCGCGCGCGCCCGCTGTCCGCAAGGCCAGGCAATGTCGTGAAACCTGCAGATCCTGTCCGTCTCGACGCTTTGGGTGCCGCTGATGAACAGTTTTCGCCCCATCGCTTCGAAACCAGCCGACGAGGTTGCCACAGGGCGGTAGAGCAGCGTTTCGCGCCAATCCTTGGGCATCGCCGACTTGGGGCGAGACGCCAGGCCGAGGTCGCCGAGGGGTAAACGAGGTTCCACCCGCTCCATCTCGGTCCCGTCGATCTGCGGCGGCGCGATGAGATCCTCGGCGATCTTGCGGGCTGAATTGACGATCGATCGAACCGGATGTTGCGCGACGTCATCGCTGACATCAGGCGTGGGGTCGGTGACGGCCCGCTCGACGGGGAACAGGGCCGCTGCCTTGGCCAGCAGCAGGATGCCGACGAGAAGCTCGAGGCCTGCCACCGCGATCATCATGCGAAGGCGCCCCGTTTGTCCCATCAGGCCGCCCGCGCCCGATTGGCTAGAAGCTGGATGTCGATTTGGCAACCAGTTTAAGCGCACCTTTTTCAACCCGGTAAAACGGCATCGAGCGTTCGCTGGATCCATCCGCGCGGAACCTGAACAAGCCGGTCGATCCGCGAAATCCGCTCGGATTCTCGAAAACCTGCCTGTTGAAGCCGGTAGGTCCGGCAGCGCTCGCGATCCCCGCGGTCAGGGCGACCATGTCATAGGCATAAGCGACATTGACGTCGGCCTGGTGGTTGTAACTTGCCTTGAAACGATCCGAAATCGGACCTGTTTCGTGTTGGTCGAGCGTCGCGATATAGGCGCCTTCGAAAAGGGGAGTGATCGGGTGCTCCAGCCAGCGGTTCGTGCCGACCACGGAGGTCGATTTTCCCGGAATGCCTTTTGCCTTCAGGGCGATCAGGATTGGCGAGGGATTGCCGTCGCCGCTGGCGACGATGACGGCGTCGGGAGCGTCCACCAGAGAACCCATGTCCGCCACCGCCTTTGCCGCGCTGTCGGCGCTCGTGTAAGGTATGGTGATGGCCAGGGCGGCTCCGTAAATGCTGAGGCTGTTGGCGACCCGCTTTGCGACAGCATCGGCATTGGCACCTGCCGGCACCAGCAGCACGAACTTCCTGCCGCCCTTGGCCGCGATCGCGCCGGCGCCTGCCGCCGCACTGTCGGCTTCGGTAAGGCAGACCGCATAGACACCCGGTCCGCCGGCAAAATTGTCGGCGAGGGCCAGGACCACAGGGCGATTCGAGCCCGACAGTCTGGCCACGTGCTGCGCCGCCGGCAGTTCGGTCGGACCGATCACCACTTTCGCTCCTGAAGTTATGGCCTTTACCGTCAGTTGCTGGGAATAGGCGGCGTCTCCCCTCGTGTCCTCTACGGTAAGCGTCAGCAACGGATTGCCCAGATCCGTCATGGCAAGCTTGGCGGCATCCAGCATCTTTCTGCCGTTCTCGCCTGTGGATCCGGGGGCGGACAGCGGCAGCAGCATGGCGATCCGCGCAGGGCCCGTGCCGAAGGTCTGCGTGGCCTGGCCCGGGCCGGCGGCCGCGACGCCGGGCTGCTGAGCGCCGGCGGCGATGGCGGCCGGGTCGAGCGCATCGGAGACCGAGCCGCCCGATTGACAGCCGAACAACGCCACGGCCAGCCCACAGGCCGCGGCCCATGTCCACGGACCATGGCGGACCTTTCGGTCACATGTCATCCTCGCCCCCAACCTCTGTCCGCGGCCCGCGCCGCTGACATGTCCTTCCCGGCTTCTTTCTCGACATACTTCGCGGCGATTCTGCGTCTCATCTGGCGGTCTTGTTCAGTCACGAAACAGCTGAGCCCGGAGTGTTCTGATCCGTCTGGCCTGATCCGGTTCTCGATAGTCGGCGCATTTCATGTAACGCGGACCGGGCACGAAAAACCTGCGCACACAGACACGCCTTGCCCCTGCCGCGCTGGCTCCCGGGTCCTGCGAAAGAGCCGAATAGCCGAATGTCGCCACCGGCAACGGCCCGGCCACCTCCAGGCCCTCCCTTGCCAGAATGGCCCTGGCGCGTTGGCAATAGCGTACGGAAAGCACCGAGAAACGGGTCTCGCTGTGCCCGGCGCGATATTTCATCACGGTCGTGCACAGGTCACCGCCGGCAAGCTTGTTGGCCAGCGCCAGATACTCGACGCCGAGCGCGATATTGGTCGCGGGCGCACCAAGATCCTCGAGCGAACCGCGAAAGCCGAGCATGCGGGCGGTCGCCGGCATGACCTGCATCAATCCGACCTCTCCGTCGCCTCCGCGTGCATCGGGATCGAAGCCGCTTTCAATCTCGATCACGGCATGCGCCAGCGTCGGTTCAAGGCCGTAGATCGACGCCTGACAGGTCGCGAACGCCTTGTAGGTCTCGCGCGACCACGCGGATGCGGCGCTGCAGCGTGTTGGCGGCGCCGCGATAGCTGAAGGTGCCTGTTCGACGGCAGGCTGGTCGAATTCCCTGGCCAGACCTGCCGGCATCAGCCAACCTGTCAGCGCAATCGCGCCAGCGAGCACGGCGAGCGGTGCGCGATCGCATATCATCGGACCTGCCGGCGCGCGCTCGCTCCGCGGTCAGTTCATGTACTCGACCATGCGGTCGTGAAAACACTCGCACTTGTTGAGATAGTCCTCGTCGCGATAGTTGGTCTTGAGATAGCCATAGGCCTTGCCGCAAGCGACCTTGGCTTCAGAAGCCCAGACGAAGACCGGCCGGGACGAGTTGATCCATTCCGGGCTACTGGCGACGGCGCTGGACTCATCCATCAGCTTTACGACCTGCTTCGTGAGGTCGACCGTGTTTTCGGTCAGCACGAGGTTGGATGTCCCAACGGTGCGGCAATAGTCTGCCGTCGAACCGCCTATGATGTCGGCGGCATAGCCGGCGGAGCCGGCTGTCAACAACAGAGCCGTTGCCGAAACCAGCAGTTTTGCAACAGTCTTCATACTGAACTCCCCTCGGTATCTCTAATAAACCTTCGACTAATATATATCATGATGATCCCGGTGGCGCACCATGCTCCTAGACCAGATTTGCCGTCGTCGTATGGGTCGTCGTTCCATCGTCGTAGAGCAGGGTGATCGTATTGGTCACCGGGTTGTTCTGGAACGTCGCCACATCCACGAAAGCGGCACCGTTGGCCGTTCCGTCGGCATCCACACTCAAGGTCTTCGTCGAGGCGTCGTAATTCACGAAGTCGGCGACGTTGCCGGCTCCGGTCTTGAACAGCGACGTCAGGTCGATCACGTCGCCGTCACCGCCGACGCCACTATAGTCGCTGATCAGATCCTTGATATCGAGATGCTCGAGCTTGAACGTGTCGGCTCCAGTGCCGCCGGTGAGTGTATCCTGCCCCGACCCGCCGACCAGCAGATCGTTGCCGCCACCGCCATTGAGCGTGTCGTTGCCCGAGCCGCCATAAAGCGCGTCGTTCCCGGTGTCGCCAAACAGGATGTCGATTCCGCGCCCGCCGGCGAGCAGATCGGCCTGTCCCGGAAGGCCGGTCAAGATATCGTTGCCGTCTTCGCCAAACAGCGCGATTTCCGTGAGCGTGGTCGTGTGCGTATCGGCGCTGGCCGTTCCTTGCCACGTGCTGGCATCGGGTGACAGGTGCGCCGTCACCGAGCTGGCGATCAGATCGCCGTCACCATCCGTTGCATTGACCGGGATCGTGATGTCGAAAGGCGTGACGGCGTTGGCGGTCGTATAGGTGACCGGTCCCAGCTTGAAGTCATTGGAGCCGGTATTGGCCGCAATCTCGATCGCGCTGAACGGATCGGAATTGGCGATCACGGTAAAGGTATCGCCTTGCGCCATGCCGGTTATGGTCCAGGTCCCGTCGCCATTGTTCGTGGCCGTCGGAGCAGCGCCACCGGAACCGTTGACGACCGTAACCGAGGCACCGAGCGCCGTGCTTTCGCCGGAAGCATCGCCTATGTAGGTGTTGTCATAGTCGGCGTTGACCGGGCGGATCGTAATCGAAACCAGTCCTGGCCCCGAGACATTGCCGATCGCCTGGGTATAGCTGGCCACCTCATAGTGATCCGTATAGTGGGTTCCGGCTCCGGTACCGCCGGGCGTTCCCGCGATGGTGCCGTCGGTCGTTGCATTGCTGACGAAATCAAAACGGATCTTTTCGCCGGGAGCGATGCTGTTGCCGCCATCGACACCCCAACTACCCGTGCTCGTATTCACGGAATTGGGGCTGTTGGCGGTTGCCAGCAGGTCACTTGTCGAGCCGATGGAGTCCAGGACGATTGCCTGGCTGTTGGCGCCGCTGGGCGAGAAATTCGCCGTGTTGAACTGGTTGCCGGCAAACATCGTCGCTGCCTCGGTGAAGGTCCAGCTGTCCGTCGCCGGGTTCAGGGTCGCCGTGAAAGCGAGGTCGCTGCCGTTGGCGGCCGAGGTCCGCCCCTCCACCGTGTGCGTGTCGACGATATGGAAGAACACCTGCTCGCCATTCAGGAATATGTTTGTAGTGCCTGATGTGACGGCTGCACCCTCGGTCACGTTGAACACGACATTGCCGACGCCGTCGGCGCCGGCGCTGGCGGCGAAGTTGAGGTTTTCCGTCAGCGCGGTATGCGTGGTGTTCTCCACGAAGATGCCGTCGGGCCTGAACGGCAGCGGAGCGTCGTCCAGCACGGTCAGGTTGACCGCGCCGGAAACATGATCGCCGCTGGTGTCCGTCGCCACCACCTGGAGGCCGTTGATGGTGATGTTGCCGGAGCCTGCGGCATGCTGGAGCTGATCGGTCAGCGTCGCGGTCACCACCGGCGTCAGTGAGCTGTTGGCGCCGGCGCTGGTGTTCGACAGCGACAGGTAGATTGCCGGGCCGAGGTTGGTGACACCTTGCATCAACGTGCCGACAAGCTCGCCACCGACCTTCGCCCAGCTGATCGTGTAGCCGGCGGCCAGACCATTGACCACCGGCGCGGTCCAGCTCGGATCCCCGCCGGTCGGGTTGGCGAACGCAACGGTGATGGCTTCGCCGGTGGAGGTGAAGGTGATGCCGGTGTTTGCCTGGGTCGTTTCGCCGCGACTGCCAGGGTTGGTGCCGGTCACGACGCCGGCGTGGAGATCGGCGGGCGCCGTGGCGTCGAGTGTGGTGTCGAGCGCGGCCTCGTTCAAGGTCAGCGCCACTGTTCCGCCGCCCGACGGCACGGTGTTGGTCTGCACGTTGAGCGTTACCGTCGCGGTCGACGTGTCGCCATCGCCGTCCTTGATCGTGTAGGTGAAGGAGTCGGTGCCGACATAGACGCCCGTCGGCGTGTAGGTGAACGTTCCATTGTTGTTGTAGGTAACCGTGCCATGGGCGCCGTTCGTTGCGGTCACCTGGCCTGGCGTTGGAGCATTGTCCGTATCGACGCCGTCGGCACCGAACTTGTCGTTGGCGAGCAGTCCGGTGAGGACGGTCGGGCCGGTGATGGTCGGGACCCAGGTGTCATTGACGGCCACCGGGACATCGTCGTCGATGACGACGGTGAAGGCGGTTGTCGCGGTCGAGCCGTCGGCGTCGGTGACGGTTGCGGTGACGGTGAACGGGGCGGTGTTGTCCTCGGTGCCGCTGACGGTGTGCTGGACCGGCTGCAGCAGGGTCATTGTGTAGTCGGCGCCGGTGTTGCCGACATTGCTGACGGCGATGGTGAACACCTGGTTGGCGGCAAGGTTTGGATCGGTGCCATGGACGTAGCCGATCAGCTGGCTGCCGATCCA
>NZ_VFVY01000013.1 GCF_006442315.1 Mesorhizobium sp. B2-3-4 | reverse complement strand
GGGATGAGCTGGTCGGGGCGGGGGCCGATCAAGTCGGCGCGGCCCATTTCCTTCAGGGCTTCGCGCAGCAGCGGCCAGTTGTCGGGGTCGTGGTAGCGCAGGAAAGCCTTGTGCAGGCGACGCTGGCGGCCGCCGCGGACGGTCTCGACCTTGTCGGTGGCGCCGCGCCGCACGCCCTTCAGCGTGTTGACGCCGGTGTGGTACATGGCGGTGGCCGTCGCCATCGGCGAAGGCAGGAAGGTCTGCACCTGGTCGGCGCGGTAGCGGTTCTTCTTCAGCCAGATCGCGAGATGCAGCATGTCCTCGTCGGTCGTGCCGGGATGGGCGGCGATGAAATACGGGATGAGATAGTATTTCTTGCCGGCTTCCTTTGCCGCCGCGTCGAACATCTCCTTGAATTTGTCATAAGTGCCGATGCCGGGCTTCATCATCTTGTCGAGCGGCCCGCGCTCGGTGTGCTCGGGCGCGATCTTGAGGTAGCCGCCGACGTGGTGGGTCACCAGTTCCTTGACATATTCGGGGCTCTTGACGGCGAGGTCGTAGCGCACGCCCGAGGCGACCATCACCTTCTTGACGCCCTTGACCTCGCGCACCTTGCGGTAGAGCCGGATCAGGTCGTCATGCGAGGTGTTGAGGTTGGGGCAGATGTCGGGGAAGACGCAGGACGGCAGGCGGCAGGCCGCCTCGATCTTGGGGTCCTTGCAGGCCATGCGGTACATGTTGGCGGTCGGCCCGCCAATGTCCGAGATGACGCCGGTGAAGCCCGGGGTCTTGTCGCGGATCTTCTCGATCTCGCGCAGGATCGAACCCTCGGAGCGGTTCTGGATGATGCGGCCTTCATGCTCGGTGATCGAGCAGAAGGTGCAGCCGCCGAAGCAGCCGCGCATCACCGTCACCGAGAATTTGATCATGTCCCAGGCGGGGATCTTGGCATCGCCATAGGACGGGTGCGGGGCGCGCGCATAGGGCAGGTCGTAGACGGCGTCCATCTCGTCCGAGGTCAGCGGGATGGGCGGCGGGTTGAGCCACAGGTCGCGGTCGCCATGGCGCTGGACGAGCGGGCGGGCGTTGCCGGGGTTGGCCTCGCGGTGCAGCACGCGCGAGGCGCGCGCATAGGCATCGCGGTCGTCCTCGACCTGCTCGAAGGACGGCAGCCGGATCACGGTGTCGCCGGGCTTGCGCGTCGCGCCCTCGTCGGCGGAATCGAGATCGTCGGCGTGAAGTTCGGTGAAGTTCTCGGGCACGCGGCGGAACAGGGCGACGCCCCGGATCGTGTCGAGCTGGCGCGGCGTGTCGCCGGCGGCAAGCCGGTTCGCCACCTCGATCACGGCGCGCTCGGCATTGCCGTAGATCAAGAGGTCGGCCTTGGCGTCGGCCAGGATCGAGCGGCGCACCTTGTCGGACCAGTAGTCGTAATGCGCGATGCGGCGCAGCGAGGCCTCGATGCCGCCCAGCACGATAGGCACGTCCTTGTAGGCCTCGCGGCAGCGCTGCGTGTAGACGATGGTGCAGCGGTCCGGCCGCATACCGCCCTCGCCGCCCGCCGTGTAGGCGTCGTCATGGCGGATCTTGCGGTCCGACGTGTAGCGGTTGACCATGGAATCGAGGTTGCCGCCGGTGACGCCGAAGAACAGTCTCGGTCTGCCCAGCGCCTTGAACGGCTCCGCCGACTGCCAGTCTGGCTGCGAGATGATGCCGACCCGGAACCCCTGGGATTCGAGCAGGCGGCCGATGATCGCCATGCCGAAGCTCGGATGATCGACATAGGCGTCGCCGGTGACCAGCACGATGTCGCATTCATCCCAGCCGAGCGCCGTCATCTCGGCGCGGCTCATCGGCAGGAAGGGTGCGGCCCGCCCGGCAGGAGGCCGGCGGACGGACAGCGGGGCGATGTTTTGTTGGGCGTGGGCCAGGGTTTCCATCGCGGGACCTATAGAGCGCAATCGGGGCGAATTCAATGAACCTCGAATCGGGCGAGGGAAAGACGCGCCGATCTCGAGGCCGCGCTGGCACCTGTCTGGCCAGTTGGCGATCGGCGTGGAGCGCGCCGCCATCCGGTCAGTCCTTCGCCGTGCGCGCCAAATCGGCCCATAGATTTCGCCGACGATGCCGCGGTCCCTTACCCCTCGGCGGCGACGAGATGGCCGTTGCCGACATCCTTGAGCGCCAGTTTGAGCGGTGCCTCGCCGATCCGGCGCGTGGCGCTCGGGATTTCCTGATCGAGGCGAGCGAAGCGGCTTCTGCGCCGTGCTGGATCGGGCACCGGCACGGCTTCGATCAGGCGCCTGGTGTAGGGATGGCGTGGGTTGGAGAAGACCTGGTCGCGCGTGCCCATTTCGACGATCTGGCCGAGATACATGACGGCGACGCGGTCGGAGATGTTCTCGACCACCGCCATGTCGTGCGAGATGAAGAGATAGGCGACGCCGAATTCGCGCTGCAATTCCTTCAACAGGTCGAGCACGCGCGCCTGCACCGATACGTCGAGCGCCGACACGCTTTCATCGGCGATGATCAGCTTCGGCCTCAGCGCCAGCGCCCGGGCGATACAGACGCGCTGGCGCTGGCCGCCGGAGAATTCGTGGGGGTAAAGCTCCATCTGGCCGGCCGACAGGCCGACACGGTCGAACAGGGCGGCCACCCGCTCGCGGCGCTCCTCTTTCGAGGCGATGCCGTGGATGACCAGCGGCTCGGCGACGAGGTCGCCGACGCGCATGCGCGGATCGAGCGAGGCGAACGGATCCTGGAAGATCATCTGCACGTCGCGGCGCACCGCCTTGCGCTCGTCGCGTCCGAGACCGGCCAGGTTGCGGCCACCGACGACGATGTCGCCGCTGTAAGGCACCAGCCCGGCCAGCGCCTTGGCTGTGGTCGACTTGCCGCAGCCGGATTCGCCGACCAGGGCCAGCGTCTCGTTGGGCGCGATCGAAAAGCTGACGCCTTCGACGGCATGCACGCGGCGGGTGACCCGGCCGAAGACACCGCCATGCAGGTCGAAGCGGACATGCAGGTCCTTTATCTCGGCGACATTGGCCGACGCGGTTTCGGCGCCCCTGGTCTCCTGGCGGCCGGTGCCCGCGCCGATGCGCGGCACCGCCGCGAGCAATTCGCGCGTATACTGCGCCTGCGGGCGGGCGAAAATATCCGCTGCCTTGCCTTCCTCGACCATGCGGCCATGGCGCATGATGACGACGCGGTCGGCCATCTCGGCGACCACGCCCATGTCGTGGGTGATGAGGATGACGCTGGTTCCGTGCTTCTGCTGCAGGTCGCGCAGCAGTTCCAGCACCTCGCCCTGCACGGTGACGTCGAGCGCCGTCGTCGGCTCGTCGGCGATCAGCACGTCAGGCTCCAGCGCCAGCGCCATGGCGATCATCACCCGCTGGCGCATGCCGCCGGATAGCTCGTGCGGAAACTGTCTCAGCCGGCTTTCAGCTTCCGAGATGCGCACCGCCTTCAGCGCCTCGATGGCGCGTTGCCGGGCTTGCGCATGCGAAAGGCCGGTATGCGCCTCGATGGACTCGGTGAGCTGTCGGCCGATCGACAGAACCGGGTTGAGCGAGGTCATCGGCTCCTGGAAGATCATGGCGATGCGGTCGCCACGGATATGGCGCATCCGGCGCTCGTCGAGGGTGGTGAGGTCGGTGTCGCCTAGGCGGATGGCGCCTGACGAGATGCGCCCCGCCGGTTGCGGCAGAAGCTGCATGATCGCCAGCGCGGTCATCGATTTGCCGGATCCGGATTCGCCGGCGATGCAGAGCGTTTCACCGCGCGCCAGCATCAGTGACAGATTGGAGACGACCTCGCGCTCGCCCTCGTCGCCGCGCACGCTGACGCAGAGGTTGGCGATGTCGAGAATTTTTTCGGGGGTTGAGGTCATCGCGGGAGCAGGGTCCTGAGACGTCTATTCCGGCACGCCCCCCTCTGGCCTGCCGGCCATCTCCCTCTCAAGGGGGGAGATTGGACTGCACGCAGGGTTTCGCCACTCGCCATCGATTGAAGAGAGGCGGGACGACGAAGCCGACAATCTCCCCCCTTGAGAGGGAGATGCCCGGCAGGGCAGAGAGGGGTGCAGCGCCGACGCAAAATCATTCAAACACGCAACGCGGGAAGTAGAACGAAACCACCCAGTTCGGCATGTCGACGATCTCGCTGATGCGCAGATCGCCGCAGACCGAGGCCAGCATGTAGGCTTCGACCGGGTCGATCTTGTAGCGCCCCGCGATCAGGTCGACCATCTGGGCGACCGCCTCCTTCGCACCGCTCATCAGGTCAGGCCCGATCCCGGTCGTCACCTCGTAGCCCTTGGCGTCGAGATGGCGCGTCACCGGCCCCGGCGTGGTGAAGCGCGGTGTCTTCAGCCTGGCGTCCTTGACCAGGTCGAGCTTCAGCACGACGTCCATCGGGCTTTCGATCGCCGTGCCGCAGACCTCGCCGTCGCCCTGCGCGGCGTGGGTATCGCCGACCGAAAACAGCGCGCCCGCTACTTCCACAGGAAGGTAGAGCGTGGTGCCGGCGGCGAGATCGCGGATGTCGAGATTGCCGCCGACGCGGCGCGGCGGCACCACCGAATGGTGGCCCATCTCGGCCGGCGCGTTGCCGATCGTGCCGGCGAACGGCTTCAGCGGCACGCGAGCTTGTTTGCCGAACAGCGCCGGTTCCAACGAGGCGGCGTCGTATTTCCAGATGTTGAGCGCCGGCTCCTTGAAGTCGTCGGCGAGCAGGCCGAAACCGGGAATGTTCGCCGTCCAGCCGAAGCCGGACGGTTTGAACATCTCGATGGTCACCTTCAGCGCATCACCTGGCTCGGCGCCCTCGACGAAGATCGGCCCTGTCACCGGATTGATCTGGCCGAAGTCGAGCTTGGCGAGATCGGCGATCGTGCTGTCTGCTTTCAGCTGACCGCCCGAGGAATCCAGGCACTGGAACTCGATCGTGGAGCCGGGCGCCACGCGCTCGGCCGGGGCAAACGAGTTGTCCCAGCCGAAATGGTGATGGCGCCCGTGGATGGTGTAATCGCAGTTATTGCACATCTTTTACGTACACATTGTCATAGTTGATCGGGATATGGACCGGGTCGACATAGAGGTTGTCGGCACCGCCCATTCGCGCGGATTTCATGGTGAAGCGCTGCTCGTTGAACACAGGCGCCCAAGGCGCGTCCTCCATCACCTTGTCGTAGATGGCGCTCCACATCTTGTCGCGCTCGACCGCCTTCGCCGGATCGACCACCGAGTCGGCTTCCGCCGCCTTGGCGTCGAGATCCTTGTTGCAATACCACGACCAGTTCCAGCCGCCGGGCACCGCGCCGGCGCAGCCGAGGATCGGGCCGTAGAAGTTCGAAGGATCGGGGAAGTCGGCGATCCAGGCCATGCCCCCCGACCAGATCATCGGCGCGCCGGCCTTGTCGCCGCCGGCGGCGATGACGTTGGCCTGGGCCAGCGACTGGATGCTGGCCTTGATGCCGATCGCCGCCAGGTCCTGCTGGATCGCCTGGGCGATGCGCGGGTTGGGGTCGGTGTTCATGACGAACAATTGCGTGTCGAAACCATCGGGATGCCCTGCCTCGGCCAGCAGCGCCTTGGCCTTGGCGACGTCATAGGGATAGCCCTTGTAGTCCTTGTCGTAGCCCGGCATGGACGGCGGCAGCGGCTGGTTGGCCGGCACGGCGCGGCCGTTGATGATCTGGATGATGCGCGCCTTGTTCAACGCCATGTTGACGGCCTGGCGCACCTTCACATTGTCGAACGGCGCCATGGTGGTGTTCATGGTGACGTAGCCCGTGTGCAACTGTCCGCCTTCAACGACGCGCGCCTTCTGCTCGGGATCGGCCATCACCTCCTGGAACTTGGCCGGCGGAATGCCGTCGCCGGGCACGTCGATCTCGCCCTTCTGCAGGCGCAGCAGCGCCACGATCGGCTCCTGGCCGATCTCGAAGGTGATCTTGTCGAGGTGCGGCAGGCCCTTGTGCCAATAGTCCGGATTGCGCTCGAAGACGATGCGCTGGCCAAGCGTCCATTCGGCGAGCTTGAAGGCGCCGGTGCCCACCGGATGCTTGCCGAAGTCGGCGCCGTATTTCTCGACCTCTTCCTTGGGCACGACATGGGAGAAGTTGATGGCCATGACATGCAGGAAGGTGGCGTCCGGGCGGGTCAGCTCGAACTTGACCGTATAGGGGTCGACCACGGTGACGCCCGACAGCGTCTCGGCCTTACCGGCGGCGACATCGTCATAGCCCTTGATCGAGCCGAAGAAACCGGCGCCCGGGCTCTGCGTCTTCGGGTTGGTGACGCGGTCGAGCGAGTATTTCACGTCGTCGGCCGTCATCTCGCGGCCATTGTGGAATTTCACGCCGTGGCGCAGCTTGAAGGTGAAGGTCTTGCCGTCGGGCGAAATCTCGTAGCTTTCGGCGAGGTCGGGCTTGAGGTTGGTGGTGCCCGGCTCGTAATCCATCAGCCCGTCGAACAGGCTCTTGATCATCGACCAGTTCTGCCAGTCATAGCCGATCGCCGGATCGAGCGTGGCGACATCGTCCTTGTAGGTGATGGTGATGGCGCCGCCCTGCTTGGCGTTGGGATCGATCGTGTCCTCGGCGCGGACGCTCGTCATGCCGAGCATCAAGGCCAGCGCCGATGCCGCGACGGTGGATGCCAAAAGTCGTTTCCCAAAAGATCGTTTCATTGACGGTTCCCTTTCTCTGGTTGTTTTCTGGTTTTCATCTGAGCTTGATGCGCGGGTCTATGAACGGCGCGATGATGTCGGCGAGCAGATTGCCGAGCACGATGGCGAAGGCCGAGACCAGCGTGACGCCCATGATGATGGGGATGTCGACACGCTGGATGGCCTGCCAGGCGAGTTGGCCGATGCCCGGCCAGCCGAACACGCTTTCGACGACGACGATGCCGCCCATGAAGATGCCGATATCGATGCCGATCATGGCAATGACCGGCAGGATGGCATTGGGCAGCGCGTGTCGGAACAGGATGGCGCGGCGCGCCAGGCCTTTCGCACGCGCGGTGCGGACATAGTCCTGGCGCAGCACGTCGATCATCGACGAACGCATCATGCGCGCGTACCAGCCGGCGCCGAGTATGCCCATGGTGAGCGAGGGCAGCACCAGATGGCGCCAGGTGCCGTAGCCGCCGATCGGAAACCAGCTCAACCTGACGGCAAAGACGTAAAGCAGCAGAAGGCCGACGACAAATTGCGGCGCCGAGACGCCGACGAAGGAAGCGACCATCAATGTCTGGTCGGTCGCCGTGCCGCGTTTGACGGCGGCGATCAGCCCCATGGTCAAGCCGATCAGCAGCTCGCAGAGGATAGCGCCCGCCATCAGGAGCAGGCTCGCCGGCAGCCGCGAGACGATGAGCTCGGTGACTTCCGAGCGCTGGATGTAGGAGCGGCCGAGATCGCCGCTGACAAGCTTCGTCAGATAATGCCAGTACTGGACGATGAAGGGTTGGTCGAGGCCGAGCTGCTGGCGGATGTTTTCCACCGTCTGCGGCGTGGCGCTGCGACCGGCGATCTGGCGCACCGGGTCGGCCGGCAAGAGATAGAGCAGCGCAAAGGTGATCAGCGAGACGCCGAGCAGGATGAGCAGCGACTGGATCAGGCGGCGGCCGAGATAGGCGATCATGCGCGGCCTCTTTGCGTCGGATCGAGTATGTCGCGCAGCGCGTCGCCGATCAGGTTGAAGGCCAGCGCCAGCGCCAGGATCGCGGCGCCGGGGAAGAACACCAGCCAGGGCGCTGCCTGGAAATAGGTCTGGTTCTCGAAGATAATGTTGCCCCAGGACGCCGTCGGCGGCTGCACGCCGATGCCGAGGAAGGAGAGCGTCGCTTCCAGCAGCACCGTGGTCGAGATGCCCAGCGTGCCCCAGACGATGATGGTCGGCAGGAGATGCGGCAGGATGTGGCGAAACAGGATGCGCGGCGCGCCGGCGCCGATGGTGCGCTCGGCGTCGATGAACTCGCGTTCCGCCAGCGACGAGGTCTCGGTGTAGATGACGCGCGCTGTCTGCACCCAGTTGACCAGGGCGATGACCATGGCGACGATCCACAGGCTCGGCTCGAACACCGCCGCCAGGCAAATGGCAAGCAGCAGTGCCGGGAAGGCCATCATCAGGTCGGTGAAGCGCATCAGTGTGCTGCCGATCCAGCCACGGAAATAGCCTGATGTGACGCCGACCAGCGTGCCGATCAAAAGCGCGACGCCATTGGCGACGATGCCGATGATCAGCGAGGTGCGGGCGCCATAGAGGATGCGGGTCAGCAGGTCGCGGCCAAGCAGGTCGGTGCCCAGCCAGAATTTTGCACTTGGCGGCAGCGGCGAGCCCTCGATGGTCAGGCCGTCGAACATCTGCTCGTTGGGATCGTATCCGGTCAGCCATGGCGCCAGCACGGCGCCGGCAACGACAAGGGCGACGATGACCAGGCCGAGCAGCGCCAGGCGGCGCCTGAACAGCCGGCGCCAGACACCGGCGCGCGGCTTGGCCGGTATCGGAGCGGGCGCGGTGAGATCAGGCGCGATGGGACTGGTCATCGCCGCCCTCTTCGCCAGTCTTTGCTTCATCGGTCATGGCCACGATGCGGCGCGCGGCGTCCTCGACGCTGATCTGCCAGCTCATCGCCAGCGAGCGCAGTTGCGCATAGGCGCGTTCGTCGTCGCTGCCTTTCGACAGCGCCGCCACCGCGCGCACGATGGTCTGGCGCTCGGCGACGCGCTGGCGCAGCGAAGCGATCTCGCCGGCGAGATGCTTGCGCGCCTCGAAGCTCTGCCGCGCGATCAGCAAGGCGCTGTAGACGCCGGCATTGCCGACCGGTTTCAGGAGTTGCGCGTCAGCCTTGTGCGACAGCGCCCATTCGATGCGGCCCGGCGCCTCGGAACCGATCAGCGCCACCAGCGGCATCGGCGCCTCGCCCGGCTTCCAGGGGAACTGCTCGTCGAAACCGAGATCGGCATCGAAGAAGACGAAATCGGCGGCCAGCGCCTCCGGCGCCAGTTCCGGCCAGCAATCCACGGTGACGAGGCCGATGGCGGACAATTGCCGGGTGATCGCCTGGACGGTCGGGTGCGGGCGGTGCAGCACGAAGGCCTTGGCGCCGCCGAGATTGGGGATGCGCGGCGTCCGGGTCACGACACCACCCGCAGGCGCGGCCGGCCGAATGTCCTGGCGGGATCGTAGCGCGACAGATAGGGATCGGGCGCGACCTCGTCCTCCCGGCTGACGACCTCGAAGAAGCCGTCGGCGATCCGGCCGATGATGACGGGCAGCGTCGCGTGCTGGGAATGGGCGTCGATGGCGATCGGCCCGAGACGGGTGGAGAAGCGTGTTTCGGCGAAGGCTTTCGAGAATTCCGCCGGGCCGGCGTCGGGATCGCGCGACAACACATCGGCCATCACCTGCACCGAGGCATAGGCCGACGCTTCGAAGGACGAGGCGAAGGCGGCCGGCCTCGGCGCGAAGTACGGCCCGACCGACAGATGGCCCTTGCCCGCTTCGCCGATCGCCGGCAGCTCGCCCTCGGTCAGGTTGCAGGAAATGACAGGGCAGTTCCGCGGGCTGAAGGCCGTATCCTCGACGCCCAGATCGCGATAGGCCGCCAGGAAGGCGTAGGACGAGGTGCCGATGAGATTGTTGAGGATGAAATTCGGCCGCGTCGCCCGGATCTCGGCGATCAGCCGCGACACGTCGGTCTCGCCGATGCGCAGGTAGCGTTCGCCCAAGACCTTGCCGCCGGCGTCGGCGATCAGGTCGCGCGCGACGCGGTTCATCTCCCAGCCCCAGATGTAGTTCGAGCCGAGCAGGAAGCCGTTGGCGCCGAAGCGGGGCACGACATGGGCCATCAGCGGCACCAGATGCTGGTTGGGGCAAGCGTGCATGTAGACGACATGCTCGTTGGCCTCGAAGCCTTCATAGGGACAGGCATACCAGAGCATGCCGCCGGCCTTCTCCAGCACGGGGATCGTCTCCTTGCGGCTCCAGGAGGTGACGCAGCCGACGACATGGCGGGCGCTGCTGGTCCGGAAAATGTCCTCGCACAGCGTCGCGTAGCGGTCCGCATTGCTCTGCGGGTCCCGCTCGACCGGCACCAGCTCCAGGCCATGGCTCCTGTCCGCATTGATATCGGCAATGGCGCGCATGGCCCCGGTACGGCACGCGTCGGAGACGAGCTGATAGCTCCCCGAGCGGGAATAGAGGATGCCGATCTCGATACGCCGTTTCAAACTGAACCCCAGAAATGACAATGCCCCGCAGCCAGCGCCGGGAAGGCGAGGCATACGAGGCATATTTGCCGCCCGGCGATCAGAGCCGGTATTTTGCCTTAGCGTATTCGGTCCGGCGGGTCAGTCAAGCGGGAAAGTGCGGGACGGTTGGAGCCCGGGTCAGGACATCTGTTCTGCCCTGCCGGACGACCGATCCCACCTCCAGCACGGGTCGAACGGGGTCGGGATTTCCTTGACAAAAAGTAGTTTATAAACTACAATCATCTCATGCTTGAGCTGAAACAGACCGAGACGTTCCGCAAATGGTGGATGCGGCTCAGCGATGAACGGGTGCGGGGCGTTATCTTCGCGCGGCTCGACCGCCTTGCCTATGGACATGCGGGAGACGTGCAGCCGGTTGGCGACGGGATCAGCGAACTGCGCATCCACCATGGCCCCGGCTACCGGGTCTATTTCCAGCGCAAGGCAATACCGTGATTGTCCTGCTGTGCGGTGGCGATAAAAGTACGCAAGCAAAAGACATCAAGGCGGCAAAACGTCTGGCAAAGGAATGGAATGACTGACATGGCTGAAAAACTGACTACCTTTGATCCCGCCGAGGGGCTGACTTCCGACGAAGCCATCGCAGCTTTCATGGCGGAAGCCTTCGCGTCCGAGGATGCTGGCTATATCGCCCATGCGCTGGGCGTCGTCGCCCGCGCCAAGGGCATGACACAAATCGCTAGCGAAACCGGACTGTCGCGCGAACAGCTTTACCGCTCGTTCAGCGAGAACGGCAATCCAACCCTGAAAACCACGATTTGCGTGATGAAGGCGCTCGGCATCGAACTTACCGCAAGGCCGCATTCGGCGCCTTGATTGCCAGATAGCGCATGACATCCAATGCAGTAAAAAAAGAAGCATTCACCGGCGCTCGACCCAACCGGGTGTTCAAGTTCGTCTTCTCGGAGATGGTGCGACTTCAAACCGAAGTTAACGAAAGGCGCATCGGTCACTGGCATTTTCAAGACACTTTTTCTGCCATTCAGATGCCTTCCGGACGGCGGTTCACGATTGGTCGCCAAGCCGAAAGGAAGCTGCAGGAACTGGCACGCAACACAATTGAAAAACACGATGATCTGGTCGGAAAGTTCGATACGGCCGATCTCGTAGCAGAGTTCAAAGTCGAGATCGCGAAAGAAATAGAGGCCCAGACCGAAAGGTCCGCTGCCGATATCGTCAAGGAATGTAGCGACCGCCTAGCACGAAGCCGCTCGAACTCCATCAGGTACTACGTTCCCTGCCTCCTTCCAGAACACTCTTTGATCGTCCGATTTCGCCTCGGCCCGGTTCAATTCCATCGCAAAGATAGGCTTTGGGCCGAATTGCGCGACCAATTCAGCGAACAGGAAGCTGGCTGGTTTGCCAAACATATCAAGGACACTGAACACTACAATTGGGTTGCATCCGTAGACATCAAAGGGTTCAGCGATAAAAAGGGCTGGGGCCGAGCATACCTGCTTGTCGAACTCGCCATTGCCGCAATCAAGATTTTGTACCCAGCCAACGATGCGGTTTGGTATGGTGCTGACTCCCAGTTGATACCCCTACGACTTCGACATCGCATAAGCCAGACAGAGCAAAAAAAAGCATCGATAAGCTGGAACAAGAAATTTCTATCGATCAAAGATGACGCTTCTATAGAGGCGGTCCTGTTGGGGAATCGTAGCGGCTTCATCTATTTGATCGGTGAATTTTTGAAACAGCACGCTTTGCGCGGAAAATTCGGCTTTATCAGCAACAAGATTGTGTCGGCGCTCAAATGGAGCGATCTGGCCAACAGCCATATGCTTTCGTCCCAGCGAGTAATATCCTACTCAAATTGTCTGGAAGCGCTGTTCGTAACGAATGAAAGCAACAAAACCGCTCAAATTCGCGACCGATCCTTGTATTTTCTGAGCGTGGTCGATTCTGAAAGGGACTGGGGCAGCGATGTCTCAAGCCTGTACAAGGCCAGGTGCGACCTCGTCCATGGGGATATCTCCCCGATTGCCGAACAAACCGAGAAATTTGTCTATCTGGGCAAAATAATTACCGACAAATGCATCGTCGGAATGCTTTGTTTTTGCGTGTGGCTTCTCAAGAAATACCCGATTGAAACAACCAAACGCGCCAACAGCCCATTCGATGGAAAGGCGAATTTCACCAAAGCGTTTCTCAATGATCTCCCGATATTCACCGAGGAGATCATGAACGGAACCGCTAACGCGGCAAAAACCTAGCTCAATATTGTCTTCGGTCGCGATGGGATTTAACCGGCAGTTCGTTGCGCAGTTTTCGTTTATGACGGCATTCAGCATCTGGTGACGCATCGCGACGACCTCCCCATCGATATGACTTGGGCACCGTATACGCTGGTCAGCGATATGGAACAAAAAATCACCTGTCGTCAGAAGATCATGACGACTGACGGCAGGTCGGCCTGTATCGCGTCCTTTTTCCCAAGCCATGCATACCCGCCCGGCCGCAGGCGCACGTCGGCAACAGCCATTTCTGAACACTGTCAGACCTCCGGCAGGTTCACTATGAAGAACCCGTGATGGGCGCTGAACCCCCGTTGCCGAGCACGGATCACAAGGGCCCACCCGGCGATCACACCCCCCGCAACTGCCTGCGCCGCCAGGCGGCGGGTGCCTCGCCTGTGCGTTCGCGAAAGAAGCGTGAAAAATAGGCGGGGTCATCAAAACCGATTTCGTAGGCGATGTCCTCGACCGTGCGCACGGTGAACCGCAGCAGGCGTTTGGCTTCCAGCAGCCGCCGCTCGCTGACGACGCGTTTGACGCCACTGCCCAGCACCGCGCGGCTGGCCTTGTCGAGGAGATGCGGTGTGGTGGCGAGCGTCTCGACATAGCGGTCGACGGGCCAGTTGTCGCGGAAATGCGCATCGACGAGACGGCGCAAACCCATGGCCAGCGATGCATCGGAAGACGGTGCGGCGCCGACGGTCGCCGGTGCGAGCCGCGCGATATGGGAGAGCGCGACGGCGATCAGCGCCGGCAAGGTCTTGTCGTTACCGGCCTGCGCTTCGGCGTATTCGGCGGCGATCATCTCCAGTAGCGCCGCCAGCCTTTTCCACGCGGCGCGATCCGGTTGGCCGTCGGCGAAGACAGGCCGGTCGAGCGGCAGCAGGCTATTGGCGGCAATCGCGGCGAGCGCGTCGTCGGCGACCGAGACGACTGTCGCGTCGGTGCCGGGGCCGATAGAGAAGCCATGCACGATGGTGCTCGGCACGAAGCTGACGGCGGGTGCCGAAAAGTCCCAGGATTTGTCCTCGATGCGATAGGTGCCGGAGCCGCTGGTCCAGTAGGTGATCTGGCCCATTTGCGGATGTTTGTGCGCGGCGACCTGGCCGAGGTGGATGTTGGCCCGGGCAAGCACCGTCTCGACATGCAGGAAGCCGATGTCGAGCGGCCGCACCGGCTCGCCATAGACAAAGAAATCTGGAATGGAATTCTGGCTCATGGCGCCGGAAAAAGTCCAATCGGTTTTGCCGTTCCGTCCATAACCGATCGGAACCGGAGGCGCTAGGGTCGGGGTTCAAGTGGAGGAGCAAGATGCGATCGGAAGAGTTTCGTGCCGACAAGGCACGCCCGTTCACCGGGGCCGAGTATCTGGAGAGCCTGCGTGACGGGCGCGAGGTCTATATCAATGGCGAACGCGTCGCCGACGTCACCACGCATCCGGCAATGCGCAATTCGGCGCGGTCGCTGGCGCGGCTCTACGATGCGCTGCACGACCCCAAGCGGCGCGAGACGCTGACCTCGCCGACCGACACGGGCTCCGGCGGCTACACCCACAAATACTTCCGCGTCGCCAAATCGCCCAGTGAGCTTGCCGCCCAGCAGACGGCGATCGCCGAGTGGTCGCGCATGTCCTATGGCTGGATGGGGCGCACGCCCGACTACAAGGCGGCGCTGATGAACACGCTCGGCGCCAATGCGGACTGGTACGGCCCGTTCAAGGACAATGCGCTTGCCTGGCACAAACGCGCCCAGGACGCGGTGCTGTTCATGAACCATGCCATCGTCAATCCACCGATCGACCGGCACAAGCCGGCCGAACAGGTGAAGGATGTTTTCGTGCACATCACCGGGGAGACCGATGCCGGCATCACCGTCTCCGGCGCCAAGGTGGTGGCGACGTCCTCGGCGCTGACCCACTATAATTTCCTGGCGCAGGGCTCGGCGACGGTGACGGAGGATCCGTCGCTGTCGGTGATGTTCATCGTGCCGATGAACGCGCCGGGCATCAAGATGTTCTGCCGCGTCTCCTACGAGCAGACGGCCAACACGGTCGGCGCGCCGTTCGACTATCCCTTGTCGTCGCGCTTCGACGAGAACGACGCCATATTGGTGCTCGACAATGTCTTCATCCCCTGGGAGGACGTGCTGGTGCTGCGCGACGCGCAGAAGATCCTGTCGTTCCACCCGGCATCCGGCTTCATGCATGGCTATTGCTTCCAGGGCTGCACGCGCTTTGCCGTCAAGCTCGACTTCCTCGCCGGCCTGCTGGCCAAGGCGCTGCGCGCCACCGGCGGCGACGCGTTTCGCGGCAACCAGGCGGCGCTTGGCGAGGTCATCGCGCTGAGGCACATGTTCTGGAGTTTCTCCAACGCCATGGCGCATAACCCGATCCCGTGGGCGAATGGCGCCGTGCTGCCCAATCTCGATGCCGCGCTCGCCTACCGCACCTTCATGTCGGAAGCCTATCCGCGCGTCATCGACACAGTGCGCCGGGTGATCGCCTCGGGGCTCATCTACCTGCCGTCGTCGGTGCGCGACTTCGACAACCCTCAGATCGACAAATACCTGGCGCAATATGTGCGCGGCTCCAACGACATGGGCCATGTCGAGCGCATCAAGATCATGAAGCTCTTGTGGGACGCGACCGGCACCGAATTCGGCGGCCGCCACGCGCTCTATGAGCTCAACTATGCCGGCGCGCCGGAAGAAGTGCGGCTGCAGGTGCTGAAGGGCGCCGAGCGCGGCGGCCGGCTGAAGGCGATGGAGGAGCTGGTCGACACGTGCATGGCCGACTATGACGAACATGGCTGGACCGGCGACACCTGGCTGCCGCCGCTTGCTTCAGCGGCGCGGTGACGGAGATGGCCGCGCAGATTTCGAAGGCCGATTTCCGCGAAGCCATGGCAAGGGTCTGCGCACCGGTCAACATCATCACCACGGACGGGACGGCGGGACGCGGCGGCTTCACCGCCACCGCCATGTGCAGCGTTTCCGACGAGCCGCCAACGCTGTTGGTGTGCATGAACGGCCGCTCGGCGCAGGCGGCCATGTTCCTCGCCAACCGGCGCTTCTGCGTCAACGTGCTGACGCATGACCATATGCATCTGGCGGGAAAGTTCGCCGGCGCGATCCGCGACATGGAAGCCCGCTATTCGGCGGCGCGCTGGCAGACGCTGACTTCGGGCACGCCGGCGCTGTCGGACGCGATCGTCAATTTCGACTGCGAGATCGAGGATGTGCATGTGGTGGGCACGCACAATGTGATGATCGGTCGCGTCATCGATGTCCGGCACGGCAGCGGCGGCTCGGCGCTGCTCTATGTCGACCGCAATTACACGCAACCGACGCGGCTGGGGAGTTTTGGCGGGTGAGGCGGGATGGTGGCGCTGCATCAGCGTTCGAAATTGGCCGAGGCCTCCCCAACTTCGTCATCCTATGGCGGAGCAAGGAGCGAAGCGACGCGGCGCAGACCATAGGATCCATGCCGGGACTCAGATGCGCCGCCACGGTTCAGAATTCTGCACCGCTGCACCCTTCGGCTGAGGTCACGGAATGGATCCTAGGGTCTCCGCGACGCCGCTTCGCGGCTGCTTCGCCCCAGGATGACGAAGCGGTGAGGCTTCGCCAATATTCGAGACAATGGAGGCAGCCCATCGAGGCTCAGCTTTCCCCGTCGATCAGCGTCTCCAGCAGATCAAGCAGCTGCTCCAGCCTTTCCTGGCCAAACCGCTGCTCGATATCGTCGTAGATGATGCGCCGCTCGGGCGACAGGGCGTCGATCAGGGCGGAGCCGGCAGGGGCAATGGTGAGCACGACGCGGCGGCCGTCGCCTTCCGCCTTGTTGCGGGTGATGAATTTGCGGCCCTCGAGCGCCTTGATGATGCGGGTCAGGCTGGGCGGCAGCACCGAGGCGCGGTCGGCGAGCTCCGTCGCCTCGACTGAGCCGGCTTCGCTCAGCACGCGCAGCACACGCCATTGCTGTTCGGTCACGTCATGCGCGGCGAGCATCGGGCGAAACCGCGCCATCACCACTTCACGGGCGTGAAGCAGCGCCATGGGCAGGGAACGACGGGTGTTTTCAGGCAGCAAGAGGCACGTCCCCGATAAAGCGGTCGTCAGTCGGATTTGACCCGATATGGACAACGCCAAAACCCGACCTTTCCATCCCGTATCGTCGCCTCAGGCCGGATGCAAGGCTTGACTTAGAGGGCATCCCATGTAATTAACGCGTTAACTACAACAAAGCAATGTTTCAGGGAACGAAACGCGGTGCCTCACTTCTCCATCGAGTATTCGGCCAATCTCGATGCCAAGGTCGACATGCCTGAATTGTGCGCGCTGGTGTTGCGCACCGTGCTCGACACCGGGCTGTTCGAGACCGGCGCAGTGCGGGTGCGCGCCTTTCGCGCCGAGGCCTACGCCATTGCCGACAGGTTGCCGGAAAACGCCTTTCTCGACATGTCGTTCAGGATTGGAACCGGCCGCAGCGCCGAGGACAAGAAACGCACCGGCGACGCCATCTTCGCGGCGGTAAGCGACTATCTGGCCACACTGTTCGAGACGCCGCATTTCGCCTTGTCGCTGGAGATCAGGGAAATCGATCCGGCGCTGAGCTGGAAGAAGAATGCAATCCACCCGCGGCTGCGCGGCAAGTGACGGAAGGCTGACATGTCCGACCTCGAAGGCAATCTGAAAAAGGCCGAGGCCTATCTCGCCCGCTTCAAGCGCGACGGCGTCTTGAACCAGATCGGCGGCGAAGCGGCGCCGGCCGCCGACGGCTCGACGTTCGAAACCCTCTCTCCGGTCGATCTCAAGCCGCTGGCCAAGGTGGCGCGCGGCGGCATTGCCGACATCGACCGCGCGGCAAAAGCGGCAAAGGCCGCGTTCCCGGCCTGGTCGGCCATGCCGGGCGAAGCGCGCAAGAAGCTGCTGCACAAAATCGCCGACGCGATCGAGGCGCGCGCCGAGGAGATCGCCTTCGTCGAGTGCATGGACACCGGCCAGGCGCTGAAATTCATGGCCAAGGCCGCATTGCGTGGTGCCGAGAATTTCCGCTTCTTCGCCGACCGCGCGCCGGAGGCGCGCGACGGCGAGACGCTGCGGACATCAGGGCAGATCAACCTGACGACACGGGTGCCGATCGGGCCTGTCGGCATCATCACACCGTGGAACACGCCGTTCATGCTGTCGACCTGGAAGATCGCGCCGGCGCTGGCCGCCGGCTGCACCGTGGTTCATAAGCCGGCTGAATTCTCGCCGCTGAGCGCGCGCCTGCTGGTCGAGATCGCCGAGGAGGCCGGCCTGCCGAAGGGCGTGTGGAACCTGGTCAACGGGCTTGGCGAACATGCCGGCAAGGCGCTGACCGAACACCCCGACATCAAGGCGATCGGCTTCGTCGGCGAAAGCCGCACCGGCTCGATGATCATGAAGCAGGGCGCCGACACGCTGAAGCGCGTGCATTTCGAACTCGGCGGCAAGAACCCGGTGATCGTCTTCGCCGATGCCGATCTCGAGCGCGCGGCCGATGCGGCGGTGTTCATGATCTACTCGCTGAACGGCGAGCGCTGCACGTCGTCCTCGCGCCTGCTGGTGGAGGCCTCGGTCTATGACCGCTTCACCGACCTGGTTGCGGAGAAGGCCAAGCGCATCAAGATAGGCCATCCGCTCGATCCGAAGACCGTGGTCGGGCCGCTGATCCATCCGGTGCATGAGGAGAAGGTGCTGTCCTATATCGAGATCGGCAAATCGGAGGGCGCGGTGGTCGCGGCCGGCGGCGGGAAGTTCGACGGTCCGGGCGGCGGCTGCTATGTCAGCCCGACGCTGTTCACCGGCGCCACCAACAGGATGCGGATTGCCCAGGAGGAGATTTTCGGGCCGGTGCTGACCGCGATCGCCTTCAAGGACGAGGCGGACGCGCTGGCGCTCGCCAACGACACGAAATACGGCCTGACCGGCTATCTCTGGACCTCGGACGTTACCCGCGCCTTCCGCTTCACCGATGCGCTGGAGGCCGGCATGATCTGGGTGAATTCCGAGAATGTGCGCCACCTGCCGACACCGTTCGGCGGGGTCAAGAATTCCGGCATCGGCCGCGACGGCGGCGACCATTCCTTCGATTTCTACATGGAGACGAAGAACATCGCCTTCGCGACATCGGCGCACGCGATCCAGAAACTCGGCGGCTGACCGGAGGAAATCAGATGCCCTTGCCCAGACCCAATCTCTACCCCGCCTTCAACATCGTGCGGCTCAGCCATGTCGAACTGGCGGTTACCGATCTTGCCAAATCCCGCGCCTTCTATGTCGACACGCTCGGCCTGCAGGTGACCGACGAGACGTCCGGAGCCATCTACCTCAGGGCGATGGAGGAACGCGGCCACCACTGCATCGTGCTCAAGAAGGCCGGCACGGCCGAAGCGCGCGACCTCGGCTTCAAGGTGTTTTCCGACGAGGACCTCGACAAGGCCGAGCATTTCTTCAAAGGCAAGGGCCTGCCGGTGGAATGGGTCGAGCGGCCATACCAGTCGCGCACATTCCGCACGCGCGACCCGCACGGTATTCCGCTGGAATTCTACGCATCGATGGAAAGGCTGGCGCCGATCCACCAGAAATACGCGCTCTACAAGGGCGTGAAGCCGCTGCGCATCGACCACTTCAACTGCTTCTCGCCCAATGTCGACGAATCCGTCGCCTTCTACAACGAGCTCGGCTTTCGTGTCACCGAATACACGGAGGACGCTTCAAGCGGGAAGCTGTGGGCGGCCTGGACGCACCGCAAGGGCGGCGTCCACGACATCGCCTTCACCAACGGCGTCGGACCGCGCCTGCACCACGTCGCCTTCTGGGTGCCGACGCCGCTCAACATCATCGACCTGCTCGACCTGATGGCGACGACTGGCTATCTGCCGAACATCGAGCGCGGCCCCGGCCGGCACGGCATTTCCAACGCCTTCTTCCTGTATGTCCGCGATCCGGACAATCATCGTATCGAGATCTACTGCTCGGACTACCAGACGGTCGACCCCGATCTCGAGCCGATCAAGTGGGATTTGAAGGACCCGCAGCGCCAAACGTTGTGGGGCGCGCCGGCGCCGAAGAGCTGGTTCGAGGAGGGTAGCGTCTTTGCCGGCGCCACCGCGCGCCAGCCGGATCTGGCCGCCTCGCCGATCGTGGCGCCGTGAGCGGCAGCATGAACCGGCTCGCCACCTTCACCGTTAACGGCAAGACGCGCTATGGCGCCATCACGGCCAAGGGCGCCGTCGACCTTTTGGCTCGCCATCCCGAATGGCCCACGCTGCGCGAGGTGATCGAGGCCGGCGCCTTGCGGCGGCTGGCAGACGGAGCCGAGGCCCTTGCCGCGGATTTCGCGCTCGACGCCATCGCCTACGACATCCCGATCCCGACGCCGGAGAAGATCATCTGTGTCGGCGTCAACTATCCGGACCGCAACGAGGAGTACAAGGACGGGCAGGCAGCGCCCTCCAATCCGTCGCTGTTCATCCGCTTTCCCCGTTCCTTCGTCGGCCATAGCGCGGCGCTGGTGCGGCCGCCGGAATCGCCGCAGCTCGACTATGAGGGCGAGATCGTCATCGTCATCGGCAAGGGTGGCCGGCGCATCGCCGAGGCCGATGCCCTGAACCACATCGCGGCACTTTCGCTGTGCAACGAAGGCACCATCCGCGACTGGGTACGGCATGCCAAATTCAACGTCACGCAGGGCAAGAACTTCGACCGCACCGGCTCGATCGGCCCGTGGCTGGTGCCCTTCACCGACGAGGCTCAGATCGCCGACATCGCGCTCACCACCCGCGTCAATGGCGAGGTCCGCCAGCAGGATCGCACCGGCCGGATGATCTTTTCCTTCCGCAAGATCGTCAACTACGTCTCGACCTTCACGACAGTGGTGCCGGGCGATATCATCGTCACCGGCACGCCGACCGGCGCCGGCGCGCGCTTCGACCCGCCGATCTGGCTTAAGCCCGGCGACGTGATCGAAGTCGAGGCCGACGGCATCGGCGTGCTCAGGAACAGCGTCATCGACGAGGCAGCACTATGACCCCGGAGCAAGTGGACGACGCCGCCAACAGGCTGTTCGAGGCCGAGCGGTCGCGCCGCCAGATCCGGCTGCTCAGCCTCGATTTTCCGCAAGCGACGATGGAGGACGCCTACAGCGTCCAGGCGGCGCTGGTAAAGCGCAAGACCGATGCCGGGCTGAAGCCGAAGGGCTGGAAGATCGGCCTGACCTCCAAGGCGATGCAATATGCGCTGGCCATCGACACGCCGGATTCGGGCGTGCTGTTCGACGACATGTTCTTCAACGATGGCGCGACGGTTCCCGCAGGCCGCTTCATCCAGCCGCGCGTCGAGGCCGAGATCGCCTTCGTCATGAAGGCGCCGCTCAAGGGGCCTGGCGTGACCATCTTCGATGTGCTGAACGCCACCGACTACATCACGCCGGCGCTCGAAATCCTCGACACCCGCATCGAGCGCGTCAACGCCGAGACGAAGAAGGTGCGCACCTTCTTCGACACCATCTCGGACAATGCCGCCAATGCCGGCATCGTCATCGGCGGACGGCCGCAGCGGCCCGATGAAGCCGACATGCGCTGGATCGGCGCCATCGTGTCGCGCAATGCCGAAGTCGAGGAGACCGGGCTTGGCGCCGGCGTGCTCAACCATCCTGCCATGGGCATCGCTTGGCTGGCCGACAGGCTCGCTCGCTACGGCATGTCGATCGCGGGCGGCGAGGTCGTGCTGTCGGGCTCTTTCGTGCGTCCGGTCGAGGCACGGCCCGGCGACACGATCGTCGCCGATTTCGGCGCTTCGGGAACCGTCAGCGTCCACTTCGCCAAGGGCTGACGGCTCTATAGATTACTCGCCGCGCAGATAGGCGATCACCACGTCGGCCGCGATATCCGACATGCGCAGGCCGACTTCGCGGGTGATGTCGCCCTCGACGCGGCTTTGCACCCAGCCCAGGAAGGCGAAGGCCCGCAGCGCCGCGAACAGCGGCAGCGCGGCGATGTCCTGCGCGGTCAGGTCCCGCTCCTGCCGGTAGCCTTCGACCAGCGATGCCTCGATCATCGGATAGAGCGGCTCCTGGCGGTTCTGGTAGAGCGCGACGGCAAGGTCGTAGATGTGCCAGCCATAGCCGCAGTCGTCGAAGTCGATGATGCGGATCGCCCCGTCATGGATCATCACGTTCTCGCGCACCAGGTCGGCGTGGATGATGCCGAAATTGCGGGCGCTCCGCTCATGACCGGCAAGCGCCTTCATGGCCTTGTCCCGCGCCTGGAGAACCAGCGCGAGGCGGGTCTCGTCGAGGAAGGGCGAGGTCTCGAACGGCCCCCAGTTCGGGGCCGCGCCGAAGAAACCGTCGAAATTCCAGGCGTGGCGGGTAAAGCCGGCGGGCGGTGTCCAGCCTGTGGTGACATTGTGCATGTGGGCAATGGTTCGTCCCATGGCCGCGAATATCTGCCTTAGCTGCCCGGGCGTATAGCCGAACGGCACGCCGCGTGCGCCGACGGCGCGGCCTTCGAGCCAGCTCAGGCAGTCGACCTGGCGCGGTTGCGCCAGAGCGGGCGTGCTGACGAGCACGAACGCGTCGCCGGCCTGGGTGGCGACCGGAGACGGCGTGGCGACGCCCGCCGATTGCAGAAAGCCCATCCATTGCAGTTCCGACCGCAGCGCCGCATCCGTGTGATAGCCGAGCCGATGAACCCGCATGACGGCCGGCTGGCCGTCGGGCATGCCAACCTTGAAGACCGCATTCTCGCGATACTTCAAAAGCTCCGGCTTGCCATCGCGAACGCCCCAATGTTGGAGCGCGCGCCTGGCAAGTTCGGTGACATCGGCTTCGGTCTCGGGTTCCGGCTGGGTCGAGACTGCGTTCACGCCGGCGCTCCGGCGGCCTCGCCAAGCGCTTCGTCGAGTATGCCGACCAGGAAATCCGCGTTGTCGCGCGAGAACGGCATCGGCGGGCGGATCTTCAGCACATTGCCGTGGATGCCGGTCTTGCCGATCAGCACGCCACGGTCGCGCATGGCGTTGATGACGCGATTGGCAATGTCGGGCGCCGGTTCGCGCGTCCGGCGGTCGTTGACCAGTTCGGCGCCGAAGAACAGCCCGGCGCCCCTGACCTCGCCGATGCATTGATAACGAGCGGCGAGCGGCAGCAAGCGCTCCAGCGCATAGGCGCCGACATCATCCGCATTGGCGACGAGGTTTTCGTTCTCCAGCACGTCCAGCACCGCATTGGCCACCGCGCAGGAAACCGGATTGCCGCCGAAGGTGTTGAAGTAGCGGAAAGCGTTGCGGAAGGTCGCCAGTATCTCGCTTGTGGTGACGACGGCGGCGACCGGGTGGCCGTTGCCCATCGGTTTGCCCATGGTGACGATATCGGGGACAAAGCCGGCGCGCTGATGGCCCCAGAAATGGCTGCCGGTGCGGCCGAAACCGGGCTGCACCTCATCTGAAATGACCAGGCCGCCGGCTTCGCGCACCGCCGACAGCGCGTCGTCGAAAAAGCCACCCGGCAGTGTCGGAAAGCCTTCATTGGCGAGCAGCGGGCACAGGATGATGCCTGAAAGGCCGATGCCCTCCCCGGCCAGCGAGGCGATTGCCTCGCGCACGGCATCGCCGAAGGCCTTGCCATTGGCCATTGCGTCGGGATGGCGGTAGCTGTCGGGCGCCGGCACCAGCCTGACATGATGGACGCGGCCGCCGACCGGCGGCATGCGGGTCGAGAGCTGCGAAACCGCCGTCGTGTTGCCGTGATAGGTGGCGTCGGTGGCGATGATGCCCATCTGGCCGGAAGCCGCCTGCGCCATGCGCAGCGCGATGTCGTTGGCCTCGCTGCCGGTACAGGTGAGGATGGCGGTTGAGAGGCTGGCGTCGAAGGTCGCGGCCAGCCGCTCGACATAGTCGAGGATGGCGGTGTGGAGATAGCGCGTGTGGGTGTTGAGCAGGCTCGCCTGCCGGCACAGCGCCTCCACCACATGCGGGTGGCAGTGGCCGACATGGGCGACATTGTTGTAGGCGTCGAGATATTTGCGGCCGTCGGCGTCATAGAGCCAGACGCCCTCGCCGCGCACCAGATGTACCGGCTCGTCATAGAACAGTTGCGATTTCGCGCCGAGCAGCCGGCCACGCCGGCCAATGAGCGTTTCCCCGGCGATTTTTTCCTGCGAATGGGACATGCGTTTATCAGAACTCCGTTGTGTCAGTCGGTTCGTCAGGCCTTCGACAGGCCGGCATCGAGCGCTTCGCCGATCTTGGCCACGTCGGCGGCGCTGATGACCAGCGGCGGCGACAGGATGACGTTGTTGCCGGAGACGCGCAGCATGACGCCCGCTTCATAGGCGGCTTCCGAAACAACGCCCATGGTCTTCTTGTCGGCGGGTTTCTTGGTGGCACGGTCGGAGACCAGTTCCAGCGCCGCCATAAGGCCCTTGTACCTGACGTCGCCGAGGATCGCGTGTTTGGCCTTCAGCCCTTCCAGCAAGGCTCCGAGTTCGACGCCGCGCGCGGCGGCGTTCTCATCGAGGCGCAGCCGCCTGGTCTCGGCCAGTGCCGCCAGACCCGCGGCACAGCCGACCGGGTGGCCGGAATAGGTGTAGCCATGGCCGATCGCGCCGAAGCTGGTCTTGTCGGCCTCGAACACGTCGGCGACCTTGGCGCCAATCAAGGTGGCGCCAAGCGGGAAATAGCCCGAGGTGATCGCCTTGGCGATGGTCATGAAGTCAGGTTTTACGCCGGAGAGCCGCGAGCCCGACCATTCGCCGGTGCGGCCGAAACCGGTGACGACCTCGTCGGCGATCAGCAGAATCTCGTGGCGGTCGCAGATCTCGCGCACCAGCGGCATGAAGCTTTCATGCGGGACGATGACACCGCCCGCGCCAAGCACCGGCTCCATGATGAAGGCCGCGATGGTGTCGCCGCCCTGGAAGGCGATCTCGTCCTCCAGTGCCTTGGCGCAGAGTTTCGCCAGCCGCGCCGGATCGGTCTCGTCGAACGGATTGCGGAAGGTCCAGGGTGCCGGACTATGGAAGACGCCGGGCAGCAGCGGCTCGTAGTTGCGGCGGAAATTGGCGTTGCCGTTGACCGAGGCGCCGCCGAAATGCGTGCCGTGATAGCCTTTCTTCAGGGCGAGGAATTTGGTGCGGTCGCCCTGGCCGCGGATCTTCCAATATTGCCGCGCCAGCCGCAGTGCGGTCTCGACCGAATCCGAGCCGCCCGAGGTGAAGAAGGCGCGCACCATGCCTTCCGGCGCGAACCATTCGGTGAGTTCGTAGGCGAGCTCGATCGACGGTCCCGTCGAGGTGCCGCGAAAGCCCGAATAGTAGGGCAGTGCGCCGAGCTGGTCGGCGATCGCCTTCTTGATCGGGTCGCAGCTGTAGCCGAGATTGACGTTCCACAGGCCGCCGACGGCGTCGAGCACGGTGTTGCCGGCGATGTCGGTGACCATCACGCCCTCGCCCTTCATGATCACTTTGGGCGGGTTGGCCCGCATCTCGGCCGGATGCGCCATCGGGTGCCAGATCGGCTTGGCATTGGTCTCGGTGAGGAAGTTGATGTCGCGCATCACAAGGCTCCGCAAATATCTCAGGCAGCTGGGACGAGGTCGAAATGGCTAAGCGCCTCGGCATAGGAATGGGCCGGCCGGGCAACGTCGAAATGAACCGTGCGCATGCCGGCGGCGTGTCCGCCTTCCACATTGCGCAACTGGTCGTCGACGAACACGCAGGCGCCCGCAGGCAGACCAAGCGCCTCGGTGACGAAGCCATAGGCGCGCGGGTCAGGCTTGAGGATGCCGGTGTGGGTGGCGTCGATGATGGTCTCGAACAGGCCGAGCAGCGGTAGCCGCCGCCGGAAATCGGCGCCGTAGAACAGGTCGAGTTCGTTGGACAGGATCGCCAGGCGAAATCCCGCCGCCTGGATGGCGCGGATGGCGCGGTCGGCTTCGGGCCGCACCACCTTTTCCGGCTCGGCGCCCCGCGCCCGCTGGACAAAGGTTTCCATCGCCTGCCAGTCCTCGCCGACGAGCCGGCCGACCTCGCTGGTGCGGGTGCGCCAATAGTCGCGCTCGCTGATCTCGTTGGCCTGCATGGAACGCCACAGCGGATCGCTGCCCGGATCGAACGGTCCGCGCCATTGCAGCGTGCCCGGCTTCAGGCCGAGCGCCTGTTCGGTCAAGGCATGGGTCTCGAACAGCGTGCGGGTGACGACGCCGCCGAAATCGAGCACCAGCGCCTGGGCTGGAACGGCGCTCACGCCGCCACTTCCTTGGCCGCGGCACCGCGCGGGATGATGCCTTCCTCCACCCAGCGGTCGAAGATTTCCAACGCCTTGGCGACGAAGCCGTCGCTGTTGATGTGGGCCTCGATCTCGTGGAACTCGACGCCGGCCGGAACAGACTTGCGCATTTCATCGATAAAGGCGGCAAGCGCCTCCGGTTCATAGAGCGGCTCGCCGTCGGCGTCCCACTCCTGGATACCTTGCGACGGTAGGATAAGGGCGGAACGTCCCTTGGCCATGCCAAGCTTGGCGGCGATGGTCCGGGCGACCTGACGGCGATCATCGGCATCGATGGTGATCGAGGCGATCAGCCTGTTGTGGGCATGGAACGGTCGGCCGGAAAACTTAGCCGGCAAATCCTGCCAGGTCGGCAGGTCGACCATGTCGACCGCGCCGGGCGCGGCGATCTGCGGAATGCCGCGCGCGCCGGCATTTTCCAGCCGGTCGGCGCCGGAGCTGACGACGGAGCCGGCGAGATGATTGGTGATCTCCTGCAGGCTGAAGTCGAAGACCGCGCAGAAATGGTCCTGGCCGGCGATCGATTCGAAGGCGCGGCCGCCCATGCCGGTGGTGTGGAAGACAGCCACGTCATAGCCGCGCCGCTCCAGCGCCGGCTTCAGCGTCTTCATGTAGCGCAGGCACGAGCTGCCGAGCGAGGTCATGCCGATGGTGGGAACGGTCGCCGGCGCCGAGGCCTGGGTCTCGATCACGATCCTCGCCGCGCCGACGACGGCCCCGCAAGCCTGCGACAGGACCAGCTTGCAGATGGCGTTGAGGCCGTAGAGCCCGCCCGCCCAGAGGATCATCATCAGGTCGGGCGCGACGCGCTCCGGCGGGATCAGGTGCGAATAGGCTATGGTCGAGACGACGAATTTCGGCACGCCGAGCGGCAGGCTGAGCGCCACGTCGAGCGCCAGGTCGGTGCCCATCGAGCCGCCGATGGCGATGAAGGCATCGATCTCGCCATTTCGATGCAGCTTGCGCACCAGTTGCACGGCGCCGCCCGCCATCAGCGTCATGGCGGTATTCTCGTCGCCGCTGGCGACGATCTCCTCGATCGTCACATCGACGGCCCGGGCGACGGCATGCTTGTCGTGATCGGGACTATAGGGCGGATTGCCGAGCACGCTGACATCCATCATCACGGCGCTGCCGCCCGATGCCTCGATGCAGGCTTTCATGAACAGCAACTCGTCGGCCTTGGTATCGCCCGTGCCGATGACGAGGATGCGGGGCGTCTGTCCGGACATCAGGCCTGCCTCCTCAGCGCTTGCAGATTATCGCCATTGAGCCGCATCGAAATCTCCCGCGCCGCGGCCACCGCCGCAAGTCCGCGCTGCGCGATATCGGCCGGCGTCGTCCTGGCCTTTGGCGCAGCCACCGCGATCGTGCCGAGCGCGAACCCGTCCGCCGCCAGGATCGCCGCCGCGACCGAGATGACGCCCTCTTCCAGGCCCTGGTCGCAGATCGAATAGCCCCGCTCCCGCGCCTCGGCCATGCAGTGGGCTATTGCGGCGGGTTCGGTCAGCGTGTGCGTGGTAAAGGCTTCGAGCGAGCCGCCCAGACATGAATTGACGGCCTCGTCCCTGGCGAAGGCGAGATAGACGAGGCCAGATGCTGTCGAGTGCAGCGGCAAGAGCTGGCCGATGTCGACATTGACCCGGTTTGCCCGCGCCGGATGCTCGACATGGACGGTGACCAGCCTGTCGAGGCCGAATTCCGACAGATGCACTGTCTCGGCCGTCGCGACGGCCAGATCCCGCACCAGCGGCACGGCCGTCTGCACGAAGGGAAAGCGGGCCTCGCGGATACGCGCCAGCCGCGACAGGCCGGCGCCGAGCCGATAGAGCCGCGTCGCCGTGTCCTGCTCGACGAAGCCGTGGCCGGTCAGCGCCACCAGAAGGCGGCGCGTGGTCGCCTTGTCGAAGCCGGACCGGCGCGCCAGGTCGGACAGGCCGAGCTCCGGCTGGTCCAGTGTGAACAGCTCCAGAAGTGAGATTGCCTTGCCGACCGTACCCAACCCTGCCTCCCAGCATCGCCGCTCGCTGACGGCAATCAATTAACGTGTGAATTAACTTGACAGCAAGCCGCTTTATTTGCAAGTCTATATTCAAAATAACGGTTCAAATAATGAACCACGTCCAGAGCGCATGGGAAAGGCCAATCGGCCGGCGAACCAGACCGGTTCGCAAACAGGAGGGACCAATGTCAGCAGTTTCGGAACAGGCGCCGGCCAACAGGCTGCGCAAGAACAGTCTCGGCGTCGGCGCCATCACCTTCATGGTGATTTCGGCCGCCGCACCGCTTACGGCAGTGGCGGGCGGCACGCCGCTCGGCATGCTGATGGGCAATGGCGCCGGTTTTGCCGGCACCTATCTCATCGTGACGGTGCTGCTGCTCCTGTTCGCGGTCGGCTATGTCGCCATGTCGCGCCATGTCGGCAACGCCGGCGCCTTCTACGCCTATGCCGCGCGCGGCCTGGGCGGCCTTGCCGGCGGCGCCACCGCGCTGATCGCCATCCTCTCCTACAATGCCATGCAGATCGGGGTCATGGGGCTGCTGGGCGCCGCCACATCGGGCCTGTTCGCCGGCTGGGGCATCAACCTGCCCTGGTGGGTGTGGAGTTTCATCGCCATCGCCATCGTCGCCGTGCTCGGCTACCGCCAGGTCGACCTGTCGGCCAAGATCCTGACCGTGCTGGTTCTGTGTGAATACGCCGTGGTGCTGATCCTCGATCTCACCATCCTGAAGACCGGCGGCGACAGCGGCCTGTCGGCGGCGCCGTTCAGCTGGGGCCAGATCACCTCGGGCGCACCGGCCATCGCCATCCTGTTCTGCTTTGCCGCCTTCATCGGCTTCGAGGCGACCACCATCTATGCCGAGGAGGCTCGCGACCCCAAGGTCACCATTCCTCGCGCCACCTATTTCTCGGTGATCCTGATCGGCGTCTTCTACATGGTCACCGCCTGGCTGATGGCGGTGGGCGCCGGCGTCGACAAGCTGCTGCCCGCCTTGCAGGGCCTGCAGGATCCGACCACTTTCCTGTTCGGCCTGTCCGACCGCTATGCCGGGACATTGCTGACCCACGCGATGAGCATCCTGTTCGTCTCCAGCCTGTTCGCCGGCGTGCTGGCCTTCCACAACGCGGTCGCCCGCTACATCTACGTCTCGGGCCGCGAGAAGCTCTTGCCGACGTCGATCGGCGTGACGCATTCCTCGCACCAGAGCCCGCACGTCGCCTCTGTCATTCAGAGCGTGCTTGCGGCTGTCGTCGTCGGGCTGTTCGCCGTGCTCGGGCTCGATCCGGTGCTGGCGCTGTTCTCGTGGCTGACCAATGTCGCGACGCTCGGCGTCATCGTGATGATGGCGGTCGCCTCGCTCGCCGTGGTGATGTACTTCCGCGCCAACCCATCGGCCCAGGAGAACGCGGTGAAGACCACGCTCCTGCCCGGCCTGACGTTCATCGCCTTCGTCGTCATCATCTACCTGATCGTCATCAATTTCGGCAGCCTGTCGGGAGCCGGCGGCTTCCTCGGCGCGTTCCTGCCGGGACTGGTGCTGATCGCCGGCGTGGTGGGCCTGCTTTTGGCGGGCGCCTTGAAGGGCCGCGATCCGGTCGCCTACGAAAACCTCGGCGTGCCGCTCAAGGACTAAAGCTCGGATATGAATGAACCACCGGGGCGGCGCGACAGCCGCCCCGCCCATCGTAAAGGGGAGTGGCGGCCGTGAGCTTTGCCGAGAACATCACCGTCGAGGCGCTGGAAGCCGACCCCTACCCGATCTACGCCGAACTCAGGCGCAGCGCGCCGGTCGCCTTCGTGCCCTCGGTCAATCTCTGGTTCGTCACCCGCTGGAAGGATGTCGAGCTGGTGGCGAAGACCCCCGACATTTTCTCGGCCATCGTCAGGGCCGGCGTGTCTCCGGTCGAGCGCTCCTTCGGCAAGCCGACCATCCTGACCAGCGATGGCGAGGTGCATAAGGACCTGCGCGGTGGCGTCGATCCGAAATACCGGCCGCGCACCGTCGCCTCCTATGCCGGCGACCTCGTGCGCTCCATCGCCGAACCCTATCTCGACGCGATCGCCCGTCGCGGGTCGGCTGAACTGATGGCCGATTACTTCGAACCGGTGTCGACGCTCAGCCTGGCGCGCTCGCTTGGCCTCACCGACATCGACATGCCGACACTGCGGCGCTGGTTCTACGGGCTTGCCCAGGGCGCCATCAATTTCGAGAACGACCCGAAACGGCAGGACATTTCCGACGCCATCGGCGCCGAGGTGAGCAAGGCGGTGACGCCGACGCTGGAGAGGCTTGCCCGCGAACCCGACGGTTCGGCTTTGTCGCATATGCTGCATGACGGCATGGCGGAGGGCCGGACGCGGTCCGCCGACTATCTGATGCCGACCATCAAGGTGATCCTGCTTGGCGGCATGCAGGAACCGGGCCATGGCGCCGGCTCGATCCTTGTCGGCCTGCTCGGCAACCCCGGCCAGTTGCGGCAGGTGCTCGACGATCCCGACACTTTCGTGCCCAAGGCCGTCGATGAAGGCCTGCGCTGGGTGGCGCCTATCGGCACGCAGACGCGCGAGACGACGCGCGCGGTCGAGATGGGCGGGACGACGATCCCCGCCGGCGCACCGATCGCGGCACTGGTCTCGTCAGCGAGCCGCGACGAAAGCCGCTTCAGCGACCCCGAGCGTTTCGACATCAACCGCGACGAGGGCAACCACGCCGCCTTCGGCTTCGGTCATCATTTCTGTTCCGGCCGGTTTTTCGCGCGCGATCAGATGTGCCTTGCGGTAAGGCTGCTGCTGGAGCGATTTCCCGACCTCAGCCTGGTGCCCGGCAAGGAGCCGGTGTTCCGCGGCTGGGAGTTCCGGGCGCCCACCACATTGCATGTCAGTTTCGGAGCCGGTTGCCCATGATCAGTCAAAATGCCATCGACACGCTGCGCAAGGCGGAGATCGGCGCGCGCGGCCTGTTCATCGATGGCGCGCAGTCGGCGGGAACTACCGGCGCGACGCTGCCCGTCATTTCGCCGATCGATGGGCGCGCCTTCGCCAGCATCGCCGATGGCAATGCCGCCGATATCGACCGCGCCGTCAAATCGGCGCGCAAGGCGTTCGAGAAAGGGTCATGGTCGCGGGCGGCACCCGCCTTTCGCAAGAAGGTGCTGTCGAAATTCGCCGACCTGATCGAGAAAAATGTCGACGAGCTTGCCGTGCTCGGCGTGCGCGACAACGGCACCGAGATCGGCATGGCCTACAAGGCCGAGCCGCTGTCGGCCGCCGGCACCATCCGCTACTACGCCGAGGCGATCGACAAGGTCTATGGCGAGATCGCGCCGACCGCCGAGACCGTGCTGGGGCTGATCCACAAGGAACCGCTCGGCGTCGTCGGCGTCATCGTGCCCTGGAATTTCCCGTTGATGATCGGCGCGTGGAAAATCGCCCCGGCGCTGGCCGCGGGTAATTGCGTGGTAGTGAAGCCGCCGGAGATCGCCTCGCTGACGCTGTTGCGGCTGGCGGAACTGGCCGCCGAGGCCGGCCTGCCCGCCGGCGTGCTCAATGTCGTCACAGGCCGTGGTTCGGTAGCGGGAGAGGCGCTTGGCCTGCACATGGATGTCGACGCCATCGCCTTCACCGGTTCAGGACCTGTCGGCCGCCGGCTGCTCGAATACTCCGCCCGCTCCAATCTGAAGCGCGTCTTCCTCGAACTCGGCGGCAAGTCTCCCAACATCGTCTTTGCCGACGCGTCCGACCTGAAGCAGGCGGCGGTCGTCTCGGCCAACGGCATCTTCCGCAATTCCGGCCAGGTCTGCGTCGCCGGCTCGCGGCTGCTGGTTCAGGCCTCGGTCTATGACCGTTTCATGGACGAGCTTTTGTCCGCGACGACGCGGCTGAAGGTCGGCGATCCGCTCGATCTCGCGAGCGATATCGGCGCGGTGTCGAGTGCCGAGCAGCTGGATAAGAATCTCGGCTTCGTCGCCAAGGCTGCGCAAGAAGGCGCAAGGCTGGTCACCGGCGGCGAACGGATCCTGACGGAAACCGGCGGCAGCTACATGGTGCCGACGATCTTCGAGAATGTGACCGAGCAGATGCAGCTTGCCCGCGAGGAAGTGTTCGGACCGGTGCTCGGCGTCATGCGTTTCGAGACAGAGGAAGAAGCGGTGCGGCTTGCCAATTCGACGGTCTACGGGCTGGCGTCGGCGGTGTGGACATCGAACCTCTCCACCGCGCATCGCATGGTGCGCGCCATCAATGCCGGCGTCGTCCACGTCAACACCTATGGCGGCGCCGACATCACCGTGCCGCTCGGCGGCGTCAAGCAGTCCGGCTTCGGCCGTGACAAGTCGCTGCACGCGCTGGAGAAATATATGGAATTGAAGACCGCGTGGATCGCGCTCTGAGTCTCCCGGTTCATCGAGGAGCCCAGCCATCAGCACGAGATATCGGAGCGTCATGCGGCCCCGCCGCGGACGGTTCGGCGATGGCTGTGCTCCCGATCCCGAGATTTTTGAGAGAATATTCCCGGCTGCGATGAGGCGAGCGAAACCCATTCTTTGATAAAATCGATAGAATTTCTGATGCTGAGGTCAAGGCTAGGCAATCCGCCTCGTCGCCATGACTTCACAACCCAGAGATTCCGACATGTCCGACATCGACAACACTTTGTCTTCTTCCCCAAGGTCAACCATCAACCGGCGTAGCGGCCTTGCTTTGCTGTTCGCGTCCGCCGTCGCGGTCGGCAGCCTGATGGCGCCGCATGCCTCTTTCGCCGAGGACAAGAAGGCGATCAAGGTTGGCATCATCAGCGGCGAGGACGAAGACGTCTGGCGTGTGGTCGTGGCCCAGGCCGCCGAGAAGGGCCTCACCATCGAGCCCGTCGTCTTCAACGACTACACCCAGCCCAACGAGGCGCTGGAGCGCGGCGAGATCGACGCCAACGCCTTCCAGCACCAGCCCTATCTCGACAACCAGATCAAGACGCAGGGCTATCACATCGTGCGCGTCGGCTATACCGGCGTCTGGCCGATCGGCCTCTACTCCAAGAAGTTCACGAAAGTCACCGACCTGCCGGAGGGCGCGGTCATCGGCGTGCCTAACGATCCGTCCAATGAGGGCCGGGCGCTGCGCGTTCTGCAGAATGAAGGGGTGATCAAGCTGAAGGACGGCACCGG
The DNA here is from genome assembly GCF_006442315.1 of Mesorhizobium sp. B2-3-4. Taxonomy (GTDB): domain Bacteria; phylum Pseudomonadota; class Alphaproteobacteria; order Rhizobiales; family Rhizobiaceae; genus Mesorhizobium. The sequence continues at coordinate 160,090 of NZ_VFVY01000013.1, read as the reverse complement.
CATCCTGGCCACGACGGCCGACATCGCGGAAAACCCGAAGAAGGTCGAGATCAAGGAACTGGACGCCGGCATCGTCGGCCGCTCGGTCGAGGACCTCGACGCCGCCGTGGTCAACACCGACTGGGCGCTGAAAAGCGGCCTGACCCCGGAAAATCGCATCGCACAGGAGCCGATCGCGGACAATCCGTACCGCAACTTCATCGCGGTGAAGGTCGGCAATGAGAATGAGGCCTGGGTGAAGACGCTGGTCGCCTCCTACCAGAACGAGGCGGTCAAGGCCGAGTTCGACAAGGTCTACAAGGGCACCGGCCTCAGCGCCTATTGAGGCCACCCGCGCCTTGGCGCGGATGACGACCAGAAACGCAGCGGTCCGCGCTCGACGCGCGGGCCGCGATCGTATTTCAGGAACCCGACATGAACCAGCATTTCACCGCAAGCGCCGAAACCGGGAGCCAAGCCGGCTTGCCGCCTCAGGACGTGGTGCGGCTTGTCGACCTGAAGCGCCGTTTCGGCGAGACGGCGGCACTCGACGGCATTTCGCTGACCGTGCGCAAGGGCGAGATCCTCGGCATTATCGGCCGCAGCGGCGCCGGCAAATCGACGCTGATCCGCTGCCTGAACGGACTGGAGCGGCCTGATTCCGGCGAGGTCTTCATCGAGGGCCGCGAGATCAGCCGCCTTGGCGAGCGCGAGCTGCAGCCGCTGCGCCGGCGCATCGGCATGATCTTCCAGCATTTCAATCTGCTGTCGGCCAAGACCGTCGAGGACAATGTGGCGCTGCCGCTGAAGATCGAGGGCGTCGCCAAGGCCGAGCGGCTCAGGCGCGCTGCGGAGTTGCTGGACCTCGTCGGCCTGTCGGAGAAGGCCAGGGCCTATCCGGCGTCGCTGTCGGGCGGCCAGAAGCAGCGCGTCGGCATCGCCCGGGCGCTCGCCGCACGGCCGGCGCTGCTTCTGTCCGACGAAGCCACCTCCGCGCTCGATCCGGAGACGACAAGGTCCATTCTCGCCTTGCTGAAAGACATCAACCGGCAACTCGGCCTGACCATCCTGCTGATCACCCACGAGATGGAGGTGATCCGCTCGATCGCCGACCGCGTGGCGGTGATCGATGCCGGGCGCATCGTCGAGCAAGGGCCGGTGTGGTCGGTGTTCGCCGATCCGCGATCGGACATCACAAAGCGGCTGCTCGGCACGATCCGGCCGCAGCTGCCTGAGGAGCTGGCCGCCCGGCTCCAGCCGTCGGCCGGCGCGCAGACCATCCTGCGCGTGGACGTGGCCGGCGAGGCCGCGCGTGGCCCGCTGCTGTCCGACCTCGCGAGGACCGTGCCTGGTGCCTTCAATCTCGTCCATGGCGGTATCGACCACATCCAGCGGGAGCCGGTGGGAACGCTGTTCCTCTCCATCCCTGGCGGCGATGCGGGCCATCTCGCCGAGGTGATCGCTTTTCTAAGATCCCGCCAGGCGCGGGTGGAGGTGCTTGGCCATGTCGCCGATCCTGTTTGAGCTCCTGCTGCGGTCGATCTGGGAGACCGTGCTGATGACGGCCGCCTCCGGCCTGATCTCGCTGGTCTTCGGCCTGCCGCTCGGCCTCGCCTTGATCGCCACCGAGCGCGGCGGCATCGCCGAAAGCCTTTGGGTCAACCGCGTGCTCGGCGCCGTCATCAACGGCTTCCGCTCGGTGCCCTTCATCATCCTTCTGGTGGCGCTGATCCCGGTGACGCGGCTGATCGTCGGCACGTCGATCGGCACCTGGGCGGCGATCGTGCCGCTGTCGATCGCCGCCACGCCCTATTACGCGCGCATCGCCGAAGTGTCGCTGCGCGAGGTCGACCACGGGCTGATCGAGGCGGCGCGCGCCATGGGCGGCAACCGCTGGACGATCATCCGCGAGGTGCTGGTGCCGGAGGCTCTGCCCGGCATCGTCGCCGGCTTCACGGTGACGCTGGTGACCCTGGTCGGCGCCTCGGCCATGGCAGGCGCGATCGGCGCCGGCGGCCTCGGCGACCTTGCCATCCGCTACGGCTATCAGCGCTTCGAGACGTCGGTGATGGTGGCGGTGGTCATCGTGCTGATCATCCTGGTCTGTGGGATTCAGTGGGCGGGGGATCGGCTGGTGGCGCGGCTGGATCGGCGGGGGTAAGCCGGCGAGCTAGGCGATGATGTCTTCGATGAGAGCCTGTAGTGGTGCTTCGGACCCACTGAAACTGTCGACCATGGCTTGGATCACCCGGTCACGGTCGAGGGCATCGGCGTTGAAAGTGTAGCCTGCGTGCTCGGCGAGCATGGCAAGGAAAGTGAGTTGGGTGCGGCCATTGCCTTCGCGAAAAGGATGCACGGCATTGATCTCCGCGATGATGTGCGCCAGGTGCTTCGCGAAGCTGACTCTGCCAAGATCAGCCAGGTGGTCGGGGTTGCCTAGTTCGCGGAACACCCGCGCCATCTCATTGGCAATGTGTTCGGGATAACAGAACCAACTGCCGGCCTTGCCGATGCGGATCGTGCGCGCCTTACCCGCCCAGCCATATACATCCTGGAACAAGTGCCGGTGCAGGCCGAGATAGTGAACATAGTCGAGTTCGCCTGCCGGAAGAGGCTCATCGGCGCGAGTCAGGAACAGGGCGAGCTCGACCTCATCAAGTTCGGCTTGGTCGCGGACGTCCAGCAGATTGATAAGCACCGTCGTGCCGGGATAGCAAAGCGGATCGAACTCGGCAGCGTAGACCAACGTCTATTTCTTCTTGCGGATTTCTTCCTTGATGAGCGAACGCCGCTCATCACCGGACAGTCCGCGCCGCGCGCTCTGGCTAAGTATTTCACCCATGCGGGGGGACAGGGTCATGCCTTCCACGGCGCTGATTTTCTCGCCGCGCGCGCTCGTCAAAACGAACTGGCCTGTCTTGGCCGAACGGATGATTCTTGAACTAGGAGACTTCATTGGGAAATCTTATCATACGCTCGGAGGCGAGGCCAAAACGATTTCCGAGCAAATCAAGCTAAGCCCGCAACCTCGTCCCCTCCGGGTCAAAGAACGGCATCGGCGCCACCACCGCGCGGGTCGATGCACCCTCGATGTCGATGCTAAGTTCGGTGCCGACAGCCGTGAACGGCAGCCGTAGATGCGCGGTCGCCAGCACCTTGCCGAGCGAATAACCGTGGTCGCTGTAGGTGACGACGCCGGCATCCTCGCCACCGGCCAGAACCCTGGCATCTGTCGCAGCCGGCCTGTCGCCATCCAAGATCAGCCCGGTCCAACGCTCGTCGAGGCCCTTGTCGCGGATCTTGAGCAATGCCTCGCGGCCGATGAAATCGCCCTTGTCGAACTTGATCCAGCGGTCGAGGCCTACATGGAACGGCGTGCGGCTCTCGTCCATGTCGATGCCATGCGCAGGATAGGCCTTTTCCAGGCCGAGCGTGAACATGGCCAGCACGCCATAGGGCTTCAGACCGAAGTCTCTCCCCGCACGCATCAGCACCTCCCAGACCGAGGCTGCCTCGTCGGCCGGCACGAACAGTTCGAAGCCGAGTTCGCCGGTGACACCGGTGCGCGAGATCAGCACCTTCGTATCGCCGACATGCCCTGAGGTGAACGCCCAGCGCTTCAACCCGTCGAGATCGGCATCCGAGATCATCGTCTTCAGCAGCGCGCGCGAGCGCGGTCCCTGTATGGTCGGGAAGGCGACCGCGGCTGTGATGTCTGTGACGTAGGCTTTCCGGCCCTGCGCATGATGCTGCAGCCAGGGCAGGATCTTCAGCCGGTTGACCGAGCCGGTCACCAGCATGAAATGCTCCGACCCCAGCCGGAACACGGTGAGGTCGTCCATGATGCCGCCATCGTCGCGGCAAACGGTCGTGTAGCGGACATGGCCGGGCTTCATCGCCGCCGCATCGTTGACGATGACATGGTTGACCAGCGCCTCGGCGTCCGGGCCCTTGATGTCCATCTTGCCCATGGTGCTGAGGTCCTGGACGCCGACATTTTCGCGCGTGTTCAGGTGTTCGTCGGCAATACCGGAATAATATTTGGCCGAGACGAAATTGCCGCCGACGCGGCCCATCGTGGCGCCAAGCCCGACGATGCTGCTGTAGAAAGGGGTGCGCCGCTCAACCAAGGAACTTCTCCATATGCATGAAAACGGCAGCGCCTGCCGGCGCCGCCGAAGAGGGATGCCGTCGCTCTCAGGAACCGTAGACGTCGAAGGAGAAATACTTGTCGTTGATTTCCTTGTATTTCCCGTTGGCGCGCAAGGCGTCGATCGCCGCATTGAACTTGTCGGCCAGTTCCTTGTTGCCCTTCTGCAGCGCGATGCCGACGCCGGGACCGTGGATGGCCGGATCGGCGGTCAGAGTGCCGAGCAGTTTGCAGCAGGCGCCGTCGGGCTTCTTCAGCCATTCGGTCAGGATGATCGAGCCGTCCATGACAGCGTCGAGCCGGCCATTGGCCATGTCGGTGCGGGCGTCGTCGCCGGTCGGATAGGCCTTGACGGTCGATCCCTTGTATTTCTGCTCGGCGAAATTCTGATGGATGGTGGCGCTCTGCACGCCGAGCACCTTGCCCTTGAGGTCATCCGGCGAGGTGCCCGCGATGGTCGAGTCCTTCGGCACCGCGATGGCCGGCGGCGTCTGGTAGTATTTGTGGGTGAACTCGACCTTCTCGGCCCGTTCCGGCGTGATGGTGATGTTGATGATGGCATCGAACTTTCCGGCCTGCAGCGCGGGAATCGAACCATCGAAATCCTGGACGGAGAATTCGCATTCGACCTTCATCTCGGCGCACAGCGCCTTGCCGAGATCGATGTCGAAGCCGCCCAGCGTGCCGTCGGAATTGGCATAGTTGAAGGGCGGATAGGCGCCCTCGGTGCCGAGCCTGAGCTTGTCCTGGGCTGAAGCGGCACCGGTGGCGAGGGTGAAGGCGACGGAAGCGGCAAGCACGAAACGACCGAAAAGACGCATGTTCGAGATCTCCGTTGACCGGATAAATCTACGGGCTTTCATGCGCCCGGCGGAGACGGAAGCGACATGTCATGCGGCGATCACGGCGCTGTGAGCGATCCGCGGCGCCATGTCAGCCGGCGCGCTGCCTGTCCGTCGCCATGCGGTCGACGGCGAGATCACCCGCCGAGAGCACGACGCCGAATTTCTCCCTAGCCTGCTCCGGGGTGTAGTAGCCCAGCGCCACATCGCGCCGCACCTGATCGGCATCGCGCTCCCGCGGATCGCCATAGCCGCCGCCGCCCGGCGTGCCGACGCGCACCCGGTCGCCTGCCTTCAGCGGGATGTCCTGCTCCTTGGACAGATGCGGCGGCACATGCTGCTCGCCGCCACGGAAGACGGTCACGCTGTTGGGCTCGCCATCCCTACCGCCAAGGGCGCCTTGCGGCCCGAAACGGCCATGGTCCATGACGAAGGACGCGCGGGCTTCGCCGCGCAATATTTCGACCTCGTAGGCTAGGCCGAAACCGCCGCGATGCTTGCCGGCGCCGCCGGAGCCCTCGCGCAGCGCATAGTGGCGATAGAGCACCGGAAAGGCCTGCTCCATGATCTCGACCGGCGGCGACTTGGAAATGCCGATGGTCGAGCAGCCATTGGTCAGGCCGTCATGGCCCGCATTGCCGCCATAGCCGCCGCCCGAGATCTGGTACATCACATAGTCACGGCCGCGCGCGGGATCGCTGCCGCCGAGCGCGAAATTGCCGCTCGAGCCGGCGGGTGCGGCCGTCACCTTGTCGGGCAACGCCTGCACCATGGCCGCGAACACCGCCTCGGCGATGCGCTGCGAGACCTCGGCCGCGCAACCCGACACCGGGCGCGGATATCTGGCATCGAGAAAGGTGCCCTCGGGCTGTTTGACGACCAGGGGCTCGAAGGCACCGGCCGAGATCGGCACATCCGGGAAGATATGGCGCATGGCGAGGTAGACCGACGATAAGGTCGTCGCCAGCACGCTGTTCATCGGCCCCGAGCATGGTTTCGACGAGCCCGCGAAATCGAAGGTCAGCGTATCGCCCTTCTTCTCGACGGCGAGCGCGATGGTCAGCGGTTCGTCGACCACCCCGTCGGAATCGACGAAGGCTTTTGCGCGATAGGTGCCGTCGGGAATGGCCGCGATGTTGGCGCGCATCTGCTCGGCGGCGCGGCGGCGCAGTTCGGCAATCGCCTCGGTGACTGTTTCGTCTCCGTAACGATCCAGGATGCCGTTGAGCCTGTCCTGGCCGATCAGCAGTGCGGCGGCCTGCGCCCTGATGTCACCGATGCGCTGGTCGGCGACGCGGATGTTGGAACAGATGATGGCGTAGATTTCCGGATCGAGCACGCCCTTCTTGAACAGCTTTACCGGCGGCAGCCGCAAGCCTTCCTGCTCGACGGCGGTGGCGGACGCCGAGAAGCCGCCCGGCACCGAACCGCCGATATCGGGCCAGTGACCGGTGTTCGATAGCCAGCAAAATATCTTGCCGTCGCGGTAGACCGGCATGACGAAGCGCACGTCCATCAGATGTGTGCCGCCGAGATAGGGGTCGTTGACGATGTAGATGTCGCCCGGCTCCGGGGCGAGGCAGCGGCCGTCGGCGATCATCTCGATCACCGTCCTGGTCGAATACTGCATGACGCCGACGAACACCGGCAGGCCCTGGCTGCCTTGCGCGATCAGCGAACCGTCGACGGCGGAATAGATGCCGTCGGAACGGTCATTGGCCTCGGCGATGACAGGCGAGAAGGCGGCGCGCGAGAAGGTCAGATCCATCTCGTCGCAAACCTGCTGCAGGGCGGCCTGGAGGACCGAAAGCGTGATGGCATCGAGCTTTTGCATATCAATGTCGGGCATTTCAGGCCTCGCCAATGTCGATGATGATGTTGCCGTCGGCGTCCGAGCGGGCGCGGTCACCGGGTTCGAGCACGGTGGTCGCGTCCATCTGTTCGAGGATCGCCGGGCCTTCGATGACGGCGTCGAGCGGCAGCTTTTCGCGCACATATACCGGCGTGTCGTGCCATTGGCCTGCATACCAGACCGGCCTGATTTCACGCCGTGCTTCATCGAGCGTCCTTGCCCTTCCGGCCGGGTCGATCAGCCGCGACAGGTCGATCTGAGGGCGCACGCCGGTGACCGAGGTGTTGAGGTTGACGAGATTGGCGCGGATTTCCGGCAATTCCACCTTGAAACGGGCGAAGTAGGCTTTCTCGAACAGCGCCTGCAATTCGTGCCGGCTGACCGCCGAGGACGGCAGCGGCACGTTGATGATGTGGGTCTGGCCGACGAACTGCATGTCGGCGGAATGGGTGACGCGGATCGTTTCCGGCTTGACCGCCTCCTTGGCGATCAACTCCTCGCCTTCGTTTCGGTGCCGTTCCAATACCCGATAGAGCTGACTTTTATCGAGCATCGCCACCGGCTGATTGACGGTGTTGACAAAGTCGTGGCGCAGATCGGCGACGACACAGCCGAGCGCGTTGGTGATGCCGGGCCGCGCCGGCACCAGCACACGGGGCAGACCGAGTTCGCGGGCGAGCGCGGTGGCGTGCAGCGGACCGGCGCCGCCAAAGGCGAACAGCGCGAAATCGCGCGGGTCGTGGCCGCGCGACACCGAGACCATGCGGATGGCGCCGGCCATCTTGATGTTGCCGAGCCTGAGCACGGCGCCCGCCGCCTCGACGCCGGAGAGGCCGGTCGGCTTGCCGATCCTGGCCTCGAAAATGCCGGCGACGCGCTCCGACGTGACCGGATTGTCGACCGCCAGCAGCTTCTTCGGCGCCAGCCGGCCAAGCACCAGATTGGCGTCGGTGATGGTCGGCTCGGTGCCGCCGCGCCCGTAGCAGATCGGGCCGGGATTGGCGCCGGCGCTTTCCGGGCCGATCTGGATCAGGCCCGCCGCATCGACGCGGGCGATCGAACCGCCGCCGGCGCCGACCGTATGCACCGCCACCATCGGCACATGGATCGGCATGGCATATTCGATCTCGATCTCGTTGGAGACCGCCGGCTCGGCGTTGCGGATCAGCGCCACATCGGTTGAAGTGCCGCCCATGTCGTAGGTGACGAGGTTCTCGAAGCCGGCGCGCTTGCCGGTATAAGCGGCAGCGATGACGCCGGAGGCGGGGCCGGACATCACGGTCTTGGCCGATTCACGTGTGACGAAGCGGGCCGAGATCATGCCGCCATTGCCGTTCATGATCAGGAAGTCCCTGGCATAGCCTTTCGCGGCCAGTTCCGTGCGCAGCCGCTCGACATAGCGTTCCAGGATCGGCTGCACCGAGGCGTTGACCGAGGCAGTCACCCCGCGCTCGAATTCGCGCGCTTCCGACAGCAGCGCGTGGCCCGTGGTGATGTAGCCGTTCGGCCAGAATTCGGCAGCGATTTCGGCGGCACGCCGCTCATGCGAGGGGTTGGCGTAGGAATGCAGGAAATGGATGACCAGGGATTCGCAGCCGGCCGCGATCAGAGCCTGCACGGCATCGCGCATTTCGGTCTCGTCGAGCGGCGTGCGGATGGCGCCCGACGCCTCGACGCGTTCGGACACTTCCAGGCGCAGATTGCGCGGGATGACCGGAACGAAGGTGCCTGTCATGCCATAGGGCTGCGGCCGCGTGCGCCGGCCGAGCTCGATCACATCGCGAAAGCCGCGCGTCGTGATCATGCCGGTCCTGGCCAGCCGGCGCTCCAGCACCGCATTGGTGGTGGTGGTCGTGCCATGCACGATGAGGTCGATGCCGTCGACCGGAAAGCCGGTGGCGCCGAGCGCCGAGACGACGCCGAACGCCTGATTGTCGACCGTTGTCGGGGTCTTGGCCAGATACACCTTGCCACCGTCCTTGCCGTCGATCAGAAGCAGGTCGGTGAAGGTTCCGCCGACATCGATGCCGGCAACGACGCTGCCCAGGGAATCCGGCGGTTGCACCGAAAAATTCTCTTTCATTGTCGAAACCCGAAATGCTGGGACTACGGATATGCCGCAGTTTGGAAAGGTGTTTTACGACGGCATCTTGACGCAAATATCGTTTGTATACTAATAAATTCCCGACACAAGAGCTTACCGCTTCGGTAGCGTGCATGGCACGCCGGAACCTGAATGGTTCGGGCGCGCACGGGAAAGTTTGGCGCCCGCGTCTGTCATTGGGCGAGAAGGTTGGAATTGATGAACACCACGCCCGCGTTCAACACCGCTGAAGCCAAGCCTCTGGAATTCCCGATTCCGGCCAATGTCTATGCCGAGACCGTCGTCTCGGTGAAGCACTATACCGACCGGCTGTTCTCGTTCCGCATCACCCGTCCGCAGTCGCTGCGCTTCCGCTCCGGCGAATTCGTCATGATCGGCCTGCCCAATGCCGAGAAGCCGGTGTACCGCGCCTATTCCGTCGCCAGCCCTGCCTGGGACGAGGAGCTGGAATTCTTCTCGATCAAGGTGCCGGATGGTCCGCTGACCTCGGAATTGCAGAAGATCCAGGTCGGCGACACCGTCATCATGCGCCAGAAGTCGACCGGCACGCTGGTCGTCGACGCGCTGACCCCGGCCAAGCGCCTGTTCATGATCTCGACCGGCACCGGCATCGCGCCCTTCGCCAGCCTGCTGCGCGACCCCGACACCTATGAGAAATTCGACCAGCTGATCCTGACCCATACCTGCCGCGACAATGCCGAGCTGACTTACGGCCAGGAGCTGGTGGCGGCGCTCGAAAGCGACCCGCTGATTGGCGAACTGACCGCTGGGCGCGTCACGCTCTACAATTCGACGACCCGCGAGGAGTCGGCGCGCATGGGCCGCATCACGGCGCTGATCGGCTCGGGCAAGTTCTACAGCGATCTCGGCATCGAAAAGCTCGATCCCGAGACCGACCGCATCATGATCTGCGGCTCGATGCACATGCTGAAGGACGTCAAGGAACTGGCCGAAAGCCTCGGCTTCCAGGAAGGCTCGCTCAGCCATCCCTCGAGCTTCGTCGTCGAGCGCGCTTTCGTCGGCTGAGCCCAAGGCCGCCTGCGAAACTGCCGTCTTCGCGGCAAATGCAATACCGGGTCATGGGCGTCGCAACGACCGCGCCATGGCCAGCTTCCGGCGACCTGTCATCCTTCCCCTGTGGGGTCCCGACGGTCAGGCGAGCCAGCCCGACGCAAAGGCTTGTTTGCGGCGGGATCGCATCGACGCACCTCACGCGCTGCTGAACAAATCGTCATCAGATGACTCAATTGTAACCTGATCGGCGCCCCCATCCGCTGTATGGTCCCGCTGGCCGGCGAGACGTGATCGATCTCGCGATCACCTTGAAAGTCTTGCTTTTTTTGTAAGAGGCGGCGCCATGATGGTTTCCGTAACGCAGCAAAGCGCTGCCGGGCAGAAGCGGCGCGGGCGCGCCCGGGCCATCGTGCTGCTTGCCGCGATTTTCCTGTCGTTGGGCGGCTATGGGGTCTGGCGCGGCCATGCCGCCGCAGCCGCCAAATCGGCGCAACCCACGCCCAAGATCCCGGTCACCGTGGCCACCGTGCGCAAGAGCGATTTCCCGCTTTACCTCTATGGCCTGGGAACGGTCACGCCGCCGAACAGCGTCAGCATATCGAGCCGCGTCACCGGTGTCGTCACGCAGGTCCCTGTCGAGGAAGGCCAGATGGTCAGGCAGGGCGACCTGCTGGCCGAGATCGACCCGCGCCCGTACCAGGCGGTGCTCGACCAGGCGAAGGCCAAGCAGGCGGAGGACGAAGCGACGCTCAGCAATGCGCGGGTCGTGCTTGATCGCCTCTCCACGCTGCTCAAGAAGACGTTCGAGACGCAGCAGGATGTCGACAACCAGCAAGCGGTGGTCACCACCACCGCCGCCACGATCGAGGCCGACAAGGCGGCCGTCGAGGCGGCCCAGCTCAACCTCGACTTCACCAGCATCACCGCGCCGTTGACCGGCAAGACGAGCTTCCGCACCATCGACCCCGGCAACATCGTGCAGGCCGGCCAAAGCCCCGGCCTTTTCACGCTGGTGCAGCTTCAGCCCATCTATGTGTCGTTCACGCAGCCGCAGGACGAGGTCCCGGCCATCAACAAGGTTTTCGCCGCCGGCCCGGTTGCGATCGACACGCTGGGCACGGACATGAAGACAGTGCTTGCCAGCGGCAGGCTAGAGGCGGTGCAGAACGCGGTCGACCAGGCCTCGGGCACGATTTCGCTCAGGGCGACATTCGCGAACCAGAACAATGCGTTATGGCCTGGCCTGTCTGTCAACACCCGCATCCATATCGGCACGATGCCGGACGCGATCGTGGTGCCGGACGAGGCCGTCCAGCATGGTCCCGACGGCTTGTTCGCCTATGTCGTCGGCGACGACGGCACGGTCCGTCGCCAAACGATCAAGGCAGGCCCGTCGGATGACGGCGACACGGTCGTCAGCGACGGGTTGAACCCGGGGCAGCGCGTGGTGGTCGCCGGCCAGTACCGGGTGGTGGACGGGGCAAGCGTCGATGCCACGCCGGCCGCGGATGCCGGCCAACCGCAGCATGTGGGAGCCACACAGGGCGCCGCCGTGCAGACGAAAGGTCGGAGTTGATGGCTTCCGTCGGCATATCCACGCCCTTCATCCGCTACCCCATAGCGACGTCGCTGCTGATGGTCGGCGTGCTGTTCGTCGGTGTCGTTGCATATATGAACCTGCCGGTCGCGCCGATGCCGAGTGTCGACTTTCCGACGATCCAGGTGTCGACGAGCCTGGCGGGCGCTGATCCCGTCACAATGGCTTCGTCGGTCACCCAGCCGCTCGAGACGCAATTCGCACAGATCCCGGGCATTGCCGAAATGACGTCGAGCAGCCTGTCCGGCTCCAGCCAGATCACGCTGCAATTCGATCTCAACGTCGATATCGCCTCGGCCGCCGGACTGGTGCAATCGGCCATCAATGCCGCGGGCGGGCAATTGCCCAAGACCCTGCCCAATCCGCCGACCTACAGGGAGGTCAATCCGACCGATTCGCCGATCATGCTGATCGGGGCGAGCTCCTCCGACCTGCCGCTGACCACGGTGAGCGACGACGTCTACACCAAGCTCGCGCAGGTGATCAGCCATGTCGACGGCGTCGGCCAGGTGCTGGTCGGCGGCCAGCAGACGCCTTCGATCCGCGTCCAGCTCGATCCGGCCAAGCTCGCGGCAAGGGGCTTGTCGCTTGAGGCGGTGCGCACCCCGCTGTCGATCGGCACGGTCGACCTGCCCAAGGGCAATATCCAGGGCGAGGTGCGCTCCTTCACCATCTTCTCCAACGACCAGATGACCGCTGCACAAGACTGGAACAACGCCATCATCGCCTATCGCGACGGAGCGCCGGTGCGGGTCAAGGATGTCGGGCGCGCCGTGCTGGACGCGCAGGACTACACCCAGGCCGGCTGGGCCGACACGACACGCGGCGTCGTGCTGGTCATTTTCAAGGAACCCGGCGCCAACATCATCGACACGGTCGACAAGATCAAGGCGGAGCTGCCTATGCTGACCGCCTCGATGCCGGCCTCGCTGAAGCTGCAGGTGCTTTCCGACCGCACCCAGACCATCCGCGCTTCGGTGGCCGACGTGCAGTTCACGCTGATGCTCACCATCGCAATGGTGGTGATGGTGATCTTCCTGTTCCTGCGCAATGTCTGGGCGACGGCCATACCGGCCTTCACGGTGCCGCTTGCCCTGCTTGGCGCCTGCGGCCTGATGTGGCTTGCCGGCTACAGCATCGACAATCTGTCGCTGATGGCGCTGACGATCTCGATCGGCTTCGTCGTCGACGACGCGATCGTCATGCTGGAGAACATCGTCCGCTACATCGAGCACGGCGAGAAGCCGATGGATGCTGCATTCCGGGGCGCCAGCGAGATCGGCTTCACCATCCTGTCGATCTCGATTTCGCTGGTGGCGGTGCTGATCCCGCTGCTGCTGATGAGCGGCATCATCGGCCGCCTGTTCAAGGAGTTCGCCGTCACGCTGGCCATGACCATCCTGGTTTCGGCCTGCGTGTCGCTGACACTGACGCCGATGCTGGCGTCGCGTTTCATCAAGCCCGCCGCCGAGGAGTATCACGGCAGGCTCTATCGCTGGAGCGAGAGCGTCTTCGACGGGTTGCTGCGCGCCTATGAGCGCGGCCTCGACCGGGCGCTCGGGCATCGCTTCATCACGCTGCTGGTCTTCCTGGGCTGCGTGGCGCTGACCGGCTATTTCTTCACGCTCGTTCCGAGCGGCTTCTTCCCGCAGCAGGACACCGGCCTGATCTTCGGCCAGGTGATCGCCGGCCAGGACGTCTCGGTCGACCAGATGCGGTCCTATATGACGCAATTCGCCGGCATCGTCTCCAAGGATCCGGCGGTGGCGCATTTCGCGGCATCGATGGGCGGCACCGGAAACACGCAGAACACCGGCCGCATGTTCATCCAGCTGAAGCCCCGCGACGACCGCGATGCATCGGCCGACCAGGTGATCCGGCGGCTGCAGCCAAAGCTCTCGGTCGTTCAGGGCGCGCGCCTGTTCATGCAGGCCTCGCAGGACGTGCGCATCGGCGGCAAGCTGTCGGCCTCGCAATACCAGTATGTGCTGGAAAGCGGCGATCTCGACACGCTCAATCAATGGGCGCCACAGCTGTTGACGGCCTTGCAGCGGTTGCCTGAATTGCGCGACGTCTCGACCGACCAGATGAGTTCAGGCACGACGCTCACGCTGCAGGTCGACCGTGACCAGGCCGCCCGCTATGGCCTGACCGCCAACGACGTCGACAATACCCTCAACGACGCCTTCGGCCAGCGCCAGATCGCCCAGTATTTCACGCAGCTTTCGACCTATGACGTGATCCTGGAAGTGCTGCCGTCGCTACGCGGCGACCTCAAGGCGCTCGACCAGATCTATCTGACGACATCGAGCGGTTCGCAGGTACCACTCTCGGCGATCGCCAAATGGACGACGGCGCCGGTACAGCCGCTCGTCATCAACCATGAAGGCCAGTTTCCTTCGGTGACGATCAGCTTCAACCTGGCGCCCGGCGTGGCGCTGGGCCAGGCCACCGCCGCGATCGACAGGGCCGCCATGGAGATGCGGCTGCCGGCGACCGTCCAGACCAGCTATACCGGCACGGCGCAGGCGTTCCAGCAATCGCTTTCCTCGATACCGCTGCTCATCCTCGGCGCGCTGGTCGTGGTCTACCTGATCCTCGGCATCCTCTACGAAAGCTACATCCATCCGCTGACCATTCTCTCGACGCTGCCGTCGGCCGGGCTCGGCGCCTTGGGTACGCTGCTGGTCTTCCATATGGAGTTCAACCTGATCGGCCTGATCGGCGTCATCCTGCTCATCGGCATCGTCAAGAAGAACGGGATCATGATGGTCGACTTCGCCATCGCGGCCGAGAGGGACCAGCATCTCAGTTCCCTGGACTCGATCCGCCAGGCCTGCCTGCTGCGGTTCCGCCCGATCATGATGACCACCATGGTGTCGATGCTCGGCGCCCTGCCCCTGATGCTGGAAAACGGCACGGGCGCGGAAATCCGCCAGCCGCTCGGCTATACGATGTTCGGCGGACTGCTGGTCAGCCAGGCCCTGACGCTGTTCACCACGCCGGTGATCTATCTCTATCTGGACGATCTCTCGGGCTGGCTCACCTCCTGGCGCCGGCAGGAGCAGGACCAGGAAGAGCCCCGCCACGAGGCGGTTGAAATCAGCCCGCCGCGCGGCAAGCTGGCCGCCGAATAGGCCGGCGTCCGACAGGGACCTGTCTCAGGCTTGTGGCCTCGACCGGAACGATCGTGTAAGTGTTGCCGCAAACGAGAAAGGGCAGGAAATGAGCAACACGATCCGCGAGGCCGGCGCCGGTGCATCCAAGGTGATGCCACTGCCGGCACGCGCCGCCGCCAACACGCCGGTGCCGCTGGACCATCACATCGCGCGCAATCCCGGTCTCAAACTCGACCTCGGCTTCCTGGAATCGGTGCGCAGCGTCAACCGCTCGGCGCTGGAACGGCGCGTCGCCACGCTGACCAAGCGGCGCTCGATCAAGGCCGATAACCAGGCGGCGTGGCTGTTGCGGTCGATCGCCTGCATGGACCTGACGACGCTGAACTCCAACGACACCGAGGAACGCGTGCGCCGGCTCTGCGCCAAGGCGATCAACCCGCTGCGCCGCGACATCATGGAAGGCCTGGGCATCGCGGGCGAAACCATCCGGCCGGCGGCTGTCTGCGTCTACCATCCCTTCGTCGCCACCGCCGTCGACGCCGTGCGCGGCACCGGCATCCATGTCGCCGCCGTCTCCACCGCCTTCCCGCATGGGCTGGCGCCGCTGTCGACCCGGTTGCAGGAGATCGAGGCCTCGGTGCGCGACGGCGCCGACGAGATCGACGTCGTCATTCCGCGTGGCCTGGTGTTCGGCGCCAAATGGCGCGAACTCTACAACGAGATCGTCTCGATGCGCGCCGCCTGCGGTGACGCGCATCTGAAGGTGATCCTTGGCACTGGCGACCTCGCCACGCTGCGCAACGTCATGCTGGCCTCGATGGTGGCGATGATGGCGGGCGCCGATTTCATCAAGACGTCGACCGGCAAGGAAAGCGTCAATGCCACGCTGCCTGTCGGCCTAGCCATGGTGCGCGCCATCAGGGCCTATTTCGAAGAAACCGGCTATCTCATCGGCTTCAAGCCGGCCGGCGGCATTTCCACGGCCAAGGTCTCGCTCGACTGGCTGGTGCTGATGAAGGAAGAGCTCGGGCGGCCGTGGTTGGAACCGGAACTGTTCCGTTTCGGCGCGTCGAGCCTGCTGACCGACATCGAGCGCCAACTCGAGCATCACCTGACCGGCCATTATTCGGCCAATCATCGCCACGCTATGGCTTGAGGTAGGGCTTTGAACATCGAGCCCTGCGGCGCCAGAGCGCCTGCCGCGATAATCATCTGGAGGACCCCATGAACATTCTCGAACGTTATCACGCCATGGAATACGGTCCCGCACCAGAAGCCCGCAACGAGGCCGATGCGTGGCTGGCCGCGCGCGACTTCGGCAAGGCGCTGTTCATCGACGGCGGCTGGAAGACCGCTGCCGGCGGCAAGACCTTCGAGACCAGCGAACCGTCCTCCGGCAAGCTGCTGGCCAAGGTGTCCGACGCCAGTGCGGTCGACATCGACGCGGCGGTTGCCGCCGCCGCCAAGGCATTGCCGAAATGGAGCGCCAGTTCGGGCTACCAGCGTGCAAAAGTGCTCTACGCCATCGGCCGCGCCATGCAGCGCCACCAGAGGCTGTTCGCGGTGCTCGAATCGATCGACAACGGCAAGCCGATCCGCGAGAGCCGCGACATCGACGTGCCGCTGGCGATCCGCCATTTCATCCATCATGCCGGCTGGGCGCAGGCGCTGGACAGGGATTTTCCCGGCCATAAGGGCGTCGGCGTCGTCGGCCAGATCATCCCGTGGAATTTTCCGCTGCTGATGCTGGCCTGGAAGATCGCGCCGGCGCTCGCCGCGGGCTGCACGGTGGTGCTGAAGCCGGCGGAGTTCACACCGCTCACAGCCATCCTGTTCGCCGAGATCTGCGAACGCGCGGGTGTGCCGAAGGGCGTCGTCAACATCGTTCACGGCGGCCCGGAAGCGGGTGCGGCCATCGTCAATCATCCCGGCATCCAGAAGATCGCCTTCACCGGCTCATCCGAAGTCGGCAAGATCATCCGCAAGGCGACCGCCGGGTCGGGCAAGAAACTGTCGCTGGAGCTTGGCGGCAAATCAGCCTTCATCGTCTTCGAGGACGCCGATCTCGACAGCGCCGTCGAGGGTCTGGTCGACGGCATCTGGTTCAACCAGGGCCAGGTCTGCTGCGCCGGCTCGCGGCTTCTGGTGCAGGAAGGCATCGCCGATGCCTTCATCGCCAAGGTCAAGACGCGGATGAGCAGGCTCCGCGTCGGCAGTCCGCTCGACAAGAACACCGATATCGGCCCGCTGGTCGATCTGACCCAGCTCGACCGCGTCAAGGGACTGGTGGCCGAGGGCGCGAAACAAGGCGCAGTCTGCTGGCAGCCGGACGCGGCGCTGCCGTCGTCGGGCTATTACCACCTGCCGACGCTGGCCACAGGCGTTTCGCCGGCTAACATCCTGGCGCAGGAAGAAGTGTTCGGCCCGGTCCTCGCCACCATGACCTTCCGCAACACCGAGGAGGCGATCGAGCTTGCCAACAACACGCGCTATGGCCTTGCCGCCTCGGTGTGGAGCGAGAACGTCAACCTTGCCTTGCATGTGGCACCGCAGCTCAAGGCCGGCGTCGTGTGGGTCAATGGCACCAACATGTTCGACGCCGCCTGCGGCTTCGGCGGCTATCGCGAGAGCGGCTTCGGCCGCGAGGGCGGGCGCGAGGGCATGTTCGAATATCTGACGGCCAAATTGCCGCTCGGCCCTGTCATCAAGCCGGCGGCAACCGCCGCGCAGCCGCACGAGCAGGCGGACGGCTCGGCCATAGACCGCACCGCAAAGCTGTTCATCGGCGGCAAGCAGGTGCGCCCGGACGGCAATTACTCGCTTGGCATCGCCACCGCCAAGGGCAAGCTTGCGGGCGAGGTCGGGCTCGGCAACCGCAAGGACATACGCGATGCGGTCTCGGCCGCCCGCGGCGCCAAGGCCTGGCCGGAGGCGACGGCCTATAACAGGTCGCAGGTGCTTTATTACCTCGCCGAGAACCTTTCGGGCCGCGCCGACGAATTCGCCGCCCGTCTCGTCCAGCTCACCGGCGTGCCGGCCAAGGCCGCGCGCGAGGAGGTCGACCAGTCGATCGAACGGCTGTTCCTCTATGCCGGCCTTGCCGACAAGTTCGAGGGCCGCGTCCACCAGCCGCCGGCGCGCGCTGTCACGCTGGCGCTGCACGAGCCGGTCGGCGTCATCGGCATCGTGGCGCCCGACAATCAGCCCTTGCTCGGCTTCATCTCGCTGGTGGCGCCGGCACTTGCCATGGGCAACACGGTGGTCGCCGTGCCGTCCGAACGCCATCCGCTGCTTGCCACCGATCTCTACCAGGTGATCGAATATTCCGATGTGCCGGCCGGCGCCATCAACATCGTCACCGGCCGCAGCGCTGAATTGGCCGGCGTGCTGGCCAAGCATGACGATGTCGACGGGCTCTGGGTATTCGCCGACGCCGAGACCTGCGCCAAGGCGGAGGCCGACTCCATCGGCAATCTGAAGCGCGTCTGGACCGGCAATGGCCGCAGCCTCGACTGGGCCTCGGAGGAAGCTGCCGGCGATGCCTTGTTGCGCCGCGCCATCGAGGTCAAGAACGTCTGGGTGCCTTACGGCGACTGACATTTCCGTGCTGCCGCAATGGTGATCGTGTTCGGGCTTGACGCCCGGACACATGTTCTTTAACGAGAAAAAACATCTTTATCAGTGAACTGGCACAGGCCGCATGATCGCGCCTGAGTGGCACATGACGCCTTCGCCGGCCGCCGATAAAGCCAATCGACCCGAGGCAGGCGAGGAAAAGACATGGCGGATCTGGCAGGCAAGGTCGTTGTCATCACGGCAGCGGCACAAGGCATCGGCAAGGCAAGCGCGCTGGCCTTCGCCAAGGCTGGCGCCACCGTCCATGCCACCGACATCAACGAGACGCTGCTGGCCGAACTCGCCAAGACATCGGGAATCAAGACCCGCAAGGTCGATGTCCTCAATGACGAGGCGGTCAATGCCGCCTTTGCCGAGATCGGCCGCGTCGACGTGCTGTTCAACTGCGCCGGTTTCGTTCATTCGGGCTCGATCCTGGAGATGAAGGACGGCGATCTCGATTTCGCGCTGAACCTCAATGTCCGCGCCATGGTGCGCACCATCCGGGCGGTATTGCCCGGCATGCTGGAGCGCGGCGATGGCTCGATCATCAACATGGCCTCGCTGGCGAGCTCGACCAAGGGTGTGCCGAACCGCTTCGTGTATGGACTGAGCAAGGCGGCGGTCATCGGCCTGACCAAGGCGGTCGCGGCCGACTATGTCGGCAAGGGCATTCGCTGCAACGCCATCTGCCCCGGCACGGTCGAGAGCCCGTCGCTGCAGGACCGCATGCATGCACAAGGTGATTACGAGGCAGCCCGCGCGGCCTTCATCGCCCGCCAGCCGATGGGCCGGCTCGGCACGCCGGAGGAAATCGCCGACCTCGCCGTCTATCTGGCCGGCGCCACCTACACGTCGGGGCAGGCCTACAATATCGACGGCGGCTGGTCGATCTGACGGGGATCGGGAAGTCTGAAAATCCGCCTCGCCGGTGCGCAAAACGGGCTGTGCGCGCTTGTCGTGGAGCAGGCCGGTGGCTAGGGTCCGCGCGGTTCCGGAGCGGCTGACGCCTCGGCGGAGAGTTTGTAGAACGGCCGCGAGGCCGCAATCAGGAGAAGATGCATGAAACTGCTGCGCTATGGCGAGGTGGGGAGCGAACGTCCCGGCCTGCTCGATGCGGATGGAACGATCCGCGATCTCTCCGCCCATGTCGCCGACATTGCCGGCACGGTGCTGCATCCGGCCTCTCTGGACATGCTGTCCAAGCTCGACCCGAAGTCGCTGCCTGCCGTTTCCGGCAAGCCGCGCCTCGGCGCCTGCGTTGCCGGGACCGGCAAGTTCATCTGCATCGGCCTCAACTATTCCGATCATGCCGCCGAAACCGGCGCCACGGTGCCATCGGAGCCGATCATCTTCATGAAGGCAAGCTCGGCCATTGTCGGGCCCGACGATGACGTGCTGATCCCGCGCGGTTCTGAAAAGACCGACTGGGAGGTTGAACTCGCCGTGGTGATCGGCAAGACGGCAAAGTACGTCAGCGAGGCCGACGCGCTCGATTATGTCGCCGGCTATGCCGTCGCCCATGACGTGTCCGAACGCGCCTTCCAGGCCGAGCGCCAGGGCCAGTGGACCAAGGGCAAGAGCTGCGACACGTTCGGCCCGACCGGCCCGTGGCTGGTGACCAAGGACGAGGTGGCGGATCCGCAGAACCTGAAGATGTGGCTGACCGTCAACGGCAAGACGATGCAGAACGGCTCGACCAAGACCATGGTCTACGGCGTGAAGTATCTGGTCTCCTATCTCAGCCAGTTCATGTCGCTGCATCCGGGCGACATCATTTCCACCGGCACCCCGCCCGGCGTCGGGCTGGGCATGAAGCCGCCGGTGTTCCTGAAGGCGGATGACGTGGTGGAGCTCGGCATCGAAGGGCTCGGCCAGCAGAAGCAGACGTTCAAGGCCGACGTGTAAACTGCGGCAGTTCGTTCTTTCCTCTCCCCCGTCGATCGGGGGAGAGGAAAAGAAAAGTGCCCGCCTACTTCAGCACCTTCCCATCGGCCCCAAACCGATAGGTCTTCCCAGGCTCGGGCGTCGCATAAAGCGTTGCGCCCGGCTCGGCGTCATACACGCCGAAGATACGCACGGTGATCAAGCCGGCCTTCTCGCAATCGAGATAGAGATTGGTGTCGGCGCCGAGATGCTCGGCATGCACGACCGTGCCCTTCCAGGCGCCCGACTTCGGATCGACGGTCAGGTGCTCAGGCCGCACGCCGATGGTCTTGGCGGTCTCGCCCAGACGCGCGCCGTCGATGAAATTCATCTTGGGCGAACCGATGAAGCCGGCGACGAACTCGTTTGCCGGCGCATTGTAGAGCTCCATCGGGCCGCCGATCTGCTCGATTTTTCCAGCGTTGAGCACCACGATCTTGTCGGCGAGCGTCATCGCTTCGACCTGATCGTGGGTGACGTAGATCATCGTTGCCTTGAGCCGGCGGTGCAATTGCGCGATTTCCAGCCGTGTGTTGACGCGCAATGCCGCGTCGAGATTGGACAGCGGCTCGTCGAAGAGGAAAAGCTTGGGCTCGCGCACCACCGCGCGGCCGATGGCGACGCGCTGGCGCTGGCCGCCGGAGAGCTCGGCCGGCCGCCTTTCGAGATAGGGCTCCAGCGACAGCATGGACGAGGCGATGCCGATGCGCCGCTCGATCTCCGCCGCCGGCGTGTTCGCCTGCTTGAGGCCGAGGCCCATATTGTTCCTGACCGTCAGATGCGGATAGAGCGCATAGGTCTGGAACACCATGGCGATGCCGCGTTTTGCCGGCGGCGTGACCGAGACATCGGTGCCGTCGATCAGCACCCGGCCCGAGGTCGAATCCTCCAGTCCGGCGATGACGCGCAGCAGGGTCGACTTGCCGCAGCCGGACGGGCCGACGAAGACGACGAATTCGCCATCGGTCACTTCGAGGTCGATGCCCTTCAGCACCTCGACCGGCCCGAAGGCCTTCTTCACATTCTCGATCTTCAGCGAGCCCACGGCTTCGTTCCTGTTCTAGAGTTTCACGGCATTGCCGCTGCGCACGCTCTCGTCGGCGGCCAGGCAGACGGCGAGCGACTTCACCGCATCGTCCATGTGTTTGGTCAGATCGATGTCTTCGCGGATCGCCTTGAGGACGAAAGCCTGCTCCAGGTCGCAAAGGTCCTGGTGGCCGGGTTCGCCTTCCATCGACAGCATCTCGTCCGGCCTCGTGAACTTGCCGTCCGGCCCGGTTTCAGCGCTGTGCAGGCGGATGGTCGAAGTCTTGGTGTGGGTGTCGATGTCGTCGGACTTGACGCCTTCCTTCATGACGATCGACACACAGCCTTTCGGCGAGATGACATCCTTCACGAAGAAGGCGGTTTCCGAAATCATCGGGCCCCAGCCAGCTTCATACCAGCCGACAGAGCCGTCATCGAACATCACCTGCAGGTGGCCGTAATTGTACATTGTGGGCGCGACCTCTTCGGTCAGCCGCACGCCCATGCCGCGCACCTCGACAGGCCTGGCATCGGTGATCTGCAGCATGACGTCGAGGTAATGCACGCCGCAGTCGACGATCGGCGACGTCGTGCGCATCAACTGCTTGTGCGTCTCCCAGGTGTGGCCAGAGGATTGCTGGTTGAGGTTCATGCGGAAGACGTAGGGACCGCCCAGTTTCCGCGCTTCGGCGATCAGCCGGATCCAGGACGGGTGATGGCGTAGGATGTAGCCGATCACCAGTTTTTTGCCGTTGGCTTGTGCCGCGGCGACGACACGCTTCGCGTCGGCCACGGTCGTTGCCAGCGGCTTCTCGACGAAGACGTGGCAGCCGGCCTCGAATGCCTTCACCGCATAGTCGGCGTGGCTGTCGGAATAGGTGGCTATGCAGGCTACATCGGGTTTCTCGTCGCGCAACGCGTCGTCGAAGGAGTGCCTGATGCCATAGCCCGACAGCCCATCCGGCAGGGGCACGTCGGAACGGTTGACGAGAGCGGCGATCTCGAAGCCCGGATTGGTGTGATAGGCCAGCGCATGGCTGCGGCCCATATTGCCGAGCCCGGCGACGACGACACGAAGGGGTTTTTGCACGCTCACTTGACGGCTCCGGAGGTGATGCCGCGGATCAGCTGCCGCGAGAAGATGACGTAGAGGATCAGCACCGGCAGGATCGCCAGCGACAGTGCCGCCAGGATGGCGTTCCAGTTGGTCACGAACTGGCCGAGGAAAAGCTGGGCGCCGAGCGTCACCGTCTTGGTCTCCTCCGACGGCGCCAGGATCAGCGGGAACCAGAGATCGTTCCAGATCGGGATCATCGTGAAGACGGCGACCGTCGCCATCGACGGGCGCACCAGCGGCACCACCAGGCGGAAGAAGATGGTGTATTCCGACAGGCCGTCGATGCGCCCGGCGTTCTTCAGATCGTCGGAGACCTGCTTCATGAACTCCGACAGGATGAAGACGGCGAGCGGCAGGCCTTGCGCGGTATAGACCAGGATCAGCGCCGTCAGCGTGTTGACCAGCCCGCTCGCCACCATCAATTGCAGGATGGCGACGGTGGCGAGCCGGATCGGGATCATGATGCCGAGCGCCAGGTACAGCCCCATCAGCGTGTTGCCACGGAAGCGGTATTCCGACAGCGCGAAGGCGGCCATGGCGCCGAACAGGAGCACGAAGAACAGCGAGCCGACGGTAACGACGAGGCTGTTCTGGAAATAATGGAAGAAATCTCCCTGGCCGATCACGGTGGTGTAGCCGATCAGGTCGAAGGTTTTCGGCGTTGGCGGCGTCAGCGGCGCGCCGAAGATGCCGGCGCGGGATTTAAACGAATTCATCACCACCAGGATCACCGGGAACAGCGCGATCACCGTGTAGGTCAACAGGATCGCATGGGCGCCGATGGTGCGGGGCAGCGAACGGGTGGCGATGCTCATCTCTTGCCCCTCTAGAACTGATACCGACGCAGGCGCGTCTGGATGAGGAACAGGTAGACGCAGACACCGCCGAGGATGATCAGGAACATGATCGTGGCGATGGTCGCGCCCATATTGGGATCGCCGACCTGCAGCTGGAAACCGAAGAAGGCGCGATAGAGGAAGGTGCCGAGAATATCGGTCGAATAGTTCGGCCCGGCGAGCGCGCCCTGGGCGGTGTAGATCAGGTCGAAAGCGTTGAAATTGCCGACGAAGGTGAGGATCGAGATGATGCCGATCGACGGCAGGATCAGCGGCAGCTTGATCTTCCAGAACTGCGCCATGCCGGTAATGCCGTCGCATTCGGCCGCCTCGATCACCTCGTCGGGGATCGACAGCAGCGCGGCATAGATCAGCATCATCGGGATGCCGATGAACTGCCAGACCGACACCAGGCTGAGCGCGGTCAGCGCGTATTGTTCCTTGCCGAGCCAGGGCGTGAACAGGCTCTTGAGGCCGACGAAATCGAGCAGATGCGGCGCCACGCCCCAGAGCGGCGACAGGATCAGCTTCCAGGCGAAGCCGACGATGACGAAGGACAGGATGGTCGGCACGAAGATCGCGGTGCGGTAGAAGGCCGAGAAGCGCAGCTTCGGGCTGGATAGAAGCGCCGCCAGGAGCACACCGACCGGGTTCTGCACCAGCATGTGGATGATGAAGAACCAGACATTGTTGCGCAGCGCATTCCAGAAATTGACGGACCAGTTAGGGTCGCCGAACAGGGTGCGGAAATTGCCCAGACCGACGAAGACCTGTGACTGGTCGACGTTGCGGAACAGCGACAGCTGCAGCGTGCCGGCGAGCGGCAGAATCATGATCGCCGTGTAGACGAGCACCGCCGGCGCCAGGAAGACGGCAATATGCCAGCGGAACGGTCTTTTCGGTCGTGTTGGTGCGGCCATGAGTTCGGTCCCTGCCGTCTCTCGGTTCCAGTTGGTCGTGGTGCCAGATGATGCCTCGATGCATGGCGCAAACTCCCGCCGCATGCGGCAAGAGCAAGGCCTGCGACCGGTCAGCTAGCCTTCCCCATGGAAGCAAGGGTAAGGCCGAGAGGCAGTGCCGACAATCGCTATCTGAGTGGTTGCTGTTTTAAAGAACCGGCCGGGCACGTGCCCGGCCGGCTCCGTTGCCTGAGCTCTTACTTGGCCGGCTTGTACCAGCTGTCGAGACCGGTCTGCAGCTTCTTGGCCGCGGCTTCGGGCGTATCGGTGCCGTTGATGACGTTGGCCGATTCGACCCAGGTCTCGTTTTCGAGGTTCGGCGTGCCGCGCGACAGGATCTGATAGGTCGAGCGGATCGTCGACTTGCACTTGCCGCGCCAGGAGACGAATTCCTGCGCCAGCGGGTCTTCCATCTTCACCGGCGCGGAGTTCAGGCTGAAGAAGCCCGGCAGCGCGTTGGCGTAGATGGTGGCGAAATCAGCCGAGGCCACCCAGGACAGGAAGGTCTTGGCCGCGTCGGCATGCTTGGAGGCCGCGTTCAGGCCCATGCCGATGTCGGTATGGTCGGAGATGTAGCAGGTGTCACCGGCCTTCTCGACCGGCGGCGGGAAAGCGCCCATCTTGAACTGGGCCTGGGTGTTGAACAGGCCGATTTCCCACGAGCCGGCCGGGTAGATGGCGGCGCGGCCGAGCGTGAACAGGTTCTGGCTGTCCGGATAGGTCTGGGCCTCGAAGCCGTCGCCGAGATACGGCTTCCACTTGGCCAGTTCCTCATAAGGAGCGACCCAGTCCTTGTCGGTCAGCTTCTGCTCGCCCTTGATCAGCGCGGCGCGGCCGTCCTCGCCCTTCCAGTAGTTCGGGCCGATGTTCTGGTAGCCCATGGTCGCGGCTTCCCAGAGGTCCTTGGTGCCCATCGCCATCGGGATATAGGTGCCGTCGGCCTTGATCTTGTCGAGCGCGGCGAAGAACTCGTCGCGGGTTTCCGGCACCTTGATGCCGAGCTTGTCGAAGGCATCCTTGTTGTAGATGAAGCCGTGAATGACGGAAGCCATCGGCACGCAGAAGCTCGACTTGCCGTCATCGGTCTGCCAGGCGGACTTGGCGACCGGTGAGAAGTTCTCCATGCCGGGCAGCGAGGAGAGATCGGCGAGATTGCCCTTCTTGAACAGTTCGAGCGACTTGTCGAACGGGCGGCAGGTGATCAGGTCGCCCGCCGAGCCGGCAGCGAGCTTGGCGCCGAGTGCGGCGTCATATTCGGTCGGAGCCGATGGTGCGAACACCACCTTGATGCCGGGGTTCTTGGCTTCGAAGGCCGGGATGAGCTTGTCCTTCCAGATGGACAGGTCGTCGCCGCGCCAGCTTTCGATGTTGAGCGTTACGTCCTCGGCGTGAGCCAGCCCGGCGGAGCCGAGAATGCTTGTGCCCAGAAGCAGTGCCGTCAGTAGTTTCGTTGTCATGCTCAGTCTCCCTGTTGACCTTTTTCAGGTTCGGTTTTGATGAGAACCGGGGCTTTCGAGCCCTTGTTCCCCTCGCAAGCCCATTTCACCCCGATGGGGATGAAACAGGCTCTATTTCTTTGTTCGAGCATGATCTTTTCCGAAAAGCGGGTTCCACTTTTCGGGATCGTGCCCGAGCGCGGAAAGGGCGGGCCTCAGCTTCTGGCCCGCCTCTTCCAGTATCTTCTGCGCCGCGTCGGCGCTGTCGGCGCCGGCGGCGAGCAGAATGGCTGTCTTGACCGCGCCGCCGCTCTTCTCGAGCAGGCTGGCGGCCTCTTGCCTGTCGCGGCCGCTGACGGCGGCGACGATGCGCGCCGCGCGGTCGCGCAGCTTCATGTTGTCGGCCATGAGATTGACCATGTAGCCGTCATGCACATGGCCGAGATGGATGGCGGTCAGCGTCGACAGCATGTTGAGTGCGATCTTCTGCGCGGTGCCGGCGCCCATGCGGGTCGAGCCGGCAATGACCTCAGGCGGCGTTTCGAGCAGGATGGCGGTGTCGGCCCGCTTGAGCAGCGGCGTGTCGCGGTTGTTGGCGATGGCGATGGTGGCCGCGCCCCGCCGGCGTGCTTCCTCGACGGCGCGCACCGCGTAGGGTGTCGTGCCGCTGGCGGAAAGGGCGATCAGGCAATCGCCCTCGCCGATGCCGGCATCGGCAACCGCCGTCGCGGCCTCTTCCGTATCATCCTCGGGTCCGCCGGCCAGTGTCTTGAAAGCCTCGTCGCCGCCGGCGATCAGGATGGCGATGCGGTCACGCCGGATGCCGAACGTGCCGGGCAGTTCCAGCGCGTCGGCAAGAGCCATCAGCCCGGAGCTGCCTGCCGCCGCATAGGCGAGCTTGCCACCGCCGTTCAGGCTGCCGGCAATGATTTCGGCGGCCCTGGCAATGGCGGGAATGGCGTTGCGGACGGCCTTGGCGGCCTCGACCTGCGCATCGGCCAGCGCGCCAAGGATCGCTTCGGGAGCCTGGATATCCAGCCCCTCGGCTTTCCCATGCAGCGCTTCGGTGCGCGTTTCGGCCATCCCTGTTCCTCCAACTCAGAAAACAATACCAAAAAAATACCACTTGTCCACACTCATTAACGAAATCGTCGCCTGGGAATCGCTGTGCCGGCAAAATAATCAGGTTTTTCAATAGAATACGGCTTAATCTTTTTTAAAGACAAATTAAGCCTTGGCTATTGGTATTTTATTGGTATTATCAATCCGGAGGAGACATCGCGTGAAATTCGTGCTCGGCATCGATGGCGGCGGCACCAGCTGCAGGGCCGCCCTGGCAACGGCGGACGGCATCGTGCTCGGCCGCGCCAAAAGTGGCGCCGCCAACATCCGAACCGACCTCACAGGCGCGCGCGCCAACATCGTCGACGCGGCGCGGCAGGCTTTCATCGCGTCCGGGCAAGACCCGGAGCTGATCCCGCGGACACCGGCCATTCTCGGCCTTGCCGGCGCCAATGTCGGCACCTATCGGCAGCAGCTCGAGGCCGTCCTGCCGTTCAGCATCAGCCGCGTCGAGACCGACGCCGAGATCGCGCTGGAGGGCGCGGTTGGGCCCAGTGACGGCGCCATGGCGATCCTGGGCACCGGCACCGCCTATATGGCTCGCAAGGACGGCAAATCGCGCGCCATCGGCGGCTGGGGCTTCCAGGTCGGCGACCAGGGCAGCGGCGCCCGCATCGGCCGCGACCTTCTGGAGCAGACACTGCTCGCGCATGACGGCGTGCGCCGGGCCTCGCCGCTGACCGACAGCATGATGGCTGTTTTCCGCAACAATCCCGAGGACGTGGTCGAGTTCACCACCAACGCCAAGCCCGGCGATTTCGGTGGCTTCGCGCCGAAAGTGTTCGAGCACGCCGAAAAAGGCGACATCGTCGCCAACTGGATCCTCGACAAGGCGGTCGCCGACGTCGAGGCCTCGCTCGGCGCGCTAGACCTCGCCGCCGGTGCACCGCTCTGCCTGCTCGGCGGGCTGGCGCCGCTTTATGCGCCGCGCCTGTCGGCGCGCTACCGCGCCCTTTTGAAGGAGCCGCTCGACGACGCGCTCGGCGGCGCCGTGCAGATGGCGGCGCGCCTCTTCGCCGGACATTCGGAGGCCGCGCGATGAGCGATGCCGCCGACCAGATTTTCGCCGCGCTCAGGCAATCCTCGCAAAGCGGCGCGCCGCTTTACCTGCAGCTCAGGAAGAGCATCGAGGACGCCGTCAATCGCGGCCTGATCGGCCCGGGCGACGCGCTGCCCTCCGAGCGCGACATCGCCACCAAGGCCGATATTTCGCGCGTCACCGTGCGCAAGGCGGTGCAGGACCTGGTCAAGGGCGGCATCCTGGTGCAGCGCCATGGCTCCGGCACGTTCGTGGCGCCCCGCATGGAGCGCGTCGAGCAGTCGCTGTCGCGGCTGACCTCGTTTACCGAAGACATGGCGCGGCGCGGCATGGCGGTGCGCTCGGCATGGCTCGACCGCGGCCTCTACGCGCCTTCGCCCGACGAGATGATGGTGCTCGGCCTGTCGTCGAGCGAACTGGTGGCGCGCGTGGCGCGCCTGCGCATCGCCAACGACACGCCGCTAGCGATCGAGCGCGCCTCGCTGTCGGCGAGCGTGCTGCCCGACCCGGCCGGCATCGGCTCCTCGCTCTACGCGGCGCTTGGACAGACCGGCAACCGGCCGGTGCGGGCGGTGCAGCGCATCTCGGCCGCCAATCTCGGCGAGGGCGATGCGCGCCTGCTCGAAGTGCCGCCCGGCATTGCCGGCCTGCATATCGAGCGTATTTCCTATCTGGCGAGCGGCAAGGTGATCGAATTCACCCGCTCCATCTACCGGGGCGACGCCTATGATTTCGTCGCTGAACTGCGGCTGACAGGGCCGAGCGAAGAGGGCCGACCATGATCGCGAACACCACCCACATGCAGCGCGAGATCGAGGAGATCCCGCAGGCCGTCGCCCGCCTGCTTGACGGCTCCGGCGTGGTGCTGGCCGAAGCCGGGCGCGGCATAAGGGAACGCGACCCGCATTTCGTCGTCACCGTGGCGCGCGGCTCGTCCGACCATGCCGCCACCTTCATGAAATATGCCGTCGAACTGACCGCCGGCCTTGCCGTCGCCTCGGTCGGTCCCTCCATCGCTTCGATCTATGCCCGCAAGCTCAGGCTCGGCGGCTCGGCGTGCCTGGCGATCTCGCAGTCCGGCAAGAGCCCCGACATCGTCGCCATGGCCGAAACCGCACGGGCCGGCGGCGCGTTGACCATCGCCGTCACCAACACCGCCGATTCGCCGCTCGCGCGAGCTTCGGACTTCGCCATCGACATCCTCGCCGGACCGGAGCGCAGTGTCGCGGCAACCAAGACCTTCATCAATTCCGCCGTTGCCGGCCTTGCCCTGATGGCGCATTCGACCGGCGACGACGCGCTGCTGGCCGCGCTCGCCCGCCTGCCCGAACATTTCGGCAAGGCGATCGCCTGCGACTGGATGAGCGTGCTGGCCGAGACGATCGAGAAGCAGAAATCGCTGTTCATCCTTGGCCGTGGTCCGTCCGCGGCGATGGCCAACGAGGCGGCGCTGAAATTCAAGGAGACCTGCGGCATGCATGCCGAGGCCTATAGCGCCGCAGAAGTCATGCACGGTCCGCTGGCGCTGATCGGCCCCGATTTTCCGGTGCTGGCGCTGGCCGCGCGCGATGCGTCCGAGCCTTCCATCGCCGAAGCCGCCGACAGCCTGGCCGCCAAGGGCGCGCCGGTTTTCGTCACCTCGGCGCTCGCCAATCGCGCCACGCGGCTGCCGCATGTCGCCACCGGCCATCCGC
Organism: Mesorhizobium sp. B2-3-4; assembly: GCF_006442315.1. Lineage (GTDB taxonomy): Bacteria > Pseudomonadota > Alphaproteobacteria > Rhizobiales > Rhizobiaceae > Mesorhizobium. The sequence goes on along the minus strand of NZ_VFVY01000013.1, from coordinate 130,663 downwards.
TGACCGACCCGCTGACACTGATCGTTTCGTTCTACATGTTCGTCGAGGCCTTTGCCCGCCATCGCGGCCTCGATCCGGACGCGCCGCGCAACCTTCGCAAGGTGACGGAGACCGTATGAGCGACCGTTTCGCCCTGACCGGCGCCCGCATCTTCGACGGCGATGACTGGCATGACGGTGCCGCCCTTGTCGTGCGCGGCGGCCTCGTCGAGGCCATCCTGCCGCAAGGCGCGATCGCCGGAGACATTCGCTCCGTCGACCTGAGGGGCGGCATGCTGGTGCCGGGCTTCGTCGACATTCAGGTCAATGGCGGTGGCGGCGTCATGCTCAACGACCATCCCGACGTCGCCTCGATCGAAACCATCTGCCGGGCGCACGCCCCCTTCGGCACGACCGCGTTGTTGCCGACGCTGATCACCGATACGCCTGAGATCACCGCCGCCGCGATCGCCGCCGGCGAGGCCGCGACCCTGCGGAAAGTGCCGGGATTTCTCGGCCTGCATCTGGAAGGTCCGCATCTGTCGATCGCACGCAAGGGCGCGCACGATCCAGCATTGATCCGGCCGATGACGGATGCCGACCAGGCCATGCTGATCGCGGCGCGGGACAAGCTGCCCGTGCTACTCACCACCATCGCGCCCGAATCCGTCGAGCCGGCCCGCGTCACCGCATTGGCCAAGGCAGGGATAATCGTCAGCCTCGGCCATTCCGACACTGGCTATGCCACGGCGGAAACCTTCGCCGGGGCGGGCGCCAGCGTCGTCACACATCTGTTCAACGCCATGAGCCAGATCGGCAATCGCGAGCCGGGGCTCGCCGGCGCGGCCGTCGACATCGGCGCCTTGTCGGCCGGGCTGATCGCCGACGGCATCCATGTCCATCCGGCCACGATCAGGATCGCGCTCGATGCCAAGCAGGGGCCGGGCAGGATCGTGCTGGTGACCGACGCGATGGCGACAATCGGCACCGACATGACCTCGTTCACCCTCAACGGCCGCATCATCTACCGCAAGGACGGCAGCCTGCGCCTCGCCGACGGCACGCTGGCCGGCGCCGACCTCGACATGATCTCGGCCATCCGCTTCATGCACCGGATCGTCGGGGTCGAGCTCTCCGAGGCCTTGCGCATGGCCTCGCTCTATCCGGCGCAGGCGATCGGCCAGTCGCACCGGCTCGGGCGCTTCGCCAATGGTACGGCGGCGGACATCGTTGCGCTGTCGGACGATCTTGGCATAGGAAGCGTCTGGATCGGCGGCGACAAGGTGTTCGGGGCTGTCGCTTCACGCTGAAAGCGAGGCCATGCAGACAATCGATTGTGTCGTCGCCGGATCAGGCGTCGTCGGGCTTGCCATTGCCAGGGCGCTTGCCTTGTCGGGTCGCGAGGTGGTGGTGATCGAAAAGGCCGACGCGATCGGCACCGTCACCAGTTCGCGCAATTCGGAAGTCATCCATGCCGGGCTCTATTATGCGCCTGGCAGCCTGAAGGCCCGGCTCTGCGTCGAAGGGCGCCGGCTGCTCTACGCCTACTGCGCCGAACACGGCATCGGCCATCGCCGCGCCGGCAAGCTGATTGTCGCCAGCGAGCCCGGCCAGGCGGACGGATTGCAGGCGATCGAGGCCAATGCGAAGCGCTGCGGCGTCGGCGATCTCGAGCTTTTGACGCGCGGCGAGGCCGAGAGCCTGGAACCGGCGCTGACCTGCACCGGCGCGCTGTTGTCGCCATCGACCGGCATCGTAGACAGCCACGCGCTGATGCTGTCGCTGCGCGGCGACGCGGAAGCCGCCGGCGCGTCCTTTGCCTTCCTCACGTCCGTCGCGGGCGCTGCGATCGAAGCCGGCGGTATCCGGATCGACACGCGCGACGCCAGTGGCGAGGGTTTCAGCCTCGAAGCCGATACGTTCGTCAACGCCGCCGGCCTCGACGCACAGGCTGTCGCCGGCCGCATCGAAGGCTTTCCCAGGGGACTGATCCCGCACCAGTGGCTGGCGCGCGGCAACTATTTCGCGCTGCCGGGGCGGTCGCCCTTTTCACGGCTGATCTATCCGGTTCCGGTCGAAGGCGGGCTCGGCGTCCATCTGACGCTCGACCTGGCCGGCAATGCACGCTTTGGCCCCGACGTCGAATGGATCGACGGCGTGGACTACACGGTCGATCCCGGCCGAAGCGCCGTCTTCTACGCCGCAATCCGCCGCTATTGGCCCGATCTTGCCGACGGCGCGCTGCAACCGGCCTATGCCGGCATCAGGCCGAAACTGTCGGGACCGGGGCAGCCCGCAGCCGACTTCCAGATACAGGGGCCGGCCGATCACGGCGCGGGCCGCATCGTCAATCTGTTCGGTATCGAAAGCCCAGGCCTGACGGCGAGCCTGGCGATTGCCGACCACGTCGTCGAGCTCTTGTATCGCACCTGAGTTTTCGCGGGGCGCGCCGAAGCAGGACCAGCCGGATCGGATATCCTTAGCCGGCTTTATTTTTGATGTAGAGATCCTTGTAGCTATCGCGCAAGAGGTTCTTCTGCACCTTGCCCGTCGTGTTGCGCGGCAGCTCCTCGACGAAGAGAACCTGTTTCGGATGCTTGTACTTGGCCATGCGGCCGGCGATGGCGTCGAGGATCTCGGCGCCGGTGATCGCCGACCCGGGCGAGCGCACGACGACGGCGGTGACGCCTTCGCCGAAATCCGCGTGGGCAAGGCCGATGACGGCGCTTTCCAGGACGCCGTCGAGCGCGTCGATCTCGCTTTCAAGCTCCTTCGGATAGACATTGTAGCCGCCCGAGATGATCAGGTCCTTGCCGCGGCCGACAATGTGGACGTAGCCGTCGGCGTCGATCATGCCGAGGTCGCCGGTGATGAAGAAACCGTCGGCGCGGAACTCCGCCTTGGTCTTCTCCGGCATGCGCCAGTAGCCGCCAAAGACGTTGGGACCCTTCACCTCGATCATGCCGACCTCGCCCTGGGCCAGCGGCTTGCCGGAATCGGGATCGGCGATGCGCAGCGACACGCCCGGCAAGGGAAAACCGACCGTGCCGGCCCGGCGCTCGCCCTCGTAGGGATTGGAGGTGTTCATGTTGGTCTCGGTCATGCCGTAGCGCTCGAGAATGGCGTGGCCGGTGCGCTCGCGCCATGCCTTATGCGTCTCTGCCAGCAGCGGCGCGGAACCGGACACGAACAGACGGATGGCTCTCGCCGCCTCGCGACCCAGACCCTCCTGCTGCAGCAGCCTGGTGTAGAAGGTCGGCACGCCCATCAGCACGGTGGCGCGCGGCAGCAGCGAGACGATGCGGCCGGCGTCGAATTTCTGCTCGAACAGCATCGAGGCGCCGGCCATCAGGACGACGTTGGTGGCGACGAACAGGCCGTGCGTGTGGAAGATCGGCAGCGCGTGGATCAGCACGTCATCGCTGGTGAAGCGCCATTGCTCGACCAGCACCCGCGCGTTCGAGGCAAGATTCTCGTGGCTGAGCATGGCGCCTTTCGAACGGCCGGTCGTTCCCGACGTGTAGAGGATCGCCGCAAGATCGTCGGCGCCGCGCTCGACATCATGAAAATCGGAGGACTGACGCGATGCCTGGTCGGCGAGCGATCCCCGGCCATTGCGGTCGAGCGTGACCACGACGGCGCCGGACGGCTCGACCATGCCTGCGATATCGGCCGACCGCCCCGGATCGCAGACGATCACCCGGGGTGCCGCATCCCCGAAGAAATAGCCGAGTTCGGCCAGCGTATAGGCGGTGTTGAGCGGTAGGAAGACGGCGCCGGCGCGCACGCAGGCGAGATAGAGCAAGACCATCTCCGGGCTCTTCTCGACCTGCACGGCAACCCGGTCGCCGGGCGCGACACCCATCTGCAGGAGCGTATGCGCGAGTTGCGCCGAGCGCGCCAGCATGTCGCCATAGGTGAGCGAGCGCCCATCGTCGGTTTCCATCAACGGATGCCCCGATGCCGGCATCCGGGACCGGAATGCATCGAACAGATGATTGCTCATGAAGTCTTCCTGGGTGATGGCAATTTTTGCGCCTGCCCCGGTCTGAGGTCGGCACGCGGCGAAGCGTTCGCGTTTCCAGGCTCTGTCGTCAAGACAGCAACCGGCGGCGCGGCGTGCACTCACCCGAAAATTCCAGGGATGGGCCAGCAAAGCCCAGGGATCAAACAGTCATCAACGGTCGGCGCGCTGGTCTGGGATGGCGGCGAGCTTTGGCGGCTCGTCTTGCTTGAAGCGTTCCATGCACATGGCGGCGGTCAGTTCGTAGTGGTCGATCAGGGCCTTGACGGCGTCATCCGCGTTTCCGTCCAGCGCATTCTCGGCGATCAGCCGGTGTTCGGCGAAATCGTCGCGCTGGACGCTGCCGCCGTCATTGGCCATCTGACGGTAGCGATAGGCGTGATCGGAAAGCTGTTCGCAGAAACCCACCAGCCAATGCGACCGGCAGGCCGAAATCAGCGACCGGTGGAAGGTACGATGCATTTTCTCCCAGTCCGGATTGAGTGAAGAGAGGTTTTGCGGCGAAAGACGCGAGGCGCGCCCCAGGCGATGCAGAGCCAGTACCAATTGTTCTTCCCATTCGGCGGTGCGGTGGGCGATCGATTCGCGCAACGCCCGCTCCTCGAGCCAGCAGCGTGTGCGCGTCAGCTCCTCCAACTCCCCGGAGGTGATTGGCATGATGAAGAAGCCGCGCTGGTCGTGGCGGCCCAGGAGACCTTCGGAGGCAAGGCGATTGAGGGCTTCACGAACCGGAGAGGCGCCCGCCCCATACTTGGAAACAACCCATTCGACCCGCAGCTTGCTTTCTGCTTCAAGAGCGCCGCCAAGAAGATCATCACGCAATTGATGATAGACCGTGCTGGCAAGCGTGCTCTTGGCTCCCGTGCGGTCATCGTTCAGATTGGCAGCTCCATATGTCAAAAGCGACTCCTTGTCTCCAACTGTGTTGGGCAATTCGAGTCCGTACCATTCCATTCCGTACATGTACCATATAGCGGCCGAGCCAAGACCCTCAAGCACAAGATCGTGTTATTGTACTTTAGGACAAAGAAATATGCCAAAACCCATCGGTCGACGCCGCGAATTCGCACAGGCCTGCAACCAGTAGAAACTTAACGTGTTTTGTATGCACGCAGGATCATCTATCCTTTGTGTGCCCACGCGATCATCTTTTCTGTCGCGCGCGAAAACAACGGACGGGCGTGACCGAATCAAGCGGGCCGCGCGGCTCTGATTCGCAAGGAGCCTTCGGACGGCGCCTTACGGAACGCTTAGCCGGCCTTCCGAAATTCGAACGTAGCGAGCGTGTTGTGTTAGCCGGCGGCCTTGTCGGCCGCCGTCCTGATCGCCTCGATATTGGCGCGATACGCTTCGACATTGCCGCCCTTGAAGATGGCGGCACCCGCCACCAGCACATCGGCACCGGCCGATGTGACCAGCGGCGCGGTTTCCGGCGAGACGCCGCCGTCGATTTCGATACGGATCGGCCGGTCGCCGATCAGCGCCTTGACCCTTCTCACCTTGTCGACCATTGCCGGGATGAAGGCCTGGCCGCCGAAACCCGGATTGACGGTCATGATCAGGATCAGGTCGAGCCGGTCGAGCACATATTCGATCGCCGTTTCCGGCGTCGCCGGATTGAGCGAGACACCGGCCTTCTTGCCGAGGTTCCGGATGGTCTGCAGCGAGCGGTCGAGATGCGGCCCGGCCTCGGCATGCACCGTCATGCCGTCGCAGCCGGCCTCGGCGAAGGCGGCAAGATAAGGATCGGCGGGCGCGATCATCAGATGGCAGTCGAAAAAGGCCTTGGTGCGGTTGCGGATCGCCTTGATGACGGGCGGGCCGAAGGTGATGTTGGGCACGAAATGGCCATCCATGACATCGAGATGGATCCAGTCGGCTCCGGCCGCCGCCACCGCCTCGACCTCGTCGCCGAGCCTGGAAAAGTCAGACGCCAGCACCGATGGCGCGATCAAGGTTTTTTTGCTCATGGGATACGGCCTTTCCGAGCGCCTTTTACATCCGGCTCTCAGTCGACTGCCTAATGCGCCATGGGTGACTTGTCGAGGGTACAGGAACGGCGGCCCCCAGGCGGCGCGGTGCTGCGACATCCGCGATCGCATCGTCGTCGCCAATTTCGGTGTGCACGCCGCCATAAGGAAAACCCGCCGGACTGCTCCGGCGGGTTTCTGGTCTGGCGTCGCGCAGATGCCTATTGCTGCTGGAGTTTCAGGATCCGGTTTGGAATCGGTTCCTGTTGCTGCTCGACCTGCTGCCTGCGCCGCGGCAGCACCTGCAGCAACTGGCCCGGGTTGAGCTCCAGCGACGGTTGCCCGCGCATCGGCCGGCAGTTCGGATAGCGCCCGACCGTGCCTTCCGGGCAGCGCCGCTTGAAGATCGGCTGGCACTGGCCATTGATCATCTGCGAGCCCGGAGCGCATTCGCTTTGCTGCCTGGGCCTGCGGCATGCGCCGTCGATCACCTCGGTGCCACGCGGACAGACGCATTCACCACGCTTGTTGTGGATCTGGCCGCGTATGTCGCACTGCTCCTGTTGCGGCTGCTTGCGCCGGCAGGCGCCATCCCGCACCTCCGTGCCCCTCGGGCAGACGCAATCGCCATTCGCGTCATGAACCTGGCCACGGATGATGCACTGGTCAGGCTTCGGCCGGATCGGCCGGCAGGCCCTGTCTCGCACCTCGGTCCCTTGCGGGCAGACACAGTCGCCGTCCGCATTGTGGACCTGGCCACGGATGGTGCACTGCTCGGGCTTCGGCCGGATCGGGCGGCAGGCGCCGTTGCGCACCTCGGTTCCCTGCGGGCAGACGCAGTCGCCGTCCGCATTGTAGACCTGGCCACGGATGGTGCACTGCTCGGGCTTCGGCCGCACCGGCCGGCAGGCGCCGTTGCGCACCTCGGTGCCTTGCGGACAGACACAGTCGCCGTCCGCATCGTGAACCTGGCCACGGATGGTGCACTGCTCGGGCTTCGGCCGCATCGGGCGGCAGGCGCCGTTGCGCACCTCGGTCCCTTGCGGGCAGACGCAGTCGCCGTCCGCATTGTGGACCTGGCCACGGATGGTGCACTGCTCGGGCCTGTCGGTCTTGACGCAGGCGCCGTTCTCCAGCTCGGTGCCGCGCGGGCAGATGCAACGTCCGTCCTCGGTGCGGATCTGGCCTTCGAGCAGCACGCAGCGCTTCGGCGGCGGCGGTGGCGTCGGCAGAACATTGGTGCCGCCGCCGGTGCACTGGCCGTTGCGGAAGGTGGTGCCTTCCGGGCAGACGCATCTGCCGGCGTCGTTCATGACAAAGCCCGCCGAGCACTCCTTTTTCACCTCATGGGTGATGATGAAGGGGTGGCATGCATAGGCCTTGCCGCGATCGCCCTGCACGTTGGTGGCATCCTTGGACAGGATGTCGCCGCCGCCCTGGACGCGTGTGTCGGGAGACAGCACGCCGACGCAGTTCTGGCCATTGACGTTGCCTTGCAGGTTGGCGAGGCGCCCGTCATCGGGGATGACCACGGTGACGTGATGCGTCCGGCTTTCCCCGGCGCCGAGCGTCAGGTTGGCGATGCAGGAGGCCGGCAAGGTTGCCGGCTCCGGCGAACAGCCGAAGGGCGGGTCGATCGAGGTGATCTCGACGCCTTCGAGCCGGCCAAGCCCGTCCACCCCGATCGCATCGCCGATGCGAACCGGGCCGGAGAAGGGGCTCGTTCCATCATTGGTGATTGTGATGTCGAATGAGCAGGGCTGGCCGAGCTTGCATTCGCGGTCGCCGGTCTTCTCGACACGGATGGTCGAGGAGCCGCCGCCCTTGGCGCAGGCCTGGCCGATCGGATAGACGACGTCGTCGCCTTGCGCCGGCCCATAGGAGCCGCGCGCGCAGTTTTCGAACTCGCCATTGGCCGAGACCGTCACGTCGAAGTGCCTGGAGGTTCCAGGCGTCATGACGGCGCCGGGAATCTGGCAGGACAGCGTGTTGGCCGGGACCGGTCCGCACGCCCATTCCACGCCGTCAGGGGTGACGGTCTGGATCTGGACGGGCGCGCCGCCCGACACCAGGGTCGCGGCGTCGTTGACCCGCACCGGACCGGTGGGGGCGGCGGTGCCGACGCTGGTGACGGTGATGCGGCAAGAGACAAATGCCGCACCGGCCAGCGAGCCGCTGCACACCTTGGTGATGCGCAGGCCGGGTTGGCCGCCATTGGGATGACGGATCCGTTCCGTGGCGCAGGCCTTGTTGTTGGTGAGGTCGACCTCACCGGGGATAGGCTTCACCTCGGCGCAGTTCTCCACCGTGTCCGACCGGTAGCTGGCCGGAACCACCGTCTTGACGACGATCGGCGTCGAGGCGCCCGGAGGCAGCGAGATGCCGGCATTATCGCAACGGAACTGGCCGGGGCCGTTCGGACCGCATGACCAGGGCGGGCTCGGGCCGAAGGTCGAGGATGTCGGCGCGCCGCTGGGGTAATTGTCGATCACCGTCAGCGGCCCGTTATAGGTCGACGTGCCGTTGTTGATGATGTCGATGACGAAGTAGCAGACGCCGTCCGGCGTGCAGACCGGAATGCGGGCGCGCTTCTTCAGGATCAGGTCGACCTTCTTCTCGACCGGGGGCTGGCAGTCGCGGTCACGATCGCCGCGACGGCAGATCGGGATCGAGGCGCAGCCGCGGTCGTTGTCCTGGCTGCCGAACAGCGGCTTGCCGCTGGCCGGATAGTTGTAGGTGGCGCAGTTGCGCAGCACCTTGCCCTGCCAACCCGCCGCCGGCTTGAAGCCGAGCTTGAGGTCGACAAAGGCGCCCGGATTGAGCGTGGTCACCGGATAGGTGCAAGTCATCGGGGTGGCGCCGGGCGCGCAGACCCAGGGCGGATTGGGCCCCGAACTCAGCGTCGAACCGGCCGGCAGCGTCACTTCGTCGAGCACTATCTTGCCGTTATAGGGGCCGGTGCCGACATTGGTGACGCGGATGGTGAAGTCGCAGCCGCCGGCCATCGTGCAGCGCGTCACGTCGGCGCGCTTCTCGACCTTGAGGTCCGGTTCCTTGTCCCTGGGCGGGCATCTGAGGTCACGCGGGATGACGACGTCGATGGTCTGTGTGCAGCACAGGCCCCAGCCCTCCTTCGGCCCGGCATAGGTCTCGATGCCGGTGACGATGAGGTGGATGGCATCGCCGGGCGATGCGCCGACGATCTTCCAGTCGAGCACGCCGCCGCCCGCCGGCACCTTCTGGGTGTCGGGGACGATGGTGATGCCGGGGGTGGTCGTCGACACCTGCACCCACTTGCCGGCCATCTCTGGGCCGACCGGCATGTGATAGATGAAGGCGCCGCCGCCGGGCACGCAGTCGACCGTGCCGCGCTCGACCTTGAAGCACTCCTGGTCGGGAGGCGGAGGCCGCTTGTCGCAATTGGTGAGGTCGATGCGGATCGACGTCTTTACGCCGGTCTTGTAGTCGCCGTCATCGGGCTTGCTCGGATCCTGCGACGGGATGATCGTCCCGGTGCCGGCTCCGTTGGTCACCTTGATCAGGCCCTGATTGTCGATAACCGTTGGCGAAGGAAACGCCGCATGGTCGATCCTGGCCGTGATCTGGAAGGTGACGACGCGTTCATTGGCGGCGCCCGCACCGTCGAGATCGGCGGCCGAGAGCCTGAAATCGGAGACCGTTGCCGTATCGTTCGGACCTGCCGATGTGCTGACCGAAACGCCGGGCAGCGGTCCGCCGGACGCGTCCGTGCCGTCTCCCGACACATGCGCGCCGACGATGGAAAGGCCGTGCGGAAGCTGGTCCTTGAACTCGATCTTGAGCTTCTTCAACAGGGCTATCATGCCCGGATCGGCGAAACCCTGCGGATCGCCGCGCAGGCCGAAGCTCAGCGAATAGACGACATAGTCGCAGCTTCGCTGGGTGCCCCTCTTGGTGAAGAAGGGCACGACCCGCTCGGGCCTCGGATTGACGACACGGGAATTGTCGAGGTCGAGCCTCAGTTCGGGAGTGATCGGAGCGGCGTCCTCCGTATGACCTTGCACGGGAGCAAGGGCGGCGACCGCGATACCGGCCGCCATCAGCCAGCGCGCACCGCGCCTGGCATATGACAGGGGGTTCATGATCGTCTCCGTGACGGTTTTCGCGAACGGGGAGAGTGCGAGATTTTTCATCTTCCCCTCCTCAACGTTCGCAGCTGACGGCTGGGGTGCGGAGCGGCAAGGTCATCTTGCAGCAAGGGTAGTAGCCACCCTTGTCCTTGTCGGACTTTCTGTAGAAGCACAGGCCGACATCCACTCTGTCGCCCGGATAGTGGCCGGTGATGTTGATCGTGTAGGGCTTGCCTGGCACATGCGACATGGGTGTGGTCACCCCGACGCCTGGCGTCCTGGACTTCGTCTCGTTGGAAGGCTGGACCTTGATCGAATCGCCGCCGAAGCCGGCATGGTCATGGAGATAGAGATCGGCCTCGAGACCGCGCGGCGTGCAGAAATACTGCACGTCCTCGACATCGAGACACGGAGGCAGGTTGCCCGGCGGTGGGAAGTCCGGCGGGTAGAAGGGAGGCTCGTAGCCGCCCGGTATTTCCTCGTAATAGCCGGCACGGCCTTCGCAAGGGTGCCAGACGGCGACGTCGCCGACATGGCCTTCCACTTCCGGATCCTCGAAATAGCCGTCGAAATCGACGAACCAGGAGCCGAAGGGCGGCACATTGGCCGGCTTGACCAGGTCCTTGGGCGTGATCTGGACGCCATGCACGGCGAGCGGGCCGCCGGCGGCGAGTTTTTCGGCGAGCTCGGGATTGTCACGCAATTTGTCGCCGGTGTTTACCAGGGTCTGCGTACAGACGGAGGTGTCGAGATTGCCGTCGGAATCATAGCCATATTGCAGGTCGAGGCCGCCGGCCGACTGCCTGTTGCCCTGCGGGAAGCCGACCGCGTATTCCTGCGGCACTTCCACCCAGACCGATTCCGTCGTGGGATCGTCCGGATCCTCTCTGAAATAGCGGATCACCTCGCCCTTGCCGGAATCGGCGAAGCGGCTGTAATCATAGCGGTTTTCGACCGGGCCGCGCTGGGCGAGATACATGAAGCCGCTGTTGTCGAAGGCGATGTCGGTGACGGCGTAATCCTTGTCGGCCTTGACCGTCAGCTCCCAGCGCGGGTCGCCGGCAAAAGTGCCGTCGCGGGCAATGCCCACCGACCAGATTTCCGACTTTTCGCCGACCGAATAATAGAGCCGGCCGCCATGAAAGGAGACGGCCCAGACGCGGCGCGCGTCCTGGGTGTAGCCCCAGGTCTCGGGATCTTCGGTGTCGAAGGCGGCACCCTGTATGTCCATCACGGCGCCGTCGTCGGCGACGGGGGCCAGCCCATGCGCCGGGCGTCCGGCGACGCCGTGGTCGAACGTGTCGACCAGCTTGCCGCCGGCGTCGATGCGATGGATCAGACCGGTGTCGAGGTCGGAGGCGAAGAACTGGCGGTGGACGGGATCGAAGGTGATGTTGCCGATGCCGGGGCCGCTGTTGGTGTCGATGTCGGCGAATTTCGAGACGGCGCCCGATATGCCGTCGATCCTCCAGATGGTGCCCGGTCCGCCGCCGTTTTCGGTGCCGAACTGGCCCTCCATGAAGGTGGCGCCCGCCGTGCCGCGGCGCTGCCGTTCCGGCCTGCCGTCATTGTCGGCGTCCGGCGTGACGATCTCGATGCCATGCAGCGAGGTCGCGGCGGCATAAAGGTTGGGGATACCTGATGGCACACCGTCGCGCACGCCGTCGTCATAGGTGAGGCCGAAGACCTCGCCGATCTGGCCTGCCGTCACCTCGAAGGGCGGCGGGGTGAAGACGAGCTGGCCGGAGGCCGGACCACCCAGATGCGAAACGTCGAATATCCGCAAGGTGGCGCGCGAGGTATCGATGAAGGTTTCGTCGACCGGATCGACACCGGGCGGCAGGCCCTCATCCAGATTGGGAATGACCGTCCCGGGGAAACCGGTGACCGCCATCGAGCCGGGATAGATGATCTGGGTTTCCTGCGCGCGGGCCACGCCGCCCAGCCACAGGCTGGCGGCCAGCGCCAGCAGGCCGCCAGCCTGCAATGCGGCGCGCAAACGGCCGCCAAAATCAAGAGAAGAGGCGAACGAGCCATGGACGCGAGACATCAAGCTACCCCCGTTAGCCACGGGATGAGCGTCCGGCGTCGCCGCGCAAATCAGGGCAGGGCGCGGTGGTCCGGCACGGTCTTCCCTGATCGAATTGTCTGCTTTCCTCTCCATTAGAATACGCTTGCTCTTCCGCAGGGTCAACGGAATCAACCGGAAGCCCAGCGCATCGACCTCGTCCCGAAGGCGGTGGTCGCGCCGAGCTCCCGCTGGTCCCGGAGACCACGGGGCCTCTGGGTTGCTGGTCATGGGGGCTTCCTTTCCGGCACCGCACCATGCGGCACCTGGACATCAGTCGCCGGGCGGCGCGGAAAGGTTCACGCGCAAGCGTTCTGCAGGCTCTTGCGCCAGCCACCGGCCTTCTGTTGGCCCCGGCCTTCTGTTAGCGTTGCCTGAAACACGGGAGGGGACGATGGTGGGCAGGCGCGTTCTTCTTTTGCTTACGACCCTGGTGCTGGCGGCATCGCCGGTTCAATCCTGGGCGTCCAAGACACTCGTCTATTGCACCGAAGCCAGCCCCGACACGTTCGATCCCGCGCTGGCCTCGGGCACCCGCGATGCTTCCGCCACCACGCTCTACAACCGCATTGTCGAGTTCGAACCGGGCACGACGAAGGTGCGGCCCGGTCTTGCCGAAAGCTGGACCATCTCCGAGGACGGCCTCAGATACACGTTCCACCTGCGGCACGGCGTGAAGTTCCACGCCATCGAGGGCTTTTCGCCGAGCCGCGACTTCAACGCCGACGACGTGCTGTTCACCTTCGACCGGCAGGGAAACGCGGCGAACCCTTTCCACAATTACGCCAACCGCCAGTACACCTATTTCGACGGCATGGGCATGCCGAGGCTGGTCGACAAGTGGCGCAAGCTCGACGATTACACTGTCGAACTGACGCTCAAGGCGCCCCACGCGCCGATGCTTGCCAATCTGGCGATGGATTTCGCATCGGTCGTCTCGAAGGAATATGCCGACAGGCTGATCGCCGAGAAGCGGCCGCTCGACCTGGCGACCAAACCGGTCGGAACCGGGCCGTTCCAGCTTGCCGACTACCAGCAGGATGCGGTCATCCGCTACCGGGCCAATCCGGACTACTGGCGCGGACGGGCCAAGATCGACGATCTCGTCTTCGCCATCACCACGGACGCCAGCGTCCGGTTGGAAAAGCTGCGCGCCGGCGAATGCGATGTCGTGCCCTACCCCAATCCGGCCGATCTGGAGGCGATCAAGGCGATGCCCGGCATCAAGGTGATGCAACAGGAGGGGCTGAATGTCGGCTATCTCGCCTTCAACACAAGGCAGAAGCCGTTCGACGACCCAAGGGTGCGACGGGCGATCGACATGGCCATCGACAAGAAGGCGCTTGTCGACGTGGTGTTCCGGGGAACCGGCAAGCTGGTGCGCAACCCGCTGCCGCCGACCTCCTGGGCCTATGACCGGGACGCCCGCGACGGCGTCTTCGATCCCGAGGCCGCCAGGCAGGCGCTTGCCGATGCCGGCGTGCGCGACCTGCATATGAAAATCTGGGCGATGCCGGTCCAGCGGCCGTACAATCCGAACGCCCAGCGCATGGCGGAGATGATCCAGGCCGATCTGAAACGGGTCGGCGTCGGCGCGGAGATCGTCACCTACGAATGGGCCGAGTATCTCGCCCGCTCGAAGCCGGTCGACCGCGACGGCGCCATGCTGTTCGGCTTCACGGGCGACAATGGCGATCCCGACAATTTCCTTTCCGTGCCGCTCGGCTGCGCCGGCGTCGGCGCCACCAACCGCGCCAACTGGTGCTTTCCGGCCTTTGACGAGCTGATCAAGCAGGCGGCGGGAATCGTCGACCCCAATGCCCGCGCCAAGCTCTACGCGCAGGCGCAAAGGATCTTCAGGGAACAGACGCCATGGGTGCTGATCGCCCATTCCGTGGTGTCGATCCCGATGCGCGAGCGGGTCCAGGGTTACGTCATGGACCCGTTCGACCATCACGACTTCTCGACCGTCGACATCGATCAATAACGTTCCAGCGATGTCCGCCGACCTCGATGTCTATGTCGAAAGCCTGGGCATTTTCGGCTCCGGGGAAGGATATGCGATCCAGTCGCTGCTGCGCGGTCTCGAAAAGGCGGGGTTGACGGCGCGCGTCCTGGACCGGCCCGTGCGGACAGGTCGGGCGCCGGCCGCGCTGCTTCACGTCGACCTGACGACCTTGCCGGAGCCCTATCGCGACATAGCCGACCTCTACGCGCGCGCCGTCAATGGCCGCGCGCTGTCGATCCACCGGCATCTCTATTCGTCACTCAGGGTGATGCAGGGCGACGCGCATCCCGGTCCGGTGATCGTCAAGACCGTCCTCAACAGCCAGGGCCGGCCGGAACTGCACTGGCAAAAACAGCGCAATGCCTGGGCGCGGGGGGCACATCTGGTCCGAAAGCTCATCGAACCCGGCTACAAGCAGCGCATGTGCCCGCCCTACCGTGTCCATGAGACGATCGGCCAGGTGCCGGCACAGGTCTGGCGCAACGAGCGGCTGATGGTCGAGAAATTCGCCTTCGACAGTCTCGACCTGCCGATCGTCAAGCACCGCTACATGTTCCTGCTGGAGGCCGAGGTGAACATGCGGCAGACCTATGACGACATATTGTGCGCGGGATCGAAGATCGTCAGCAACGAGGTCGGCGGCGCCGTGCCGCCGGAAGTGATCGATGTGAGGAACCAGCTTCATCTCGACTTCGGCGCCATCGACTATTTCATTGTCGGCGGCAAGGGCGTCGTCATCGACGCCAACAAGACCCCCGGTTCCAACCCGGAATGGCTGAAGAAGAACCGCTTCCGCCAGGAATTCGACGACCGCATGATCCAGGCGCTGATCAAATTCGTGTGCGGCTGACCAAACGGCCAGGCGAACGCATGGGCGCGGCCCTTCCGGCTCACACCGGCGGCATGTTTTCGGACCGGCTGTCCACTGCTGTACGGGGATGGTGGACTCATTGCGCAGAATGCTTGCGCCCGATGCCGCCTGTTCTTATATACGCGCCAAGCCGTGCGGCACCGGAACCCCGGTCGCCATACGGGATTTCTTGTGAACAGGGGCTTTCGACGGAACGCCTTCACGGGTCCTGAAAGCCTGCTTAGCGGAGAGAACTAGAACAATGGCAAAAGTAATCGGTATCGATCTCGGCACCACCAATTCCTGCATCGCCATCATGGATGGCAAGGAACCCAAGGTGATCGAGAATGCGGAAGGCGCGCGCACGACGCCTTCCATCGTCGCCATCTCGGGCGACGGCGAACGTCTGGTCGGCCAGCCGGCCAAGCGCCAGGCGGTCACCAATCCTGAAAACACCATCTTCGCGGTCAAGCGCCTGATCGGCCGCCGCTATGACGACCCGGTGACGGAGAAGGACAAGAAGCTTGTCCCCTACAAGATCGTCAAGGGCGACAATGGCGATGCCTGGGTCGAGGCCGGCGGCAAGAAGCAGTCGCCCTCGCAGATCTCGGCCATGATCCTGCAGAAGATGAAGGAAACGGCGGAAGCCTATCTCGGCGAGAAGGTCGAGAAGGCGGTCATCACCGTTCCGGCCTATTTCAACGACGCCCAGCGCCAGGCTACCAAGGACGCCGGCAAGATCGCCGGCCTCGAAGTGCTGCGCATCATCAACGAGCCGACGGCCGCGGCGCTTGCCTATGGCCTCGACAAGAAGGAAGGCAAGACCATTGCCGTCTATGACCTTGGCGGCGGCACGTTCGACATTTCGGTGCTGGAGATCGGCGACGGCGTGTTCGAGGTGAAGTCGACCAACGGCGACACCTTCCTCGGCGGCGAGGATTTCGACATGCGCCTGGTCGAGTATCTGGCGGCCGAGTTCAAGAAGGAACAGGGCATCGACCTGAAGGCCGACAAGCTCGCCTTGCAGCGCCTCAAGGAAGCCGCTGAAAAGGCCAAGATCGAGCTGTCGTCGACGACGCAGACCGAGATCAACCTGCCCTTCATCACCGCCGACGCGACCGGCCCGAAGCACCTGACGCTGAAGCTGACCCGCGCCAAGTTCGAAAGCCTGGTCGAGGATCTCGTCCAGCGCACCATCGAACCGTGCAAGGCGGCCCTCAAGGATGCCGGCCTGAAGGCCGGCGAGATCGACGAAGTGGTCCTGGTCGGCGGCATGACCCGCATGCCCAAGATCCAGGAGATCGTGAAGCAGTTCTTCGGCAAGGAGCCGCACAAGGGCGTCAACCCCGATGAGGTCGTCGCTTTGGGCGCCGCCATCCAGGCCGGCGTGCTGCAGGGCGACGTCAAGGACGTGCTCTTGCTCGACGTGACGCCGCTGTCGCTCGGCATCGAGACGCTGGGCGGCGTGTTCACGCGGCTGATCGAGCGCAACACGACGATCCCGACCAAGAAGAGCCAGGTGTTCTCGACCGCTGAAGACTCGCAGTCGGCCGTGACCATCCGCGTCTTCCAGGGCGAGCGTGAAATGGCCGCCGACAACAAGGCGCTCGGCCAGTTCGACCTGGTCGGCATCCCGCCGGCGCCGCGCGGCGTGCCGCAGATCGAGGTCACCTTCGACATCGACGCCAACGGCATCGTCAACGTTTCGGCCAAGGACAAGGGCACCGGCAAGGAGCACCAGATCCGCATCCAGGCGTCTGGCGGTCTTTCCGACGCCGACATCGAGAAGATGGTCAAGGACGCCGAGGCCAACGCCGAGACCGACAAGAAGCGGCGCGCCGTCGTCGAGGCCCGCAACCAGGCCGAGGCGCTGGTGCACTCCTCGGAGAAGTCGCTGAAGGACTATGGCGACAAGGTCTCCGAGGCCGACCGCACGGCGATCGCCGACGCGATCGCGGCGCTGAAGACCGCCGCCGAGGGCGACGACCCGGCCGATATCGAGGCCAAGAGCCAGGTTCTTGCCGAGGCTTCGATGAAGCTCGGCCAGGCCATGTACGAAGCCTCGCAGAAGGAAGCGGCCGAAGCCGACGCCAAGGCGGACGCCGCCAAGGACTCCGACGTTGTCGATGCCGATTTCGAGGAAATCGACGAAGACGACGACAAGAAGAAGTCGGCCTGAGCCGGCTGACGGCAAGATAAAGCGGAAAGCCCGGCGCAAAGCCGGGCTTTTTTGCAACCATCTTTGAAAAAGTGCGGGCCTCGCCGAAAAAATGACAGAAAAACCCGGACAGACGCGCGCCAGCACTGGCATCCGGGCGGCACCGATCCTAAATCGAAACAACGTGCCGGCAAACGACGCGACAATGCATCAAGACGTTGAGCATCCGGACAGCGGGAAAAAATGAAAGCTGATTTCTACGAAACGCTGGGCGTCCAGAAGGGCGCCGACGAGAAGGAGCTCAAGAGCGCTTTCCGCAAGCTCGCCATGCAGTTCCATCCCGACCGCAATCCCGGCGATCACGCCTGCGAGCACAAGTTCAAGGAAATCAACGAAGCCTACGAGACGCTGAAGGACCCGCAGAAGCGCGCGGCCTATGACCGTTTCGGTCATGCCGCCTTCGAGCAGGGCGGCATGAATGGCGGCGCGCATGGTTTTGGCGCCGGCGGCTTTGCCGACATTTTCGAGGATATTTTCGGCGACATGATGGGCGGGCGCCAGCGCCGCTCTTCCGGTGGCCGCGAGCGCGGCGCCGACCTGCGCTACAATATGGAAATCTCGCTGGAAGAGGCGTTTTCCGGCAAGACCGCCCAGATCCGCGTGCCGGCGTCGATGTCCTGCACGGAATGCTCGGGCAGCGGCGCCAAACCTGGCACCCAGCCGGTCACCTGCTCGATGTGCAACGGCCACGGCAAGGTGCGCGCCACGCAAGGCTTCTTCTCGATCGAGCGGACGTGTCCGCAGTGCCAGGGCCGGGGCCAGACGATCAAGGACCCGTGTCCGAAATGCGCCGGCCAGGGCCGCGTCACCGAGGAGCGTTCGCTGTCGGTCAACATTCCAGCCGGCATCGAGGACGGCACCCGCATCCGGCTGGCCAATGAGGGCGAGGCCGGCCTGCGCGGCGGGCCTTCGGGCGACCTCTACATCTTCCTGGCGGTGAAACCGCACGAATTCTTCCAGCGCGACGGCGCCGACCTCTATTGCAAGGTGCCTATCTCGATGACCACGGCCGCGCTTGGCGGCTCCTTCGAGGTGACCACGCTCGACGGCACGCAGACCAAGGTCAAGGTCACCGAAGGTACCCAGAACGGCCGCCAGTTCCGCCTCAAGGGCAAGGGCATGCCGGTGCTGCGCCAGCCCAATGTCGGCGACCTCTACATCCAGACGGCGGTCGAAACGCCGCAGAACCTGTCGCGGCGCCAGCGCGAATTGCTGGAAGAGTTCGAACAGCTCTCCTCGCAGGACAACTCCCCCCAGTCGAGCGGCTTTTTTGCCCGCATGAAGGACTTTTTCGAGTCTTTCGGCGAGCGTTGACCGGCGGTCGCAGGCAAGCCGAGGCGGGTTGCCGACCGGCAAAACAGTACGCGACGAAACCTATCTTATCCACGACATCGGCAGGACCGCGCCTTGCCTTGCGTCAACCAGGTGTTAAGTAACTTGCGGGGAGCGCTGAGGAGAGCTTGCATGACACGTGGTCACGGACTGCGGAAGGCGCTTGCCGAGAAGTTCGACGACGAACTCAAATTCTTCAAGGGCTGGATCGACAAGCCCAAGACCGTCGGTTCCATCGTTCCTACCAGCTCGATCACCGCCCGCAAGATGGCCTCGATCGTCAATCCCAAATCCGGCCTGCCGGTGCTCGAGGTCGGTCCCGGCACCGGCGTCATCACGCGTGCCATCCTCGCCCAGGGCGTGCGGCCCGAGAACCTCTACGCGGTCGAATACAACACGGATTTCGTGCGCCATCTGCGCCAGCTCTATCCCGGGGTCAACCTCATCGAGGGCGACGCCTTCAACCTCAACGCCACGCTTGGCGAGCGAAGCGGGATGATCTTCGACAGCGTCGTTTCCGGCGTGCCGCTGCTAAACTTTCCCGTCGCCCAGCGCATCGCCTACATCGAAAGCCTGCTCGACCGCATTCCGGCCGGACGGCCGATCGTGCAGCTGACCTATGGGCCGATGTCGCCGATCCCGGCCGGGCGCGGCAATTACACCGTCAAGCATTTCGACTTCATCATCCGCAACATCCCGCCGACGCAGCTTTGGATTTACCGGCGCGAGGCGCATTAGAAGACAAGGCATTAGGGGAGTAGGGGGAAAGATTGGCTGGGGAACTGCCCTACTGTCCTACTGCCTATTCCCCATCCAGCCGTTGATTTGAGCGACCCTTGGCTGTACGTGTCCCGGAACAAGGGTGGCCAATGCCAGTGATCCCGAAAATCCTCGTCTTCGCCGGCTCGGTGCGCAGCGGCGCCTATAGCGGCAGGACCGCCGACGTGGCGCAGAAGGAGCTTGCGGTGCAAGGCGCCGAGGTCACCCGCATTTCGCTCGCCGACTATTCCCTGCCGATCCTCGACGAGGACCTGGAAAAGGAGAAGGGCGTGCCGGAAAACGCCCAGAGGCTCGCGCGGCTGATCGCCGCGCATGACGGGCTCCTGATCGCGACGCCGGAATATAACGGTTCGATCCCGCCGCTGCTCAAGAACACGATCGACTGGGTGAGCCGGGTGCGCCGGGATGGCGGCCGACCGGTGAGGCCGCTTGCCGGCAAGGTCGTCGGCCTCTGCTCGTCCTCCAACGGGCACTTCGCCGGCATACGCTGCATCAACCATCTGCGCGCCGTGCTGGTGCGCTGCCAGATGGAAGTGGTGACGCCGGAATGCTCAGTGCCGGAAGGCGGCGACGCTTTCGACGGGGATGGCCGCTTCCGTGATGAAAGACTGCACAAATCGATGGAGCACCTATGCCGCACGCTGATCGAAACCTCGCGCATGCTGTCGACCCGGATCGAGGCATGATCGCCACCACCATGCAGGCCAGGTCCATGCAGGAAAGACTGATCGTCGGCCTCGACGTACCGACCGTGAAAGAGGCCGAGCAGGCGGTGCGCGAGCTGGACGGCATCGTCTCCTTCTACAAGATCGGTTATCAGCTGGCCTTTGCCGGCGGGCTCGATTTCGCCAAGGAACTGGCCAGCGGCGGGACCAAGGTCTTCCTCGACATGAAGCTGCTCGACATCGACCACACCGTGGCCAAGGGCGTCGAGAACATCGTCAGGATGGGGATGACCATGCTGACCATCCACGCCTATCCCAAGGCGATGCGGTCGGCGGTGGAAGCAGCCAGGGGCAGCGAACTTTGCCTGCTTGCCGTCAGCGTGCTGACCTCGATGGACGAGCAGGACATGATCGATGTCGGCTATGAATACGACCCGCATACGCTGGTGCTGAGGCGCGCCGAACAGGCGCTGCATGCGGGCATGGGCGGCATCGTCTGCTCGGCCGCGGAGGCCGAGGCCGTGCGCCGCATCGTCGGCCCGGACATGGCGGTGGTGACGCCCGGCATCCGGCCCGTAGGCAGTGATCATGGCGACCAGAAGCGCGTGGTGACGCCCGGGCAAGCGATCCGCAATGGATCAAGCCACCTCGTCGTCGGCCGGCCGATCGTTGGCGCCGCCAACAAACGCGAAGCGGCCGAAGCCATTCTCGACGAAATGCGTTCGGCCTGACGGCCCAAATAAAGAGCGGAGAAAACCATGCCCAAGGGATACTGGATCGCTCGTGTCGATGTGCGCGACGCCGAAGGCTACAAGGATTATGTCGCGGCCGCCAAGCCGGCCTTCGAGCGCTTCGGCGCGACATTCCTCGCTCGCGGCGGCGACCATGAAAAGGCCGAGGGTCCCGGCCGCGCCCGCAACGTCATCATCGAGTTTCCGTCGCTCGCCGCCGCGCATGACTGCTATCACTCGCCGGAGTATCAGCGCGCGGTCGCCATCCGCCAGAAGGTCGCCGACGGCGAGATCGTGCTGGTCGAAGGCATCTAGAGCGTTTCACGGGAACGCCGAACCCCTCATCCAGCCGTTCTCGCGCCAGCCGATCATGGCGTGGTCGGATGCGCGTCGCCGGCCAGTGCCTGCGCCTGGTGACGATGCCCGAGCAGTTCGTAGCCAACCACGGTGACAGCCGGTGCCAGCATCAGGATGACCAGGCAGACGGCCATGTCGACGCCAGCGATGGCGGCGAAAATGGCAAGGACGACCACCGCCGCCGTCGCCAGCAGCAGCCAGATGTGGAACGGGTCGAAGCGCCGGACCAGGTAGGTATAGAGCGCATAGACCGCCGCCAGGAAAACGGCGACGGGGATTGCGGTGGCGAGCAGCGTCGCCAGCGGGCCGATATGGGCCTTGTGCTCGATGAAATAGGCCGCGACATGCAGGCCGGCGCCGGTCGCCACGATGGCTGCGACGATCAGCATCTGGCCATAGCCCCAGACGAAGGCCCGGTTGCGATGTGCGTGAAGCACCGGCGCCGAGGGCAGCATGTAGTACACCCACCACATGCCGAAGGTGAGCCCGGTGCCGGCAATGCAGATCAGGGCGGCATCCAGGGACCAGCCCTGCTCCTCGACCACGGCCGAGAGGCTCGCCAGCGTGCCGACGACGCCTTCGCCGAGCGCGATGATGGCGAACAGGCTGTAGCGCTCGGCCATATGGTGGGCGTGCCATGGCGTGCCGCCATGCCTGCGTTCGGCGATCACCGGGCCGGCCAGCTCGATCAGAAGCAGGATGATGGCCAACACGATGCTGGTCCCCACCGGAAAATCGAAGAGTATCTGCACCACCCAGCCGATCTGGGCGATGGCGATGGCGGTGACGTAGGTCAGGCAGATGCCGCGCCGGGCGGGGTCCTGCCGCGCCGCGCGCAGCCATTGGAAAATCATGGCAAGCCGCATGATCACATAGCCGAAGACCATCACGGAATTGTCGAGGTGCTCGCCATGCTCGATGGAGGCGAACATGCGCGGCAGGCCGATCGCCAGCACCAGAACGCCGATCATCTGCACCATGGTGACGAGGCGGAAGATCCAGTCGTCCGTGTCATAGGCCGAGGAGAACCAGGAGAAGTTGATCCAGGCCCAGCAGATGGCGAAGCTGGCGAAGGCGAAGCCGAGCAACGCCGCCGTGTAATGGCCTTCGGCCAGGGCATGGGCGAGCTGCGAGGAAGCAAAGCTGAAGGCGGTGACGAAGGTCAGGTCAAACAGCAGTTCGAGCGGGGTGGCGACACGATGCGCCTCGTGGGGATCGCGCCCGGCCATACGCCTGACGTGGTGGTGCAGGATTTCGGAACTGGCAGGCGTTGTGTTCATCGCGCGGCCTTCGCTGGTGATCTCGGGCCGACACTAGAGACAAGGCCGAACGCGTCAAGGCGCTCAGCCGCCGCCCGGATGCCGCCAGGCAGGAAGGATGCTGCTGCGGATCAGCCGCGCCGGAGCCCGTCGCCCAACCGGTTGGCTGCCGCTTCGGCCATCGCGTCGGCAAGGCTCAACCCCCACTGCGCGCGGCAATAGTCGCGAAAGTCGAAGCAGGGCAGGCCGGGGCAGACCTCGAATTCGATGAGATGGACCGTGTCGTCGGCCTCGACCCTGAGATCGATGGAAAACACGTCGCGCAGGCCGAGGCCCTGGATCAGCCGTTCGGCAATGCGGCGGATCCTGGCATCGGCGGCTGGCTGGCTGTCACCCACCGCCACCAGCTCCGGTTCGATGTAGGCACCCGCTGCCCTGGCCGCCTCGCCGGTTTCGCCGTAAAGCGCCAGGCTGTCCTGCATGGTCTGGAAATCGCCGCCTGAATCGACAAAGGCGATGCCGAGCGCCTCGACGCCGGTGTCCGGCTTCAACCCGAGAAAGCTGGCGCGCGCATTGCGGCCTGCGACATAGGGCTGGACGACGACGTCATCGCGATAACAGGCGAAAACCCGCCGGCTGAGTTCCAGTGCATGATCGAGCTCGGACACACGCGAATCCGGCCAGATGCCGATCTTGGCGCCGAGCCGGTTGGGCTTGACGAACCAGCCAGCGGCCGAGGCCGGCGGCTCGACCAGCCATTTGCCGTCGCGGGCAAGGCCGGCCTGCGGAACCGGCAGGCCGAGCGCGCCAAGCACGGCGCCGGAGCGGAACTTGTCCTGGCAGAGCGCGAAGAGCGAATCGTCCGCTCCGATTGTCCTCAGTCCGTCGAGCCTTGCCAGCGCGGGCGCGGCACCGCCGCGGAAGTAGGCGATGCCGTCGGTCAGCGTCCAGACCAGCGTCGTGGAAGGATCGGCTTCGGCGAGCGCGCTGGCGGCATTGTCCAGCTCCACTGGAGCAAAGGCGAGGCCGCGTCTGTCGCAGGCGGCGGCGAGCGCGTCGAATTCGGGCGCGAGATCGGTCGATTGCGCCAGATAGGAGGTGATTTCGAGCGCCCGCTCGCTGGGAAAGCCGTCGCCGACCAGCCGCCCGAAGCAGGCCTTTTCCGGTTCATGGACGAGGATCAGTTTGGGCTTGGGGTTCGGCATCGGCTGTTCTGTTCCGGGCGCTGCGATGCGCCCACAATCGCATGGCGCCAATGCAACGCTTTCGCGAAACCGACTTGCGCCGGACGCCTGCGTGACAGCCCGACACCCAACCTGGGATGCGGACCAGCCGGAGCAGGGTCAGGCGATCAGGACACGCGGCTCCAGGCGGCCGTTGACGGGAATGTCGAGGAGGAAGGTCATGCCGCCCTGCAGGTCGAGCAGGCGCTGCTTCTCGTTCTTGCCCGACCAGGCCGAGGTGACGGCCAGCCGGTCGGCATTCTTGCCGACGAAGGCCGGCACGAAGGCTGCGTCACCGGCATGGCGACGGTGCGCACCAGCTTGCCGTCCGGCCCATAGGCCTCGATGACGCTGCCGCCCCAGACGGCATTCCACAGGATACCGTCACGGTCGAGCACGGACCCGTCGACATAGCCCTTGGCCGAACGGTGATCGACGAAAACCTTCGGCTCGCCGGCAGGCAGGCCGGTCGCGGGGTCGCAAGCGACCCGCATCAAGAGTCCGGTCGAGGTGTCGGTGTAATAGGCGATGGAACCATCGGCGGAGAAACAAATCGAATTGGAGACGGTGATGTCGGAAAACAGGCGGCGCAGCTCGCCCTTGAAAAACCAGTAGATCGAGCCGGCGCCTTTTTCCTCGCCCTTGCCCATGGTGCCGACCCAGAAGGCGCCGCAGGGATGAACGCGCGAATCGTTGGAACGGGTGACCGGATTGTCCGCTTCGATCGCGGTGTGCAGCGTGAGCTTGCCGGTGGCGACGTCACGGACATGGAGGCCGGTCTCGGTGGCGATCAGCTGGCGCTTGTCGTCGATGATGGCGATGGCGCTGGCCATCTGGCCGAGCTCATAGATCCTGGTCGCGCCACCGGACAGCTGCTTTTCCAGAAGCTGGCCGTTGACGATGTCGAACCAGAACAGCGCATCGGTGGCCGGGTCGTAGCTCGGCCCTTCGCCGAGCTGGCAGACATGGTCTGAAAAGACCGAAACGATGGCTTCGTTCATCATGCGTCTCCGAATGCCGCGTCCCAGGCAGCGACGGCTGCATGCGCGCGGGCCGCCACGTCGTCAACGCTCATGCCCGGCTTGAACAGGCTGGAGCCCAGCCCGAAGACCGTCACCCCGACCGCCTTGTAACCGGCAAAGTCCTTCTCCGAAACACCGCCGACCGCACCGACCAGCGTCTGCGCCGGCAGCACCGCCCGGATGGCCGATATGCCCGATGCGCCGAGCACACTGGCGGGAAAGAATTTCAACGCCGAGGCGCCGAGCCGGATCGCCTGGAAAGCCTCGGTCGGGGTGAACACGCCGGGCATGGTGACCATGCCATGATGCGCGGCGCGGCCCATCACCTCGGCATCGATGTTGGGGCTGACCAGCAGCCGTCCGCCGGCCGTGTGTAGATTGTCGACGTCGGCAGCGGTCAGCACCGTACCGGCGCCGACCAGCGCCGACTTCGGCAGCACCTGGACAATCCTGGCGATCGACGAAAAGGGCTGCGGCGAATTGAGCGGCACCTCGATCGCCTCGATGCCGGCATCGAACACTGCCTGGCCGATGGCGATCGCCTCGCTTGCCTTGAGGCCGCGCAGGATGGCGACCAGGCCGCGCTTGAGCGTCGGGAAAGGGGCGGTCTGGCTCATCAGGCAACTCCGGTTCTGGCGATCATGCCATTCTCGCGCGCGGCTTCTATGAGACCGGCGCGCACCGCCTCGTCGGCATCGACAGTGCGAAAGGCAAGCCCGGCAAAGCCGAGTGCCGCCTGGTAGAGCACGGCCAGCGCGCCCGAGGCAACCAGCACCACCGATGTCGCGCCGGCGCCATGCCGGCGCCGGGCCGACGCGATCTCGCCGCCGATCAGCAGGCCGGACAGGCAGGCGGCGGCATCATCTGCCTGGAGATCCTGGAGCAGGCCGGCGGCGCGGATGGCAAACAACCTCGACGTGACGTCGCCGCCATCGCCCAATGCGATTTCGCACCAGCGGCGGAAGAACGGATTGCCTGCGGCAACCGGGGCCGGATGTTCGCCCAGCGAATGGCGCAGGATCGAGTGCCCGGCCAGCACGGAAAACAGTTCGCCCGTCGGCCAGGTGCCGAAGCCGGCGACAGCGCCGTCCTCGACCAGCACCCATTTCGAATGGGTGCCAGGCATGCAGACCAGGTCGCGGCCCGTGGCCGGCAGGCCGGCGCCGGCAAGCTGCGTCTCCTCGCCGCGCATCACGTCGGGCGCGTCGGCGAGGCGCTGGGCAAGGCCGGGAACGATGCGGATGTCGCGCTTCTGGCCGGGCACGCGCGCCGCGCCACCGAGAATGGCGCCGAGCGGCGATGGCACGCTGACATAGGGCGCCTCCAGCCAGCCCTGGCGGGAGCCGGCCATGCCGCAAATGATGACGGGCAGGTCCGCCGGCGCACCCAGCGCGGCCAGGTGGCCCTCCAGCACGTTCGAAAAACCTTTTTCGCGCGCGGTGATCAGGCCGTCGTCGCCGCGCCGCTCGGCAAGCACCTTGCCGCCGCCGTCGATCAGCCAGGCCCGAAGCCGGGTCGTACCCCAATCGAGCGCCGCGACGGCCGGACCATTGCCGGCAAACTGTGCGTTCACAGGAAGCCTCCATCGACGATCAGCATCTGCGCGGTCAGCATGCGCGAGGCGTCCGAGGCCAGGAACAGCACGGTGCCGACCATGTCGTCGGGCCGCATGACATCCTTGATACACTGTTTGGCGACATGGGCGGCAAGCGCGCCTTCGGTCACCCAGCGCTCCTGCTGCCGCTCGGTGATGACCCAGCCGGGCGCGACGGCGTTGACGCGAATGCGATCCGGGCCAAGCTTGCCCGCCAGGCCCTTGGTGAGGCCGAGTATGCCGGCCTTGGCGGCGGTATAGGCCGGCATGTCGGGATGGTTGATCAGGTAGGAGGTCGAGGTGAAATTGATGATCGAGCCGCCGCCGGCGCGCTTCATCCCCGGCGCCACCGCCTGCGCGGTGAAGAAGTGCGGCCGCAGATTGATGGCAAGGTTGTTGTCCCAGAACTCGACGCTGACATCGGCCACTTCATGGCGTTCGTCCCACGCGGCGTTGTTGACCAGCACCGTGACATCGCCATGCGCCTCGGCCGCCTTGGCCGCCGACCCCCGCAGCGCCTCGATGTCTCGCAGATCGGTCTTGAGGTAGAGCGGGCGCCGGCCGAATTCCGTCTCGATGCGGTCGGCCAGCAGCGTGCTCGGGCCGTCGGCGATGTCGATGAAGGCGACATTGGCGCCCTGGCGCACAAAACCCTCGGTCAGGGCTGCACCGATACCGGAGCCACCACCGGTGATCAGCACCGAGGCTCCCTTCAGGTCGGCAAAATCCGCCGATGGCATCATGTCTTTCGTCTCCGCGCTCAATCGGCGCGCATCCTAGCCAGAGACGTCGCGCGGGCAAGGGCGAAACGTCGGATTCACGGCTTATGTCAGACAAAACGACGATGCGCCGCGCTGGATTCGCGCGGCCGCACGGGCGGAGTTGCCGGCAGCGACGAAAATCGCCGCTCAGATCGCCTTGGCGCGCAAGGCACCACGGAAGGAATCGCGGAGGTAGCCGAGCGTGGCGTCGGCATCGGCCGGCTTGCCGAACAGGTAGCCCTGCCCGCCGGCGCAGCCGAACTGGACGAGCCGGTCGGCCTGCGCTTCCTCCTCGATGCCCTCGGCGACCACATCCATGCCGAGCCCTTCGCACATTGCGAGGATGGCGCGGATGATGTGTTCGGACGGCCGGTCCTCGAGAATGGAGGAGACGAAGGCGCGGTCGATCTTGAGCTTGTCGAAATGGAATTCGCGCAGGCGGCCGAGCGAGGACTGGCCGGTGCCGAAATCGTCGAGCGAGACGCGGATGCCGACGCGGCGCAGATCCTCGACGATCTGCGCGGCCGAGGCCGGATCGTTCATCAGGCCGGTTTCGGTGATCTCGATCTCCAGCCGGCGCGGATCGAAGCCGGTGCGGTCGAGGATCGCCAGTATGTGCAGGCCGGTGTTCTGGTCGACGAGCTGCGAGGGCGACAGGTTGAAGGACAGGAACAGGTCCTTCGGCCAGCTGCGGGCGGCTTCGGTCGCCTTGCGCAGCACGAGCTGCGACAGCGGTCCAATGATGCCACGCTCCTCGGCGATCGGGATGAAGACGGTCGGCGGCACCGCGCCGAGGTCGCGGTCGGTCCAGCGCGCCAGCGTCTCGAAGCCGATGGTGCGGCGCGTGGTGAGGTCGACGATCGGCTGGAAATGCGGCTCGACCTCGCCGGCGGAAACGGCGCGGCGCAGCGCCTGTTCGATGCGGGTGACGCGCTTGGCGGCCTCTTCCATCTCGCGGGTGTAGACGACGACGCGGCCACGGCCGGAACGCTTGGCGTGGTAAAGCGCCGTTTCGGCCTTGTTGATGAGGATTTCGGTGGTCTCGTCGCCCGAATAGAACAGCGAGCAGCCGACCGAGGCCGACAGCCTGGCGGTGCGCTCGCCGACATCGTAGGGCGCCGACAGGATCTCGATCAGCATGCGGGATTTTTCGGCCGCCGCATCCTCCGAGAACACCAGCGGATAGAGGAAGGCGAATTCGTCGGCGCCGATGCGGCAGACCGTCGAATGGCCGTCCATCGAGGCGCGCAGCCGCATGGCGACCTGGATCAGGATGTCGTCGCCGGCCTTGTGGCCGAACAGATCGTTGATCGGCTTGAAGCCGTCAAGGTCGAGAATGCCGACGGTGAAGGGCGCGGGATCGTCGGCGCGGTCGCTGATCAGGCGATCGACCTTGTCGAAGAAGCGGCGATGGTTGCCAAGCCCGGTCAACGGATCGGTGAAGGCCAGATCCGTGCTCTCCCTGTTTGCCTGACCGGTGCCAAACGGAGTTTGCATCGGTGTCCCTGTTTTGTGACGTCGGAATTTATTTTCGAGACTGGCAGGAAACCCTTTAGGAAACGTATCTCGAAAACCGATTTCTCAAGCCGCCCGGCTGCCTGGACGCCGGCGGCTGACGGGCCATGCCGCCACACCGGACGGAACCCGAGGCCGACGGCGCCAGGCAACTGGGCGCGGCTTTCCCCGGCATCATCCGAAGCGCCTGACGTGGTCGACAAGGGCACGCAGTTTGGGCGCCAGGTTGCGGCGGCTTGGGTAATAAAGATAGAAGCCGGCAAAGCTTGGGCAGTATGCTTCGAGGAGGGGAACCAGTTCCCCGCGCTCGAGCCAGGGGCGAAAGCTGCGCTCCATGCCGAAGGTGATGCCGGCGCCGGCGACGGCGAGCTTTATCATCAGCGCCATGTCGTTCGTCGTGATCTCCGGCGCGACGGCGACGCTGAACTCCTTGCCGTCAGCCGCGAACTCCCAGCGATAGGGCACAATTCCCGGTGCAGGTCGCCAGCTGATGCAGCGGCGGGCGGCGAGCTCGCGCGGATGCGACGGCGCGCCGAAGCGATCGCGATAGGCCGGGGCGCAGACGGCGAGCTGCCGCTCGTCGCCGGCAACGGAAACCGCGATCATGTCCTGTTCGATGACTTCGCCCAGCCTGACCCCGGCATCATACCCCTGCGCGACGATATCGAATTCCTCGTCCGTCACCGTGATATCGATCTGGACCCGGGGATTGGCCTCGGCAAAGGAGGCCAGGAATGGCCCTGACAGGAAGCCTTCGGCGATCGACGATACGGCGAGCCGCAACTGCCCGCTGGGCAGGCCGCGCAGGCTGGCAGTGGTCTCGATCGCCGCGCGCATGTCGGCGATCGCGGGCGCGACTTCGGCATGGAGCCGTTCGCCGGCCTCGGTGAGGCTGACGCTGCGCGTCGTGCGCCGCACCAGCGCTATGCCGACCGTCTCCTCCAGCCGGCGGATCGTCTGGCTGACGGCCGAGCGCGTGACGCCGATGCGGTCGGCTGCGGCGCGGAAACTCCTCTGCTCGGCAACCAGCACGAAGACGGCGAAGGCGTTGAGGTCCGGCTGCATTGGTTAGTTCTTCTTTCCATGATGTCGAGCTTTAGCTGACTTATCGCGACAATGCGGCGGATCTACTTTGCTGGCAACCGCCCTATCCGGCGGTCGATCCAGACAAGGAGATAGAAATGCCCCTCGACAAGACAGTCCTCATTACCGGCGCTTCGAGCGGTATCGGCGCGGCGATCGCACGTGAACTCGCCGCCGCCGGGGCGAGGCTCATGCTCGGCGCGCGACGCACGGACCGGCTGGAGGCGCTCGCCGCGGACATAACCGCCGATGGCGGCACGGTCCTGCACCGGCGCCTCGACGTCACCGACCGCGGCGATGTCGCCGCCTTTGCCGAAGCCGCGCGCCAGGCCTTCGGGCAGGTAGACGTGATCGTCAACAATGCCGGCGTCATGCCGCTGTCGCTGATGGCGTCCCTCAAGGTCGACGAATGGGACCGCATGGTCGACGTCAACATCAAGGGCGTGCTGCACGGGATCGCGGCGGTGCTGCCGGACATGACGGCGCGCGGCGCCGGCCACATCATCAACATCGCCTCGATCGGCGCGCTGGCGGTGTCGCCGACGGCAGCCGTCTATTGCGCGACCAAATACGCCGTGCGGGCGATTTCCGAGGGATTGCGGCAGGAGAACGATGCGATCCGAGTGACCTGCATCCATCCGGGCGTGGTCGAGAGCGAACTGGCGCACAGCATCACCGATCCGGTGGCGGCCGAGGCCATGAGGACATATCGCGCGATCGCTCTGCAGCCGAACGCGATCGGCCGTGCCGTGCGCTTTGCCATCGAACAGCCGGACGATGTCGACGTGAACGAGATCGTCATCCGCCCGACAGCCGGCAGGTAGGCGGCGGGCGGATGGTTTTCGCTTCGTTTCTTGCATCCCTCATACTTGTCAACGGCACGGCCCTTGCGCCCGTGCGGAAAGGTCCTGTCCCGATGAACACCTCCTCGAAGTCCGACGCCGCGCAAAATCATCCTTATGCCGGCATGTGGGTGACGGCCGATGGCCGTGTCCGTCACGAATTGCTGCCCAACGGCCGCTATGACGAGGCGCGCGGAAGCCGCGAAAGCGCGTATCAAGGACGCTACGAAGTGCGCGGGAACCACATCGACTATTGGGACGATACCGGTTTCACCGCCGACGGGACCTTCGTCGACGGCGTGCTGCATCACGGCGGCATGATCCTGTATCGCAGGAAGTGAGGGCTTGCCCGCTCAACCGCCGGATCTGACGCGGTAAAGCTCGAGCGGGCCGCCGCCGGCTTCTGTCACCGGCTCCAGCCAGGGCGGCACGCTGCCGGCCATCAGCCTGGCCAGGAAGCCGTCCGGCGCCCGGGCCGCCAACAGGCGGCTTTCGGCGTTGCCGCGGCAGAGCGCGACGAGGCCGACATGATGGGCTTCGACAACGGCTCTGGCATCCGCTTCCGATCCCAGCAAGGCATCGAGCGCGACCAGATTTCCGGCGATATTGCGATGATAGAGCCCGGCGAGCGCCCGATGACCGGTAAAGGCCAGGATCGGAGAGCCAAGATTGGACAGCGACAGCACGGTCGTGGCCGGCAGCCTGCCGAGCGCGGCGAAGGAGGCCTTGTCGAGGCAAGCCGCATCATCGGCTTTGGCGCCGGTTAAGACCGCGTCGGTTTGCAAGGCGCTTGAAGCCGCCCCGGCGGCGCCGGCCCAGATCGAGTTCACCGAGATCAGCCAGGCCGCCGCCATCCTGAGCGCGGCGCCGCCGGACGGGCTGGTCTCCGTCCGCTGTCGCGAGCTGGCGATCCAGGACGCGAGCGGGATGACCGCGAAGGCGATGGAGAAGGTCGACCCACGCACTTCCCAGGCGCTGACCAGGAACGCCGCCACCAGCAGGCCGCCGACAAGGCTGTCCTGCCGCCGCCAGCCGCGACCGATGCGGAGCGCCATCAGAAGGATGGCCACCAGCGGCGTGGCAAACCGTGAAACCGCTCTGACAGGATCATCGGTGACGAGCTGGAAGAGCGACCGCGCCTCATCGATATGGCTGAGCCACATCTCCTTCAGGCGCGGGTCGAGACTGGCATAGGGCGAGGCCAGGCATTGCGGGAACAGGAATGTCACTATGGCCACGAGGGCAAGTCCCAGCAGCCCGAGCGCGGTCAGGCGGCGTGCGACGGTGGCATTGGCGGCCTTCCATGACGCGACCCCCGCCAGGCCGGCGCCGGCAAGCCCGGCCAGCGCGAACTGCGCGATCGAAAAAGCGTCGCACTGAGGCTGGGTCCAGGCCGATGCCGGCACGGTGGCGACGAAGGCGAGCGCCGAGGCACCGGCAACGCCGAGGCCGAAATCCCTGGCGACCGGTCGCTCCCCAGAACCATTGCGCAGGAACAGCAGGGCGACGACGGCGCCAAGCGTTCCGGTGTAGGGAGCGCTTTCCATGCCGATGGCCAGGCTCAGCGCGGCACTCATGCCCGCGAGCAAGGCGGCCGGCCGGAGCGCGGGAGCCTCGAGCAACAAGGCAAGGCTGGCCAGGGTCAGCGTCAGCTGCACGTTGTGATGATCGAGCGAACCGGGGGCGAAAATGCCGAGATAGTAGAGCGCAGCCCCACCCACGACGGCGGCAGGCAACACCGCCTGCCCGCCGGCGAAAGCGCGTGCGGCGCGGATGATGGCGAAAAGCGCCAGCCAGAACAGCAAGGCGGGCCAGGCCACCTGGACGACCTGTTCAGCCAGGGCGACGTTGCCCGTCAGGGCCGAAACGGCGAGGATGCAGAGGGCCAGCGGCGCGTCGAGCAGCCGCGACCAATGCATGACGAAGCCGCCTTCCAGTCCCATCCTGTACTGGTGCAGGTCGAACCAGCCCTGCCCGGCCAGAAGATCGCGGACCTCGACCAGCTGCAGCAGGCTGTCATTGTCGCCCGCCGGATTGGCCAGTTGCGGAAATCCGCCTACCGCATGGATGAAGAGCGGCACCAGGGCCGCGAGCAGCGCCGCCAGCATATCCGTCCGCCACGAAGCGCGGGCGGTATCCCTGGAAGGCGTCGCGGCATGGGCAGCGGTCATGAAGCGACTTTCGGCCGGTGGTCGGAGGCCACAGGCTAGCGCCACTCGCTTCACAAAGCGTAAAGCCGGCGCGTCCCGAACCGGAGACCGTTATACGGTTTTGCCTGGATTGCCGTGGCCGCGCGCCGGAAACACCCAAAGCCTGGAGACCACATAGCTTATTGTGCTCGTCGCGACCGTCGCCAGAGCCGACATGGCGACGGGCGACAGGCCGAAATGGGTTACCGCGACTTGCGAGACGAGCCCGGAAAAGGCGGCGCATCCGGCCTGCAGCGCAAGATAGCGCGGGAACGCGGTCCTGTGATCGTGTTCCTCGCCGAAGGTCCAGCCACGCTGCGCGCGATAGGCGATGACGAAAGCTGTCGCATAGGCGATCGCACTGCCGGCAAAGGGCGGCAGGCCCAGCGATACAAGCAGCCAGGAAAGCACGAAGAACAGTCCGGCGGCCCCGACGCCCACCACCACGAAGCGGAACGGGCGCGCCCGGACAAGCGCCGGCAGCACGTCGCTCATTGCCCTTCGCGAGCCGGCGCTTCCTGGGAGAGGCCGGCCTTCAGCCGCTTGACCGGGATTTCCAGGACACCGAGCAGGAAGGCTGAAAAGAAGGCCTGGAACGAAATGACGATCAGGCTCAGGCCGAGCACGACGATGCGCGGGATTTCAGAATCGTCCAGCGGGCCGAAATCGAGATGGGCCCAGCGCATCACGGCATAGAGGCAGAACAGGAAACCGGCGGCAAAGCAGATGCCGGCATTGGCCGCGAGACGGTCGGTGCTGATGGTCCTGGTCAGCCAGTCCGACCCTCGGCTGCGCGGCAGGATGCCGGTGATCTCGGCATAGTATCGCGAAATGGCGCCGAAGGTGATGAGCTGGATGCCGGTGACGATCATGAAGCAGGCGGCGACGAAGGTGTTGAGGTCGAGCGACAGGTTGTTGATCACCCGCAGGGGACCAAACACCAGCAGCGCGGCGAACAGCGTGCCGAGGCCGGCAAGCACCGTGCCCGGGATGAAGAACATCCAGCGCGGATTGTAGACCAGCAGGAATTTGAGATGCCGCCAGCCGTCGCGCCAGGTCCTGAGATGCGGCGGCCGGCTGCGGCCGTCGGGCTTGAGCGTGGTCGGCACCTCCTCGATGCGCAGGCCGGCAAGCGCGCTGCGCACCACCATCTCGCTTGCGAACTCCATGCCGGTGGTCTGCAGGTCGAGCTTGCGGATGCTGTCGGCGTTAAAGCCGCGCAGGCCGCAGTGGAAATCCCCGGTCTTGATGCGGAAGAACAGGCGGCCGACGAAACTCAGCACCGGATTGCCGAGATAGCGATGCAGAGGCGGCATGGCGCCCGCTTCGATGCCGCCCTGGAAGCGGTTGCCCATGACCAGGTCGGCGCCGCCGCGCAGGCGCGTCACGAAGGCATCGAGCGCGGCGAAATCATAGCTGTCGTCGGCGTCGCCCATGATGATGAAGCGGCCCCTGGCGGCGGCGATGCCGCCCAGAAGCGCTGCGCCATAGCCCTTCTGGGGGACCGGGACGACGCGGGCGCCGCCTTGCGCGGCGATCTCCTGCGAGCCGTCGGTGCTGCCATTGTCGGCGATGAGCACTTCACCGGATATGCCGGACTTGTCGAGAAACGCCCTGGCCTTGCCGATGCAGACGGCGAGCGTCTCGGCCTCGTTGAGGCACGGCATCAGGATGGTCAGTTCGAGCTGCCGGGTCGAGGCTGCGCGGACGGCAGTGAGCGCGTTCATGATCGTGGTTCCCAACGAGACCCCTTTTCGGCACCGGCCGCAGGGGCTTTCGGGGCCGATATTGTCCGGGAAGGCTTAAGAAACCGATGACATGCGTTCTTGTCTTGTCTGCAAACGGCCGTTGCGCGCGCCTCGCTGATCGCAATGTTCAAAACGTCGCGATTGGCAGAAGCCGCGGCGACCCTTATATCGCTCTCAATTCAAAAGTGTTGGCGCGTCGTTCGTGCATCCAGGGACGCACGCCGCTCCAGATCGCGCCGGGGACCCGCCATGAAGCTCAAAATCGCCGTCCAGATGGACCATGTCTCCACCGTGTCGATCGCCGGCGACACCTCGTTCGCGCTGTCGCTGGAAGCGCAGCGGCGCGGCCACCAACTGTTTCACTACACGCCCGACCGGCTGTCGCTGCGCGACGGCAAGGTGTTTGCCCGCATCGAGGAGATGCAGGTCCGCGACGAAAAGGGCAACCATTACACGCTGGGTGACAAGGTGCGCACCGACCTGTCGGAGATGGACGTGATCCTGCTGCGCCAGGATCCGCCCTTCGACATGAACTACATCACCACCACGCACATATTGGAGCGCATCCATCCGAAGACGCTGGTGGTCAACGACCCGGCCTGGGTGCGCAACAGCCCGGAAAAGATCTTCGTCACCGAATTCCCGGACCTGATGCCGGAAACGCTGATCACCAAGGATCCGGCCGAGGTCGCCGCCTTCCGCAAGGAGTTCGGCGACATCATCGTCAAACCGCTCTACGGCAATGGCGGCGCCGGCATTTTCCATCTCAAGGAAGACGATCGCAACCTCGCCTCGCTGCTCGAGATGTTCGCCCAGCTGTCGCGCGAGCCCTATATCGTGCAGCGCTATCTCAAGGACGTGCGCAAGGGCGACAAGCGCATCATCCTGATCGACGGCGAGGCGGTAGGCGCCATCAACCGGGTGCCGGCCGACCATGATTCGCGCTCCAACATGCACGTCGGCGGCCGCGCCGAGAAGACCGAGCTGACGACACGCGAGCGCGAGATCTGTGCGCGCATCGGACCGTCGCTGAAAGAGCGCGGCTTCATCCTGGTCGGCATCGACGTCATCGGCGACTACATGACCGAGATCAACGTCACCTCGCCGACCGGGGTGCGCGAGGTCAAGCGCTTCGGCGGCGCCGACATCGCCAGCCTGTTCTGGGACGCGGTCGAGGGCAAGCGCAGGACATAGCGCCTGAACCCCTATGATGGCGTGGCGTATTGTTCGGCGCTCATGACTTCGATGCAGGTGAAGCGTTGGTTGCCTTCCACCCAGGCATCGTGGCCTGGCGGAATCGTATAGGACGTGCCCTGCTCGAAGGTCTTCTGGGTTCCGTCGTTCATCTTGACGGTGATACTTCCCGATACGACGTAGCCGACATGCGAAACCTGGCAACTGTCGGTCTTGACGACCGGTTTCACGCATTCGGACCATTTCCAGCCCGGCTCCATGTTGAGCCGGCCCAGCGTATAGCCGGGAAGGCGAACCACTTCGACGCGTGTCTTGTTCGGCGTGCGAACTTCATCAGGGCTGTTGTGAGACTTGGACGCTAGTTTGGTGACTTCCACACCGGCCATGTCATCCTCCCCTGTACTCGACGCGGAGCCTGACGTTGCGATTGTCGGAACCGCGACCCGGATTCATACCGCATTCGGCGACCGGGTACAATATAAGCAATTGCTAAAATATTGATTGCTGGCTCTCCCGCGCCCGGCGCCGAGCGGCAGCTCGAATACGTGGGGACCGCGGTCTTTACTTTTGTCTTAACCATGTTCCGCTTTTGCAACCGCCTGCAAACCGCGATGCAACCAGGGCGGTTACAAGTTCCGGTGATGTTCCTGATTTGATCGGCGGCCTGGCCATCGCGGCCAATGTGGCTGGGCGTGCCGTGCCCGGAATGCCTTTCAGGGCCGGGGCACTTCGCGATCCCTGATATCGGCCGTCTCGGCCAGCACCCAGTCCCTGAACAACCTGATCTTCGGCGTGTTGCGGCGGCTCTCGGCATGCACGAGCCAATAGCCGTCGCCGTCGGATCCCAGGGCCTCGAACGGCTGGACCAGTTGTCCCGTCGTCAGCAATGAGCTGTAGAGGTTGCGCGTGAGAATCGCGACACCCTGGTCCGTCAGTGCCGCCATCGCGTCATAGGCCTGCGTGCCCAGCTCCGGACCGGCTATGATGCGGTCGGGTTCGAAGCGGGCGCCGGCAGCCTCGAACCAGATCTTCCACCAGGGATCGGTCGAACAGCATAACGGCAGCTTGTAGAGATCCTCGGGATGGCGGATGCCTCCCACCCTTTGCACCAGCCTCGGACTGAGCATCGGCGTGTAGTCGGCCTTGAAGAGATAATGGGCGCCGAGGCCGGGCCATTTCCCGGTGCCGGTGCGAATGCCGATATCCATGCCGTCGCGGGCGAAATCGGCCAGCCGCGACGATGTATCGACTTTCACGGCAAGATCTGGATGCATCAGCTGGAATGCTCCCAGACGCACGGCAAGCCAGGTCGAGGCGAAGGTCTGGACGGTGGTGACGGAGAGAACGCCGGTGGCGCCGCCCTTGGTCGCCAGCCAGGCATCGGCCAGCGCCGAAAAGGCGCCGGACGCGTGCGGGGCCAGCAGCTCGCCGGCCTCGGTCAAGGCGATCTGCCTTGTTTTCCTTATGAAAAGCGGCGTTCCCGCGCGTTCTTCCAGGACCTTGATCTGATAGCTGGCGGCCGACTGGGTCATGCCGAGCTCTTCGGCCGCCTTGGTGAAGCTTCCCAGCCGCGATGCGGCTTCAAACACCCTGATGGCGCCCAGCGGCGGCAGATCCCAGCTCATGACGCATCAATCCTCCTGATGCATGATACGCGACGTTCGATTGGAAACCAAGGCCGCAGAGGTGCACATTCCAGCCATACACAAACACCGAAAGGACATGGCAATGAACACCTTCCCGCAGCGCATCACGGTCCGTCACCCGATCCTCGGCCTGTTCGCCGCACCGTTCAGACAGAGGTCGCGCGGCCTGCTCGACCAGCGCGCGCTGTCCGATCATTTCAAGCGCGATATCGGCCTGCTCGACGGCCAC
The DNA here is from genome assembly GCF_006442315.1 of Mesorhizobium sp. B2-3-4. Taxonomy (GTDB): domain Bacteria; phylum Pseudomonadota; class Alphaproteobacteria; order Rhizobiales; family Rhizobiaceae; genus Mesorhizobium. The sequence continues at coordinate 93,268 of NZ_VFVY01000013.1, read as the reverse complement.
GCGCCCTATGGCAGCATCCGCTAGACACGATCCGGCCGACAGAAAAGGGGAGAGAAACGATGACCGTACCGGCGAAAACCCTGGCGCAGAGCCGCCAGACGATCGAATCCTACGAGGACTACGCCGTCCGTTATGACGAGATCGTCGGGCATATCCCCCATCCAAACGACCAGGCCGCGCTCGAGCGGGCCGCGGCGATCGCCGGTCCGGGCGGCCACGTTCTTGAGATCGGATCCGGCCCGGGCCGCGACGCCGACTTCCTGGAAGGCCTCGGCGTCAAGGTCCGCCGCACGGACGCCACGCGGCGCTTTCTCGAACTGCAGGCCGCGCGCGGCAAGGCCGGCGACCTCCTCGACGTGATCACCGGCGAACTGGGCGGTCCCTATGATGCGGTGGTGGCGCTCGCCGTCCTGATCCATGTGCCGCGCGGCCAGATCGACGAGGTGCTGGGCAAGATCGCGCATTCCTTGCGGCCCGGCGGCGCCTTTGTTGTCTCGATGCGTGAGGGCGACGGAGAAACCGGCGGCAGATACCATACCGTCGACTGGCGCAGCGACGCCTTCGCGGCGCGGATGGAGGCTGCCGGCATGGAGGTTGTCAGTCACAGCTTCCGCATCGGCAGGAAGGAGCGGGGATGGAACACCTTCCTGGCGGTGAAGCCGCAGCCACGAACACTGCCCGCAGCCAGCAGCGCTCCCTGAGCGCGTGCCGCCAAACTGCAGGGCGGCCGTGAAGGCGGGGCCGCGGATGCGAAAGCGCTCAGCTTCGTTTCTTGGACCGGAATGAGAAAACCAGTTTCTCGTCCTCCCAGCCGGTCTGTTTGCAATCCGGCGACCTGACCGGCGCCCTGCCGGTCAGCACCACCTGCATCTGGTCGGCAGAAACCTCTCCGGTCACCGGATAGGAAATAGGGCCGCAAAATCTGGAAAAGTGGTAGGCGCGGCCGGTGTAGCTGTCGCCGGTCCGTCGGCCTTTGAACAACAGCGTTCCCTTGCGGGCGCCGGCCCGGGCCAGCAGCGGCTTCGGCCGCTCATAGTAGAAGACGCGGTTTTCGCCGCTCGCGGACAGGGCGATGACGGAGCCGTTGTGGTTCCAATAGTTCGACACTTCGAAGGTTTGGCCGGGCGCTGTTGCCGCTGCGGCCTGCTCGGGGGTCTCGATTGCCAGCGCACGGCTGTCCGCCACGACGGCTTCCGGCTTGCCGCCTAGCTTTTCGCGAACCGCGTCCGCGCAGAAGCCGTTCGGAAAATGCGCAAGGTAGGATTCCAGCAAAAGCGGCGCCGATGTCGAACCGATCTGCGCACAGGCGGCGATGTCCGCCTGATTCCAGGTCGGGGCGTCGGCCAGCCCAGCCGACATCACGACCTGATCGGCCAGAAACACCTGGCCGAGCAACGCCTCGTTGACCCAGGGAACCTGTTTCTTGTCGGTCCTTTTGTAGACTTCGTCGCGCACCGAGGCCAACACTTGCCGGATCTCGACGCCGGGACTGGCAAGGTTCAGCAACAGGCCCGCCGTGAACGGCGAATTCACGCCAACGCCGTCATAGGCGACATGTCCCGGAGCGGTGGCAAAGGCGAACAAAGTTCCGATGACGGCGACCTCCTGTTGCGCCAGACCAAGCGCTTCGGCGCCGCGCGAGATCGCCGGCAGCGGATTGTTGCGGCAGGCATCGATGAAGAGCAGCTTCGCCTTGGCGCCCGAGGCGTCCAGTATCTCGGCGATGTCGTTCAAGCGCACGGCCTGGGTGCGCAGGTCCATCTCGGTCCTTATATCGGCCGTTACAGGCAAGAGGTAGTTCTGCCCGTTCAGCTGAATCCCGTGCCCGGCGTAAAAGACCAGCGCAATATCGGCGTCCTTGGCCTTGTTGCCGAAATCCCCGAGAGCCTGCATCATCTGGCCAAGATCTGCATCAACGGCCTTCACGACCTGAAAATGCAGTTGATCCCGCAGCAGGGCGCCGATGGCCGTAGCGTCGTTGACCGGATTGGAAAGCTCGGCGATGGCGGTGTATTTCGAGTTGCCCAACACCAACGCCACACGCTTTTGTGCATAGGCAGGGCCGCCCGCGACGAGCAGAGCAAGCACCAGACCCCACAACACCCGATACATCGCGCCTTACCCCCAAGCACTCAAAGTCGCAGATCGAGGGCACGACGACAAGGTATTTGCAGCTATAAGTCAGCTTGTTCTTGTAATGTTCTTGCTTCGGCTAGAAATCTATGGTTGTCTAACCTGATCTCGCTCGCTTCCTGATCGCAGGAGCAGCGAGCCGGCATTTGGGGGCGTGAGACAAATGGTGGCGCGGGTTCGCACGGTGGCTTTCCAGGGCATCGAGGCCGTGCCGGTCGACGTGCAGGTGATGATCGCGCCCGGCAAGGTCAACATGCATATTGTCGGGCTGCCCGACAAGGCGGTGGCCGAAAGCCGCGAGCGGGTCCAGGCGGCATTGCATGCGTCGGGCCTGTCGATGCCGTCAAAGAAGGTGACGATCAATCTGGCGCCGGCCGACCTGCCGAAGGAAGGCAGCCATTACGATCTGCCGATCGCGCTTGGCCTGATGGCGGCGCTTGGTGCCATTCCGGGCGACATGCTGGCCGGCTATGTCGTGCTTGGGGAATTGTCGCTCGATGGCACTATCGCCGCCGTTGCCGGCGCCCTGCCGGCGGCGATCGGCGCCAATGCGGAAGGCAAGGGCCTGATCTGCCCGTTCGCCTGCGGATCGGAGGCCGCCTGGGCCGGTAGCGATTTCGACATATTGGCGCCGCGCAGCCTGATCGCCATCGCCAACCATTTCCGCGGCACGCAGGTGCTGTCGCGGCCCGAGGCCGGCATCCGCGCCGCGCCGCGCGACCTGCCCGACCTTGCCGACATCAAGGGCCAGGAGACGGCGAAGCGGGCGGTGGAAGTGGCTGCCGCCGGCGGCCACAACCTGCTGATGGTCGGGCCGCCGGGGTCGGGAAAATCGATGCTGGCGCAGCGCCTGCCGTCGATCCTGCCGCCGCTGGCGCCGAAGGAACTGCTCGAAGTCTCGATGATCGCCTCGGTGGCGGGCGAGCTCGGCGAAGGCAAGCTGACGGACCGGCGGCCGTTCCGCGCGCCGCATCATTCGGCCTCGATGGCGGCGATGGTCGGCGGCGGCCTGCGCGCCCGGCCAGGCGAAGTGTCGCTCGCCCATCACGGCGTGCTGTTCCTCGACGAATTTCCCGAATTCACGCCGCAGACGCTGGATGCGCTGCGCCAGCCGCTGGAGACGGGCGACTGCATGATCGCGCGCGCCAATCACCGCGTCACCTATCCGGCGCGCATCCAGCTGGTGGCGGCGATGAACCCGTGCCGCTGCGGCATGGCCGGCGAACCCGGCTATCGCTGCCTGCGCGGCGAACGCTGCCGCACCGACTACCAGGCCCGCATTTCGGGTCCGCTGCTCGACCGCATCGATCTCAGGATCGAGGTGCCCGCGGTCTCGGCGAGCGACCTGATCCGGCCCGACCGGGCGGAGAAGAGCGCCGACGTGGCGCTGCGCGTCGGCCGCGCGCGTACCCTCCAGCGCGAGCGTTTCGAGCGGCTCGGCGTCAACAGCGCGACCACCAACGCGCATTGTTCTCCGGCAGTCATCGAGACGATCGCCATGCCTGACGCCGCCGGCCTGTCGCTGCTCAAGGATGCCAGCGAAAAACTCGCCTTTTCGGCGCGGGCCTATCACCGCGTGCTGAAGGTGGCGCGCACGCTTGCCGACCTCGATGCCAGCGAAACCGTCGGCCGCATCCATCTGGCCGAGGCGATTTCCTACCGGATGAGCTCGGAGCGCGTGGCGCAGGCGGCGTGAAGCAATTCCAGGACATGCGCGTAGCGCGTCCCCGCGGGAGCTGCGCAAAAAGGGAGCTGCGTTCCGCGCAGCTGCGGTCGCCTATCGCAATGTCGCGATAAAATGCAGGCGCCGGTCGAAAAACATGCTGGCGGGGAAGGGATAGAGCGACAGCTTCTCACGCCAGCTGCGCGGCGCGATGCCGGCGCGGGCAAAGATGGCGTCCCACTCGGCCTTGGAAAGATAGTTGTAGGGCAGGCGCACATCGTGTCCCTTGTTGCCCACCCAATCCATGAACCGGAGCGTCCGGTAGGCCGCGAAACCTTCGCGCAGATGATCCTTGATGACGACACCCTTGCGCGCCACGCGGGCTGCCTCGCGCACGAGATGGCCGGGGTCGTCGGTATGATGCAGCACATCGACGATCGTCACCCAGTCATAGGAGCCGTCCCCGGCGGGAATGGTGCTGCCGTCGAACAGTTCGACCGGGATATGGGTTTGCGGCCGGATGAGCACGTCGATGCCGCGAAACGTCAGGCCCGGCTTTTTTTCCATGATCGCCCTGGCGATCGAGCCATCGCCGCAGCCAAGGTCGAGAACAGTGCCCGACGGACCCAGCTCGTCGGCGAGGCGGTCTGACAGGACGCGCACACGGCGCTGGAAGACCGCCCGGTCATGGACGGAGTTCAACAGTTTCTTTTCGATTGCCATCGTGCTGGCCATGCCAATGCTCCGGAGCCCGTCTCACAGCCAGCCATAAACTGGAAAAGCAAAGGAACCGTATCCAGCCCCGGTAGCCCCGGCGGCAACGACCTTCGTTTCTGCCAAAGCATGCGTCGCCCTTGCCGAAGGAGACACCTCGCGGATCGTGGGTCCATCGGCATAAGGCAATTGATCTTCGTGGATTTCCTACTACTAGAAGGAAAAAGAGGAGATGCCATATGGGACGAGCCGGCCTGAGCCAGAAACTGGTCGTCGAGACCGCAGCCGAGATCGTCGACCGGCAGGGCCTCACCGCCTTGACGATGGCCGCGCTGGCGAAGGCGCTCGGCATGGCGCTGCCAAGTCTCTATACTCACGTGCGCAGCCTCGACCATCTGCGCAGCGAATTGGCGCTTGTCGCGGAGGAAGGCCTCGCAAGGCTGATGGGTGAAGCGATCCAGGGTTATGCCGGCCGGCACGCGCTCGCCGCACTGGCGCTCGCTTACAGGACCTATGCCGTTCGCCATGCGGGCCGCTATGCGGCGGCCATGCTGATCAAACCCGAGCTCAACGACCCCCGCCACGCCGAAGCGGACGAGAAATGCGTGCGCATCCTTCATGGCGCGCTGCGCGGCTATGGGCTCGAAGAGCCGGCCCTGGCCGATGCCGCCCGCTTCCTGCGCGCCGGGCTGCACGGCTTTGCCAGCCTCGAGGCACAGGGCGGCTTCGCCCAGGGCCGGGATGTCGAGCAATCGTTCCAGGCTTTCCTGGCCGCCACCGACAGGGCACTGTCAACCTGGCCCAGATGATCGGCCAAGGTGACCGTGCCAAGGTGACAGGCCCTGGCTGATCCGGCTCGGCGACGCTTGCGATCACATCCATATCTCGGTGATGTGATCACCGCTCGCTTGTGCCGCCGAAGCCATCAAGCATAAAAGCTGACTGCTCTGCACAAGTTTTGACCCACCCCCCGGAGGCCATGATCCCAGCGGATGCGACCTCCAATAGCCTTGTCGTCGGCGCGGCTGGACAAACGATGCTGGTACCGTTCCTGATCATGTTCCGCGAAGGCGTCGAGGCGGCGCTCATCGTCGGCATCATCGCCAGCTACCTCCACCGCACCGGCCGTGGCGCCTGGATGCCGGTGGTATGGATCGGCATTTTTCTCGCGCTCGCCTTCTCGCTCGGCGTCGGCGCCGTCCTGCAGTTCGCCAGCGTCGAGTTCCCGCAGAAGGCGCAGGAGCTTTTCGAGGCCGCGATCGGCCTCGTCGCTGTCTGCGTCCTGACCTCGATGGTGTTCTGGATGCGCAAGGCGGCGCGTTCGATCAAGGCGGAGCTGCACAATTCCATCGACGCCGCCTTCGAGACGCCGACACGCAAGGGACTCGGCCTGATCTTCATGGTCTTCCTGGCCGTGGCGCGCGAAGGCGTCGAATCCGTCTTCTTCCTGCTCGCCGCCTTCCAGCAGGAAAATGCCTATGCGCCGCTGGCCGCGCTGGCCGGCGTGCTCCTGGCTGCCGTGGTCGGCTACGCCATCTATGCCGGCGCCGTGCGGCTCAATTTCAGGCGTTTCTTCCGCTGGACCGGCGCCTTCATCCTGGTCGTCGCGGCCGGCCTGATCGCAAACTCGGTCAATGCGCTGCACGAGGCCGGCCTGTGGAACCATTTCCAGGCGGTCGTCTTCGATATTTCCGGCGTGCTGCCGGCCGACAGCCCGCTGGGATCGGTGCTGTCGGGCATATTCGGTTACATCGACGCGCCAACGGTCAGCGAAATCGCCGTCTATCTCGGCTTCCTGCTGCCCGCTTTGTATCTCTTCCTGGCCGACCGGCCGGCGGCGGATTCACGTCACGCATCCGGGCGGCGGGCAGCATGAGCGCCCCTTCGCACGCTCCCGCGCTGCCGCGCGCGGCGGTCCGCGCGGGCCTCGCGCTGTCGCTGGCCTTGCTGCTGATGGCGGCAGCCGCCTTCTACTATGCCACGCTGGCCGCCCAGAGAGGCCGCCGGGACGCGGGCTCCGCGACGACAGTGGCGATCACCGCCCGGGGCTGTGAACCGACCGAACTGACGGTCACCGCCGGCCGCAATGTCTTCCAGATCGAAAACCGGTCCGAGCGCGCGGTCGAGTGGGAAATCCTCGACGGAGTGATGGTGGTCGAGGAGCGCGAGAACATCGCGCCGGGCTTCCCGCAGACGCTGGCGACGAGGCTCGAACCGGGCGACTACGCCGTCACCTGCGGCTTGCTTTCCAACCCGCGCGGCACGTTGCACGTGCTGCCGGCGGCGAATGCGGGCCTCGCAAAGAAACCTGATCTCGCCGCCTTCATCGGCGCGCTCGCCGAGTACAAGGTGTTTCTGGCGACCAAGGCCGATGCCTTCGTCCGGGCGGCGAACGCCCTCGCCGGCGCGGTGAAGGCGGGCGACCTGGCGGCGGCAAGGACCCTCTATACCGCGACCGGGACCGCCTATGCGCAGATCGCGCCGGTGTCGCCGCTGTTTTCGGACCTGGACGCTGCAATCGACGCCCGCGCCGACGCGTTCGGCCAGCGCGAGGCAGATCCCGCTTTCGGCGGCCTGCACCGCCTCGAATACGGTCTCTTCAGCCAGGACGGCACCGCCGGTCTGGCGCCGGTCGCCGACAAACTCGTGGCCGACGCGGCCTTGCTCAAGGCGCGCGTCCACGATCTGCGCATCATGCCGCAGAGCATGGCCAGCGGCTCGGCGGCGATCCTGCAGCGGCTTGCTGCGCCCGGTCCGGGCTTCGGCGACAGCCCCTATGCGCATGGTGATCTATCCTCCTTCGAGGCGGCGGTGACAGGCGTCCGCAAGGTCTTCGACCTGCTGCGGCCCATGGCGGCCAAGACCGCACCGGACATCGTCGCGGCGCTCGACAGGGATTTCACGGTGCTTGGCGACATGATTGCAAGGCGCCGCGCCGAAGCCTCCGACGCGCTCTCCGACGCTGCCAAGGCCGAGTTCGGCAAGGCAGCCACCGTGCTTGCCGCTGACTTTTCCAGACTGCGCGAAACCATGGACCTCAGCCAATGACAGCCAGGGACAAAGAGCCCAACGCCGCCTTCTCGCCCTCGCGCCGGTCGGTGCTGATCGGTGCCGTCGCCGGCGCGCTTGCCCCGCAGGCGGCGGTGGCCGCAGCCAAGGGCAGCGTCACCAACGCGCCGGAGAGCGACCGAACCGACCAGCGCCAGCCTTTCCATGGCGAGCACCAGCCAGGCATCGTCACGCCCAGACCGGCCGCCGGCCTCGTCGCTTCCTTCGACGTGCTGGCCCAGAACCGCGCAGGCCTGCAGCGGCTGTTGAAGACGCTGACCGAGCGCACCGCCTTCCTGATGCAAGGCGGCACGCCGCCCGAACTCGATCCGAGATTTCCGGCCGCCGATTCCGGCATTCTGGGTCCCGTGGTGATACCGGACAATCTGACCATCACCACGTCGATCGGCGCCTCGCTGTTCGACGAACGCTTCGGCCTGCAGGCTTTCAGGCCCAAACACCTCACGCGGATGACCTCGTTCTCCAACGACGCGCTGGAGGAAGAGCTTTGCCACGGCGATCTGTTGCTGCAGTTCTCTTCGAACACGCCCGACACCAACATCCATGCGCTGCGCGACATCGTGAAGAACACGCCTGACACGCTGCTGCTGCGCTGGAAGCAGGAAGGCTCCGTGCCGGTGCGGCCAGCCGATCCGGGCAAGCCCAAGCAAAGCGCGCGCAACTTCCTCGGTTTTCGCGATGGTTCGGCCAATCCCGATTCCACCGATGCCGAGCTGATGAAGCGGATCGTGTGGGTGCAACCAGGCGGCGGCGAACCCGGCTGGACGTCGGGCGGCTCCTACCAGGTGGTGCGGCTGATCCGCAATTTCGTCGAGCGCTGGGACCGCACGCCGCTGCAGGAGCAGCAGACCATCATCGGCCGTCACAAGCCCAGCGGCGCGCCGCTCGACGGCGGCACGAGCGAGGCCGATGTTCCTCATTTCGCCAATGATCCGCAAGGCAAGACCACGCCGCTCGACGCCCATATCCGGCTTGCCAATCCGCGCGACGCCGAGGCCCAAAAACACCTGATCCTGCGGCGGCCCTTCAACTATTCGAACGGCGTCAGCAAATCCAACCAGATGGACATGGGCCTGCTGTTCATCTGCTACCAGGCCGACCTCGAACAGGGCTTCGTCGCCGTGCAGACCCGCCTCAATGGCGAGGCGCTGGAGGAATACATCAAGCCTTTCGGCGGCGGTTATTTCTTCGCGCTGCCGGGCGTGAAGGACGAGCAGGACTATCTCGGCCGCCCGCTCATCGACATGGCCGCCGCGACGCATGCCTGAACCCCGAACCAGCCTTAAAATGAGAGGATATTCAATGAGAACCCATCGCCTGCTTGCCGCCTCCGCGATCGCCCTGCTGGCCGGCCTCGCGCCGGCCCGTGCCGCCGTCTCGCCCCTCGATCTCGTCCAGCCTATCGCCGACTACAAGATCTACGTCCAGGGCAAGATCGACACGCTGGTGACCTCGACCAAGGCATTCACCGACGCGGTCAAGGCCGGCGATCTCGCCAAGGCCAGGGCGCTCTATGCGCCGGCCCGCGTCAATTACGAGACGATCGAGCCGGTCGCGGAGCTGTTCTCCGACCTCGACGGCGCCATCGATTCGCGTGCCGACGACCATGAGCAGAAGGAAAAGTCGGCTGACTTCTACGGCTTCCACCGCATCGAATACGGCCTGTTCAGCCAGAACACGACGGATGGGCTGAGCTCGCTCGCCGACAAGCTCGACGCCGATGTGCTCGATCTGCAAAAGCGCGTCGCGGGTCTGACCGTGCCACCGGAAAAAGCCATCGACGGCGCCGCCGGCCTGCTCGAGGAAGTGGCCTCCAGCAAGATCTCGGGCGAAGAGGATCGCTACAGCCATACCGATCTCTGGGACTTCCAGGCCAATATCGACGGCGCCCAGAAGATCGTCGCGCTGGTGCATCCGCTGGTCGAGAAGGAAAACCCCACGCTGATCAAGACCGTGGACGATAATTTCGCCACCGTCGACGCCATCCTGGCGAAGTACAAGACGTCGGATGGTTTCGAGACCTACGACAAGCTCTCGGACGCCGACCGCAAGGCGCTCGCCGGCCCGGTGACGGCGCTGGCGGAAGATCTGTCGAAGCTCAGGGGTACGCTGGGGTTGAACTGAGGTTTTCAAAAGAGCCGCGATCCCTTGAGGCTCTCTTTGCCAATCAGGCAGATGCTGGCGCCGCCCCTCATCTGCCTGCCGGCATCTTCTCCCCGTAAACGGGGAGAAGGGACTTGTCGCTTACTGCTTTCGCCAATCTTCCGTGTAGCAGGAATGGCGCCGGCGTTGCTGACAGCCTCTTTCTCCCCGTTTACGGGGAGAAATGCCCGGCAGGGCAATGAAGGGCAGCGCCGACCACCAGCAATTGATCGACACGTTGCGGGATGCCGCGCTTCCTAGCCCTTCGCCTTCAGCTCCAACCTGCGCCTATGCAGCACCGGCTCGGTATAGCCATTCGGCTGGCTCGTGCCCTTGAACACCAGGTCGCAAGCGGCCTGGAAGGCGATGGACCTGTCGAAGTCCGCGGCCATGGGATGGTAGAGCGGATCGCCGACATTCTGCAGATCGACGATCGCCGCCATGCGCTGCAGGGAATCGCGCACCTGGATTTCCGTGCACACTTTGTGGCGCAGCCAGTTGGCGATGTGCTGCGAAGAGATGCGCAGCGTGGCGCGGTCCTCCATCAGGCCGACATCGTTGATATCAGGCACTTTCGAGCAGCCGACGCCCTGGTCGATCCAGCGCACGACATAGCCCAGGATGCCTTGCGAATTGTTGTCGAGTTCACGCTGGATCTCGTCGGGCGTCCAGTTCGGCCGCACGGCGACGGGCACCGACAGGATATCGTCGAGCTTCGCCTTCGGCCGGCTCTTCAGCGCCGCCTGGACGGCATGGACATCGACCTTGTGATAGTGCGTGGCGTGGAGCGTGGCGGCCGTCGGCGACGGCACCCAGGCGGTGTTGGCGCCGGCCTTCGGGTGGGCGATCTTCTGTTCCAGCATGGCCGCCATCAGGTCCGGCATCGCCCACATGCCCTTGCCGATCTGGGCGTGGCCGGCGAGCCCGCATTCGAGCCCGGTGTCGACATTCCAGGCCTCGTAGGCGGATATCCAGGCGGCCTGCTTCATGTCGCCCTTGCGGATCATCGGGCCGGCTTCCATCGAGGTGTGAATCTCGTCGCCGGTGCGGTCGAGGAAGCCGGTATTGATGAACACGACGCGTTCTTTTGCGGCGCGGATCGCTTCCTTGAGGTTGATCGTGGTGCGCCGCTCCTCGTCCATGATGCCCATCTTGATGGTGTTCGCGGCCATGCCGAGCAAGGCTTCGACCCGGTCGAAAATCTCGACGGCGAAGGCGACCTCCTCCGGTCCATGCATCTTCGGCTTCACCACATACATCGAGCCGGCGCGGGAGTTGGCGCGGCGACCGTTCGGGCCGACATCGTGCAGCGCGATCAGCGCGGTGACCGCCGCATCCATGATGCCTTCCGGCACCTCGTTGCCGTCGCGGTCCGTAACCGCCGGATTGGTCATGAGGTGGCCGACATTCCTGACCAGCATCAGCGAGCGGCCAGGCACGGTGAGCTGGCCGCCGGCCGCCGCGGTATAGACGCGGTCGGCGTTGAGCTTGCGGACAAAGGTCTTGCCGCCCTTGCTGATCTCTTCGGCGAGGTCGCCCTTCATCAGGCCGAGCCAGTTGCGGTAGACGACGACCTTGTCCTCGGCATCCACCGCGGCGACCGAATCCTCGCAATCCTGGATGGTGGTCAGCGCCGATTCCAGGATGACATCGGCAATGCCAGCCGGGTCGGTACGGCCGATCTGGTTGGCGCGGTCGATCAGGATCTCGACGTGCAGCCCGTTCTTCACCAGGAGCACGGCTTCGGGGTTGGCGGCGCCGCCGCGATAGCCGGCGAATTGTCTGGGGTCGGCCAGCGTGGTGCCGCCGGCCCCGGCGCCGAGCCTCAGCGCGCCGTTGGCCACCGACAGGCCGTTGACGCCAGCCCATTTGCCCGAGGTGAGCGGTACCGACTGGTCGAGGAAATCCTTGGCCCAGGCAATCACCCTGGCGCCGCGCACGGGGTTGAACCCCTTGCCCTTCTGCGCGCCCTCCGTTTCGGGAATGGCATCGGTGCCATAGAGCGCATCGTAGAGCGAGCCCCAGCGGGCGTTGGCGGCGTTGAGCGCATAGCGCGCATTCATGACAGGCACGACCAGCTGCGGCCCGGCGACGACGGCGATTTCGGGATCGACATTCTGCGTCGAGACGCTGAAGGCCGGCCCTTCCGGCACGAGATAGCCGATCTCCTTCAGGAAGGTCCGGTAGGCGTCCATGTCGATGGGCGCGCCATTGTCGCGATACCAGCCGTCGAGCTTTTCCTGCAAGGCGTCGCGCTTTTTGAGCAGCGCCCGGTTCTTCGGGGCGAGATCATGGACGATGGCCGAAAAGCCGTTCCAGAACTGCGCCGCTTCGACGCCGGTGCCGGGCAAGGCTTCGTTGACGACGAAGTCATGCAGTTCGCGGGCAATCCGCAATCCGGCGATCTCGACGCGATCGGTCATCAGGCTGTCTCCAGATGAAAGGCTTTGCGGGGCGTTTGGCATGTTGGGGTTGCAGGGTCAATTCGGCTTAAGGTGAAGGTGGCGTATTTAGGCAAGTTGGCGGAGCTGCGTCCTTCTCCCCGTTCCACGGGGAGAACATGGCGGCAGCCAGATGAGGGGCGGCGCGGCGTTTCGCAAAGTGGCGGTGGCGAAATGACATTGGCTGGCGCTGCCCCTCATCCGCCCTTCGGGCACCTTCTCCCCGTGAACGGGGAGAAGGCAAGGGTGCGCTACACCGCGATCCTCGGCCTGCCGGAGGCCACCGCCACGACATGCGCCTCGATGAACATGCGCTGCGCTTCCACCGTGGAAACCTTGAACTCGGTGGCAATCTCGATCTCGGCGCTGTCGGTGCCGGCGTCCCTGGCGCGCTCGGCGACAATCGCCCGCACATCGGCCTCGGCGGCCGCGATCGCCGCCGCCTCGTCGAGGAAGTCGCGCACCGTTTCTCCGGAAGCCAGGCGAAACAGACCCTCCTTGGGCTGGCTGACACGCGCCTCGGCCGAGACGCGGACCTGGCCGACGACAGCGCCGAGCGCGTTGGCGACGTCGGTATCCCCGGGCACCACGCAGTCATTGCCGACCAACGGCGCGAGGCTGGCATAATGCAGCGGCGCCGAAGCGCCGAGCCCGATGACCGGCCGGTCGAGCGCGACGGTGAGGCGGGCGATGCCCGGATGGGCGTCGACGGCGCGCTGCACCAGCGCGTGCGCCACGGTTGCGGCACCATCGAGCCCGTCCTCGGCAAAGGCGGTTTCTAGGATGTATTCGGCCGACCAGCGGGTCAGCGTCACCAGCACGCGCTCGCAGAGCGCTTCCGGCGAGGCGGCAATCGCCTGGCCACGGCCATCGCGCCGGCGGGAAAACAGTTCGGCGCCAAGACGGGCGGTGGCGGCATCCCAATTCGCCTGCTTGCCCAGCACATGGGCCGCGTCGGACGGGGTGAAGCCGCAGATGTGCACCAGCCCGCGCGAAACCAGCCTGTTGAGCGTGGCATTCTGGGCATTCGAGGTCAGCAGCCGGTCGAGAGGCAGCGGTTTTGCGCCGATCGTCTCATAGAGCTTGGCCTCGGGCGCGGTGAGCCCCGCGGCGAGCCGGTCCGGCACGCCGGTGCGGACCGCGAAGCGGCCATCCATGCGGCCGGTGTTGGGCGCGCGCAACTGGCGTTCGAGTTCCAGCGTCACCGCTTCGCCATGCGCCATGCCCGCCAGCGCCAGCGGCACCAGGCGGCGCGGTCCGAGCAGGATTTTCGGGTCGAGCGCGCCATCCTCCAGCGTCACCTCGGAATCGCCGCCGAGGCCGAAGGTGCGCATCGCCACCGCCTCGACCATGGTGCGGAAGCCACCGACCGTGGCGCCTTCCGGATCGAGCCGGGGCCGGCCGCCATCGAGCACGGCGACGTCAGTCGTGGTGCCGCCAATGTCGGAGACCACGGCATTGTCGAGCCCGGTCATGTGGCGGGCGCCGACCAGGCTGGCGGCGGGGCCCGAAAGGATCGTCTCGATCGGCCGCTGGCGGGCGAACGCAGCCGAAACCAGCGCGCCATCGCCGCGCACCACCATCAGTGGAGCCGCTATGTCGCGGGCCTGAAGAAAGCCCTCGGTCGCCGCCACCAGCCGGTCGATCATCGAGATCAGGCGGGCATTGAGCAGCGTGGTGAGCGCCCGGCGCGGGCCGCCGAGCTTGGCCGACAGTTCGTGGCTGGCGGTAACCGGCAGGCCGGTCCTGTCGCGGATCAGCTCGCGGGCGGCGATTTCGTGCGCCGGGTTGCGGGTGGCGAAATAGGCGCAGACGGCAAAGCCGGACACCGAGGCGCCGAGTTCCGGCAGCATCGCCTCCAGCCCGGACAGATCGAGCTTTGCCGCATTGCCGTGCACATCATGGCCGCCCGCGCAGAAGACCACCGGATCGGTGCCGAGTGCCGTCTTCAAGCCATCGCGGGCAAGATCGCCCTCGGAAAAGCCGATCATGACCAGCGCCACGCGTCCGCCCTGGCCCTCGACCAAAGCGTTGGTGGCGAGCGTCGTCGACATCGAGACCAGTTTGATGGCGGCCGGGTCGGTGCCGGCCTTTTCGAGCACCGCATCGACGGCGCCCGAAATGCCGACGGCAAGATCATGCCGTGTGGTCAGCGCCTTGGCCTTGGCCAGGACCTTGCCCTTGTTCGGCCCCTGCTGGGGACCTTCGGTCTCGGACCACAGCACGGCATCGGTGTAGGTGCCACCGGTGTCGATACCGAGGAAGAGAGGTTTTGGCTTGGTCTTGGCGGTCATTTGGGGGCGGTGGTCCGGCAAAGGGTTTGGGTGCCTGCCCTTAGCCGATACAGGCTCGCGGATAAAGTCGGGAGAGATGGGCCAGGGGAGGCTGTTGGCGCTGGGAGACGCCGGCACGAGGCCCCCCTGGATTATCCCACGAACCCCACCCGCTTATGGCTGCCATCGCAGAACGGCTTGTTGGCCGAATGGCCGCAGCGGCACAAAAACACCTTCGTGGTGCGGTCGACCGTGTGGCCGGTGCCGGTGACGATCTCGGTATTGCCTTCGAGCTTGAGCGGGCCGTTGGCGGTCGGCGTTACCTTGAGCGGTCCATTGCGCGCTTCCAGCGCCGGCGTGTCCTTCAGCGCCGGTTCGCCGGTGGCGGCAAAGCCGGCCTTGATGTGACTGTTGTCGCAGAACGGCTTGTTCTGGGACGCGCCACAGCGGCAGAGCGTGGCGCGCAAAAACGTCTCGTCGCCGAGCACGATCTCGGCATGCACCGCCAGCGGGCCGTTTTCGCGCAGCCGCACGGTGTTGACCGCCGGCGGTTTTTCCTGCGGCCCGCCATCCTTGCGGACATAGGTGATGGCGCCGGAGGGGCAGTTCTCGGCCAGCGCGACGACCTTCTCGACACTGGCCGCCTCGGGATGGATCCACTCGCCCGGTGCGTTGGGCACGAAGACATGCGGATCGCCGAGCACGCAATTGCGCGAATGGATGCAGCGCTTGCCGGAGAAACCAACGTCGATTTTCTCGCCCTCGACCGTGCCTGCCATTGCCGTGCTCCTGTTTGCCTGGAGCGCGCCGCGCCTGAATGGACAGGCCGGCGCGCTTTGGGTATCTGGCAGGCTATGGCTCGAAGGGGAAAACCGTCAAGCTGGCAAACCGGTCAGGGGACCAGATTGATCTCCTCGGTCTCGCCGCCGCTGCAGGTGTAGCAGCAATCCTCGCATTTCTCCTTGTTGCCGGGGCCGACACCCCAATAGGTGCCCTCGTCGCCGTCGACCCAGGCGCCGTAGCAGATCGATTCGCCCTCATTGCAGGAGATCGGCAACTGCTTGGTCTCGCCGTCGTCGAGATAGAAATCCTTGCCGTTGCCCGGCCAGACATAGTCCCGGTCCTGGCTGTAGAGCTCGACGCGCATGGCGTTGGGATGGCTGTTCTTGATGGCGAAGGTGACGTCGCCGGCCTGCGCGGCGGGCACGAACAGGACGGCAATCGAGATCGCGGCGGCGAGCCGGCGCGCGGACGTGAAAAACATGGAAACCCCCGATATGGAATCGGCCCCCACGGCCGATGGGGGAATCATCGCATGATGGGGGCCGCCACTAAAGGGATGATGCCGGCAATCCCTGACATAATCGCACGCGCGAACCGGCGACCTGTCACGTCAGGCTTCGCGCTATCGTTGCCAGAAGGGCAGTTTGGCGATCTCTTCGTCGACCTGCCGCCTGGTCAGGCCGATATCGTCGATCAGATGGGGATTGGTGTCCGAGATTCGCTTGAGGTCCCAGCGGAAATGCGCCTGACGACGCCAGGCCGCAATGGTGTTTCGCAAATTCGCAAGGCTGTAGCGCCGGCGCGATACCCGGCCCGCGGGAGTTCCCCGGCGCCCCGCCTGATGCGGGGCCGATGCCTGGATGATGGTCATGGCAACCTCCATTTGGTTTGGGGCCCATGGGAGAATGGGCAGCCCGTGATCCGATTGAGGTTGAATTCTGCAGGATACCGACGCTGCCGTAATTAAAGCCTTCCAAATAGTTCCCAAAAGTTCCAAACGGGCTCTAACTCTTTGTTTTGATGCAATTCCCGGGAATGGCCCCAGGCGCTTTTTGCGGCAAACCACCTCACACTTCTTCCGGAATTGCTCTATAGATGCGCCGATGCAGGGAGAGCGCTTCGCCTTTGGTCCATTCGTGCTTGATCCGGGTGCGGGAACGCTGCTTCGGAACGACGATCCCGTGGCGATCGGCTATCGCGGGCTGAAGCTGCTTGCGGCGCTCGTCGGACGGCCTGGCGAAATCCTCGGAAAGGCCGAGCTGATGGACGCGGCGTGGCCAGGCACGGCCGTCGAGGAAGGCAACCTCACCGTCCAGGTCGCGCAACTGCGCAAGCTGCTCGGTCCGCCCGGCATTGCCAGCGACGGGACCAGCGACTGGATCACCACCGTGCCGCGCGTCGGCTATCGCTTCACGGGAGCCGTGGAGCATCTCGACGGCGCCAGGCCGAAACCCTTGCCGCTGCCGGACAAGCCGTCGATAGCGGTGCTGCCCTTCGTCAATTTCAGCAACGATGCCGCGCAAGACGCCTTCTGCGACGGCTTGACCGAAGATTTGATAACCGACCTGTCGCGGATCTCGGGCCTGTTCGTCATCGCGCGCAATTCGACCTTTGCCTACAAGGGGAGAGCGATGGACGTGCGCGAGATCGCCCGGGAACTTGGCGTGCGTTATCTGCTGGAGGGCAGCGCGCGGCGCGAGGCTGGGCGCGTGCGCATCAATGCACAGCTCGTCGACGCGGCGAGCGGCGACCATGTGTGGGCGGAACGCTACGACCGCGGCCTGGACGATATCTTTGCCGTCCAGGACGAGGTGACGGCCAAGATCGTGGAGGCGCTGCTCGGCCGGCTACGCGCGCCGCCGGCACGCAACCGGCCCACCAATCTTGAGGCCTACGACCTGTGCGTGCAGGCGCGCAAGCTGATCGACGGTTCGCCGCAGACGGCGCGCGAAGCGCATCTGATGCTGACGCGCGCGGTTGTGCTTGACCCCGGCTATGCCGAGGCCTATCGCTGGCTAGCCATGAACCACTGGATGGGATGGGTACATTGGGGCGAGCCGGTCGACCCCAATCGCGGCCTGGCCCTGGAGCTGGCGCGCAAGGCGGTGTCGATCGACGGCAACGATGCGGGCTGCCACTGGGTGCTCGGCAATCTGCTTGCCTATGAGCATGATTTCGCCAGGGCGGACGCCGAATTCGCCAGGGCGTTCGAACTCGACCCCAACGAGGCCGACGCCTGGGCGACATTAGCTGACATAACCACCCTGGCGGGACGGGTCGAGGAGGGCCTGGAGCAGATCCGCAAGGCTTTCCGGCTGAACCCGTTTCCGGCGAGCTGGTACTATCTGACGCTCGGCCAGGCGCAATATGCGGCGCGCGACTATCAGGGCGCCATCGAGACGCTGCGCCGGGACGAGACCTACCGCACGAGCTCCCGCCGCTTCCTGGCGGCGAGCCTGGCGCAACTCGGCCGGCTCGACGAGGCACGCGCCGAGGTCGAGCTGTTCCTCGTCGGCAATCCGCATTTCACCACCAGCCACTGGGTCTGGACCGAGCCGTTCCGCGACGAGGCGACGCGCGACCATTTCATCGACGGCTTCCGCAAGGCCGGTCTTCCCTAAGGCAATTCCAGGAAAAGTGTGGAACGGTTTTCCCGGGAGAAGCGCGTAGCGCTTCCCCTTGGGAATTGCTCTCGTGACGGGCAAGTACTGTCACGGCACCAGGTCGATGGTTTCGGTCGTGTGTTCCACGCAGGTGAAGCAGCAGGTATCGCAAGGCTGGTCGTTGTCCGGGCCGACGCCGGCCGAAATCTGGTCGTTGCCGTCGACCCAGGCGCCATAGCAGATGCGTTCGCCCTGGTTGCAGGAGATCGGCACCGATTTGCGGGAGCCCGGATCGATCAGGAACACCTTGTCGTTGCCCGGCCAGACGGTTTCGCGGTCGCGGCTGAACAGCTCGACCGCAACCGCCTCCTTGCGCAGGTTCTTGACGAAAAAGGCCATGTCGGCGGCCTCGGCCGAGCCGGCCAGGACCAGTGCCGCCAGCGCCACCATGCGAAACAGCCTCACCGCCGACCTCCCGAGAATCATCGCGGCGCAGATTCGCATGCCCGCCGGGAACTGGGAAGCATGCGGGCCCGCGCCAGCCGATACACGGGCTTCATCGCCTCACCGCAAGACGCCGCCGCGTTAACGAAGTCGGAAGGAGTTGTTTAACCGTTCACGGCTATGTGACCTCCTTGGGGGGTCCATGGCAAAGTGAGTATGATGAGCGACAGCCCCGAGAAGCGCAGCGAATGGCGCGCCATTTTTTATGTCCAAGCCCGCGTCGCCATCCTGTTCGTGCCGGTGGTCGCCAGCCTGCTGATCATCGCCGCCCTTGCCGGCAACGACCGTAAATCCGTTCCCGATGTCGACCGGACGGTTACCGGATCGGTGCGCTAGCCGCCGCTCAGTAGAAGCGCGGGATCGGACCGTTCTGCGGGGTGGTGCGGTCGCCGAGGTCGAGAAAGACCTCGTCGACATAGCACCAGCCCCAGCCTTCCGGCGGGTCGTAGCCCTCGATGACGGGATGGCTGGTGGCGTGGAAGTGCTTGGTGGCGTGGCGGTTGGGCGAGTCGTCGCAGCAGCCGACATGGCCGCAGGTGCGGCAGAGCCGCAGATGCACCCACCACGACCCGCTCTTCAGGCATTCCTCGCAGCCGAGCGCGCTCGGCGTCACGTCCCTTACATCAGCCGCGTGTCTGCACTCGTCCGCCATCGCACTCTCCCGACCTATCTCTCACTTGAAGCATGATCTTGTTCCGAAAACCGGGTCCCGTTTTTCGGGATCGTGTTTTGAGGCGCGACCGGCTGAGCGCCGTCCCGCGCAAGAAATGCATGCAATGCCGCCACCACCTGGGCGCCTTCGCCGACGGCGGCCGCGACGCGTTTGACCGAGCCGGAACGTACGTCGCCGATGGCGAACACGCCGCTGCGGTTCGTCTCCATCATGCCATGCGCCGATGCCATGTCCGATCCGGTGCGGATGAACCCCCTGGCGTCCAGCGCCACGTCGGATCGGGCGAGCCAGTCGGTGTTCGGATCGGCGCCGATGAACAGGAAGAGATGGCGGATCGGCCGCGTCGTCACCGCGCCGCTCGAGCGGTCGCGCCAGCGGACGGTGGCAAGATTGCCTGCCTCGCCGTCCAGCGCCTCGACCTCGGTGCCGGTCAGCACCTCGATGTTGGGCTGCGCCCGGATGCGCTCGACCAGATAGCGCGACATCGAGGCCTCGAGGCTGCCGCCACGCGCCAAGAGCGCCACTCTCCCGACATGGCTGGCGAGGTAAACCGCCGCCTGGCCGGCCGAATTGCCGGCGCCGACGAGCGCCACTTCCTGGCCGCCGCAAAGCCGGGCCTCGATGGGCGAGGCCCAATAATGCACTGACGTGCCCTCGAATTCGGCGAGGTTGGCGACATCGAGGCGGCGATAGCGCGCGCCGCTGGCGATCACCACCGAGCGCGCGCGCACCGTCTCGCCGTCGCCGACCGCAAGCTGGTAGCGGGCGCCGTCGCCGGCGGCGCTCAGCAGCTTCACCTCGTCGGGGATGACCATTTCGACGCCGAACTTCTGCGCCTGATTGTAGGCGCGCGCCATCAGCGCCATGCCGGTAATGCCGGTGGGAAAACCGAGATAGTTCTCGATGCGCGCGGAAGCGCCGGCCTGGCCGCCGAAGGCACGGCAGTCGAGCACGATGGTCGACAGACCCTCGGAGGCGGCGTAGACCGCCGCCGCGAGCCCCGCCGGCCCGGCGCCGACAATGGCGACGTCGTAGACCTTGCCGGCGTCGACCGGCTGCAGCAGGCCGATGCAACGGGCAAGGTCGCTCTCGCCGGGATTGTGCAGCAGCTTGCCGCTTGGGCAGAGCACGATCGGCAGATGGTGCGGGTCGACATGGAAACGCTCGATCAGCGTTTTGGCGCAGGGGTCGCTGTCGGAATCGAGCGCGCGGTGGGGTTGGCCGCTGCGAGCGAGAAAGCCCTGAAGCCGCAAGACGTCGCCATTGCCCGGAGGACCGATGACGATCGGCCCGCTGATGCCGCTTTCGAGCAGGCCGACGCGGCGCAGGATCAGCGCCCGCATGACGCGCTCGCCGAGATTGGCCTCCTGCACCATCAGGTCGCGCAGACGCTGCGAGGGGATGACGACGGCCTCGACCGGCCCGGCCGCCCGCGCATTGACCAGCGACGGCCGGCTGGACAGCTGTGCCAGCTCGCCGACGAAATTGCCGGGGCCATAGGTGATGATCGGTTCACGCGAGCCGATCGAGGCCTGCGTGATGTCGACCTTGCCCGACAGGATGAGGATCAGTCCGGGCGAGACCTCGCCGGCGGTGACGATAGGCTCGCCGGCGGCATAGGTCTGCGCCTCGCCGAACCGGCGCATGCGCTCGACATCCGCATCGCCGAGGATGGGAAACATCTGATCGCGGCGCGCGGCAATGGTCGGACTGACGGAAGAGGCCATGGCGCGAGCGTAGCGAAGTGGCCGGCCGGTTTGAAGCGGTTTGTTGGGAGGCTGGCCAGGAGGGCAGGTGCCCGGCGAAGCGACCGTGTCGTGCGGAATGCCGGAGTTCCGTCAGAGTGGAAGGTTCCGGCAGCGGGCGCAGACATCCCGCCGGCAGTGCGCCCGCCCCGGATACAATCGAGAAACAAGATTCAACACTTCGGAAAAATTCGAGAAAGGAGCCTTTGGCACACTGCGAATGCCCTCGCACAGTGTTGGAGGCTAATGTGCAAGAAGCCGCGAAACTGCTCACAGCACTTGGTGACTGCATCGACGCCATCGAGGCCTATCTGGCTGCCGCCCAGCGATCGACGCTGGACAGTCTGCTGGCTGTCCTTCCCGCCAAATCGCCGGCGGGGAGCGCCACCATGGTCATGACGATTTTGGTGTATCGCGAGCTGGATGCCCGAAGCAGCCCGCATTGAGACTGTCGCGTCGGTAGCAGCGGGCGTCATTTCGTCCGCGATGAAGAAAAGTCGCTTTGGCGGCGCCGTGGAGACCTGAGACCGTTGATTTGCCGCTGAAGCTATCCCGTTGGCAGTCGGGATAAAATGGTGCCCAGAAGAGGACTCGAACCTCCACTCCTTGCGGAACACGGACCTGAACCGTGCGCGTCTACCAATTCCGCCATCTGGGCTGGTGCGGGCTCAATAAGCGGGCAAGCGGTTGCTGTCAACGCGCTTTTTTGAGGGCCGCCGCTCCCCCGCTCAGTTTCGGACGTTGGCGCCGCCCCTCACCTGCCTGCCGGCATCCTCTCCCCGTATAGTGACAGGGAGAGGAGCGCTCTCAGCCTTCCAGCACTTCCTTCGACGCCACTGTCGAATCGGCGTTGAGCTGGTAGATGACCGGCACGCCGGTGCCGAGTTCCAGCTTGACGATCTCCTCGCCCGACTTGCCGTCCAGCGCCATGATCAGCGCGCGCAGCGAATTGCCATGGGCGGCGACCAGCACGGTGCCGCCGCGCAGCACGTGCGGCTGCAAATCGTGCAGGTAATAGGGCCAGACGCGGGCGCCGGTGTCCTTCAGGCTTTCGCCGCCGGGCGGCGGCACGTCGTAGGAACGGCGCCAGACATGCACCTGCTCCTCGCCCCATTTCTGGCGCGCGTCGTCCTTGTTGAGGCCGGAGAGGTCGCCATAGTCGCGCTCGTTGAGCGCCTGGTCGCGGATGGTCTTCAGATCGCTCTGGCCGACCGCGTCGAGAATGTGCTGGCAGGTTTTCTGCGCCCTGGTCAGCGCCGAGGTGAAGGCGATGTCGAACTTCAGGCCGCGCGCCTTCAGCTTCTGGCCGGCGGCCTTGGCCTCGGCATGGCCCTGCTCGGTCAGGTCGACGTCACGCCAGCCGGTGAACAGGTTCTTCAAATTCCATTCGCTCTGGCCGTGGCGCACGAGCACGAGGGTTCTCGACATATTTGCTCCCTTCAGATCCGTGGTGAGGCGTCTCAGCTCAGGCCGAGCACGTCCCGCATTGAATAGAGGCCCGGCTTCTTGCCGCGCGCCCAAAGTGCGGCCTTGACCGCGCCGCGGGCGAAAATGGCGCGGTCCTCGGCATGGTGCGACAGCGTGATTCGCTCGCCGGTGCCGGCCAGGATCACGCTGTGGTCGCCGACCACCGAGCCGCCGCGCAGCGTGGCAAAGCCGATCGTGCCGGTCTTTCGCACACCCGTATGGCCGTCGCGTGAACGCACGTCATTGCCGGCAAGCGCGATGCCTCGCCCGGCGGCGGCGGCCTCGCCCAGCAGGAGCGCCGTGCCCGAGGGCGCGTCGACCTTGTGCCTGTGGTGCATTTCGAGGATCTCGATGTCGAAATCGTCGGCGTCGAGCGCGCGCGCGGCCTGTTCGACCAGCACCGCCAAAAGGTTGACGCCGAGGCTCATATTGCCCGACTTGACGATGGTGGCGTGGCGGGCAGCGGCGGCGATCCTGGCGTTGTCGTCGGCCGAGCAGCCGGTGGTGCCGATGACATGGACGATGCGCGCCTGCGCGGCGTAGCCGGCGAATTCGACCGATGAGGCCGGGGTGGTGAAATCGAGGACACCGTCGGCCCTGGCGAAGACCGGCAGCGGATCGCTACCGATCGCCACGTCGATACGGCCGACCCCCGCCAGTTCGCCGGCATCCTTGCCCAGATGCGGCGAGTCCGCGCGCTCGACCGCGCCGATGACGCGGGCGCCGGGAATGGCGTGGATGGCGCGGATCAGCGTCTGGCCCATGCGGCCGGCCGCGCCGACCACCACAAGGCCCATATCGCCGGCCGGCCCGCCCGATGTTGCCTCGCTCATGTCTTGCTCCCGGCGATGGTCTGGGTCTCCAGATCCTGAACCGCAGTCTCGACCGGCGCGCTGTCGTCGACAAGCCCCAGGCCCTTGACGCCCTGTATGCGGTGGAACCGGGCATAGACGCTGTGCGGGTCGGCCATCAGCGAAGCGTGGGTGCCTTCCTCGACCAGATGGCCCTGTTCCAGGACGATGATGTGATCGGCATTGACCACTGTCGACAGGCGGTGCGCGATGACGATGGTGGTGCGCCCTTCCATGACCTTGGTGAGCGCCTGCTGGACGCGGGCTTCGGCCTCGTTGTCGAGCGCCGATGTCGCCTCGTCGAGCAGAAGGATCGGCGCCTGACGCACGATGGCGCGGGCGATCGACACACGCTGGCGCTGGCCGCCCGACAGGGTCGCGCCGTTTTCGCCGACCGGCGTGTCGTAGCCTTGCGGCTGCTGGCGGATGAACTCGTCGGCCGCGGCCAGTCGCGCCGCCTCCTCGATCTCGGCATCGGTGGCCGAGGGGCGGCCATAGCGGATGTTGTCGCGGATGGTGCCCTCAAACAGATAGGGCGCCTGCGAGACATAGGCGATGGAGCTTCGCAAGGACTGCTTGGTGACCTTGGAAATGTCCTGGCCGTCGATCTCGATCGTGCCGTCCTCGACGTCGTAGAAGCGCTGCAGCAGCGCCACCAGCGTCGTCTTGCCTGCGCCGGACGCGCCGATGACGGCGGTCATCTTGCCGGCGGCGGCGACAAAGCTCAGACCCTGGAGAACCGGCGCCTCCTCGACATAGCGGAAGGACACCTTGTTGAAGCGCACTTCGCCCGTGGTGAAATGGGCCTGCGCGGCATCCGGGGCGTCGCCCTGCTTCGGCTCGAGGTCGAGCAGTTCGTAGATCATGCGTGCATTGACCAGGGCGCGCTCCATGCCGACCTGCATGCGCGCCAGGCGCCGTGCCGGATCATAGGCCAGGATCAGCGCGGTGATGAAGGAAAACACCGCGCCCGGCGGCTGTCCGAGGACGAGCGCCCGGTAGCCGGAATAGGCGATGACGGAGGTGACGGCGAGGCCGGCCAGCATGTCGGAAATCGGCGACAGCCGTTCGGAAACGCGGGCAATCTTGTTCGAGCGCTGTTCGGCGTCGTTGGCGAGCTTGCTGATGCGGCCCGACAGCTCGTCCTCCATCGTGAAGGCCTTAACGATGGCGATGCCTTGCGTGGCTTCCTGCACCGCCCCGATCAGCCGCGAATTGATCAGCACGGATTCCCGCGTGATGCGCCGCACGCGGCGCTGCAGATAGACCACCGCCCAGATCAGCGGCGGCCCGATCAGCAACGAACTGAGCGACAGCACCGGATCCTGGTAGACCATGACGCCGAGAAGGCCGACCAGAGTCACCGCGTCGCGGGCGATCGACGTCAGCGTCAGGGACAGGAGGTCGCGGATGCCGCCGACATTCTCGTTGACCTGAGCCGCCAGCCGGCCCGAGCGCGTGTCGTTGAAGAAGCCGACGCCGAGTTTCATCAGATGGTCGAAGATGCGCTTCTGGTAGCGGGCAACCAGATTGTTGCCGATCCTGGCCAGCGTCACCGCCTGGCCGTAGCCGGCGAAGCCGCGCAGCACGAAGGCGGCCATGAAGCCGGCGCAGATCCACACGATGGCGTCGCCGCGCCGCTCGTAGAAGATCTGGTTGACCATCGGCGCCATGATCCAGGCGGTAAAGGCGGTCGTTCCCGAAACGATCAGCGAGCAGACCACGGCGGTGACATAGGACCAGCGGTAGTCATGGCTGTTCTCCGCGAGAATGCGGCGCAGCACCGCGGTGACCTCGCCGGGACTGGCTTTCAGCTTGTTTGGGTTTTGAAGTGTCAAATCAGAGGGCTTTGTCGGTTTCCGCTTCCCGCGGCCGGGCAATTCGGCACCCCTATTAGCGCCAAGCAGCCGGCTTGCCTATGCCTTGGGATGACTAACTTCGTCGCGCCAGCGCCGGCCCGAGGTCTGGACGCCGAACAGAGAGGGGTTTCTGGCATAGGCGGCAAGGCCGAGAAGAGCGGCCAGCGGATGGGTTATGACATAGACGGGCATGGTGCGCATCAGCGCGCTGTGCGGCGCCTTGTCCTCGAAGGCGGCGCGGAAATTGCCCTTTTTCAGCGCCGGCACGATTTTTTGCGCGATGCCGCCGGTGAGGAAGACGCCGCCACGGCTCATGAACACCAGCGCGAGGTCGCCCGCGGTGCGGCCGAGGCAGGTGACGAAGGTCTCCAGCGCCTCCTCGGCCACCGCGTCCGACTGGGACAGCGCCGCACCGGTGACTTCGGCCGGCGTGGTGAACGGCGCCGGCTTGCCGTCGGCCCTGGCCACGGCGCGGTAGACGTTGACGAGACCGCGCCCGCACAGGATCTGCTCGCCCGAAATGCGGCCCTCGAGCTTCTCGATATGCGGGAAAACCTCGAAATCGCGTGGCGTGCGCGGCCCGATATCCATATGGCCGCCTTCGCCGGGCACCGGGATCCAGTGGTGCAAGGCATGGACCAGCCCGGCGACGCCGAGGCCGGTGCCGGGACCCAGCACCACGCGTCCGGCATTGGGCTCCGGCGTGCCGCCGCCGATCTTTTCCATATGCTCCTCGCCAAGCGCCACGACGGCCAGCGCCTGCGCCTCGAAATCGTTGAGCACGACGATGTCGCTCAGGCCCAGATTGGTGAACATCTGCCTCGGCTTGACGACCCAGGGGCAGTTGGTGAGTTCGATCTCGTCGCCGTCGACCGGGCCGGCCACCGCCAGCACCGCCGAATTGGGACGAACCGACGAGCGGTCGAGCACCGCCGCCTGGATCGCCTCGTCGATGGTGTTGTAATTGGCGGTCTGCACGATGACAGGCTCGCCGGCCTCGGAATTGGCGTCGAGCACGATCGAGAAGCGCGCATTGGTGCCGCCAATGTCGCCGATCAGGATCGGAAACCGCAACGAGGTGTCGGTATCGCTTAGGCCTGGCATGCTCTCGTCCGTCTCCGGCGCCCCCTGACGGCGTCCGCCGTTCCTGCGTTGACTAGCGCATGAGTTTGAAAAGGGAAACGGTTTTCGAGCCCGGCGGCGCACACGAGCGGGTTCTGCGGCCAAACGGCCACTCTCTTATAGAGAGGGAATACAGGTTTCCCCTGCCTTGTCTCTCAAATTCATGGTATCTGCACCGGGTAAAATTGACCGTTCTTCTTTAGACGGTAAATGAATGGAGCAGGCGTCGATTCTGCCAATTCCATCATCTTTTTGTGGCGCTGCATAAAGCTTGCCAGTGTTTGCCATCGATCAATGCAGGGCAGATAAAGCAGCGCAAACCGTGCTGCCTAACTGCCTGCGCCTCGACCTCAATTTCGTGCCATTTCCTGTCTTGCGAAAGCACAACCCACTGCGCCGCGCCTACTGGCTCCATCCATTCGTCGTCTGGCATGTCATGGGCAAAACCCATCTCCTGATGCCAGCGAATAATCATTGGTGGCTTCATCGTTGCGAGAGCACCCGGTAGTCGGGTGCCAAACGTTCGATCAAAGAAGAAGGTTAGTTTGCCCACGTATTAGGGCGCTTTAGATCAATAGGAATGCCCTCGAACTTAAGGGCCGATGACACAAGGTGGGGCTCAATATCATAGTCGGTCGCTATGTCTTTTAGCCCCTCGCCACTAACCCAGCGCTCGCGGATAGTCCAGGTCGGCACGCCGCCAACTTGAGGCTCGCCAAAGCAAATTCGCGGGTCGATGATGATCGGCGAATCGTCACCGTCCAGCTTCCACCGCACGACAATTCCATCGTCCTCATCCGAGTACTCAAACTGACGAAGCAGCTTTGCGAGGACTTCTTTCCAGGCAAATTGACCGTTTTCGCTAACCACAATTAGTTTGTTCCGGACTTCAGGCGCCAATACTTCGGAATCCATCATCAATTCCCTGCCATCAGTTTTGAACCGATACTCGGCAAACGGGAATTGAGACCCAAATTCTTCCGCCAGGTAGAGGCGCGTTTTGCGGATTGTCTTCAGCGTAACGCCCTGCTTTCGCATAGCCGCGACTACACCAAGCTCCACCAATTGCAAATAAGACAGGGCCTTGCCTGCTTCACGGTCACTTATGACCGCTCGCTGCCAGTTATTGACTGTTTGCGTTGTCGTGCCAGCGTAACGCGCCGCGTCGGCCACTCTATAGGCCGGCACGCTCAACCGCTCTCGCCACTGACGCGTCGCAACTGTCATGCACCACATTATAAGGGATAAATTCCTTTCCGTCAACAATTGAGGCTAGAATTAACTTTAAAATCAATGGTTTAGTAACTCGTTGTTCGGATTCATTTTTTGCGCCGCTGGTGGTGCTGGAGAAGCACGTCAATTGCACTGGCTTGCGGTAGTACTCATGCCTAATTCAGCTCGCGCGGCAAGGTCGGTGACTTTGGCCAATAGTCCCCGGCGGTCAGTTCCCTGGCGGCCGTGGCCGCGGCACCGGCGCACCGATCCTCGGGGTGGCGGCGAACGCATTTGCCGCGTTGGACAGGTCGGAGACGTCGCTGGCCGCGGGGGCGGGCTGCGACGGCTGTTCCGGTTCGGGCGCCGCCACCGCGACCGGCACGGCGCCGCCATGATAGGTCGCCGCCTCGGCCGAGGCCGGTCCCGGCGCGTCGAGCACGGCGCGGCATTCCCTGGGCAGGTTCGCCATCGTCATCACGTCCCGCGCCTTCGGCGCATCGGGGTTCTTGTTGGGCCGCCACGGCTCCTCGGTGAACCACCAGGCCAGCGGCTTGCCGCAGCCATCGTCATCAGGCGTCGCCTCCTGTGCCTTGCAGGTGGGCGAGCCCGGCTGGCAGCCGATGCGCATGTGGAAATGGTAGTCGTGGCCCCAGAACGGCCTGATCTTGCGCAGCCAGGTGCGGTCGCCCTTGACGGTGTCGCAGAGCTTTTTCTTGATGCCGGGATTGACCAGGATGCGCTCGACCTGCGGATAGCTCGCCGCGCGCTTGAGCAGTGCCGTATGCTGCGGCGTCCACAGCGCGTCCTTCACCAGATGCGTCTTCTCGTCGACCATCAGGGTCGCGCTCATATTCTCGCGCTGCGCCCTGGTCATGGTGCGGGCTGGCATCGGCGTCAGCCAGATGTCGGCGTCGAGGCCGATCTGGTGCGAGGCATGGCCGGTCAGCATCGGGCCGCCGCGCGGCTGCGCGATGTCGCCGATCAACAGGCCCGGCCAGCCGTCGGCGACCGCGTCGCGCGACAATTTCTCGATCGTGGCGATCATCGCCGGATGGCCCCAGCGGCGGTTGCGCGACGGCCGCATGACCTGCCAGGTCGGACCGTCCATGGGAATGGCAACGCCGCCGGCGAAACAGCCCTTGGAATAGAAGCCGAAGGATTGCGGCGCGGTGGCGGTCGGCAGTTTTTCGGCGCCGAACAGGTCCTTTGCCCGTTCCTCGGCCGCGGCCGGCTGCACGGCGAGGCACGCCAGGGCAAGTGCCGCCGCCAACACCGCATTTCTCGCGCCAAGCGCCCGCGTCGATGATTTCATGAACCGCACCCCCGCGCCTCGAACCGCAGAATCATAGCACGTGAAGCCCCACGCTTCGATCGTGCTAGCCCTTCGCACCTCGCATCGGGCTGCGCGGCGCGCCGTCTCGCCAGTCGCCGCTTGCCCACATATGGTCGAAGGCGGCACGGTAATCGGGAAAGCGAAACCGATAGCCCGCCGCCTTGATGGCCGCGTTGGCGACCCGTTTGTTCTCGCCATAGAAGGACCGCGCCATGGGCGAAAGTTGGGCGCCTTCGAAAGGAATTTCCGGCGGCGGCTCCAGGCCCATCAGCGAAGCGGCATAGGTGACGACATCCTGCGGCGGCGCCGGCTCGTCATCGGTGACGTTGAAGATGCCGCCGGTGTTGCCGGCGATAAGCTGCCAGAGCGCGCCGGCGATATCGTCGCAATGGATGCGGTTGAACACCTGGTCGGGCTTGACCAGCCGCCTTGCGGTACCGTTCTCCAGATTGACCAGCGCATTGCGCCCAGGACCATAAATGCCGGACAGCCGCAGGACCGCAACCGGGCGGCCGATGTCCTGGCCCAGTTTCAGCCAGGCCCGTTCGGCCTCGACCCGCATCACTGAGCGCTTCGACACCGGCCGGCATGCGGCCGTCTCGTCGACCCAGGCGCCGCCGTGATCGCCATAGACACCGACGGTCGAGAGATAGCCGATCCATTCGAGCGCCGGCATCCGGGCGATCGCTTCGCGTGCGGCATTCAGCACGGGGTCGCCGGCGTCTTCCGGGGCGACCGAAATCACCAGATGCGTGGTCTCCTCCAGCGCATCGCCGATTTCGCCGGTCAGCGCGCCATCGAAGAGCAGCGGGGCGATGCCGACCTGGCGCAGCGCCGCGAATTTTTCCTCGGAACGCGTCGTGCCGAAAATCGTCGCGGCCTGGGTATTGGCCCGGGCAAAGGCCTTGCCCGAATAGCCGGCGCCGAAGATGAAGACCTGCTTTTGGCTCATGCATGCGTCCTGTCTGGCCGCGCCAGGCGCCATTCCTCGCGCACCGCGGCATTGTTTTCGGTTTCAAGGCCATTCGCGGCCCGTTCGCGATATTCGGTTTCCGGCACCAGCCGCGCCAGCGCCCATATTGCCGCGCCCCGCACGAGCGGCGAGTCGTCGCCGAGCAAGGCGCGCACGGCGGCGGCCAGCGCGGCGTCGCCGGAATTGCCGGCGGCGATCAGCACGTTCCGGACAAAGCGGTCGCGGCCGATGCGCTTGATCGGCGAGCCTGAGAAGAAAAGGCGGAAGGCGGCATCGTCCAGTTCGAGCAGATCGGCCAGCGGCGGCTCGCGCAGATCGTGCCGCGCGGCGAGCTTGGCTTCGGAGGCGGCGCTGGCGAACTTGTTCCACGGGCAGGCGGCGAGGCAGTCGTCGCAGCCATAGATGCGATTGCCGATCGCCTCGCGGAATTCCTGCGGGATCGGCCCCTTGTTCTCGATGGTGAGGTAGGAGATGCAGCGCCGCGCATCGAGCCGGTAGGGCGCCGGAAAGGCGTCGGTCGGGCAAGCGTCGAGGCAGGCGCGGCAGGAGCCGCAATGGTCGATCTCGGCCCTGTCCGGCTCCAGTTGCGCGGTGGTGAAGATGGTGCCGAGGAACAGCCAGGAGCCGTGTTCGCGGCTGACCAGGTTGGTGTGCTTGCCCTGCCAGCCCAGCCCCGCGGCCTCGGCCAACGGCTTTTCCATGACCGGCGCTGTGTCGACGAAGACCTTCACGTCGCCACCGGCGCGCGAGACGATCTTGCCGGCGATCTCCTTCAGCCGGCCCTTCATCACCTCGTGATAGTCGCGGTTTTTGGCGTAGACCGAGATCGCGCCGCGATCGTGTCTGGCCAGAATGTCGCGCGGATCATGGTCCGGCCCGTAATTCATGGCCAGCACGATGATCGAGCGCACGTCGGGCCACAGGGCCGACGGCTCGCTGCGGCGCTGAAGCGTCTCGGCGATCCAGTCCATCGAGCCGTGAAAGCCGTCGGCGACGAATTCCGCCAACCTGGCGGGCGCCAGCGGAATGGCATCGGGAGCGGTGACGGCGACGGCGTCGAAACCGGCGCGCCGTGCCTCCGCGTCGATCAGCGCACGCAGTCTTGCCGCGTCAGAAGTCGAGGTCCGCATAGTGCGACACCGGCGACAGGCCGCGCACGCGGTCGGTCAAGAGCGGCCGGAAGGAGGGCCGCGACTTCACCCGCGTGTACCATTCGCGCGCGGCAGGGTGTTCGCGCCAGTCGATCTCGCCGAGATAGTCGAGCACCGACAGCGTCG
Organism: Mesorhizobium sp. B2-3-4; assembly: GCF_006442315.1. Lineage (GTDB taxonomy): Bacteria > Pseudomonadota > Alphaproteobacteria > Rhizobiales > Rhizobiaceae > Mesorhizobium. The sequence continues at coordinate 62,428 of NZ_VFVY01000013.1, read as the reverse complement.
CGGCGGCCGCCAGATCGGCATAGGTGACCCTGCCGCCGGCCAGCCAGTGACGGGTACCGGCCAGCCAGTTGGTGTATTTCATATGCTGGCGGATGTTGGCGCGCGCGGCGCGGATGGCACCCGAATCGGGCGAGCCGCCACCGGCCGTTTCCGGCATGATCGGCTTCAGCACGCGCTCGCGCACCAGGTGGCGGGTAACCTCGCTCTCTGCCTTGTTGAGATACCAGTCGATCAGCCGGCGGATTTCGGCGCGCTGCATCGGGTCCTCGGCAAACAGCCGCTTGTCGCGCTTCAGCACGCCGCGCGTCTCGTCGAGATATTCCGAAATCACCGTCGCGCCGACGATCGGGACGTCGCCCTCGGCCAGCAGGATCGGCAGCGTGCCGGCAGGGTTCAGCGCCAGGAACTCCTTGCGCCGCGTCCACGGCTTTTCCTCGATCAGCGCCAGTTCCTCGCCATACTCGCCGAAAGCGAGACGGACGAAGCGGCAGGTGGCGAACATGGGATGGTGGAAGAGCGTCAGCATGGTTCCGCGATGATAAAGCGTACTGGTGTGGTGGATTCCGGCTTGCCGCACTGGCGAATCGCCGGACGCACCGGTAAGTCTTGGCCGCCCGGTCAGCGGGCCGTCAGGGGTGTTGCGACCTATAGGGGCACTTCAACGCCATGACAAGCAAGCCATTTTGGCAAGCCGTTCCTTTAGCCGTCATGCAAATGCCGAGGTAGATATGGAAAGCCAGACCATCGTCGAAGCCCTGCTGCTCGGCCTTCTCGAGGGATTGACCGAATTCATACCCGTGTCCTCGACCGGCCATATCCTGCTCGCAGGCCACTTCCTCGGCTTCCAGTCGACCGGCAAGGCCTTCGAGATCCTGATCCAGCTGGGCGCCATCCTGGCGATCCTGAGCGTCTATTTCCGCCGGCTTTGGCAGATGCTGCTCGAACTGCCGCATGACCGGCTGACGCGGCATTTCGTCCTCGGCATCCTGATCGCCTTCCTGCCGGCGGCCATCATCGGTGCCCTGGCTCACGACTTCATCAAGACGGTGCTGTTCGAATCGCCACGGCTGATCTGCATCATGCTGATCATCGGCGGCGTCATCCTGCTTGCCGTCGACCGCATGAACCTCAAGCCGGTCTATCGCGACGTCGAGCGTTTCCCGACCCGGCTCTACCTGCAGATCGGCCTGTTCCAGTGCCTGTCGCTGATCCCCGGCACCTCGCGCTCGGGCTCGACCATCGTCGGCGCGCTGCTCTTGGGCGTCGACAAGCGAGCGGCGGCGGAATTTTCCTTCTTCCTCGCCATTCCGACCATGGTCGGTGCCTTTGCCTTCGACCTGTTCAAGAACCGCAACGTCCTGACCTCGGCCGACCTGCCGATCATCGCCATCGGCTTCGTCGCCGCCTTCGTCACCGCGCTGTTCGTGGTGCGCTTCCTGCTCGATTACGTCTCGCGCAACGGCTACTCGCTGTTCGGCTGGTGGCGGCTGGTGGTGGGGATCGTCGGGCTGGTTGCGCTGATGATCTGGGGGTGAGGAGCGATCCGCGAAGCGGACAGGAAGCCAATTGCTTGGCTTCCTGAGCGACGAACGCCCTGAGCCGGCGAAGGGCGAGCAACGCCCGTCAAGTGCTCGTCTAATTCCGTCCGTAAAACGCGTTCGGGACATGCACCGGCCAGCGCCAGGGCAGCACGGCAACCATGTCGAAGCGCATCGACAGCCTGCCATAGTCGGGCTGGCGCGACAGCCAGATGTCAGCGGCCGCCTCGATACGGCGCTCCGATTCGTGGCCGATCGCCTCCATGGCCTCCATCAGCGTGCGGCGCGCCTTGACCTCGACGAACAGGACGAGGTCACCGCGTCGGGCGATCAGGTCGATCTCGCCGAATCGCGTGCGGTGCCGGCGCGCCAGGATGCGATAGCCTTTCAGCGTCAGCACCAGAGCCGCCAGCCATTCGCCGCGATGGCCGCGCCGATAGGCTTTCTGGCGGCTGACGCTCGGACGCTCAGCCACCGTCGCTTTCTCCAGAAGCATCCCTGAGTTCGAGCAATCGCCGGTAGAGCGCCTGCTTCTGCCCACCGGTCATTTTCGCCGCCTCCGCCGCCGCCTTGGAGGCCGGCATTTCGGCGGCCAGCGACAGCAGCAGGCGGTCGATGTCTTCAGGTTCGTCGGCCCTGACCTCGGCGGGACCGACGCAGACGACGATCTCGCCCTTCGGCGTGTCGGCGGCCGCGTAGTGATCGGCGAGAACCTGCAGCGTGCCGATGCGCATTTCCTCGAAGGTCTTCGTCAATTCCCGGCCGATGGCTACCTTCCGCTCGCCGCCGAGCGATTCGACCATGGCGCCGAGCGATTCGGCCAGCCGGCGCGGCGATTCGAAGAAGATCAGCGTCGCCGGCACGGCCTTCAACGCTTCCAGCCTTGCCAGCCGCTGGCCTGATTTCACCGGCAGGAAACCGGCGAACAGGAAAGCGTCCGACGGCAGGCCGGACGCGGTGAGTGCCGCCAGCGGCGCTGACGGGCCGGGGATCGGCACGACGCGCATGCCAAGGTCGAGCGCCTCTGCGACCAGCCGGTAACCGGGGTCGGAGACGAGCGGTGTGCCGGCGTCGGAAATCAGCGCCACGCTCTGGCCGGCCGCGAGCGCCGCGATCAGCTTCGGCCCGGCCTCGCCGGCATTGTGCTCGTGGTAGGCCGTGGTGCGGCGGCGGATGCCGTAGCGGTCAAGCAGCACCCGCGACACGCGCGTGTCCTCGCAGGCGACGATGTCGGCGGCGGCCAGCGTCTCCAGCGCGCGCAAGGTGATGTCGGCGAGATTGCCGATCGGCGTCGCCACCAGATAGAGCGCCGGCTCCAGCGGCCGCGCATGCATTTGCGCCTGCCCGATCACATAGCCGCGCCTGCCCGTCTCGCCAGTCACCGATGCCGTCTCCGTTCGAGCCTGTCTGGCCTGCCACACCTTGTTTGGCCCGCCAAAGGCCTGTTTGGCCTGCCAAAGTCTTCTTTGGCATGGCCGGCGCCGGCTTGCAAAACTCACACCGATGTAAGGTGGCTGCCATGCCTTCGCCACAGTGGGGAACGAAACCGGATTTGGCAGATTTAGCCCCTGATTCCCAAAGGGAGAACAGGATGGACAGCCTGATGATACAGGACGCCTTCGCGCCCTATTATGCCGACCGCGATCGTGCCCCGCGCCGGGACAAGCGGCTGCCTGGCAGGACAGGACCGGCCGCCGAGACGCCGGTCGCCTTGCCCACCAATGTAAGGCTTTCAGACAACAAACCCGACAGCACGACGGAGCACTGACCGGACGATGCCCAATCGCTTCGATATCTTCATCACCCGTCTTGAAACAAAGAATGCGCGCCACGGCGTACCCTTGCCCTCATTGGGGGACCAGCACCGCGGCCGTCGCGACAAGGACAACGCCAAGCCAGTCCGGAACGGCGAGGCGCATGCGGAAAAAGAACGCGCAAAGCATCGCCACAAGCACGATGCCTGACCTGGGTAGCCCACAAATTGCGGGACACCGGAGCTGAAACATTGGTTGGCCGGCGACTGTTCGCCACTGCCATCGCGCTGTTCGGCCTGATTGCCTCGGCCCCCTCGGCCGATAGTCGAAACAATGCGGCATCGGCCGTCCGCGAGCCGCCGTCGCCGGGCGCACCGCAATCCACACAAGCCGGCTCGACCCCGCAAAGACCGCGAACCATAAAATTCAGGGCCATCGCGGCCAGCGGCCTGTTTGCCAAGACGCTTTCGCTGCGCGGGACGCTTGCCGGCGAGACCACGGAGCGCGAATTCGCGAGGGTTCTCTACCCCGCTCTCAACCAGCCCATTTCCAGCCGCGACTGGATTACCGTTGAAAATGTTTCAGCCGCCTATCTGCAACTGGACATCGATCCGGAGTTCGCGATGCCCGGCGTCCCCCTGCATATGCGTTCCGATGATCCAGCCACCTCGGACTACTTGTTTCACAAGGTGGGCGACCGATGGATACAGGCGCCGCGAGCGACGAGGATCGACGTGTTCTCCTACGCAGGCTGCGGCCTGACGCAGCAATCCTGGGAGGATGGCGGCGATTTCCACCATCAGGATTTCTTCTTTGAAGTCGACACGGGTTCGGATTGCGGCGTGGCCGATGCTTCTTGGCCGGACAGGCGCGTCTACCCCCGATAGACGGCCAGCACCGCGCCTGCCGCGAAGGCGGCCGACAGCAGCGCCCGGATTGAAGACCGGCCGGTTGGTCTTGCGCACTGTAGATCCTCGGGACAAGCCCGGGGATGACGATCTGGGTGCGTGGAGGACGACGAATGGATGGATTGCAGCGTAAGGCTCAGTCCAGATACCGCGAAACCCGTGCCTTCAGAAGCTCGATCAGCTCCGGGTCCATGAATTCATAGTCGTCCGGTATGTCGAGGCAGATCACCTTGGCCGCCTTGAGACTGGCCTTGAATCTCTTCTGCAGCTTGGTGCGGTGCGTCTTTTCCATGACGAAGATGATGTCGGCCCATGCCACCAGCTCATGCGTCAGCGGGCTGTCGGCATCGTGATTGGTGCCGGCCGATTCGACCTCGATGTCGCGGCGGGTGGAAAACACCTGCTCGGCGGTCGGGCTGCGCAGCCGGTTCTGGCTGCAGACGAAGAGGACGTTTTTCAAGGGTTACCGCGCCAGGTCCGCCACCACGGCATCAAGCACGATCATGCCGGCCGGCGTGGCGCGCAGGCGGGCGTTGCCGATCGGCGCCACCAGCCCCTCGCCTTGCAGCACCGACAGCCGCGCGCTGGACAGGCCGCGTCCGGAAAACGCCTCGTAGCGTGTGAGGTCGATGCCTTCGGCGAGCCGCAGGCCCATCAGCAGGAACTCGTCGGCCTCTTCCGAGCGCGTCAGGATTTCGCCGCCGGTGACACCGTGGCCCTTGGCCTCGACCAGATTGGCCCAGGTTTCCGGCATCCGTTCGGCGATCGTCACCACTCGGTGGCCATTCTCGACGAAGCGGCCGTGCGCGCCGGGGCCGACGCCGACATATTCGCCGTAGCGCCAGTAGGTCAGATTATGCCGGCTCTCGGCGCCTGGCCGCGCATGGTTGGAAATCTCATAAGCCGGCAAACCATTTGCCGCCGTGATCTCCTGCGTCAGTGCGTAGAGATCGGCGGCGTGGTCGTTGTCGGGGATGATGAATTTCTTGGCCGCGTGCAGTGCGTGGAAGGGCGTGCCTTCCTCGATGGTGAGCTGGTAAAGCGACAGATGGTCGGCGGCGTGGCCGATCGCCTGTTCGAGTTCCGCCTGCCAATCCTGCGGCGTCTGGCCGGGCCGCGCATAGATCAGGTCGAAGGAGAGCCTGGGGAATATTTCCCGCGCGAGCCCGATGGCGTGCAGCGCCTCCTCGACATTGTGCAGCCGTCCGAGGAAACGCAGATCCTTGTCGTTCAGCGCCTGGACGCCGAGTGACACCCGGTTGACGCCTGCCGCGCGGTAGCCGCGAAAGCGCTCCGCCTCGACCGAGGACGGATTGGCCTCCAGCGTGACTTCGATGCCGTCGGGGACGGTCCAATTCTTGGCCACCGCGTCCAGGACCCTGGCCACGGTCTGCGGCTTCATCAGCGACGGCGTGCCGCCGCCCAGGAAGATGCTGGTCACCTCGCGCGGCCCGGTGCGCTGGCGCATCGTCGCCAGTTCGGCCTCGAAGGCGGCGGCAAAGCGCTCCTGATCGACCGGCTGGTGGCGGACATGGCTGTTGAAGTCGCAATAGGGGCACTTGGCCGCGCAGAACGGCCAATGCACATAGACGCCGAAGCCGGGGCTGCGGTCGAGCGGCATGATTGTGCCAGGCCCGATCATGCCGACCCGGATGTGCCCAAACCCAGCCGAGCCTGGGCGAACTTCTGGAAAGCGCGGGCGCGGTGCGACAGCGCCGTCGCCTGGCCGGGCTTCCAGCCATGTTTTTCCTCGGCGCTCATCTCGCCGAAGGTCTTTTCGAAACCGTTGGGCAGGAACACCGGATCGTAGCCGAAGCCGAGTTCGCCGCGCGGCGGCCAGACCAGCGTGCCTTCCGCCTCGCCGCGATAATATTCGGCCTCGCCGTCGGGAAAAGCCAGGCAGATGACGGCGACGAAGCGGCCCGTGCGCTGCTCGGGCGTGGCCGCGCCAACCTCTTGCATCGCCACTTCGGTGCGCTGCATGGCCATGGCGAAATCCCTGCTTCCGTCTGGCGTTTCGGCCCAGTTGGCGGTGTAGACGCCGGGCGCGCCGTCGAGCGCGTCGACGCACAGGCCCGAATCGTCAGACAGCGCCGGCAGGCCGGTCGCCTTGGCGGCGGCGAAGGCCTTGATGTAGGCGTTCTCCTCGAAGGTGGTGCCGGTTTCGTCGGGTTCCGGCAAGCCGTACGCCTTGGCCGATTTGGCCTCGAAGCCGAACGGGCCCATCAGGTCGGCGAATTCGCGCAGCTTGCCTTCATTGTGGCTGGCGACGACTATTTTCTTGCCATCAAGTGTATGCATCAAAGGCCCCAGATTCTCGGCTCGGCGAACTCGATGGAATTGCCCGAGGGGTCGCGTATATAGAGCGAACGACCGCCTTGCGGCCATTCGAATTCGCTTTCGATGGCAATGTTTTTTGCCTCCAGAAGCGCTTTCCAGCCGGTGAGTTCGTCGGCGGTTGCTGCAAAGCAGAGATGGCCTTCGCCAACCGTGCCATGCGGCGGCACTTTCAGCCGGGCGTCGGGCGCCGGCGGGATTTTGGTCGCCTCGGCGTTGAAGATGAGCAGCACGCCGGGGCCGCAACGGAAGAAGAGATGGCGGCCTTCGACCTTTCCGAGGAGAGTGAGGCCGATTATGTCGGTGTAGAAGGCTTCGGCTGCGGTGAGGTCGGTGACGTAGAGGGCGGATTCCAGGACGGCGGAGGGTATCACGAGGCCCCCCTCTCTGCCCTGCCGGCCATCTCCCCCTCAAGGGGGGAGATCAGCAGCTTTGAGGCTGCCACCCGCTTTGCAACATCGGAGATTGGCGAAAGCCATCGTGACATCCAATCTCCCCCCTTGAGGGGGAGATGGCCGGCAGGCCAGAGAGGGGGGCTCAAGCTCAGCATATAGAAATCAGGCCACCGCCATCTGCTGCAAACTCACCAGGCGGGAAATGCCCTTCTTGGCCAGGCCCATCAGCTCGGCGAACTGCGCCTCCGAAAACGGCTCGCCCTCGGCGGTGCCCTGGATCTCGACGATGCCGCCCTTGCCGGTCATGACGAAATTGGCGTCGGTGCCGGCGGCGGAATCTTCGAGATAGTCGAGGTCGATGACCGGCTGGCCGTCATGGATGCCGCAGGAAATCGCCGCGACATGGTCCTTCAGCACTTTCGAAACGCTGGCCATCTGGCGGGCTTCCATCCAGCGCAGGCAGTCGTAGAGGGCCACCCAGCCGCCGGTGATCGAGGCGGTGCGGGTGCCGCCATCGGCCTGGATGACGTCGCAGTCGACGGTGATCTGCTGTTCGCCCAGCGCCTGCAGATCGACCACGGCGCGCAGCGAGCGGCCGATCAGGCGCTGGATTTCCAGCGTGCGGCCGCCCTGCTTGCCGGCGGACGCCTCGCGGCGCATGCGCTCGCCGGTCGAGCGCGGCAGCATGCCGTATTCGGCCGTGACCCAGCCCTTGCCGGAATTGCGCATCCAGCCTGGAACCTTCTCCTCGAGGCTCGCGGTACACAGGACATGCGTGTCGCCGAACTTCACCAGGCACGAGCCTTCGGCATGCTTGGAGACGCCGCGCTCGAAGGAGATGGCGCGCATTTCGTCGAATTGGCGTTTGGAGGGGCGCATTCGGCCTGCTTTCTGTCGGGTTTTGAAATCGTGGCCGGCTTTTAGACGCAAGGGGGGCGGTGCGCAAAGGAAAACGGACCGGGCGGCCGCCACGACCGCCAGGGGTGAGCCGGCACAGACACCGGGTTGCGCCAGGCGTGTGGGAGTCTATATCCTGAACGAGGAGGTTTTTGGCCGAATGACCAAGGCAATCGATCCCGGTTCGCAGTCGCTTGCACTTCAATCACTCGACATGCGCTCACGCGACATCTTCCGGCGCATCGTCGATTCCTATCTGAGGGACGGCGAGCCCGTGGGCTCGCGCAGCCTGTCGCGCATCCTGCCCTCCTCGCTGTCGCCGGCCACCATTCGCAACGTGATGAGCGACCTCGAGCATCTCGGGCTGATCTATGCGCCGCACATCTCGGCGGGGCGGCTGCCGACGCAGGCCGGGCTGCGCTTCTTCGTCGACGCCTTCATGGAGCTTGGCGACCTCTCCGACGAGGAGCGCCGCGCCATCGAGGCGCAGGTGCGGGCGTCGGGCTCGGGCGCGACGCTGGAGCACATGCTGACCGAGGCCAGCCAGATGCTGTCGGGCATGTCGCGCGGCGCCGGCCTGGTGCTGGCGGCCAAGAACGAGGTGGCGCTGAAGCATATCGAGTTCATCCAGTTGGAGCCGACCAAGGCGCTGGCCGTGCTGGTGTCGCAGAACGGCGACGTCGAGAACCGCGTCGTCGACCTGCCCGCCGGCATCACCGTCTCGCAACTGCACGAGGCGTCGAACTTCCTCAACGCCCATATCAGGGGCCGCACACTGGCCGAGGCGCGCACCGAGATCGCCCGCATCAAGGAAGAGACACGCGCTGCCCTCGACACGCTGTCGCAGGACCTCGTCGAGAAGGGACTGGCGGTGTGGGCGGGCGCCGAAAGCGGCCTGCCGGCACGGCTCATCGTGCGCGGCCGCGCCAATCTGCTGGAAAACGTCACCGCCCAGGCCGATATCGAACTTTTGCGGCATCTCTTCGAGGACATGGAGACGCAGGACGGGCTGATCCAGCTGCTCGACCTCGCCGAGCAGGGATCGGGCGTGCGCATCTTCATCGGCTCGGAGAACAAGCTGTTCTCGCTGTCAGGCTCGTCGCTCGTGGTGGCGCCCTATCGCGACAAGGATGCCCGCGTCGTCGGTGCGCTCGGCGTCATCGGCCCGACAAGGCTGAACTATGCCCGCATCGTGCCGATGGTGGATTATACGGCGCAGCTGATATCGCGCATGTTAAGGTAGGAGATCTGAGGAATTGCTTTGGTTTCCACGTCGAAAGCCTACCGCGAATGCCTCCGAAAGCCGTCATCCTCGGGCTTGTCCCGAGGATCTGCTGCATCGCGGTATTTGGGTATGGCGAAGATGAGGACGGAAACAGCTTAGCTGACTTGGATGCGTTGGCAGATCCTCGGGACAAGCCCGAGGATGACGCTTTCCAGGGCGGGCCCCGATCGAAACAACAGGCGGCAAGGAGAAAAAGAATGGCGCTGGAATCGTTCAAGGCCCAGATCGGCCTGCTGCTGGAGGAGATGGTCAACCAGCCGGAGGACGTGCGCGAGGTGCAGGAGCAGTTGCGCGAGAAACTGCGCGAAATGCGCGCCATGGGCCTGCCTCTGCCGGCCGATCTCGTCGAGCTGGAAAAGCGCCTGGACAGCGACCTCGACGCCACCGAGACCTGACGGCCGCTCTGCCGTCGCTTCACCCCTACATGTGGCATGGAACCATCGGCCACGATTGGCCGTTGCCGCTCTAGAGCGGTTCAGCGTTTGGTAGAATCGCAGGCCCGCTCCAACTCTTTGTTTTACGCAATTCCCAAGGGGAAGCGCTACACGCTTCTCCCGGGAAAACCGCTACGCACTTTTCCTGGAATTGCTCTAAGCGGCAATCGGTTTGCGGCACGATGCGGAGGTCTCCCATGATCCGACTTGTCTCGATGGCCGCCATCCCGGTCAGCCTCGTCATTGCCGGCTGCGCCCTGGCGGCCGACCAGCAGCCGGTGCTGAAAGGTCCGGCCGCCTTCGGTGACTGGCGCGCCGACAGGCCGGGCGTGCGCCGGCTGATCGAGCCGGCAGACCTGCCGAAGCCCTACGTCACCAAATCGGCCTCGAACAGCGCCGGTGTCGCGGACATGCCGAGCGATGCAAAGCCGCATCTGCCGCCGGGCTTTACGGCCGAGCTGGTCGCTTCAGGGATCGACAATCCGCGCGTCGTGCGGGTGGCGCCGAACGGCGACCTGTTCGTCGCCGACAGCGAGGCCAACCAGATCCGTGTTTATCGCCTGACAGAAGGCGGCGCGAAACCGGCCGGGAAAGGCATCTTCGCCGGCGGTCTCAACCAGCCCTACGGCATTGCCTTCTATCCCCCGGGCGACGACCCGAAATGGGTCTATGTCGCCAACAGCGACAGCATCGTGCGCTTCCCCTATCGCGGCGGCGACCTGAAGGCATCAGGCGAGCGTGAAACCATCGTCGACAACATTCCGGCGAACCATCACTGGACGCGCGACATTGCCTTTTCGCCCGACGGCCAGACGCTCTATTTGTCGGTCGGCTCCGGCTCGAACGTCGCGGAGAGCATGGGCAAGGCACCGGAGGGTGGCCTCGAGGCCTGGGCGAAATCGCAGCCGCTCGGCGCGGCCTGGGGCTCCGAGGAAGGCCGCGCCGACGTCAGGGCCTTCGACCCGGACGGCAAGAACGGCCGCATCGTCGCCACCGGCCTGCGCAATTGTTCGGGCATGACGATCCAGCCGGCGACCGGCGCGCTGTGGTGCGTCGTCAACGAGCGCGATGCACTTGGCGACAATGTGCCGGCCGAATACGCGACGTCGGTCAGGGAAGGCGCCTTCTATGGCTGGCCCTGGTATTACATCGGCAACAACGAGGACCCGCGTCACAAGGGCGAGCGGCCGGACCTCGCCGGCAAGGTCACCATTCCCGACGTGCTGATGCAGGCGCATTCGGCGCCGCTCAACATCGCCTTCTACGACGGCAAGGACTTGCCCGCCGACACCGGCTTTCCCAAGGAATATCGCGGCGATGCCTTTGTCGCCCTGCACGGTTCGTGGAACCGCGGCAACCGGACCGGCTACAAGGTGGTGCGGCTCAAGTTCAAGGACGGCAAGCCGACCGGCGAATACGAGGATTTCATGACCGGCTTCGTCGTTTCCAATGGCGAGGTCTGGGGCCGGCCGGTGGGCGTTGCGGTGGCCGGCGACGGATCCTTGATCGTGACCGAGGACGGCAACGGCACGATCTGGCGCGTGACTTATGGCGGCGGCCGCTCCTGATCCGTCCTCGCGAACGGGCCATTGGTGCCTGGCGCAAGCGAATTTTGCGCTCAGGGCGTTCTCCCGCAGGGTGTGTCGTGCGACAAAGGCGTAACCACCCTTGGACGCCGCACCATGACCCTCACCGGCTTTCTCGCCTACAGCGCCGCTCTCGGCATCGCCGCCGCCATTCCCGGCCCCGGCGTCACCGCACTCGTGGCGCGGGCGCTGGGCTCGGGCTTTCGCTCGTCGCTCGCCATGTCGTTTGGCCTGATGCTGGGTGACCTCACCTATCTGACCGCCGTGGTGCTCGGCCTTGCCTTCGTCGCGCAAGAGTTCGGCATGATGTTCCTGGCCATCAAATGGGCCGGCGTCGCCTATCTCGCCTTCCTCGGCTGGCGGTTCTGGACCGCCGGCATCACGCCCGAGACGGTCGAGGCCAGGAAAGGCAAGGGCGGGCTGCTGTCGAGCTTCCTCGCCGGCCTGACCGTGACGCTCGGCAACCCGAAGACGATGATCTTCTATCTCGCGATCACGCCGACCATCGTCGACCTGAAGACCATCACGCTTGCCGACTACGGCATCCTGGCCGCGCTCACGGTCGTCGTCCTGTTCGTCGTGCTGGTGCCCTATCTGGCGCTCGCCGCCAAGGCGCGCTGGTTCCTGAAATCCCCGCGTGCGCTCAAGCTTTTGAACCGCACCGCCGCCACCTTCATGGTCGGCGCTGCTGCGGCGATCGCCGCCCGCCAGTAGCGCTTCGCGCCAAACCGTTCCGCAAACGATTTGTTTCGGGAAACGCTTTTCCGGAGCAAACGGGTTTTCAGCACGGTCCCTACTCGGATATTTCTTGCCGACAGCCTATCTTGCGCGGCTGAAGACCTTATCGTGCCGGCTGGAACGCCACTTGCCTGCGATACTTCCCTTGTCTGCGATACTTCCCTTGCCTGAAATAGTCTCTTGCCTGAAATCCTGGGAGCGAAACCAATGACCAAATCCGCCAATCCTGCCCGCGTCCCCGGCCGCGGCCGCGTCTACACGTCCATCACCGACACGATCGGCGACACGCCCCTGGTGCGGCTCGACAAATTCGCCAAGGAGAAGGGCGTCGTCGCCAACCTGGTCGCCAAGCTCGAATTCTTCAATCCGATCGCCTCGGTCAAGGACCGCATCGGCGTGGCGATGATCGAGACGCTCGAGGCAGCCGGCAAGATCGCGCCCGGCAAGACCACGCTGATCGAACCGACATCGGGCAACACCGGCATCGCGCTTGCCTTCGCCGCCGCCGCCAAGGGCTACAAGCTGATCCTGACCATGCCGGAGACGATGTCGGTCGAGCGCCGCAAGATGCTGGCGCTGCTCGGCGCCGAGCTGGTGCTGACCGAAGGGCCGAAAGGCATGAAGGGCGCCATCGCCAAGGCCGACGAACTGGCCGCGACGATCCCCAACGCCATCATTCCGCAGCAGTTCGAAAACCCCGCCAACCCCGAAATACACCGGCAGACCACCGCCGAGGAAATCTGGAACGACACGCAGGGCGAGATCGATATCTTCGTCGCCGGCATCGGCACCGGCGGCACCATCACCGGCGTCGGCCAGGTCCTGAAGAAGCGCAAACCCTCGCTGCAGATCGTGGCCGTGGAGCCGGATGCCTCGCCGGTTCTGTCTGGCGGCCAGCCCGGCCCGCACAAGATCCAGGGCCTCGGCGCCGGCTTCGCGCCCAAGATCCTCGACACCACGATCTATGATGAGATCGTCAAGGTCTCGAACGAGGATTCCGTCGCCAATGCGCGCCTCGTTGCCCGGCTCGAGGGCGTGCCGGTCGGCATCTCGTCTGGCGCGGCCCTGCAGGCGGCGATCGTCGTCGGTTCGCGGCCCGAGAACAAGGGCAAGACCCTTGTCGTGGTCATCCCCGACTTCGCCGAACGCTATCTGTCTACCATCCTGTTCGAAGGGCTGGGGGCCTAGCTCGGACCTTCGGTGGTCTCTTCGCTGGCCCGCTGAAAAATCCTTCCGTGGCCACTGGCGTCCGGCTTGAGCCGAACCCTGCTTCCGGGCCATATCGCCCCGGTCCCGCGAAAAGACGGGCCGGGGGAGGATTTCATGTACAAGCTCTACACACGTCCGGGCAGCGGCGGCTTTGTCGTCGAGGCAGCGCTGGCGCTGGCGCAAGTGCCATTCGAACATTTCGACGTGCCGAAGACCGACCAGCCTGATCCGGCCTTCCTCGCCATAAGTCCGCTGAACCAGGTGCCGGTGCTGACCTTGCCGGACGGGCGCTCGATCACCGAATCGGCGGCGATCTGCATCCTGCTCGCCGAGCGCCACCCGCAAGCCGGCCTGGCGCCGGCGGTGGACGCGCCGGCGCGCGCGGAATTCCTGCGCTGGATGGCCTTCATGTCGTCGGTGCTCTATCCGGCGGTGCTGCGGTTCTACTATGCCTATCGCTACACCGCCGACGCCGAGGGCACGAAGGCGGTGAAACAGGCGGCGGTCGCCGAGATGGATCGCGGTTTTGCCGTCGTCGATGCCGCGTTGCGCGGCCGCGACTGGCTGGCCGGCGATCGGATGTCGCTGGCGGATATCTATCTCGTCATGCTGGTGGCCTGGTATCCCGACATCGACAAGGCCCGGGCGGCCTGGCCCGATATCGAACGCCTGTGGGCGCGGTTGCGCGCGCATCCGCTGATGAAGACGCTCAACACCTCGCACGAGATGTGGCCGGCCTGACCGCCCGATAGGCCTTGCAGCGTCCGCAGCCTCAATGCATGAGCGCGGCGCGTTTTGCCTGCAGGAAACGGCGCACCGCCGGATCGCGCTCGAGGCCGATCGCCCGGTCATAGGCTTCCAGCGCCTGTGGTGCCTGGCCGAGCCTGGCCAGCAGGCCGGCCCGCGCGGCCCAATAGGGCTGATAGTCATTGAGCCGCTTGTCGTCGCCCAGCACGTAGAGGGCCGCCAGCCCCGCCACCGCGCCCTCGGTCTCGGCGATCGCCACCGCGCGGTTGATCGCCACGACCGGCGACCCGGCGATCGAAAACAACGCTTCGTAGAGCGCGCGGATCGCCGCCCAGTCGGTGCGGCCGCTCAGCCGTCGCGCCACATGCGCCGACTGGACCGCCGCCTCGAGCTGATAACGGCCGATAGCGCCCATGGTGGCGGCACGGCCGAGCAGGGTTTCGGCCTCGTCGACCAGGGCGTGATCCCACAGCGCATGGTCCTGCTCGGCGAGCGGCACATACTCTCCGGCCGTGTCGCGACGCGCGGCGCGACGCGCCTCGGCGAACAGCATCAGCGACAGCAAGCCCAGCGCTTCCGGCTCTTCCGGCAGCAATGACGCCACCAGCCGGCCGAGCCAGATGCCTTCGGTGGCGAGGTTGCGGCGCCGCGTCTCGGTGCCGGCGGGGTCGGTCCAGCCTTCGGCGAAGGCGGCGTAGATCGCCTCCAGCACCGCGTCCAGCCGTTCGCCGAGTTCGGCCCGCTCCGGCACGCGGAACGGGATGCCGGTCTCGCGGATGCGGTTCTTGGCGCGCACCAGCCGCTGGCCAATCGTGGCCGGCGAGACCAGGAAGGCGGACGCGATGGTCGCCGCATCGAAGCCCAGGATGGTCTGCAGGATCAGCGGCGCCCGCACGCCGGCCTCAATCGCCGGATGGGCGCAGGCGAACATCAGCCGCAAGCGTTCGTCAGGCAGGTCCTCGTCGGTCATGCGCGCCTCCGCCTCCTCGGCAATCAGCTTGAGATGGTCGCGGCCGGCTTCGCTGGTGAGCCGCCGCCGCACCGCATCGACCCGCCGCCGCCTTGCCACCGCGAGCAGCCAGGCTTCCGGCTTTTCCGGCACGCCGGTGCGCGGCCAGCGCTCCAGCGCCGCCGCGAAGGCATCGGCCAGCGCATCCTCTGCGCCGGCGACGTCGCGCGTGCGCGCCGCCAGCCAGGCGACCAACTTGCCATAGCTTTGTCGGGCGGCGGCCTCCGCGGCCGCCCTGGCGATTTCCGGCCGGGTGTCCATCAGCTCTTGGGCATGTACTCGTCCATTTCCCAGATCGGCCGCAACTCGACCGTTCCGGTGCTGGCCGCCGGACAGCGGGCCGCCCATTCAATGGCGGTGTCGATGTCGGCCGCCTCGATCATGTAGAAGCCGGCAAGCTGCTCCTTGGTGTCGGCATAGGGACCGTCGATGACGTTGGTCTTACCGTCGGCGATCCGCACCGAGGTGGTCGCCTGGCTCGGACGCAGCCGGTCACCGGCCAGCCAGGTGCCGGATTTCTTCAGCGCCTCGGTATAGGCGCCATAGGCCGCACTCATCTGAACCCGTGCCTCGGCCGGCACGTTCGCCAGCGCGGCTTCGTTGGCGTAGATCATGATCATGTATCGCATGGGTTTTCTCCCGTGGTTCGAAGGCCGCGTCCTTGCGGGGCCGGACGTATGTCGCGCGGCGGCGACGGATTTCGACAGGTTGCGGAAAACTTTTCTGCCGCCAACGCGCCTTGCGCAAGCGGGCATGTGTTCGGCGAGCACTCAACCATTCGTCTAAGGCGGGGAATTGCGGGTTGGCATTTCGCTTGCGCTGTCTAAACTCGCCTCGGTTCGTATCAGGGAGGCGATGCGGCCAATATTTCAGGGAGGAAAACCAGATGTTGAATTTCAGGACGAAATTTGTTGCTGCCGGTGCGATAGCGCTTTCTCTTGGCCTTGGCGCGGTATCGGCCACCGCGCAGGAATTCATCAATGTGCTGACCGGCGGAACTTCGGGCGTCTATTATCCGCTTGGCGTGGCTTTGTCTGAAATCTACGGCAAGGGCATCGAAGGCGCCCGCACCCAGGTGCAGGCGACCAAGGCGTCGGTCGAGAACCTCAATCTGTTGCAGCAAGGCAAGGGTGAGATCGCGTTCGCGCTCGGCGATTCCGTCAAGCTGGCCGCCGAAGGCAATGCCGAGGCCGGCTTCCCCGGAAAGCTCGACAAGTTGCGTGGCATCGCCGCCATCTATCCCAATTACATCCAGATCGTCGCCAGCCAGGACTCAGGCATCAAGACGCTGGCAGACCTCAAGGGCAAGAGCCTGTCGGTCGGCGCGCCGGCCTCCGGCACCGAGCTCAACGCGCGCGCCATCTTCGCCGCCGCAGGGCTGAAATACGAGGATCTCGGCCGTGTCGAATACCTGCCCTTCGCCGAATCGGTCGAGCTGATCAAGAACCGCCAGCTCGACGCCACGCTGCAGTCGGCGGGCCTGGGCGTCGCCTCGATCCGCGACCTCGCCACCTCTTTGCCGATCAACGTCGTGGCGGTGCCGGCCGAGGACGTCGCCAAGATCGGCTCGCCCTATATTTCAGTGGTCATTCCCAAGGGCACCTATGAAGGCCAGAGCGAGGATGTCGCGACCGCCGCCGTCGGCAATTTCCTCATCACCCGCGCCGATGTCTCCGACGAGACCGCCTACCAGATGACCAGGCAGATGTTCGACCATCTCGACCAGCTCGCCGCCGCTCACGCCGCCGCCAAGGCGATCGATCCGGCCAAGGCCCTCGACGGCATGCCGGTACCGCTGCATCCGGGCGCAGAACGCTATTACAGGGAAAAGGGTCTGCTGAAGTAAGGGCGCGGCAACCGGACATGTCTTCGCCAGGTGCCGTCCCGCACTGCAATTCACCCGCCCTGGAGTGCGCCGGATGAGCCACATGACGTCTGGAACCGCAACCGACGGCAAATCCTTCCATCCCGCGCCTGCCGAAGAACAGGTCGAAGGGCTGCCGCCGGGCTTCGGCGACGGCATCGCCGGCAAGGCGGCCTTCGCCATCGCCGTCGCCTTTTCCACCTTCCAGATCTACATCGCCGCCTATGGCAGCATTCCGAGCCAGGTGGTGCGGGCCATGCATGTCGGCTTCCTGCTGCTGCTCGGCTTCGCGCTGATCGCCAACCTGCGCGCCACCAGCCTGCCTGCCAAGGTGGCGTTCTGGACACTCGGCCTGCTCGGCTTCGGCACGGGCCTCTACAACTGGGTGTTCTATGCCGACCTCATCCGGCGCTCCGGCTTCCCGACCACGCCCGACCTGATCGTCGGCGCCGTGCTGGTAGTGCTGGTCTTCGAGGCGGCGAGGCGGCTGATGGGGCTGCCGCTGGCGGTGATCGCCTTCATCTTCCTCGCCTATTGTTTCGTCGGCAACCATCTGCCGCCGCCCTTCATCCATCGCGGCTATGATTTTGCCCAGCTCGTCGACACTTTCGCCTACGGCACCGAAGGCATTTACGGCACGCCGATCTATGTCTCGGCGGCCTACATCTTCATCTTCGTGGTCTTCGCCGCCTTCCTCGAACGCGCCGGCATGATCGCGCTGTTCAACGATTTCGCCCTTGGCCTCGTCGGCTCCTGGCGCGGCGGCCCGGCGCAGGTCTGCGTCCTGTCTTCGGCGCTGATGGGCACGATCTCCGGTTCGGGCGTCGCCAATGTGGTGGCGAGCGGCCAGTTCACCATTCCGCTGATGAAACGCTTCGGCTTCCGCTCGGCGTTTGCCGGCGCCGTCGAGGCGACCTCGTCCATGGGCGGCCAGATCATGCCGCCGGTGATGGGCGCGGTCGCCTTCATAATGGCCGAGACGCTGAACATTCCCTATGCCGCCGTGGTCAAGGCGGCGATCATCCCGGCGCTGCTCTATTTCGGCGCCTGCTTCTGGCAGGTGCATCTCGAGGCCGGCAAGGCCGGCCTGCGCGGCATGGCCAAGGCCGACCTGCCAAACCCGTGGGAGGCGGTGCGGCAACACTGGCCGCTGGTGCTGCCGCTGGCAGCGCTGATCTACCTGTTGTTCGCCGGCTATACGCCGGTCTTCGCCGGCACGATGGGCCTGGCGCTGACCATCGTCCTGATCCTCGGCACGCCGCTTGCGGCGCTGATCGGGCCGCTGGCGTTCCGCATCGTCTTCTGGATCGCGCTGGGGCTCGCCGCCGCCTCGTTCATGAAGTTCGGCGTCAACATACTCGGCCTCGTCATCGCGGGGCTGGTCGTGGCCTGCCTTGCCTTCAGGGGCGGGCGCGAGACGCTGCGCATCTGCGTCGATTCGCTGGCCGAGGGCGCCAAGAACGCGCTGCCGGTCGGCATCGCCTGCGCCATCGTCGGCATCGTCATCGGCACGCTGACGCTGACCGGCATCGCCTCGACCTTCATCGGCTGGATCATCTCGATCGGCGAGGACAACCTGTTCCTGTCGCTGGTGCTGACCATGCTGACCTGCCTGGTGCTGGGCATGGGCATCCCGACCATTCCAAACTACATCATCACCTCGTCGCTGGCCGGGCCGGCGCTGCTGGAACTCGGCGTGCCGCTGATCGTCAGCCATATGTTCGTCTTCTATTTCGGCATCATGGCCGACCTGACGCCACCGGTGGCGCTGGCCGCTTTCGCCGCCGCGCCGATGGCCAAGGAGAGCGGGCTCAAGATCGGTATCCAGGCGACCAAGCTCGCCATTGCCGGCTTCGTGGTGCCGTTCATGGCGGTCTATACGCCGGCGCTGATGCTGCAGGATGCCGGGCCGATCGCCGCCCAGTTCGGCTATCCCGTCGAGGTCGGCTATATCGTCGTCAAGGCGTGCATGGGCATCGTGTTGTGGGGGGCGGCGGCGGTGGGCTTCCTTGCCGCGCGCATGGCCTGGTGGGAACGGCTCGTCGCCTTCGGCGCCGGCGTGCTCCTGGTCGCGGCGCTGCCGCTGACCGACGAAGCGGGCTGGGTGCTGGCGCTGGCCTGGATCGGCTGGCATGTCTGGCGGGCACGGCAAGCACAGATCGCCGCATGAGCCTGTGCATATTCGCCGCCGGCAAGACGGTGACGCTGACTGTCGCCGCCTTCACCCTGTCCTGGACGCATTCGGTCGAGCGGACACGTTGGGAGGAGGACTGGAGGGTGACGCCGTCCGGCCTGCGGGTGATCGAGGCCCGCATCAAGGGCTCGGGCGCCGGCATGGAACCTCCCGAAGGCGCCATGCTGCGCGATGGCTGGTGGGCCTATGCGCCCAGGGTCGGGCCGCAGCCGCGTCTCGTCCTCGCCGCCTCCGGCGCCACCGGGGACGGCTGGACGCTGTGCACGGTTCAGGGCTGCCTGGAATTAGGCAGGACGGCGGGCGAGACGATCTCGCTCGAGCCGTGCGAGCCCACAGGCTCCAGCCAGCCGCGATAGCGCACGACCAGGCCGGTAAACGGGTGCGATATCTAGACATGGAAGCGGAATTTCCCGTCCTCGACGGTCTCGAAGGAGGTCGAGCGCGGGCAGAGCCACATCGGCAATGGCAGGCCGAGCAGGCTCCAGCGCCGCAGGACGAGCTTCAGCCTGCCGTCCTCGGTCGCCAGCGCCATGGCGAAGGTCAACAGGCCGAAGTGCTCGCATAGCAGGCGCCCGCTGCGCCCCTGCCCCTTAAACTGCCGGCTGGAAAAGCTGTGCGCGCCGAATGTCCGCGTCCAGGTTTCGCGCTGCGCATCGGCATCGAAACGGACACGAACCGGGATGTCCGCCGCGGCCTCGGGGAACCCGACCAGCCATGCCGCCAGCCGGCTAATAATATTCCGCCCGCGCTCGACGCTGCCACGGCCTTCAGCGGCTTTCGCGTGGTCATGCATGGCGCGGATCTCATCGGGCAAGCCTTGCCAGGCATCGCCGAGCAGGTCGGCATAGAGCGGTCGGTCCGTGCCGCCGCTGTCGTCGCGAAAGCCGGGATGGATCGTCCTGCCGGCGAACAGCGCCTCGTAGTCGGCAAGCTCGAGATCGTTCACCGCGGCTCTTGCCCCGGGCGCCGGCGCATGGCCGTCGAGCGTCTTGCGCACCAGCGCCTCGACAGCCATTGACGGGATCAGCGGCCCGTCATCGCCTTCCGCCAGCAGATGCCAGGAGCGCTTGAGCTGCCTTCCGGCCTGGTCCGTCCCCTCGACGGCCACGAACATGCCGCCGCGATGCTCGCCCCAGCGCAGGCGGTTGGTCGCCCAATGCATCAGCGGGGCGAGTGGCGACAGCGAGCGGACCAGCCTGATGCGCACCAGCCAGGCAAGGCAGATCAGGGCGCGATGCAGGATTTCGGGAACCGGGCCGGCGCCCATCCAGACGGTCTTGGCCTGCGGCCATAAATCGCCGAGCGTGCGCAGGTCCGGCACGTCGACCAGCGAGAACAGCGTATTCCTCAGCGGCACCCGCCCGGGCGGCGCTATGGTGGCGCGCATCTGCTCGGTCAGCGGATGGCCCAGCGCCTTGCGACCGCCGCGTAGCAGCGCCACCGGCTGGCCGGAATAGCCGGCGATGGCGCGGATGACGTTCTCGCCGACGCCGGCATAGGGCGACGGCGCGATGCCGCCGGTGATCGTATCGACCCGTGCCATGCCGGACGACAGCCGGCGCACCACAGCCGCCGTCAGCACCGGGAAGCTGGAGACGCCGGACAGCACGAACAGGCCTGCCCGTCCGGCGGCGTCATCGAAGGCCGGGATGCCGGCGACGAAATCCGAACCGTCGGCAAGATCGAGATAGTTGACGCCACGGCCGACACAGACTTCGACCAGGCGATAGCGTCCCTCGCCATAGGCCTGGAACGGGCCGCTGGCATCGACCAGCGTGTCGGGGCGCAGCGATGCCAGCTGGGCGGCGAGATCGCCATTGCGGTCGAACACCGCCGGCACCAGACGCGCGGCGACCGGACCCCGCTTCGCGCACCAGGCTTGCGCGCTGGCCAGCGAGCGGCCGGCGACCATGATCGTCAGCCGAGGCTCATTCTCCAGCAGTTGGACGATGCGTCCGCCGAAAGTGCCGTAGCCGCCGACAATGAGAAGCTTCACGCGCCTGCCCCCAAATTGCTCCTAGCCGATCAACCGGTCCCGCAGCCCGGCCGGCGGGACGTCGCAACTGTCCTTCCTGCCGAACAGCGCGTGACGATTTTTCGCGATGCGATCGTAGAGCCAGTCGCGCAGCGGGCGCGGCAGCAGCAACAGGACCCTGGCCACCCGCCACGGCCAGCCAAGCTCGGCCATCACGGCGACAAAACTGTCGAGGCGGATGAACGGAACGCCGCCGACCAAAGCGAGGTTGGTTTCGTAGCTGTCGGTCGGCAGGTCGTATTTGCGGAACAGGGCCTCGCCGAGCTGCGATTGCGCGGTGGCGAAGCGGAAACGGGCCTTGCGGTCGAGGCGGACCACCATGCGCACGAAGCCCGAGCAGAACACGCAGACGCCGTCGAAAACGATCAGCGGATGGCTTGCATCAAAGGGTTCGGAAGGCGGCTTGGGACGGTCGGTCACACTGGCCTCGGCTGCTCGTGTGCGACGACACTAAGCCAGCCGAAGGCGGCATCAAAGACGCGGCGATGTCGCACGCCGCCGGTCGGCGAAAGCCGGACGCTCGGCGCGGTAGGTCGTGGCGCGGGTTTCGGTGCCCGGCCTGCAGATGCGGCTGTTGTGCCTGAACTCGAAAGTCATGTCAGTGCGCGCCCAGCGACGTGCCGCGACGGGCGCAAGCCGGACCGGGGCCGCGCATGTAATAGCGCTCCGGCCGATAGGTCGGCGCGACGAACTCGCGGATGGCGGCGGCATAGCCGATGAGATGCGTGAGGAAGTTCATTTTACCTGTCCCTGTCCCGTTTTCGGATGTCCCTTCCGAATTGCCTGGGATGATAGCGTCGAGGCGTGAATAGTCGGTGAACGTGATGTTAATTTCTGGTCGAAAACCCGTCGGATCGTGGCCGGAATGCGGCTGATTCGGGGTGTTTCCGCGCCTTTTGTCGCCATTCCGGCCAGTGTGACTTTTGCATCACATATGTTTCGTTTGAATGTCGCCTTGGCGCGCTTTTGTTTCAGCTTTCGAGTCGATCCTGGAATTTCCTTGCCGGCGGCGGAGAGCACCCCGGAACCGGGCCGTGCACCGCACGTTCAGCCACAGGACCGGCATCGCCGGCTCGCAAGGTCCTGCCGCAGGCAGGCCGAAACCCCCGACACGACAAGAGCAAGGGAAAGGCTGAAATCATGGGCTTCTTTTCGAAGGACATCAAAACCCTGGACGATCTCTTCGTGCACACGCTGCGCGACATCTATTATGCCGAGAAGCAGATTGAGAAGGCGCTGCCGAAGATGGTCGACAAGGCAACCGACCCGCAATTGAAGGCCGGCTTCGAAAAACATCTCGAACAGACCAGGGGCCATATCGAACGCGTCGAGGAGACATTCGAATTGTTTGGCGTGAAGGCCAGGCAGGTCAATTGCCCGGCGATAGACGGAATTCTCGAAGAGGCGGACGACGTCACCGGCGATGTCGACGACAAGGATGTTCTCGACGCCGCGCTGATCGCCTCGGCCCAGGCTGTCGAACACTATGAAATGACGCGCTACGGCACCTTGATCGCCTGGGCCAAGCAGCTCGGCCGCAGCGACTGCGCCAATGTGCTGGCCAAGAACCTCAAGGAAGAGCAGGCCACGGATCGCAAGCTGACCGAGATGGCGGAAAGCAAGATCAACCTCCAGGCCGCCGAATAGGCAAGCGGCCAGACAAGAGCCTTGGCCCGGGTCCGGCGACAAGCGCGTCGGACCCGGCATGATGGGTTGGGAACAATAGGGATGGTCGCCCGTTCCAACTGATCTTTCTCTCACGGGGAATCATCATGGCGCCGCGCCCGGCCTGGAAAGGCTATCTGAAGCTCTCGCTGGTCACCTGCGCCATCGAACTGACCAATGTGGTCAGCCATGCCGAAAAGGTCTCCTTCCGCGTCCTCAACCGCAAGACCGGCAATACGGTGAAGCGGATCTATGTCGACGCCGAGACCGGCAAGCCGATCGAGGACGGCGACGAGATCAAGGGCTACGAGATCGACAAGGGCGATTTCGTCCACATAGAAGAAGACGAGATCGAGGCGGTGCAGATCGAATCCTCGCACACGATGAGCCTCGACGGCTTTGTCGACAAGGCTTCGATCGAACAGATCTATCTCGATACGCCCTACTATGTCGCGCCGGCCGACACGGTTTCGCAAGAGGCTTTTGCCGTCATCCGCGACGCCATGGCGGGCAAGAAAATGGCCGGGCTGGCGCGCATCGTGCTCTACAACAGGGAGCGTCCCGTGGTCATCGAGCCGCTCGGCAAAGGGATGGTGCTGACCACGCTGCGCTACGACAATACGGTGCGCCAGCCCGACAGCGTCTTCGGCGACATCAAGGCGGTGAAGACCGACCAGGAGATGACAGACCTCGCCGAACTCATCATCGACAAGAAGAAAGCGAAGTTCGATCCCTCGAAATTCGAGGACAAATACGAGGACGCCCTGCTCGAACTGATCCGCGCCAAGAAGGCGGGGCACAAGGCACCGAAGGCCAAGGCGGCGCCCAAGCCTTCCAATGTCGTCAATCTGTTCGACGCGTTGAAGAAGAGCCTGTCGGATTCCGGTTCGTCGAAGCCGTCCTCCGCATCCAAGGCCAAGCCCGCAGCCAAGCGCGCCAGGCCGAAGGCCGCGGCGGCCAAACGCAAATCGGCCTGAGGACCTGGGATCCATGGCCGGGCTCGAACAGTATCATTCCAAGCGCGATTTCAAGAAAACGTCGGAGCCGGCCGGCAAGGTGGCGCGCGGCAAGAGCGGCGGGACGGGCGGCATCTTCGTCATCCACAAACATGCGGCGACAAGGCTGCATTACGACCTTCGGCTGGAACATGGCGGCGTGCTGTGGAGCTGGGCGGTGACGCGCGGTCCGAGCCTCGACCCGCATGAGAAGCGGCTGGCCGTGCATGTCGAGGACCATCCGATCGACTATGCGCCGTTCGAGGGGACGATCCCGAAGGGCGAATATGGCGGCGGCTCGGTCATCGTCTGGGACGAAGGCACCTGGATCCCCGAGGGCGATCCGGCCAAGGCGATGAAGAAGGGCCATATCAATTTCGAGCTCAAGGGCCACAAGCTGCATGGGTTATGGCATCTGGTGCGGCTGAGGCCGCGCCCGGGCGAAAAGCGCGACAACTGGCTGCTGATCAAGTCCGACGATGCCGCGGCCCGGCCCGGCGAGGATATCCTGAAGGACGAGCCAAAGTCGGTGAAATCGGGCCTGACGATCGATGAGGTCGGCGAGGGCAAGGCGGCCAAGGGCAAGAAGCCCGAAGTCTGGCATTCCGACAAGCCGGCCGCTGAAAAGGGCGGCAAGACGAAGGCCGGCAAGCGCCTCGACTTCATCGAGCCGCAGCTCGCCACGCTGGAGCGGGACGCGCCGCCCGGCAAGGACTGGCTGCACGAGGTGAAGTTCGACGGCTACCGCATGCAGGCGCAGATAGCCGGCACCGAGGTGCGGCTGTTGACCCGCACCGGCCTCGACTGGACAGAGAAGTTCGGCACGGAAATCGCAACGCAACTCGCCGGGCTGAAATGCAGCGACGCCATTATCGACGGCGAGATCGTCGTGCTGGCCGACAGCGGCGTGTCGTCCTTCGCGCTGCTGCAGCAGGATCTGTCGGCCAAGCGGACAAACCGCTTCCTCTACTATGTCTTCGACCTGATGCGGCTCGACGGCAAGGATTTGCGGCGCGAGCCGCTGGTCGGGCGCAAGCAGGCCCTGCTCGATCTGCTCGGCGAGACGTCGGACAGCGCGGCGGTGCGTTTTTCCGACCATTTCGCCGAACCCGGCAAGATCATGCTGGAGCATGCCTGCCGCATGGGGCTGGAAGGCGTCGTCTCGAAACGTGCCGATGCGGCCTATCGCGGCGGGCGCGGCCCGACATGGGTGAAATCGAAATGCACG
The DNA here is from genome assembly GCF_006442315.1 of Mesorhizobium sp. B2-3-4. Taxonomy (GTDB): domain Bacteria; phylum Pseudomonadota; class Alphaproteobacteria; order Rhizobiales; family Rhizobiaceae; genus Mesorhizobium. The sequence continues at coordinate 37,610 of NZ_VFVY01000013.1, read as the reverse complement.
GCGCGGCAGGAATTCGTCATCGGCGGCTACCTGCCGTCGGACAAGACCGGACGCGGCCTGCGTTCGCTGCTGGTGGGCTATTACGAAGGCGGCGGCCTGCACTATGCCGGCCGTGTCGGCACAGGCTTTTCCACAACGGGCGCCAACGATCTGAAGAAGAAGCTCGATCGGCTGGAAGCGAAGGCTTCGCCCTTCGATGCCGCCGTGCCGAAGGGCAAGGGCCTGGTCTGGGTCAAGCCGGAACTGGTCGGCGAAGTGGAGTTTCGCAGTTGGACGTCGGACCGTATAATACGCCATGCCTCGTTCCAGGGGCTGCGCGAGGACAAGCCGGCGGAGGAAGTCGTGCAGGAAAAGCCCAAGGCGGCGACAGGCCAGAGCCCGGCCAAGACAAAGCCGGCGGCAGGCAGCGCCGGCAAGGCCAGCGGGATGACGACGTCGGTGAAACTCTCCCATCCCGACAAGTTGTTGTGGCCCGACGAGAAGATATCGAAGCAAGGCCTGCTCGACCATTACGCGCAGGTCTGGCCGCGCATGGAGCCGTTCGTCGTCAACAGGCCGCTCAGCCTGGTGCGCGCGCCCGACGGCGTCGGCGGGCCGCGTTTCTTCCAGAAGCATGCTTCGGCCGGCATGAGCGACAAGATCGCCAGGATGAAGGATCCGACGGATGGCGAGGAGATCCTGTTCGTCCGGGATTTCGACGGCATCGCGGCGCTGGTGCAGTACGGCGTCGTCGAGATCCATATCTGGGGCTGCACGATCGACAAGCTCGAACAGCCGGACCAGATCATCTTCGATCTCGACCCAGACGAGGGCGTCGACGTCAAGGCGGTGCGCGAAGCCGCGCTCGACATCAGGGGCAAGCTCGACGAATTGTCGCTGCCGAACTTCGTCAAGACCTCGGGCGGCAAGGGTTATCATGTGCTGGTGCCGCTGAAGCCCTCGGCGGACTGGGACGCGGTGAAAGCCTTCGCCCATGATTTCGCCAGGGCGCTGGAGCAGGGCGCGCCCGAACGCTACACGGCGACGCTGTCGAAGAAGGCGCGAACCGGAAAAATCTTCGTCGACTATCTGCGCAACGGCAGAGGCTCGACGACGGTGGCGCCCTATTCGTCACGGGCCAAGAAGGGCGCGACGGTGTCGATGCCGGTGACCTGGGCCGAGATCGAGGCCGGGTTGGCGCCGAACGCCTTCCCGATCGGCGGCAAGACGACGCTGAAGCTGCTTTCGGAAGCCGATCCGTGGGTGGACTTCTTCAAAAAGGGCAAGGCGCTGAAGCGGAGCTGAGCCGGCTCACCCCAGAAACACCTTTTCGAAGGCCTGCCTGCCGGGCGGCGTGAAAACCACGGCGCGGCTGTCCTTCTCGCGGCGCGCCCATTTCTCGGCAAGAATCTTGTCGAGGATGGCGGCGCCGAGCGTGCCGGCGAGGTGCGAGCGCCGCACGCTCCAGTCGAGGCAGGCGCGGCAGACCGGGCGGCGCGGTTTGGTGTAGACGTCGATGCCTATCGCCGCGAAATGCGACGCCGCCGACGGACCAAGCCTGATCTCCTTGTCGTCGCGCAGCAGGATGTTCCTGTCGACAAGGCGATCGAGCATCGCCACCGCCTGTTCGCCGGCGAGATGGTCGTAGCAGACGCGGGCCACGCGCATTGCGGCGTCGCGCGGGCCTGGCCGCACGCGCTTGGGGCCAACGGCCTCGGCAACACCTGTTATCGCCTCGATCATGCCGGCCACCTGCGGACCGGCGAGCCCGTAGTAGCGGTGCCGTCCCTGGCTGGCCAAGGTCAGCAGGCCGCCCTCCATCAGTTTCGACAGATGCGAGGAGGCTGTCGGCAGCGATACGCCGGCCTCCAGCGCCAGTTCACTTGCCGTCAGTGCGGTACCGCCCATCAGCGCGGAGAGCATGTTGGCGCGGGCCGGATCGCCGACCAGGCTGGCGATGCGGGCAATGTCGGGTCCTTCACGCATGGTTTGATCCTCATCGAAGCATTCTTGTCAGATAATCACTATTCTCCGACCAGATCAAGGAGAAGACGATGACTGCACGAACCGCTTCCGCCCCCGCGCCGCTGCCCCGCCGTCAATCGTTTCCTGTCGTCACCTGGATCCGGTCGCGACTGCTGACCCGCTGGCATGACCGCTATCGCCAGCGATGCGACCTCCGCGAGATCGACGACCATCTGCTGCGCGACATCGGCCTGACCCGGCAGGATGTGCGCCGCGAATGCGCGAAGTCCTTCTGGCAGGATTGACCTTCCTCACTAGCAGAACCGACGGCGCGACGCTTCGACGCCGCTCGAACCATCGATGCAAAACCCCATGGAGACCGAGATGACCATCACCTGCTTCATCCGCTACGAGATCGACCCGTTCGGCAAGGCCGCGTTCGAGGAATATGCCCGCAACTGGGGCCAGGCCATTCCGCGCTGCGGCGCCGATCTGATCGGCTATTACGCACCGCATGAAGGCTCGGCGACGACAGCCTATGCCGCCTACAACATCGAAAGCCTGGCCGCCTACGAAGCCTATCGCGCCCGGCTTGCCGCCGACCCCGCCGGCAAGGCAAACTACGAATTCGCCCGCCGCGAACGATTCATCGTCAAGGAGGACCGCATGTTCCTGAAGCACGTCTCTGGCCCGCATGCGAAACTGGTGCTGCCGTGATCGCCGTCATCTTCGAGGTGCAGCCGGCGGAAGGCAGGCGCGATGCTTATCTTGGCATAGCCGCTCATTTGCGCCCGCTGCTCGACGGCATTGACGGCTTCATCTCCATCGAGCGCTTCCAGAGCCTTGCCGACCCGAACCGGGTGCTGTCGCTGTCGTTCTGGCGCGACGAGGAGGCGGTGAAGGCCTGGCGCAACACCGAGGAGCACCGGCAGGCGCAGCAGGCGGGACGCGGCGGCATATTTGCCGGCTATCGATTGCGGATCGCGCATGTGGTGCGCGACTACGGACTGACCGAACGCGAGGACGCGCCGGCGGACAGCCGGGCTGTGAACGGGTGATCGAGAGGCGCGGCTCTTTCCTTTCCCTTGTGGAGTAGGCAATTGCATTTGGGTTTATCGGCGAAGGCCAACGCAAGGTCGTCATCCTCGGGCTTGTCCCGAGGATCCGCCATCGCACGTGGATATAGCGCGACCAGTTCAGAGAGGCCGGTAGATCCTCGGGACAAGCCCGAGGATGACGCCGATCAAGGCGTGCCGGCTATCTGAAGCTCAAAACCATATGCGATTGCCCTGCCTTGTTGGGAAGGAAAAAACTTCAAGCATTCCCGATCAGCACGCCGGCCGCGAACACCAGGGCGCCGCCGAGAACCACCTGGAAGGCGGCGCGCAGGAACGGCGTCTGCATGTAGCGGTTCTGGACGAAGGCGATGGCCCACAATTCGAAGAACACCACGACGGCGGCAACGGCCGTTGCCGTCCAGAAATGCGGGATGAGATAAGGCAGCGCGTGGCCGAGGCCGCCGAGCGTGGTCATGATGCCGACGGTCAGGCCGCGCTTGATGGGCGAGCCGCGCCCCGACAGCTTGCCGTCGTCGGAGGCCACCTCGGTGAAGCCCATCGAGATGCCGGCGCCGATCGAGGCGGCAAGCCCGACCAGAAGCGTCTGCCAGGTGTCATGCGTGGCAAAGGCGGCGGCAAAGATCGGCGCCAGCGTCGAGACCGATCCGTCCATCAGCCCGGCAAGGCCCGGCTGCACATAGGTGAGGATGAACTGGCGCTGCTCGGCCGTCGCCTCCTCGACCCTGACGTCGCCCGGAACATGTTGCTGCTCCAGCGCATGGGCCGAGCTTTCATGGCCCTGTTCGGCCGCGGCCAGGTCGTCGAGTAGTTTGCGGGTCGAGGCGTCCGACGTGCGCTTGGCCGCCTCGACATAGAACAGATAGGCCTGCCGCTCCATCGCCTCGGCCTGGCGACGCACGGCCTCGATGCCGAGCGGCCGCACCAGCCAGTCGGGCTTGCGCTCGTAGTAGCCCTTCACATGCTCACGGCGGATCAGCGGTATGCGCTCGCCGAAGCGCTTGCGGAAAAGCTCGATCAGCGCGTCGCGATGACCGTCTTCCTCCTCGGCCATCGCCTCGAACAGCTTGGCCGACTGTGGAAAGGTTTCGGCCAGCCCGTCCGCATAGGCGCGGTAGATGCGCCCGTCATCCTCTTCCGATGAAATGGCCAGCGCCAGGATCTCCTGTTCGGAGAGCGATTCGAAGGAGCGGCGGCCGAAACCGAAAACACGGGAAAGCATGAGGAAATCACCCTAGTTTAGAATAGTTCTAAACTAGGGTTTGCCGCGGCTTCGGTCAACCGCGCCGGCAATCGCGGGTCAAGATTTGTTGAAGCGCCCGGCCCTTCATTATCAGTGAATGTTTACCTATATTGGGGAACCAAGCCAGACGAGGAAAGACAGATGACGGCAAAGAAGCCCGCGCACGCCTATGACCCGAAGCCCGTTCTCGATCTCATCGCCAGCATCGAGGCCGACCTGCAGCGCCTGAAAGGCCTGGTCGAGCAACAGGTCGAAAAATTCGATCCCGCCAACCCGCACAACAAGGCCCTCGACGGCAAGCTGACCGAGGAAGGCGTCGAGTGCTGCTACCGCATGTTCGACGAAGGCAAGTCGCGCTATTCGGTCGCCCAGCAGATGAAGATCTCGTTCGCCGCCGCCACGCATCGCTTCAACAATTGGCGCAAGCTGGGCGGGACGAAGAGGCAGAGGACGTTGTTGGGATAGAACAAAGAGTTGCAGCGGTTCGGCGGTTCCGAGAACGGTGAAAGGCTCTAGCTGCCTGCACCATCGCTTCGGAGGGCCGGCTAATCTCGAAGGTTACCGAAGAGGAGGCAACTCCGGGCGAGGCCGATTTTGTCCCGGTCACATTTTTTCGTTGGCCTCGTGCCGGCGTTTGCGTGCACCATGGCAAGGTCAAATTCCGTAGGACCTCGCATGACCGCCACCAGCCTTCCCGGCATCGCCGACATCCATGCCGCCGCGGCACGTCTCTCCGGCCTGATCGTCGAGACGCCGCTGATCGAATCGCAGGAGCTCAACCGGCGCTTCGGCGGCCGCATCCTGTTCAAGCCTGAGACGCTGCAGCGCACCGGCTCGTTCAAGTTCCGCGGTGCCCACAACAAGCTGTCGACGCTGAGTGAGGCGGAACGCAGCCGTGGCGTGGTCGCCTTTTCCTCGGGCAACCATGCGCAAGGCGTGGCGGCATCCGCCGCCATGTTCGGCGTCAAGGCGGTCATCGCCATGCCGGCCGACGCGCCCGACATGAAGATCGCCAATGTCCGCAAGATGGGCGCCGAGGTGGTGCCGTTCGACCGTTTCAAGGACGACCGCATGACGGTGGTCCGGCCCTATCTGGACAAGGGCATGGCGCTGGTGCCGCCCTTTGACGACCCGGCCATCATTGCGGGACAAGGCACGATCGGACTGGAGCTGGTGAAGCAGGCGCGGGCGCTCGGCGTATCGCTCGACGCGGTCGTCATCCCTTGCGGCGGCGGCGGCCTGACCAGCGGCATCTCGGTCGCGGTGAAGGACGCCTCGCCGCAGACCGCTGTCTGGGCGGTGGAGCCCGAGCATTTCGACGACACGCGCCGCTCGCTGGCGGCGGGCGCCAGGGTTTCGAACGAACCGGGCCACAGCTCGATCTGCGACGCGATCCTTACCGCCGAGCCGGGCGCCATTACCTTCGAGATCAACCGCCGCAATCTCGCCGGTGCCGTCGCCGTCGCCGAGGACGCCGTCCGGCAGGCGATGCGCGACGCCATGGCCCATCTGAAGCTGGTGGTCGAGCCCGGCGGCTGCGTCGCGCTCGCGGCACTGTCGTCGGGCGAGATCGAGCTGTCGGGCAAGTGCGTTGTCGTGGTGCTGTCGGGCGGCAATGTCGATTTCGGCACCTATGCCGAAATCCTGGCCGCCTGAGCCGGCGGCAAGCGATTCGCCGGAAATGCCTCGAATCCAGCCATCCCCCAAGCGGGAGATGCGCTCGCTCGCGGGCATCCGTAGGCTGTGGCGTCAATGACATGGTCCGGACGGGATAGAATGAGAAAGACCTACGAAAAGCCGCAACTCATCAAGCGTGAGAAGCTTTGCGAGGTGGCGGCGGCGATATGCACGTTTTCACGTCCTTGTGAGAACTGAGCGTGGCTGACGGGGCCTGCCATCTCCCGCGTGGGAGATGCGGGAGCTTTAGACGTCGCCTTATGATCAGGTCGTCGTCACTGGAGACGACCTGATGGAGCAGGGGACAGCATGAAAAAGACCTACGCAAAGCCGCGGCTGATCAAGCGTGAAAAGCTCTCGGTCGTGACGGCCGTGTGCACGCCCTCTCGTCCGTGCCCGTAAGGGTCACCCGCGCGTAGCGCAGCAGACTGCGTCGGCTGAGCGAGAGCCGGTCAATCAGTCCAGCGTGCGCCTGAACCGCACCAGCGCGACGCCGGCGAACAGCGCCACGAAGACCACCAGCCAGCCGATCTCGGTCGCCACGGCCGGAAGTTGCGCGCCCTTCAGCATCACGGCGCGGGTGATGCGCAGGAAATGCGTCAGCGGAAAGATTTCGCCGAAGCTCTGCGCCCAGTCCGGCATGCCGCGATAGGGGAACATGAAGCCCGACAGCATGATCGACGGCAGGAAGAAGAAGAAGGTGAGCTGGAGGGCCTGCATCTGCGTGCGCGCGATCGTCGAGATCGTATAGCCGAGCAGCACCAGCGACAGCACGAACACCAGCACCGCCGACAGTAGCAGCGTCATCGACCCGGTGAAGGGGATGGCGAACAGAAGCTTCGACGCCGCCAGCACCACCACCACCTGCACCGCGCCCACCGCCAGGTAGGGCAGCACCTTGCCCATCATGATCTCCAGCGGGCTCGACGGCATGGCCAGCAGATTCTCCATCGTGCCGCGCTCGGTCTCGCGCGTCAGCGCGATCGAGGTCATCATCACCATGGTCATTTGCAGGATGACGCCGAGCAGGCCGGGCACGATGTTGTATTGCGAGATGCCTTCGGGGTTGTAGCGCCGGTGGACGACGACATCGAGCTGTCCCCTGGCGGCCTCCGCGGCGGCTTCCTGCGTGCCCTGGGCCCTGAGCAGCGCCTGGCCGGCGATGGTGCCGAGCGTCGAGATGGCGCCGCTGGCGACCGCCGGATCGGTGGCGTCGGCCTCGATCAGGATCTGCGGATTGTCGCCGCGCTCGACGCGCCGGGCGAAGTCGGCGGGAATGGTGACGACGAAGGCGACATCGCCGCGCGCCATCAGGAACTCGGCCTCCTCGGCGCTTTGCGCGACATGGTCGAAGCGGTAATAGCCGGTGGTCTGCAGCGCCGAGACCATGGCGCGGGTGTAGGGGTCGCTGCTGGTCGCCACCAGCGCCGCGGGCAGGCTTTTCGGGTCGTTGTTGATGGCATAGCCGAACAGGACGAGCTGGATGAGCGGCACGCCCAGCATCATGGCGAAGGTGATGCGGTCGCGCCGCATCTGGATGAATTCCTTGATCAGCAAGGCGCCTAGCCTGGCGAAGGAAAAGACGCTGTTCATGCCATATTGTCCTTCGAGCCCGACATGAACTGGATGAAGACGTCCTCCAGGCTGGTTTCGCCCGGCGTCACCGTCACGCCCTCGTGCTCTTTCCCGACATCGGCAAGGGCGGCTTCCAGCTTCTTCCTGTCGGAACCGACGACATGCAGCGTGGCGCCGAACGGCGCCACCTGGTCGACGCCGGGGCGGCCTTGCAGCGCCTGCGCCACCTTGTCGAGCCGCGGACCGTGCAGCACGAAGGTGGTCAGGCCCGCATTCTTCACCACCTCGGCGACGGTGCCGGTGGCCAGCATCTTGCCGTAGGAGATGTAGGAGATGCGGTGGCAGCGCTCGGCCTCGTCCATGTAGTGGGTGGAGACCAGCACGGTCAGCCCGCCGCTGGCCAGGCGATGGATCTCGTCCCAGAATTCGCGCCGCGCCTTCGGGTCGACGCCTGCCGTCGGCTCGTCGAGCAGGAGCAGTTTCGGCTTGTGCATGATGCAGGCGGCCAATGCCAGCCGCTGCTTCCAGCCGCCGGACAAGGTGCCGGCCAACTGGTCGCGGCGCGTGGTGAGCCCAAGCTCCTCCAGCGTGCGCGAGACATAGTCCTCGACCGGTCTCAGCCGGTAGAGCCGCGCCACGAATTGAAGGTTCTCGCCGATCGTCAGATCCTCGTAGAACGAGAATTTCTGCGTCATGTAGCCGACTTCACGCTTGATGCGGAGACTGTCGGTGCGGATGTCGAACCCCAGCACCGTACCCTCGCCCTCGTCCGGCGTCAGCAGGCCGCACATGATGCGGATGGTGGTGGTCTTGCCCGAGCCGTTGGGGCCGAGGAAGCCGACGATCTCGCCCTCGGCCACCGACATGGTCACATGGTCGACTACGGTCTTGTCGCCAAACCGCTTGACCAGGCCGTGAACGTCGATGGCGTTCATTTCGCCGATACCGTGAGATCGACATCGACGATCTGGCCGGGCTGCAGCGGCCCGGCGTCGCCCTCAGGCCGCGCCTCGACGAGATAGACCAGCTTCTGCCGGTTCTCGAGCGAATAGATCACCGGCGGCGTGAATTCGGGATCGGGCGAGACGTAGCTGACGCGCGCCCTGAGGTCGGGACCGCAGCCGTCGCAATGGACGCTGAGCAGGCTGCCGACCTTGACCGAGGAGAAGGCGGCTTCGGGAATGTAGACGCTGAGCTTCACCGCGCCGTCGGGGAGCACCGAGATGACAGGCGCGGTCGGGCCGGCCGTGTCGCCCGGATTGCGGATGACGTCGCTGACGCGGCCGGGCGAAGGGGCGGCAAGCGTGCGCTTGGACAGGCGCCACTGGGCCTGTTCGAGCTCCGCCTGCGCCTGCTTGACCTGGTTGTCGGCGGCCTTGATCGTCTCGGGCCGCGCCGGCAGGCCGCCGACGGCGAGATTGGCCTCGGCCTGGCCGACCTGGGCGTTGGCGGTCTCCAGCGTCGCCGAAGCGGTGTCGTAGTCGGCCTGCGTGCCGGTGCCGCGCTTGAACAGATCGGCGGCGCGGTCGTTCTTTCGCTTGGCGTCGGCGGCCTGTGCCCTGGCCATGTCGACTTCGGCCTTCAGCACGGCGATCTCTTCCGGCCGCTTGCCGACCTGGAGGTCGGCAAGCTGGGCCTGCGCCTGCGCAAGGGCCGCCTGCGCCTGCGCCACCGCGATCCTGGCGTCGGCATTTTCGAGGGTCACCACGGTGGCTCCCGGCGTGACGCGGTCGCCGCGCTTGACCGTCACCGTGTCGACCTGCGCCACCTCGATCGGCGCCAGGAGCACGTAGTCGCCCTCGACATAGCCGACGGCGAGCGGTGCCGACGGCGCGCAGGCACCGAACAGTTGGGCGGCGAGCGGCAACGAACACAGGAAGCTCATGGTGTCGACCCCTTTCGGGCGGCCAGTATGGCGCCGAGATTGTCCGTGGTGACCGCCACCACCTTGGCGGCCTCGGCCGGGCCGATATCGTGCCAGCCCATGCGGCGCATCACCGCCTCGCGGCCGATGCGGAAATAGATGACCTGGCCGATCAGCGTGAACACGGTGAGCCGGGTCCGTTCGCTCTCGGCCGGCTCGCCGGTCGCCTGCTCCCAGACCTGGCACAGCCGGCGGTGCGTCGGCGCGAAGACGCCGTCATAGATGCGGTCGAGCGCGGCGGTCGGATGCGAGAGCTCGCGCAGCACGAATTGCACGATCTCGCCCGCCTCAGGGCTCGCCACGACAAAGCCGACCATCCGTTCCAGCGCCGCGAAGAGCTGCGCGCGCGCCGTCTCCGGATCGCCCATGGCCGCCTGTCCGCCGCCGGGCGCCTGGCCAGCGCCCAGGGCCTGGCCGGCAACGGCCTGAATGGTCTCGACGATAAAGTCGGCCGCAGCGGCGCGCAGACCTTCCTTGCCGCCGAAATGATAGGCGATCGAGCCGATATTGGCCCCCGCCTCGGCCGCGATCTCGCGCGTCGAGGTGCCGTCGAACCCCTGCCGCCCGAACAGCTTCAACGCCGCCCGCACCAGCGCGGCGCGCGTCAGTTCGGCCGGCGATGTCTCGCGGCGGGAAGGTTTGGGGTCCGGCAATTTGATCATGCCATCTCTTTAATCAATCGATTGATTAAAGTCAACTTGTGTACGAAGCCGTCTTGCCATCGCTTTCGTCAAACGCTTTAGTGCGCGGCCATGGGCAAGGAAGTCGAGCGTAAGTTCCTGGTCTCCAGCGCCGTATGGCGGGATCTGGTGGAAGCGGATATCCGCATTCTCCAGTTCTATCTCGCCACGGCACCCGGACGGACCGTCCGCATCCGCATCAGCGACGGCGCCTCCGCCAAGCTGACGCTCAAATTCGGCAGCAGCGCGCGCGAGCGCGACGAATTCGAATATCCGATTCCGCTGGCGGAGGCGGTGGAAATGCTGGACTTCGCCATCGGACGTGTCATCGAGAAGACACGTCACCATGTTAGGCATCGAGGCTATCTCTATGAAGTCGATGTCTTTGGCGGTGCGCTCGCGGGACTTGTGGTGGCCGAACTCGAGACTCCGGAAGACGTTCCGGACGAAATGCTGCCGGACTGGCTCGGCCGTGAAGTCACCGGCGAACAGAAGTTCTACAACGCGTCGCTCGCCCTCGGGGGGATACCGGAGATCGCCGCATGAGCTTTCGTATAGACCCGCGCCTGCCGCTGACCGGCGAGGTCAGGCGCATCCTTGCCGAGGAGATCGGCAAGGCGCTTCTGCATCTGGATACGGCGCGGACACGGCCGGACCAGGGACTGCATAAATGCCGCAAGCGGCTAAAGAGCGCGCGTGCCTTGCTGCGCCTCGTTCGTTCCGGTGACGAAACATTCTGCACGACCGAAAACCAGTGCTATCGCAACGTGGCGGCTCTGCTTGCCGGTCCGCGTGAAGCCACCGCGCTGATCGAAACCATCGACCGGCTGGCCGCGGGATTTGCGAAGGAGAGCGCCGATGGCGGGCTCGACGCCGTGCGCGACAGGCTGATCGCACGCCAGCATGATCTGCACGAGGGCGCCAGGCTGCAGGCGGCGATCGGCGCGGCCACCGCCGCCTGCGAAGACGGCATGAAGCGGATCGAAACCCTTGCCTTGCCCGACCAGCCGGAACAGGCCGCCGACGTGCTTGCCGAGGGCGCGCGCGTCACCTTGCGCCGCGCCAGGAAGGCACTGGACAAGGCCGGCGCGCGTGGCGAGGCCGACGATTTCCATGACCTGCGCAAGGCTGCCAAGACGCACGGCATGCACCTGTCGCTGCTCGGCCGGCTGTGGCCGACACCGATCAAGGCGCGACGCAAGGCCGTCGACGCGCTGGGCGAGCGGCTCGGCGAATTGCACGATGTGTTCGTCATGCGCGCGCTGCTCGAGGCCGACGACCAGCCGCTTGGGCCGCCCGAGGATACAAAGCTTCTCGGCAAATTGCTGAAGCGCTCGGAGAAGAGCCTGAAGAAGGCGTGTCTTGCCGAGGCGGCCGAACTGTTCGGCGACAGCCCCAAGCATCAGACGAAAAGGCTTGCCCGCAAAGCGCGCGACGATCTCGCCGGCGCCTCATCCGCGGACGATCTGGCCGCCGCCTGAATCAACTTTCCCGTTTGTTGCTTCACCGCAATTGCTGTAATCTTGCGCGTTGGAGACGACGCGCCGGCCGTTGACTCTTGCCTGGCGGCACCAATTGTCATGCCGCATCCTTTACTGACCTGCTTGCTTGCTGACCCGATTGCTTACGACTTGATTGCTTGTCGATCCGCGCGCCGGGCCGGTCGATCCGGACCTTGCCGGTGACGGCTCGTTCGCACGGCAATTGCATATTTCGCACTCATCGAGACCGGGCTGGAGGGAGACATGAAACGGGTGAATGCCTACATTCTGGCGGCAGGTGTCGCCATCGGCATGCTGGCGAGCGCGGCCAATGCCGCGAGCCGGACCTGCACGATCTATTCGGATCGCGATTTCGGCGGCTCGCATTGGACGCTCGGCAGCGGCGACGACATGAAAATGGTGAACGCGCCCGATGTCGGCATATCGGACGGCATTCACCGCTTCATCTACGAACCGTCATGGAACGACCAGGTGTCGTCGTTCAAGGTCAAGCGCGGCTGCACCATCACGCTGTGGGAACATGTCGACCGCGGCGGCCATCACTTCCGCTCCAGCAGCAGTTACTCCTATGTCGGCAGCGGCTGGAACGACAAAGCGAGCGAGGCCGAATGCGATTGCGGCGGCGGCGCCAACTATTGACGGGCCGCAAGCAGGCAGGGCAATCCCTGACGATCGGGCATCAGTGGGGTGTTTCGACCTCTTCCCGAGCGGGTTATCCTATTGCTGCGCCGACAGTATCCACGATCTTACGGTCGATCTGGCTCACCTCGTCGCTGGATCGCAAGATGGCGGCGGCTTTCTCAAGCTCCACTGCGGCCAGTTGTTCTTGACCGGCCTGAGAATGTGCCAGCGCCCTGAAGGCGGCATTCAGGGCGCGATTCAAATCATCGGATTCGTCAGCCTCAGCAAGGTTATTCAACGCTTCCTCGTGGCGTCCCAATCGAGCAAGCGCCGCGCCGCGCGTCCCTCTCAGGGTACGGAGCTCGGGAGACATCGCAACAGCCATTTCCGTCAGGCGATCGAGGCAAGCATCGAGACGAGAGCTCGACCGAACGGGCTGGGCGAGGATCTTCGTAGCCGCGGTATCGATAAAGAGGAGTCGCTCGCTTCGAGACGTGGTGAGGGCCAACTCATCCTCCAACGCCGGGATGTCTTCGTCCGTCAGGTCAGGTTTGAACAAATAGAAAGCGACCCGATCGGACTGACCCGTTGGCTGCCACGACAGATTTTCCGGGCTCATATAAGGCCGTAAGGCGTTCAGATAAAGCTGCCGATATGCAGCGTTCGTGTCGGGATTTCTCCGAAGAATTTTCCATAGGGCCAGCATATCGTTAGGCAGCCTCTGCCCGTAGACCCTGGAATGGTGCGGAACGATGTTGCCGAAGACCATCATCATCTGGACTATGACAACCGGCGCCAAGACATTGCCTGCGAATTCTGTCCCGCGACAGATGGTCATTGCACCGCTCAGGACCCCCAACCAGCCAATATCCATCATCGGCCCCGCGGCGACAAAAAACAGATTAGCCGGCTTTGAAAAGAGCAATTGAGGAGCCGTTCTCACCCAGCCCATTAGCGGAACGGTTCCTACACGGACCTCCATTCTCAGCAGGCGGGTGCGGAATACCGTTGGTCCTAAACCGAGGTGAAGTTCCCTTATCTGCAATTTCCCTAGATGTCCGGCGAGAGCATGGGATGCCTCGTGCAGGACAAGGCTTATCCAAGCGCCGATGAATACGGAAACAGCGACAAGGAGGAGCAAGAGACAAGGTCTTTCGAAAGAATCAAGCTGGTGGGGTGCCTTGCGAACCGTATCGTCATGATCGGGCGCAATCCACTCATACGCCAGCGATTTTGCATCATCCGCCACCGCATCACTATCGCCAACCGATGCTGGCGCACGGCCTGGACCAGTGGTGACCTGAGCCGCCGGGGTCGCGGCGACTTCGGTTGCGCAACGGACTATGCCGGCATACGTGGCTTGCCAGCATCGATCCGCGCGGCGGTATCCCGCGCGTGCGGGCCGATCGGCATGATCGCCTCGAACGGCGTGGCGCCGAAGGCAAAGGTCCATTTATAGCCGACCAGTCCATCCTCGGGCGTGGTGTGCTGGTCGTGATGGGCGAGCAGTTTCGCGCGGTCGGCCAGTTCCTCGGCCTCGCGCCGCACCATCTCCGCCGTTTCCGGCCGCATCCGCCTGGAGAAGCTGACGAAGGTCGCCTCCTTCTCGATATGGGTGATCGCCCAGCCGATGAACAAACTCGTTGGCCAAGGCTGATCCGGATCACCGCCCTATGCAAGGAATCCGATCCGATTGGGAATCCGATTAAATTGGTGGATCGCGCGTCGAGCATTCTGTCTCTGCATGCCTTGAATCGGCGCCAAATGTACTTGATGCTATGTACCGGGTTGGGTTGGGCGATCGCAGAATGCGTTTTTGGTCTCTTTTTTTCAGCGGCCTTCTTCTCTTCGTCTGTAGTGCCAACGCTTCGGCGCAAGATTGGTGCGCGAAGGCAAAAAGCCCTGACGAGCTTGCAATCTGCGGCAATAGCGATCTCAAAGAACTTGACCGCCAACTAAGCTCGACATTCGCCAGTTTGAGAGATGGCGTCCGCAACCGGCAACCGGTGATCACGGAGCAGCGGAATTTCCTGAAACGAAGGGCCCTTTGCGGAGCAGACAGCGCGTGTATCCGCGCGGAACATCAGAAGCAGATCGCTTTGTATTCGGCGGTGGCCGCCAAGCTTGGTATTTCACTTCCGCAGACGCCCTCAGCGCTCACACCCGTTGCGCCCAGCATTGCGGCAGCGGACAGCCACAAAATGCAAATCACCTCCGCGACTATCGACTACGGATCACTCGGTGGCGCGGGAAATGCGATGGATGCATTTATCGTTGCCAATTGGGACTATGCAGAGCTGGACCACCTCAAGACACCCGACGCGGACGCCACGCTGGTCTCGTCAGCTTTGATGACGCGCGGTATCGCCACAAGGATCGAGCGAAATATCGGGCGCCAAGCCTTGCTCAATGCTCTTTCCAGATTCGCCGACAGTCCCCGCAAGGACGTTTTCATCTTCTACTACGCCGGTCACGCCGCGACTATCGCGGGAAACTCATCTTTGCTGTTGCCGTCCTTCAAAGTCGCAAACGGCGTTTCCAACGGTGAGTATGTTCCCATATCGGTCGTTTTGAGCACAATTTCCAAGTTGGGGTACAAGAAGGTCCTCGTTGTTTTCGATGCGTGCCGAAACATAGTCGACGTCGATGATAGCCTAACCGTTTCCACACAGGTCGCCGACGCGCAAAATACGCGCGGGGTCAAGACTCTGATGTCTCGATCCGTCGAGTTGACGGCTCTGAAGGATATGGACTACGCGATTTCATTTTCTTCGGCGGAAGGTCAAACCGCGCTCGACACCGTCAACGGCCAAAACAGCCCCTTTGCCGAAGCGTTCGCTTCGAATGTGCGAGAAAAAAGCACCTTTTTCAACGCCATCATCGAAACGCGGCGGGATGTCCGGAAAATGACAGGCGACCGGCAAAGGCCAACGCTTGAAATGAGCTGGGACGAAGACCTAGCCCTCTCCGGCAACCTTCTGAAATCGGTGGAATACAGCTTCAACGAGGGAGTCGGCGTTGAGGCTCGCGAGCCGTCGAATGATATTCATGTCGATTTGAATATGTTGTCGATCGCTCACAAAATGAGCGAAGACGATTCATGCAGACGACCCCCACCTACGCCGGGCTCGGTAAACTTCGACGGAAGTGTCTTCGATTGCCTTGCACGGGCCTACAATTTGAAACCGACGATAAATAATACCACTTTCGGCAGCGGAATTAACTTCTTCCCGCAGGAAGAGACCGACACCGGGGTCTTTCAACTTTGTGGCGGGGCAAAATTCGTCCTCGATCTCGATGCGGACGGACGCCCCGAGACCGCAACATTCGAGCAGGATCGGGACGGCGGCACTTTTACTTTCGAGCGCGACGGGCATAGAGCCATTTACTACTCCAGGCTTGGCTGCAGCATTTTGGATATGACTGTCTACGACATAGACAAGGGCGGTATCGCTGACCTGATTGTTCTCTACAGATGCGGGATGATCGAATCATGCCTTGTTATCCTAAGCGGAGAGCGCCTTGTTGCGAATGTTGATGGTATCTTTCGTGACGGCAATGAAACCAATTTGGAGAAATACTTCAAAAAAGCACAGTATATGGGCATCCTGGATGGATTAAACCGCGTCGCTCTTTTCTATGATGAACAAATAAAATATTTGGTGGCTCCGTCACCAGAAGGGCTTAGCTATCTGGGATTCCTGGATACGTGGGAGCGCGGCCAGGAAACGGGCATGCCGACCAAGCAGGTTAGCATAAGCAGAGACGGATCGATAACGCTTCGGAGCAACGGTCATACGTACGCAATTCCAAATCTGCAGGCCGACGATTTTGTGTTGAAGAGAATAAATTGAGTAACATTGGGCAGAGCGCGCCTCGCATCCCAGTGGCCAGTCCAGGCCACTGCGCCGATATCGGCACCGACGGCAAGTCGGCCCTCCATGTGCCGCCGATGAACGAGGCAAGGTCGCGGCGCTCAGGCTCGATTGAGATCGGGCGCTTCGGGGCCGACTGCGCGACCCTTCGCTAACAGCCATGCGATGGACCGTGATAGGACGGTCCCTCGACGGCATGGACAAGGAGAGCGCCATGAAAGACCGCGAGATCAGGTCGACGCTGGATCGCCACTGGACCGCTTCCGACATCGGCGACTTCGATGCGGAGCACGATATCTACCGGGAGGACGCGGTGCTCGATTACCCGCAATCGGGCGAACGCATAAGGGGGCGGCACGACATCCAGGCGTCACGCGCCGCGCAACCGAGCAGCAAGCGCTTCGCGGTGCGCCGCATCACCGGCAGCGGCGACCTCTGGGTCACGGAGTATGTCCTGACCTATGACGGGCGGCCCTCCTACACCGTCAGCATCATGGAATTCCTCGACGGCAAGGTGGCCCGCGAGACCCAGTATTTCGGCGACCCGTTCGAGCCGGGGCCTTCGCGCGCTCAATGGGCCGGGCGGATAGCGTGAGCGACTCGACCAATCATCCCCCACTCGCGCGTTCGGAACTGCCGGGGGACACGGCCGCCCTCTCACGCGCCCTGATCGGCAAGCTGGTGGTGCGCGACTTGCCCGAAGGCAGGGTCAGCGGCCGCATCGTCGAGACGGAAGCCTATGTCGTCGGTGACGCGGCCGGGCACGGCTTTCGGGGGATGACGCCACGCAACCGGTCGCTGTTTCTCGAGCGTGGGCACGCCTATGTCTACCTCGCCTACGGCATCTCGTTCATGCTGAATGTCTCCAGCGAGACACCGGGCATCGGGACCGGCGTGCTGATCCGGGCGCTGGAGCCGCTGGAAGGTGTCGCGATCATGCGGCTGAACCGCGGCGTCGAGCGGCTACGCGACCTGACGCGCGGACCGGGACGGCTGGCGATGGCGTTGCGGATCGATCGTTCGCTCGACGGACTCGACCTTTGCCGGAAAGGCCCGCTGTGGCTCGCCGATGCGGCTCACGATCCCGGCGAAATCGGGCAGAGCACCAGGATCGGCATTTCGAAGGATGCCGAGCGGCTGTTGCGCTTCTATGTCAGGGGCAGCCCGTTCGTCAGCGGTCCAAGGTCGCTCAACGGATAAGGGCCAACCAGGACTTCACTGCGCCCAAATTCCCTCGATTGTCAGATGTATCAGCGTTGGCTACTTTGGGGTGGGGGGTTCCAATGCGATATCGAGGCGCGCTTCTTGCCGCTTTTGCCCTGGTGCTGTTGCCTGGAAAGGCACCCGCGCTGGCCGCCGACCTTCATGGTGTGGCGCTGGTCATCGGCGAGAGCGATTATGACAGCGACGCGCTTCGCGATCTGGCAAATCCCAAGAGCGACGCCAGGGCGATGGACGATCTGCTGGGCAAGCTCGGTTTCGATGTCCACCGCGCGCTGAACGACAATAGGACCGACCTCGAAAGCGACATCCAGCGCTTCCTGCGCGATGCCGGCAATGCCGATGTGGCGCTGGTCTACTATTCGGGCCACGGCGTCGAGGCGGGCGGCGCCGACTATCTGGTGCCGACCGATGCCGACATCTCGACACCGGAGAAGGCAGGCGAAAGCCTGGTGCCGGTGCAGGAGATGCTGGAACAGCTGGCCAGAACCGTGCCGGTGACGATCACATTGCTCGATGCCTGCCGCACCAATGCGTTCCCTGCCGGCACGACGATCGCGCTGCCCGGCACCAGCACGGTGATCGACGTCGCCACCACCGGGCTCGGCGAACCGCGCGGCGCGGTGCCGATCGCAAAGCCCGGCGTATCCAAGGACAGCCTCGGCATGGTGATCGGCTTCGCCGCATCGCCGGGGGAGGCCGCACTCGATGGCGAGGCCGGCGGCAACTCGCCTTACGCGGCGGCGCTGCTCAAGCATTTCGGCGCCGGCGGCTATCCGTTCGACGAGCTGATGACGCTGGTGCGGCAGGAGGTCTACCTCAAGACGGACGGCCGGCAACTGCCATGGACCAACTCGTCGCTGCGGCGGGTGCTGAGCTTCGGTGCTCCGGAGCCGGTGGGCGACAAGGACCAGGAAGCCATTCGCGAGGGCAGGCGGCGCTTGCTGCTCAGCATCGCCGACACGCCGGACGATCTGCGCCGCGAGGTGGAGGCGGCCGCGACCAAGGCCGCCGTGCCGATGGATGCCATTTACGGCCTGCTGCAGGCGCTGGGACAAAAGGTGCCGAGCGACCCGGCCGAACTCGACCAGCTGCTGAAGGCGCAGACCGATACGATCAAGAAGGCGATGGCCGAACACACGGCGCTGACAAGCAGCGATCCGGAGATCGTGCGACTTTCCGGCCTTGCGCAACAGGCGCTCGACGAGGGAGCGCTCGATCTCAGCGTCACATTCTGGGAACAGGCCAAGGACCGCTACCTCGTCATCAGCAAAAGCCTCGATGAAGCGGAGGCCGACCTCAAGGCGAGGCGGCTGGAAGGCGGCGCGGTGATCGCCAGGACGGCGCAGGCCTATGTCCTCAAGGGCGACTATCCCGCAGCGGCGGAGAACTATCGGCTGGCCTTCGATCAGGTCAGCAAGTGGGACAGGGCTATCGCCGCGACCTACAAGGGCGGCGAGGCCGATGCGCTGGAGACGCTGGGCGACCAGAAGGGCGACAACGACGCCCTGAAACAGGCGATCGCTGCCTACGGCGATGCGCTGGAACTTTCGCCGCGCAAGACCGACCGCCTTCGCTGGGCGAACCTGCAGGACAGGCTGGGCGATGCACTCAAGAAGCTCGGCGAACGCGAGAGCGGTACCGACAGTCTGAATGCCGCCGTCAAAGCCTACCGCCTTGCCCTGAAGGAGCGCAGCCGCAAGCGCGTGCCGCTCGACTGGGCGTACACGCAAGACCATCTGGGCATAGCGCTGGCACAGCTTGGCGAGCGCGAGGCCGGCACGGACAGTTTCAAGGCGGCGATCGAGGCCTTTCACGCCGCGCTTGAAGAAGAAACCCGCGATCGGGTGCCGCTGGACTGGGCGACGACGCAGACCAACCTGGCCGGCGTGCTCACACAGCTCAGCGGGCGCGAGACCGGGACCGACAGCTTGAAAGCGGCGGTAGTCGCATTGCGTGCCTCACTGGAGGTATCGACCCGCGACCGGGTGCCTTTCCAGTGGGCCGGGACGCAGTACAATCTCGGTGTTGCCCTCAAAAACCTCGGCCTGCGCGAGAACGATACCGACAAGCTGACGGCCGGCGTCGCCGCCTATCGCGCGGCACTTGAGGTCATGACCCGTGATCGGGTGCCGCTCAACTGGGCGATGATCCAGAACGCCCTCGGCAATGCGCTGCGCGCGTTGGGCCAACGTGAGAGCGGGAACGACAATCTGAACGCTGCGGTCAAAGCCTACCACGCCGCGCTGGAAGAATGGACCCGCGACCGGGTGCCGCTCAACTGGGCCTTGGCGCAGAACGATCTCGGCGGCGCGCTTTACCTTTTGGGCGGGCGCGAGACAGGCACGGAAAACCTGAACGCCGCCATAGCCGCCTACCGTGCCGCGCTTGAGGAAACGACGCGCGACAGAGTACCGTTCGACTGGGCCATGATCCAGGGCAATATAGGCGATGCGCTCACCACGCTCGGTCAACGCCAGAGCGGAAAATCCGGCGCGGACGACTGGCGCGCGGCCATCGCCGCCTGGCAGGCATCGGCGGAGATCCGCACAAGGGACACCTATCCGGACCAGTGGGCGTTGCTGCAGAACGCCATCGGCTATCAGCTCGTGCTGCTGGGCGAGCGCGAGAACGATTTGACACAGTTCGAAGCCGCCATTCCGATCCTGAGGACCGGGCTCGCGGTACAGGAAACGGCTGACCCGACGGAAGTCCCCTATATGCAGGACAGCCTCTGTCACGCCTTGCTCGGGCTGGGCAGCCGCAAGAGCGACCGGGACAGCCTGATGGAAGCGAAATCGCTTTGCGAAGCAGCCATCGCGGGAAAGGCTGCCATCGGTGTCGGTGCCGGTGACACGCCGGCCAATCTCGCCGCGGTCAATGTCGCCCTGGCAAAGTTGAACTAGCCTCGCCGCCCGCCGAAAGGCGGGACGCAAGGCGGCTATGCCTCTCGCCTCCCCGCCAATTGCGTCCGCGCGTCGCGGATCGAAGCGGCGTAGGTCACGAGCGGGCGCCTGACGCCATGGTTGATCAGCATGCGCCGTATCCCTGGCGAGGCGCCCGAGATGATGAAGCGCACGCCGGCGCGGCTGGCCTTGCGGGCCGCGCTTTCGATGACATTGGCCGCCGTCGAATCGAAAAGCGGCACGGCGGAACAATCGAGGATGAAGTTCTTGCGTTGGTCTGCGATGCGGTCGAGCACGCTGCCGACGGTAGAGGCGGCACCAAAGAAAAAGGCGCCGGAGATGCGGTAGACGACGGTGTCGGCGTCGCCTGCGTCGCTCGATTCATAGGCGCGGGCGCCGTCGGCGACATCGTCCTGCGCCAGTTCCGCCTCGACCGCTACCGACTTCGCCATGCGGTCGATGAACAGGATCGAGCCGAGCGCGAAGCCTACGACGATGCCTTCGGTCAGGTCGCGGAAGACGACGATCAGGAAGGTCGCCAGCAACACCAGCGCATCGCCGCGCGATGCCTTGAGCAGCGTGGCGAAGGCCTGTTTCTCGACCATGTTCCAGCAGACCACCGCCAGAACGCCGGCCAATGCCGAAAGCGGTATATAAGAGGCAAGGGGCGCGGCAACCAGCATCAGCACCAGCAGGATGGCGGAATGGATGATGCCCGAGACGGGCCCATGCGCGCCGGCCCGCACGTTGGTGGCGGTGCGGGCGATGGTGCCGGTGGCGCAGATGCCGCCGAACAAGGCCGATGCGATGTTGGCGAAGCCTTGCGCCACCAGTTCGCAATTGGAGCGGTGCCGCCGGCCGGTCATGCCGTCGGCGACGACAGCCGATAGCAGCGATTCGATGGCGCCGAGCAGCGCGAAGGCGACGGCATCCGGCAGCACCTCGATCATCCTGCCGAGGCCGAGCGGCGGCAAGGCAGGCCATTGCAGGCTGCGCGGGATGCCGCCATAGCGCGTGCCGATGGTCTCGGCCGGCAGCGAAAACAGCGCCACGACAAGCGAGGCAAGCCCGATGGCAATCAGCATGGAAGGCCATTTCGGCCGCCAGCGCTTCAGGAAGACGATGGTGGCGACGGTCAGCGCCGCCACCAGGGTGGCGGCGGGATTGATCGTGCCGGCCGCTTCGCCGAGCGCGATCAGCTTGGCCACGAACGGTCCGGGCTCCCCGCCTGGCAAGGTCAGGCCGAACAGTTCGACGATCTGGCCGGAAAAGATGATGACGGCAATGCCGGCGGTGAAGCCGACGGTGACCGGATAGGGAATGAACTTGATGTAGGTGCCGAGCCTGAGGTAGCCGATGGCAAGCAGGAAGACACCCGCCATCATCGTCGCCAGCAAGAGACCGTCGACGCCGACGCGCGCCACCGTCGCCGCCACCAGCACGATGAAGGCGCCGGCCGGTCCACCGATCTGGAAGCGGCTGCCGCCGAGGGCCGAGATGACAAAGCCGCCGACGATGGAGGTGTAGAGGCCGCGTTCCGGCGTCACGCCCGACGCGATGGCGATTGCCATCGAGAGCGGCAGCGCGACAATGGCCACCGTCAGGCCGGACATGAAGTCGGCCTTGAATTGCGGCAGGTGGTAACCCTCCCGCCAGACCGTCACCAGTTTCGGCGTGAACAGCTCGGAAAATGTCGGCTTTGCCGACTCTTGGGCCGACCCTTGGGCCGCCGCTTGGGCCGATCCCGGGGCTGGCTGACGCACTGCCTGACGCGCTTGATCCATGGACTGCCTTCCGCACCTGCAAAGGCGGCGGGATCGTCGGCAGGACTGTCGGCGGTCGCCGTCGCGACTTATGCCGGCTCAGCCTTGGGATCGGGCGGCACGGCGGGCTTGAGGCGCACGCCCCTGCCGCCGCGCTCGCTGGCCTGATTCTCGCCGATCAGTTCGACCCCGGCCTCGTCGAGAGCCTGGATGACCTTCATCAGCGTATCGACCACGCCCCTGACCACGCCGTCGCTCGCTTCCATACGCTGGATGGTCGGAAGCGAGACGCCCGCGCGCTCGGCGAGCGTCTTCTGGTCGATGCCGGCCAGGGCCCTCGCGGCACGCATCTGCGCGGCAGTGATCATCGGCCGGAGCCTATGTCTGAGTCTGCGGAAATTACGTATAATACTGTCATTGTGATGTTTCAATCATCATTTTGCATATATCAAACATGCCGATCACTCGCTTTCACCGACAACCTGCCTGCGCTGCAGCATCCGCGCCGCCAGCCAGCATAGCATTGCCCAGGCGAAACCGGCGCACCAGCCCGCCAGCACGTCCGACGGCCAGTGGACGCCGAGATAGATGCGGCTGACACCGACCAGCACCGTCGTCAGCACGGCGAGCGACAAGACATAGATCTTCGTCGCCCGGCCGCGCAGGAACCTTGCCGCGAGCGAGCCGAGCGTCAGGTAGGTCACCGCCGACAGCATGGCGTGGCCGCTCGGGAAGGAGAGCGAGGTTTCGTTGACGAGATGCGAGATCAGCTCCGGCCGCGGCCGGTCGACGCCGACCTTCAACAGGCTGGACAGGATCTGGCCACCGGCCACGGCGACGAAGATGAGAAGCGCCGTCCCCGGCCTGCGGATCAACAGGAGGTAGATGATGGTCGCCGCCGTGATCAGCACCAGCACGCTGGCGCTGCCGAGGCTGGTGATGTCGCGCATCGCCCCTTCCAGCCAAGGCGGGCCAATAGGGATGCCGGGCTGGCCAGGCTGGCGGAAGGCGAGCAGGATCTCGGTGTCGAAACCATGCGCGGCGCTGGCACGTGCCAGTTCCATCAGTTCGACGAAACCCCACAACCCGCCGGCGATGACCAGGCCGGCCAGCAGGACCGGGAATTCGATCCGGTTGAGCAAGGCAGTGGCTTTCATCGGGAAGGTGCCGCGGTCATGTCGATCATCGCCCCTGCAGATAGGGGCCGAGCGTGATCAGCGCCACGGCAGCCACCGCCAGCACGATGCCGGTTGCCTGCAGCGCATTGACGCGCTCGCCGAAAAACACCAGCGCCACGACATTGACCGAGACCAGCTGGATGACCGCCGAGAGACTGAAAGAGACCGACATGCCGAACTCGCGGATCAACCGCAGCATGATCAGATTGCCGAGTGAATAGAGCGCCAGCGTCAGCAGAATCTTGCCCAGGCTCGGCGCCAGGCCCCATTGCTTGGCCGCAGTCGCCGCCAGCAGGAAGATCACCGTCGAAAAGCCAAGCTGCAGCAGTCCCGAAAAACTCAAAATGGTCTCCCTTGAAGCGGCTTTCGCCCGATTTGCCGCGGAACCTTGTTCTCCGAAGCACGCAGGCACGTCAAGCGATGTCGTCAGAATGGCGGCGTCGTTCAGATGGCGATGCCGTTGCGATGGCGACCTCGTCCTAATGAAGGTCTTGGCAAGGGCGGGACTGAAGCTCAATGTGCCGGAATCGCCCAGACGTCGATAGCGGGCGGTCAGGGGCTCATGACTGGCATTCTTCAGAACTTGGCGCGGCGCTGGAGCGAGCTTTCCCTTGCCCTGCAATTCGTCGTTGCCGGCGGTTTTGGCCTGCTGGCCGTCATGCTGGTGGTCGGCGCCTGGGTAACGACGCAGATCCGGGACGGCGTCATCCGCAATTCGGCCGCCACGACGGCGCTCTATGTCGACAGCGTTATCGCGCCGCTTTTGCCCGACCTGCGCAGGAGCGAGGAACTCAGCGAATCCGTCAAGCAGGCGCTCGACGAGACGCTCGGCCAGGGCGCGCTCGGCAAGCGCCTGGTGTCGTTCAGGCTCTGGCGCCGCGACGGCACCGTGCTCTATGCGAAAGAAGCCGCCTTGATCGGCCGGCGCTTCCCGTTGAACGAGAACCTGCGCGCCGCATTCGAGGGCAGCGTCACCGCGCAATTCGATACGTTCGACGAAGACGAGGAAAACGAGCGCGCCGTCGGCGTACCGTTGCTGGAAATCTACAATCCGGTGCGCGAACCCTGGTCCGGCGACGTGGTGGCCGTCACCGAATTCTTTGAAGTCGCCACCGATTTCAAAGCCACGCTGGCCTCGGCCCTGCTGTCGAGCTGGCTGATCGTGGCCGGCACCACGCTGGCGGCGTTCCTGCTTCTGTCGGGCATCGTCCTGCGCGCCAGCCGCACCATCGACGACCAGCGCGGAGCGCTGCGGCGCCAGGTGACGGAGTTGCAGGGCCTGGTGACGCAGAACACCGCCTTACGGCACCGCGTGCAGCGGGCGTCGCGTCGCGCCACCGCGCTCAACGAACGATATCTGCGCCGGATCGGCGCCGACCTGCATGACGGGCCGGCACAGCTCGTGGCCCTGGCGGCACTGCGCATGGACAGCCCCGTGTTTACCGACGAAGGCCATGGCAGCGAAGGCCGTTCGACCGAGGTCGCGATGATCCGCAAGACGCTGGAGGACGCGATGCGCGAGATCCGCGGCATCTGCACCGGCCTGGTCCTGCCGCAGATAGAGACGGCGGCGGCGGCGGACGTGTTGCGGCTGGCCGTCGAGGAACATGAGCGCCGGACGGGCACGTCGGTGACGCTCACGCAGCCCGCGCATTTGCCCGAGCCCGGCGCTTCTGAGAAGATCAGCATCTATCGCTTCGTGCAGGAGGGGCTGAACAATGCCTACCGGCATGGGCGCGGCAAGGATCAGGCGGTGCGCGCGGGAATGAAGAACGGCAGGCTTTTCGTTGAAGTGTCGGATGGCGGGCCGGGCTTCGATCCGGCGCGGTCCGAGGGGTTGGGACTCGCGGGCCTCAGGGAGCGGGTTGAAAGCATTGGCGGACAGTTCGAAACCCTGACCGGGCCGAAAGGCACGAAGCTGGTGATCCGCCTTTCGGTCGAGGAGCAAGCATGATGGGCGCCATCCGCATCGCCATTGTCGACGACCATCCACTCTTCCGCGAAGGCGTGGCGCGCAGCCTGTCTGAGATCGGAGGCTTCGAGATGGTCGGCGAAGGCGCAACCGCGCAGGACGCCGAACGCATCGCCTCGACCGTGCAGCCCGACATATTGCTGCTCGACATCTCCATGCCGGGCGGCGGGCTGGCGGCGGTTGACGGCATCCTTGCCGACCATCCGGCGCAGAAAATCGTCATGCTGACCGTCTCGGAGAGCAACGCCGATGTGACCAAGGCCCTGAATGCGGGGGTGCGTGGCTATGTCCTCAAGGGCGTCGGGTCGCGTGCACTCGCCGACATCCTTCACAACGTGGCAGCCGGCGAAAGCTACCTCTCGCCGACGCTGTCGGCCCGGCTGCTTTCCGACGTGCAATCCCTGCAACCCGCCAACGGCATGGCGGAGCGGCTGCGGCAACTCACCGGCCGACAGACCGAAATCCTGCGACTGGTGGCGGAAGGACTGAGCAACAAGGAAGTTGCCTTGCGCCTGCAGCTGCAGGAGAAGACCGTCAAGCACCACATGACGGGTGTGCTGTCGAAACTCAATGTGCGAAACCGCACGGAAGCGGCGCTCATGATGCGCGAGTTTCGCGACCGCGACAGGGACCGTTCTTAAGCCGTCGCGACGCCGGAACGCCGCGCGAAACGAGGTCACCTCCGCCGGGGGGCGGCGGAGGTGACGTGTGAAACTGGTCGTTGCCTGCTGACCAGCCTCACAAGGCCTTGAGACGGCGGACGTCGGCCGGTGTGGCCCGGCGGTCGATGATCGTGCGGCCGAGCGCATCCTTCATCCTGAAACGGCCGTTCTCGATCTTTTCGGTTATGCCGTTGGGGTGTTGAACCGAAATCCTGTTGCCGCTGACGTCGACCTTGTCGCCAGTCGTAGCGTTGACATGGCTGCTGCTCTGACCGTTGCTGGAACTTGAATTGCCGTTGCCTTCCGATCCGGAATTGCCGCTGTCGCCGCTATTGCCATTGCCATTGCCATTACCATTGCCGTTGTTGCCGCCGCTGTCGCCGCCGCCGTTACCGTTACCGTTGCCGTTGTTGCCACCACCATTGCCGTTGCCGCTATTGCCGCCGCCACTATCGTTTCCACTGTTGCCGCCGCCGTTCCCATTACTGCCGTTGCCGCCACCATTGCCGTTGCCATTGCCATTGTTGCCGCCACCATTGCCACCCTTGGCGGCATGCGCGGTCGCGGCATCGATTCCAGGGACGAAGCCGTGGAAGGCAATTCCGTAGGGAGCGATGGTCAGCGCCAGAAGAGCCGCCGACCCAAGGGCCAGCCGGCAACAGCGGGCCGTGATCGATCCGTGCATCCTGATCTCCGTCGATTGAGCCGGCGCGCCCACCCTCAACGTCGCAGTACAACCAACATCGCCGAAAGACATGGCGATCGGAAGCGACCTCCGACCGTTGCGTTTGTCCCCCAGGACCTTTGCCGGCGCAAGCTTGGACCAAAGTCCCAGATCGGGACATGGAAAACGGCATCGCGAGCAAGTCTTGACCCGGATCCGATGTCACGAAAATGTGATCAGCCTGACGTAAGGCGGTCGAGCAGGCAACACGCTCCAGCCAATTCAAGCCAGAGGTTCCCATGACCGAACATCGCTCTCCCGACGCCCGATTCCGGACCAGCCTGCTCGAGGACAACGACGGACCGGCCAACAATCCCAGTGAAAACAGCACGATGGGCGAGATCATCGCCGCGCGGTTTTCGCGTCGTGGCTTCCTCAAGGGTTCGCTGGCCGTCTCGGCGATCGCCGCCACCGTCAGCCCGCTGGCCATGATCGCCGCCAACGATGCCCGTGCCGCCGAGGGCTCCGCCTTCAAATTCGACGAGTTGGAGGCCGGTATCGACGACAAGCATCATGTCGCACCGGGTTACGACGCCGACGTGCTGCTGCGCTGGGGCGACCCGCTGTTTGCCGATTCGCCCGACTTCGAACCGACGAAACAGTCCGCCGAGGCGCAGGTCAGGCAGTTCGGCTACAACAACGACTATGTCGGCTATATCGCCATCGACGGTTCGGCCGAACACGGCCTGCTAGTGGTCAACCACGAATACACCAACCCGCATCTGATGTTCCCGGGCATCGTCAAGATCGTCGACAAGGACGGCAAGAAGTCGGCCGAACTGGCGCCGCTCTCGAAGCAGCAGGTCGATGTCGAGATGGCCGCCCATGGCGGCACCATCGTCGAAATCCGCAAGGACGGCGGCAAGTGGCAGGTGGTGCGCGACGGCAAGCTCAACCGCCGCATCACCGCCAACACCGAGATGGCGCTGTCCGGTCCGGTCGCCGGCCATGACCGCGTCAAGACCAATGCCGATCCGTCGGGAACGAAAGTGCTGGGCACGATCAACAACTGCGCCGGCGGCGTCACGCCCTGGGGCACCTATGTGATGGCCGAGGAGAACATCCACGGCTATTTTTCCGGCGAGCTGCCGGAGGGCCACAAGGAGGCCGCCAACTACAAGCGCCTCGGTATCCCGGAAGGCGCCTATGAATGGGGCGCGCATTACGACCGCTTCAACCTCGCCAAGGAGCCGAACGAGGCCAACCGCTTCGGCTGGATCGTCGAGGTCGACGTCAACGATCCCAGTTCGACGCCGAGGAAGCGCACCGCCATGGGCCGCTTCAAGCATGAGGGCGCCGAATCGATCGTCGCCAAGGACGGCCGCGTCGTCTTCTATCTCGGCGACGACGAGCGCTTCGACTATGTCTACAAGTTCGTCACCAAGGGCACGTTCAACGCCAACGATCACGCCGCCAACAAGGACCTGCTCGACGACGGCACGCTGCATGTCGCCAAATTCGCCGAAGACGGCTCGGTGGAATGGCTGCCGATCGTTTTCGGCCAGGGTCCGCTGACGGCGGAAAACGGCTTTGCCGGCCAGGCCGACGTGCTGATCGAGACACGGCGCGCCGCCGACCTGCTCGGCGCCACCAAGATGGACCGCCCCGAGGACATCCAGCCCAACGGCGTCAATGGCAAGGTCTATGTCATGCTGACCAACAATTCCAAGCGCAAGGCCGACCAGGTCGACGCCGCCAACCCGCGCGCCGGGAATGCCTTCGGTCACATCATCGAGATATCGGAAGACGGCGGCGATTTCGCCGCCACCAAGGGCAAGTGGGAAGTGCTCCTGAAATGCGGCGATCCTTCCGTGGCCGATGTCGGCGCCACCTTCTCCACCGCGACGACGGCCAATGGCTGGTTCGGCATGCCCGACAATTGCGCGGTCGATTCGGCCGGGCGCCTGTGGGTCGCCACCGACGGCCAGGGCCCGAAGGCCACCGGCCGCACCGACGGCCTGTGGGCGGTGGACACCGAAGGGGCGGCGCGCGCGACCTCGAAACTGTTCTTCCGCGTGCCGATCGGCGCCGAGATGTGCGGCCCGCTGTTCGCGCCGGACGATCAGACCGCCTTCGTCGCCGTCCAGCATCCGGGCGACGGCGGCGAGGACTGGGAAGGTTTTGGCCGGCCCTCCTATTACGAGGATCTGTCGACCCGCTGGCCCGATTTCAAGCCTGACATGCCGGTGCGGCCGGCGGTCGTGGCGATCACCAAGCAGGGCGGCGGCAAGATAGCCGTCTGACATCGGATGAGACAAAGCGGGAGGGGCTTCGGCTGTCCGGAGCCCTTCCCTTTGCGTGGCATTGCATTCAAGCCTCGGGAAAGATTGGCAATTTACACATGGCGCCCTAGATCGTGATCAGGAGATCATCGCCATGCCCAAGTCGATCTATGACCGTGGCCTGCTCAAACCTGGCGAAGTGGCCACCTTGCAACGCGTCTTCGACGAGGCCTGCCGCCGACGTCAAGCGCACCCCGAATCCGCCGAAGCGCGCGAGCTGGCGCTCAACCTGCTCGCGCTCTACAACGCCGGCATGGTCGACGAGGAGATGCTGACGGAGGCTGTCGGTTTCCGGCGGCTGGAGCCGAAATCGGCGTGAGGCGCCGGACAAGAATTGCCCCATGCGGCCCGCTCAGCGATGGCCGCGTTCGTGGCACTTCTCAAGCGAAAACCGATTGATGGAAAGCCGATTGACGGGCCAATACGCTACGTACCGGATGTCCGGGGTGAGCCGGCGACACGCCTGGCGATCGCCCTGGCCAATATGCCGGCATTGGCGAAGCAGCCGCGAATGCTCGGCCGCATGCCGGTGAACCACAGGCCCGGCAGTTTCGGATCGGCCTCGCCGCCGTTGAAGAGCGGAACGCCCTTCTCGTCGAGCACGCCGAGAGCGCCCACCATGTGCTCCAGCCCGGTGCGGTAGCCCGTCGCCGCAATGACGATGTCGGGAGCGATCAGACTGCCATTGGCCAGGATGACGCCGTCGCGGGTGAACTCCCGTATCCCAGGCACGACGACGATCCTGCCCGATTTGACGGCATCTACGGCGCCATCGTCGGCGGCGATCGCGGTATAGTCCGAAATCAGGCGGCTGGCGCCGCCGGCGCCTGCCGGCGGCATGCCGAATTTGGTCAGGTCGCCGAAAACCAGGCGCTGCGTCGCCGCTATCGCGGCATCGGCGACGCGCAACGGCAGGCGCGCCATGAGCGGCGACAGGCGATGCACGGCGATCTTGCCGATGCGCTTGGGCAGAAGGGCGGGGCCGCTGCGGGCAGACAGCCAGACAGCCGACGTATCGATGCCCGCCAGATGGTTGAGCGCATCGAAGCCCGAATTGCCGGCGCCCACAACCAGTACTTTCTTGCCCGCATAGGCCTGGGCATCGCCAAAATCCGCCGAATGGACGATCCGGCCCGCGAATGTCCGCATGCCCTTCCATTGCGGCGTGAACGGCTCCCGGTCGCGGCCGGTGGCGACAACGACATGGTGCGCCAGGCGTGTGCCGGCGCTGGTGCGGACAACCCAGTGATCGCCCCTGAACACGATGGCCTCGACGGATACGCCAAACTCGACAGGCAGGCGGTTGGCCGCATGGAAATCGTTCATATGGCGGATGACGACGTCGCGGTGCGGAAAGGCGGGGGTATTTCTGGGATAGGCAAGACCGGGCAGCGCCGAGAGATCGCGATGGGTGTTGAGATGCAATTGCTGGTGCCGCCGGCGCCAGGGTTCGGCCAGCCGGCTTTCCTTCTCCAGGACAGTCGTCGCCACCCCGGCCCTGATCAGGGCCTGCGCAGCGGCCAGTCCGGCGGCGCCGGCGCCAATGACGATCGCCGGCTCGACCGCCATCGACTGCTCCATCGTCGTCCGGGTTGTGGTATCAGCCATTCACTCTCGAATCCCATTCGCCGCGCGGCAACCCCGAAAGGCTCGCAGGACGCTGTAACAGTTTGATCGCGCATAAGGCCCGAAGGGCAACCGATGCCGATCCTAGAGGCCCGCGCCGTGCCGCGGTCTCGTTCCGAAGCATCCGCCCGCGAACAACGGCACAGTTGCCCGCTTCTGTCCGAATACATGCAGCCCTATATGGCATATGCGCGGCATCGGCGATAATCAGGTCGCGGCAATGTGATTGATTCGAGGTCCGGGGGGTTGGCGGATCTCTTTCGACGGCGCAGGAATTCGAACCCGTAACCGACTTCGGCTTCCCGCGAGTAATCAAGGCGCCACGGCGGTCTTGCGTACCATCCAGGGCACGCGGCGCCGCAGACGGCACGCGGAATCTCGACCATGCCCTCCTTGCGGATCTATTTCGACAATATCCTCGAGGGCGCCTCGCCCAAGGTCGAGCGGCTGGCGCTGACGCATGTCGAGCGCCTGGCGCTGGTGCGCCGTCATGGCGATTTCTCGCTCGCCTATTCCACCGCCGTGCAGCAAAAGCTTTCCTATTTCGGCGACGCGGACGGCTATATCGCCTTCGGCACCAAGATGAAGCACCATTTCGCGCTCGGCGACCCAGTCGTGGCTCCGGCGCGGCGGCCCGACACGATCAGGCGTTTCGTCGAGAGCGCCGGCAACCCGTGGTTCGTGCAGATCGGTGCCGAAACGGCACGCGTCCTGGCCGGGCTCGGCTACAAGATCAACCGGCTGGGCATCGACACCCGCCTGGAGCTGCCGGGCCATGATTTTTCCGGCAAGCGCAACGAGACCGTGCGCTATTCCGAGCGCTGGCTGTTGAAGAAAGGCTTTTCGTTCGAGGAGGACAAGCGCACGGTCCATCTCGACGAGATCAAGCGGCTGTCGGAAAACTGGCGCGGCGACCGCATCGTCAAGCGCTGGGAGATGGGCTTCCTCAACCGTCCCTTCAACGACCAGCTCGGCACCGACATGCGCCGTTTCGTGCTGCATGGCCCCGATGGCGAGCTGATCGCCCTGCTCGACTTCGATCCGTTGTTCCGCGACGGCAAGGTGATCGGCTACACCACCGCCTTCAAGCGCAAGCATATCGATGCCTCGCCGCATGCCGAGATCGGCCTGACCAAATACGCCGTCGACCGCTTTCGCGAGGAAGGCGTTTCGGTGGTGACGCTCGGCCTGTCGCCGCTGGTCGATATAGGCCCGAGCGGATTTGCCGAAAGCACGTTCTGGCACAACACCTTCCAGCGCGCCTACTCCTCGCCCTGGGTCAACCGCCGCCGGTTCAACCTGCAGGGCCAGGCCGCCTTCAAGCGCCGGTTTCACGGCGCCGAGGAGCCGGTCTACATCGCCTTTCGCGAGGGGACCTATATCGAGATGCTGGGGCTGCTGCGGCTGGTCAAGGCTATTTAGGGGGAGTCAATCATCCTACAGGCCGCCTCGACAAGGTCGTCAAGGCTCAGGCCGCCATGAGGCCGCGCATCGGCGGCCGCTCCCGGTTCAGTTCCTGAGCCGGTAGCCGGTCTTGAAGATCCAGGCGACGATACCGATACAGACGATCAGGAACACCAGCGTCATGCCGAGGCTGACGCCGACCGAGACGTCGGCCTTGCCGTAGAAACTCCAGCGGAAGCCGCTGATCAGGTAGACCACCGGATTGAACAGCGTGATCGTCTTCCAGATGCCTGGCAGCATATGGATCGAATAGAAGCTGCCGCCGAGGAAGGTCAGCGGCGTGACGATCAGCAGCGGCACCAGTTGCAGCTGTTCGAAGCTTTTCGCCCAGATGCCGATGATGAAGCCGAACAGGCTGAAGGTGACCGCCGTCAGGATCAGGAAGGCGAGCATCCAGAACGGATGTTCGATCCGCAACGGCACGAACAGCGAAGCGGTGGCCAGGATGATCAGGCCAAGGATGATCGACTTGGTCGCGGCACCCCCGACATAGGCGATGACGATCTCCAGATAGGATACCGGCGCTGACAAAAGCTCGTAGATCGAGCCGACGAATTTCGGGAAATAGATGGCGAAGGACGCGTTGGAGATCGACTGCGTCAGCAGCGACAGCATGATCAGTCCCGGCACGATGAAGGCGCCGTAGCTGATGCCGTCGATCTCGGTGATGCGCGAGCCGATGGCCGAGCCGAAGACGACGAAATAGAGCGAGGTCGAGATGACAGGCGAGATGATGCTCTGCAGTACGGTGCGGAACGCACGCGCCATCTCGACCCGGTAGATCGCCCATACCGCACGAAGGTTCATGGCTCTTGCCTCAGGAGATTGACGAAGATCTCTTCGAGCGAGCTGTTCTTGGTGTCGAGATCGCGGAACTGGATGCCGGCCGCCTCGAGATCCCTGATCAGCGAAGCGACACCCGGCCGGTCGCTCTGGTTGTCATAGGTGTAGGTGAGCTGGTTGCCGTCGCCCGACAGTTCGAGCGCGTAGCGCGAGAGCGCCTCGGGCACGCTGGCGAGCGGCGCGCGCAACTCCAGGGTCATCTGCTTGCGGCCGAGCTTGCGCATCAGTTCGGCCTTGCGCTCGACCAGGATGATCTCGCCCCGGCTGATGACGCCGACGCGGTCGGCCATGGCCTCGGCTTCCTCGATATAGTGGGTGGTGAGGATGATGGTGACGCCGTCCTCGCGCAGCCGCCGCACCATCTCCCACATGTCCTGGCGCAGTTCGACGTCGACGCCGGCGGTCGGTTCGTCGAGGAACAGCACGCGCGGCTCGTGCGACAGCGCCTTGGCGATCATCAGCCGCCGTTTCATGCCGCCCGACAGCGTGATCGCCTTGGCGTCCTTCTTGTCCCACAGCGACAGGTCGCGCAGCACCTTCTCGACAAAGGCCGGATTGGCCGGCTTGCCGAACAGGCCACGGCTGTAGTTGACGGTTGCCCAGACGCTTTCGAAGGCGTCGATGGTGAGTTCCTGCGGCACCAGCCCGATCAGGCTGCGCGCTGCCCGATAATCCTTGTTGATGTCGTTGCCGTCGACGGTGACGGTGCCCGACGAGCGGTTGACGATGCCGCAGACGATGGAGATCAGCGTCGTCTTGCCGGCGCCGTTGGGGCCGAGCAACGCGAAGATCTCGCCGCGCTCTATGTCGAGATTGACCTGCTTGAGCGCCGTGAAGCCGGTCGCATAGGTCTTGGAGACCCCGGAAATGGAGAGGATGGAGGGCATGGGCTGAAAACGGCTGCTTGAAAGAGGTCCCCTGATATAGGCCGAATGTCAGGGCGTGCAACCGGGAGCAATGAAGCTGCTGCCAGTTGCCGACAGCCCCTGCAGGATGCCGATTGCGAGCTACATCCGATCCGTTACAATTCACGGTCGTGTTCTTGCGACCTTGCCTCGCTTCGCACGTTACGACGGCGTGAACAACTTCCGAAGGAGGGCTTCAACTCCTGCAGCATTCGGATGGTTTGTTTCCTTGTCCGTCTGGATAATGTCATTCAACATGTCCGCGACATCCGTTTTTTCAATCACGCCAATGTTGACGAGCTTCTTTATGAGGGCTTCGGTCAGGTGGATGTTGGCGTCAATGACAATTCCCGCATCGACGTGGGTAGGCTGGATATTCATAGCTTTCTCCTTGAGGATTGCTTCAATGGCGATCGTGTGACGGATCTCAATCGGACTTTCACCGCTTTCGAGCTTCTGATACCCGCGTAGAGAGAAACCCAAGGCTTCCGCCATTTGACTCTGAGTCAGTTTCGCTGTGCGGCGCATCTGAATGAGCTTTTGGGGTTCCATTTGATTTTGCTCCGTCAGTGTCTTGCCGAGGCATCTCGCATCGGTGACTAAATTATACGAACATAGTTCGTAAATTGCAAGGACAATACGAATGCTGTTCGTATTTTAAGGCACACTTCGTCGAGCCAGGCGGCTGTCGCCTTAGAACAGGTGGGCGATCGTTAGCAGGGCGTACGCGATAGCGATCAAGATATTTTTCATGGCGGTTCTCCTTTCCATTTGTAGGGCGAAGATCGCTACGAACAGTTGTCTTCACAAAATCGCGTTGGGGATGCTGGCGGCCAGTCGAGCGCCAAAATTGTCCTTGTGGCGTTCAGCCTCGCGGCAGGACGCCGCTTTGACCTGAGCCGGGTTTCGGGCCTATCGTGCGCCAGCCCTGGAAGCAGCCGGAGCCCGCCATGGACCCGCTTATTCTGTCGCGCATGCAGTTCGGCGCGAACATCTCGTTCCATATCCTGTTTCCGACGATCACCATTGCCCTTGGCTGGGTGCTGCTGTTCTTCAAGCTGCGCTACAACGCGACCAATGATTCCGCCTGGATGCGGGCCTATTTCACCTGGGTGAAGGTGTTCGCGCTGTCCTTTGCCATGGGCGTGGTGACCGGCGTCACCATGAGCTTCCAGTTCGGCACCAACTGGCCGGGCTACATGCAGAAAGTCGGCAACATCGCCGGACCGCTGCTGGCCTACGAAATCCTCACCGCCTTCTTCCTCGAGGCGGCCTTCCTCGGCATCATGCTGTTCGGCTTCCGCCGCGTCTCCAACCGCATCCACACGCTGGCGACGGTGCTGGTGGCCGGCGGCACGACGGTCTCGGCATTCTGGATCATCGCGCTCAATTCCTGGATGCAGACGCCGGCCGGCTTCGAGATGCGCGACGGCGTGGCGCACGCCGTCGACTGGTGGGCCATCGTCTTCAACCCGTCCATGCCCTACCGGCTGGTGCACATGCTGCTCGCCTCGGGGCTGACGGTGTCGTTCCTGATCGCGGGCCTGTCGGCGCTGCGCTACCTCGCCGGCGACCGCTCGGAATCGATGTGGAAGGCGCTGCGCACCGGCGTCTTCACCGCCGCCATCCTCATTCCGATCCAGATCTTCGCCGGCGACCAGCATGGGCTGAACACGCTGGAGCACCAGCCGCAGAAGATCGCCGCCATGGAGGCCAACTGGAACACCGGCCCCAACGTGCCGCTGGTGCTGTTCGCGCTGCCCGACGAGGCGGCCAAGGACAACAAATTCGAGATCGCCATTCCCGACGGCGCCAGCCTGATACTGCGGCACTCGACCAGCGGCGTCGTGCCGGGGCTCAACGACTATCCGGGCAACCACCCGCCGGTCTTCCCGGTGTTCTGGGGTTTTCGCATCATGGTCGGCACCGGGCTTCTGATGCTCGCCGTCTCGTGGTCGGCCGCCTTCTTCCTCAAGCGCCGGCATTCGCTGCCGAGGCCGCTCGCCATGCTGATGGTGCCGATGGCGATCTCGGGATGGGTGGCGACGCTGGCCGGCTGGTACACGACCGAGATCGGCCGCCAGCCCTGGCTGGTGACCGGCATTCTGAAGACGGCGGACGCCGTCGGCCCGGTGGCCGGCAGCCATGTGGCGCTGACGCTGGCCATCTACCTCGTCCTCTACGTGCTTTTGCTGATCGCCTATCTCGGCGTGCTGGTGCACCTGGCGCTGAAGGCGGCCAAGGACGGCGATTCATCGCCGCTGCCGGGCGTGATGAACGCGGCGCTGTCGCAGCCGGCGGCGGGGGAGTAGGAAAATGACTTACGACTGGCCAACCGCGATGCCGCTGATCTTTGCCGGCCTGATGGGCCTCGCCATCCTGATCTACGTCATCCTCGACGGTTTCGACCTCGGCATCGGCATCCTGTTCGCCGTGGCCGAGGACGCCGAACAGGACACGATGATCGCGGCGATCGGCCCGTTCTGGGACGCCAACGAGACCTGGCTGGTGCTGGCCGTCGGCCTGCTTCTGGTCGCCTTTCCCCTGGCGCATGGCGTCATCCTCACCGCGCTCTACATTCCCGTCTTCGTGCTTCTGGTCGGGCTGATCCTGCGCGGCGTCGCCTTCGATTTCCGCGCCAAGGTGCCGGCGGGGAAGAAACATCGCTGGAACCGCATCTTCTTCCTCGGTTCCATCATCGCCTCGCTGGCGCAGGGCTATATGCTGGGCGTCTATGTGCTCGGCCTCGACATCGGCCCGGGCGGCATGGCGTTCGGCGCGCTGGTGGCGCTGTGCCTCGCCGCAGCCTACGCCGCGATGGGCGCCGCCTGGGTGATCTACAAGACCGATGGCGAGCTGCAGAAGAAGGCGGTGCGCTGGCTGCGCACCGCGCTGGTGCTGACCGCGCTCGGCATGGCCGCCGTGTCGCTGGCGACGCCCTTCGCCAGCCCGCGCATCTTCGACAAATGGTTCGTGTGGCCCGAAATGCTCTATCTGTCGCCGCTGCCTATCCTGTCGGCGCTGCTATTCCTGTGGCTGTGGCGGCAGACCTTCCACCTGCCCAAGCCCGACGACCGCGGCGCGCTGACGCCGTTCCTGACGCTGGCCGGCATTTTCGTGCTGGGCTTCGCCGGCCTTGCTTGGTCGTTCTATCCCTATGTGGTGCCCGACAGGCTGACCATCTGGCAGGCGGCCTCGGCGACCGAAAGCCTGGCCATCATCCTGGTCGGCGTGGTCGTCGTGCTGCCGATCATCATCTTCTACTCGTTCTACGCCTACCGCGTGTTCGGGGGGAAGGCGACGGATCTGACATATGATTGAGAGGTGATTGAGCGCCTTGGTCTTTTGGCAAAACCCAATGGATTCGTCATCCTAGGGCGAAGCAAGGAGCGGAGCGACGCGGCGCAGACCCTAGGATCCATGCCGTGATGTCGGCCGTAGAATGCAACGGATAAGAATGGCGCTTATGCACGCACCGACCCTCGTTACCTGAACCATGACGGGCTATGTCTACATGACCGCGAGTCAGAAACGTGGCACCGTTTACATCGGTGTCACCAACGATCTCGGCCGCCGCATGCCGGAGCACAAATCCGGTCAGGGTGCGGGCTTCACCAGCCGCTACGGCGTGCAGCGGCTGGTCTGGTACGAGGAGTTCTTCGACATCACCGATGCCATCCAGCGCGAGAAGTCGCTGAAGCGCTGGCCTCGACAGTGGAAGATAGACCTGATCGAAAAGGCCAATCCCGAATGGTTTGAACTATTCCGTGGGACGGGCTGGTAGCCGACCATTTTACCGCGGTAGCACAGCACGAGCGTCACGGCATGGATCCTAGGGTCTCCGCGACGTCGCTTCGCGACTGCTCCGCCCTAGAGCGTTTCCTGCTTTGAGAGAATCGTAGGATTCCCAAATCAAGGTGTTTGTGATTCAAGATGCTGGCTGGATT
>NZ_VFVY01000012.1 GCF_006442315.1 Mesorhizobium sp. B2-3-4 | reverse complement strand
CCCCCTCCCCCCGAGGACCCGCTCAAGCAATAGCGTCTGTGGGCTGATAAGCACATTGCTTCCGGCTAGTCACGCCGAACAGCGAAAACGCCTGGACTTAAACTGGGATCATTCTGGCCGAGGGCGATGACCTTGATCAAGCCGCCTTGTCGCGGACCTGATAGTCCTTGATCGTGGCGAAGCGGATCGCCTTCCAGCGCTCGGCCTCGTAGTTCAGCGAAAAGGCGTGCTGGGCGAGGAACACCGGGTCGTTGTCAAGGTCGCGGGCGATGTCGCCGCGATGCGCCTCGATGAAGCGGCCGACTTCGGCCTTGTCGTCGGCCGAGATCCAGCGGCAGACCGAAAAGCGCGACATCTCGAACTCGACGGGAAGCGTGTATTCGAAATTCAGCCGCTCCTTCAGCACGTCGAGCTGCAGGGCGCCGACGACGCCGACGATGGCCGGCGAGCCGTCCTCGGGCGAAAACAGCTGGACGACGCCTTCCTCGGCCATCTGGTGTAGCGCTTCCTTGAGTTTTTTCGCCTTCATGGCGTCGCCAAGGCGAACACGGCGCAGGATTTCGGGGGCAAAGTTCGGCACGCCCCGGAACAGGATCTCCTCGCCCTCGGTCAGCGTGTCGCCGATGCGCAGCGTGCCATGGTTGGGGATGCCGACGACATCGCCGGCAAAAGCTTCATCGGCGGTGACGCGGGTGCGGGCAAAGAAGAATTGCGGCGCCGACAGGCTCATCGGCTTTCCCGTGCGCACCAGCTTGGCCTTCATGCCGCGCTCGAGCTTGCCCGAGCAGACCCGCACGAAAGCGATGCGGTCGCGGTGGTTGGGATCCATGTTGGCCTGGATCTTGAACACGAAGGAGGTCATCTTCTCCTCCGTCGCTTCGATCGTGCGCGTGTCGGCCTCCTGCGCGCGCGGCGGCGGGCCGAAGGCGCCGAGCGCCTCGATCAGGTCGCGCACGCCGTAATTGCGCAGCGCCGAGCCGAAATAGACCGGCGTCAGATGGCCCTCGCGAAAGGCCTCGATGTCGAGCGGCCGGCAGGCCTCGCGTGCGAGTTCCAGTTCCTCGATGAAGGCCTCGCGCTCATTGTCGGGCAACAGGCCGGCAACGCGGTTGGAATCGGGACCGTTGACCGGCGTCCGCTCCTTCTCGTCGTCGCCCCTGCGCACCGCGTTCAGCGCCAGGTGGTAGGTGCCGGAGAACGTCTTGCCTCGGCCGATCGGCCAGGTGATGGGAGCGGTGTCCAGCGCCAGCTTCTGCTCGATCTCGTCGAGGATCTCGAACGGGTCGCGGCTCTCGCGGTCCATCTTGTTGACGAAGGTGATGATCGGGATGTCGCGCAGCCGGCAGACCTCGAACAGCTTCAGCGTGCGCGGCTCGATGCCCTTGGCGGCGTCGATGACCATGACGGCGCTATCGACCGCCGACAGCGTGCGGTAGGTGTCGTCGGCGAAATCCTCGTGGCCGGGCGTGTCGAGCAGATTGAAGACATTGTCCTCATACTCGAAGGTCATCACCGAGGTGACGACCGAAATGCCGCGCTCACGCTCGATCTTCATCCAGTCGGACCGGGTCTGGATGCGATCCTTCTTGGCCTTGACCTCGCCGGCAAGCTGGATGGCGCCGCCGAACAGAAGCAGCTTTTCGGTCAGCGTCGTCTTGCCGGCGTCGGGGTGGGCGATAATCGCGAAGGTGCGGCGGCGCGATACCGCCTGTTCGATGTCTTCAGCCAATTTTTGGAATCCTGTCTGTGGCGCGGGCTTCTAGCAGCGCTTTTCCGGCCTGTCGAACAGATTTGACCTGATCGACAGGCCGGCGCTTGAGATAGTCCGGACATGATGGCATCAAAAGCCGCTGTTTCTTGGAGACCCGCATGAGCACCGCCAGGGAAGTCATCGTCATCGGCGCCGGCATCATCGGCGCCTCCATTGCCTGGCATCTGACAAGGGCCGGCGCCAGGGTAACGGTCATCGCCGACAGCGAGGCCGGTGGTGTCGCGACGCCGAATTCGTTTGGCTGGATCAATGCCAGTTGGGGCAATCCGGAGCCGTATTTCCGGCTGCGCAGCCGCGCCATGGCCGAATGGACGCGGCTGGCGCGAGACTTGCCCGGCCTGCCACTTAGCTGGTGCGGGGGCCTATGCTGGGACCTGTCGGCAGCCGACATGGAAACCTACGCCACGCAGCATTCATCCTGGGGCTACGGCATCGAGCGGGTCGATCGCGCACAGGCCGCTCGTATCGAGCCGAACCTCGCCGAGCTTCCGGATTTCGCCCTGCATGTCGCCGAAGAGGGCGTCGCCGAGCCTGTCGCGTCCACGAAAGCCCTGTTGGCGGACGCGGAGCGGCATGGCGCGCGCATCACCTCCAGCACGGTGACGGCACTCGCCCAGGCCGATGGCAGGGTCAGCGGCGTCGACACATCGCACGGGCTGATCGCCGCCGACGAGGTGGTGATCGCGGCCGGTGTCGGTTCGCCGGACATTGCCGCGACGGCCGGGATCACGCTGCCGATCGAGACGCTGCCCGGCCTGATCGTCCATTCGCGGCCATGCAAGAAGCTGCTCAACGGGCTGGTGCTGGCCGAGCGGCTGCACATGCGCCAGACCGCCGAGGGCCGCGTCATCGCCGGCTCGGATTTCGGCGGCGCCGATCCGGGCATGGATGCCGAAGCGACCGCCCGAGAGTTGTTCGCGGTGCTGAAAGCCGGCCTGCGCGGGGGTGAGGCGTTGGAACTGGATTTCCATACGACCGGCTACCGGCCAACGCCTGTCGACGGCTTCCCGATCATCGGCCGCGCCGAGGGCTTGGACGGCGTTTACATCGCGGTCATGCATTCCGGCATCACGCTGGCGCCGGCCGTCGGCCTGTTCGCGGCGCAAGAAATCCTTGCCGGCGAGCGCGATCCCCTGCTGGCGCCTTACGGGCTGGAGCGGTTTGCCCAATAGCGAGGCTGTTTGGGAGGGTGGCACTGTACGGCGCCCGCGACGTTGCCGCACTTCGTGCAACTCGACAAAGCCTATCCGGCCAGCGCCAGCTTCGCTGCGGTCGGAGCGAATGGCCGAATGTTGATGCCGTCCCTGGTCATGGTGACGAAGCTCGACGGCGGGATCGCCTGCCAGTCGCCGCCCTCGCGGTCGAAGGGCTCGGAGACGATGCAGCGGCCGGCGCCCTTGCGGAAGATGGACGTGTAGAGCGTCGGCGCGTGGGCGTCCGTGGCATAGCGCACCGCATGGAGTGCCTGGCCGTCCGAGAAAGCGGCGGTCAGCTTCAGCGCCGGCTCGAGACCTGCTCGGCGCGAAGCTTCGATCACGCGGCTGGTGGCACGCGACACCGCTCCTTGCGGGTCGGCCGAAAGGCCTTCGTCGATCATGAGCAGAAAAAACAGCTCGGAATCCGTGGTGCCTTCGCGCTGGTCGAAGACGGCGTCGGACAGCGAATTCTCAAGCACGCGGCGGATTTTCTCGAAACCGCCGATCTGGCCGTTGTGCATGAACGACCAGCGGCCGGATATGAAGGGGTGGCAGTTCATGCGGCTGGTGGCGCCGCCGGTCGAAGCCCGGACATGGGCAAGGAACAGGCCGGATTTGATCTGCCGGCAGAGACTCTTCAGATTGGGGTCCGACCAAGCCGGCAGGATGTCGCGGTAGAGGCCGGGCTCGGGCCTCTCGCCATACCAGGCGAGACCGAAGCCGTCGCCATTGGTCGGCGACTTGGCCTCCTGGGCACAGTGGCTCTGGGCGATCAGCGAGTGACAGGGCGCCGTGAGGATGTCTTCGAGAAAGACCGCTTCACCGAGATAGGCCGCCCACCGGCACATCGCTTTGTCGTCCTCTAGGCACGATCGGCTAGCGCCGCCGGCGCTTCGAGCGTGTGATTGCCTCTGTTGTGCGTCCGCTCGTAGAGCTCGCGGATGATTCGGCTCGCGGTAGTCTCGAAGAGAAATGGCAAGAAAGCGTGAACGAGCGCTGCCCCCGCGGCCATCAACAGTCGCGACGAAAACCAGGCGGCGAAGGCCATATGGCCGAAATAGGTTTCGCCGACCTTGGCCGGATGCGAGGTGAAGATGCTTGCGAGCGACATGCTGGTCCCCTTCAGCGCTGGAGCTTCCTGAATATGAGTATCCTGACATGCTCGTCCGGTTCATCTATCTCAATCCATCCTTGTTTTTTGATCGTTCTTGGGACAAGTATCCCACGGTATGGCTGATATCGACGAAATTGACCGAAGATTGCTGGCGGAGCTGCAACGCGACGGCACTTTGTCGGTCGACCAGCTGTCTGAGCGGGTCTCGCTTTCACGCAATGCCTGCTGGCGCCGGGTCAAGCGGCTCGAGGAGGATGGCGTCATCACCGGACGCGTCGCGCTGGTCGATGCCGAGAAGGTCGGGCTCGGGCTTTCCGTGTTCATCCTGATCCGAACCTCCAATCACGATCCGGACTGGCTGCAGAAATTCCGCGCGGCGGTGACCGGCTTGTCCGAAATCACCGGCGTCTACCGCATGTCCGGCGATCTCGATTATGTCTTGCGCGCCCGCGTCGCCGACGTGAAGGCCTATGATCGGCTCTACCAGCGGCTCATCGCCAAGGTGGCGCTGTCGGATGTTTCGGCCTCCTTCGTGATGGAGGAGATCAAGGAGACGACGGTGGTGCCGATGGAAGTGCGTTGAGCCGTCCTCGGGCCATAGTGATGCCCGAAAGAAAGCCGTTGATAGCGTTGCGGGCGAATTGACCGAATCGGCAATCGCGCCGATAGGATCGATTTTATGCGCGCAGCCCTCCAAACTC
Source organism: Mesorhizobium sp. B2-3-4 (assembly GCF_006442315.1). GTDB lineage: Bacteria > Pseudomonadota > Alphaproteobacteria > Rhizobiales > Rhizobiaceae > Mesorhizobium. The sequence goes on along the minus strand of NZ_VFVY01000012.1, from coordinate 191,517 downwards.
CTTCCGTCATCGGTCCAACCGTCGGCTTCGTCAGGTTGCCGCATGGTGAAGGACTTCCGCTTCCCGCCTATGAAAGCGCCGGTGCCTCCGGCATGGATTTGCGCGCGGCGGTGCCGGAAGACCGGCCGCTTCTGATCCTGCCCGGCAAGCGCGCCCTGGTGCCGACAGGGCTGATCCTGGAAATTCCAGAAGGCATGGAAGGCCAGGTGCGGCCACGTTCCGGCCTCGCCTTCAAGCATGGCCTTACCGTCCTCAATTCGCCCGGCACGGTCGACAGCGACTATCGCGGCGAAGTGAAGGTGCTGCTGGTCAATCTCGGCGACGAGGACTTTGCCGTGACGCGCGGCATGCGCGTCGCACAGATCGTTTTCGCCGCAGTGACGCAGGTGGCGGCGGAGGAGCGCTCGCTCGCCGGCGGCACGGCGCGCGGCGCTGGCGGCTTCGGATCGACCGGCACCGCCTGATAGCCAATCCCCTGATAGTCAATCCCTGACACCCAATCCAATGTCCTTGCCGAAACTTGTCATCTTCGACTGCGACGGGATCCTGGTCGACACAGAGAACCTCGCCAACCGGCGGCTCGCCGAATGGCTTGTCGCTTCAGGCTATCCAACGACCTTCGAATACTGCCGCAAGAATTTCTCCGGCCGCAGCATGGTCTCGGTGCAAAAAGAGATCGAGGAGACGACCAGCGTGAGGCTGGGCGCCGACTTCGTCGACCGCTGGAACGCCGGCCTGCCGGATCTGTTCGCCCATGGTGTCGAGGCGATCCCCTATGTCCGGGAATTCATCGAGGCGGTGCGCGCGGCCGGCGTCGCCTATTGCGTCGCCACCTCGGCCAGGATTTCGAAGATGCACATCACGCTCGGCCAGACTGGGCTGCTGCCGCTGTTCGAGCATGCGATGTTCAGCGCCACCATGGTGTCGCGCGGCAAGCCGTTTCCCGACCTGTTCCTGCACGCGGCCCGCACCATGGACTTTGCGCCCGCCGACTGCATCGTCATCGAGGACAGCGTCGCCGGCACCCAGGCCGGCATCGCCGCCGGCATGCGGGTGTTTTCCTATCATGCCGATCCCTTTTCCGATCGCGATGGCCTGGTCCAGGCCGGCGGCATTCTTTTCGACGACATGCGCCAACTCGCCGGGCTGGTGCCGATCCACTGATTGGTGGCCGGATGGCCGGCTGCGCGGCCCTTCAAGCCGTGCTAGTTTCGTGTGAGCTTGCGGCGGGGACGATCTCGAACATGTCAGGACTTTTGCATCGGCTCGGCTTCGCCTGCCTGTTGCTGCCATTGCTGTTCAGCGCGGCCGGCGCCCAGGACGCCGCCAGCCCGGATATCGGCAAGCCCATCGATGGTCACGCCGATACCACCTATGCCGATCTTGTCAGAATGGTCGTTCCGGATCTGACTGCGAAGGATGACTATTATGTCGGCTCCTCGCCGATCGAGATGCGGCACATTGCCGGTCCCGAAAACGACAGTTCGCCGCCGGAAGCGACGAGCATTTTCAACCCGACCGTGCTTTCCATAAAGGCTGGCGGCAAGGACCGGCTGGCCATGCTGGTCGACCTTGGCGAGTCGCCCGACAGTGCTGAAGGCTATGCGGTGCTGGCGCTTTACGATCTCACCAGCAAACCGAAGCTGCTCGATGCCGTCAATGTGGCGACCGATCGCTTCACTTTCTTTCGCCACCCCGCCAAACTCTCGCTCGGCGCCGGCGACGATGCGCTGATGATCTCCAGCACGCATTTCAACTCGAGCCAGGGCTATATGTCGACGCCGGTCATCCTGGTGCGCAACGACCGTTTCGAATTGATCGACATCATCTACACGCTCGACGAGAATGACTGTTCCTACAGACGCTCGCAGAACCTGGCTTTCCAAGCGCTGGGCGACGGCCAGCCCTATGCGGCGATCAAGGCCACCATCTCGGACAAGACCACGCCGAACGAAGAGGATTGCGGCGAACCGCCGCCGCCGGCGGCCTCCAGCGACATTTCGGTGACCTACCGCTGGGACCAGAAGACATCGCGCTACGTGGCGGATTCCGACGCCTTCGACAAATTGTCAGCAGAGAACGAGAAACGCTTCTGAACCAATCGCATTCGTTTGCCCGGCCGGAAACGGCGCGCTAGCATCCGTCCCAACACTCGATATGGGGGAGCATTCATGGACAAGGGCAAGATCTTTCGCGACCTGCATGCCTCGACCTTCGTCATGCCCAATCCCTGGGATCCGGGCACGACGAAGCTGCTCGCTTCGTTCGGCTTCAAGGCATTGGCCACGACCAGTGCCGGCTTTGCCTTTTCGCGCGGCCTGCCGGATGGCGCGGTCACCTTCGACCAGATGATCCATCACTGCCGCGAGGTGACCGCGGCAACGGAGCTGCCAGTTTCGGCCGATCTCGAGAAGGGCAAGGGCGACAGCGCCGAGCAGGCGGCCGAGACCATTTTCGCGGCGGAGGCAGCCGGGCTTGCCGGTTGCTCGATAGAGGACCACACCGGCGATGCCGACAAGCCGATCTATGAGTTCTCGCACGCGGTGGAACGCGTGGCGGCGGCGGCCGAAGCGGCGCGGGCGCTGAAGCGCGATTTCGTCTTCACCGCGCGGGCCGAGAATTTCCTGTGGGGCAAGTCCGATCTCGACGACACGATCAAGCGCCTGCAGGCTTTCGAGAAGGCCGGCGCCGACGTGCTCTATGCGCCGGGAATCGGCGACGTCGAGATGGTGCGGACCTTGTGTTCGGCGGTCGGCAAGCCCGTCAACGTGATGGCGCGGCCGGGCTTCACCATCGCCGACCTTGCCATGGCCGGCGTGAAGCGGATTTCGCTCGGGCCATGGCTGACCAATTTCGCCTATGGCATGCTGGAGACGGCGGCGCGCGAGATCCAGCAGGACGGCACGTTCGGCTTCACCCGCGCCGCCATGCCGTTCGGCAAATTGCAGGCGCTCTACGGCAAATCGCAGGGTTGAAAGAGACCATCGCATGGCATTGACCGTTGTCGACATGCACACCGGTGGCGAGCCGCTCCGGATCGTCACCGGCGGCTATCCGGCCATTCCGAAGGGCACCATCCTGGAAAAGCGCGCCTATGTGCGCGACAATCTCGATCATCTGCGCAAGCTGCTGATCTTCGAGCCGCGCGGCCATTACGACATGTATGCCGCCCTGCTGGTCGAGCCCGATCTGCCAGGCGCCGACCTTGCCGTGCTGTTCATGCACAATGAGGGCTATTCCACCATGTGCGGCCACGCCATCGTCGCGCTCGGCCGTTACGCCATCGACGAAGGGCTGGTGGCGAAGCAGGAACCGTTCACGTCAGTCAATATCGAGGCGCCGTGCGGGCTGGTCGTCGCCTCGGTCGAGGTCAAGGACGGCAAGGCGGGCGCGGTATCGTTCGAAAGCGTGCCGGCCTTCCTGTTTGCCCGCGACCGGGAGGTCCAACTGCCCGGATATGGCAGGATCGGATTCGATGTCGCCTATGGCGGCGCCTTCTATGCGCTCGCCGACTGCCATCAGTTCAGCCTGGAATTCGGCCGCGACCGGGTGCGCGACTTCGTCGACGCGGCCACCGCGCTGACGGACAAGCTCAAGGCCGAATTCCCGCTTTCGCATCCCGACCATGCCGATCTCGCCTTCCTCTACGGCACCATTCTGACCGATGGCCGCGACGCGTTTTCCGGTGCGGTGACGAAGAATGTCTGCGTGTTCGCCGACGCCGAGGTCGACCGCTCGCCGACCGGTTCCGGTGTCACCGCCCGGCTGGCGGCCATGCTTGCCAAGGGCCAGATCGCGATTGGCCAGACGCGCACATTCGAGAGCATCGCCGGCTCGTGCTTTTCGGGTGCGGTGGCGCGCACGACGAAGGCCGGACCACATGAAGCGATCGTCGCCCGCGTCGGCGGCCGTGCCTATTATTGCGGACGCGCCGAATTCACCGTCGAACCGGATGACGAACTGGGGCGCGGATTCCTCTTACGCTGAAGGCTCAGCGGCGCACCGCACGGGCCGCTTCCCGGGCCGAGACCGCCTTATGCAGATGCACCATCATGGCGGCGGCGAAGAGCGGCGTCAGCAGGTTGAGCAGCGGCACGGCGAGGAAGGCCGCGATCACCAGACCGGCGAGGAACACCGTGCCGGCATAATGCCTGCGCAGAGCCCTGGCTTCCTCCTCGGGCCGAAAGCGCATGGCGGCGAATTCGAAGAATTCACGTCCGAGCAAATAGCCGTTGACGATGAAGAAGGCGGCAATGTTGATGCCCGGTACCAAAAGAAGCATCAACGCCACGATGTTGCCCAGGATGACGACGCCGAAGAATTTTACCGCCAGCACCAGCGAGCGCAGTGCCGGCATGGCGCGCCCGGCCGGGTCGGCGGGATAGTCGGTGCGCTCGACCACTTTAGCGACATCGTCGAGGAACAGGCCGGCGATCACGGCCGTGACCGGGGCGACGAGCAGCGCCATGCCGAAGGCCAGCGCGATCGCCGCGACGATGCCGCCCAGCCAGCCGGCCCAGGAGGGCATGCCCGGCAACAATGTCTGCAGCCACGGCAGGGCCAGCCATTCGACGAGGCTGGTCAGGCCGAGCCAGAGAGCGACCAGCGCCAGAAGGGTCAAGCCGAGCGTCTTGATGAAGACGGCGCGAAAGGGCGGCGAGAGCAGCTCCAGGGCCGCAGTGCGGGCAGCGTCGAAAATCACCGTGCTTCAACCCCAGGTCAGCGGACGCCGCCGCAAGGCAGTACGCCTTGGAGATAGGCCGTGCGGCCCGCATGCACAAGCGCCGGCGGTTGCTTGGCTTTTCACCCGCTCGAAATCGGCTTATCGGGCGAAGGCCGGCTTGCGGACCGGTATGGTCATGGCCGCCACCCCGGCGACGACAAAACCCATGCCGAACCACGCCGTCGGGCCCAGGCTTTCGCCGAGAAAGACGGCGCCGATGCCGACGCCGATCGGTACGCGCAGATAGGCCTGCGACGTCGTGCCGACCGATCCTAGCGTGTGGATGAGGCGGAAATAGATGACGAACGCCAGCGCGGTGGAAAACACCGACAGGCCGAGCAGGGCCAGGATCGAAGCGGTCGACGGCGCCAGTGTCCAGGGTTGGTCGACCACCAGGCTAAGCGGCACCAGGATGACGGCGCCGCACAACATGGAGCCGGCGGCCGGAAGCATCGGATCGAGCCCCTTGAAGTTCCGCCCGAAAATGGCGGCACCGGCATAGCAGATCGTCGCAGCGACGATGGCGATCTGTGCCCAGAGCTGGTGGCCGATGCCGCCAAGCGCCTGCGTGCCGACGATGAGGCAGATGCCGGCAATTCCGGCGCCGACGCCGACCAGCTTGCGCGCCGTCACCGGCTCGTGGCGGGTGATGAGCGCGGTGAGCAGGAAAGTGAAGATCGGCGAGGTGGCATTGAGGATGGTGGCAAGGCCGGCGTCGACCGAGCGTTCGGCGGCGGCGATCAACGTGAACGGCACGACGCTGTTGAGGCAGGCCTGGAAGGCGAAGCGGCGCCATGTGGCCGCGTCACCCGGCATGGCAAGCCCGCGCCAGCGGATGATGGCGAACAGAATGGCGCCGGCGATCAGGGTGCGGGCGGCAATGAAGGTGATTGGCGGGATGGTCTCGACGCCGATCTTGATGAAAGTGTAGGAGGCCCCCCAAAGCACCGCCAGCGGGCCAAGCAGCGCCAGGTCGGTGGTCGTGTCGTTCTTGGCAGGCATGGCTGGCGCCTTCGGACGGTGATCGCGGAAACGCAGATGTAGGTAACATCGCCAGGAAATGTTTCGGCCACGGTCGAATTGTCGTAGCGCCTGGCTGTCGTGGCGAGGACAGAAAATCGGTTGCCATTTTTCAGGGTCATGCTGTAGACCCGCGCGGGCATGGCAGGAAGCCGGCTCTCTCTTTGTTCGCAATTCCTATGGGAAAACCGCTAAGCACTTTCCTGGAATTGCTCGGGGTTTTTGGTGGAGACATTGATGCCGGATTATGATGTGCTTTGCATCGGCAATGCGATTGTCGACATCATCGCCCAGTGCGAGGAGGAATTCCTCGAGACCAACGGCATCATCAAGGGCGCGATGAATCTCATCGATACGCAGCGCGCCGAACTGCTCTACAGCCGCATGGGCCCGGCGATCGAGGCCTCCGGCGGCAGCGCCGGCAACACGGCGGCCGGCGTCGCCTCCTTCGGCGGACGCGCCGCCTTCTTCGGCAAGGTCTCCAACGATGCGCTGGGCGAAATCTACGCGCATGACATCCACGCGCAGGGCGTCGCCTTCGACACCAGGCCGCTCCAGGGCGAACCGCCGACGGCGCGCTCGATGATCTTCGTCACCCCCGATGGCGAGCGCTCGATGAACACCTATCTCGGCGCCTGCATCGAGCTCGGACCTGAAGATGTCGAGGCCGACAAGGCGTCGGGCGCCAAGGTCACCTATTTCGAAGGTTATCTCTGGGATCCGCCGCGCGCCAAGGAAGCCATCCGGCAGACGGCAAGACTGGCGCACGCGGCCGGCCGCGAAGTGTCGATGACCTTGTCGGACTCGTTCTGCGTCGACCGCTACCGCGACGAGTTCCTCGACCTCATGCGCTCCGGTACCGTCGACATCGTCTTCGCCAACAGCCACGAGATCAAGTCGCTCTACCAGACATCGTCGTTCGACGAGGCGCTGGCGCAGATCCGCAAGGACTGCAAAATCGCGGCGGTAACCCGCTCCGAAAAAGGCTCGGTCATCGTGCGCGGCGACGAAACCGTCGTCATAAAGGCGACCGCCATCAAGGAACTGGTCGACACGACCGGCGCCGGCGATCTCTACGCCGCCGGTTTCCTGCACGGCTACACGCAGGGACGCGACCTGCAGACCTGCGGCGATCTTGGCTCACTGGCGGCCGGACTGGTGATCCAGCAGATCGGCCCAAGGCCGCGGCAGAATCTGCGCAAGGAAGCCGAGCAGGCGGGACTGCTCTAGCGGCGGAGCCGCCGATCTCCCCCTTCGCCGAAAATCCGCGGGCCTGATTGCCCCGCGCATCGTCGCGCAATTGTCACATAGCGCTCCTACACGAAAATGAGAGCGTGCCGTGACTGACATTTCGGCTCGCTCATCGGGGTGTGTGGCAATGCAGGACAGCAACCTTTCGGGTCGCTGCATCTGGTGCCGTTGCGCTTTCCACTTTCAGCCATAGCCGTTCAACAACGGCCGTGGCTGAGGGAGGAGAGCGCGCGGCCAGAAGACAGATGCATGACCAGATTTCAGACTAAGACGACCGGCATCACGCAGGACGATTTCGCCGACATGGTCGCGGAAAAGGTCGAGCGGGCGCTTGCCCACTATGACGAGGCCATCAACGGTCCCACCATGGTCTCGGTCGGCAAGATCGCCGGTTCCATAGCGTCCGCCGTCACCTTGCTGTCGCCCAAGCACCAGCGCGCCATCGACGCCATTCATGCCGACCTTCCCGGCCTTGCCTCGAAATTCGTGCGCGCGCTCGCCGCGGAAGCGGCGCGCCGCGGCGAAGCCGGCGCCATCGGAACGACGACGCTCGCGGCACAGGCTGAAACCCTGGCCGCGCTGCCCCCGCCCGACGACCTGGAATCGATGCTGATCGAAGACTGGGCCGGCCGTGTCGCCGGCTCGACCTATCTGGAGGAAAACCTGCGCATCGCCCGCTCGACCCTGCATCGGTGGCAACGGCGCGGCGATGTCATCGCGCTGCGCAAGGGCGGCCGCAAGCACGTCTTCCCGCTGGCGCAGTTCGTTGACGGCAGGCCGGTCGCCGGCATCAGCGAGGTGCTGGACCTCATCGGCAATCCAAGGCTGGCATGGCTGTGGCTGACACGCCCGGCCGCGCAGCTCGACGGGAGAATTCCGATCGACCTGCTGCGGGCGGATCAGGTCGAAGAGGTGGTCGCGGCGGCGCGGGCCCCGGACTGAAATCGGTACCGTGCTTCGGGCCGGCTAACGCGCGAGACTTTCGCAAGCTTAGCGCATCGCCCCCTCAAGTCCCCGCCGTATAAGCCGCGATTGCCGCCATGTTGACGATGTCGCTGTCCTTCGCGTTCAGCGACACGATCTGCACCGGCTTGTTCAGCCCGACCAGCAGCGGGCCGATGACGGTCGAGCCACCGAGTTCCTGCAGCATCTTGGTCGAGATCGAGGCGGAGTGGAACGCCGGCATGATCAGCACGTTGGCCGGGCCGGTCAGCCTTATGAACGGATATTGCGCCATGGCGCGGGCGTTAAGCGCGACGTCGGCGGCCATCTCACCGTCATATTCGAAATCGACGCGGCGCTTGTCCAGGATACGGACCGCTTCCTGGACGCGCTCGGAGCGTTCTCCCTGCGGGTGGCCGAAGGTCGAGTAGGCGAGCATGGCGAGCCTTGGCTCGTAGCCCATGCGACGGGCGAAGCCGGCTGCCTCCTCGGCGATGTCGGCGATCTGCTCGGCGTTCGGCATGTCGTGCACGGCGGTGTCGGCGACGAGAACGGTCTTGCCCCGTGCCAGCACGATCGACACGCCGATGACGCGGTGGCCGGGCTTGGCGTCGATGACACGTCTGATGTCGTCGAGCGCGGTGGAATAGTTGCGGGTCACGCCGGTGACGATGCCGTCGGCGTCGCCCAGCGCCACCATGCAGGCGGCGAAATGGTTGCGGTCGTTGTTGATCAGGCGCTGGCAGTCGCGGAACAGGAAGCCTTTGCGCTGCATGCGCTCGTAGAGATAGTCGGTGTAGATCGAATTGCGGCGCGACAGGCGCGCATTGATGATCTCGATGCCTTGCTTGTTCAGGTCGATGCCGGCGTGCCTGGCGTTCTCCTTGATGACGTCGTCGCGGCCAAGCAGGATGGCGGTGCCGAGCCGCTGGTTCACATAGGACACGGCGGCGCGCATCACCTGCTCCTCCTCGCCTTCGGCGAAGACGATGCGCTTGGGCTGGCGGCGCACGCGGTCGTAGATGCGCTGCAAGGTCGAGGCGATCGGGTCGCGGCGGGCGGAAAGCTCCTGCGCGTAGCGGTCAAGGTCGAGTATCGGCTTGCGGGCGACGCCCGAATCCATCGCTGCCTTGGCCACGGCTATCGGGATCGCCGAGATCAGGCGCGGGTCGAACGGCACCGGGATGATGTAGTTGGGGCCGAATTTCGGCCGGTTGCCCTGATAGGCGGCGGCGACGTCGTCGGGCACGTCCTGGCGCGCCAGCTCGGCCAGCGCGCGTGCCGCGGCGACCTTCATGTCGTCATTGATGGTGGTGGCCCTGACATCCAGCGCGCCGCGGAAGATGTAGGGAAAGCCGAGCACGTTGTTGACCTGGTTGGCGTAATCGGAACGCCCGGTCGCCATGATGGCATCGGTGCGGATCTCGGCCACTTCCTCCGGGGTGATTTCCGGATCGGGATTGGCCATGGCGAAGATGATCGGGTTCTTGGCCATCGACTGCACCATGGCGGTGGTCAGCGCGCCCTTGGCGGAAAGGCCGAGGAAGACGTCGGCGCCGTCGAGCGCCTCGGCGAGGCTGCGCGCGTCGGTCTTGACCGCGTGCGCCGACTTCCACTGGTTCATGCCTTCGGTGCGGCCCTGGAAGACGACGCCCTTGGTGTCGCACAGGATGATGTTCTCGGGCGCGAAGCCCATCGCCTTCATCAGTTCGATACAGGCGATGCCGGCCGCACCGGCCCCATTGCAGACCAGCTTGGTGGTCTTCATGTCGCGGCCGGTGATCTCCAGCGCGTTGATCAGGCCGGCGGCGGATATGATGGCGGTGCCGTGCTGGTCGTCATGGAAGACAGGTATGTCCATCAGTTCGCGCAGGCGCTGCTCGATGATGAAGCATTCCGGCGCCTTGATGTCCTCCAGGTTGATGCCGCCGAAGGAGGGGCCGAGGAAGCGCACGCAGTTGATGAACTCGTCGGCGTCCTCGGTGTCGACCTCGAGATCGATGGAATCGACATCGGCGAAGCGCTTGAACAGCACCGACTTGCCTTCCATCACCGGTTTCGAGGCCAGCGCGCCGAGATTGCCGAGGCCAAGGATAGCGGTGCCGTTGGAGATGACGGCGACCATGTTGCCGCGCGTCGTGTAGTCGAAAGCGCGGCTCGGGTCCTCGGCGATGGCGCGCACGGGCACGGCGACGCCAGGCGAATAGGCGAGGCTCAGATCGCGCTGCGTCGTCATCGGCTTGGTGGCGACGATCTCCAGCTTGCCGGGCCGGCCCATGGCGTGGAATTCGAGCGCTTCCTGCGCGCTGACGGACGGACCGTTGTTCTCGGTTTTCCTGGCCATGATGCTTTTGATTTCCTCGCCGGTGCGGCACCTCCTTGAAGCGGGTGCCTGTGTGGTTCCGAATTAAGACCACGCGCCGCCGCGTGTAAACCACGAAGCTCGGCAAAGCTGCTTCAAGACGGATAAGGCCGGTCAAGACCTGTCCCGCGCCGCCCCGCATGCCATGATTTCATGCGCATGCTGGCGGGCCGTCGCCCATCGCCGCAGCGTCCTGGTCCCGGGGAACGGCCATCGCGATAAAGGCGGCCGGCTGCTTCCCATCCGCTCGAACAGTTCGGACAGGAACTGCATGAGTTGCCGCCTTTGCGGTTCGACCTTTGCCAGCGTGCGGTTGCGTATCTCCTCACGCGGGATGGCGCGGTCGCGCAGCGTCTCGACGGCTCGCCGGATGGCCGCTGGATCGGGGTCGGCAAGGATGCAGTAGTCCGGATCGAAGAAGACGTCGCGGCCGCCGATGCTGGGCGTGCTGACCACCGGCAGGCCGGCCATCAGATATTCCATGCTGGAGCACATGGCGCCTTCCGCCGCCGACAGGCAGAGCCCAACCGCCGCCTGGTTGTAGACGCGATTGACCTCGCGCGGTTCCAGCCGGACGGGCAGGCCGTCGGCGACCGGATTGGCGATGCGATGCAGCGGCGATTGCGCCTGCAAGCGGCGGAGGAAGGCACGGTCGCCGGCGCGCGGCAACTCACCGATCGAAAAGGTGATATGGGCGAGCCTTTCAACATCGAAGGCCAGGTAGTGGCGCTTGGTGTGCGAAATGCGGCCATTGTAGACGGCGTCGAATTCGACGGGCACATCCGGCAAAGGCCGAAAGATGTCTTCGCTGACCATCAGATTGTGGTTGGAGAAGATCGCGGTGCCTCCGGCGGCGGCGACCAGACGACGTTCCTCTTCGGTGTTGCAAAGAAAGATCAGCTCGTGAAGCGGAAAGCGCTCGCGGTACCAGGCGAGATCCCGGCCAAGTCTTGCGACGACATGCGGCCGCTCCAGCGTCCAGCTCGGCATCAGCAGGAACGCCGCCCGGCGCGAGGCCAGGCGACGGCCGATTGCCGCGACCGAGTTGAGCGGACGCGCGCCACCGATGGGCGTGTAGATCACCAGCGGATCGTGGCTGAGCACGTGGAGCGCCAGCCGAATGCCGCCGTCCAGGCCCGACAGCGGACCGCTGAGCGGCAACACGAAAGGAAGGTGCTTGGCCGCCCTGAACCTGAGCTTGCCCAACCGTTTACTGGCGTGGCGGGCTGTCCTGAGCCAGAGCCGCTCGAGCGCCGAATCGATCGGCCCCACCATTTCCTCGAACGTTTCGTGCCCGTCCCTGTCCATGACCCCAGCCGTCATACCCCCAAGACCACAAATATTCGCGATCACCGCTTCGGGCAATGCAGTGCAAACAGCCGGCTGATGACGGATGACCCCGGTCTTCCCCTGCTTTTCGGGGCCGCCGGCATTAAACCCGGCTGCCACATCTGCTAGCGTGCCGCGCCATGAACATGCATAGCCCCAACGAGCCCGACGCCCCCGAGGCGATGACGCCGATACAGCCTGGCACGGCTGGCGTGACGCCGATGATGGAGCAGTTCATCGAGATCAAGGCGGCGAATCCGGATTCGCTGCTGTTCTACCGCATGGGCGATTTCTACGAGCTGTTCTTCGACGATGCCGAGAAGGCGAGCCGGGCGCTGGGCATCGTCTTGACCAAGCGCGGCAAGCATCAGGGCCACGATATCCCGATGTGCGGCGTGCCGGTGCATGCGGCCGACGACTATCTGCAGAAGCTGATCGGCCAGGGATTCCGTGTCGCCGTCTGCGAGCAGATCGAGGACCCGGCCGAAGCCAAGAAGCGCGGTTCCAAATCGGTGGTGCGCCGCGATGTGGTGCGTCTGGTGACGCCGGGCACCATCACCGAGGACAAATTGCTGGCGCCGTCGGAATCGAGCTTCCTGATGGCGCTGGGGCGGGTGAAGGGCGGCAGCGATCCAAGAGGTGGGGAGCGCGGCAGCGCGACAGGGAACCAGGGAAGCTTTGCAATTGCCTGGATCGACATCTCGACCGGCGCCTTCCGCGTCGCCGAGACCACCGCCGACCGGCTGCTGGCCGACATATTCCGTGTCGATCCGCGCGAACTGATCGTTGCCGAGCCGGTGTTCTACGATCCCGAGCTGAAACCGGTCTTCGACGTCATCGGCCGCGTCGCCAGCCCGCAGCCGCCGTCGCTGTTCGATTCGGCGTCTGCCACCGGGCGCATCGCGCGCTTCTTCGATGTGGCGACGCCGGACAGTTTCGGCACGTTTTCGCGCGCCGAACTGTCGGCGATTTCGGGCGCCATCGCCTATGTCGAGAAGACGCAGAAGGCCGAGCGGCCGCCGCTGTCGCGCCCCGAACGCGAGGAGCAGGGCTCGACCTTGTTCATCGACCCGGCGACGCGCGGCAATCTCGAGCTTTTGCGCACGCTGTCCGGCAGCAGGGAAGGTTCTCTGTTCAAGGCCATCGACCGCACGGTGACCGGCGGCGGCGCCAGGCTGCTCGCCGACCGGCTGATGGCGCCCCTGACCGACCCCGCCGGGATCGGCGCGAGGCTCGATTCGGTGTCGTTCTTCCGTTCCGAGGTCAGGACCTGCCAGGCGGTGCGGGCAAGCCTGAAGAGCGTCGCCGACATGCCGCGCGCGCTGTCCCGGCTGGCGCTCAACCGCGGCGGCCCGCGCGACCTCGGCGCACTGCGCGCCGGCTTCGAGGCGGCGGGCGCCATCGCCGAGATCTTTGCGGCGACCGCCCTGCCCCAAGAATTAGCCGATGCAATGGCGGCGATCCAGGCACTGCCCAAGGCCCTTATCCGGCACCTCACCCAGGCGCTCGGCGAGGAGCTGCCGCTGCTCAAACGCGACGGTGGTTTCGTTCGCGGCGGCTACCATGCCGAACTGGACGAGATGCGGGCGCTGCGCGACGAGTCGCGAAAAGTCATTGCCGGGCTGGAGCGCTCGCTGATCGAGGAGACCGGCATCCGCTCGCTGAAGATCCGGCACAACAATGTGCTCGGCTACTACATCGAGGTGACCGCCAACCATCATGCCATCATGACCGGCAGCGACGGGGCCAAGGCGCGCTTCATCCATCGCCAGACCATGGCCAACGCCATGCGTTTCACCACGACCGAGCTCGCAGGGCTGGAGACCAGGATCGCCAATGCCGCCGACCGCGCGCTGAGCATCGAGCTCGCCGCCTTCGACACGCTGACGGCGGAGGCGGTCGGCGAGGCCGAGGCAATCCGTGCCGGCGCCGACGCGCTCGCCGTGCTCGACGTGTCGGCGGCGCTCGCGCTTCTGTCGGAAAGCGAGGCCTGGTGCCGGCCGGTAGTGGATTCCAGCCTTGCCTTCGAGATTTCCGGCGGCCGGCACCCGGTGGTCGAACAGGCGCTGCGCCGTTCGGGCGAAGGCCCCTTCGTCGCCAATGATTGCGACCTGTCGCCGGAAGGCAGTGCGAAGAACGGCGCGATCTGGCTGCTGACCGGCCCAAACATGGGCGGCAAGTCGACATTCCTGCGGCAGAATGCGCTGATCGCCATCCTGGCCCAGACCGGCTCCTTCGTGCCGGCGACGTCAGCCCATATCGGCGTCGTCGACCGGCTGTTCTCTCGGGTCGGCGCCTCCGACGATCTGGCGCGCGGCCGCTCGACCTTCATGGTCGAGATGGTCGAGACCGCCGCCATCCTCAACCAGGCCGGCGAACGCGCGCTGGTGATCCTCGACGAGATCGGCCGCGGCACCGCTACGTTCGACGGCCTGTCGATCGCCTGGGCGGCGGTGGAATATCTGCACGAGAAGAACCGCTGCCGGGCGATCTTCGCCACCCATTTCCACGAAATGACCTCGCTCGCCGGCAAGCTGGCGCGGCTTCACAACGTCACCATGCGGGTCAAGGAATGGGAAGGCGACGTCGTCTTCCTGCACGAGGTCGGCAAGGGTGCCGCCGACCGTTCCTACGGCGTGCAGGTGGCCCGGCTCGCCGGCCTGCCGGAAGCGGTGGTCGACCGGGCCAAGGCGGTGCTGCACCAGTTGGAGGAAGGCGAGGTCTCCGGCAAGACCAACAGGCTGGTCGACGACCTGCCGCTGTTTTCGATCGCGATGAAGCGCGAAGCGCCGAAGCCGGCGAAGAGCGATGCGCTCGGCGCGGCACTCGGCGAGATCAATCCCGACGAGATGACGCCGCGCGAAGCACTGGAGGCGCTCTACCGGCTGAAGGGCCTGGCGGGGAAATAGTCAGATCATCTCCAGTCCGCGCTTGCGCGTCGGTGGTGGGAAGGCGCGGTCGAGATCCGCTAGGTCATCCGGCGTGAGCTTGATGTCCAGCGCGGCGAAATTCTGGCGGAGATGCGCCTGGCTGCTGGCCTTGGGAATGGCGATGACGCCGTCCTGATGCATCACCCAGGCCAGCGCGATCTGCGCCTCGGTCGCACCGTGGCGGGCGGCGACCGCGGCGAGGCGGGCATTGCGCGCCAAGGCACCCTGCTCCACCGGCGAATAAGCCATCAACGGGATGCCGCGTTTTCTCATCCAGGGCGCCAGATCGAATTCCGGGCCGCGCCTGACCAGATTGTAGAGGACCTGATTGGTCTGGACGTTGCCGCCATCAGGCAAGCCGGCCAACTCCTCCATATCGTCGGTGTCGAAATTGCTGACGCCCCAATGACGGATCTTGCCAGCCTTCTTCAGGGCCTCGAAGGCCTCGACTGTCTCGGTCAACGGCACGCTGCCCGGCCAATGCAGGAGATAGAGATCGATGCGGTCGGTGGCGAGGCGCTTCAGGCTGTTTTCGCAGGCCCGCCGCACGCCGGCGCGCGAAGCGTTGGAGGGCAGCACTTTGGAGACCAGGAAGGTTGCATCGCGGCGCCCCGCGATGGCTTCCGCCACCACCTCTTCGGCCCCGCCGCCGGCATACATTTCGGCGGTGTCGATCAGTGTGACGCCGAGATCGAGGCCTAGCCTGAGTGCATTCACCTCGTCGGCGCGGCGGCGAGAATCTTCGCCCATCTTCCACGTGCCCTGGCCGAGAACGGGCATGGCCTCGCCGACCGGCAGCATGGTGGTTCTGATGCTCGATGGCATGGCGGGCCTCCAGTTGAGGCCGGATCGCATCACAGGCCGGGCGAGAAATCCAGAGCGTTCTCGCCGCAGCCTCTTGCGATGCCTGGAAGCTTACTTCACCGGATGGGCGGCGAGCCACTCCTGCATCTGCTTGATCTCGGCTTCCTGGGCGGCGATGACGCCCTCGGCCAGCTTGCGGATTTCGGGATCCTTGCCGTTCGCGAGCTCGACCTTGGCCATGTCGATGGCGCCCTGGTGATGCGGGATCATGCCACGGACGAAATCGACATCGGCATTGCCGGTATATTGCGAGGCCATCATATCGGCATGCATCTTGTCCATCGCCGCCTTGTAGCCTTCGGTCGAAGGACTGGTGGCATCCGTCGTCATGCCGGCCATGTCGTGTTTCATCTCCTCGCTTTGCGCCGGAACGCTTTCGAGGAAGACGGCGAGCAGCATTCCTGCCGCCATCAGCAACAGCACGAGTTTCTTAGCCAAGGTCATTCAAGGTCTCCTGTTGGTTGGATTTCGTATTTGGGGGTTGATCTCAGAGTTTCAACGTCCGTAGCCGCAAGGCGTTGGCGATGACGGATACGGAGGACAGGCTCATCGCCGCCGCCGCCAGCATCGGCGACAACAGCATGCCGGTGAGCGGATAGAGCACGCCTGCCGCGACCGGCACGCCAAGCAGGTTGTAAAGGAAGGCAAAGAACAGGTTCTGCCTGATGTTGCGGATGGTCGCCTGGGCCAGGGTGCGGGCGCGCACGATACCGTTGAGGTCGCCCTTCACCAGAGTGATACCGGCGCTTTCGACCGCGACATCGGCGCCGGTGCCCATGGCGATGCCGACATCGGCGGCGGCGAGCGCGGGCGCGTCGTTGACGCCGTCGCCGGCCATGGCAACGCCGGTGCCCTTGCCGCGCAGTTCATCGACGAGCGCTGCCTTCTGTTCCGGCAACAGACCCGCACGGACCTCGTCGATGCCGAGCCTCCTGGCGATCGCGTTCGCCGTGCGCTCATTGTCGCCGGTCGCCATGACGATCCTGAGCCCGCTGTCGTGCAGTGCCTTGATCGCCTCGGCGGTGGTCGCCTTGACGGGATCGGCGACGGCAACGACGCCGGCCAGCTTGCCGTCGACGGCGACGAACATCGCCGTCTTGCCATCGGCCTGCAGTGCTTCCACGCCGGGCAGGAGCCCGGAAACGTCGATGGCGAGGTCGGCCATCATCGCGGCATTGCCGAGCGCGACCTTCTTCTTCGACACCGTCCCGGAAACCCCCTTGCCGGTAACCGCCTCGAAGCTGCCGGCCTCGGCAATCTCCACGCCGCGCTGCCGCGCGCCGTCGACGATGGCCTCGGCCAGCGGATGTTCCGACCCTTTTTCCAGGGTCGCGGCGAGCCCCAGCAATTCGTTTTCGGAAATGCCCGGCGTAGCGACGACATCGGTCAATTTCGGCCGGCCCTCGGTGAGCGTGCCGGTCTTGTCGACGATCAGCGTGTCGACGGAGGCGAAGCGTTCGAGTGCGGCGGCTTCCTTGATCAGCACGCCGGCGTGCGCCCCGCGCCCGGTAGCGGTCATGATCGACATCGGCGTGGCGAGGCCAAGCGCACAGGGGCAGGCAATGATCAGCACCGAAACCGCCGAGACGAGGGCGAAGATCAGGCTGGGTTCGGGACCGAAGACCGCCCAGGCGGCGAAGGCGGCGATCGCGACCAGCACGACGGCCGGGACAAAGTAGAAGGAAACCCGGTCGGCCAGGCCTTGAATCGGCGCCCGCGAACGCTGTGCCTTGGCGACGAGTTCGACAATGCGCGACAGCGTGGTCTCGGCGCCGATCCGCTCGGCGCGCATGATCAGCGAGCCGTTTTTGTTGAGCGTGCCGCCGGTGAGCGAGTCACCGTCGACCTTCTCGACCGGCAGCGGCTCGCCGGTGATCATGGATTCGTCGATGGAGGAGCGTCCTTCGAGCACCGTGCCGTCGACCGGCACGGCGTCGCCCGGCCGGATACGCAGGCGATCGCCGGTTTTGACATCGTCCAGCGCCACATCGGTCTCGGAGCCATCCTCTGCGATCCGCCGCGCGGTCTTCGGCGCGAGATCGAGCAAAGCGCGAATCGCCGACCCGGTCTTTTCGCGAGCCCGCAGTTCCAGGACCTGGCCGAGGAAGACCAGCGCGACGATGACCGCGGCAGCCTCGAAATAGACCGGCATGGCACCGCCGTGGTCACGGAACTGGTGCGGGAAAATCTCCGGGAAGAGCGTGGCGACGACGCTGTAGATGTAAGCGGCACCAACGCCGAGCGAAATCAGCGTCCACATGTTCGGGCTGCGGTTGACGATCGAATCCCAGCCGCGATGGAAGAAGGGCAGCGCCGCCCACAGCACGACGGGGCTCGCCAGGGCCAGTTCCAGCCAGATCTTCGTCCGGTCTTCGACAAAGGCCTCGAACGTCAGGCCCAGCATCGGCGCCATGGCAATGACCAGCAACGGCACGGACAGCACGGCGCTGACCCAGAACCGCCTGGTGAAATCGACCAGTTCAGGATTCGGCCCCTCGTCGCCCGTCGGTACGCCCATGGGCTCCAGCGCCATGCCGCAGAGCGGGCAGGAGCCGGGCTTGTCGCGAACGATTTCCGGATGCATCGGGCAAGTGTATTGCGTGCCCTTGGGCATCGGCGCAGGCGCCGGACGGTCGCCGAGATAGGTTTGCGGCGCGGCCTCGAACTTCGCCTTGCAGCCGGCGGAGCAGAAATAGAAACCCCGGCCTTCATGGCGGACAAAATGCCTGGCGTCGGCGCGGCCGACGCTCATGCCGCAGACGGGGTCGGTGGCCGTCATGTAGGTTTCCGGCTCGGCCTGGAACTTTGTACGGCAGCCCTCGCTGCAGAAATGATAGAGGCGGCCGCCATGCTCTGATGTCGGCTTGCCGGCCGCCGGATCCACGGTCATGCCGCAGACCGGATCGCGCAGAACTGCATTGGCGCCGGCGCCTTTCGGCGCACAACAGCCGCCATGCGAACCATGTGCGTGGTGGTCATGGTCTGAGTGCGTCATTCCAAAATGCCTCGATGTCACTGCTTCGACCCCGAGGTAGTGCTTCCAGTAACTGGAAGGTCAAGGGCCGTTTTGATTTTCCAAATTTCCGGCACCGGCAAATCGCTCTAAGACCCCCTGCACAAAGGCATAGCTCATGCTAAAACTTTGCTTGCTAACACTCCCTGCGGCGTCACGCTCATCCCGGTCGGCAATGAAGTGCCTTGTCATAAACCTCGATCGGTCCCCGGATCGGCTTGCCCACATGAGAGGCGAATTCGACCGTATCGGCGTTGCGTTCGAGCGGGTCGTGGCTGTCGACGGTTACAGCCACCCCGAGCTCGAACAGCAACCTCAGCATCCGATTTACGGACGCCGGCAACTGTCGAGCAGCGAAATCGCTTGTCTGCACAGCCATCGCGCCTGCTGGTCGATCCTGGTGCAGAACGATGCCCGCTATGGGGCCATCTTCGAGGACGACGTGGTCTTCTCGGCCAATGCCGGACGGTTGCTTGCCGACAGCGCCTGGATTCCGGCCGGTGCCGACATCGTCAAGCTGGAGACGTTCTTCCGCAAGACCATGATCCACCGTATGAGGACCTCCGCCGGTCATGGTTTCTCGCTGTTCAGGCTCTGCCGGTTCCATCCGGGAACCGGCGGCTACATCATCTCTCGGCAGACCGCGCGGGACCTCCTCGAGGCGACCGAAAAGATCAATGTGACCGCCGATGACCTGGTCTTCAATCCGGCGTTCTCGAGCCTGCCCGGCAAGACGATATACCAGCTTGTCCCGGCGCTCTGCGCACAGGGCCAGTTCCTGAGTTCCATGGCGGCGGGATTGCCAAGCCTGCTCGACTCCGAGCGCGAAACCAAATGGGCTGCCAGCGGATTGGCGGAAAAACGCCGGCGGGCGACGGCTGAAAGGTTCAGGACCGAGATCGGGCGGATCGTGGAATGGGTCGTCGATTTCTGCAAGTTGCGGCGGCGGACAATCATCCCTCTCGATTCGCCTGGACCCAGGGACCAGTAGCAAGACCTGTTCCAGACCCCATGCGCGGGCGCCGCAAAGCCGGCGGAACGCCCCACCCAGAGAATCGACGCCGACATCGCGCCAAGATCAGCTCGAGCAGCTGTCTTGAATTTCGTCCGGCGGCCGGCGGTGCGGCAGTAGAAACCCTATCCTGTTCGCCCCGAGCCATGGCATTGGCTCAGTAGACCGAAGTTCAAAGAGCCGCCTCGGCGTACAAAATTCATCTCAGTGCACGGTTCTCCGCTGCATTCGACAATCAGGGGCTCTTCACCTATCAGTGGCGGCATCAGCTCACCAACATGAAGATTTCGCCTGACATGAAGCGCCTGGTCATCAATCTCGATCGCTCTCCCGACCGGCTTGCCCATATGATCGCCGAGTTCGCCCGCATCGGCACGGCCTTCGAGCGGATCGCGGCAGTCGATGCAAGACAACATCCCGACCTGGTGCTGCAACCCCAGCATGCCCGCTACGCAACACGGCGCCTCTTCGGCAGCGAGATCGCCTGCCTGCACAGCCACCGCGCCTGCTGGACCATTATCGCGCAGGACGAGGCCCCCTATGGCGCCGTGTTCGAGGACGACATCGTGTTTTCTGCGAAGGCCGGCGCGCTGCTCGCCGATACGGGTTGGGTTCCGGCCGACGCCGACATCGTCAAGCTGGAGACATTCTTCCAAAGAACGGTCATCCATCGCGCAACCATCTCCGTCGGCCATTGTTTTTCGGTATCCAGGCTGCGCAAGAACCACATAGGATCCGGGGGCTACCTGCTCTCCAGGCAAGCGGCACGCGACCTTCTGCAGGCGAGTGCCGGGGTCAACGTGGCGGTGGACAGTCTTCTCTTCGATCCCGCATTCAAAACGGCAGCCGGCAAGACGATCTACCAGCTTGTCCCCGCGCTCTGTGCCCAGGACCAGTTCCTGCGCAACAGCTTGCCAAGCCTGCTCAATCTGGAACGGCAAGCCGAGTGGGTCGCAAGCGGGCACTCCACAAAGCGCCGAAAGCCGTTGGTCGAGAAGGCAAGGGTGGAAGCCAGGCGGGCAGCCGAGTGGATCATCGACCACTGCAGGCTGCGACGGCATGCGATCATTCCCCTCGATCCACCCGAAGCGGGGCGATAGATCTCCTGCCGAATCGCCGGCATGCTCATGCTCTGCTAAGCAAATCCGCCCAGAAATAGTCCGTGATCCCCGGGACTTCGCATGCTAGACGGCGCCGGCGATCCGCTGAACGGCAGTGCTGGCGTCCGAATATGAAGTGCCTGGTCATCAATCTCGATCGTTCAGCCGACCGGCTCGCCCACATGACCGCCCAGTTTGCCCGCATCGGCGTCACCTTCGAGCGTGTCGTGGCGGTTGATGCAAGCCAACATCCGGACCTTGTGCTGCAACGCCAGCACGACCTTTACGCCGAGCTGCGCCTGTCGGCCAGCGAGATCGCATGCCTGCACAGTCATCGCGCCTGCTGGGCCATCATTGCGCGGGACGACGCGCCCTATGGCGCCGTGTTCGAGGATGACATCGTGTTTTCGGCGAGAGCCGGGGCGTTGCTCGCCAATCCGGGCTGGATTCCGGCCGATGCCGACATCGTCAAGCTCGAAACAAGCTTCCATACGACCGTGATCCAGCGGGAAAGGATTTCCGTCGGCCACGGCTTTTCGGTGTTCAGGCTGCGCAAGAACCATATCGGGGCCGGTGGCTATCTGCTTTCCAGACAGGCGGCTCGCGACCTTCTGCACGCGACCGCCGAGACCAACGTGGCGGTGGACAATCTCATCTTCGATCCAGCTTTCGCGATCTCGTCGGGCAAGACGATCTACCAGCTCGTTCCCGCGCTCTGTGCGCAGGATCAGTTCGTCGATGACAAGTTGCCGAGCCTGCTCCAGCCGGGGCGGGAGGCCAGTTGGGCAGCAAGCGGGTTTGCTGGTCGGCGCAGGCCGCCGCTCATGGCGCGAATCAGGCGCGAGGCGTGGCGGACGGCACGGTGGATTGCCGATTTCTGCAGATTCCGCCGACAGATCGTCGTTCCCTTCGATCCGATCCAGGCAAACGACTAGTTGGCGGCCGAGCCATCGGCAGGCCCCATACCCAGCGCCGTGAAAACGCGCTATAGACGCCGCCCAAAAGGCAAGGCCGACCGGTACCGATGGCGAAAATCTCCCTGAAGCTCGATGAATTGATCGACGGCGACGCTCTGCGCCGCGAGATGACCGCGCTGACAGCGGCGAGCGACGGCGACGGCTCCAGCCAGGCCATCCGCACGGCGGTTCTCCAGCTTCTGAAGGGACGCCTGGCCGAAGGCCGCAAGACCGCCGAAGCCATGCTGAGGCAAGATGGCGGCGGCAACGCCTGCGCCGAGCGGCTTTCACACCTGATGGACGAGCTGATCCGGGCGCTCTACGATTTTGCCGCCACCCATGTCTACCGGGTGAAGAACCGGTCCTCGGCCGAACGCATGGCGGTCGTCGCCGTCGGCGGCTATGGCCGCGGCACGCTGGCGCCGGGATCCGACATCGACCTGTTGTTCCTGCTGCCCTACAAGCAGACGCCGTGGGGCGAACAGACGGTCGAATACATGCTCTACATGCTGTGGGACATGGGGCTGAAGGTCGGCCACGCCACCCGCAACATCGAAGAGTGCCTCAGGCTGTCGCGCACCGACGTCACCATCCGCACCTCGATCCTGGAGGCGCGGTTCCTGTGGGGCGAACGCAAACTCTATGACGAGCTGATGCTGCGCTTCGACCATGAAGTGGTCCGCACGACCGGCCCGGAATATGTGCAGGCCAAGCTCGCCGAGCGCGACGAACGCCATGCCAAGGCCGGCGAGAGCCGTTATCTGGTCGAGCCCAACGTCAAGGACGGCAAGGGCGGCCTGCGCGACCTGCAGACCCTGTTCTGGATCGGCAAGTATTTCTACCGCGTGCGCACCGGCGAGGAACTGGTCGAAAAGGGCGTCTTCACGGAGGCCGAGTACCGCGAGTTCCAGAAGGCCGAGGATTTCCTGTGGGCGGTGCGCTGCCATATGCACTTCCTCACCGGCAAGGCCGAGGAGCGGCTGCATTTCGACATTCAGCGCGAGATCGCCGAGCGGCTCGGCTATACGACCCATCCCGGCCTGTCGGCGGTCGAACGCTTCATGAAGCACTATTTCCTGGTCGCCAAGGATGTCGGCGACCTGACCCGCATCTTCTGCGCCGCGCTCGAGGAGGAGCAGGCCAAGCACGTGCCGGGCTTCAACCGCATTTTCCTCACCTTCCAGCGGCGCAAGCGCAAGCTTGCCGGTACGTCGGACTTCATCGTCGACAACCATCGCATCAACGTCGCCGACGACAGCGTGTTCGAGCGCGATCCGGTCAATCTCCTGCGGCTGTTCTGGTTCGCCGACAAGCATGGGCTGGAATTCCATCCCGATGCGCTGAAACTGCTGACCCGCTCGCTCGGCCTGGTCAACAAATCGCTCAGGCGCGACGAGGAGGCCAACCGGCTGTTCCTCGACATATTGACCTCGGACCGGAACGCCGAGCTCAATCTGCGGCGCATGAACGAGGCTGGGCTGCTCGGCCGGCTGATCCCCGATTTCGGCAAGATCGTCGCCATGATGCAGTTCTCGATGTACCACCACTATACGGTGGACGAGCACCTGATCCGCTGCATCGGCGTGCTGGCCGAGATCGAGCGCGGCGATGGCGAGAAGGTGCATCCGCTGTCGCATTCGCTGATGCCGGGGCTGAAGAAGAGCCGCGAAGCGCTCTATGTCGCGGTCTTGCTGCACGATATCGCCAAGGGCAGGCCGGAAGACCATTCCGAGGCCGGCGCCAGGATCGCACGGCGGATCTGCCCGCATATGGGGCTTTCGCCGGCCGACACGGAAACCGTTGCCTGGCTGGTCGAGAACCATCTCGTCATGTCGATGACGGCACAGACCCGCGACCTCAACGACCGCAAGACGATCGAGGATTTCGCCTCTATCGTGCAGTCGGTCGAACGCCTGAAGCTGCTTTTGATCCTCACCGTCTGCGACATCAGGGGCGTCGGACCGGGCGTGTGGAATGGCTGGAAAGGCCAGTTGCTGCGCACCCTCTACTACGAGACCGAACTGTTGCTGACAGGCGGCTTTTCGGAAGTGTCGCGCGCCGAGCGCACGGCGGCGGCGCGCGAGCAGTTGGCCGAGGCGCTCGCCGGCTGGCCCGACAAGACGCGCAAACGCTATGTCGGCCTGCATTACGAGAACTACCTGCTGACCGTGGACCTGCCCGTCCAGATCCGCCACGCCGAATTCATTCGCGAGGCGGACGCGGCGGGCAACAAGCTCGCCACCATGGTCAAGACGCACCAGTTCGAGGCGGTGACAGAAATCACCGTGCTGGCGCAGGATCATCCCCGGCTGCTCTCAGTGATCGCGGGCGCCTGTGCCGCTGCCGGCGGCAACATCGTCGACGCGCAGATCTTCACCACCTCGGACGGCCGCGCGCTCGACACGATTCTGATATCGAGGGAATTCGACCGCGACGAAGACGAGCGACGGCGCGCCGAGCGCGTCGGCCGGCTGATCGAGGATGTGCTGTCGGGCAAGAGCTGGCTGCCGGAAATGATCGAGAAGCGGACCAAGCCGAAGCGCGGCGCCAAGGTGTTCAAGATCCAGCCGCGCGCCGAAATCCGCAACGCGCTGTCGAACCGGTTTTCGGTCATCGAGGTCGAGGGGCTCGACCGGCCTGGCCTTTTGTCGGAAATCACCGGAACGCTGTCCGACCTGTCGCTCGACATCGCATCGGCGCATATCACAACTTTCGGCGAGAAGGTCATAGACACCTTCTATGTCACCGACCTCACCGGCCAGAAGATCGACAGCCCGGCCCGCATCGCCACCATCCGCAACCGGCTGATGGCGACGCTCGAAGGCGCGGCGCCCGAGCGCGGCGGCAGGGCCAAGGCGGCCGCCGAGTGACGTCCACCATCCCCCTCCCCCGATCCCACAGGCGGTTTGCGAACGCATGAGTCTCGTCAAGAAATTCGCCACCGTCGCTTCCGGTACGCTGATGAGCCGTGCGCTCGGCTTCGGCCGCGAGATGCTGATGGCGGCAGCATTGGGCACCGGACCCGTCGCGGACGCCTTCAACGCCGCCTTCCAGTTTCCCAATACCTTTCGCCGGTTGTTCGCCGAGGGCGCTTTCAACGCCGCCTTCGTGCCGCTGTTCGCCAAGGAGATCGAGACGCACGGCACCGACGGCGCCAAGCGTTTTTCCGAGGAAGTGTTCGGGGTCCTGTTCACCGCTCTCCTGGCATTGACCATCGCCATGGAACTGGCGATGCCGCTGATCGTGCGCTATCTGGTGGCGCCGGGCTTTGCCGACACGCCGGGCAAGTTCGAGACGACCGTCACGCTCGCGACGATCATGTTCCCCTATCTGATCTGCATGTCCCTCGCCGCCATGATGGCTGGCATGCTGAACTCGTTGCGCCGCTATTTCGCCGCAGCGATCGCGCCGGCTTTCCTCAACATCATCCTGATCAGCGTGCTTGGCTACGCCTGGTACCATGGGCTGGATGCCCATGCCGTCGGCTTTGCCCTGTCCTGGGGCGTTCTGGCGGCCGGCATCGTGCAGCTCGCCATCGTCTGGGTGGCGGTGCGCAATGCCGGCATCTCGATCGGCTTTCGCCGGCCCAAGATGACGCCGAACGTGAAGCGGCTGTTGATCCTGGCGCTACCGGCGGCGATCACCGGCGGCATCACCCAGATCAACCAGCTGATCGGCACCGCCATCGCCTCGGCGCAGGACAGCGCCGTCTCCTCGCTTGCCTATGCCGACCGCGTCTACCAGTTGCCGCTCGGTGTCGTCGGCGTCGCCGTGGCGATCGTGCTTTTGCCCGAATTGTCGCGGGCGCTGAAGTCCGGCAACCTGATCGAAGCGGCCAATCTGCAGAACCGTTCCGTCGAGTTCACCTTGTTCATGACCTTGCCGGCGGCCGTGGCGCTGTGGGTGATGGCGGAGCCGATCGTGCGGCTGGTCTATGAGCGCGGCGCGTTCGCCGCCAACCATTCGACCCCGACGGTCGCGGCGATCCTGGCGATCTTCGGTCTCGGCCTGCCTGCCTTCGTGCTGATCAAGGCCTTCACACCGGGTTATTTCGCCCGTGAGGATACGCGCACGCCGATGATCTTCGCCGCCATTTCAGTGGCAGTGAACGTGATCACCGCTCTGACCCTGTTTCCCAGGATGGGCGCGCCTGGCATCGCCGTCGCCTCGGCGGTCGCCGGCTGGGTCAACGCGCTGATGCTGCTTGCCGTGCTGATCCGGCGCGGCCATTGGGGCCGCGACATACCTCTCCTGAAACGCATTCCGCGCCTGATCCTGTCGGCGGTGGTGATGGGCGCGGCGCTGTATTTCGCCGAGCACTGGCTGGCCGTCAGGCTCGGCCCCGGCTCGCCGCTTTTCGTCAAGGCGACGACGCTGCTGGCGCTGGTGGCCGGCGGGGCGCTCATCTATTTCGTTACCGCCTTCGCTACCGGCGGCGCCGATTTCGGCATGATAAGGCGCAACATAGGGCGCAAGGGAACGCCGCCTAAGGCACAGTCCGAAGATCAGTAAGCCGGAATTCGTCGGCCGTCGAAAGCATCGGAACGTCGTAGTAGCGCGCGCAAGCGTAGTGGAAACAATCTGCCAGATTCAGTCGGAGAGCATTGTTGCGAAACCGTGACGCAGCTTCGATGGACAAGGCCGTCGCATCGGATGCAGGTGGGAGTTCTCGCAAGGCGATGGCCCTCTCTTCGAGAAAACGATTGACTATTTTCAAGCTCAATTCGACCGGCACAGCCAATTTTTCCGGCCGCGAAAGCGCCATTGCAGCTTCCCAGACGGCGATCGCCGATGTGAACGAGGCCGAAGCATCGATGATTGCCTGAGAGCAGCGTTCAGCCTCGGTCTCCTGGCTCAGCATTGCCACGATGGCGGCAGCGTCGACAAACATCAGTCTTCGCCAGACAATTCGTCGTAAACGGAGCGCGGCAGCGGCTTGCGCGCCTGCTCGCTCAGCTCAATTCCGAATTCGGCTCGGAGCCGTGCTGCCGTCTCCAGTGGCGTCTCTCGGTTGCGGCGACGCTCCAAAGCCTCACGCATGGCGATAACGATTGCCTCGGTAATGCCAACACCTTCGATCCTGGCAAAGGCCCGTGTCAGGTTATCGGCCTCCTTGTTGTTGATGTTGATCGTCATCTTTCTCTCGTCAGAATGTAGTAAATATTATGTAGCTGCCTACATGACAATGTCAATATTGATTGGCGTCACGTCCCAGGCAACCTCTTGATCCCCCGACCGCTCTCGTCCATAAGCGCGCCGTCGAAAGACTTTCGCCGCGCGCGAAACGGCCCTCCACCAGCCACGAGGACATCATGACCGCCTTCAAGCCACTCGTCTTCTCCGGCGTCCAGCCGACCGGCAATCTGCATCTCGGCAACTATCTCGGCGCCATCAAGAAATTCGTCGCCCTGCAGGAGACGTCCGATTGCATCTACTGCGTCGTCGACCTGCACTCGCTGACCGCGCAGCTCGTCCATGACGACCTTGCCGATCAGACACGGTCGATCACCGCGGCGTTCCTCGCCTCCGGCATCGACCCGAAGAAGCACATCGTCTTCAACCAGTCGCGGGTGATGCAGCACGCCGAGCTTGCCTGGATCTTCAACTGCGTCGCGCGCATCGGCTGGATGAACAAGATGACGCAGTTCAAGGACAAGGCCGGCAAGGACCGCGAAAATGCCTCGCTCGGCCTGCTCGCCTATCCCTCGCTGATGGCCGCCGACATCCTGCTCTACCGCGCCACCCACGTGCCGGTGGGCGAGGACCAGAAGCAGCACCTGGAACTGACCCGCGACATCGCCCAGAAATTCAACAACGACTTTTCCGACCGCATCGCCGCCCTGGGCGTCGGCGTGGAGATGCAGGTCGGCGAGGAGACGGTGAACGGGTTCTTCCCGATCACCGAACCGGTCATTGGCGGGCCGGCGGCGCGCATCATGAGCCTGCGCGACGGTTCGAAGAAGATGTCGAAGTCGGACCCGTCGGACCTGTCGCGCATCAACCTGACCGACGACGCCGACACTATCTCGAAGAAGATCCGCAAGGCCAAGACCGACCCGGAAGCCTTGCCGAGCGAGGTCGACGGGCTGGAAAGCCGGCCGGAAGCGGAGAACCTCGTCGGCATCTATGCTGGCCTGGCCGAGATGTCGAAGGCCGACGTGCTGAAAGAATTCGGCGGCCAGCAATTCTCGGTGTTCAAGCCGGCACTGGCGGACCTTGCGGTCGACAAGCTGGCGCCGATCGCCGGCGAGATGCGCCGCATCCAGGGCGACCGCGCCTATGTCGACGGCGTGCTCAGGGATGGCGGCGAGCGCGCCGGCGTGCTTGCCGAAGCGACGATGAAGACGGTGCGCGACATTATCGGGCTGCTGCAGGGCTGATACCGGCGGCGCCGCACCGTACTGGCCCAAGACCGGCGGCTTGCCGCCGGTCCGCCGCGGTGGCAGATTGCGGCCGAAATGACACCGAGTAGATAGACATGGTCTCCAAACGCCTCAGCCGCGAAGCCGGTCATCGCAGGAAATTCCTGACGATCATCGACGACACGCCGGAATGCGAGCGCGCCGTCGCCTACGCCTCGAAGCGGGCGCAGAGCACAAGCGGCACGCTGGTGCTGCTCTATGTCATCGTGCCGGACGACTTCCAGCATTGGCTGGGGGTCGAGAAGATCATGCGCGAGGAGGCCAACGCCACGGCGCGCGCGGCCTTGGACAGTTACGCCAACAAGGTTCGCCAGAAGCTCGGCATCGAACCAGAAATGGTTGTGCGCGAAGGCAAGCCGACCGAAGAGATCCACAAGCTGATCGAGGAAGACCAGGACATCGCCATCCTGGTTCTGGCGGCCGGCGCCGGCAAGGAAGGCCCGGGACCGCTGGTTGGCGCGGTGGCCGGCAAGGGTGCCGCCTTCCCCATTCCGGTCACGGTTGTGCCGCAGAACCTGTCCGACGAAGAGATTGAGAGCCTCGCCTAGGGCCCGCCCGGGATTTGACGTCCCCAGCCAGCAAAAACATTCCGCCAGCCAGCCATCCGAGCGAACGCGTTTCGCTTGAATGTCCAGCCGATAGAGCCTATTTAGAATTATTCCAAACTAGTTGCCCGGCATGGGCACGGAGACGGCTATGTTCATCCAGACCGAGTCGACGCCCAATCCGGCGACGCTGAAATTCCTGCCCGGCAAGGAAGTGCTCCGGGAAGGCACCGCCGATTTCCGCGATGCCGACAGCGCGGCGGCGGCCTCGCCGCTGGCTGGCCGGCTGTTCGAGATCCCCGGCGTGACAGGCGTCTTCTTCGGCTATGATTTCATCACCGTCTCCAAGGACGGGCCGGACTGGCAGCACCTGAAGCCGGCGATTCTCGGCGCCATCATGGAGCATTTCATGTCGGGCGCCCCTGTGATGGTTACGGCCGGCCCTGCGGCAGAGACCAGCCAGACAGGCGAGTTCTATGACAAGGCCGACGAGGAGCTCGTCGTCACCATCAAGGAGCTGCTCGACACGCGGGTACGCCCGGCGGTGGCGCAGGATGGCGGCGACATCACCTTCCGCGGTTTCGAGAATGGCACCGTGTTCCTGCACATGAAAGGCGCCTGCGCCGGTTGCCCGTCGTCGACGGCGACGCTGAAGCACGGCATCCAGAACCTTCTGCGCCATTTCGTGCCGGAAGTGCAGCAGGTCGAGCAGGTCAGCTGATCGCTGGTGCAGCCGGCCGCCGGCCGGTCCGCGCACGTCCTGCACCATCCTATCCCCAAACAACAAAAAACCGGGCCAGATGCCCGGTTTTCTGTTTGGGACGTCCGTTGTTGCCTAGACGGTCCGCGTACGAAACTTGTCTTCTCGTCCCGTCACACCGTGACGGGTATGGTCCCTACATCACGATGACCTTGGCGCCGACCGAGGCGCGGTCATAGAGATCGATGATGTCCTGGTTCATCAGCCGGATACAGCCAGACGACATCGCCTTGCCGATCGAGTTCCATTCCGGGCTGCCGTGCAGGCGGTAGCCCATGTCGCCGCCCTTGTTGAACAGGTACATGGCGCGCGCGCCGAGCGGGTTCTTCAGGCCTGGCTCCATGCCGCCGGCGAATTTGGCGAGCTCCGGCTGGCGCTTGATCATCTCGCGGGGCGGCGTCCAGGTCGGCCATTCGCGCTTCAGCGCGATGTGGGCCGTGCCGTGCCACTCGAAGCCCTCGCGGCCGACACCGATGCCGTAGCGGATGGCGCGGCCATCGCCCTCGACGAAGTAGAGGAACTTGTTCTGCGTATCGACGATAATGGTGCCGGGCTTTTCCTTGGTGTCGTAGTTCACTTCCTGGCGGTGATACTGCCTCGGCACCTTCTCGATCGGAATGCGCGGCAGTTGGTAACCGGCATCGGTCACCGCGCCATAGTCGTTGGTGAAGATCTGCCCGCCGATGGTGCTGCAACCGGCGATGGCAGTGGACAGCGCCAGAGCGGCAATGACTGCAAGCGACTTCAAGCGCATGTGGTGATCCGGAGCCCCGCCCAAATGTCAGCGGCACGAGTCGGCCGCTTTCTCGCCATCATTCATGCTGGCATTTGCTTTGCTTGCCAAGCACACGATGCCTATATGCGAGGACTTAGGTGCTGGTAAGCGTATCACTATGGCATTTCGGCAACAGCCCTCACCGGATTGTGAAGGAAATTCAATGAGGGCGACATCAAACGGTTACCTGGAATCGAGGATCGGCCATGAATGTCGGTGATGCAGCCAACCGGTCCGGCCTGCCGGCTAAGACCATCCGCTACTACGAAGAGATCGGCCTGATCGCGCCCGCGCGCGCCGCCAACGGCTACCGCGACTATTCCAGCGACGACATCCACCGGCTGGCCTTCCTGCGCCGCGCCCGCAACCTGGGCTTTTCCATCGACGATTGCCGGCAGCTGATGGCGCTCTACCGGGATCGCGGCCGCGCCAGCCAGGACGTGCGCGCGATCGCCGCTGCCCATGTCAGCGCCATCGAGGAGAAGGTGCGCGAGCTGCAGTCGATGCGCTCGACCCTGCAGAAACTGATCCACGCCTGCCATGGAGACGAGCGGCCGGACTGTCCGATTTTGGATGACATGGCGGGAACAGCGGACCAGGCATCTGCCTGAGACTGGACCGGCGTCCGACGCTATCCGCCGCGATGTTGCGTGGGCGATTCGCCGAAACGCGCCCGGAAACGGCGATTGAAATAGGACACGTCGTTGAACCCCGCGGCCAGCGCGATGTCGCTTATCTTCGTCGCATCGTTACGCACGTCCGACAGCATGGTGCACGCCTTCATCAGCCGCAGTTCCAGGACGCGCTCGGCAAAGGTGCGGCCGCTTTCGAGAAGAAGCGTGTTCAGGTATCGGCGCGACAAGCCAATCTTGCGCGCCACCATGTCCGTCGACAGGGCCGGGTCGGCGAAAAATGCTTCTATTACGGCCACGGCCTCGCGCAGCCGCGCCGCGCGCAGCCCGCGGGCGGTCGCGATTTGCGCGGAATCGCCTTCAGCACCCAGCGCGAGCACGATCAGGTCGGCAAGCGCTACTCCGGCCTGCCGTGAGAGCGCCGGATCCGCGTCCAGTTCCTCGGACTGGAGCAGGAAGTCGATCGTGCGTTCCAGATGTCGCACGGCGGAGTTGGCCGGATCGAGCCGCGTTACCGGGCGGTCGTCGGCACGCGGAACCATCTTGAGCAACGACACGCGAGGGATCGACGCCAATACCCAGGAGGTAACGCCGTCGGTGAAACTGCGGCAGGGTTGGGCGACATTGTAGGCAATGCCGTCGCCGCGCTGCAGGGACAGATCGCGATCGGCGACCGACCAGACCTGCGGCTTGGGGCTCCGATAAAATCCCACGAAGATATCGTCGCGATCGTTGGCGACATGCCGTCGCGTGCGCACGTAGTATTCGGTCGTGGTCTCGAACAGGCCGACGCGAAGGTCGCCCAGGAAGCGCATTTCGGTCGCCGTGGCGAAACGCTTGTCTTCGGCATGCCTGATCTCCGCCGCGCCGAGCTGTTCCATCCACATGTCTCGCCAGAGGCGAAACCGATCCTTGTCGCTCAGATGGGAAGGGAGGCTGTCGGACGAAAAAACGATCTTCTGCATTGCCAAAAATCTGTTTGACCGACCACAGCCTATCACGGCGTTCGCGTCTCGGAAGCGAACAAAAGCAGGCAAGAGCCCTTGCGTCCAACTTCAGAGCCCCCCGGTCCAATCCCCGATCATTTGCGCCACCTTTCGTTGCGTCGGCGCAACATTTCCGACTGATCTCGCGGCCGACCTGACCATCCAATGCCGGAGCCCGTGCGTCCAAGACGACGGCCGCGAAATCGGCGATGGCTGCACGTACAGAATGAACATCGAGGACTTTTGCATGAGACTTTTGGCAGTGGCTGGCATCGTGACGATCGCGGGCATGTTGCAGCCGATGGCATCGGCGGCCGACATGAGCGCCACGGGACAAGCGCCAGCCCGGGACTGGAGCGGGTTTTATCTTTCAGCCGGCGGCGGGTTTGGATGGTGGAGTGCCGATCAGTACACGGATTTCGGAGGCTTTCCCGCGCCAGGGCCATCCGAGCGTACCTCAGGCAGCGGTGCCTTCGGCACGATCGGCGCTGGTTACGACTGGCAGTTCGCTCCGTCCTGGGTGGCAGGCGCTTTTGCCGATGTTCAGTTCGGCGACATCAGGGGCACGATCAGGGCGCCTTTCGAGCAATATTCCGGCACCACGAGCGACAGGTTGAACATCGCCGCGGGGCTCCGTCTCGGCGTGCTTGCCACGCCGGACGTGCTTATCTAAGCCAATGGCGGCTACGGCCATGCCGAGTTCACGGGGTCCGGCCTCGACCCGACACCGCTTGTTCCACTGAGTGTTGCCGGACAACACTATGACGGCTGGTTCGTGGGCGGCGGCATCGAAAACACACTCGACTTCACGGGCATCTCTTCGCCAGGCTGGTTCATGAAAACCGAATACCGCTTCGCCGATTACGGCCGCAGAAGCGCCGACATGTATGTCGACGTGACCGGAGCCCCGGACAGCGCCATCGCCTTCAAGCCAACCGTCCAGACAGTCTCGTTCTCGCTCGTCTATCGTTTCAATGCCAACAACGCCGGAGGCACCTCGCCCTGACGACCCTCGAAGAATTCGATCGAGGATTTCGAATCGGCCGCAAATTGCCCGTTGCGGCGGCGAGCAAGATGCGCGGTTGAAACACACTTACGGGGATGAGCGGCCGAACTGTCCGGTCCTGGATGACATGGCGGGCGGCGCCGTTTCCCGATCCGCCTGAAGACGCGCGTCCCGCGTTGCTCGCCGGATGGAGTGACGAGGTGCGCGCTGACTGCGCATAGGTGCAGGCAAGATCTGAGGGCGGGACGGTGACGCATCGGTCTGCAAAACCGACGTAATGGGTTCAATTCCCATTCCGGCCTCCAGTAATCACGCATTTCCTGCCGCATTCATGGGTTGTTAGCCAGGACACCGCCTCCAGAAAAGCGATTATATATTTGACAAACCCCAACGCTGAGACGCGAACGAGCTGCCGTGTTTCAAGCGGCTTTGCCAGAGTTGCCGCTCCTTGCCGCATCTCTCTTGGCTTGAAAGAATTTGCGCTGCGCACGCGCCATTCTATTATTGAGACTCCCTAAAAGATAACCGCTGGGCGCTACGCCGATGATCCCGGTCACTACATTTTGCGGGAGAAATAGATATATAAACGCGATTGCTATAGCTCCGGCGACAAAAATACCCACAACCGTGGCAAAGCAATCTTGCCACATACGATCTACCGGTAGGAATTGCTCCATCCATGGCATTACCAATGGGTTCTTATCCCAAAACCGAGCAATTTGGATGGGGTCGTCCTGTGGCATGGCTCTAGATGATCCCTAGGGGCCCGATTGACCCCAGGCCACCATGCGTGACGACGATACGATAGGACCAATCACAAGCGCGACACTAGCGGGACCCAGCCCCAAACCAGCGAATAGATGTGGCATCCTTGCAGGTGATGTCCTTCACCGCCTTTAACAGAGCTTGCGCAGAATAATCGACTCGCAGTTCGAATATACACAAACGATTATTGCGGATCATTCGGAAAACCGAAAACCTTGCATATATAATCGCTTACACAAAACAGGTTCAAACCGTGAACAAAATCTGGCATGGTGCCGGCCATGCCAATCATTTCCCCGATTCTCCTCAACCCTTTGATCGATGGCCGCCAGTCCGAGCGCGCCATGCTTGTGCGGCGCGGCGTGCAACGGCTGCTAATGGAGATGGGCGCGCATGTGCTGCCTGAACTGTCGCTGGCGACCGGTCGCCGCGCCGACCTCGTGGCGCTGACCCGGCAGGGCGACATCTGGATCATCGAGATCAAATCCTCGATCGAGGATTTCCGGGTCGACCGCAAATGGCCCGATTACCGGCTGCACTCCGACCGCTTCTTCTTCGCCACCCATCCGGGTGTGCCCTCGGAAATCTTTCCGGAAGAATGCGGGTTCATCCTTTCCGACGGCTATGGCGCGGAAATCATGCGCGATGCGCCGGAGCACCGCATGGCGGCAGCGACACGCAAGGCTCTCATGTTGCGGATAGCGCGCGCGGGCGCCGCGCGACTGCTGGCGGCGGAGCTGGCGGGCGTGGCGGTGCCGGCGCTGGAGGGCGAGAGCGAGTAGCGAGGCCTATTCTGTCGGCTCGTCCGCACCGCCGGCAGCCGGCGCCATCAGCAATACGGCGGCGCCGAGAATGGCGGCGACAAGCGAGCCGGCGAGGATGCCGACCTTGACGGCATCCTGCAGCGCCACGTCGCTGGCAAAGGCAAGCAGGCCGATGAACAGGCTCATGGTGAAGCCGATGCCGCACAGCAGCGACACGCCAAGCATATGCGACCAGCCGGCATGGGCGGGCAGGTCGGCAAGGCCGAAGCGGATGGCAAGCGCCGAGGAGCCGAACACGCCGACGAGCTTGCCGACGACGAGGCCGGCCGCGACGCCCAGCGTCAACGGCTGGACAAGGGCGCCAAGGCTGAGGCCAGCGAGCGAAACGCCGGCATTGGCAAAGCCGAAGATGGGGATGACGATGAACGCGACGAGCTTGTGCAGGCCATGCTCGAGCCGGTGCAGCGGCGAATGGTCGAGATCGTGGCCGATCCCGGCGGAGCGTTCGAGCGGAATGGTGAGCGCCAGCGCCACGCCGGCCAACGTGGCATGGACGCCCGACTTCAACACCAGCACCCATAGAATGGCGCCAAGCACGAGATAGGGGACCAGCGTCATCACCCGCATGCGGTTGAGCACGATGAGCAGAGCGATGACGGCGAAGGCGCCACCGAGATAGGCCAGCGACAGGCCGCTGGTGTAGAAGATGGCGATGATGATGACGGCGCCGAGATCATCGATGATGGCGAGCGCGGTCAGGAAGACCTTCAGCGAAGCCGGCACACGGCTGCCGAGCAGCGACAGCACGCCGAGCGCGAAGGCGATGTCGGTGGCGGTCGGGATCGCCCAGCCGGACAGCGCGGCCGGATTGTTGCTGTTGATGGCGACATAGACCAGTGCCGGCACGACCATGCCGCCGGCGGCGGCGATGCCTGGCAGCACCCGGCGCGGCCAGGTCGAAAGCTGGCCGTCCAGCATCTCGCGCTTGATCTCCAGCCCGACGAGCAGGAAGAACACCGCCATCAGCCCGTCATTAACCCAGTGCGAGATGCTGAGCGGGCCGAGATAGGCGTGCAGGGCCGAGAAATAGGTTTCGGCAAGCGGCGAATTGGCAACTATGAGCGCCAATGCAGCCGCCACCATCAGGATGATGCCGCCGGCGGCCTCGCTGTCGAGGAACTCGCGGAAGACGGAAACCGGCCGCTGCTTCTGATCCTGCATGTCGCCTCCTGATTTTTGCCGGGCGTCGGCAGCGTCACTCGCTGCCGACCCCTCACGGCTCCAGAGCGATGGCTCTCAGCGCGGCGCGCGCTTGGCCAGGATGCGCTGCAGCGTGCGGCGATGCATGTTGAGCCGGCGCGCGGTCTCGGAGACGTTGCGCTCGCACATTTCATAGACGCGCTGGATATGCTCCCAGCGCACGCGGTCGGCCGACATCGGGTTTTCCGGCGGCGCCGCGCGCTCGCCCGAGGTGCGGGTGAGCGCGGCGAAAATGTCGTCGGCATCGGCCGGCTTCGACAGATAATCGACGGCGCCGAGTTTCACCGCTGTCACCGCGGTGGCGATATTGCCGTAGCCGGTGAGGATGATGGTGCGGGAATCCTGGCGCTTCTCGCGGATGGCTGCAACGACATCGAGGCCGTTGCCGTCGCCGAGCCGCATGTCGACCACCGCGTAGGCGGGCGGATTGGCGCGCGCCTTGCCGACGGCCTCCTCGACGCTCTCCGCCGTCTCGACCACAAAACCCCGGGTCTCCATGGCGCGGGCCAGGCGGGTCAGGAACGGTTTGTCGTCATCGACGATCAGAAGCGAGGTGTCCTCGCCTTCAACCATTGCACCACTGTTCTCATCGCCTGTCATCGTCTTGAAAAATTCCTGCTGCCTTATTTTTACGCAGATATAGTTTTGCGCCGCTTTTGTCCAATTTACGCAGTGTCAAACATGGTTGCCTGAGCCGATTCCGGGTTCAGGAAGACGCTTCGCGGCCAGGAAATCTGCACCACGGCCCCCTCGCCCAGCCCGCTCGAATTGCGGAAATCGAGGGCGGCGCCAGAGCGCTCGAGCAACGTCTTGGCGATGAAGAGGCCGAGCCCCAGGCCGCCGCCCGCCTCGGTTCCCTGGCGTGTCGACATATAGGGCTCGCCGATGCGGTCGATGATCTCGGCCGGAAAACCGGGTCCATCGTCGATGATGGAGAAGGTGACCATGGCCTCGTCCCAGCTCCAGCGCACGGTGACGCTCTTCCGGGCGAAATCGACGGCATTCTCGACCAGATTGCCGAGGCCGTAGATGACACCCGGATTGCGGCGCCCGACCGGCTCCGGCCCGCTGCGATCGCCTGGGCGGAGCTTGATCGAAATGCCGAAATCGCGATGCGGCGCGGTGACTTCCTCGACCAGCGAGGTCAGCGGCAGCCGCGACAGATGTGCCTCGCCCTCCGACGACAGGCTGGTCAGGCGCTTCAGGATTTCGCGGCAGCGCTCGCTCTGCGAGCGCAGCAGCGTGACGTCCTCGCCATATTTCGGATCCTTGCCGAGCGCCTTTTCCATCTCCTTGGCGACCAGCGTGATGGTGGCGAGCGGCGTGCCGAGTTCATGCGCGGCGGCGGCGGCCAGACCGTCCAGCGCCGAAAGGTGCTGCTCGCGCTGCAGCACCAGTTCAGTGGCGGCAAGCGCGTTGGCCAGAAGCCGCGCTTCGGCTGCCACCCGGAAGGCATACATAGCGGTAAAGGCGATCGAGGACAGCACCGCCATCCACATGCCCGCGACATAGATGAAGGGCATCGGCAGCGGCGCGCCCTCATACCAGGGCAATGGCAGATGGATGAAGACCAGCAAGGTCGCCGCCGTCATCACCAGTCCGCCGAGGATGGCGGTGAGACGAAGCGGCAGCGATGTCGCCGAAATGACGACAGGCACTGTCATCAGCAGCGAGAAGGGATTGGTCAGGCCGCCGGTCATGTAGAGCAGGCCGGCAAGCTGCAGGCTGTCGAAGATCAGGATGCCGAAAGCGGCGAACGGGGTGAGCCGGTGCGCGGCCGGAAACCGGAAGGCCAGGAACAGGTTCATCCAGGCCGAACAGGCGATCAGTGCGAAACACAGGCTGACCGGCAGCGGGAATTTGAGGCCGTAGGCGACGACGAGCACCGTCAGGCTCTGGCCGACAATCGCCAGCCAGCGCAACCGGATCAGCGTGTTGAGGCGCAACCGCTGGCTCTGCTGGAAATCGGGCGAACGCAAAACGTTGATCATGACGAATGGATTACAGCCGCGGAAAGACGAACGCTAGGTCCCGCGCGGTTTTGCGCGGCTGGTTGCGGCGGCAAGCAGAGGGTTTTCCGGCCAGACATGACGGGGATAGCGGCCGCGCATGTCGGTGCGCACCTCGGCCCAGGAGCCGCGCCAGAAACCGGGCAGGTCGCGCGTCGTCTGGATCGGCCGGTGCGCCGGTGACAGGAGTTCGAGCGTCAGCGGCACGGCACCGTTGGCGATCGAAGGATGGTGGTCGAGGCCGAACAGTTCCTGGACACGGACCGCCAGAACAGGCCATTCGCCGTCATAGCGGATCGGTACGCGACTGCCCGAAGGAGCGTCGAAATGCGTCGGCGCCAGCGCGTCGATGCGGCGCTGCAGGTCGTGCGGAACCAAGGCAGCCAGGGCGGCCGATACCACGCCGGGATCGATGGCGGCCAGGGATGCCGCGCCGGAGAGGAACGGCAGCAGCCAATCGTCGAGACGCTCGATGAGCGCTTCATCCGACATGTCGGGCCATGGCGCGCCCAGGCCCTTGTGCAGCCAGGACAGCCGCTGACGCAGCGTTTCGGCCTCCTTGCTCCAGTTAAGCAGAGACAGGCCATGCTCGCGCAGGGCCTCGATAACGGCGCGGTCGGCATCGGCGCCGGCCGGCGCCGGCAGCATGCGTTCGGCGAGCGTGATGGCACCGATTCGTACGGTTTCGCGCACGCGCACGGCGCGCCTGTCGCGGTCGAAACTTGTCTGCCGGCGCGTCTCGATCCTGCCGCCAAGGGCCGAGCGGATATCTTCCTCGCCGATCGCCGCCGCCGCGGTGATGCGTGCATTCTGCGCCTTGCCCTGCAGATCGGCGACGACCAGAAAGGGTTCGCCGGCCAGCGGATCGGCGGCGTCGAGCATGGCGCCTGAGCCGTTGGCGAGCACGAAGCGGCCGCGCTCGCCGCGCGCCTTGGCGACGCGGTCCGGCCAGGCGTGCACAAGCAAGGCACCGGCGGGGATAGCTTCCGCGCCTTTCGCTCCGCCGACCTGGCGCGCCAATCGTTCGGCGAGCTGCCGCGCGGCGATGGCGCGCGGCGACTTTTCGGCGCGAGAACGCGTCAACCGCCGTTCGAGATCGGCGCCGTCGCCGCCCAGTCCACGCTCGGTCAGCAGCACTGCAAGCATGGCCGCCTCGCCTGCGTGACCGCTGCCGGACGCTTCGGCAACCATATGCGCCAACCGCACCGGCAGAGCGAGCTTGCGCATCGCGATGCCGGCTTGGGTCAGGCGCCCCGCCTCGTCGATGGCATCGAGCGCGCGCAAGAGCAGCCTTGCCTCGTTGAGCGCCGGCGCCGGCGGCGGATCGAGGAAAGCGAGCGTCGAGGCATCGGCGACGCCGAAGGCGGCGCAGTCGAGCAGCAGTCCCGACAGGTCCGCCTCAAGGATTTCCGGCGGCGGGAAGGCGGGAAGGGACGCCGTCTGCTCGGCGCGCCACAGCCTGATCGCGACGCCGGCCTGCGTGCGTCCGGCGCGGCCGGCGCGCTGGTTGGCGGAGGCTTTGCTGACGCGCACCGTTTCCAATCTGGTCAGGCCGCTGGCCGGCTCGTAACGCGGCAGCCGCGACAGGCCGGAATCGATGACGACGCGCACGCCGTCTATGGTGATCGAGGTCTCGGCGATCGAGGTGGCCAGCACCACCTTGCGGCGGCCCGCCGGCGATGGCTTGATCGCCGCATCCTGCGCCTTGCCGTCGAGCTGGCCATAGAGCGGCACGATATCGGTGTCGCCGCCGACCTTGCCGGCCAGCCGCTCGGCGGTGCGCTCGATCTCGCGCTGGCCAGGCAGGAAAGCCAGCACACTGCCGCTCTCGTCGGCAAGGGCGGCGCGGACCGCCCTGGCCATGGCGTCCTCGACCGGCACGCCGGCCGGCCGTTCGTCGTATCTGACATCGACCGGAAAGGCGCGGCCTTCGCTTTCGATCACCGGCGCGCCCGACAGGAGCCTGGCGACCCGCGCGCCATCGAGCGTCGCCGACATCACCAGCAACCGCAGGTCCGGCCGCAACGCGCCCTGTATATCGAGGGCGAGAGCGAGGCCGAAATCGCCATCGAGCGAGCGCTCGTGGAATTCGTCGAAAATGACCGCCGATATCCCGGGCAGTTCAGGGTCGTCGAGGATCATGCGCGACAGCACGCCCTCGGTGACGACCAGGATTTTCGTCCGCGCCGAGGTGCGGTTCTCCATGCGCATGGCATAGCCGACCGTGCCGCCGGGCTCCTCGCCCATCAATTCGGCCATGCGCCGCGCAGCGGCGCGGGCGGCGAGCCGGCGCGGTTCGAGCAGAACGATCCGACCGGTTCCCAGCCAGGGCGCCCCGAGCAGCGCCAGCGGCACCAGTGTCGTCTTGCCGGCGCCGGGGGGCGCCACCAGCACGGCGCTGTTGCCATGGCCGAGCGCTTCGCTGAGCGCCGGTAGCACGGCCGTGACCGGAAGCTCAGGCAGGGATCTCGTCGTCATGGCGTCCGCATACCAGCGGTCGCGGTCGCCTTGCAACGTGTATGGCCAGGGATCAAAGCCTGGTTCGCGTAAACGGGTTCCAGCGCACGGTGCCCAGCCTCACCTCCTCGCGCACCATGGTCAGCAGCCCCGAGGCACCGACGACCGCGAGGCCGACAAGCGACAGCCAATCGGGATATTCCTGGAAGAACAGCGCGCCGAGGATGACCGCCCAGACGATCTGCGAATAATGCGTCGGCGCGATCCGGTTGGCGGGCGCGTATTTGGCCGCCAGCAGCTGCATCAATTGCCCGCCGGCAGTGAAGGCGCCGGCCATGGCCAGCCAGACGAACTGCATTGCGTTGGGCAAGGTGAACGACGCCGTGGCGGCACCGACGCCGTTGAACAGCAGACCGTAGCCGACGAGCACGCCGAGCATCGACGTGCGCTTCTCCTGTTGCGCGAGCGAGCGCAGCAGGATGACGCTGGCAGCGGCAAGAAAGGCATTCACGAAAGCGGCCAGATGGCCAAGGTTGAGCTCGCGAAAACCCGGCCGCACCACCAGCATCACACCGATAAAGCCGGCGATCACGGCGAGCCACCGCCAGGGTCCGACCTTTTCCTTCAGGATGACTGTCGACAGGATGGTGACCAGCAAGGGCGCCAGGAAGATCAGCGCATAAACCTCGGCAAGAGGAATGTGGGTGAAGGCGTAGACGCTGAGCACGCCAGACGCGATGCCGGCAAAGGCCCGAGCCTGCACGGCCCATGGCCGCTTCATGCGCCAGAAGTCGCGCCAGCGCTCGTTGGCGGGACGCGAGAAGAACAGGAAGCAGCCGGCAAACAAGGTAGAGAAGAAGCCGATCTCGAAGACGGTGAACTGTCCGCCCAGGCTCTTGATAACGGCATCGCTGCACGAATAGCTTGCGTAAGCGATCAGGGCGAGCAGGATTCCGTTCGGCACGTTTTTCCATTTCCGGGAGAGAAGAGTTGAAGATACTGGCGCTCGGCGCACATCCGGACGACATCGAGATCTTCATGTTCGGTACGATGGCCGCCTATGCCGCGCAAGGCGCAGAACTCATTTTTGCCGTGGCCACCGATGGGGCCAGGGGTGGCAAGAGCGACCCCGCCATCCTGGCTCGCATGCGCCGGGAGGAAGCGATGGCCGCGGCGGCATTGCTTGGAGCGGCGCCGCGCTTCCTCGACTTTCCCGATGGCGGGCTGGTTGCCGATGCCGCGCTGATCGATGCGCTGAAAACCCTGATCCGCGAGACCGCACCGGACCTGGTGATCACGCACGCGCCCGCCGACTATCACGCCGACCACCGCGCGCTGTCGGATGGCGTGCGCATCGCGGCATCGTTCGCCGTCCCTGTGCTTCATGCCGACACGATGGGCGGCACCGGATTTTCGCCGACGCATTATGTCGACATTTCCGCCTACCGGGAGATCAAGACGCGGGCGATCCGCGCGCACCAGTCGCAGATGCCGGAGCAATATGTCGACAGGGCGCGCATTCAGAACGAATTTCGCGCCGGCCAGTGCAACGCCACGCCAGGCTCGCTGGCCGAAGCGTTCCGCTTCGAGCCGACATTTCCGTTCGCCGACATACGCGCGCTGTTGCCGCCCGCGCCGCCGATCAGGCCGGTAAAGCCGAACACGGCTGCCGCCGGTCAAACCGGCTGAGGGCTCTCTCCCGCATTCATTTCCCAACGATTTCAACGAGCCGTTTCGTCATGTTGCGACGCAGCGACGATTTCGCTTGCCTTGTTTAGTAAAAATTGCATCACTAAACAAATTACTAAACATCTGCGGCGCGACGACGCTGCCATGTTTGGGCCTCTGAGGAGAGAGGTTGAGGGCTCTTGAAACCGTCATCCGGACGTGTTTCGCAAATGGGAGGAAGGCATGAAATCGAGTTTGAAACTGGCGTTGGGACTGGCCTCGGCGATCACCGCGTCGACAGCCGTCTCGAACGTCGCGCACGCTGAAGACCTGACGCTGTGCTGGGCCGCCTGGGATCCGGCCAACGCGCTTGTCGAACTGTCCAAGGATTTCACCAAGGAGACCGGCATCGGCATGAAGTTCGAGTTCGTGCCGTGGACGAACTATGCCGACCGTTTCCTCAACGAGCTCAACTCGCATGGCAAGCTGTGCGACCTGATCATCGGCGACAGCCAGTGGATCGGCGGCGCGGCCGAGAACGGCCACTACGTCAAGCTGAACGACTTCTTCGACAAGGAGAAGATCAGCATGGACGACTTCGTGCCGGCGACCGTGGTCGGTTATTCCGAATGGCCGAAGAACACACCCAACTACTGGGCGCTGCCGGCCATGGGCGACGTCGTCGGCTGGACCTACCGCAAGGACTGGTTCTCCAAGCCGGAACTGCAGAAAGAGTTCAAGGAGAAGTATGGCTGGGATCTCGGCCCGCCGACCACTTTCGACCAGTTGAAGCAGATCGCCGAGTTCTTCCAGAAGCGGCAGATCGACGGCAAGACGGTCTATGGCGCCTCGATCTACACCGAGCGCGGCTCGGAAGGCATCACCATGGGCGCCATGGACGTGCTCTACAGCTACGGCTTCCAGTACGAGAACCCGAAGAAGCCCTACGAGATGGAAGGCTTCGTCAATTCGGACAAGGCGGTGAAGGGGCTGGAGTTCTACAAGGCGCTCTATGATTGCTGCACGCCGCCCGGCGCCTCCAACAGCTACATGGGCGAAGGCGTCGACGCCTTCAAATCCGGCCAGGTGGCGATGCACATGAACTTCACCTTCACCTGGCCCGGCCTGCAGAAGGACGAGAATGTCGGCGGCGACAAGATAGGCTACTTCGTCAATCCGAAGGGTCCGGACGGCGACCAGTTCGCGCAGCTCGGCGGCCAGGGCATTTCGGTCGTGTCGTATTCCGACAAGCAGGAAGCGGCGCTGAAATACATCAAGTGGTTCGCCAACAAGGACGTGCAGGCCAAATGGTGGTCGCTCGGCGGCTACTCCTGCCTGAACGCGGTGGTGAAGGACCCGAAATTCCCCGCCAGCCAGCCTTACGCCCAGGCCTTCCTCGACTCGATGGCCATCGTCAAGGACTTCTGGGCCGAGCCCAGCTACGCGCCGCTGCTGCAGGCTTCGCAGAAGCGCTTCCACGATTATGTGGTGGCCGGCCAAGGCTCCGCGAAGGACGCCCTCGACGGCCTGGTCAAGGACTGGACGCAGGTCTTCCAGGACGACGGCAAGCTCTAGTCGGGAAGATTTAAGGCTCCTCCCGAGCCCAACCGCAGCGTCCCGTGCCGCCCTTGGCACGGGACGCAGTTCAGATAAATTCCATCATCGAGACCGACCCGTGACCGAAGCAGGACTGACCATGCTCAATCGGACTGCGGACAATGTTGCCCGGGCGACCCCGGAACCGTTGGCCAAGAAGATCCGGGGCATCAGCGACAAAGGCCTCGCCTGGCTGTTCATCTCGCCGACGATCCTGTTGCTGCTCGCCATCAACATCTTCCCGCTCATCTGGGCGATCTATCTCTCATTCACCAACTACCGGGCCAACCGCCCCAACGAGGTGGTGAAGAATCTCGGCTTTGCCAACTACCAGCGCATTCTCGGCGACCAGGACATCTGGATCGCCATGCAGACCACGGCGCATTTCGTGTTCTGGACCATCCTGTTGCAGACACTGATCGGCTTCACGCTGGCCTGGCTGATCGACCGCAAGTTCCGCGGCCATGCTTTCTGGACGACGCTGATCCTGGTGCCGATGATGCTGTCGCCGGCGGTGGTCGGCAACTTCTGGCGCTTCCTCTACGAGCCGCAGATCGGCCTGTTTTCCTATGTGATCTCGTTCGTGTCGGGCATTCCGCCGACAAGCATCCAGATGCTCTCCAACGTCTCGCTGGCGCCGTGGTCGATCATCATCGTCGATACCTGGATGTGGACGCCCTACGTGATGCTTATCTGTCTCGCCGGCCTGCGCTCCATCCCCGAATACATCTATGAAGCGGCGGAGGTCGACCGCGCTTCCAACTGGCGGCAATTCTGGTCGATCACGCTGCCCATGGCGCTGCCCTTCATCATGCTGGCGGTGCTGTTTCGCGGCATCGAGAACTTCAAGATGTTCGACATGGTCAATCTCCTGACCGG
The DNA here is from genome assembly GCF_006442315.1 of Mesorhizobium sp. B2-3-4. Lineage (GTDB taxonomy): Bacteria > Pseudomonadota > Alphaproteobacteria > Rhizobiales > Rhizobiaceae > Mesorhizobium. The sequence goes on along the minus strand of NZ_VFVY01000012.1, from coordinate 147,491 downwards.
CGGCGGGCCGGGCTCGACCACGGAGGTCGCCTCGATCACGCTGAAGCGGCAGGCTTTCGAAAGCTGGCGCACCGGCTATTCCTCGGCCTTCGCCATCATCCTGTTCGTGGCGGTGTTCGGTCTCGCCAACATCTACGTCAAGGCGCTCAACAAGGTGAAGCAGAGATGAGCCTGACCACAGCCCACTCGGTCGTCGCCCCTTCGGCAAATTCGAAGCGCATCGCCGGCGCCATCATCATCGCCTATGCGCTGATCTCGATCGTGCCGCTGTTGTGGATCTTCGCCACCAGCTTCAAGACGCCGCCGGATTCGATCGCCTATCCGCCCAAGATCGTCTTCCAGCCGAGCATCGAAGGCTACTGCAACCTGTTCACGACGCGCACCAGGCAGACCCCGGAATACATCAACTCGCTGGGGCCTGCGACCGGCTTCTGCGACGAGACGGTGCGCAAGCGCAACATGGTGATAGCGGGGCCGTCCAACTTCCTGCCGCGCTTCGTCAATTCGCTGATCATCGCCTTCGGCTCGACCTTCTGCGCGGTGTTTCTCGGCACGCTGTCGGCCTATGGCTTCTCGCGCTTCAAGGTGCCGCTGGCCGACGATCTCCTGTTCTTCATCCTGTCGACACGCTTCATGCCGCCGATCGCGGTCGCGATTCCCATCTACCTGATGTACCGCGAGCTTGGCCTGTCCGACACCGCGCTCGGCATGATCCTGCTCTATACCGCGGTCAACGTCTCGCTGGCGGTGTGGCTGCTCAAGGGCTTCATCGACGAGATCCCGCGCGAATATGAGGAAGCCGCCATGATCGACGGCTATACGCGGCTGCAGGCCTTCTGGCGTACCGTGCTGCCGCAGGCGACGACCGGCATCGCCGCGACCGCCATCTTCTGCCTGATCTTCGCCTGGAACGAATATGCCTTCGCCGCGCTTTTGACCTCCGGCACGGCGCAGACGGCGCCGCCCTTCATTCCGACCATCATCGGCGAAGGCGGCCAGGACTGGCCGGCGGTGGCGGCCGGCACGACGATCTTCCTGGTTCCGATCCTGGTTTTCACCATCCTGCTTCGCAAGCAATTGCTGCGCGGCATCACCTTCGGCGCGGTGCGCAAATGACGAACAATCCGCAATCATGGACCCAGCGCTGGAGCAGCGTCCCTTCTCCCCGTTTACGGGGAGAAGATGCCGGCAGGCAGATGAGGGGCAGCGCCGACGTCGGCCATAGTCAGGGACGCTTGCGCCGCCCCTCATCCGACCCTTCGGGCCACCTTCTCCCCGTAAACGGGGAGAAGGCAGGAGGTGCCGCATGACACGCCCCGCCATCTCCAGGAAATCATCATGGCCCCGTTGGGCAAGGCGCGGGCTGATGGAAAACATCGCCACCGCGCTGATCGCCATCGGCTTCCTGATGCTGTTCCAGCCCTTCGCGCTGTCGCTCTACACCTATTCCTTCATCACCATGCTCGCGGGCACGGTGATGTTCATCATCGTCTCGAAATTCCCGGAATAGTCATGGCCGAGATCCGCGTCCAACATCTGAGGAAGGCCTTCGGCGATTTCGTCGCCGTACAGGATTCCAACTTCGTCGTCGAGGATGGCGAGTTCTTCGTCATGCTTGGGCCTTCCGGCTGCGGCAAGACGACGACCTTGCGCATGATCGCCGGGCTCGAACTGCCGACCGGCGGCCAGATCCTGCTCGGCGGCGACGACGTCACCATGCTGAGAGCCCGCGAGCGCGACATCGCCTTCGTGTTCCAGCTGTTCGCGCTCTATCCCCACATGAATGTTCGCAAGAACATCGGCTTCCCGCTTTTGGCGCAAGGCATGCCCTCGGCCGAAATCCGCACGCGCGTCGAGGAGACGGCGAAGCTGCTGCGCATCGACCATCTGCTCGACAAATCGGTCTCGGGGCTGGCCGGCGGCGACCGCCAGCGCGTCGCGCTCGGCCGCGCCATCGTAAGGCGGCCGAAATGCTTCCTGATGGACGAGCCGCTGGGAACGCTCGATACCGAATTCCGCGATCTGATGGTGCATGAGCTGCGCGAATTGCACAACCGCATCCGCGCCACCACGGTCTATGTCACGCACGACCAGATGGAGGCCATGTCGATGGCCGACAAGATCGCCGTCATGAACCATGGCGTCATCGAGCAGTTCGGCAGCCCGCGCGAAATCTACGATCGCCCGGCGACCATGTTCGTCGCCGATTTCATCGGCTCGCCGCCGATGAATTTCCTGAAGTTCGGCGGTGGACTTACGAAGGGCTCGAAAGAGATCGTCGTCCAGGGTGCCAAGGTCGCGGTGCCGGAGGTGCGCGAGGACGTCGCCCCGGCCGACATGGCGCTCGGCATCCGCCCGGAACACATCCGCTTCGACGATGCCTCGAAGCTGCGCGGCGCCATCTATGGCACCGAATATCTCGGCACCACGCAGATCGTCGCGGTGGAGACGGCGGATGGCATCATCAAGGCGCGCGTGCCGGCCGAAATCCGGCTCAATGCCGGCGACCATGTCGGCCTCACTCTGAACAGCGCGCGGCTGTCTCTGTTCGAGAAGGGATCCGGGCGCGCGGTGAGGACCGCGATCCACGACACTGCCGCGGAGCGGAGAGCGCAGCATGGCTGACGTCCACATCAAGAACGTGACCAAAAGCTTCGGCGACCATATCGCCGTCGAAGGTCTCGACCTGCATATTGGGGACGGCGAATTCGTCGTGCTGCTTGGACCGACCGGCGCCGGCAAGACGACGACGCTGCGGCTGATCGCCGGACTGGAGCGGCCGGACGCCGGCACGATCGAAATCGGCGGCCATGATGCAACGACGCTGTCGCCGGCCGAGCGCGACACCGCTTTCGTCTTCCAGCAATATTCGCTCTATCCGCATTTGTCGGTGTTCGACAATCTCGCCTTCCCGCTGCGCTCGCCGGCCCGCAAGACACCGGAAGACCAGATCCGCCGACGGGTCGAGGAGGTGGCGAAGATGGTGCGCATCGACCACAAGCTCGCCAACCGCTCGACCAAGCTTTCGGGCGGCGAAATGCAGCGCGTCGCCATTGGCCGGGCGCTTGTGCGCAAGCCGGCAATCTACCTGATGGACGAGCCGCTGTCGTCGCTCGACGCCAAGCTGCGCGCCGATCTGCGGCTTGAATTGAAACGCATTCAGGCCGAACTCGGGGCAACCATGCTCTACGTCACGCATGACCAGATCGAGGCGATGACCATGGCCGACCGCATCGGCATCCTGGCTGATGGCAGGCTGGTGCAGATCGGCACGCCACGCACGATCTATTCGGAGCCGGCCAATCTGCATGTCGCGGCACGGCTCGGCCAGCCGGCGATCAACCTTCTGCCAGCCGGGCTGCTGCCGGATGGCGGGGCTCCCGCCGGCACCAGGACGATCGGCGCGCGTACCGAGCATCTGTCGATCGAGAAGTCGGCAAACGGCCATAGCGACGGCGTCGTCGACTGGGTCGAACATCTCGGCGACCAGAACCATCTGCATGTGACGGTGGGACAGAAGAAACTGGTGACGCTGACCGATCCCGACACCGAACTGGCGCAGGGCGACAAGGTTGTCATCCGCTACCGCTCGCCGCTCTATTTCGGCGCCGACGGGCAAAGATTGATGTGAGCCGTTGCTGGCAGTTCGCGCCTGATGTGACTGACGATTGCGAATACGGGACAAATTCGATGAAGCACTTTTTCAACCGCAGGGAAACCATCGTCACCGAGGCGCTCGACGGTTTGTTGCGGACCATTGGTTCGGGCGATCTGGCGCGCCTCGACGGCTATCCCGAAATCAAGGTCGTGCTGCGCGCCGACTGGGACAGAACCAAGGTCAGTGTCGTCTCCGGCGGCGGCGCCGGGCACGAGCCCTCGCATGCCGGCTTCGTCGGCAAGGGCATGCTGACGGCGGCGGTTTCGGGCGAGATCTTCGCCTCGCCAAGTGTCGAGGCGGTGCTGGCCGGCATCCGCGCGGTCACCGGCCCGGCCGGCTGCCTTCTGATCGTCAAGAACTATACCGGCGACCGGCTCAATTTCGGCCTCGCCGCCGAGAAGGCGCGCGCCGAGGGTCTGCGTGTCGAGATGGTGATCGTCGCCGACGACATCGCCTTGCCCGACATCGCCCAGCCGCGCGGTGTCGCCGGCACGCTGTTCGTGCACAAGATCGCGGGGCATCTGTCGGAAGCCGGCCGCGACCTGTCCGAGATCGCCTCGGCGGCGCGGGCGGCGGCGAAGGACATCGTCTCGCTCGGCATGTCGCTGTCGTCCTGCTCGATCCCAGGCCAGCCGCACGAAGACCGGTTCGGCGAAAACGATGGTGAGCTCGGCCTCGGCATCCATGGCGAGCCCGGCGTGGAGCGCATCGCCGTGCAGAGCGCCGACCGGCTCGTGGCTGTCATGGCGGAGCGCCTGGCGACGCGGCTCGACCCCTCGGCCAGCCATGCCTTGCTGATCAACAATCTCGGCTCGGTGCCGCCGCTCGAAATGTCTGTCGTCGCCAATGCGGTGCTTGCGTCGCCACTGGCCAGGACCGTGAAGCTGACGCTCGGCCCCGGCCCACTGATGACGGCGCTCAACATGAACGGTTTCTCGCTGTCGCTGATCCGGCTCGACGCGGCGCGCGAGGCGGCCTTGCTGGCGCCGGTCGGCCCGCACGCCTGGACCCCGGCAAAGCCGGTTGCCGCACCTGCCCTCGTCCCGATGGCCAAGCCAGCCGGTGAGGCAGCGGCGCGCAAGCCCAGCCAGGACGCAAACGCCAGGCGCCTCATCGCCAGCGTCTGTGAAAGGCTGATCGCGATCGAAGCCGGCCTGAACAACCTCGACGCCAAGGCCGGTGACGGCGACACCGGCTCGACGGTGGCGACCGGCGCCCGCAGCGTGCTGGAGCGGCTGGACGGCCTGCCGCTTGCCGACGCCTCGGCGACGCTCGGTGCGATCGGTGATATTCTGAGCTCGTCCATGGGCGGCTCGAGCGGGGTCCTGCTGTCGATCTTCTTCACGGCGGCATCACAAGCGCTTGCCGGCGGTGCGACCATCTCCAAGGCCCTGCTCGCCGGCCTCGAAAGGATGACCTTCTACGGCGGCGCCGGGATCGGCGACCGCACCATGGTCGATGCATTGGAGCCGGCCTTGAAGGCGCTCGACGCCAACGGTCTGGAGGAAGCGGCGACGGCGGCCCTGCACGGTGCCGACGCCACGGCCGCGATGGAGAAGGCGAAGGCCGGGCGGTCGGCCTATGTCGGCACCAGATTGCTGGGGGTGGTCGACCCAGGCGCCCATGCAGTGGCCGAGGCGTTCGCGGCTGCCGCCGCGCAGCATGCCACGGCCTGACGCATGCTCCAGTTGTCGAACGATCGTTCTTTCGCTACTGCGGGCGAGGTGGAAACCGGGGATTCGGGCGACATGACGGCGCTGAACCTTTCGAGGCTGATCACGGCCGCCGCGGATGCGATCGCCGCGCACGCCGAGGAATTGACGGCGCTCGACCAGGCGATCGGCGACGGCGACCACGGATTGAACATGAAGCGCGGCTTCGAGGCCGTGCGCGCCGAGACCGAGGCGTATTCGGCCAAGCCGCTGCCGGAAGCCCTGAAGGCGATCGGCACCAAGCTGGTGATGACGGTGGGCGGGGCGTCCGGCCCGCTGTTCGGGACGCTGTTCATGGCGCTCGGCAAGGAGATTTCGACTGACCCCGACCATGCCAACCTGACGGCGGCTTTCGGCAAGGCGATCGAGGCGGTCGCGGCGCGAGGCAAGTCACAGGTCGGCCAGAAGACCATGCTCGATGTGCTGCAGCCGGTGCACGACGCGCTGGCCGTCGGCAAAACGGCCAGCGAACTGGCCGACATTGCCGACGCTGCGGCCGAAGCGACCGTGCCGATGAAAGCGCTGCGCGGCCGCGCCTCCTTCCTCGGCGACCGCTCCATCGGCCATATGGATGCCGGCGCGCGCTCGACCGCGCTGTTGGTGCGCACGGTCGCGCAAATCATCGGGGACAAGGCATGAGCAATGTCGGGATCGTGATCGTGTCGCATTCACCGCTGGTCGCGGAAGGCACCGCCGACATGGTACGCCAGATGGTGGGCGACGAAGTGCCGCTTGCGTGGTGCGGTGGAAACGGCCATGGCGGGCTCGGCACCAATGTCGAGGCGATCATGGGCGCCATCGACAAGGCCTGGTCGGAAGCCGGGGTCGCCATCCTGGTCGATCTCGGCGGCGCCGAGACCAATTCGGAAATGGCGGTCGAGATGATCGGCGAGCCGCGCGCGCAGAAAATCATCGTCTGCAACGCGCCGATCGTCGAGGGCGCGGTGATGGCCGCGACCGAGGCATCCGGCGGCGCCTCGCTGCGGGAAGTGGTGGCGACGGCGCATGAATTGTCGCCGTCGTGAATGAACGGGAATTTTGAAGACATGTCCGCAACCGCCGAAGCGACCGTCCTGATCACCCACGATGTGGGCCTGCACGCGCGTCCTTCGGTAAAGTTCACCAAACTGGCCAAGAGCTTTGCCGCCGACGTCGAGATAGCGCTCGCCGCCAACGGCCCATGGTTCGATGCCAAGAGCATCGTCAAGGTGATGGCCGCCAAGGCGCCGAAGGGCACGGTTCTGCACGTCAGGGCCAATGGCGATGGCGCCAGCGATGCCGTGCGTGCCTTGATCGAACTGGTGCAGCGCGATTTCGACGAGGATGCCGGTCATGCCCGCTCGGCCTGAAGCCGACGCATATCTTGGCCGGCCCGGCAGGAATGCGGGCCATGCGCATTGAGGGTGTCGCGGCCGCTGCCGGCTATGCCGAGGGGCCTTTGTTCGAGCTCGATCGGCCTCAGGGCACCTATACAGGCAAGGCAACCGCCGCGGAGGAGCGGACGTCGCTGGAAACCGCGATCGACAAGGCGGTGAACCGGCTCGTGGCCATGGTCGGGACAGCCGACAGCGATGCCGCCGGCATACTCGAATTCCACATCGCCATGCTGGAAGACGATGCGCTGAGCGGGCCGGCCTTTGCATCGATAGCCTCCGGAAAAGCCGCCGACGCGGCCTGGCGTCAGGCACTCGGTGCCGAGATCGCCGGCTACGAGGCCTCGGACCAGGATTATTTCCGCGCCCGCGCCACGGACCTGCGCGATATCAGGGACCAGGTGCTGCGCGCCCTGACCGAGGACGATCAGCGCGCGGCACCGGCCGGCGCCATCCTCTACGGCGCGGACATCGCGCCGACGCGCTTTCTCCAAACCGACTGGAGCCATGGCGGCGGCATCGCGCTCAAGGCGGGCAGCACCGCCAGCCATGTCGCCATGCTCGCGCGCTCGCGCGGCGTGCCGATGGTCGTGGGCCTGGGCGAGCCGTTTACCGGTGCTGCCGGCATGGCGCTGCTCGACGCGGAGCACGGCAATATCGTTGTGGCGCCCTCGCTCCCGGAGATCGGCGCATTCCGGCAGGCGGCTTCCGCCTTCGCGGCCCGACAGGGCAAGGCGCGGACCTTTCTGGCGCGGCCGGCGGCGACGAGAGCCGGCACAGCGGTGCGCGTGCAGGTCAACATCGCCGACCCCGGGGATGTCGATGCCATCGATATCGCGACTTGCGACGGTGTCGGCCTGATGCGCACCGAATTCCTGTTCGGCAAGACGCTGCCGGACGAGGAAACGCAGTATCGCGGCTACCGCAAGGTGCTCGAATGGGCCGGCGGGAAACCGGTGACGATCCGCACCGTCGATGCCGGCGGCGACAAGCCCGTGCCGGGCTTTACGGTCGAAGAGGGCAACCCGTTCCTCGGCCTGCGCGGTGTCAGGCTGTCACTAGCTAGGCCCGATATATTCCGCGTTCAAATCAGGGCATTGCTGCGCGCCGCGCCACACGGCAATCTCAAAGTCATGTTTCCGATGATCGCCACATCAGAAGAATATGAACGCGCCGCGGCCCTCTTCGCCGAGGAGCAGGCGGCCCTTGCCGCGCGTGGCATCGCGCAAAGGATGCCGCCGCTCGGCATCATGGTCGAAGTGCCTTCGGTGGCGATCGCGCCGGAGGCGTTCGCCGGCGTCGCCTTCCTGTCGATCGGCTCCAACGATTTGACGCAGTATGTGATGGCGGCGGCGCGCGACAATGCGGCGGTCGCGCATCTGAATTCGGTTCGTCACCCGGCTGTGCTGCGGCTGATCGGTGCGGTCGCGGCCTTCGGACGGGAGAACGCCATTCCTGTCAGCCTGTGCGGCGATGCCGGCGGCGACCCCGCCTCGATCCCGTCGCTGCTCGAAGCCGGCCTGCGCGACCTCTCGGTGGCGCCGGCGCAACTCGCCATGGCCAAGGCGGCCATATCAGATGTCCCGGTCTAGGCGGCGGGCATGATCGACAAGACACCCGAGCCCGGTTCCGAAGACGCGATCCGCGCCTACAAGACGATCCTGTCGCATGTCATCGACCAGCGGCCGTCCGGCATGCGCCAGCGGCTTGCCGACGCGCTCGGCAAGCACCGTAGTTTCGTCACGCAGATTTCGAGCCCGGCCTATTCGATCCCAATCCCGTCGAAGCATCTGCCCGCCATCTTTTCCGTCTGCCATTTCAGCCAGGCCGAACGGGACCAGTTTCTTGCCGCCTATCACCAGGCCCATCCAGGCAAGATTTCGGCCGCCGCCGGCGCGCGCAAGACCAGGCACGTTTCGCTCATCGTGCCGGATTTCGGCGACGAGAAGCAGAATGCGGCGCTCGACCGCGCCATCAACGAATTCATCCAGAAGGTCACCAGCATCACCGGCAAGAGTGGCTGAGCGACCTTTGATGACAGGCTATTTCGGGAGGAGACGGCCTTGAAGAAATTCATCAACTCGGTGGACACGGTTCTGACCGAGAGCCTCGACGGGTTCGTTGCCGCCCATGCCGATATCCTTGCGCTTGGCGAGGAGCACAAATTCATCCGCCGCAAGGCGCTCAAGCCGGGCAAGGTGGCGCTGATCTCCGGCGGCGGCTCCGGCCATGAGCCGATGCATGGCGGCTTTGTCGGTCACGGCATGCTGGATGCCGCCTGCCCCGGCCAGGTGTTCACCTCGCCGACGCCGGACCAGATGATGGCGGCCGCCCAGGCTGTCGACACGGGCGCCGGCTGCCTGTTCATCGTCAAGAACTATGAGGGCGACGTGATGAACTTCGACATGGCCGCCGAAATGTCCGATGGCGTGCTGCAGGTGGTCACCAATGACGATGTCGCGGTGGAGAACTCGTCCTATACGACCGGTCGACGCGGCGTGGCCGGAACCCTGGTGGTGGAAAAGATCGTCGGCGCGGCGGCCGAACATGGCATGGCGTTGCCGGTATTGAAGGCGCTGGGCGAGCGCGTCAATGCCGCGACCCGCTCGATGGGCGTGGCGCTGACCAGCGGCACCGTGCCTGCAGCCGGCAAACCGACCTTCGACATCGGCGATGGCGAGATGGAATTCGGCGTCGGCATTCATGGCGAGCCGGGCCGCCGCCGCGACAGGCTGAAAAGCGCCGACGCGATTGCCGAGGAGATTTGCGCCGCGATCCTGGGCGATCTCGGCGACCGGGCGAAGGGTCCGGCATTGCTGTTCGTCAACGGCTTCGGCGGCACGCCGCTGATGGAGCTCTATCTGATGTACAACAGTGCGCGCCGAATTCTGGAGAAGCGCGGCGTGACGATACGCCGTTCGCTGGTCGGGACCTATGTCACCTCGCTCGACATGGCCGGCTGCTCGATCACGCTGACCCTGCTCGACGACGAATTGACGGGTTGGTGGGACGCACCTGTCCACACGGCCGCGCTGCGCTGGGGCATGTAAGGCTGGCTTCAGCAGCGCTTTTCTGCAACCATCCCGACAATCCCGCCATAGCCAACACCTGTCCTGATCGATGCTGCCATCCCTTACCACCGCCGAGGAAAAGCTGCTGCTGCGCTACGCCGATCCGGAAGCCGCGGCGGTCGGGAGCAATGTGTCGGCAGCGGCCCTGTCGGCGCTGCTCGACAATGCCGAATTCCACGGCATCCTGCCGATCATGCTGCGCAAGCTCAGGGAGAGCGGCGACGCACATCTGCCGTCGGGCGGCGTGCGCGAGAAGCTTGAAGATTTGCGCGACAAGGCGACGATCGCCACCGGCCAGTCGATGCTGCTGCAATACCACGGCGACCGCATCATGAAGGCGATGGCGGCGCAAGGCATTGCGGCACGGATCGTCAAGGGACCGGTCTTCGCGCGAAAGCTCTACCGTCACGTCTCCGACAGGCCGTTCACCGACATCGATATTCTCGTCGATCCTGCCGACCTGCCCCGGGCCAACACGGTAATCGCCTCATGCGGCTTCGAACTCAGCAGCGACGAGGCCGAATCCTACCAGTTGCAGGAATTCAAATGGCTGGAAAAAGAGAATTCGAGCCTTCTGGTCGAACTGCACGGCGACCTCGTGCATGACACGGGCATGCGTCGCCGCCTGTCGCTGGGGTTTCGCGAGCTGGGCATCATCGATGCTGACGCGACGGACACGCCGGCCGCACTTTTGACGATCGCCATCGTGCATGCCGCCGGAGGCCACAAATTCCACCGGCTGCAGCTTTGCGTGGACGTGCTGCAAGGCGTGCGGGCCTTGCAATCGGCGGAATCGGAAACCCGCCTGCTCGACGCGGCACGCATGACCGGCATCGAGCTCGAACTGGCGATCGTGCTCAACGTGACGGGCCGGTTGTTCGGCGAGCCGCATGCGCTTGAACTCGCCGGGCGGATCAAGCCCGACCTGTCGATACGGCTGGCCAAGAAGCTGATCACGACGAACACACTGCTCAGGGTCAATTCAAGAGAGAAGATCGGCTCGCGCCTGCGCCGCGATGCCTTCCGCTGGATCCAGCGGTTGGCCAAAGCCAGAGCAATTCCAGGAAAAGTGTGAGGCGGTTTTCCTGCAGCAATTGCGTCAAAGCAAAGAGGCCACACGCCGCTTGAGGCGGCCGTCAGTCCGCCGATGCCAACGTGGCGCAGATCAGCGCCGCCGCGTCGGCCGGGCGTGAGCCTACTTCCAGCGTGAAGGTCGGCACCGACGAGACCAGCCTGCCGATCGTCGCCAGCCGGCGTTTCTGCGAGGGCAGCAGGCCAGTCATGCCGGTTCGGACATTGTCCATCGCCAGCGCCACCATCGCGTCGGTCCGGGCCATGGGTGCGAGCCGGGTCTCGCTGTCGGGCGAACGCGCCAGGTGCAGGAGCGCGGCTACCGGCCGGGCCGCCGGGCTTTCGATGCGTATGATTTCGCTCAGCCGCTCCAGCGAGACGGCCTGTTCGCCGTTGCGGTCCCATGATGGTCCAAGGCAGGGCGACACCTGCGGGATCATTCGGGCGGTATTCTCGTGGATCTTGGCGTGGCGCGGCAGCCCCCAGGCCACGGGTCGGTCCGAAGCGACATTCAGGATCATGGCATCATCGGAACAGAGCCCGAAACCTTGTGTCGCCAGGGCGAGCGATGTCGTGCTCTTGCCCGTGCCGCTGGGCGCATGGATCAGCACGACGGTGTCGTTGTCCGGTAATGTCAGCCCGGCGGTGTGCAGCATATGCTGGCCACCGGCGTCGAGTGCCGCGTCCAGCACGAGCATCGATGGCGTCCAGGCCGCTTTGGCGCCAGGGCGAACCCGCAGTTCGGCCCAGCCTTGCTCGTCGTTGATCGCAACGGTCTGGCGCCCGGGAAAGACGAGATGGACGGTGGCGCCATCGGCGATCATCCGGCAATAGCCATCCTCCGGTATCTCACCGTCGAAGACGAGCGATCCGCCGGGTGTCTCAGCCAGGACATCCACCTCAGCGATATCGAGGCGAAAGCCCGGCTCGACGGGACCTTCGATACGCAGGCTTGCCAGCATCCTGTCGAAGTCCAGCCACAGCGCGGCGCGTTCAGCCGATATGCCGAGGACCTGCCCGTTGAGGTCATAGAAAGCGCAAGGTCTGGTCAAGCGGGGCGCACCTTGGTGGCACGGTCATGGTGGCGATAGATCTCGACCATGCCGGGAAAGCTGTCGCTGACCACCGGCTTGCCGTCGAGGCAGACCCAGCAATGCGCCGACAGCCGCGACGCCTGCAGTGACTTCGGATCGACGCCGAAGCGCAACTCCGGATCGAAGCCGGCGAAGCGCAGGAAACGGTGGCCAAGCAGACCTTCGCGCAGACATCTGCGATCGCGCATCAGCCAGGGGCGGCGCACGGCACGGTTGACGCGCGTGACGATGTAACTGGCCGGCAAGCCGCGATAGGGCGTCGAGGAGGCGAGCGGCGCCCATTTCAGCACCTCCTCGAAGCTGCGGTTGGCAATCAGGACCGGCATCAGCCGCGCGCTGGCCCAGAGATGGCAGCGGAACAAGGCGCGCAGGAGAGGACTGTCCGCCATCAGGCACGTACCATCAGCTATCAAGCCCCGGGGCGGCGAGGATGCCTTCCGAGACCAGTTCGGCGGCCAACTCCGCCATGTCCTCGTCAAGCGTGCCCTTGTCGACCTCGAACTCCTCGCAAAGCAGGCCGACGATCTGGCCGAGGTTGCGCGCGCCATCGACCTTGTCGAGAAAGGCCTCGGTGGTGCCGTTGCAGGTATAGAGCTGGCCACTGCGCGCCAGAAGCACGACCGCGCCATCGCCGACATGCTGGACCGACGCATCCTCCGCCAGCCGCAGAACTGTTCCAGAGGCAATTTCCATCACGAACCCCAAATAGCCATGCAAACCCCGAAATGAGATAGCGCGGTGGTGGGGCGCTGTCTATCGGCCGGCCGGGTGATGGCTCGCGCAATCTTGGATCGTGACCGGCCTTCGTCAGGCCGCAAGCTCCATCCACAGCCGATAATCGTCCCAGAAATAGTCGCCGGAACGACGCGCCAGGCAAGCGTGTCGACCTGCAGAGCCGTTGCTTTTCTTCCCTGAGGTAAGGTAAGAACTTCCCGGGTCTTGGGGAGATAGCGTATGCGTTACAATTGGGAGCGGGCTCCGACGACTTTCGAACGTCATCGGAAGGCTCTGGCGACAGCCATTTTGATCTTCGGCGGAGTCGGCCTCATGCTTGTGGCCTTGCCGATCTAGTTCGATCGACTTTTATCCAACGAATTCCGTTTGTTAGACGGCTACCGGTCAGCGCTCAGCGTGGTTGCCCGGTCACCGCGATGAAGCGGCGATCGCGCCCTTCAAAGCCCTGGCTGAAGCGCTGCACCAGCACGGCGATCACCGCCGGCTTGCCGGCGGGTTTGAATTCGTAGGCTTCCGACAGGCTGTAGGACGTCGGGCAGTTCCTCGAGCCCGGCACTGTCTTGTCCTCATGCAGGGTCTTGAACGGCTTGCCGTCCTGTCCCTGCAGCGTCAGGCGGAAGCCGAGCGCCTTGCCGGTCTTGTCGCCTTGAAGAGCGTTCTCGTCCTGAGCTGCCGGGGCGCCTTGCTTCGCCTCCTCGAAGCTTGCCGAACAATCGGCCGAGCTCGCCGCCAGGACCTCGTCGAGCTGGATGGTCGAAATGCCCGTTTCACCATAGGTCGGCGAAAGCCATTTCTGCGACACTTGCTCCAGCCGGGAGATGTCGCCATAGGCCACCATGTCGCCGGGAAAGGTGAACTTGTCGGAAGCCGTCTGCTCGCCGCGCTTGGCGATGGCGTATTTCGCAAGGACAGGTGCCGCCTTGGCGGCCGCCTGCGCTCTCGCCTTCTCCAGTGTCAGCGTCGCGTCCTCGGATTCGTCGACCACCAGGATCGGCTTGCCGCCGATAAATGTGTCCGTGCCGACATCGATAATATCGATCTCGGAATAACCGGAATCCGAGGCACCGGCATCGAGCGTTCCATATTGCTCGAAGGCGAAGTAGGCGCCATCCGGCGAGAAGCCGATGATGCGCCGTGCGGCGGCATCGCCGGCATGGGCGGTCCCGGCTGAAGCCGCGAGCGCCGCGCCAATGGCCAACGCAACCGCTGGCCTTGCCACGCCAGACCACCGATGGTGCATTCGTTTTCCCTCCGCGCCGCGGCACTTCACGACACCGCGCCTATCCGGTCAAGTCGCCGCCGCCTGAGACGAAAATGCAGGGAGACATCGCCGGAAGAAACAACATAGGCTATTGGCAAGGGCGGCAAACCGTTGCTGGGGAGAATATGGATGGCTTCACGCTATCACGAGGTCTATGACGGCTGGAAACGCGACCCGGAAAAATTCTGGGCCGACGCGGCCCGCGCCATAGACTGGTACTCGCCATGGGACAAGGTGTTCGATGCCGACGCCGGCGTCTACGGCCGCTGGTTCACCGGCGCGACCTGCAACACCTGCTACAATGCCCTTGACCGGCATGTTGCCGGCGGCCGGGCCGACCAGATCGCGCTGATCCACGACAGCGCCATCACCGGAACGGTGAAAAAATTCACCTATGCCGAACTGAAACGCGACGTGGTGGCGCTGACCTCGGTGCTGAAGAACCGTGGCATCGGCAAGGGCGACCGGGTCATCATCTACATGCCGATGGTGGCGGAAGCGGCCATCGCCATGCTCGCCTGCGCCCGCATCGGGGCCGTGCATTCGGTCGTCTTCGGCGGCTTTGCCTCGCATGAATTGGCCACCCGCATCGACGACGCAAAGCCGAAACTGATCATCTCGGCCTCCTGCGGCCTGGAACCAGGGCGTATCGTCGCCTATAAGCCGCTGCTCGACAGGGCGATCGAGATGTCCCGCCACAGGCCGGACGCCTGCCTGATCCTGCAGCGCGACCAGCTGCGCTGCGAGATGAAGGACCATTTCGACATCGACTATGCCGATGCCGTCGCCCGCGAACGGGCGGCCGGAGCCAATGTCGACTGCGTGCCGGTGCTGGCCACCGATCCGCTCTACATCATCTACACCTCGGGCACGACCGGACAGCCGAAGGGCATCGTGCGCGACAATGGCGGCCACATGGTCGCGCTGAAATGGACGATGGACAACGAGTTCGGCGTCGAGCCGGGAGAAGTGTTCTGGGCGGCCTCCGATGTCGGCTGGGTGGTCGGCCATTCCTACATCGTCTACGGGCCGCTGCTGCATGGCTGCACCAGCGTGCTCTTCGAAGGCAAGCCGATCGGCACGCCCGACGCCGGCACCTACTGGCGGGTGATCGAACAACACGGCGTGGTCGCCCTGTTCACCGCGCCGACCGCCTTCCGCGCCATCAAGGGGCAGGATCCCAAGGGCGAGTTCGTGCCGAAATACGATCTGTCGAAATTCCGCACGCTATTCCTGGCCGGCGAGCGCGCCGACCCTGAAACCATCAAATGGGCAGAGCAGAAGCTGAATGTGCCGGTGGTCGACCATTGGTGGCAGACCGAGACCGGTTCGCCGATGACCATCAACCCGGCCGGGCTCGGCCTGCTGCCGGTGAAGTACGGCTCGCCCGGCGTGCCGATGCCGGGCTACGACATCCGCATCCTTAGCGATGTCGGCCACGAAGTGCCGCGCGGCACGCTCGGCAATGTCGTGGTCAAGCTGCCGCTGCCGGCCGGCTGCCTGCCGACGCTGTGGAACGCCGATGCCCGCTTCCGCCAGGCCTATCTCGAGGAGTTCCCCGGCTTCTACAAGACGGCGGACGCCGGCATGATCGACGAGGACGGCTATCTCTACGTCATGGCCCGCACCGACGACATTATCAACGTCGCCGGCCACCGGCTGTCGACCGGGGCGATGGAAGAGGTGTTGGCCGCCCATCCCGATGTCGCCGAATGTGCCGTCGTGGGCATCGCCGACGCGATGAAGGGGCAGATTCCGCTCGGCTTCGTCGTGCTGAACGCAGGCGTGGCGCGCGACGGCGGCGCCATCGAGCAGGAAGTCGTTGCGCTTGTGCGCGAGCGCATCGGCCCGGTCGCCGCTTTCAAGACCGTGGTGACGATCAAGCGGCTGCCGAAGACACGTTCGGGCAAGATCCTGCGCGGCACCATGCAGAAGATCGCCGACAAGGAAGAATGGACGATGCCGGCGACCATCGACGACCCGGTCATCCTCGACGAGATCACTGCCGCGATGAAGGCGCGCGGGATCGGGGTCTGATCCTGCCGGCGACGCCTGGCCGCGCCCAGGATGTTGCGACGCGGCGA
This sequence comes from Mesorhizobium sp. B2-3-4, assembly GCF_006442315.1. Lineage (GTDB taxonomy): Bacteria > Pseudomonadota > Alphaproteobacteria > Rhizobiales > Rhizobiaceae > Mesorhizobium. The sequence continues at coordinate 131,432 of NZ_VFVY01000012.1, read as the reverse complement.
ACTTTGTGATGGGCGCATTGCACAATCGTTGATTGTGCAATGCAACATTCCACCTTACAATTCCCGTGGGGGGCCATTCGATCGGATCGCATGGCTCAGCAGAAGACTACATTTGGCGGCGTCGACATCCTGCGGTTCCTCGCCGCCGTGATGGTCATGGTCTACCACTACGGCTTCTGGGTGTGGGCCTATCCCGACGGCATCTCCGCGCAAGCCACCGGCGGCGTTCCCGCACAGCCCGGTATCGGCGCCTGGGTCGAGTCCGGTTGGGTCGGCGTCGAGATCTTCTTCGTCATCAGCGGCTTCGTCATCGCCTTCAGCGCCGAGCGTTCGACGCCGCTGCGCTTCTTCGAGGCCAGGGTGAAGCGGCTCGCACCCGCGGTCTGGATCTGCGCGCCGATCACCGCCTTGCTACTGCTGCTCATCGGCTTGAGCTGGCCGACCGACGCGGCCGTCAGGCTCGTGCGGACGGCCCTGTTCGCGCCCTATGGTCCGTGGGTGGACAGCGTCTACTGGACGCTCGGCATCGAGATCGCCTTCTACGCCATCGTCTGGACCCTGCTGCGGCTCGGCCGCTTCGATCTCATGGAAAGGGTAACCATCGTCATCGGCCTTGTCAGCACGGCGTTCTGGTGCCTCTATTATCCGCTCGGCTGGTCCGACTTCGCCGAAACTCGGCTGTTGCAGCTCACACTGGTGCATCATGGCGCATTCTTCGCGGTCGGCGTGCTCATCTGGCTGATGCGGTTCAAGGCGGTGACGGCCCCTCGCCTTGGCTTCTGCCTGCTGTTCCTCGGCGGCGGCGTATTACAGATCGCCAGTTCGGTCGACGTCCACAGCGTCAAGGTCGGCACGGTGATGCCCTACGCACCGCCGATTCTCATTTTCCTCGTCGCCATCGCCCTGATGGCATGGTCGCTCAAGCTTGACCTCAGCTGGAGCGGCTGGCGCCGGATCGGCCTGATGACCTATCCGCTCTACCTGATCCACGACGTCGTCGGCGCGGCGATGCTGGGCGCCATGGTCCGCGCCGGAGCGCCTTATCTCCTGTCGATGGCAATGGTAGGCGCGACCATGATCGCGGCAAGCTGGCTGGTGGCCACAGAGGCCGAGCCGCGCATGAGGCTGCTGCTCGATCATACTGTGTTTCGCTACCGGCTGAAGGCGGCGTAGCTCACCGACTAGCATTTGTTTCGGCTCGACACCCGCATAGAAAAAGTGCGAGGCTCGTCTAGTGAGCTTCGATCAGATATTGAAATGTGGTCGAGGATGCAGGGTGGGGCATTGTTGGCGTGCAAGGCGAGTGGATTGCCCTCTTTGGAGAGTCGTTGGGTTATGACCTCTTCAATGAGTTCCTAGAGTCAACTGAAGAATGCAACATTCGCGTCGCAGGCCAAGCGATGGGGCTTAACCTTCAGGAAAGCCTTGCAGTGCATGCTTATTCTATGGGATTCCGCGACGGCACTGGCTGCTTCACAGAACTCAATCGGCGACTACGAAACAGAATTCCAAAGGGCAAATTTTATGGCTCACTCTTCAATGATTTGAAGGATGCCGTCAAAAAACTCCCCACGTTTGACGGTATCGTCTACAGAAGAACAGAAATTCCTGCGAGCATGCTCAACCTGCTTTCCCTCAAGCCAACCGCTGGTTATCGGGATCCGGCATTTCTTAGTGCATCAACGGGCGTCAACGCGTTCGCCGGCCGGGACATGCTAGTGATCCAGTCATCTCAAGGTTGCGATATCAGCGGACTTTCGGCCTTCCCTGAAGAGCAGGAAGTCTTATTTATGCCAAATGCTTCTTTTCAAATAACCAAGGTTCTGCTTGATCCAGCGGGGACCTATCTGGAATTGATCGACTTCCGATGAAGAACCACAGCAACATCAAGCACCTAACGATAGATGAGGCGCGAGCTATAGCGCTGGCGGCCATGAAGGAGCCCCATGTTGGAGGGCGTCTAGACGCGCCTTTAGTGACGCGGGCGTTCTTGATACCGGGCTATGATACCGAGAGCGACCCTCCTCGTAGGGCTCGCAGCCGCTCTGCAAGAGAGGTTTTTCGAGGTACCGTTGTTACCGACAAAACCGACGACACAGTCGTCGTAAAAGTCGAGCGACGTCATGCGTATCTTACAAAAAGAAATGCGCACTTACCCCTCAGGATCAAGATTTACGACGAGGGCACCGACTACAGGGCCGGAGATCAGGTTCTCATAGCTAAAATTAGAAACCGTCTTAATCATTGGATTATCGTTGGGAAGAAGGCTCACCGTGATTTAAACGATGACCGTAAGCGTGCGTAGCCACCAAATACGTCACATACCGAACCTCCAACTGCGCTATCGTGCGCGCGAGGCGTGATGGGCGGCGATAAACCTCAGACATTTGCCTTTGCCCGCACTTCCGACTTGTCGAGATAGTAGGTCGAGTATTTGTCGAAGAATTTCTCCGATGCGCCGAACGATCCGTATTTGGCGAGCTTTTTGAGATCGACCTTGTTCAGCACCGCGCCGACGATCTTGTTGGCGACGTAGGGTTCGGATTCCAGCATCGAGCGCACCATGGCGCGTGGCGTGCGGCCCCATTCGGTGACCAGCACGAAACCATCGACCAGCGGTGCGAAGGCCTTCGCGTCGACCACCGGCCCGAGCGGCGGCAGGTCGACGACTATGTATTCGAACGTCTCCTTGGCGTTCTCGATGAAACGCCGCATGCCGGCCGAGGAGAGCAGCTCGCTGGTGTGCGAGAAATGCCCGCGCGACACGGCCGGGATGATCGCGAGCTTGGTCTGCCGGTCAATCTTGCCGACGGACTGCCAGGTCTGGCCGCTCACCACCGCTTCCATCAGCCCTTGCTCGGCCTCCATGCCGAGGCCGCGGCTGAGGCCGGGATTGCGCAGATCGCCGTCGATGAGCAGCGTCCTGGCGCCATTGGCGGCAAGCAGGCCGGCGAGATTGGCCGCGACCGTCGACTTGCCTTCGCCGGGCAAAACCGAGATCACGCCGATGACGCGGCTGCCTTGCCCTTCCATCACGACATCGAAAGCGATCTTGGCGCTGCGCAGCGTTTCGGAAAACATCGATGCCGGAGCGTCGATGCTGACCCGCATGCGCGCGCGCCTTTCAATGGCGGCCGGCGATTTGGCAACCTTTAGGTCGGGCTCGGCCGGCTTGTCTTCCTTGGTCGGCTTGCCGCCGATGGTCGGCAGGTAACCGAGGAATTTGAGGCCGACGCGGTCGCGCACCTCCTCGCCGGTCCTGAAGAAGCGCTCATTGAACTCGTTCAGACCGCCAAAGCCGGCGCCCATCAGCACGCCGAGCACTAGCGACAGGCAGAGCACGATGATGCTGCGCGGGCTCGATGCGGAGAGCGGCGTCGACGCATCCGAGATGATGCGTATCTTGCCGACCGGGAAGGACTGCTGCTGCGCGGCTTCCTCGTAGCGGCCAAGGAAGGTCTGATAGAGCGTGGTCAGCGCCGTCGCCTTCTGGTCGAGGTCGCGCAGCTTGACCTGCGACTGGTTGTCGATGGAGCTCTTGCCCTGCGCGGCGGCGACATTGGCCCTGAGCGCGGTCTCGCGCGCCAGCGCCACCTCATATTCGTTGCGATAGCTCTGGGTCAGCTGCTTCAGTTCGCCGAATATCTGCGCCGAGATGTCGGCCTTTTCCTTGGCAAGCGCCACCGCCTGGGGATGTTCGGGGCCGAAATTCGCCTCGACATCCTGCTGCCGCTTGGCGACAGTGAGGTAGCGGGTCTTGAGCGTCGAGATGAGCGCGCTGCTGGGCTGGTCGGCCGAGATGGCGGCATCCTTGAAGGCATTGTCGGAGCCGCTGTCGACGATCTGCTTGTACTGCTGGTAGCGGGCGCTGGCGCGCGCGGTGTCGGCTTGCGCAACGATGAGCTGGGCGTTGAGGTCGGCGAGCTGCTTGTCGCTCATCAACTGGCCGTCGCTGTTGGCGGACAGGCCGTGTTCGGCCCGGAATTTCTCGACCGCGAGCGACGCCTGCTGCGAGCTCTCGCGCAGTTCGGTCAACCGGCCCTGCAGCCAGACCGCCGCGCGCTCGGTTGCATCGAAGCTGGCATCGAGCTGATCGGCGAGATAGGCGTCGGCATAGGCCTTGGTGATGGCGGTGGCCAGCCCCGGATCCGTCGCCTGGTAGCCGAGCGCGATGACATAGCTTCGCCCGACACGGTCGGCGCGGATTTCGTTCTGCAGCTTGAGGATCGCGTAGTCGCGGCGCGAGGTGGCAATCAGCGCATCGCGCGCCGCCGGATCGAGCTTGGAGATGTCGCCAACGCCCGGCATGACAGGGCTCGGACGAACATACTGGATCAGGCCGCGGATCAGGCCGACGCCCTGGGCGAGCGCCGACTGCGGCGGGTTCATGAACGCGTCGTTCTGGTCGAGCTTGAGCTTGTCGACGACCACGGCGGCGAGCCGCGTCGAGGTCAGGATCTCGATCTGGCTCAGAATGGCCGAATCGGTCTGCATGGTCGTCGAGGCCGCAGAGATGTCGTCGACGATCTTGTTCAGCCCCTCGTCGATCAGCACGCTGGCGATCGACTGGTATTTGGGCGGCGTCGTCTGCAGATAGAGCAAGCCCAGGAAAAGACCGATGACAGCGCACACGGCGACCACCTTGGCCTGCCGTGCGGCCATGCCAAGCAGCCGCTCGATGTCGATGAAGTCGTCGCCGTCAGCTGCGTCCGAATTCGACAGTGGCATCCTCTTGTCGAGAGGAAAGTTGGCATAATTCATCTTCGGTCCAATTCTGGCTTGTCTCGCTCGCAGGCCCCGGGAAGTTCGGGAGCGTTGGCAGGCGCGACACACGCTTGGTGCCGGACAGCGTGGAGCCGGCAGGCCCCTCCGCCGTCAGCCGCCCGACAATGCTCCCGAAAGATGGGCATTATGCGGCTTCTTCCTGGCGTTCATGCGACCGGACGAACTCCCGGAGCATCTCGAAAACCGGGCCCTTCATGTCGTCGCGCGACAGAGCGAAGGCGACATTGGCCTGGATGAACCCTTCCTTGGAACCGCAGTCGAACATGCGGCCCTTGAAAGGCTGGGCAAAGAATGGCTGCTCCCGCGACAGGCGGACCATGGCGTCGGTCAGTTGGATCTCATTGCCGGCGCCGCGCTGCTGGTTGCCCAGAAGCTGGAAGATTTCCGGCTGCAAGATATAGCGGCCGTTGATGTAGAAGTTCGACGGCGCGTTGGCCAGGGCCGGCTTTTCGACCATGGCCGTCACCTCGAAGCCGCCGCCAATGTCGGCGCCACGGCCGACGATGCCGTATTTGTTGGTCTCGCTCGGATCGCAGCGCTCGACGGCGATGACGTTGCCGCCGGTCTGCGCATAAAGGTCGGTGATCTCGGCCAGGCATCCGCGCCCGCCGAAGGAAACCATGTCGGGCAAGAGCAGGGCGAAAGGCTCATTGCCGATGACCTCGCGGGCACACCAGACGGCATGGCCGAGGCCTTGCGGCGATTGCTGGCGGATGAAGGAGGTGGCGCCGGCAACCGGCAGCATGCTTTCGAGCGCTTCCAGTTGGGTCTTCTTGCCGGTCTGCTCCAGGGTTCCGATCAGTTCGGGATGCAGGTCGAAATAGTCCTCGATGACCGCCTTGTTGCGGCCGGTCACGAAGACGATGTGCTCGATGCCGGCCTCGAAGGCCTCGTCCACCGCATATTGCACGACGGGCCGGTCGACGACGGGAAGCATTTCCTTCGGCATCGACTTGGTCGCCGGCAGGAACCGTGTTCCAAGCCCCGCCACCGGTATCACGGCCTTCCTGATTTTCTTCATCGCAAATTCCTTCTGAGGAGATCGACTGCAGTTTCTTCACAGGCCACGAAAAATCCCTCCATGTGCCTGCATCTTCACCTCCCCGCCCCCACGGCAAACTGTGCCGCTACTCTTCGCAACCGCACGGCGATCGGCATGCCCATATGCCGGACCGCCGCCGGGTCGCTAAGCGCCGTCCGGATCGCCTTGAGCGGAGACCGCGCCTTGATGTGCTGGACCATCGCCAGGAACGAGGCCGCCTTGCGCAGGCTGCGGCCGCGCCGGGCGAAGGCTGCCTCAGCCGCCTCGTCCATCTGATGGGTTTGAGCGAATTCGGCGTCCGCCTTGCGCATCGCCTCGACATGATGAGGCTCGAGCACGCGCGAGATGGAACCGCTGCGGATATGATAGGCATAGCCGATTTCGGGCTCGACCACGCATCTGCCGCCCATGGCCAGAGCTTCGGCAAACAGGATGTAGTCCTCGCCGATCCTCAGTTTCTCATCATAGCGAAGCCGGTTCTCGTCGAGGAACCGGCGCAGGAATATCGGCTTGAGATAGCCGAGATTGAATTTCGATTCGAAGACGATGTTGCCGGCGATGTAGGTGGCCAGCGAAATCTCGCGCAGCCCTTCCAGATACCGGCGCGGGAACATCGCGTCCTCGACTACGCCGTCCTCACGCACGACCTGGAGATTGTCGACGGCGATCTCGGCGTCCGCCTTTTCGGCGCGGCCGATCATGGCCGCCATGCGGCTGGGAAAGACGGCATCGTCGGAATCGAGAACCGCGATCCACCTGCCCCGGGCGGCATCGAGCCCGGCATTCCTGGCGCCGCCGGGACCCCTGTTCTTTTCCAGCGCCACGACGCGCACCATGTGCTCGGGATAAGCCCGCGCGACGTCGAGCGTGGCGTCACGCGACCGGTCGTCGACGACGACGATCTCGATGCTGACTCCTGTCTGCGCGATGGCGCTGGCGATCGCCCGGTCGAGGGTTGCCTCGGCGTTGTAGGCGGCGATCACGAAAGAAACGTCGGGAACGAAGGAAAGATCAGGCCGCACGCTTGCCTCCTTCCCCCGGCGAAGGCTGGCCGTAGAGGCGCAGTTCACGGATGCCGACCAGGCCGCTGACGACACCGACATGCATGATGCCGCGCAACACGGAGCGGTTCCTGCGTACCGGGCTGGCGGCGACCGGAAGCGCGGCGGCAAAGCAATACAGCGCCTTGGCCGAGGCGAGGCCCAGTTGCTTGACCAAGCCGATGCCTCCGGTGTTCTGCCCCAGCAGACGGCCATGCGTCTGGCCGACCCGGAAGCGGCGGCGGCTGAGCCAGTCGAAGGCGGCCCTGGCGCGAGGCACCGCCTCGTCCACCCACGCTTCAGGCGCGAAGGCGATCCGGCCGCCCGCCTTGTGCATCTGGTCGAAGAACTCGGTGTCCTCGCCGCCGGTCTGGCCGCGCGCCAGGCTGAAGCGGCGGCCGCGCAGGCTGTCCGATCCCATGCGCAGCAAGACGTTGCAGGTGTAGCCGGTGCGGATTTCGCCGCGCACGCGGACCGGCAAGGTGGAATGGAAATCGCCACGGCGCATCCACTCCGGCGCATCCGGGCGATAGAGCGCGCGCACCGGGCCGAGAACCGCGGCGGCGCCGCTTTCCTCAGCCCTCGCCATGAGTTCTGCCAGCCAGCGGGGGGTAGCGGTCTCGTCATCGTCGATGAAGGCCAGGAAATCCGCCTCGCTGGCATCGAGGCAAGCATTGCGGGCGATCGAGATGTTGCGCGCCGGGCAGTGGCGGTAGCGGACCGGCAGCTTCAATTCCTGTGCCAGCGCCGTGACCAGGTCCCTGGCGCCTGGCGTGTCGTCATTGTCGGCGACAATGACGCCGACGTCGAAACCTCTGGGCATTTCCATGGCGGCGAGCGAGCGCAGCGTTTCGGCCAGCTCCGGCCGCCGGAACGTGCATACGCCGATGTCGATGCTGCGGTTCCTGACCTGAACCGCCATCACGCCGCCCTCCGCCACGCGCCGAGGCCGAGAAGCTGCAGCCAGAAGCCGACGGACCAGCCGAAATGCATGACCATCGCCGAGACGCCGGCCAGCGCGATGTCGGCATTGCGCTGGCTGATGGCCGTCACCAGGCCGTAACCCAGGCACACCGAAACCCACAGCAACAGCGGCAATGCCGCGATCCAGTGCACGAAGGAGAAGGCGGCGAGAAGGACCACGGGGAAGACGGCCAGCGGCACCATCTGCCGAACCTTCGGGATGACGCGGTGCTTCAGCACATTCTTGGCCCGCCCACGGCCATAGCCGAGATACTGAAAATAGAGGCCGCGCAGCGATGTGCGCGGATAATAGACCATCTGCGTCCTGCCGCTCATCCAGATCCGGTAACCCGCCTGCCTCAGCCGGTAATCGAGTTCGGCATCCTCGTTGTGGCTGAATGTCTCGTCATAGCCCCCGACGGCCTGGAAGGCCGAAATCCGCATCAGCGCGTGATGGCCATGGTCGACCCACTCGCCGGCGGAGAGGTGACGGTGCTTGGAACCGCCGGTGCCAAGCTTGGAGTTCTGCGCCGCCGCCGCCGCTTTCTGCACGGTGCCGCTGCCACTGGTCAGCATCGACACCACGACCGAATCGGCGCCGGTGCCCAGCGCCTCCTCGACCAGCCGGTCGCAATAGTCGTCGGGGTAACCACCATGGGCATCGATGCGGATCAGATAGTGCGCACCCTCGCCAAATCTGGCCACCGCCAGGTTGATCGCCGCGCTCTGGATACGCTTTTCATTGTGAAGCATCACGATGCGCGGATCGTTCTTCTGGCGCTCGCCGACAATGGCCAGCGTACCGTCGGTACTGCCGCCATCGGCAACCACGATCCGCGCGCCAAGCCGTTCCGCCGCCGGGCACAACTGGTCGAGCAGCGCGCCGATATGGGCCGCTTCGTTGAGACACGGGATTACGATCAGGCTGGGGGAAAGCGCTTGCGTCATCGGGCGATGTCCATCCTATGCCAGCGCCTGGGCGGCGAGCGGTTCGCGCACGGTGGTCAGGCGGCGCAGCTTTTCGACCAAGGCACTGCAATCGCCTCGATCGTAGCTCCACATCCTCGGATTGTGGGCCAGCACGCGTGCCTTCCACCTGCCGAAGCGGTGCTGCTCCATCCCGCCAAGCGCGGTTTCAAGCGCCTCAGGCGTGGCCTGCGGCAACAGAACGCCGATATCGCGCTGCCGCAGGAACCGACCGGTCTCCGTGTTGTCCATCGAGATCGGCACCGCGCCGAAGCGGCAGCCTTCATAAAGGCGGTTGGGCAGGAGCCATTCGGAGTTCTGTCCCTCCTCGAAGAAATCGATCGCCCAGGAGAAATGGACGTTTTCATAGATCGCCGCCATGTCCTCCGGATTGCGGTACGGCCCGCGAAACGACAGATAGGGTTCTGCATCGACGAAGGCATGGAAGTCAGGGAATTCGGAAAGCGCCGGACGGCCGCGCAATACGATTTCGAACCGGCCTTCCATGAGGCGGGTGAACCCTGCCAGCAGTTCGAGCGAGCGGCGGCAGCGCAGCGCCCCGAACCAGCCGATCCGCCAAGGCGGGGCGACAGGTCCTGCCACTGCTTCGCGCTCGCCGGGCAGAACAGCAGCGGCCTCGAAATATTTGTTCTCGACCAGTTCCACCGGTGCCGCGACCTGGCGGAACGGTTTGAAATAATTGGCGATGAAGGCCGGCGAACTTGTCACCAGCAGCTTCACGTCCCGCGCCAGATGACGCTCGGTGGCGCGCAGCGCCTTGCCCAGCACATCGTCGCGAAGCACGAGGCGGTGAATGTCCAGGCATTCATAGACGATGGGGACCGTGGCACCGAAGGCGGACCGGGCGCGGCGGGCCAGCGCCAGCATTTCCAGATTGCGCGCGATGATGAGATCGGGCTTCGGCATGCCGCCCAGCTTCGACCCTATCGAAACCGCCGCTTTCGCCACCGCGGCCAGGCGCTGCGCGAATCGGCCGTCGCGCGTCGCGCCAAGGTCGATCGGCCGCAATCCTTCGATATCGGCAATCGGGGTGGCGGTGCGGCGAAAGCCAGCCAGGGTGACCCGGGCGCCACCTGTCCTGAGCATCGTGATCCGCCGGCGAACCGCCGGGTCGGAAACATCGTGCACCAGGTACAAGACATGCAGCATGAAAACTCGACCGCTGTTTGACCCACCCAGGGGAAGCCTAGTACAGCTCTTGCTGCATCGCAACATTTTTGGCGCGACGCCGGACGTTTTCTGTTGCACTGCAAAATTATTGCCGTAGTTTGGGGTCGGCGGCGGTTGTGGATTTCGGGCTCCGGAATCCGCGCAAAGGTCAGGAATCCTGAATTTGGAAGCCAATCCATTCGATCCGCCAGAAGGCTCGCTGCGCAAATCGGTCGGCCGCGGCGCCGTCGTGACGGCGCTGTCGCAATCGGTGCGGGTCGCCACCCAGATCATCTCGGTCATCGTGCTGTCGCGGCTTCTGTCGCCGCAGGATTTCGGCGTCGTGGCCATGTGCGCGCCGGTGCTCGCCTTCATTGCCCTGTTCCAGGATTTCGGCCTGACCCAGGCGACGATCCAGAAATCAGGCATCCGGCATGAGGAGGTGAACTATCTCTTCTGGATCAATGTCGCCGTCAGCGCGGTCCTGGCCTGTGTGCTGGCGGGCGCGGCACCGCTGGTCGCCACCTTCTACGGCGAACCGCGCGTGGCCGGCCTGGTGGCGGCGCTGGGACCGCAGATCCTGGCCTACGGCTTGGGCGCTCAGCACCTGGCGCTGCTGACGCGCCGCATGCAGTTCGGCCGCCTGGCGATCATCGACGTCGCCGGCGCGGTGGCGGGACTGGCGGTATCGATTGCCTGGACCTTCATCGACCGCTCCTACTGGGCGCTGTTTGCCGGCACTCTGACCGGCGCGGTGCTGCCGACGCTGTGCTACTGGGCAAGCTCGCGCTGGCGCCCGGGCATGCCGCGCAAGGTCGCGGGCATCAGCGAGCTGATCAATTTCGGCGCCGGCATCACCGGTTTCAACTTCGCCAATTTCTTCGCCCGCAACCTCGACAACGTGCTGATCGGCAAATACTGGGGCGAGGCGCAACTCGGCCTCTACGACCGCGCCTACAAGCTGCTGCTGTTCCCGCTCAGCCAGATCACCAATCCGCTGTCGAAGGTCATGGTGCCGGCGCTGTCGCGGCTGAAGGACGAGCCGGACCGCTACCGCAGCGCCTATCTGCGGGTCATGCCGCTGATCCTTCTGGTGGCGCTGCCCGGTGTCGCCTTCGCCACCGCCATGTCCGATGTGCTCATTCCCTTCGTGCTCGGCGAGCAATGGCGCGCCAGTGCCTCGATCTTCCTGGCGCTCGGTTTTGCCGGCCTGCTGCAGCCGCTCAACAATCCTGCCGGATGGCTTTTCGTCAGCCAGGGCCGCTCCGGCGACTTCATGCGCTGGGGTATCGTCACGGCGGTGACGTCGGTGCTCGCCTTCGCGCTCGGCCTGCCCTATGGCGCGCTCGGCGTGGCGGTCGCCTATGCGGTCAGCGAATATCTGCGCACGCCGTTCCTGTGGCTCTATGTCGGCAGGAGCGGACCGCTGCAAGCGAGCCACGTGCTGCGCGCGGCAACGCCGTTCGTGCTTGGCGCGCATCTGGCGCTGGGCGCGGTGTGGCTGGTCAAGCCGGCGCTGCCGCAGCAACCTGTCGTCGCCCTGGCCAGCGGCGCCATCCTGGCCTACGCGATCACGATCGCCGTCGCCATGGTTTTCGCGGCCGGCCGCGAAGCCTTGCGCGAGGCCCTGAAAATGCTGCCGGCAAGGCCGCCGGCGGCGGCGCCGCGCGAGGCGCAATAATTCCGGCGCTTTCGACCGTTATCCATATCCACACGAGCATCAGGTCCGATCCATGCACTACCGATCGATCTCCGACATGAACGACGCCATCTTGAGCAACCTTCACCGGCTGCCGCGCGATATCGACCTGGTCGTCGGCGTTCCCAGAAGCGGCGTGCTGGCGGCGACGCTGGTCAGCCTCGCGGCCAACATCCCGATGACCGATCTGGACAGTTTCCTGGAAGGCCGCGTCTACACGTCGGGAATCACGAAGCGCCGCGCCGCGCTGGACCGCAAGGTTTCGGATATGCGCAAGGTGCTGGTGATCGACGACAGCGTCGCCGGCGGCAATGCCATGCGCGACGCCCGTGCCCGCATCCAGGGCGCCGGCATCGAGGCCAATTTCCTCTTCGCCGCCGTGTTCGGCCTCGAGCCGCAACACAAGGAGACCGATCTGGTCTTCGAGGTGGTGCCGCATCCACGCATGTTCCAGTGGAATTTCATGCACCACAAATTCCTGGCGCAATGCTGCGTCGACATAGACGGGGTGTTGTGCCTCGATCCGACCGAGGCCGAAAACGACGACGGCCCAGCCTATGAGAAATTCCTGAGCGAGGCGCGGCCGCTTCACGCCGCGACCCACAAGATCGGCTGGCTGGTCACCAGCCGGCTCGAGAAATACCGTGCGCTTACCGAGGCATGGCTGGCCAAGCACGAAATCCAGTACGACCAGCTGATCATGCTCGACCTGCCGAGCAAGGCCGAGCGCCAGCGGCTTGGCGTGCACGGAAGTTTCAAGGCCGATTTCTACCGCAAATGCGATGCCATCCTGTTCATCGAGAGCGAGCATGCCCAGGCGCTGAGGATCACGGAATTGTCGGGCAAGCCGGTCCTGTGCGTTGAAACGCATATGGTCACCTTTCCCGATGCGCTGTCGCTGCCGGCGCTTGGCCATGCCGCACGGAACCTGCCGGCAAGGCTGCGGCAGATCAACTCGCAGGAAGGCCGCAAGAGCGCCGCCAAGACCATTGCGCGCGCCCTGCTCGGCGCGCGCGGCTATGAAACGCTGAAGAACCGGGTCAAGCGCCCGGCCTGACGCAGCCGGGCCTTTGTCATGCAGCGCGGCGCGCGCGCTGCTGTACCGCCCTGTCCAGTATCGAGAAGAATGTGAGGAACTGGCGATCCGGATCGAGCTCCGGACGCGCCGCGAAACCGCGTGCGAGGCCGGAAACCCGGTCGTACTCCTTGTTGTCGTTCCACAGCAGCCTGACGGCCGCAACCCAGTCGGCGAGCGGCGCATCGTAGTCGAGCACCACGCCGCCGGGGCCGATCGCCTCGGGCAGGCCGCCGCGGCGCGAACCGACGACTGGAATGCCGCTGCAATGGGCTTCCGACGCCACCCGCCCCCAGGCCTCTTCCCATTTGCTCGGCGCCAGCAGGATCCTGGTGCGGCCATAGACCGTCTTCATATCGCTGGTGCGGCTTTCCAGCGTGACATTGCCAAGCGGCGCGATCGTCTCTTGGATGCGCGCCCGGTGATCGTCCTCCAGCTTCCAGCTTTCGACGAAGAGGAACGGGATTTCGGGGCATGCGCCGGCAAGGCGCACCGCAAGCTCGAAGCCCTTTTCCTCATAGGGGTTGATCAGCGTGACGAACTGGCCCGTGGTCGGCGTGCTGTATTGCGTCGGGTTGATGGTCGGCGGGATCACCGCGGCCTCGATGCCGAATTCCCTTGCATAGGTGCGCGCGGTGAATTCCGAATTGGCGATGTAGAGCGCCGAACGCAGCTCGCGCAGGTCGCCCCCCAGCTCGTGAAATTCGACATTCCTGAGATAGACGACCAGCGGCACGCCCTTGGCCTGCAACGCCTTGCCGAGCGGCACCGACTTGTGACACTGGACCACCGCGACATCCGGCTTCACCCTGTTGATGGCGAAGTTCGCAGCCTCCCAGGGAAACCACGCCCGGATCACAGGATAGCCGGGAAAACTGTCGACGACGGCGGGCTGGCGCAGGAGCTTCATCTTGGCGCGTGCCTTGAAGCCGAAGACACCGTCGCCAAACAGGGCGGCGAGCACCGCGGCCTCGTGTCCATGCTCGATCAATTGCTCGGCCAGATGGTGGGTGCTCGACTGCACCCCGCCGCTGAACTCCGGCGGGTAACCGTTGCCGCCTGCAAAGAGAACCTTCATGGTCGTCACTCCCTGTCTTTTCGCGTTTCGTTGCCCTCGGCCCGATGAAGAGCCGCGTCGAGGCCTCTCAAGCGGTCTTTGGCGGATCAAGCGTCGCGAACGGATTTGTGCATGACTGCCATCCGGTGAACCGGATGGGATCATTGGGCGAACTGCGCCAGGCGTAATCCGTCAGCATATGGAATTCGGCGACAACCCAGCGGTCGAAATGCCTGAGGTCGCGCTGCTTCTGTTTCGGCAACAACTGGCGTGCCTGACCGAGCTTCGCCTTCTCGAGCAAGGTGACGGCGTCGCCCAGTTTTTCGCTGGGAAACAGCCACGGATTGCGGTTGCGGAACTCCAGCACGAACTGCTGCAGATGCTCGATGCGCATGTTCAGCCTGCCGAGATATTTCTCGAGTGTGACGCGAACCAGGTCCTCGTCCGAAAACGAGGACACGGCCGCGTAGGCCACGCCCGTCGACGCAACTCCGCCAGCCATGATGGCCAGAACCGAACGACGCGTGATTTCTATCATCGGTACCTCCTTCCCTCACGCCATCCGGCTCGCTGCCCGCAAGGACAAGGCCGCCGCGGTCAGGCTGGGATTGGCGCAGGAACAACTCGGATAGGTGCTGGTGCCGACGACGACCAGGTTTCTCAGCCGGTGGTGGATCATGTTGCTGTCGACGACCGAATCGGCCGGGCCGGTGCCCATGCGCAACGTGCCCTGGACATGCGATTCGGTTGGCCGGATACCGCGGTCGAACAGCCTTTCGACCGGCAGGGGCGCCAGCAGTCCAGGCAATTTGTCGAGCGCCCTGGCCATGCCCTTGACCGCATAGTCCGACGGCGCCTTGAAAGAGACGAAAGCATTGTCATCCTCGTCGAGGGTGACAAAATTCTCGGGGTCGAGCAGGTTTTCGGTGACCACGACCAGCGGCAGCGCCTGGCGCACGCGACCTTTCTCGGCGCGCATGCCGTGCTGCCAGCGGTTCTCGAAATAGACCAGGGCGGCCGCGTGCTCGGACCGGTGCGGCCCGTCATAGAGGCCGAAGTTCAAACCGGTGGTGATGGTCGAGCCGTCGAAATTGTCGACGCCGTCGAGATAGACCTCGAAATTCCAGCCATAGGATTCGTGCAGGCCGCGGCCGACGAACTCATCGCCGAGGCCGGAGCGCAGCATGATCGCCGCGCTCTGGATGGCGTTGGCGCCAAGGATGAAGAGGTCGCCGCTGACCTGATATTCCTTACCATTATTCACGAAGGTGACCGAACGCACCGCGCCGCCGGCATGATCGAGCCGCCGGACTTCCGCGCCGAGGCAGACCGAAACGTCGGGATGCTCGAAGACATGCATCAGCCCGTTGTTGACCGTGAATTTCGCATCGACCGGGCACAGCCAGCAGCGCAGATTGGCGCAGCAGGAGGTGCGTTGCGCGGTCGGCACGCGGGCCCGCGCCGTCGGCATGACGAAATGCTGGTCGGGCTGCGCCGCCTTCATCATTCTGTCGGGCGTCGACATGCGATGCGGCGGCTGCGGAAACGGCCTGGAGCGCGGCAGCATCGCCGCCATGTCGGGATCTCCCGAGATCGACATGATGTCTTCGGCGTCGCAATAGAACGGCTCGACATCGTCGTAGCTGATCGGCCAGTCATTGCCGATGCCGTAGGTACTCTTGAGCCTGAAGTCGTTGGGATGGAACCGCGGCGTCTGCGCGAACCAGCAATTGGTCCCGCCGCCCAGCCCGATCGTGTAGTTCCAGGGCTTGTCGGAATTGGTCTTGTAGGTCGTCTCGTCGTCTATGTCGGTGTTGGCGTTCTGGTCGAGCTGCCATTCATGGGTGTTGTGACGGCCCCACTCCAGAACCAGGACACGGGCCTTACGCCGCCTGGAGAACTCATGCAGGAAGAAAGCCGAACCGAAGCCCGAACCGATCGCGACAACATCGAAATGATCCTTGGTGACTTGCTCGGGCTTTACGTCCAGCACCATCAGTTGCACTTCCTTTCCGCGCGGCGCGCGCCGGCAAGATCGAGCGGTTTCATGCCGCCATCCTGCCGATCGAGTGATATTCGATGCCGTGGCGCGCTACGACCTTGGGGTCGTAGAGATTGCGGCCATCGAAGATGACCGGCGTGGTCAGCGCGTCCTTCAGCGCATCGAAGGACGGTGCGCGAAAGCTCTTCCATTCAGTGGCGATCAGCAGCGCATCGGCGCCGCGCAGCGCCGCTTCCTTGGTGCCGCACAGCATCAGGTCGTCGCGCTGCCCGTATATGGCCTGGCATTCCTGCATGGCCTCGGGGTCATAGGCCTGCACGGTGGCCCCGGCGTTCCACAGCGCTTCCATCAGCACCCGCGCGGGCGCCTCGCGCATGTCGTCCGTGTTGGGCTTGAAGGCCAGGCCCCACAAGGCGAAGGTCTTGCCCTTGAGGTTGCCCTTGAAATAGCGGTGCACCTTGTCGAACAGGACGGATTTCTGATCGTTGTTGCGCTCCTCGACGGCGCGCAGCAGCTTGGCGTCGAACTTGACGCCTTCAGCGGTCTTGATCAGGGCGCGGACGTCCTTGGGAAAGCACGAGCCGCCATAGCCGAGGCCCGGATAGATGAAGTGGTAGCCGATGCGCGGATCAGAACCGATGCCCTTGCGCACCTCCTCTATGTCGGCGCCGAGCTGCTCGGCGAGGTTCGCCATCTCGTTCATGAAGCTGATCTTGGTCGCCAGCATGCAGTTGGCTGCGTATTTGGTGAATTCGGCGCTGCGCACGTCCATCACGATCATCTTCTCGTGGTTACGATTGAAGGGCGCGTAGAGTTCGCGCATCACCGCCTCGGTGTCCTCGCTGTCGGTGCCGACGATGATGCGGTCCGGCTTCATGCAATCGGCGACGGCGGAACCTTCCTTGAGGAATTCGGGATTTGAGGCGACGTCGAAAGTCAGATCCTCGCGCCCCCGCTTCCTCAGCGTCTCGGCGATCCTGGTCTTGACCTTTTCGCAGGTGCCGACCGGCACGGTCGACTTGCCGACCACGATCTTGGCGGTATCCATCTCGCGGCCGATCGTCTCGGCGACCGCCAGCACGTATTTGAGGTCGGCCGAACCATCCTCGCCCGGCGGCGTGCCGACCGCGATCATCTGGATTTCACCATGCCTGACGCCGGCGGCAGCGTCGGTGGTGAACTTGATGCGGCCGGCAGCATGGTTCTCCCTGACGATGCTTTCGAGGCCTGGCTCGAATATCGGGACGAAGCCTTGATTGAGCCGCTCCACCTTGTTCGCGTCGACGTCGACGCAAACGACCTGGTGGCCGACCTCGGCAAGCACCGCCGCCTGCACCAGGCCGACATAGCCAATTCCAAACACCGTCAAGTTCATTCGGTTTCATTCCCATCCAAGGCAGCGGGCCGCTTCTCGGTCCGGCCGGTTCAATTCGTCTTTCCCAACTCTTTTACGCTGCATACCAGCGATTCGGGAAACTGGCAGGGCTGCCCGAGCGCGGTGAAGGCGACGCGCTCGACCTGCAGCGACACCTTGTCACCCGGATCGGCGAACGCGCCCATCCATCCCTTCATCGTATCGCTGCCCCAGAGGCTGAAGAAGATCTTCTGGGCGTGGCTTGGCAGCTTCGCGGGATCCGTGATGGTGTTCACCAGTTGCCCGTTGACATACCAGCGCAGGCTGTCCTTTTCCCAGACGAAGGCATAGTCGTTGAAGCCGCCGTCGGTGCCGCCGGGCACCTCGACCAGCTTCTCGTTCTTGCCCTTGCCGTCGATATAGGCGTTGACCTGCACCTTGGAGGTGTCCTTGGTCAGGACCTCGAAATCGATCTCGTCCCAGGGCTGCTTGTCGGACGGACCGATATAGGTGAAGAAAGCCGCGTTGAGACCCGAGCCGGAGCCGGTCTTCATGCGCGCTTCATAGGTGCCGTAGCCGAAACGCTGCTTGGTCTGGATCTCACCGCAGGCGAAATCGCGATCCTTGGTCTTCTGCCTGGCGAAACCGAGCGAAAGAACGCCGTCGGACAGCTCGACCTGGCCCTTCGACCAGGTGCAATTCTGATGGCTGCCGTTCGTCCAGCCGTCTGAAACGTACCAGCGCCCGCGGTCGAGGCTCTTGAAGTCGTCGACGAAAGAGGGCGCGGACTGGATATCCTGCGCATGAGAAGGGGTTATCGGCAGGCTGCCGAGGGCGGCGAGCAGGAAAGCAGCCGGCAGACCGGACCGCCGCCGGTCGAAATGCAGGATAGAAGGGGTTTCGATTGCTGTCGTGGACATGGTTTTTGGTTCCGAACTCATGACAAATTCACCTTTGCGCTGTGTCCCCAACCCAAAGTCGACGTTTGAACCGCTGCCAAACGGGTCAACCTTGACCTCTTCAATTACCCTCCCGACTTCCAGCCTTGCATTACCTCCGCCGTAACAGTACCGCGCCGCCGCCTTCACCCTCGGCCGGCTCCTTGCTGCCTGGCCGGCCGGACGGTGGCAGCCGAATCCGTGGCCGCATTCTCATCGAACACCATATCCAGCGAATGACGGAGCTCGCGCATCGCGCCGCCCTGGCGCGACAGTGCCGCGATGCGGCGCTCGGTGTTGAGGATCGACTGCGTCAACGCGTCGACTTCGGATGAGCGACGGTCGGACGCGGAGCCGTTTTCCATCGCTTCGACGAGGAAGGCGGCGTTGGTCGCTTCCTTGCGGTAGCGAGCCTCCAAGCCGGTTTTCTCGGCATCGATTTCGGCCGCTATCTGCTCGAACAGCCTCGCCAGCCGGTCCAGGCGCGCGACGTCGGTCTGCCGGTCACGAGCCGGATCCCTTGATCTGAAGCCGAATATCGAGGCCATGAACTTAAATTCCCGTCATCACCGGCTTTCAGGCCGGGCCACTGGCCGATCCCCGCAACCGGGGCTGAAAAAACTCGTACCGCGTCGTCCAATTCCTCTGACGAAGAGAGACTTCGGACCAGTCCGATCGGGGGCCAGTTCGGCTGGTCGTTCAATTTGCTGCACCGCAACATAGACTGCCATCCCCGGAGCCCCGAGGCAACCACCTAATTCGTAAACTCATAAATCCAATGGAAATGGTTTGCGTGATGGAGTTCGCAGCAGCCAGGCAACGCAAACGCTTGCGCGCCTCACGGTCCCTTGCCCGTACTGGTTCCGGCCATCAGGAAACGCAGCGGCGGCACGTGCTTGTTCCTGGAAACGAGGCCAACGCTGCGAAACAGCGCCTCGAGCTTGTCGGATGCCACGCCCTGGACGATGGGAACGAGATTGGATTGGCTTGCGAAAGCATACGCAGCAGCCGACGCCAGGCCCCGCTCGGCCTTCACGTCGAGGAAATTGCGCAGCCTATACTTGTCGCGCACATGCCGCTCGTGCCGACGCAATACCGCCTTGGACCCCTCCGGCAGGCTGTCCATGGCCAGCAGCGCCAGATCGGCGTCGGCCAGCCGCTTCAGGTCCTGCGTCTTGTGGCGGCCGCTGAGCGAATCGGCGCGCACGATGGCGCCGTAGCCGCAGGAACGGATGACCTTGAAGCGTGCCCCGTGGGCGACCGCGCGCGCGTAGAGTTCGTAGTCCTCGCCCAGCCGCAGGCTCTCGTCGTAGCGCAGCCGGTGGCGGTCGAGGAAGGCGCGGCTGATCACCGGCTTCAGGAAGCCGAGTTCGCCTCTCTGCACGCGACGTCTGGAGATGTTGCCTTCCACGAAGCTCTCGAAATCGAGGAATTCCGGATCGGCGGCAAAATCCGGAGCAACGATCTTGGTCGCGTCGCCGGTCGCGTCATCCCTGATGAGCATGATGTTGTCGGCGGCGAAATCCCAATCGGCGCCGGCGAACAGGTTGCGAAACCGGCCCTCGAGGAAGAAATCGTCGGCATCCAGTATGCTGACGAACGGCGCCCGCGAACCGGCGATCGCGGCATTGCGGGCAAAGGACGGGCCGCGATTGACGTCGAGGCGCATCACCGCGAGCCGGCCGCTTCCGTCGTCGGCCGAACGGGCGACCTCCGCCGTATTGTCGGAGGAACCGTCGTCGACGACGACGACTTCCGCCACTTCCGGTTCGCGCAACGCGGATGCGATGGCAACCGCGATCGTGCGCGCCGCGTTTTTGGCCGCGATGATCACGCAGACCTCGGATTTCGTCGTCGACATGGAGTTTGCCTCTTGCACAGGTTCCGTTCTGCCCTTGCCCTGTACGCGTTCGATATCCATCGCCATCACGGACTGGCCGGCCGCTCGAAGATGCGGCGGCTGATGTCGGCCGATGCCGCCCATCCGGCCTCGGCCAGGTAGCGGACCGGCGCCCGGCCACACAATTCCCACAACACCGTCCGCCGCTGCGGCCAGCGCAGCGACGACAGCCACGGGGCGATGACCATGTTGAGCAGGTCCTCATTGCCGATGCGCGACAGGATCGGCTTGGCCCGCTCCGACAGAAGCGTGCCGGTGCCGCCCAAAAGCACATCGGCGGCGCGCAGACCGAGCAACAGGGTGTCGTCCAGTCCCTGGCTCACCGCGTCATCGAGCACACGCTGCTGATCGGCCTCGTCGAGGCGGCTGGCGCTGGCCCTGATATCGCAGACATAGCCGGCGCAGGGTTCGCGGTTGAACAACGCCTTGGCGACGCTGATGCAAGACAGCATCAAAGTATCCGCGGCCGAGGTGAACGGAACTTCGGCGCCGGCGACCTCGACCAGCCGTTTTCGCCGCAGGAAGCCGTCGGAATTCCTCGGACTGGGCGAACCGGGCTGCTGGAGCCGGTAATGAAGGTCGACCGTGGATGGTCTCGATGCACTGCCGCGGATCATGTGCTGTTCGCCGAGGAAGCGAACCCACCAGACCGAACGCGATTTGCCCGACACCTCGTAGCCGATCGCGCGCAGCGCTTCGCGCGCGTGCAGGAACCCGGCAGGCGAAACCAGGATGTCGACATCCCCCGAAGGCTTCATGAAGTGATCGTCGTAGAGCAGATGCTGCTGGAACGGCCCCTTCAGGAAGACGAAATCGATCCGCCTGTCGCGCAGAGCCTCGTGGATGGCGATCGAATCCATGAGGCAGGCGGCGTTCATCGAAACCGTCCTGCGGCGATAGGTGTCCAGCCACTGGAAAAGCCCGGCCGGCCGCGCCTGCGCCGGCGCGCGCGACAGGGCCTTCAGAACGAAAGTGGCGACCTTGTTCAGCCTGGCGATATCGGCGATGGCAGCGTCGGAGAGATCCGGCGTCGACGCGTCTGCGGCCGGTGCATCCGGCCCCGCGAAATACAATCGTAAGCAAGCCCTGACATAAGCGATCTCGTCGGCGCGGTCGGCGGCGCGCAGTCTTTCATAAGAGCTTTCCGGCAAGGCCATTGAGCGCACAGTCTCCAAAAAGCGGTTTGCGCGACGCGTATGCTGCAAGTGCGAAGCAAAGCATCCTCAAAAACCACGGCGCCGTAAAGCATTTCCTTTCGCAGTGCGAAATTTTGCAACCATAGCGTTTGCCTGCCGTGCTCAAGGGCGATGGCCGCGCCTGCCGGAATTCCGGCTCCGCCGGGGCATTTCAATGCGCAATCGACAGGGGCAGGCTAAGGAAATTCCGGCTTTTTAGGCGAGCCTAAAAAAGCAGCAGCTTTGCAAGTTTTTTATACATGTAAAATCAATGGCTTGGCGAAAATGCCGCAAAGGCACTCCGCCACGTGGTTTTCAATGCAAAAGCGGCCGAATTTTGAGCACCGCGCACACTAATGGTGACGCCCGCAACCCGTAATTGATTAACGTGCGGTAAATCAGGCTTGACTCATAAATGCTGCCATGCAGCTATTGCGCCGCAGCATGAAAGTGCTGACGGCAATCGACAGGCCGTTTCCAGTCCCCGATAGGAGAGTAAAATGGAACAGAATGTTGAAAAGCAGGAGTACGAAACGCCAAACCTGACCGTGCATGGTTCGATCGAAACCATCACCCAGGGCGGCGGCGGCAGCACGGCGATCGATGCGTCGTTCCCCGCACATACGCCAATTGGCGACCTCACGTTCTCTTGAGCCTATCCTGGTCCCGGAGGATGACGTTGGACCTCCAGGATCCAAAAACCATAAGAAGGAGCCGGGGGTGAAAATCCCCGACTTCTCCAGCAATGTCGATGCACGAGCCTGTCGATAGAGGCACGTGTTGCGAAAGAGGTTTTAGGATGAACTGGAACCCATCTGACCACGATTGCATAAGCGCGACCAAGGATGCAGTGGCCTGCGAATTCGGCGGAGGCCTCGCGCTGCTCAATCTGAAATCCAATATCTATTACAGCCTCAACGGCGTCGGCGCCTTCATCTGGGACCTGATCCAGGAGCCCAAGTCGATCGCCGATATCCGCAACGCCGTCCTCGCCCGCTACGACGTCGACGCCGAACGCTGCAATGCCGACGTCGACATATTGCTGAAGGGGCTTGCGGAAAACGGGCTGGCGAGGCTGGAACATGAGGCACTCGTCTAGGCAGGCGCCGCAAAAGGCGATGGCTGTGCGGCAAAGACCGGCGAAGCAGCGGCACGGCCGGCGGAGCCTCGCGAGAATTCTGTCCTTGAACGGTTCGGAAGCGCTTTTCCTGGGCCGCTGCCTGCTGGTGGTCGCGGCCGTGCGGCTCGGGCTGACATTGTTCTCCTACAACCGCGTCCGAGCAATGGTGACCCGGCTCAACGCGCGCCAATGCGCCAGCATGGGCGAGTTGCGGCTTGTCGCCTGGGGAGTAGCGGCCGCCGCGCGGTTCGTACCGGGCGCCACATGCCTGACCCAGGCGCTTTCGGGCCAATACCTGCTTGCACGCCAGGGCAATGCCTCGAACATCCGCATCGGTATCAAACGCGGCACGGGCGAGCAATTGAAGGCGCATGCCTGGCTGGTCAGCGACAACCACGTGGTGCTTGGCGGGTCCGTCGATGGTTTTGCCCATCTGGTCGACCACGGCAGCCGATGAGCGGCGTCGCCGGCATCCTGCTGCGACAGGACCACGCGCCGGATGAAGCGGCGAGCGGTATCCAGCAGATGCTGGCGCGCATGCGCCATCGTGGTCCCGACGGAAGCTCGTGGTGGCTGGACGGCGGCATCGCGCTCGGTCACGCCTGGCTCAACACGACCGGTGAGGCCAGCCCCGGCCCGCTGACGATGGCAGGCGGCAAGTTGGCCATCACCGCCGACTGCCGGCTCGACAACCGCGACGAGTTGCTCGCCAGGCTCGGCATCAGGGACGGCTCGGTCCCCGATGCGGTGCTGCTGATGCGGGCCTATCTGCGCTGGGGAGAGGCCAGCCCCACGCATCTGCAAGGCGATTTCGCCTTTGCCATCTGGGATGCCGAGCGGCAATTTCTGTTCTGCGCGCGAGACCATTTCGGGGTCAAGCCATTCTATTACCACGCGGCCGACCGGCGCTTTGCCTTTGCTTCCGAGATCGGGCCGATGCTGGGCCTCGACGGCGTCGGTGCGCGCCTTAGCGAGCGCCGGATTTCGGGATTCCTGGCCGGGCTGCCCGACGACCCGCAGTCGACGCCCTACAGCGACATCTTCGCCCTGCCGGCGCGTCATAGCCTGACCGTCAGCGCGCAGCGCGTGGTGCTGCGCCGGTACTGGCAGATCGAGCCGTCGCAGCGAGCGTCCCGGTCCGATGTGGCGGAGGAATTCGCCCACCTGTTCTCGCAATCGGTCCGCAACCGCATGCGCGGAAGCCCGTCGATCGGCGCGATGCTGAGCGGAGGCCTCGATTCCTCCTCGATCGCCTGTGTCGCCGGGTTGCGGAACGCAGCCGAGCGGAAACCGAAGCTGCCGACCTTCTCGCTGGTCTTCGACAAGGGCTCGTCGATGGACGAGCGCCGTTTCATCGATGCCGTGCTGGACCAGCAGAGGGCCGACCCGACGCTGATCCCTGTCGGCAATTACGCACCCTTCGCGGAATTCGACCGGGTGCTGGAAGAGCAGGAAGGCACCTTCCTGGCGCCTGGCCTGACACTGACCCGCGGTATCTACCGGACGGCGGGCGCCAAGGGCATCAAGGTGTTGCTCGACGGCCATGGCGGTGACGAGGTCGTTTCACAGGGACATGGCCATCTGCACGAGCTTGCCAATGGCGGAAGGTGGATGGCGTTGTGGCGCGAGATCCGCAGTGCTTCCGACACCTATGGCGACAGCACGCTCGGCCTCTATCTCCAGTTCCTGACCCTCTACGGGCCGGCCTGGCGCATCGCCAGGCTGCGGCATCTGGGCAACCGCGTCCTGAACCGGATACGCAAGCCCATACGGGCGCCGCGCGGCTGGCGCGATCTGGTCAATCCGGACCTCGCCACACGAACCGAGCTCACCGAGCGCTTTCACCGGGCCGGCTATATGCCGCCCGGCGTCCAGGCCAGCGACGCGCTCAGCCACCGCTGGATCCTCTCCAACGGCTATGTCCCGCACTCTTTCGAGGTTCTGGACAAGGCCGCGGCCAATTTCGGCGTCGAGCCGCGCTATCCGTTCTGGGACAAGCGGCTGGTCGAGTTCTGCCTCGGGCTGCCGGGCGAGGAGAAACTCAGTCGCGGCTTTGGCCGCTATGTGCTGCGCCGGGCCATGGAGGGCATCCTGCCGCCGGCGGTCCAGTGGCGGCGCGACAAGATCGATTTCACCGCCAATCTCGTCAACGGCATGGTGCGCAACCATCGCGATCTGCTGGACCAGCTGCTCGTTTCGGACGCCGGCCGCATCGCGCCTTACGTCAACCTGCCACAGGTGAGTGCCGCCTATGCGCGGCTGTTGCGCCAGCCGGAACGGGCGGCGCCGCTCGATGTCCAGTATGTCTGGCGCTCGGCCTCGCTGTCGCTGTGGCTGCGGCAGGTCCAGCATTCCGGGAGCCCGGCATGATGTCTCGCCATGAGCCGCTCGCCACCTATCGCGTCGACCCACCTTCCCATGGCCGGACGGTCCGCGAGCGACGCTACTACCGGGCCTACGGCCTGACCGTGGCGTCAGACGTGGCATTGCCCGAGCTGGAATCAACGGAGCCGGCGGCGGCGGATATCCTGATTGCTATCGGCACGATCGACATGCCGAAGCCGTCGCCCGACGCCGCGACGATCTTCCGCTTCGAGACGAACCGGCAATATCTGGCCTGGGCGGCCGTCGGCGCCTTCCTGATCAGCGATTTCAGCCGCATCGACGTCGAGCCGGCGCCCGGCGTCGACGACACCCTGCTCGCCTTCCCGCTACTGGGGCCGGTGCTGGCACTGCTCCTCCACCAGCGCGGCCTGCTGGTTCTGCATGCCAGCGCCATCGCGGTGGCCGGCAGGGGCGCCATCTTCATGGGTGACAAGGGCGCGGGCAAATCGACCACGGCAAGCGCGCTGATCCGGGCCGGGCATGATCTGGTCACCGACGACGTCGTGGCACTCGATCTGGCGGACCCGAACCAGCCGGTGATCGTTCCGGGATTTCCCCAGATCAAGCTTGCGGCCGATGCCGCGGCGGCGATCCCGCTTGAAAGGGCGCAAGTGCGGCCGCAGGTGCATCCGGCGATCGAGAAGATGCAGCATCGCCTGCACGGCGCGTTCTCCGGCGACAGGGTGCCGGCGGCCAGGATTTACATGCTCGAGCGCGGTCAAAGGGCCGGGATCACACCCTTGCCCCGGATTGCCGCCTTGCCGGCCATCATCCGGTTCTCCTACGTGACGCGCTTCGGCCGTGCGGCGCTCTCCGGCGATTTCGCGGCGATGCATCTTCGCCATTGTTCGGCAATCGCCAGCCGTGTCGGCGTGTGCCGGCTGGACGTTCCGGCCGGCATCGACAGGATCGGCGAGGCTGTGGCGTTGATCGAAAAGGAACTGGCTGGAGATGCCTAGGTCGTCGGTGTTCAGCCTTTCGCTGTTTCGCGATGTCGCCGCGTTCGGCGCCGTCATCGCCCGGATCGGCGGGCGGCGAACCTGGACGGCGCTGCTGTTCCTGATCCTCGGCAGCCTGACGGAAGGCATTTCCATCCTGCTGCTGGTGCCGCTGCTGCATCTGGTCGGACGCGCCGAACAGGATTTCGCGGTCAGGCTGCCGAACATCGATTTCATCCGCTGGCTGGTGCCTGGCGGAACGCTGCAACTCACCACCGTGCTTTGCGCGCTGGTCGGGCTTGTCGCCGTGCAGGCAGCCTTCAACCGCTTCAAGTCCGTCTACATGGCAAGGCTGCTCTTCGACTTCATCAACCGCTTGCGCATGAACCTGTTCGAGAGCATCGGCAAGGCGCGGTGGGGCGTGTTCTCGCGCATGCGCGGCTCCGATCTCGACCATGCGCTCACCGGCGACATCGATCGCGTCCAGGGGGCGGCTTTTTCACTGCTGATGCTGGTGCAGATCGCCGTGCTGCTCGTCGGCTATCTCATCATTTCCATGTTCATCTCGCCTGTGATGACACTGTTCGCGGTGGTCATCGGCATGATCATGTTCGTGGCGCTGCAGCCGTTTCGCGCGCGCGCCACGGCATTCGGCCGTGTCCTGACCAGCAACCGCCAGGATCAATACCGGACGGTCTCGGAATTTCTCGGCGGCATCAAGGTTGCCAAGAGCCTGAATGTCGAGGCCAGCTATTTCGCGCAATTGCAGGCGACGCTGGAGAAGATGAAGGCCGACAACATCGACTATGTCAGAAACAGTTCGATCGGCACCGCGGTGTTCCAGGTGGCGAGCGTCGTGGGTCTCAGTCTGTTCATCTATGTGGCGCTCGTCCGCTTCAACCTGTCGCTGGCCGAGATCGTCGTGCTGCTCCTGGTTTTCATGCGCATCGCGCCGCGCTTCATGGACATGCAGACGCAGGCCCAGCAGGTGCTGATCAACCTGCCCGCCTATACCGCCATGCGCAGCCTGCAGGCACGTTTCGACGCCGAGCGCGAGCCAGGTCATGGCGGGCCAGACGATACGCGCAAGCTGGCCCTCGATACGGGGCTGAACATTCGCGATGTCTCCTTTGCCTATGACGACGGTGCCGGCAAACCTGTGGTGAGCGACATCACCTTTGGCCTTCCCGCCGGCAAGGTCACCGCGCTTATCGGCCCATCCGGGTCCGGCAAGAGCACGATCGCCGACATGCTGCTGGGCCTGCTTGAACCGACCGCCGGCAAGATCCTGGTCGATGGCGTCGAGATCGATGCCGGCAATCGTCGCCGCTGGCGCGAGCAAGTGGCCTATGTGCCGCAGGACGTGTTCCTGCTGCATGACACGATCGCGGCGAACCTGCGTCTTGCCGCGCCGGAGGCCCGCGACGACGAATTATGGACCGCGTTGCGCGCCGCCCATGCGGGCGAATTCGTCGAACGGCTGGATCTGGGGCTGAAGACCGTGGTCGGCGACCGCGGCGTGCGCCTGTCCGGCGGCGAGCGCCAGCGCATCGCACTGGCGCGCGCGCTGCTGCGCAAGCCCTCACTGCTCATCCTCGACGAGGCCACCAGCGCGCTCGACTGGCAGAACCAGTCGCTGATAGCCCGATCGATCGACGGCCTGCGCGGCGCAATGACGATCCTGACCATCGCGCACCGGCCGTCAATGATCGCCTTCGCCGACTGGGTGGTGGCGATGGAAGACGGCCGTGTCGTTGAAGTCGGCCAATATCAGCGCCTGAAGGCAAAGCCGGGCAGCCGGCTGTCCAGGATGCTGTCGGGAGAAGGGTCGGAAACAGAACCCGCCGATGTGGCCTGAGGCCGGCGGTGTCCTTAGGGCTTAATGCAAGCTGCGCCGGGCGCTGCCCAGCTTCTCGCCCTCGGCCACTTCGGGGGCGTTCAGCTTTCTTTCGGCATCACGCAGCCTGTCGGCAGGCGTCGGCGCTCTTCTGGCGATCATGGCATAGACCACTGCGAAATAACCGGCCTGGATGACCACGGCGCAGATGACGACGCGCAGCAGCGTCGTGCCAAACGAAGCCCCGCCGAGCCATGACCAGGCGACGACTATCGCAAGCGCGAAAAGCATCCCAACGATGAATTTTGGAAGCGACATACCCAACAGCCCATAAACCGGCTCGGGTTATATCCAACGATTTGCCCCACCCGAGCGCCGTCCCTTGTCATGCGGGCTTGTTAGACCACCCGCTGTCGACCGGTTGCTTCCGGCCTTTCAACCTGTCGCCACCATGACAGGTATAATTTGCAATTCTATTAAGGCGGGCAGAAGGCGGCAAGGGCAACCGCACATATTTTTGATTGAGCTTGTGCGTTCGACTCTGTCATGCTGCAACGCACACGACCGCACTTCACTCAACCTGCAGCCATCATAAGCGTCGAGTACAACTCGTAATATTAAGTAGTATTTTAGATGAATAATTACAAATATGGCATCTTCCTAAAGCACTAATATGTCCCACCTCCCGACAGCGAGAACGCCGCGCCCAAAAATCGCCTCAAAAACGTCCGGATTTTTTTATCCTTGCCCATTTATTGTCACAAATGTGCTATGCATTTCGAAATTTGTGCAGAGCTAGCTTATTATTTAGTCAATTCATGACGCGACTATTTCACTGGCATGGGAAATTGTGTGTTGCGCTGCAACATTTTTTTGGTATCGTGCGGTAAACCATTCGTTCAACGCATGGAGTTTCCGCATGAGGGATATTGCCAAGTCGGCCACGGCGGACTTTTCGCAGGCTGACACCGATTTTCCGCCGCCGATCGGCGGCCTCATCAAGCGGAGCTTCGATATCGCCGGTTCGCTGGCCGGGCTGATCGCGCTCAGCCCGCTCTTCATCATGGTCGCGTTGCTGGTCAAATTCTCCGATGGCGGATCGATTTTCTACGGTCACCGGCGCATCGGGCGCGGTGGACGGCTCTTCTCCTGCCTCAAGTTCCGCACCATGGTTCCGGACGGCGACAAGG
This sequence comes from Mesorhizobium sp. B2-3-4, assembly GCF_006442315.1. GTDB lineage: Bacteria > Pseudomonadota > Alphaproteobacteria > Rhizobiales > Rhizobiaceae > Mesorhizobium. The sequence continues at coordinate 102,796 of NZ_VFVY01000012.1, read as the reverse complement.
TGCTGGCCGCCTATCTGGCGACCAATCCAGACGCCAATGCGGAATGGATAGCGACCCGCAAGCTGAAGAACGATCCGCGCGTCACCCGCGTCGGGGCGGTCTTGCGCAAGCTCAGCCTCGATGAATTGCCGCAAATCATCAACATCCTCCAGGGCGACATGAGCCTTGTCGGGCCTCGCCCTGTGGTCCGTGACGAACTGGAAATCTACGGCAGCGCAGCGGTCTACTATCTGAAGTCGCGGCCCGGCCTGACCGGTCTGTGGCAGGTCAGCGGCCGCAACGACGTTTCCTATGACAGCCGCGTCGCGTTCGACCGCCACTATGTCGAGAACTGGTCGCTGTTCGAGGACGTTCGCATTATCATCAGGACCGTGCCGGCCGTCTGGATGTCACGCGGTTCCTACTGACCGGCGGCCTGCGACCAGGCATCCGGCGCAAGCTCATCGGGCGATGGGGCTAAAACGGATCGGAACGTTCAGTTGAAGACAGACATGTTCGAAGCCTTTGGCAGCGGCCCGTTTTCCGGCCGCTCGTGGCTCGTGCCCACGTGCCTTGCGATGTCGCTCGCTTTCCCGCAGCTGGCCGCGGCCGACGATTACCGTCTGGGCTCCCAGGACAAGCTTACCATCCGCATCGCCGAATGGCAGACCGTCGAGAGCACATTCCGCGACTGGTCGTCGGTCAACGGCCAATACACGGTTGGTCCCGCGGGCACACTTTCCGTGCCGTTCGTCGGTGAATTGCCGGCCGCGGGCAAGACCACCGCGGAAGTCGCCGCAGCGATCGGCGAAGCGCTGCAACACAAGCTCGCTCTGTCCGACAAGCCGGAGGCCTCGGTCGAGATGGCGCAGTTCCGGCCGTTCTACATTTCAGGCGAAGTGCAGAATCCCGGCCAGTTTCCCTTTGTGCCCGATCTGACGGTGCTGAAAGCGATCAGTGTCGCCGGCGGCATCAGGCGCAACGCCGACTACGGTCCCCAGCTCGGCAAGGATCTGGTCACCGCCAAAGGCAATTTCGATATCTCCGACGACCTACGTGTGCGGCTGATCGTCAAGCGCGCCCGCATCGACGCCGACATGGCCGGCAAGACGAGCTTCGAGGCGCCGAAGGAGGTCGAGGGCGATCCCCGGCTGCCGACCATCGTCAACGACGAGATGACGATCCTGACCGCGGACCAGAAGGCGCTGAAGCTGAAGCTCGAGGCGCTCGACGATCTCAAAGGCGTGCTGCAGGCCGAGATCGAATCCCTGCAGAAGAAGATCGCCAACCAGCAGAAGCAGGTCGATCTTGCGCAGCAGCAGCTCGCCAGCATCGGTCCGTTGGCCCAGAAAGGCCTGGTCGCCAATGCGAGACTTCTGGATTCGCAGCAGTCGGTCACCGACCTGCAGGGCAAGATCCTGGACTACGAGACGGCCATCCTCACGGCCAAGCAGTCGATCAGCAAGGCGACGCAGGACGCCATCGATGCCCAGAACACGTTGAGCTCGAGCCTCGCCGCCGACCGGCAGCAGACCGAAGCCGACCTGAACGAGGCGGCGCTGAAGGTGAATATGCAGAAAGGCCTGATCGCCCAGGCCACCGATCCGGCGACGACGGCGGCCATCACCAACGACCAGCAGCCTACGCTGCTCTATTCGCTGGTGCGCAATGTCGACGGCAAGACCAGCGAAATCCCCGCCAAGGAAGACACGCCGGTGCTGCCTGGCGACGTGATCAAGGTCAAGCTGGCGCCGCTGGCCAGCCAGTAGGCAAAAGCCCAGCCGCTAGAGTGTCGCGATGACGCGCCGCTGCGCGGCATCGCGCCAGGTGTCGACATCCTGGAGCACCAGTGCGGCGGCACTGCCAAGCAGTTCCTCGTCACGCGACGGGAGGGACCGGTCGCTCATCGCCGTGCTGATCTTGGCGAAAGCTTGTCCAAGCTCCGCTGAACGTCTCTCATTTTCGCGCAAGTCGAGTTTGGCCTCGACGGCCAGGCAAACCGCGGCGATGATGGGAATAACCGCACTGGCGAAAACCAGGATGCCGGCGGCTTCCTTCGGCGGTTTCGGCCAGAGGTGGTACTCATAGCCGAAATACGCTCCGAGATAGCAGATCAACAGACAGATCAGGATTCGCAACGACCACTTTTCGGTGGCCTCCAGACCGGCATGCAGACTGCGGGCGCGGTGGTGGTTGCGGACGTGATAGGCTCTCTGCCCTTCGACGATACCGTCGGCATCCTCGCGCGCGAATTCCGCGGCGACCCAGCGGCGCGCCTGCTCCATGAAGCCCGTCGGTGGCCCGGCGGCCCGCCGGACAGCATTGGCCTGCCACTCCGTCCATGACGATGGCGACAGAGCCTTCTTGTCGGTGATGTCGAAACCAAGCGGCCAGGTCGCCCTCAAGACGCGAAGACGCTCCGCGAGGCGGCGGCAGTCACTCCACATCTGATGGCCGTTGCTGCGCCGCATCCCCCTCGAAATCCAGGCCGCCAGACCGACAATGATCAGTTCCGTTCCGACCGCGGGCAACTTCCAGCTTTCGAAGACGAGCGGAATGGTTGCGCAGACAACCGCCATGACCGCAAGCAGGAGGAGAAGCAACTGCGCACCCCGGTGCGCGCTGCCAAGAACGTTCGCTCGCGCATCGACATCCCGCAAGGCATGCTCGATGACGGGGTGGCCCAGTGATGTGGGATGCCAGAACGCACGGGCCTGGATTGCGTCCTTCGTCGCGGGGCCACCGGCCTGACCAGCACCGATTTCTTCGATCACGTCGGCCGCTTCATCCACGGAACTCGGGCTCAGTTCGGCGGCTATCCCTGCGCGCCCCCAGCACCGCCAGAATTTCAGCCAACCCCAGCCGATCATTCTCGAAACACCTATCGCGGCCCGTGCGCGGAGGTTGCGCCAACCCGACGGCGGCACCAATGGATCGGACGCCGCGAAGCGCCGCCGGATCATGGTTTCGAGATCATCGCCATGCTCGCCGGCTTGAGAGGATGGCGGCATGAACAAGGCCACCAGCGAGCGGCGCAGGTCGTGCTCGGCGGCCGCAGGCGCGAGCACGTCGACCGTGCCGGCCTCGATCGATTGGATGATCTCGCCGAACAAGCCATCGCGTTGCAGGCTTTGGGGGGCGATGAATCGCACCGGCATCTCGGGATGGGCAACATCGATCCAAAGCAGCGGCCGCTTGGCCTTGATCGTCTCCTCGACGACATCGGCTGTGCCACCCGGGCCGGCCGCCCGTTTGCCGTCCCATACGGTCACCACGACATCGGACCATCGAACCAGCCAGCGGGCGAGCTCGACATGAGGATCACGCCGAGGCGTCTCGGCAAGGGCAGAGGCGCCGTCTAGGATCGTCAGATGCTCGAACGCCTTTTCCAACCCTTCCGGTGCCGTGAGGTCCACTCGCGTATCCGTGTCGGCAAGGCCGGGCTGGTCGGTCCAGGCATATCGGCCACGATCGGCATGGCTTTGCCCGGCGAACGGGAAAAGCGCGTGGACCGGACCGAGACCGAGCCCGCGCCAGACGGAAGCAGCGCTCCTGTCGGCACCCGGTGCGTAGCCGGTGAGCAAGGTGCGGCTTGCCTCGGCGCCGGCCAAGCCCCAGATCGCGCGATGCGCATCGAGTATGGTTTCGGAGATGTCCGCATGCGCATGGTCGGATGCCTCGACCCTCGTCCGGGCCATGCCGGCGGCGCAGTCCTGCACCAGCTCGAACGCCCGCCCGAGTGCCGCCTGGAGTTCCGGTCCGTCGACCGATCGATGACCGGCAAAGCCGATCCGCATCTGTAGGGGCGAGCCGGGCCGGCCAGCGGCCCCGCTACTGTCTGTTCCCGGTTTTGGCGCTTGCCATCCGGCCGCGTTCACCGCGGTCTCCCGGCCGCCAACCAGTTCCGGTAATTCTCCTCCGACCGTTCCTTGCTTTCGTTGATCAGAAAGTCGAGCTCTCTGCGAACCTGATTGTAGACCGGCATATTGTCGGGGTCGGGTAAGCCATCAGCGGCCTTGGCCACTATGCACAGGCCGGAATTGTATACTTCGGTGTAAAAGCGGATCGTGACGATCGCCTGCTGCTCCGTCAGCGTCACCCGGAACGGAAGGTGGCGCCCGTAAAGCTGTATGACCTGAAATCCTCCCCCCGGTTTGGACGTGGAATGATCGCCTTTGCTCTCGGCGGCCTGGCGTTCGTTTTCATAGGCCAGGCGAAAGGTGGACCAGAACCTGAATGAAGACCGGATCCTGTTCTGGCGCTCCTCCACACCGCCATCCCATTGCTTGAGATGCCCGTCCGTAACATTGGATTCGTGGTAGAAGACGACCGTCACCTTCACGCCCTCATGCGCCTTGAGCAGCAGCATTTGCGCAAGACCCATCTCGACAGGCGGCCGACCGGGCTCCGCCCAGATGAAACCCTGGGCGTTGACCTTGGACATCCCGGTGCTGGCAACGATGATCTCGGAGGTGGCCGACCTGAAAACCTCGGACCACTCAAGCCGCGTGAACGCTTTCGAGAACCGGTTGTAGACCTTGACCCGGCCACGGGCCAGGGTGGTCTGCGGCCAGTGACCGAACGGGACGTCCGTCTTGCTCTTGACGATCTTCTCGACGAGCGCCTTTGCAAGCCTGTCGGCCAGCGCAAGGATGGCGTCCTTGTTGGCGCCCGAGACATGACTGTCGCCATATTCGAGGTGGAGCAGGTCGACGATGTCGATCGGCAGCTTGTAGCCCTTGCGGTAGAGAATGATGGGATGGTGCCACATTCCCACTGCCCAGCCGAATTCGACATAGACGTTGGGATTGTCTTCGGTGAGCAGGACGATGACGGCGTCGGCCTCGTCGATGCCGCGCTGCGTGGCCGCCCGCACGGCTGGATCGGGGGTGGCGGTTCTCTCTCCGTCGGCGATCTCGATGGGGAAGCCGCGTTCCCGGCAAATCGCCTCTACACGCGGGAATACATGCTTGCGCAGCCCGGAGCGCTCGTTAAAGAGCCTGAGCTTCTCTCCCGCGCCATCCTCTTCCCCGAATGGGCAGATTACGAAACATTTATACATGCCCGCACACCGCACCCGACCCACATCAACAATATGTTAACCATGATGTTCATAGCTTGGTCAAGAAGATGACGGGCCTTTATTGAATTGGCCCGGATGCTAAGGCTTCATTAACCCTGTTCTGTCAGTCTCAGCCGAAAAGGCGAAGGACGAGATGGCACGGATTCTCAGTTTCAGCAGGCCGGCGGCGGATCGAAAACCCGCGGTCGTATCAGACGGCAAAGCGGGCGACGTGGTCGCCATGCAGCACATCGACCTGGACGCCGTCGTCGAAACGGTGCGCGTCCTGCGCGCCCTTGATCGGCACGCCCTGCTGGACGAGTTCAATGGCTGCCGACACGCGGCGCGACAGATCGAACGGTAGCAAGTTCGGCGCCCGGCGTGCGGGCGAATACCTCGAACATGATGATGGCCGAAGCGACGGCGACGTTGAGGCTGGGCATGCCATCCTGAGCGTTCTTCTGGCTTCTGGCCGGATCGATCGGACTGGCCGACTGCGGCTTGGGATAATAACCCGGCGGCATCGGTATCATCAGGTGGGTATCGGCGGCGGCAAGGAGGCCGTCGGGCAGCCCGTCATATTCATTGCCCACCAGCACGCAGTCATCGGCGCCGATCATTGTCTGCTGCAGCGGCTGCGCATCGGGGGCGATCACGGTTGCGAACAGACGGCCGGAGATGGCTTCGCGCACACGTCTTTCTTCACCATAGATAGCCGGCGGCCTCCGCTGCAGAGCCCCACAGGCGAAATCGGAGATGGTGGTCAGCGCGGCGGATCCGCCGAAGACGCCGCGCCGGTCATAGACGACGACCGGAACGCGGTAGATCTCCGCCGTCCGCAGGATCATCCCGATGTTGATCGGCGATTGCAAATCCCACAAACACAACCGCATTTCGAACGCCTCGCGCAACCAGAGGGCTTCATCGTTTCGCGAAACGGATGAAGCATTCCAACTTTCCGTTCTGCGCAGTTGCGGGTGGAAAACCGTTTGCAGACTTTTCTTGCCTCGCTTTAGTCGCGGCAATCACATCCCGCAGTGCAGTAATCGGCCACGTTATACTGAAGCTTGATAACCGTCGAGCAGTACTCTATGGTTAACAAGAAGGTTACAGGATAGCGGCATGGTACCCAAGATCAGTGCCAAAACCATCTCGTTGGCGGCCGCCAAGGCAGCGCCCGATCCTGAGCTCGATCTTCTGGTAAGGGAAGATGATTTCTCAGTCAGGGTCGAGCGCGCCGACGACCCGCGTTTCTGGGTGAGGGTCGAGCGGGAAGACGGCGACGGCATTGTCGTGACCGACTACAATGCAGGTTCACGTCCTGATCAAGAATTGGCTGCGGGCGTTGCCCTGGCCTTGAGAACATTGGGACGCCCCCTCGGAAAGGTCATCTTCCGCGACATGTTCCCCTTGGGGATGGATGGGCCGGACCTGCCGGTCAGGATGATCCAGGCCACCGAGGCGCTGAAGAAAATATGCCTGCATGTCGGGGCCGAGACGGGCCGGGAGGTGGCGAGTTTCAACCTCGAGCCTCGCCGCGGCAAACTCGATGCCATAGCGGTCTTCCGCTAGCGCCGGCCGGCGGCGACCCTTGCACGCTGCCGTTCCATCGAAATCATCGGACGGCCGAAACGCCCGCGCGTATTCCGGGACTATCCCGAGGTCTCGTGTCGGGCCATAGGGTGCCGCGAGCGCTATCGGACGAACCTGCAACGCAGAACGGATGCACCATGCCCGCGACCAGGCCCTTCATCGTTTATGGAGCCTCAGGTTCGGGCTCTCCGTGCCCATCGAGGCGGCGCTGGAGCTGCTGAAGTTGCCCTACAGGGTGGAAGAATGCTCGCCCTGGGAAAGCGAGGAGCAAGCCGACAAGCTTCGGACCATCAATCCCATGATTCAGGTGCCGGCGCTTGTGCTGCCATCGGGGAGGCTGATGACCGAAAGCGCGGCCATCCTGATATGGCTCGCCGACAACACCCCGGAAGGCCGTCTCGCCCCCGCACTATCAGACCCGGCGAGGGGGGAATTCCTGCGCTGGATGACATTCGTCTCCAGCGCCGTCTATGCCCTCTATTGGATCGCAGACAATCCATCGCGCGTCCTCGAACGGCCTGAAGATCACGAGGAGATTCGAGCGCGCCTGTTCGAGCGTATCGCCCGATGCTGGGCATTCATGGGCAACCAGTTGCGGCCGGGCCGGTACCTTCTGGGGCAGGAATTGTCCGTGCTCGACCTCTATGTGGCGACTGCTTCCAGATGGTCGCCGGGGCGGCGGCGTTTCAATGAAGTGGCGCCGTCCCTGGCGGATGCCGTAAGCCGGGTTGATGCGGACCCCCGGCTGGCGAGCCTGTGGTCGCATCGCTATCCCTTCGCGCCGGGCTGGGAGCGCTGATCCACAACTGGCCAGCCGCCGGCTCCATATGGCCGGAAATCGGAAATGGCTGGTTCCGACGACCGATTCCGACGCGGACGATGAGATCGTTCCTCCGACGGCTCACGCCTGATCGGCGGCGGTCGCCGGGCGGCGGGCATGGCGGGGCCATGCCGCGTCACCCCTGCTCGCATCCGCCGGCTCGAATGCCGGCGACCACCGGGCGCGGGTCACCGGCAGGCGCGCCAGCTTGAAGAAGGAGAAATACATCAGGAACGAGCCCATGATGTAAGGGTTGAGGATCTCGACCTCGACGAAGGAACGGATGAGCAGCAGCACCATCACGCCGATGAGAACAACCGAATCGGCCTGCCACGACTTGAACATCACCGCCGTGAGATGGCCGAGAAGCGAGCGCAACATGATCAGCGAGATCATCACCGCCCCGGTGAAGCCGAGTTCGACCAGCGCCTCGACATAGGTGTTGTGGAAGTGGAAGCCGGTGCGGGTGGTGATGTAGAATTCGTTCCACAGCCGCTCCGCCTCCGCGAAGCCCTGCACCCAGTAGGCGGCGTAGCCGACACCGAGGATGGGCGACCGCATGGCGGCGTTCCAGCCCTGTTCCCACAGATAGGTCCGCCCGGTGAGCGTCGAATCCTTGCCGAAGATGCCAAGCACGAAATCCATCAGCCCAAGATTGAGGGCAACGAAAGCCACGACGACGATCAGCCCGGCACCGACCAGGAAGATCACCCGGCGATAGCGTCGCGACAGGAGCTTGCTCATGGCAAGCAGCACGATCAACGCAAGCACCGCAGGGATCGAAGCGGTCGACGTCGCCGAATGCGCGATGGCCAGGAGGTAGCCCGACAGCAGCACGACAGGCACGGTGAGGATGAAGCTCAGCCGGCCACGCCGGAAGAAAGCAAGGAACACCACGGAGAAATAAATGCCGAGTGAGGCGACGAAACCGATCTGGTTCTTGGAGGCGAAGGCGCCGACGAAATTGTAGGTGCCGTCAAGGACATCCTCGGAATAGGCCCCAACCTTGAGGGAGTAGAGCATGACGAAGAATATCCCGACCAAGGCGCCCAGCGTCAGGGTCCGCACGCTGATGGTGCGCGCCGCGACATAGGCGCAGGCAATGTGGGACAGGTACTGGACCGCAGTTCTCGCGGTGATGCCGGGGGCCTGCGACCAGAAAACCGAGAAGCAGACATAGGCCACGAACAGCAACGGCAGCCAGGCGCTGGACAACTGCCGCAGAAACCGCCGGTAGTCGACCACGACAAGCGGCAGCCAGACCGCGTAATAGGCCAGGATCATCACCTGGCCGAAAATCACGGAATAGGAAAACGCCCAGATCGAGACGGCAACGGCAAAGCTGCCATAGACCGAGTTCTTCTCGGGATCGACCAGCAGGGATTTGGGAATTTTCATCTAAAGGGTCCCGTCGACACGACCCCGGACCGACAGGCTGCAAACCGGCCGGCATTTCCGCAAACAGGGGCGTACAAGAAACGGCGTCTCCATTGTGCAGTGCAATATAACCTATCGCACCCCATGCTCAATGGCAAATCCGGTCACCTTGTCTTACAGCCGGGCGATCGCCGAGAGATGGCCTGGAAATGTCGTCTGCGGCTATCCGGCGATTGGGCGTCGTGATGCCAAGCCTCGGCGACTGCCCGGGAAGGCCCCGGTCATGCCCGAAAATTCCACTTGCGGAACGGCGCCGTCCCGGCTTAGTCTCGGCTTTGTGTAGAAAATGAAATTTAATTCCATTTGTCTGCCGAACCCCGCGAACCGATGACATGCCCTGGAATGAGCCTCGACAACCGACATAGAGAATATTTGATATATCATCTACCGAAGCGGAACTAGCGTAAATGGTCCAGCAGACAGCGATCCAGCCCTCGGCGCCCTGGTTGCGGCTCGACGTCGACGATTCCGACTGGAACGCCGCCGAGGCGTCGGGCCTCGTGAGTTGGTATCATCAGATGCTGCTGATCCGCCGTTTCGAAGAGAAGGTGCTCGATCTCGCCAATGCCGGGCTGGTGCACGGGCCGGCTCATGCCAGCATCGGACAGGAAGCGACCGCGGTCGGCGCGATGTCGATGCTTGGCACCGGCGACCGTATCAACGGCACGCACCGCGCCCACCATCAGGTGCTGGCCAAGCTGGTCAATGCCCAGACGCCAGCGGGATTCGACCCCCTGCGTGACGATTTCAACACGGGCATGCAGGGCTCGGTGCGGGGCCTGATGGCCGAGATCATGGGGCTCACCGTTGGCTATTGCGGCGGCCGCGGCGGCTCGATGCACATGCGCGACGACGCTTCCGGCATTCCCGGCACCAGCGCCATCATCGGCGGCAACCTGCCGCATGCTGCCGGCTATGCGCTGGCCGACAAGCTGCTCGGGACCGGCAACATTTCGGTCGCCTTCTTCGGTGACGGAACGATGATGGCGGGCCCGGCCTATGAGGCGATGAACATCGCCGCGCTCTACCGGCTGCCGGTGATCTTCTTTGCGGAAAACAACTTCTATGCCGTCTCCACCCATGTCAACGAACAGACGCGCGAGACGCGGCTCGCCTCGCGCGGGCCGATGCTGGGCTTCCGCGGCATCGAATGCGACGGCATGGATGTGGTGGCGGTGCACCACGCCATGCGCGAGGCGCGCCGGGTCATTGAGGAAGACGGTGGCCCGGTGCTGGTCGAGGCGCTCTGCTACCGTTTCCTGCACCAGAGCGGCGCCCGGCCCGGCAGCGAATTCGGCTACCGTACGCGAGCCGAGGAGGATGCCTGGAAGGCGCGCGATCCGCTTGTCACCATGGCCACGCGGCTGAAGGCAATGGGCATCCTCAAACCCGCGGATCTCGCCACGCTCGACCAGCGCGTCATGGAGGTGGTCGACACCGCGGCAGATACGCTTACCGAAATGAGCGGCAATGCGCTGCGCATTCCCGATCGTCTGTGGCCGGATGCGGGTGCCGTCGACAACGAGATCCGCGGCGACCTGTCGGAACTCAAGGGCGAACATTTCCTGGAAATCGAGGACGTGCCGCCGGCCGAGACCAGGCCGGTCAAGTTCATGGCCGCCGCGTCGGAAGTCATCGCGCGGGCCATGGAACAGGATCCGCGCATCATCATCATGGGCGAGGACGTGCACAGGCTGCGCGGCGGCGTATCGGGCGCCACCAAGGGTGCGCTGGAGCGCTGGCCCGAACGCGTGCTGGCGATGCCTATCGCCGAGAACGGTTTTGTCGGCGTGGCGCTGGGCGCAGCGCTTTGTGGTTTGCGGCCGGTCGTCGAGATCATGTTCGGCGACTTCTGCCTGGTCGCGGCCGACCAGTTGTTCAACGCGGTGAGCAAGGTGCGCCATATGTTCGGCGGCGGCTTTCCCGTGCCGATCGTGGTCCGCGTACGCGTCTCGCCGCACACCGGCTACGGGTCGCAGCATTCGGGCGATCCGTCCGGCCTGTTCGCGCTCTATCCGGGCTGGCGCATCGTCGCACCGACAACACCCTTCGATTACATCGGCCTGATGAATTCAGCGCTGAAATGCAACGATCCGGTCGTCATCATCGAGCATGTCGAACTGTTCCCGAGCGAAGGCCCTGTTCCCACCGACGACCGCGACTACTGCGTGCGGCTTGGCAAGGCCAAGGTGGTCCGCCCGGGCAATGCCTGCACCTTGCTCACAAGCGCCAGCATGGTCGCTGTCGCCACGAAGGTGGTCGAGGAGACCGGCGTCGATGCCGAAATCATCGACCTGCGCAGCCTCGACCCGACCGGGCTGGACTGGCCGTTGGTGGAAGCCTCGATCCGCAAGACAAACCGGGTCGCCGTCGTCGAACAGGTGCAGCGCGGGCTGTCGCTCGGCGGCCGGCTGACACAGGAGATTCAGGACCGCGTGTTCGATTATCTCGACCACGAGATCCTGCATGTGACGGGAAGTCTATCGGCCCCCGTCGTCTCGGCTCCACTCAACCGGGCCGCACTGGGCGGCGCCGAGAAGGTACGAGCCGCGCTTCGATCCCTCACCGGCGTGGGCGGGTAGAGCAGACGCATTGCCACGAAGATCAGACAAGAAAATGGGAGAACCGAAATGACCATCATACCAAGACACAAGACCAGGGCGCCCCTTCTGGCCGCCGCGCTCATGGCCACCAGCGCCTTCTGGGCACCTGCCACCTTCGCGCAGGACGAGAAGCCGCTGGTGATCGCGCGCAACATCGACCTCAACTCGCTCGATCCGCATCGCGCTTTCTGTGACACCTGCCAGATCTACAATTCCAGCGTCTATGAATCGCTGCTGACGCTGGACAAGGACAACAAGCTGATCCCGCTGCTCGCTTCCAAATGGGAAGGCAATGCGGACCAGACCAGCTTCACCTTCACGCTCGATCCGGCCGCCAAATTCGCCGACGGCTCGCCGGTCGAGGCCAAGGACGTGAAGTGGTCGTGGGAGCGGCTGAAGAACCTCAAGGGCAGTGCCTCGTTCCTGATGGACAATGTCGCCTCGATCGAGACGCCAGACGCGCATACGGTCGTGGTCAAGATGGTCGCGCCATCATCGGAGTTCCTCAACATCGCCGCGGCACCCTACACCGCCGTCGTCAACAGCAAGGTCGCTTCCGAAGCCGGCGCCAAGGCCGGTGCGGATGCCTCCACCACCGACAATGCCGAGGCCTGGTTCCTGGCGCATTCGGCCGGCAGCGCGCCCTTCGTGCTGAAATCCTATGAGCCGAATTCGGAAGTGCGCCTGGTGCGCAACGACAAATACTGGCGCAAGGCGCCGGCTCTGAGCGAAGTCGTCATCCGCCAGACCAAGGACGCGGTGGCGCAGGCGCAGATGCTGCAGAGCGGCACCGCCGATATCGCCATGCAGATCGATCCGGACACGGCCAAGACGATGACGGGCAGCGACGTCAAGATCGAGACGGTGCCGTCCTACAACTTCATCTATGTCGCGCTGTCGCCGGGCGCCAAGGCCAACAAAGTGCCGCTGACGCCTGACGTGCGCGAAGCGATCTCGCTGGCGCTCGATCGCCCCAGCATCCTCGACTTCACCATCGGCTCAGAGGGTCAGTTGATCAGCGCGCCGATCCCGCTCGGTTTCCCCGGCGGCTCGGGCTTCGAAGCGCAGCCCTACGACCTCGACAAGGCGAAGGAGCTTTTGGCCAAGGCCGGCCATGCCGACGGCTTCGAGATGGAAGCGGCGTTCCCCGGCATGAACGTCTACGGCGTCGACCTGTCGCTCCTCATGCAGAAGGTCCAGCAGGATCTGGCCAAGGTCAACATCAAGCTCGACCTGCAGCCGATCCCCTTCGCCAACTGGCGCGAGCGCATCAATGGCGATGGCATTCCGATGACGGCGGTGTTCTACGCGCCGGACTATTACGGCACCTCGCAATACATCGAGTACTTCGCCATGACCAAGGGCAGCCCGTGGGCGCGCCGCGCCGGTGCGGAACGCGAGCCGTCGGTGCTCAACCCGAAGGAGTCCGAACTCTACAAGGCGGCACTCGCGGCGAGCGGCGACGAGGCCGCCAAGCTCTGGCACCAGGCCGGCGAGGAGATGATCAAGGACAGGGTTATCCTGCCGCTGGTCAGCCCGAACCTGATCCTGGCCTACAAGTCCGACGTCAAGGGCGTGCGCTACAGCGCCTGCTGCAACCTGCCGCTGGCCGAGCTCAGCCACTGAACGACGAGATGACGGGGAGGCGCCGCGCCTCCCCGTTTTCCACCGGAAAAATCGAAAATCCCGGTCCTTCGACATTCAAATCTAATATATGATATATCAAAGAGCGGAGACGCCCCAATGCCTTCCCTGATCAACTCCAAGGACCAGATGCTGCGCGAGCGCGCCGCCTCGGTCATCCCGGGCGGGATGTGGGGACACATGGCCACGCGCTATCTCGGCTCCGCCTATCCGCAGTTCTTCGAGCGCGCCGATGGCTGCCGCGTCTGGGACGTCGACGGACGCGAATACGTCGACCTGATGTGCAGCTGGGGACCGAATATTCTTGGCCATCACCATCAGGTCGTCGAGGAAGCGGCGGCCCGGCAGCGCAAGCTCGGCGACGCGATGAACGGCCCCGGCGAAGTGCTGGTGGAGCTCGCCGAATTGCTGGTCGAGACTGTCGCCCATGCCGACTGGGCGATGCTGCAGAAGAACGGCACCGACGCCACCACGGCCTGCGTGACGATCGCGCGCGCCGGCACCGGCCGGCGCAAGGTGCTGGTCGCGCGCGGTTCCTATCATGGCGCGGTGCCGTGGTGCACGCCCTCGCTCGCCGGCGTCACGGCGGAGGACCGGGCTCATCTCATCCATTTCGACTACAATGACGTCGCCAGTCTGGAAGCAGCCGTGGAACAGGCCGGCAACGACCTCGCGGCGATCGTCGTTACGGCCTTCCGGCACGACATTGCCCGCGACCAGGAACTGCCGACATCAGCCTTCGCCAGGCGCGCCCGCGAACTCACCAGCGCCGCCGACGCGGCGCTGATCGTCGACGATGTCAGGGCCGGCTTCCGGATCGACCTCGGCGGTAGTTGGGAACCGCTCGGCGTGCGGCCGGACCTGTCCGCCTTCTCGAAGGCGATCGCCAACGGCTATCCGCTGGCCGCCATCACCGGCACCGATCGTTTCCGCGAAGCCGCGACCAAGGTCTATGTGACGGGATCGTTCTGGTATGGCGCGGTCTCGATGGCGGCGGCGATCGCCACCGTCAGGACGTTGCGCGACACCAAGGCGATCGTCGCCATGAATGCGGCCGGCGAGAAACTGAGGACGGGTCTCGGCATGGCGGCGAAGAAGCACGGTCTGTCGCTTCGCCAGACCGGCCCGGTGTCAATGCCGATGGTGCTCTTTGACGGCGATGCCGAGTTCAAGAAGGCCGACGCCTTCTGCTCGGCCGCCTTGCGCGAGGGCGCCTATTTCCACCCCAGGCACAATATGTTCCTCAGCGCCGCGCATACCGACCGCGACATCGACCTGGTGCTCCAGGCGGCCGACGCCGGCATGGCCGCGGCGGCACAGCTGGCGTGAGCCGGCGTCATGCGGCGCGGAGAAGCAGTCCGTTCAGCCGGCCGCCGAAACCAGGCGGCCGTTCTGGGCCGCCGCGCGCAGCTCCTCGGGCGTGACCGAGCCGTCGTTCAATCGTTCCAGCACCTTGACCAGCAGGCGGCCGCCTTCGAGCATGTCCTGCTGGATGCCCTTGCGCACCCCGTTCTCGTCGCGGGCGCGCAACGCATCCAGGATGTCGAGATGCCTATGGCGGCCGTCATAGGTCGGCCTGGCGTGCGGATACTGATAATTGACCAGCGGGCCGTTGCGCAGCCAGATGCCCTCGATGATGGCGAGCAGTTCCGGCATGCCGGCCGCCTGGTAGATCGAGTGGTGGAATTCCCAGTTATCGCGAACGGCTTCGAACCAGCGGCCATTGTCCTCGTTGGCAATCAACTTCTCATGCACCACTGCCAGACGGTCGATCTCGCGCGGCTCGATGCGCGTCGTCGCGGCGGCGCCCGCCATGCCTTCGAGGTGCAGGCGGATGCTGCGCAGCTCCAGGTACTGGGCGAGCGACAACTGGGCGACGGTGATCGAGCGGCCCGCTTCCATCTCCAGGCCCTTCTCGCGCACCAGCTGCATCAGCGCCTCGCGCACCGGCGTCTCGGACACTTCGAGGCTGGCGGCAAGATCGCGAATCTTGAAGCGGTGGCCTGGCCAGAACCGGCCTTCCATCATGGCGCGGCGAAGCTCTTCGTAAACGCGGGTGGTCAGATTGTCGCGCGCGATCGGCGCGATGGAAGCAGTCACATTCAGTCTCCGTCCTTGCGGTCGCGCCGTCGTCGTCCACGGCGCGCGGGCCGTGTATATGATATCACGAACAGCCTGGCCACCGGCATCGGGCGGGCACAAGCATGAAACGAGCCGCATGACGATGTCGAAGCCACCTCTCCTGTTCGGCGCCATTGCCGACGACCTGACCGGCGGCACGGAGCTCGCCTCGATGCTGGCGGCGCGCGGCGTCGCAACCGGATGCACGGTCGGGCTGGAGGCGCCGATCCTGCCGGGCAAGACAGCGCATGTGATCCTGCTCAAAACCCGCGTGATCGCCGCCGCCGACGCGGTGCGCCAGGTGCTCGAAGCCGCCGACCGCCTGGTCGAAGCGGGCGCCCGGCAGATCTTCTTCAAATATTGCGCCACGTTCGATTCAACACCCGCCGGCAATATCGGCCCGTGCGCGGAGGGGCTGCTGCAACGGCTCGGCGGTGGCGTGACGCTGTTCACGCCGGCGCTCTGCGAAACCGGCCGCACGGTCTATCAGGGCCATATGTTCGGCGGCATGCAATTGCTGGCCGAATCGCCCAAGCGCTTCGATCCGCTGACGCCGATGACCGACTCCAATCTGGTCCGCGTGCTGCAAGCGCAAAGCAAGGGCAAGGCCGGACTGGTGCCTTACCTCACCGTCGATGCCGGCCCGGAAGCAATCCGCACCGCCGTGCGGGAGAAAAGCGCGCGTGGCGAGACGCTGCTGGTCACCGATACGATCCGCGAACGCGACCTGGCGGCAATCGCCGAGGCCGGCTTCGACCTGCCGCTGATGACCGGCAACTCCTCGGTCGCGGCACATCTGCCGCCGGCATGGCTGGCGCATGGCCTCATCGACAGGAAGGACCTCGTGCCAGCGGGACTGCCGGCCGTGAACGGACCGGCGGCGGTACTGGCCGGCAGCGTGGCCGACCGCACCATCGAACAGCTCGACCGCTTCGCACAGGGCAATCCACTGCTTACGATCGATCTCGCCAGCGCCTTCGCCGGCGCCGACGTGGTGGCGCAGGCGCGCGTCTTCGCCGAACGGCATCTGCCCGAGAAGATGATCGCCATCGCCACGACGGTGCCGCAGGCAAGCGTCGAAGCGCTGCAACAGGCGCATGGCCGCGAGACGGTCGCGGCGAAAGCAGAAGAAATCCTGGCCGATATCGCAGGGATACTGGTGCGCGAACTCGGCGTGCGCCGGCTCGTGGTTGCCGGCGGCGAAACGGCCGGATCGGTGGTCAAGGCGCTCGGCATCGACCGGATCGCCATGGGCGCCTATGAGGGGCCAGGCCTGTCGCGCGCCATCGCCCACCTCCCCGGTCGGTCCAACGATCCACTGGCGCTGATGCTGAAATCGGGAAAGCTCGGCGGTCCCGACATCTTCGCCGATGTTCTGCAAGACATGACACGGTCGAGCGCCATCGCGCCGGCCATCGACGCATGGCCGCCGATTAAGACCATCACAGGGAAAGCATCTTGATGGATACCGAGACCGCCCGCGCGGCGCTCATAGCGGCGACCGAGACGCTGGACGCCAGCGGCATGAATGTCGGCACGACCGGCAATATCAGCGTGCGCACGGCGGACGGCATGCTGATCACGCCGACCGGGATTGCCACGAAAGCCCTGCGGCCCGAGCAGATGGTGCCGATGCGGCTCGACGGGTCCTGGGACGCCCCATTCAGGCCATCGAGCGAATGGGAGATGCATGCCGAAATCTACAAGGCCTTCCCGGACGCCGGCGCCGTGGTGCATGCCCATCCCGACCATTGCGTGGCCCTGTCTTGCCTGCGCGAGGGGCTGCCGCTGTTCCACTACATGGTGGCGGGCTTCGGCGGCGACGATGTGCGCTGCTCGGACTATGCGCTGTTCGCGTCAAGCGACCTGGCCAAGGCGGCCGTTGTCGCGCTCAAGGACCGCACCGCCTGCCTGCTCGCCAATCACGGCATGATCGCCTTCGCCGGCGATCTCGACACCGCGCTCATACGCACCGTCAAGCTCGAAACACTGGCGCGGCAATATCTGCTGGCACGCGGGGCTGGCACGCCGGTACTGATCAACGAGACCGAGCTCGCCGCCATTCGCGGACGCTACAAGACTTATGGCCAACAGAAGTGATTGGCGGCTAGCAGAAGTAAGCCGGCTTCGTCTCACTCCGCATGCAGGTGCGAGACGAACTTGGCGTTGAGATAGCTTTCCAGCGCGTCGGCGCCGCCCTCAGTGCCGTTGCCGGAATCGTTGATGCCGCCGAACGGCACCTCCGGCAGCGCCAGGCCATAATGGTTGATCGACACCATGCCGCTGGCGATGCCAGACGACATTTTTGCCGCGCTCGCCGCCGAGCGGGTGAAGCCATAGGCGGCAAGGCCGTAGTTCAGCCGGTTGGCTTCGGCGAGCGCTTCGTCCAGACCGTTCACCGGCGTCATCAATGCCAGCGGACCGAACGGCTCCTCGTTCATGGCGCGGGCATCGACACCTACGCCAGACAGGATGGTCGGCTCGAAGAAATAGCCTGAGTTGCCGATGCGCTTGCCGCCGGCAACGAGTTCGGCGCCTTTCTGCACGGCGTCGTGCACCAGGTCCTCCATCGCCTGGACGCGGCGCGGATTGGCTAGCGGGCCCATAGTGGTACCTTCGGCAAGGCCGTCGCCGACCTTGATCCGGCTTGTCGCCTCGGCGAAGCGGCCGACGAACTCGTCGTAGACGGCGTGGTCGACGAGGAAGCGCGTCGGCGCAACGCAGATCTGGCCGGCATTGCGGAATTTCGACGCCACCATGGAGCGGGCCGCGCGGTCGAGATCGGCGTCGGGCAGGACGATGACCGGCGCGTGGCCGCCAAGCTCCATGGTCGCGCGTTTCATGTGCAGCCCGGCAAGCGACGCCAGTTGCTTGCCGACCGGCGTCGAGCCGGTGAAGGAGATTTTGCGGATCACCGGATGCGGGATGAGATAGGCAGAGATTTCGGATGGCGTGCCGTAGACGAGTTGCACGACACCGCTGGGCAGGCCGGCATCGACGAAGGCGCGCACCAGTTCGGCCGGCGAAGCTGGCGTTTCCTCCGGACCCTTGACGATGATCGAACAGCCGGCTGCAAGTGCGGCCGACAGCTTGCGCACCGCCTGGTTGAGCGGGAAGTTCCATGGCGTGAAGGCGGCAACCGGGCCGACAGGCTCCTTGACCACGGACTGGCTGACGCCTTCGAGGCGCGCCGGCACGATGCGGCCATAGGCGCGGCGCGCCTCCTCGGCGAACCAGTCGATGATGTCGGCCGCAGCGAAGGCCTCCATGCGCGATTCCGCGATCGGCTTGCCCTGTTCCAGCGTCATCAGCGTGGCGATGTGTTCGTTGCGCTCACGCAGCAGGTTTGCAGCCTTGCGCATCAGTTTGGAGCGATCGAAGGCCGACACGCGCCGCCAGGTTTCGAAGCCCTTTGCTGCGGCCGCGAGCGCCTCGTCGAGATCGTCGGTGCCTGCATGGGCGAGCGCGCCGAGCTCGGCTTCCGTCGCCGGGTTGACAATGGGCATGGTCCGGCCGCTGCGAGCCGGACGCCACGCGCCATTGATGTGGAGGAGGACGTCGGGATACATGGCAGGCTCCGTAAAAGTCAGGCGGAAACAGGTTCGGCAGCGGGCGTGTAGATGCCGATGGCGCCACAGCCCACCAGGTCGCGAATGCTGTCGGCGCTGTAGCCGAGCACTTCAGTCAGCACCGCCTCGGTGTCCTGGCCCAACATCGGCGGCGCGGTGAAGTCGGCGGTCAGTTGCGCGGCCAGCCCCTGCGCCGGGCGCACCATGGCGACGGAGCCGAGATGCGGGTGCGGCAAGGTCTGCACGAGACCGCGTTCGCGGACATTGGGACTGTCGAAGACTTCCGGGATCGACTTCACCGTGCCGGCAGGCACGCTGGCCGCGGCGCAGGCCGCCATCCAATGGTCGCGCGTCTTGGTCCTGAAGGCCGCCGCCAGTTCAGGGATCAGCGCCTCACGATTGGTTGCGCGCGCGCCTGCCTTGATGAAACGTTCATCCCTCGCCAAATGCGGCAGTCGCACAACCTTCTCGCAGAGCGCGGCGAATTGCCGGTCGTTGCCGACGGCCAGCGCGAAGCGGCCATCGGACGTCTCGAATATCTGGTAAGGCACGACAGTGGGATGCGCATTGCCGTAGCGGGCCACCTCACGGCCGGTATTGAGATAACCGCTGCCGACATTGATCAGCAGCGAGAGCGCGCAATCGATCAGCGCCAGGTCGAGGAACTGGCCCTCGCCGGTCGTCGCCCGTTCAAAGAGCGCGGCCAGAATCGACTGGGTGGCAACCATGCCGCAGACCACATCGGTGATGGCGACGCCGACCCGCATCGGCTCGCCGTCGCTCTCGCCGGTGATGGCCATAAGGCCGCTTTCGGCCTGCATGACGAAATCATAACCGGGCCGGTTGGCATCGGGGCCGGTCTGGCCGTAGCCCGAAATGGAACAGTAGATCAGCCCCGGATTGGACGCGCTGAGATCCTTGAACCCGACACCCAGGCGATCGGCGGTGCCAGCGCGAAAATTCTCGACGACGATATCGGCCTTGGCGGCGAGTTCACGCACGATCGCCAAGCCTTGCGGGCTCTTCATGTCGAGCGCGATGCTTTGCTTGCCGCGATTGGCGGAGAGATAATAGGTCGAGACGCCCTTGTAGCTCGGAACCGACCAGGCCCTTGTGTCGTCGCCGCCATCGATGTTCTCGATCTTCCAGACCTCGGCGCCGAGATCCGCAAGGCTCATCGTCGCCCAAGGGCCAGCCAGCACGCGAGAGAGATCGAGCACCTTGATGCCTTGGAGCGGCAGGCGCTTGCGGCTTGCCGTGCCGGCATCGTCAGGATGGTGTTCAGTCACGATCGAGATTCCTTCGCGGATAAAGTGGCGACCGCCATTGCAGGCTCGTCAGGCGGCCTTGAAGGCGTTGACGGGTTCCGGGAAATGGCAGGCGACGCGATGCTTGTCGGCGGATGGCCCAAGCGGCGGTTCGACCGAGGCACAGATCGCCTGCGCCTTGAAACAGCGCGTGCGGAAACGGCAGCCGGAAGGAGGGTTGAGCGGGCTCGGCACATCGCCCGACAGCACGATCCGTTCGCGCTTACGCTCCTTCTGCGGGTCGGCGAGCGGCACCGCCGACAGCAGCGCCTGCGTATAGGGATGCAGCGAGCGGGAATAGAGCTCCGCCGCCGGCGCGATCTCGACGATCTTGCCGAGATACATCACCGCGACATGGTGCGAGATGTGGCGCACGACCGAAAGATCATGGGCGATGAACAGATAGGAGGTGCCGAAGGATTGCTGGATATCCTTGAGCAGGTTCAGCACCCCGGCCTGCACCGATACGTCGAGCGCCGAGACCGGCTCGTCGAGGATCACCACTTGCGGGTTGAGCGCGAGCGCGCGGGCGATGACGACACGCTGGCGCTGGCCGCCGGAGAGCTCATGCGGATAGCGCTTGCCGTGCTCCGGATTGAGCCGCACCAATTCGAGCAGTTCGGCGACGCGCGCTCGGCGGTCGGCCTTCGACATGTCGCTCATGCGCAGCGGCTCGGCAATGTTGTCGGCGATGCGCATGCGCGGATGCAGCGATCCGTAAGGGTCCTGGAAGACGAGCTGGATGTAGCGCCGCATCTGGCGCATGTCCTCGTGATTCAATGCCAGAAGGTTCTGGCCACGGAACCAGCTTTCCCCACTGGTCGGATCGATCAGCCGCATCAGGCAGCGTCCGAGGGTCGACTTGCCGCAGCCGGACTCGCCGACGAGGCCGAGCGTCTCGCCCGCGCCCAGATCGAAGGAGACATCGGCGACCGCCCGCACATGGTCAACGGCGCGGTCGAAGACGAGGCCGCCACGAACCGGGAAATCCTTGACGAGATGGCGGACCGACAGCGCCGGCGTCTGGGCCGATGCCGCTTCGATCTTGTGTTCGGCCACTGCGCTCATGGGGCTATGCTTCCAGTCTCGAGACTTGCCGACGCCGGCGAGGCGCTGTGGAAAGGCGGCAAGGTCGTGGCGAAATGACAGGCGGAGAAGCGGCCACCCAGGTCGAGCAGCGGCGGGTCCTGTTCCCGGCAACGGGCTTCGGTATGGATGCAGCGCGGATGGAAGGCGCAGCCGCCGGGCAGACGGCCGAGGGCCGGCGGCGAACCCTCGATCGAGAACAGCCGCTCGCGGCTTTCCTCCAGATTGGGGATCGAGGCGATGAGGCCGCGCGTATAGGGATGGCGCGGGTCGGCGAACAGGTCGGAGACCGTTGCCTGCTCGACGACGCGGCCGGAATAGACGACGGCGACGCGGTCGGCATGGCCGGCGACGACGCCGAGATCATGGGTGATCAGCACCAGGCCGAGGCCGAGACGTTCCTGCAACGAGCGCAGCACGCTCAGGATCTGCGCCTGGACCGTGACGTCGAGCGCGGTGGTCGGCTCGTCGGCGATCAGGAGATCGGGATCGTTGGCAACCGCCATGGCGATCACCGCGCGCTGGCGCATGCCGCCCGAGAATTCATGCGGATACTGGCTGACCCGGCGCTCCGGCTGCGGGATCGCGACCAGGGCGAGCAGTTCCACCGCGCGCGCCATGGCCTGCCTGTGGGTCAGGCGCTGATGCAGCCTGACCGCCTCGGCGATCTGGGCGCCGACCGTCATCACCGGGTTGAGCGAGGAGAGCGGGTCCTGGAAGATCATGGCGATGCGCGCGCCCCTGATCCTGCGCATTTCGCGCGCCGGTTTGCCGACAAGTTCGTCGCCCTTGAAGCGGACCGAGCCGGTGACGACCGCGTTTTTCGATGTCAGGCCAAGCGCTGCGAGCATGCCGACCGATTTGCCCGAACCGGACTCGCCGACAATGCCGACCACCTCGCCCTTGGCGACGTCGAGGTCGATGCCGCGCACCGCCTCGAACTGGCTGCCGGCCTTGCGGAACCCGACCCGCAAGCCGCGTATGGACAGCAGCGGATCGGCTGGCTTTTCGATGGCGCCGGAGCGCGCTGAAGATAGCTGTGCGCTCATCGCCTAGTCCGACCTTGGATCGAGAATATCGCGCAGGCCGTCGCCGATGAAGTTGAAGCCGAGCACGATGGTGAGGATGGCGACGCCGGGGCCGAAAGCGATCCACCACTGGTAGAAATGCACCGCGCCGTCCGAGATCATCGAGCCCCATTCAGGCGTCGGCGGCGTGGCGCCGAGGCCGATGAAAGAGAGCGAGGCGGCAAGCAGCACGACCTGGCCGAGATCCATGGTGGCGCTGATCAGCACCGGCGTCCAGCATAGCGGCAATATGTGCTTGAACAGCACCCGGCTCGGCCTGGCGCCGGCGGCGATCGCCGCCTCGACATGCTCGCACTCCTTCACCTCCAGCACCTGGGCCCGCATCAGGCGGGCATAGACCGGCCACCAGACCAGCACCATGGCGATGGCCGCATTGCCGAGGCCCGGCCCAAGCGAGGCCGCGACGGCCATGGCAAGCAGCATCGGCGGGAAGGACAGGGTGATATCGACCAGCCGCATGATCGCAGCGCCGGTCAGGCCGCCGACGAAGCCGGAAATGGCGCCGAGCAGCGAGCCGATGATGACGGCCGAGACGACGACCAGAACCGCGATCGGCAGCGAATGCGCAGCACCGTGTAGAGTTCGGGCCAGCACGTCGCGGCCCAGCGCATCGGTGCCCAGCCAGTGCGCCCAGCTCGGCGGCTGCAGGCGACGCGCGACCATCTCAAGCGGATCGAACTGCACGACCAGATTGGCGAATACGGTCATGAACAGCCAGAACAGGATGACGATCGTGCCGATGAGCAAGGGCGCGGTCAGCCATTCTGGAATGCCGGCGGAACGGGATTTTGTGACGATCGCTGTCATGGCCTCTAGCTTAGCCTGACGCGCGGGTTGGCCACGACATAGAGAATGTCGGTGACGAGGTTGGTGACCAGGAAGGCGAGGCCGCCGACGATGGTGACGCCGATGATAGCCGGGAAGTCGAGCGCGCGCGCCGCCTCGACGGCGTAAGAACCCATACCCGGCCAGGAAAAGATGGTCTCGGTCAACACCGCGCCGGTGATCAGATAGGCGAAGGAATAGCCGATGACGGTGAGCGTCGGCACCATCGTGTTGCGCAGCGCGTGCACGATGACGACGCGGAATTCGCTGGCGCCCTTGGCGCGAGCGGTGAGCACGAATTCGCGGCTCATCACGTCGAGCATGTTGGCGCGCACCAGCCGCGATATGGTTCCCGAGACCGTCCAGCCGAGCACGAAAGCCGGCAGAAGCAGGTGCCACAGCGCGTCCTTGAAGACGGTGATGTTGCCGGCCAGCAGCGAATCGATGGTCAGGAAACCGGTGACGCCGGGCGGCAGCGGCAAACGGGCATCCAGGCGGCCCGGGCCTGGAAGCCAGTTCACGACCACCGAGAAGATGAAGAGCAGGCCGAGGCCGGACCAGAACACCGGCAGCGATGATCCGAACAGCGCGAACAGCCGTGCGCCATGGTCGATCAGGCTGTTGCGGAAATAGGCTGCCAGCACGCCCAGCACGATGCCGAGCGTGGTGCCGAAGATCATGGCGGCGAAGACCAGTTCGAGCGTTGCCGGCAGGCGGTAGAGAATATCGGTGCCGACATTGCGCTTGGTGATGAAGGACGTGCCGAGATCGCCGCTCAGCAGATTGCCGAGATATATCATATAGCGTTCCGGCAGCGGACGATCCAAACCCCAGCGGGCCTTTGCCGCGGCCACCACTTCGGGATTGCTCATCTGCTGTTCGGCGACGATTGCCGTTAGCGGATCGCCCTTGGTCACCGTGGTGATCAGGAAAGCGATGGTGACGATGCCAAGCACCAGGAACGGCATCGCGATAAGCCGGCGCAAAATATAGCGGGACACGTGGCTACCTTCACAAGGACGGGCTTCGTAAGATGGCACAAGGCGCTGAAGGATGCCATCGAGGGGACATATTGACAGGCTGCAAAAGCCGCTGTCAATATAAATGGAATTTAATTTCATTTTTGACGCGCCGGTAGAGCCGGCCCGACAGGTGGACACTCCGCCAGAAAGATCGCCAGCGTGCGCAAGCGAGCGACCCGGGACGATACGGAACTTGACGGCGAAGGAGCCCAGCTTTCCTCGTCGCTGGTGCGCGGGCTCGGCATATTGCGCGCCTTCCGGCCGGGCGACGCCTCGCTCGGCAACCAGGATATCATCGCGCGCACCGGCCTGCCGAAAGCCACGGTGTCGCGCATCACCTATACGCTGAGCGCACTTGGCTATCTCCTCTACGACAAGGACCTCGGCCGCTACAGCCTGGGGCCGGCGACCGTCGCGCTCGGCTATTCGGCGCTCAGTTCCAGTGCCGTCGTCCACATCGCAAGGCCGCTGATGCAGCCGCTGGCCGACAAGACCGGCGCGGCGGTGGCGATCGGCACGCGCGACAGCCTCAATATGGTCTATCTCGCCAATTGCCGATCGGAGAGCCTGGTGACGCTGCGGCTCAATCCGGGCTCGTACCTGCCGATCTGGAAGACGTCGATGGGGCTGGCCTACGCGGCGGGGCTGTTGCCCGACGAGCGGGACGGTCTCGTGCGGGCGTTGCAGGAGGCGGAGCCCGATAAGGCAGCCGTGATCGCGACGGCGATCGAGGACGCCATCGCCCAGCACGCACGGCTTGGATACGTGACGTCGTTTGGGGCATGGCACAGCTATATCCACGCCGTCGGCGTGCCGTTCCGGCCACGCGACGGCTCGCCGCTGGTCGCCATCACGTGCGGCGGCATCGGCGAGATCATCACCGAGGCCCGCGCGCATGCTGAAATCGGGCCGGCACTGGTGGCGATGGTGGAAGCGCTGCGCGATCAGCTGGAAGGAAACACGCCGTAATCCGGCGTTGTTGGCCCAGACGATCCGGCCTCATGCCGGCTTGAACTCGATCGACGGTCACCTCACAGTCCAAGGACGGGCCACCACGCGGGCCGGCTTCAGCCAACATGGACAGAGGGAACACATGCCGATGAATTTCGCGGGACGCTTCGCCGGTCGGTCGGCGGTCATCACCGGCGGCGCCTCGGGCATCGGCCTGGCGGTCGCGCAGAGGATCGTCGACGAAGGCGGGCGCGTCAGCGTCTGGGATCGCGATCCCGCGCAGATCGAACAGGCGAAAGCCGCCATTCCCTCCCTGCATGGGGTGACGTTGGACGTGGCCAATGCGGCAAGTGTGCAGGCCGCCGCGCAATCGACGATCACGGCCCTTGGCGGCGTCGACATCCTTGTCACGAGTGCGGCCATCACCGGTCCGAACATGACGACCTGGGCCTATTCGGCCGAGGACTGGCAAAAGGTGATCGACATCAACATCAACGGCGTCTTCTACTGCAACAAGGCGCTGGTGCCGCACATGCTCGAGCGCAACTATGGCCGCATCGTCAACATCGCCTCGATCGCTGGCAAGGAAGGCAATCCCAACGCCTCGGCCTACAGCACTTCGAAGGCCGCGGTGATCGGCCTGACCAAGTCGCTCGGCAAGGAACTGGCCAAGACAAAGGTGACGGTCAACTGCGTGACGCCGGCGGCCGTGCGCACCGCGATCTTCAAGCAGATGAGCCAGGAGCACATCGACTTCATGTTGTCCAAGATTCCGATGGCGCGCTTCGGCGAGGTCGAGGAAGTGGCGGCGCTGATCTCATGGATCGCCTCCGAGGAATGCTCTTTCACCACGGCCGCCGTGTTCGACGTTTCGGGCGGCCGCGCCACTTATTGATCGGGACGAGTACAAATCCGCGTGAGAAGGCAACGAACGAGGCCGTGCCGCGTATAAGTGGCCATGCAAAGCGTACAGTCTGCGACAAAGCCCTCACACGATTCCGCCAACGCCGTCTTTTGCTGTGACCTCGACGCCCGAGGCGAGGACTTCCCGCATTTCTGGGAGCACACGGTCGGCAGCGGCCACGCGACGCTCGCACTGCGCGCGGACTGGCAAGCGCAGATCCGCCGGGCGCATGACGAGCTTGGTTTTCGTCACGTTCGTTTTCACGGCCTGCTCTGTGACGACATGGGCACGCTCATCGACCAGGACGACCAGCCGCTCTATTCGTTCTTCAATGCCGATCAGATTTTCGATTTCCTGCTCTCGATCGGCATGCGCCCCTTCGTTGAGCTTAGTTTCATGCCGACGATGCTGTCGTCTTCCGGGCAGATCGTCTTCCACTACCGGGCCAATGTCAGCGCGCCGAACGATTATGACCAATGGTCGACGCTGATTTCGAAGCTCGCCACTCATTGGATCGATCGCTATAGCCTGGACGAGGTAACGCAATGGTTTTTCGAGGTCTGGAACGAGCCCAATCTAGAAGCCTTCGGCAGCGGCAAGCAGGAGGACTACTTCAAGCTCTACGCCTTTACGGCAAAAGCCCTAAAATCAGTCGATCCGCGGTTGAAGGTCGGGGGACCGGCAACCGCCGCCAACGCCTGGATCAGTGACTTCATCGCTTATTGTACCCGAAACGGCCTTCCGGCCGACTTTATCAGTACCCATCATTATCCGACCGACGCCTTTGGCCAGCCCGGCGACGATACCGAGACCCAACTTTCGCAAAGCACGCGAAGCGTGTTGCATGAGGAAGCGCGGACCGCGCGGCAGCAGGCAGGCGACCGTCCGCTCTACTACACCGAATGGTGCACGTCTTCGAACCCACGTGATCCAATGCATGACGAGCCTTATGCCGCCGCCTTCATCGTCAAGACCGTCATGGAGGCCCGAGGGCTGGTCGAGGGCTACAGCTACTGGACCTTTTCGGACATTTTCGAAGAGAACTATTTTCCATCAGTTCCCTTTCATGGCGGCTTCGGTCTTATGAATCTTCACGCGATCGCCAAACCAGCTTACCGTGCCTTTGAAATGCTGCATCAACTTGGAACGGAAATCCTGTCCATGGGGGGCTGTCACCCAACTGTCGACAGTTGGTGCGTCCGCGATGAAAATTCGCTGACCGTGCTGATCTCCAACTTCACACTGCCGCGGCATCCGATCGAGGACGAAACCGTGTGCGTCGAACTCCGCAATGCGCGCCGACCCGTCGCGGCAACGATCCGGCGTGTCGATGCTACCAACGGCAACGCCAAGTCATTGTGGATGTCGATGGGAAGGCCGGATTATCTGAGCACGTCACAGTTGGAGCAGTTGCATGCGGCTTCAGCGATGCTCGAACACGAGCAGCCGGTTGCCTGGGACGACCGCACGGCCCGGTTCGAGTTGACTGTTCCGGCCCAAGGTATCGCCGCCATCAGAGTGGAGTTTGCATCGCTTGCCTAAAACAGAACTCGGGACGCTGTCCGATGACGAGCTTGTGGACAGCTACCAGCGGGCCGCCTTCAACTATTTCCTGGAAAACGTAAATCCCGACAACGGGCTGGTCGCCGACACCTCACGGCCGAATTCGCCTTGCAGCATCGCCGTTGTCGGGTTCGCCCTCTCCTGTTACCCGATCGGAGTCGAACGTGGCTGGATGGAGCGCGACGCGGCGGCCCGGCTGACCCTTGCGGCGTTGCGCTTTTTTCGGAACAGCACGCAAGGCAGCGGCCACGACGTCACCGGCCACAAGGGTTTCTACTACCATTTCCTGGACATGCAGACCGGCTTGCGTGTCTGGCGCTGCGAGTTGTCGATGGTGGATACCGCCTTGCTGATCGCCGGCGTGCTGGTGGCGGGCGCCTATTTTTCCGGCGACAATGACGAGGAGGCCGAGATACGCCACCTGGCCGAGGCGCTCTACAGGCGCGTCGACTGGCAATGGGCCCAAGGCAGCAGCCCGACGCTGCGCCAGGGCTGGAAGCCCAGGAGCGGCTTTCTCCACTATGGCTGGGAAGGCTATAACGAGGCGACGATCCTCTATGTGCTGTCGATGGCCTCGCCGGACCGCCCGACCTCCAACGACAGTTACGAGGCCTGGACCGCTACCTATCAGTGGGAAAACATCTACGGCCACGACGTGCTTTATGGCGGGCCGTTGTTCATGCACCAGTTCTCGCATGCCTGGATCGATTTCGCCGGCATCCGCGACGCTTTCATGCGCGAGAAGAATTCGGACTATTTCGAGAACAGCCGCCGCTCGACCTACCTGCACCGGGATTACGCCCGCCATAATCCTTATGGCTTTGACGGCTATGGCGAGAACCTTTGGGGCCTCTCCGCTGGGGATGGACCAGGCGGCTTCCGGGCCAGTGTGCAGCGGCGGCGGCACCGGTTTTCCGGCTATGCGGCGCGCGGCGCGCCGTTCGGACCGGATGACGGCACGATCGCGCCATGGTCCTATCCCGCATCACTGCCGTTCGCGCCTGATATCTGCCTGGCCGCCTTGCGCCATCTTGGCGAGCGCTATCCAGAGGTGGTCGACAATTTCCGGCTGCCGAGTGGCTTCAATCCGACATTGGCCAAGCGGCGGGAGTTCGGTCGCAACGGTTGGATATCGGAAGGCTATTACGGGCTCGACCAGGGCATCACCGTGATGATGATCGAGAACCATCGTTCACGGCTGGTCTGGGATCTGATGCGGTCCAACCCGCATATCCGCCGGGGCCTCGACCGAGCAGGCTTTACCGGCGGGTGGCTGTCGCAGCCGGCGCCCTCCACGCAAGGCGCTCGCGATGCCGCGTGAACCGAAAAGGATGGCCGCCTTCCCCGTCGACCGCAACGACGCCGACCTGATCCGGGGCGCGCATCCGCGACACTGGAAAAATCCGGAGCCGGATGGACGCTACAATCTCGTGGTCATCGGCGCCGGCCCGGCGGGCCTGACCGCGGCGCGTGATGCCGCGAGCCTCGGGGCGAAGGTCGCACTGATCGAACGCGGGCTGATCGGAGGTGCGTGCGTCAATGTCGGCGGCGTCCCGTCGAAGACGATCATCCGCACAGCCCGGCTCTATGCCGACATGCGCGACGCAGAGAGTTTCGGGGGCGACCCGCCCAAGCCCATTCGTGTCGACTTCGAGCGGGCCATGTTGCGCATGCGCCAGATTCGGCAGCGGATCAGCCGTGCCGAATCCGCAGCGAATCTTGTGGGCCATGGCATCGATCTCTATTTCGGTGAAGCGCGCTTCGGCGGGCCGGACACGGTGCTGGTCGACGGCAAGACCCTGCGTTTCACGAAGGCGCTCGTCGCGACTGGCGCACATGCGAGCGGGCCTGAGATTCCAGGGCTGGCAGAAGCCGGCTATCTCGACAACGGCACTATGTTCAACCTGACAAGCTGCCCACCGCGGCTCCTTGTCATCGGGGGCGGCCCACTAGGCTGCGAGACAGCGCAGGCCTTCTGCCTGCTTGGCGCGAAAGTCATCCTGGCGCAGAGCGACCCGATGTTCCTGCCCGGCGAGGAACGCGACGCCGCGCAGATCCTTTCGGATGCGCTGGCCCGGGAAGGGGTCGAGGTACGCCTGAACACCGAAGTGGTGGCGGTGCGGACGGAGAATGGCGGAAAGATCGCCGATCTGATGCGGGACGGCGACAGGACGACGATTTCCGTCGACGAGATCATCACCGGCGTTGGCCGTTCGCCCAATGTCGATGGCCTGGGCCTTGAAGAGGCGGGAGTGGCGTATGACGCCAACGGTATTACCGTCGACGATTACCTGCGGACCACCAACCCGCATGTCTACGCGGCGGGCGATGTCTGCCTCGAATACAAGTTCACCCACACCGCCGAGGCAACGGCGCGTATCGTCGTGCGCAATGCCCTGTTTCGCGGCCGTGAAAAGCTGAGTGAACTCGTCGTTCCCTGGTGCACCTATACCGATCCGGAGATAGCCCATGTCGGTCTTTATCCCCTGGAGGCTCGGCGCGACGGCATTCCGGTCAAGACCTACACGGTCCTGATGCACGATGTCGCCCGCGCCGTGATGGACGGCGAGGAGGAGGGGTTCGTCAAGATCCATGTCAGGGAAGGATCCGACCGCATACTGGGGGCGACGGTCGTCGCCAGCCATGCCGGCGAGATGATCAACGCGGTGACGCTGGCCATCAAGTCGGGCATGGGCCTGCATGCGCTGGCCGACGTCATCCATCCTTTCCCGACACAGGCGCAGGGCATCAAGATGGCGGGTGACGCCTACAGGCGGACGCGTTTTACCTCGTTGCGCCGGCGCCTGGCCGCGCGATGGCTGGCCTGGTCCAGGCGATAATCTTGGCCCCGGCCCTGCTGGCGCCCTTGCGACCGGCTGGCAAGGCAGGGGCAGTCGATGCCATGATGCGATCCAGCGCTTGACGAACGCCCGGTTCGGCTAAACAAGTCGAAGCTGATTTCTGTGGCGTCGGGGGCCTCGTGAATGTCGTCTGGGATAGAGTTGGCGCAGCAGCTTCCGGCGCCAAGCGTCGGGCGTCCGCTTTGAGCGTGCGGCCCGATGTCGGCATGCGGGCGCATACCGGGCAGCGCGTGCTGATCGTATGCCACGAGCCAGCGTTTCCGCCGACCTCCGGCGCGGATCTTCGCAACTATAGCAATGCGGTGGCGGCCGCCGCGTTGGGACCGGTCTGTCTGGCCTCGGTGCTGCCCAAGGCCACTGCCATGACCGCGCCGGATCCGCGGATCCGTATCGAGGCGCTGTCGATCGAAGACGAGCCACGGACGGCCTCGATCGGATGGTGGCGCATCAGGGCGGAGCATCGTATTTCGCGCACGGCCGTGACCCGGCTGGAGGCACTCGTTCGAGAATTCCGCCCCGACACGGTCGTGGTCGAGAGCATCGGCCTGTTCAAGCTGCTACGGCCTTTGCGGCCTCTGGCCAAGCAGCTCATCCTCGACATGCACAATGTCGAATCCGACCTGTCCGCGCAGATGAGACGAGAACCGACCGCATCGCGCTTCTCCATTGTCGCATCGGCACCTGGCATCAGGCGTCTCGAAAGGAAGGCGCTCGCGCTTGCCGACAGGGTCTGGGTATGCTCGAACGAGGATTGTTCGAGGCTGGTCCATCTTGCCGGGCGCCAGATGCCAATCGATGTCGTTCCCAATGGAATTCCCGGCGTCGAAATCATTCCCGAAACACTGCCCGTCGAGCCGGCGAAAGATCGCGGTTTTCCCGCAATCCTTTTCATCGGCCATCTCGGCTATCCGCCCAATGTCGATGCGGCGGAGCGATTGGCCCGGGTCATACTGCCCCGCATCCGCCGGGCCTTGCCCGGTGCGAAGCTCGTGCTGGCTGGACGCAGCCCCAAACCGGACGTGCGAGCGCTGGCCGGATTGCCGGATGTCGAGCTCGTCGAGAACCCCGAAAGCGTGGCGCCGCTGCTGTCCGGCGCGCATCTCACCATCATCCCGCTGAAGGCGGGCGGCGGCACACGCATCAAGATCCTGGAGGCGATGGCCTGGGGGGTGCCGGTGATCGCGACGCCGCTCGCGGCCGAGGGCCTCGGCTTGGTCGAGAATGACCAAGTGCTGCTGTCGGCCAGCGACGAAGGACTGGCCGACATGGCCATCGAACTTTCCCTCGACGCCGAGCGCCGGTCGCGGCAGCGTGTGCGCGCGCATCAGGCCGTCTGGGCAAGGTTCGGTCAGCAAGCCATCCGCGATGCCGTGCGCGCCGGGCTTGCGCTGGATAGTGATGGCATTGACGAGAAGCCATCTCCCCTCACCCCATGAGCCGCCGATGATCCCGCAGATCCTGCACCAGACATGGAAGACCGACAGCGTTCCCGCACGCTTCCAGGCCTATGCCGACAGCTGGAAGCGGCATAATCCAGACTGGAAGGTGATGTTCTGGAGCGACCGGATGTTGCTCGAATTCGTGGCCGAGCACTACCCTGACTACCTGCCGATGTTCTGCGGTTACGCCAACGGCGTGCAGCGATCGGACGCGGCCCGCTACATGCTGTTGCATCATTTTGGCGGGGTCTACGCCGACATCGACTGCGAATGCGTCGCTCCCTTCGATCCGATCATGGACGAGACCCGCGTCGTGCTGTGCAAGGAACCGGCTTCGCACGCGATGGTACAGGCGGATTTTCGGGGCCTGCCATACCTGCTCTTCAATGGAACCATGGCATGCCCGCCCCGCCATCCTTTCTGGATGCATCTCCTGTCGATGATGCCGGGGCTCGCCGCCGCCAAGGACGTGCTCGATGCGACCGGCCCTTGCCTGCTCACCTCAGCGCAGCTCGGATATGGCGACCAGGCGGCCTTCAGCATCTATCCCTCCGGCCTGTTCGCGCCGGTGACATCGGAAGGGACCACGGAGCGCGACGCCGGCGACGCCACGGCGGCGCTCTCGATCCATCACTGGGCCGGCACATGGTGGACCCCGGAGCCACCGCCAAAATGGGGAACCAGGCTTCGCAACCATGCCTACCGGCTGCGCTATCGCCTGACGCGCGGCGCGTATCTGGATGAAGCGCAAGCGAAAGCCAGCGTCGACAAAGCGGTGCTTTCGGCGCCGACGCCGTCTGGCCGAAACGTGGCCATACTGGTTCCGCTGCGCGATGCCGCCGACCTCATCCAGCCTTTCCTCGATGCGCTGGACGGGCTCGATTACCCCAAGGACAAGATCAAGCTGGTCTTCTGCGAGGGCGACAGCCAGGACGGAAGCTGGGAGCGACTGCAGGCTGCGACTGCTGGATTGACCAACAAATACCGGGACATCGTCCTGCTGCAAAGACAGGTCGGCACCCGCCTCGACAGGGCAAAACGGGCGAAGCCCAGGATGCAACGCGTCCGGCGCGGCGCGATCGCCAAGGTACGAAACTACCTGATCGATCACGGGCTGAACAAGGACGACGACTGGGCGCTGTGGATCGACATCGACGTCTGGCGGTTTCCCGGAGATGCGCTGAAGCGTCTGATCGGAGCGGGGCATCGCATCGCGGTCCCCAACTGCGTGAAGATCGCCGGTGGCGGCAGTTTCGACCTCAACAGCTTTGTCATCAGGCGGCAGACCAGGGATTATCGCTATTACCGCGATATCCGCGGCGGCCTTCACCAGCCGCCCGCGCAGACACCAAGCCGCTATCATCTGAGCGATGTCAGGCATCTCGACATTATCGGGCTCGATGCGGTCGGCGGAACCATGCTGCTGGTCGATGCCGCGCTGCATCGCGGCGGCCTTCGCTTTCCCGAGATTCCCTATCGCGACCTGATCGAGACCGAAGCTTTCGGCCTGCTTGCCAACGATCTCGGTATCCGGCCGGTCGGCCTACCCAAGCTGGAATTCCTACACGTCCCGTGGTGAGGCGGCCGCCTGCCGGAGATCCTGGCGCAGCGGCTCCAGATAGGCTTGCGGCCGCAGACGCTCCCACAGATAGGTCCGGTCCGTCAGATGCGCGACCTGTTCGATCCAGCGTCGCGGCGCATCAGGGTCCCGCGCCTCGCGCCAGTCGTCGACGATGATGACCGGCAGGCCTTCATAAAGAGGATCTAGCGGCGAGGTCTTGGTCACCACGATGCAGCCGAGATAAAGCAGCTCCCATGTGCGGTGACAGTCGAGGCCGTTGCCTACGGTCGAGAGCACGAGCGGATATTGCGAATAGAGCTGCCAGATCGAGCGCTGCGAGACGCGTTTGGCCAGAAAATCCACATGTGGGCATCCGTCCAAGGCATCGAGCAGTTCGCGACGCTGGCTGGATCCCCGGCTGATGCTGAAATCGCAGAATATCCTGGGCGGACGACGGTCCGCGTTCCCCTGCTGGTCGCGCAGGGTTTCCAGCCGCCTCACCAGACCGGCGGGCGTCGCCAGGGAGCGTGGCGTGTGGAGGTCCAGCCCGATCGGGAACGGCTTTATCCTGGGATGACCGCCATCGCAGTTCTGGCTGTACCACGAGACCAGATAGGGATTGGCGAGAAGCCGATCGACGGTGTCCTTCGCCAGATCCGACGGCACCGAGGCGTCGCCATCGGTGGTCAGCAGGATGAAGGGAGCCTTGATGGTCGGCAGGGCCACTCGTGCAAACGTGTCGAGATCGCAATTGCGCGGAACCCTGGCCAGAGTGCTCAGGCGCACCCAGACAATGCCGTGCGCGCCACCATAGTGTCTTCGGAAAAAGGCCTCGCTCCGGGTCGATTCGGTCGGTGCAACGCGATACCAGCCGGGTCCCGCGAAGTCGCAGAAATGGCCGATCCCTTGCGACCACAAGACCTGGGGAACGCCGAGAAATCGCAGCGCCCTGGAATAAACGGCCTTTTTGAGTTTCGCCCGCCAACGCGACATGCCCATCGGCAACGCTTAACCCGGACGCTGCGGCGGCCGCAACGTCCTGCCGGCCTGTTCCACAGCCGCGCAAACCTATGGTTTCAGTCGTGCAGGTCGCGCGCGATCGGCGGACCGACCGAGAATCCGGAGAACGTGACCTCGAAGCCCTCGCGTTGCGGCGAACAGCACATCATGCCGACATCGACCGCCTTCGAGACCGGGAAATAGGCGAGCCGCACCGGCTTCCAATGGCCGTCGGACGCGTCGAGATACTGGACGCGGATCGCCTCGCCGTGGCGGGTCAGGCGGATCCTGACGCCGCCCGGCCCGGCGGCAATCGCCACCAGCGACCAGTCCGAGGTGTCGTTGGTGACGACGACGGAGAAATAGGCGAGGCCGTCGGTGTATTCGATGCCGGCCTTGATCCAGTGCGTTTCGCTCAGCCGGAGCATCAGCCCGGCCTGGTCGTAGAGCACCTGGTAGTCGCCCTTGACGGTGACCTCGGCGGTGAAATCGCCCTCCACCGGCCGATACAGGAAATGGCCGTTGTCGCGCCAGAAACCATAGAAGGTCTCGCGCCAGAAATCGGTCTCCTTGCCGGTGCGCACGCGCACCGCGTCACCATCGAAGGCTTGGTGCGGCGGCGGGTTGAGCCATGTGAGGTCCTGCAATGTCATAGCTTGGCACCGGTCCGTTTCTCGAGGGGGATCAGCCGGCGAACGTATAGGCGGTCTTCACCGTGGTGTAGAACTCCATGGCGTAGCGGCCCTGCTCGCGCGGACCATAGCTCGAGCCCTTGCGCCCGCCAAAGGGAACGTGGAAGTCGACACCCGCCGTCGGCAGGTTGACCATCACCATGCCGGCTTCGGAATTGCGCTTGAAATGCGTGGCGTGCTTGAGGCTCGTGGTGCAGATACCCGAGGTCAGACCGAACGGCGTGTCGTTGGCGACGGCAAGCGCTTCGTCATAGTCCTTGACGCGAATGACGCTGGCGACAGGCCCGAAAATCTCCTCGCGCGAACTGCGCATGGCGTTGGTGGCCTCGGTCAGCAGGGCCGGCTTGAGATAGAAGCCTGGCGTCTTGCGGTCGAGCCGTTCGCCGCCGAAGGCAAGCGTGGCGCCTTCGCGGACGCCGATGGCTATATAGTCCTCGTCCTGCTTGAGCTGGGTCGCGTCGACCACCGGGCCGATCTGGGTCTGCGCATCGAGCGCATCGCCGATCACCAGCTTGTCCATGCGCTCCTTGAGCGCGTCGACGAAACGGTCATGGATGCCGCTGGTGACGATCAGACGCGACGAAGCCGTGCAGCGCTGGCCGGTCGAGAAAAAGGCGCCGTTCAGTGCGCAATCGACGGCGACAGCGAGATCTGCATCGTCGAGCACGACCAGCGGGTTCTTGCCGCCCATTTCGAGCTGGAATTTTCGCATGTGTTCAACACTCGCCGCGGCGACGCGTTTTCCCGTGCCGACCGAGCCGGTGAAGGTGATGGCGTTGATGTCGGGGCTGTCCAGCATGGCCTGACCGACCACCGAACCCCTGCCCATGACGAGGTTGAGCACGCCCTTGGGCAGGCCGGCGCGATGCAGGATGTCGACGATGGTCCAGGCACTTTCCGGCACAAGCTCGGCCGGCTTGAAGACAATGGTGTTGCCATGGGCCAAGGCCGGAGCGATCTTCCAGGCAGGGATGGCGATAGGGAAATTCCATGGCGTGATGATGCCGACGACGCCGACCGCTTCGCGCGTGATCTCGACGCCGACGCCCGGACGCACGCTGGGCACCACCTCGCCCGAGAGGCGCAAGGTCTCGCCGGCGAAGAAGTCGAATATCTGCGCGGCGCGAATGGTCTCGCCTATGCCTTCGGCCAGCGTCTTGCCTTCCTCGCGCGCGAGGTTGCGGCCAATCTCGTCCTTGCGCGCCATTATCTCGTCCGAAGTCTTCTTCAGCACGGCGTGGCGTGCCAGCGGGCCAGAGCGGGACCATGCGGGGAAAGCCGCCTTGGCCGCGGCGATTGCCTGTTTGGCCTGCTCGGCTCCGGCCGAGGCATACTCGCCGACGACGTCGCCCGTATCGGAAGGGTTGATGTTGCGGGAGCCAGCATCGCCGGTCCATTCGCCATCGATGAGGTTCTGTCGAAACACGGTCATGTCGGTCTCTTTCTTGCTGCTTGGCCGCGCGGCGGCATTCATTCGGATTGGTATTTGCCAGACAAATGCCTTGCGGGGAAGCAAAGTCTGGGCTGGCGCGCCGCGACAAAATCCTCCCCGCTTTGACGCGGAAGATGAGGGCCGCCATCGCCGACACATCTGCTGCCGACCCGGCTAAATTCAACCTATATCGTTCGGTTTCGGTTGCATGAGGCCATGTACACACATGTACATGGCCTTGATTTGCCCGGGACAGCATGTCATGCGTCATGGCAATGGAAGCCACCGACACGACGACCCAGCGCGCCGGCGCCACCGGCAACATCAAAGCCACGCGCGAAGACTGGCTGAAGCTTGCGCTTGAAACGCTGATCTCGGATGGCGTCGAACGCGTCCGCGTGCTGACGCTCGGCCAGCAGCTCGACGTCTCGCGATCGAGTTTCTACTGGTACTTCAAAAGCCGCCAAGACCTGCTCGACCAGTTGCTGGACCATTGGCGGCAGACCAACACCCGATTCATCGTCGAGCGTGCCGAGCGGCCTTCGGCGACGGTCATCCGCGGGGTGATGAGCATTTTCGAATGCTGGGTCGACGAGAGACTGTTCGATCCCCGGCTGGATTTCGCGATCCGGGCCTGGGCTCGCCGCTCCCCCGCCATCCGGCGCGCCCTCGACGAGGCCGACGAAGAACGCGTCAATGCGATCCGCGGCATGTTCATGCGCCATGGCTACGAGGAGGAAGACGCATTCGTGCGGGCCCGTGTGCTCTATTTCATGCAGATCGGCTATTATTCGCTCGAACTCGACGAACCGATGAGCAGTCGCCTGCCGCATGTCGCCGCGTATCTGCGCAGCTTCACCGGCCAGGAACCGTCCGCGCAAGACGTCGAGGAATTTTCGCGCTATGTCGGGAAAACGGTTTCCGGCAGCCGGTAACCGAAGACTCCCGCAGTTTGTCTCCCAAAGGCCAGCGCTTGTTGTACCTCGCTCCCGCCACGTTGGCTCTCGACATACTGGACACATGTGTACAATGACGATAAGCTTCACCATCTGACCGGGTGGAGTGAGACTGGATGAAATCCCAATACAGGGCGATCGTGATCGGCGGCGGCGTGGTCGGCGCCTCAGTGCTCTATCACCTGGCGAAGTTCGGCTGGAGCGATGTCGCGCTGATCGAGCGCGATGTGCTGACGGCGGGGTCGAGCTGGCACGCGGCTGGCGGCTTCCATGCGCTCAATGCCGACCCCAACATCGCCGCCCTGCAGGCCTATACGATCGACCTTCTGTCCGAGGTTGAGAAGGAATCGGGCCAGGATATCGGTATGCACATGACCGGCGGCATCTCGGTCGCGTCCGCGCCCGAGCGCTGGGAATGGCTGAAGGCCTCCTACCGCATCTTCCAGACTATGGGCATAGACGACGTCCATCTGGTCGGCGTCGACGAGATCCGCCAGCGCTGCCCGATACTCAACACCGACGGCATGCTGGGCGGCCTCTACGCCGCACGCGAAGGCCATATCGACCCCTCGGGCGTGGTGCACGCCTATGCCAAGGCGGCCAGGAAGCGCGGCGCCGACATCATCGAGCACAACCGCGTGCTGGAGCTCAATCGCCGCGCCGACGGCGGCTGGGACGTGGTGACCGAGAAAGGCACTGTCATTGCCGAGCATGTCGTCAATGCCGGCGGTTTGTGGGCCAAGCAGGTCGGCCGCATGGCTGGCATCGACCTGCCGGTTTCACCGATGGAGCACCATTACCTGGTGACGGAGGCGTTGCCCGAGATCCAGGCGCTCGACCGCGAATTGCCGCTGATCGTCGATCTCGAAGGCTTCACCTATATGCGCCAGGAGCAGAAGGGCCTGCTGCTCGGCATCTACGAGGTCAACCACAAGCATTGGAACATGGACGGCGCGCCCTGGGACTACGGCATCGAGCTGATCCAGGAGGACACCGACCGCATCGCCAGCGAACTGGCACTCGGCTTCAGCCGCTACCCCTGCCTTGAGACAGCCGGGATCAAGCGCTGGGTCAACGGCGCCTTCACCTTTTCACCCGACGGCAATCCGCTGGTCGGCCCGGTACGCGGCGTTCCCAACTACTGGGTCGCGTGTGGCGTCATGGCCGGCTTCCTGCAGGGCGGCGGCGTCGGCAAGTCGCTCGCGGAATGGATGATCCATGGCGAGCCGGAAGCGGATGTCTATGGCATGGACATCGCCCGCTACGGCGACTTCGCCTCGAACCGTGAATACATCAAGCAGACGACCGGGCAATTCTATTCGCGCCGCTTCGTCATGAGCTATCCCAACGAGCAACTGCCGGCTGGACGGCCGCTGAAGACGGCGGGCGCGCATGACGCCATGGACGCCGCCGGCGCGCGGTGGGGCAGTTCCTGGGGCATGGAGGTGCCGCTCTATTTCGCGCCGCAGGGATTCGTCGAAACACCGACGCTGAAGCGCTCCAACGCCTTCGACATCGTCGCCCGCGAATGCCGCGGCGTGCGCGAAGGCGTCGGCCTGCTCGATATATCAGCCTTCTCGCGCTACGAGATCAGCGGGCCGCGGGCGCAAGCCTGGCTCGACCGGCTGCTTGCCTGTGCGCTGCCCAGGCCGGGGCGGGCCAAGCTGGCGCCGATGCTGGGCGAAAACGGCAAGCTCAAGGGCGACCTCACCGTCTTCAACTGGGGCGACGGCAACTGGTGGATCATGGGATCCTACTATCTGCGGCAGTGGCATATGCGCTGGTTCGAAAAGCATCTCGAAGACGGTGTTGCGGTGCGCGACATTTCCGACGCGGTCGTCGGCTTTTCGCTGGCCGGCCCCAATGCGCGCCGGCTGCTCGAACGGCTGACGCACCAGGATGTCTCGCATCAGGCTTTCGGCTTCCTCAGTTGCAAGACGCTGGATGTCGGCCTGGTGCGGGCCAAGGTCGGACGGCTCTCCGTCATCGGCGAGCTCGGCTACGAGATCCACTGCCAGGCGAGCGAGCACGCCGGCCTGCGCCGCGCGCTGCTGGCGGCGGGCCATGGTCTGGGCGTGACCGAATACGGCTTCGGCGCGGTAAATTCGCTGCGGCTCGAAAAGAGTTTCGGCATCTGGTCGCGCGAATTCACGCAGGATTACACGCCTGCCGAGACCGGCATGGACCGCTGGATAGCCTTCGACAAGGGTGGCTTCATCGGCCGCGAGGCGGCCCTGAAGCAACGAAACGCCGGATCGAGGCGCACGCTGGTGGCGCTCGAAATCGACGCCGGGGACGCCGATGCCAGCGGCTATGAGCCCATCTGGAACAAAGGCAAGCTGGCCGGCTTCGTCACGTCAGGCGGTTATGGCCACACGGTCGGCAAGAGCCTTGCCCTGGCGCTTGTCGATCGCGATGTGGCCGGCGTCGATACCGAGTTGACAACCCACATTGTCGGCGCCGAAAGAGGTGCGCGCGTTATCGCTTCGTCGCCTTACGATCCGCAGGGCAAGGCGATGCGGGCGTGACCGTAGCGTGCATGCAGAAGACGATGGAATGACCCGCATTTATTCTCCAGAAACAGGCCTGTCCGCCACGCCATGACCAGACGCTATTCCGCTTTGTCGCTGTTCAAGGAAGGCCTTGCCGGCCAGACCGGCTGGAAACAGGCCTGGCGCTCGCCGGAGCCGAAGGCATCCTACGACGCCATCGTCATCGGCGGCGGCGGCCATGGGTTGGCGACGGCCTATTACCTGGCCAGGAATCACGGCATCGCCCGAGTGGCCGTGCTTGAAAAAGGCTGGATCGGCGGCGGCAACACCGGCCGCAACACCACGGTGGTGCGTTCCAACTATTATTATCCGGAGAGCGTCGAGATCTACGGTCTGGCGCACCGGCTCTATGAGGGCCTGTCGAAGGACCTGAATTACAACGTCATGCTGTCGCAGCGCGGCATGGTCAATCTGTGCCACTCGACCGCCGAGATGGAGATCGGCGCGCGCACCGTCAACGCCATGCAGATCAACGGCATCGACGCGGAGTTGTTTTCTCCTGAAGACGTGCGCCGGGTGGCGCCGATCTACAATTTCTCGCCCGACGCGCGTTTTCCGGTGTTCGGCGGCATCTGGCAGGGCCGCGCCGGAACGGCGCGCCACGATGCCGTCGCCTGGGGCTATGCGCGGGCGGCGAGCCGGCTGGGCGTCGACATCATCCAGAATTGCGAGATATCAGATTTCATCGTCGAGGGCGGCCGCTGCCGCGGCGTCCAGACGACGCGCGGCACGATCCGCGCCGAGCGCATCGGCATGGCCGTCGCCGGGCACTCCTCGGTGCTGGCAGACAAGGCCGGCTTCCGGCTGCCGATCAATTCCTATGCGCTGCAGGCCTGTGTGTCCGAACCGGTCAAGCCTATCCTCGACACGGTGGTGCTGTCGCCCGGTACCGGCGTCTATGTCAGCCAGTCGGACAAGGGCGAGATCGTCATCGGCGGCGGGCTCGACCGCATTCCCTCCTATGCGCAGCGCGGCAATCTGCCGACGCTGGAGACGGTGATATCAGGTCTTCTCGAGATGTTCCCGATCTTCGGCCAGTTGAAACTGATGCGGCAATGGGCCGGCATCGTCGACGTCGTGCCGGACTCGTCTCCGATCATCGGGGAATCGCCACTGCCCAATCTGTTCCTCAATTGCGGCTGGGGCACTGGCGGCTTCAAGGCGATCCCCGCCGGCGGCACGCTGCTGGCGAACCTGCTGGCAACGGGCAAGCACAACGACATCAGCCGCCCCTTCGATCTCGACCGTTTCGCCAGCGGGCGATTGATCGACGAAGCGGCCGGCTCCGGCATCGCGCACTGAGACAGAGACCAGAGACGAACATGCAGCTCTTTCCTTGCCCGTTCTGCGGCCCGCGCGACGAGACGGAATTCCACTATGGCGGCGATGCCGGCAATACCAGGCCCGACGGTGGCGACGTGCCGATCGACCGCTGGGCCAACTATCTCTACCTCCGGAGCAATCCGAAGGGCACGGCGCGCGAGATCTGGGTGCATATGAACTGCGGCGAGTTCTTCGTCATGGAGCGCGACACGCTTACGCACAAAATCCTCTCGTCGGCCGAACTTGGCGGGGAGCACGCATGACCGCCTCGCGTCTCGCCACGGGCGGCAGCGCCATCGACCGGTCACGGCCAGTCCGTTTCAGCTTCGACGGCGCGACCGTGGACGGCTTTGCCGGCGACACCATCGCGTCGGCCCTGCTGGCCAACGACGTCGCCGTCGTCGGCCGCTCCTTCAAATATCACCGGCCGCGCGGCATCTGGGGCGCCGGCGTGGAGGAGCCCAACGCGCTGATCGATATCGACGGGGCGTCACCCAACACACGCGCCACGACCGAACCGGCGCGAGAAGGGCTGGTGGCGAAAAG
This sequence comes from Mesorhizobium sp. B2-3-4, assembly GCF_006442315.1. GTDB lineage: Bacteria > Pseudomonadota > Alphaproteobacteria > Rhizobiales > Rhizobiaceae > Mesorhizobium. Next base: position 60,861 of record NZ_VFVY01000012.1, on the reverse strand, counting down.
CGTCAACGCGACGCCCAATGCACTCGCCGATCGCAACGCCTTCCTCGACCGGTTCTCACGCTTCATTCCGGCGGCCTTCTACTACAAGACGTTCATGTGGCCGGACTGGCACATGTTCGAGCCGCGCATCCGCGCCATGGCCGGACTGGGCGAAGTGGACAGGAGCTGGGTCTCATCGGGACCGGCCGATCAGGTCAACCATCACTGCGACGTGCTGGTGGTGGGCGCTGGACCGGCCGGACTGGCGGCGGCAAAGCTTGCGGCCGGCGCGGGTCTCTCCGTGACGCTGGTCGACGATCAGCGCGAGCCAGGCGGCTCGCTCGGCTACAGGGACGGTGAGATCGACGGCAAACCGGCAGCGACGTGGATCGAGGAGACGCTAGCGGCACTTGCCGCCGGCGGTCATCTGATCCTGCCATCGACCACCGCCTTCGGCATCTACGACCACAATCTGGTCGGGTTGAACCAACGCCATTTCGATGGCCGGCGCGACACGCTATGGCGGGTCAGGCCAGGCAAGATCGTGCTGGCGACCGGCGCCATCGAGCGGCCGCTGCCATTCGCCAACAACGATCTGCCTGGCATCCTGTCGGCGGATGCCGCACTGAGCTATCTCAGGCGCCATGCGGTGCTGGCCGGCCGCCGCATCGTCGTCGCGACCAACAACGACAGTGCCTATGAAGTGGCGGCCGCTGTCATCGAGGCCGGCGCCGACGTCACTGTTGTCGACATCAGGCGCGATGGCATGCCGGCGGCGCCCGCGAAGATGAAGCTGGTCAAGGGCCGAACGCTTGCCTCAGCCATCGGCAGGCTGCGCGTCGAGGCGGTGACGCTGGACGACGGCAGCAGGCTCGACGCCGATTGCGTGCTGGTCTCCGGCGGCTGGACGCCGACCATCCATCTCTTCGGCCAGGCCAAGGGGAAGCTCGCCTGGAGCGAGGCGCGCGCCGCCTTCCTGCCGGGCGATCCCGTCGACGGCATCGCTGTTGCCGGCGCCGCCGCCGGCGCGGTTTCCCTGTCGGAAGTCTTCACCAGCGCCGAGAAAGCCGTCGCCGCACCCGGTGCGCAAGTGCCAGCCGCACCGCGCAGCACGGGACCAGAGGCAACAGGCGGTATCAGCGCCGCATGGCCCAAGCCCGGCTCGAAGGGGCGCGTCTGGATCGACTACCAGAACGACGTCACGGTGAAGGACGTGGAACTCGCGGCGCGCGAAAACTTCGTCTCGGTCGAGCATCTGAAGCGCTACACCACGCTTGGCATGGCGACCGACCAGGGCAAGACCTCCAACCTGCCTGGCCTGGCGCTGATGGCAGGCATCACCGGCCGCACCGTGCCCGAAATCGGCACCACGACCTATCGCCCGCCCTTCACGCCGGTGCCGCTGGCGAGCTTCGCCGGCGGGCGCGTCGGCCAATCGATGGCGCCGGTGCGCCGGCTGCCGCTGGAAAGCGCGCACCGCGAAAGCGGCGCCGTCTTCCAGGAATATGGCGGCTGGCTGCGGCCGGCCCATTATGGCGGTCGTGATGCCGACGCGGATCGCACGATCCAGGACGAGGCGCGGCGCGCCCGCCAGTCGGTGGCGTTGTTCGATGGCTCGACGCTGGGCAAGATCGAGGTGATCGGGCCGAAGGCGGCCGAGTTCGTCGATTTCCTCTACTACAACACCATGTCGACGCTGAAGCCCGGCCGCTGCCGCTACGGCTTCATGCTGTCGGAAAACGGCGTGGTCTTCGATGACGGCGTTCTGGTGCGGCTGGACGAACACCGTTTCGTCGTGTCGTGCTCGTCCTCGCATGTCGCGGCCGTCCACGCCCGCCTGGAGGAATGGCGCCAGGACCGTTTCGGGTGTGGCGCGGTCTATATCCACAACGCGACATCGCAAATGGCGACGCTGACAGTCTCCGGGCCGAACGCCCGCAAGCTGCTCGAAACGGTCGGGCTCGGCCTTTCGCTCGCCGATGCCGACCTGCCGCATATGGCGATCGGCCACGGCGGCTATGGCGGTAACGAGATCCGCATCGCCCGCGTCAGCTTCACCGGCGACAGGAGCTACGAGATCTCGATCCGGGCCGACCGCGCCGAACCTTTATGGGCGCATCTGCGTGAGGCCGGCAAGGCGTTCGACGCCGTTCTCATCGGCCTGGAAGCGCTGATGATCCTGCGCGCCGAGAAAGGCTTCATCGTCATCGGCAAGGACACGGACGGCACCACACTGCCGCACGATCTCGGAAGCGAAGGGCCTCGCGCCAAGCGCCAGACGGAGTATGTCGGCCGCCGTTCGCTGTTCACCGAGCAGGCGTCGCGCGGCGACCGGCTGCAACTCGTCGGCCTCACCGTGCCGCAAGGCGAAGCGCCATTGCCGACCGGCGCGCACGGTATCAAGCGGAGCGACGGCAGGCTGCGCAGCCAGGGCTTTGTCACATCCAGCTACGAGAGCCCCACACTTGGCCGACCGATCGCGCTTGGCCTGATGGAATGCGGCGCCGCAAGGCATGGCGAGACGATCGAAATGCAACATCTCGGCAAGCTCAGGACTGCGACGATCGCCGCGCCCTGCGCCTACGACCCGGCGGGGGAGCGGCTCAATGCGTGATCTCGCGGAGAAATGGTCCATCGCCCCCGACTGGAGCTCGGCGACCGTCAGCGCACCGGGCCTGGCCGTGCGCGCTGTCTCTGACCTCGACCAATCGCTGGTCGGCGGCGACCTCGACGCCTGGGCGCGTGTATCCACCATGAAGGCCGATGGCGTGGGTGCGTTTGGGGCGGCCAAGGGTGATCGCTATGCCGCGCGGCTGGCGCGCGACCGGCTGCTCGTCGTTTCAAACACGCCGCTGGCTGTTGCCGCCGGTTGGCACGAGGACGGCTTCGCGGTGACGAAACTCAGCGCCGGGCTGCAGGTGTTCGAGGCCGAGGGCCCGGCACTCGACGCTTTCATCGCGCGCGGGACGACGCTCGATCCCAGCCAGCCAAGCGCCAGCGCGGCGCTTTCCTTCGCCGGCGTCAGCGCCATCGTCTACCGCCACGAAAACAGGCTGCGCATCCACGTCGATCGCGGTCTCGCGGCCTATCTCTGGACATGGATGGAGCAGGCCGCCGGCCATATCGCTGCCGACAATTAACCGGCGATGATCACGCTCAGAGCGTGAACGACCAGAACAGGCAAGCCAGGGTCGCGGCGGCGAAGACGACGAAGAACAGGCTGCGCAACAGCACATTGCGGCGCAGTTCGTTCATGACGAAGTGACAGCCGACGATCGCCACGGCAAACAGGAAGCGCCAATTGAGCAGTGCTGAAAGCACGCCGCCCTGGCCGAAGGCCCATCTTGCCAGAAGGCCGCCGACAATGGTGGCGAACAGCACGATCACCGCCCAGAAGATCGCATCGGCGGCATGGGTGAGAACGATGCTGGCGGCGCGGATCGGCAGGATCATCATCAGCATCGCGCTGAAGAAATAGACCGCCGCCAGCGGGATGAAGGTCGCGGCATCGGCAATGCCGTCGAGGCGCTTCACGCCGATAGCGCCGTAGGGGTAGCCGTGCCTGGCCACGGCCAGGCTCAGCGCCATGAGCAGAGCGGTAAAGACCGTGACCAGTGCGAAGGACGAAAGGGCTTTGCTCATGATGTTCCTGTCCAGTGCGAATCAGACAGGAACTTATGTAGCCGATGGTCGTAAACTGCGGGTAAGCTTCCCCGCCGCCAGTACCGCGAGGACAGTAACCGGCGGCGGCGAAACCACCCGGCGAAATCAGCTCCAGGCGTGCAGCGGCGGGTTTTCACCGTTGAGGAAATACTTGCCGAGGATGGAATATTTCCAGCGCACGGGATCGTGCAGCGTGTGCGTGCGGGCGTTGCGCCAATGGCGGTCGAGATTGTGCTCGGCCAGAGTCGAGCGTGTGCCGGCCAGTTCGAACAGCTTGTTGGTGGCGGCTATGGCGATCTCGGTCGACAGGATCTTCGCTTCCGCCGTGACTATCTGGGCATGCGCCACGGTTTCCGTGGTTGGCTCCGCGACCGCTCTGTCGATGGCGTGGCCAGCCTTCTCGAGCAGCGCCTGCGCCGCGTGCAGGCGCAGCGTCAGGTCGCCGATTGCCTGGATGGTGTAGGGATCGTCCCAGGCATTGTCGACGCCGCTGTCGATCCAGGCGCGGCTTCTCGTTCTGATGAAGTGAACCGTCTCGTCGATCGCCGCCTGGGCGATGCCGGTGTCGACCGCCACCTGGATGATCTGGAAGATGGCGCCGTCGGCGGTCGGCCGGTCAAAGCCCTTGTAGCCAGGCACCAGATGCGTCTTGGGCACCTTGACGTTGTCGATGATGACGGTGCCCGACAGCGTCGTGCGCTGGCCGAAGCTCGACCAGTCGTCGATGACGGTCAGGCCCGGCGCGCCCCGATCGGCGATGGCGTACCAGGCGCGGCCCTCGTCGTCGACGGCGACGATCGGCACGAGATGGGCGAGCAACGCGCCCGACGAATAGAATTTGCGGCCGTTGACGACGACATGATCGCCGGCATCGGTGAAGCGGGTCTCGAAATCGGCGGCGCGCTTGGAGCCGAATTCGGAAAAGGCGTTGCCGAACCGCGTGCCCTTCAGCGCTTCGGCAAACAGCAGCTTCTGCTGATCGAAATCGGAGACGGTACGGATGGCGGCGACGACGCCGAGATGGTTCTGGGCGATCTGGCCGATCGAGGAATCCGCCGCCGAGATGATCTCGACCACCTTGGCCAGCGTCGCATAGGACACTTCGGGCCCGCCGAACGCCCTGGGTACGTTGATCGACCACAGGCCGCTCTGCGAGAAGGCATCGAGCTCGGCGACCGGCCAGATCCGCTCGCGGTCGCGCTTGGACGAATCCTTGACGAACTCGGCGGCGAGCGCGTGGGCGATCGCGATCGCCTCGGCGTCGTTCTTGATGATGTGCGCCGGCGCCGATGGCCTGGCTACGGGCGGGACCGCGGCGGAAGCCTGGTCGGTCTTGACGGTTGAGACGGTCATTTCACTGCTCCTTCAAATTTTCGGTTCAAGCGACGGCATGGAGGTGGGTCGGCTTGGCGGCGGATGACGGCTGCTGGCCGAGATAGAGCGCCCTGATGTCCTCGCGCTGGCGAAGATCGGCGGCTGTGCCGGAGAGCACGGAGACGCCGTTTTCGAGCACCGTGGTCCGGTCGGCATAGCGAAGCGCCACCGCCGAATTCTGTTCAGCGACCAGGATCGACAGGCCGGTCTCACGGTTGAGTTTCCGCAGCGTCTGGAAGATGTCCTGGACGACGAGCGGGGCGAGGCCCATCGACGGTTCGTCGAGGACCAGCAGGCGTGGCCGCGACATCAGCGCCCGGCCGATCGCGGTCATCTGCTGTTCGCCGCCCGACGTCAGGCCAGACAAGGTCCGGCGTTTCTCCTTCAGGCGGGGGAAATAGACATAGATCCATTCGAGGTCCGCGCTGATCTCGGCGCGGCGGCCACCGCGGCCGATGCCGCCGGCGACCAGATTGTCCTCGACGGTGAGGCTCTTGAAGCAATGGCGGCCTTCCAGCACCGGCACCAGCCCGGCGCGCACGAGGTCGCCTGGCGTGCGGCGTGACACGTCCGAACCATCATAGTGAATCGAGCCGGCAGTGACCTGGCCGCGCTCGGCCGGCAAGAGGTTGGAGACAGCCTTCAGAGTGGTGGTCTTACCGGCGCCGTTGGCTCCCAGCAGCGCCAGGATTTCGCCGCGCCCGACCTGGAAGCCGACGCCATGCAGCGCGGTGATTGCGTTGATATAGGTGGCGTGGACGGTGTCGACGGCAAGGATGATTTCTGTGTCGGGCATGGTTGTTTCCGCGCTTCTCGAACCTGGACAGGCCGGGCGCTGCGGAGGCATCCGCAGCGCCCGATCTTGCGATCAGTTGGTGGTCACGGCGTTGGCATCGTCGGCGGTGCGCAGCTTGATGCCCTTCTCCTTGGCATAGGCTTCGGCTGACTTTTCGATGATCGGCCGCAGCAGCGCCCAGTCGGGGGCGATCCAGTCGGAGACGACGTTCCACTTCTTGCCGTCCCACTGCTGGAAGGTCACGTAGCCTTCGCCTTCGTGGTTGTCCCAGCTGACATTGATGGAATGGAACAGGTCCTTGGCGCCGAGTGCCTCGACCTTGGCCGGATCGAGCTTGAGGTGCTCGAAGCCCCAGCGGACTTCATCGCCGGTCAGCGTGCGGTGGCCGAACTTCTCCTGCGCGACGCGGATCGCCTCGACGTTGAGGATGCCGTTGACGATGCCCAGATTGTGGTAGACCGAGCCGATGCGCGACTTGTCCTCGAGGTTGCCCTTGCCGGCGTCGTACACCGTCTTCACGATTTCCTGCACCACCGGATAGGAATTGCCGGAGGCCTGGGTGGTGATGGCAGTGTAGCCCTTGGCGGCGTCGCCGGCGGGGATGACGTCCTCTTCCGAGTTCGACCAGACATTGCCGACGATATGGTCGACCGGATAGCCGACCTTGACCGCGGTCTTCAGCGCCACCGGGTTCATCACGCCCCAGCCGCGCAGGACGACGAAATCAGGCTTGGCGCGGCGAATGGTCAGCCATTGCGACTGCTGCTCGTTGCCGGGATGCGGCACTTCGATCTGCTGGACGGTGAAGCCATATTTCTGCGCCAGCAATTCGTAGATCGGGATCGTTTCCTTGCCATACGGCGAGCCATGATAGAGCACGACGATCTTCTTGCCCTTCAGCTTGTCGATGCCGCCTTCCTTCGAGGCGATGTAGTTCACAATGCCTGATGTCTCGCTGTAGGGGTTGAGCAGTAGTGGGAAGACGTAGGGGAAAACACGCCCGTCGGTGGAATCGGTGCGGCCGTGGTTGACCGTGATCAGCGGCACCTTGTCGGCGGTGATGCGGTCGATCATGGCGTAGGCGATGCCGACCGACAGCGGGTTCCAGGCGGCGGCGCCGGCATGGCTCTTCTGGCGCTCGTAGCATTCGACGCCGCGCTCGACCTCATACTGGGTCTCGCACTCGTCCCAGGTCAGCTTGACGCCGTTGACGCCGCCGTCGCGGATGTTGATGAGGTTCAGATAGTCGATGAAGCCGCCGAAGAAGCCGGTGCCGCCGGCCGCATAGGGCCCGACGCGGTAGCTCTGCAGCGGGAAGTACTGTTCGTCGGCGTGGGCGGCCGGCAAGGCCACCGACACGATCATCGCTGCGGACAGCGCCGCCGCCTTGATTGTGCTGAGGAACGTCATGGTCTGGAAACTCCTGAGATGGGCCGTCTTTGATCCGGCTTTTGGTTGATTTTCGAATGGGCTGTTCAGGTCGACTGCCAGGCAAACAGCAGCCGTCTTCGGACCCTGTCCCACAGGGCCACCAGCCCGTCCGGTTCGAGGATCAGAAACAGGATGATCAGCGCGCCGAGCACGATGCGCTGGCTCATGTCGAGCACGCCGGAATCGAAGACGTCGCCAAGCAGGAAGCCGCCGAGGCGCGACAAGCCAAGCGGGAAGACGACGATCAGGGCCGCGCCGAAGAAGGCGCCACGGATCGAGGCCAGGCCGCCGATGATGATGATGAACAGTATCTGGAACGAGCGGTCGAGATCGAAGCCGTCCGGCTCGACGGTCCTGAGATAGGCGAAGGCCCAGATGACGCCGGCGACGCCGATGATGAAGGACGAGATGGCGAAGGCCAAAAGCTTGGTCTTCAGCACCGGTATGCCGATGATGCGGGCGGCCGTCTCATTGTCGCGGATGGCGATGAAGTTGCGGCCCGTTTGCGAAGAGACTAGCCGATAGGCGAGGAAGGTGAGGATGCTGACGACGGTCAGCGCGAAGAGATAGCGGCCGACGGCACCATCCAGCGCGAAGCCGCCGATCGACAGTCTCGGCGCGTCGATGACACCGGAGGCGGAGTTGTTCGAGAACCAGCTGAACTTGGTCAGCGCCCATTGTACGAAGAACTGCGCGGCGAGCGTGGAGACGGCGAGGTAGAAGCCCTTCAACCGCAAGCTGGGCAGGCCAAAGACGATGCCGATGGCGGCGGCGACGAAGCCGGCGAGCACGATGGAGCCGACCAGTGGCAGGCTCTCGATCCGCAAGTTGAAATTATAGGCGGCGAAGGCACCCGCCGCCATGAAGGCGGCGCTGCCAAGCGAGACCTGGCCGGCATAGCCGGTGAGGATGTTCAAGCCGACGCCGGCGAGGCTCAGCGCCAGGAAGGGCAGCAGGATGGCCTCGAACAGATAGCTCGAACCGAAGAGGGGCACGACGCCATAAGCGAAGGCAAGCAGGAGTACGGGTGCGATCCATTTCGGCAGCACCGGCGCGGCGAAGACGTCGCCTGTAATCGCGGCCATGGCTCAGACCCTTTCCACGAGCTTCTGGCCGAACAGGCCGGAGGGACGGACGAGCAGGAAGACCAGCGCCACGACATAGGCGAACCAGCTCTCTATGCCGCCGCCGAAATAGTCGCCGATATAGACCTCGGCGAGCTTTTCGCTGGCGCCGATCAGCAGGCCGCCGACAATGGCGCCGAGGATGGAATCGAAGCCGCCGAGCACCAGCACCGGCAGCGCCTTGAGCACCACCAGCGAGAGCGAGAACTGCACACCGAGACGCGCGCCCCACAGTAGACCGGCGACCAGCGCGACGAGGCCGGCTGCGGCCCAGACCGTCGACCAGATCAGCGGCAATCTCAGACCGACCGCGAGGGCGGCGAACTGATCGTCGGCGACGGCGCGGAAGGCGAGGCCGATGCGGGTGTAGCGGAAGAACAGCGAGAGCAGCACAACCATGGCGGCGGCGACGACGGCGGCGAAAATGTCGAACTGGCTGATCAGCACGCCGCCGACTTCCAGCGGGACATCTTCGATGCCGAGGTCGAGGCCATGCACCTGCGTGCCCCAGATGAGCTGCGCGGCGCCTTCGATGATGTAGGAGAGCCCAAGCGTCGCCATGAACAAAGTGATCGGCGGCTTGTTGGTGAGCGGCCTGAGCACCGTGCGCTCGATGGCGATGCCGATGGCCACCATGATGGCGAAGGTGGCAACCAGCGCCAGTGCGAACGGCACGCCGCGCTCGACCAGGCTGACGAAGGTGAGTGCCGCGAACAGGAGCAGCGCGCCTTGCGCGAAATTCAAGACGCCCGATGTCTTGTAGATCAGCACGAAGCCGATCGCGACCAGCGAGTACATGACGCCTGAAAGCAGCCCGCCGACGAGCACCTCGATGAAGAACTGGTAGTCGAAATCGGCGATCATATGCCTGCCCTTCCTTCATCTTGAGAGAGGGCCTCATTGTCGGAGGCGACGCCGAGATAGGCATCGATGACACGCTGGTCGTTCCTGACCTCGTCGGGCGCGCCGTCGGCGATCTTGCGGCCATAGTCGAGCACGGCAATGCGGTCGGAGAGGCCCATGACGACACCGACATCATGCTCGATCAGCACGACGGTCGTGAAAAAACGGTCGCGCGCGGCGCGCACGAAATCGGCCATCTCGCTTTTTTCGCTCGCCGTCATGCCGGCCATCGGCTCGTCGAGCAGAAGCAGGCGCGGTTGCGCGACCAGAGCGCGGGCGAGTTCCACCCGCTTCTGCAGCCCGTAGGGCAAGGTGCCGGCAAGACGATCGCGAACGGCGGCGAGATCGAGGAATTCGAGGATCTGATCGGTACGGCTCAAGGCGTCGCGGCGCTCGCCGCGCGAGCGGCCGATGCCGAGCACCTGGCCGGCAAAGTTGGAGCGCACCCTGTAGGCGAGACCGGAAGCGACATTGTCGAGAACGCTGAGGCCCTTGAACAGAGCAAGGTTCTGGAAGGTCCGGGCGACGCCGAGATGCGCCAGGCGCTGCGTCGGCACCTGGGTGTAGCCTGCGCCGGCGAGCCGGACCTGGCCACGATCAGGACGGTAGACGCCGCTGATGACATTGATCAGCGAGCTCTTGCCGGCGCCATTCGGCCCGATGATCGCCCTGATCTCGCAGGGACGAACCGACAGGTCGATGTCGGCCAGCGCCACGACGCCGCCGAACGACAGGCCGATGCCCTGCAGCGAGAGCAGCGGCGCGGCAGCATGGGCAGCCGGTACCGCAGTGGTGGCGTTCTCCGGTTGCGCTCCAGCCGGCAGGCCGCGCGCGAATACCTCCGGCGCATAGACCGAGGCCTCCATCACTCCCAAGGCATAGCTGGCCAACGGCATTTCCATCATCCCCGACCGCGCCGGCAGGCGCGCAAAGCCTCATCGCCGCCCGAGGGTTCGAGCGCCGGTCATGCGTCGATGCGCTGGCCGGACTTCTGTCCGGCCAGTTCGTCCGGTTGAGCTATTCCGCGGCCAGCGATGCCGCCTGATCGGCGCCTTCCAACTCGCGAACGAGCGGGATGACATGCTTGCCGAAATACTCGACCTCTTCCTGGAAATGCAGGAAGCCGAGCAGGATGAGATCGGCGCCGGCGCGCTTGAGGTCGACGATGCGCTCGGCGACTTGCCGCGGCGTGCCGATCAGGTTCGAGCGGAAGCCGTCATTGTACTGGACGAGATCGTCGAAGGAAGACTTCGCCCAATTGCCCTCGCCTTCCGGCGACGACTTGCCGGCATTCTTGACCTCATGGCCGAAAGCGTTGACCGCTTCAGGATTGGCCTTGGTGATGATTTCGGCGAGCACCGCCTTGGCCTCGTCCTCGGTCTCGCGGACGATGGCGAAGGCGTTGACGCCGACCTTGACCGAGTGGTCGTTGGCTTTGGCTTTTGCCCTGATGTCGTCGACCTGCTTGGCGATCTCGACCGGCGTGTTACCGTTGGTGAAGTACCAGTCCGACACGCGCGATGCCATGTCGCGCGCGGCACGCGACGAACCGCCCTGGAAGATTTCGGGCAGTTGCGGCGGCTTCGGCTTCAGCGAATATTCGTTGAAGCGGTAGAAATCGCCGCGGAATGTGAAGCTGTCTTCGGTCCAGATCCCGCGCAGCGAACGGATGAACTCCTCGGAGCGGCGGTAGCGCTCGTCATGGTCCAGCCAATGCTCGCCGATGGCGTGGAATTCGCCACGGAACCAGCCGGAGACGAGATTGATGGCGACACGGCCATTGGTGAGATAGCTGATGGTGGCGAGCTGCTTGGCCGCCAGCGCCGGGTTCCACGGGCCGGGCAGGATGGCCGCGATCACCTTGAGCGTCGTAGTCGCCGCCAGCAGGTCGTGGCTGAACGCCACCGATTCGTGCTGCTCGTCGGCGCCGTAACCGGCGGTGAAACGGATCTGGCTCAGCGCATAGTCGAAGCCGGCTTTCTCGGCGATCTGCGCCAGTTTGCGATTGTATTCAGCCGAATGGTTGGTGCGCTGCTCGATGTTGGAGATCACCAGTCCGCCCGACACGTTGGGCACCCAGTAGGCGAATTTGACCGCGTCGTTTTCTGCGTGTGCCATGAACTATCTCCCATTCAGGCGGTTGATTGGCCGGCTGCAGCCGGATGCCGCCAATATTTATTATGTTTATGGAATTTATATACAAAGATGGATTTTCCGTTTTTGACGCCCTTTCCGGACGGAAATACCAATTTTTTGCCACCACACCGGCCTGCGGTGTCAGCGAAATCCGGCAGTCGCGCCAGGCTTCGGAGCCGCTTCAATCAGCCTCACGACCTCGGCCGCGACCGACTGGGCGTGACGGGCGACTTCCGGCAGGCCCATCAGCTCGCCGAAAGTGCCGCGCGCCAGCGGGCCGGCGACCAGCAGCGTCGCCACCGGTCTGCCGTCGCGGCCGATGGCGCGGCTGCCCAGGCTGGTGTCGATGCCCAGCCTGTAGGCATCGGCCCTGACCAGACCGGCCTCGGCCAGCGAGCGCAGCGCCGGATTGGACTGAAGCGCCTGACCATGAGCGGGGCCTGTCGTGTTGATGACGGCATCGAAGCGCACCGTCTCAATCGCTGTGCGGCCGCGCCGCTGGAAGCTGACGGCCAGGCCGTCTTCCTCATCGTTCGATGCGACAAGCCTGGCAGCGATGGTGTCGAATGTGCCCGCCGCCTGGCGGCGCTCTAGCACCTCGGCGACCTGCGGTGCGATCCTGAAGCGATGCACATCCCAGAAGACGCGCAGATGGCGGACCAGCCTTGCCCGCTCACGCGGCGCAAGGGCGGCCCACAGCGCCGCCCCCTGCGAGCGAAGCTGGTCGAACACCGACTGCCAGTTGGCGCCGGCATGCCGCGCCGCCGCCAGCGTGGCGCGGATGGTCTTGAGCAGTCCAAGCGCCGTCGTGGCCGGCACCGAGGCAAAGTCGCCGAAAGGCTCGCCCCTCGCGTCGGGATGGCCGCGTGAGCGCAGACCGCGCCGTGACAGCGCCAGGATGCGGCCGCGATGGCCACGGCGATCGAGTTCTGCGACCATGTCGGCGGACGTCAGCCCCGAGCCGACGATCAGCACCGAGGCCTCCGGCCCGATCCCGGCAAGCGCCGATGCGGCGTAGGGATCGGCGACGAAGCCCGGCGCTTCCGTCAGCGAGGCCAGCGCGTCGGGAATTCCGGGCTGGGGATGTGTCGCCGCCAGCACCACGATGTCGGCGGTGACCGCTCCGGCAGCGGTGTGCACTGTCCAGCCGGCGCCATTGGCCTCCTGCACGACCCGCGTGGCCTGGGCTTTGACGTGGCGGATAGCGCCGGATTTGAGGTATGGTGCGAGTTGCTCAGCGACATAGCGGCCGAAGACACGCCGGCGCGGAAACACATCGCCATTGGTCCACAACGCATCCGCGTCGCGTTTGATTTCCCCGCTGGCCGCCAGCCAGCGCGCGAAATGCTGCGCATCGTCAGGCGCCATGCTCATCCTGACGGCCGGGACGTTGACCCGGTGCGACGGCTCCTGGCTGGAATAGGCAAGGCCGCCGCCAATCACCGGGCGCGGCTCGATCACCGAGATCGACAGCCGCTCCGGCCCGCGCGCCAGATGCCAGGCCACGGCAGCGCCCGAAAAGCCGCCGCCGATGATGGCGACGCTAAGCTGGCGGGCCGGAGGCAGCGCGTTCACGAGGCGCTGGCGAGCGATTTCGGCCGGTGATCGCCGGCGATCGTCTCGCCGAACGGGCCGGTGTTGACGGACGAGCCGGCCGATTTGACCGGATGGTCGGTCGGCAGCTTCGGCAGCACCAGTTCGCCGAAGCGATAGGCTTCTTCCAGATGCGGGTAGCCGGACAGGATGAAGGTGTCGATGCCGAGGCGCCGGTATTCGTCGATGCGCTCGGCTACCGTATCGGGATCGCCGACCAGTGCGGTGCCCGCGCCGCCGCGCACCAGGCCGACGCCGGCCCACAGATTGGGGGCGATCTCCAGCTTGTCGCGGCTGCCGCCATGCAGCGCGCTCATGCGCGCCTGGCCGACCGAATCCATGCGGGCAAAGACCTTTTGCGCCGAGGCGATGGTGGCGTCGTCGAGCCGGCTGATGAGCCTGTCGGCGGCGGCCCAGGCCTCTTCGGTGGTTTCACGCGCAATGACATGCAGGCGAATACCGAAGGAGAGTTGGCGGCCGGCCTTCTCGGCCAGCTCGCGAACGGCGTCGAGCTTGCGCTCGACATCGGCGGGGGGCTCGCCCCAGGTCAGGTACTTGTCGATCTCCTGCGCCGCCACTTGCGACCCGGCATCGGAGGAACCGCCGAAATAGAGCGGCGGATAGGGCGTCTGCACCGGCGGGAACAGCAGGCGGCCATCCTCGATCTTGAAATGCTTGCCCTGATGCTCGACCGTCTCGCCGCGCAGCACGCTTTTGTAGATCCGCAGGAATTCCTGCGTCACCTCGTAGCGCTCGGCATGCGACAGGAAAATGCCGTCGCCCTTGTTCTCCAGCGGGTCGCCGCCGGTGACGACATTGATCAGCAGACGGCCGTTGGAGATGCGGTCGAGCGTGGCGGTCATGCGCGCGGCGAGCGTCGGCGACTGCAGTCCGGGCCGCACGGCGACGAGGAAACGCAGGCGCTCGGTGAGCGGCGCCAGCGCCGAGGCCACCACCCAGGAATCCTCACAGGCACGGCCGGTCGGCAGCAGCACGCCGTAATAGCCCAGCGTGTCAGCGGCCTTCGCCACTTGCGTCAGGTAAGGCAGGTCGACGGCCCTGCCGCCCTCCGTCGTGCCGAGATAGCGGCTGTCGCCATGTGTCGGCAGGAACCACAGAACCTTGATGCGGTCGGGAATGTCGCGAGGGGTGGTCATGACGCGTTCCTGAAGCGAGAACCAGATCGCGCCCAGATTGCTTATTCTATAAATTCTGTAGAGTTAGTTTATTCTAAATCCGAACCGGGAATTGGAAATTCTCTCCTACTTCGATGCAGCGACGGTCGGCAGCGGAAACCGGCGGCGACGGAGCGGAGCTGGTGCGACAGCTATCCTGTGCCCGCAAGGAATGATGTCCTCCCATGCGACAATGCCCCCGGCGAGCCACTGGTCCATGGCCTCGGTGAGGCGCTCGGTGCGTGGCAAGGACATGCTATCGGTTGCTCGCGCATGACCTATGAAGCTCGCAAGCCGGTCAGCGAGATCCTCTTTCGAGGCGACGAGAAAAGCCGCTCGCTGCTGCTTGTTGGGGCTGCCAGCAGCGAGCGTAAAGCAGATGTCGGACAATGATGGCGATGGATTTTGCCGGAGCCATTCCAGCAGCCGTTCGGCGGCTCGCATGATTTCCCCGGTATCCTCGCCGGAGAGCAGGATGGGCAGGACATCCATGTCAGGGGCCGCGATTGCAGATGGTTGACTCAGGATCACATGAGCGTTGCAGCCGCCCAGTCCGTAGGCGTGGATGCCTGCCGAGAACGGTTGGTTGCTGTTGCCGGCAATATCCCGCAAGGGCGTGTTCTCCCGCAGGATCGGCGTCGAGCCGGGACGAAGGTCGGCATCCTCGATCAGGCTATGATGCGACCTCGTTGCCGGCATCACGCCATGCTTCATCGCCATGACCACCTTGATGATCTGGGACAGCCCGCCGGCGGCTTCGAGGAAACCGATATTGCCTTTCACCGATCCGATGGCGATGCCGTCGTCGAACACATGCTGGAAGGCCAGCAATTCGCTGAGGTCGCCGGCGCCGCCATTGCCATGCGCCTCGATATAGGCGACGGCGTCCGGGCCAAGGCCATGCCGGCGATAGGTCTTGCGGATCAGCTCGGCCTGAGCCGCGGCGCTCGGGCGGGTAAGCCCGCCCGATGTGGCGCCCTGGTGATTGACGCCGCAGCCGGTGATCACGGCGTGGATGGTGTCGCGGTCGGCAAGCGCGTTGTCCAGCTGTTTGATGACCAGGGCCGCCACGCCTTCGCCCAGCACCTGCCCGCGCGAGTCCCGGTCGAACGGCGCGCAGCATCCGGAAAGGCTGAGCAGGCCGAGTTCCTGCAGCATGACCAGCCGGCTCGGCTCCAGCAACAGGCTGACGCCGCCAACGACGGCCTGTTCACATTCACCGTTGCGGATCGCCTCGACGGCGCGGTGCACCGCGACCAGGGAACTGGAACAGGCCGTGTCGACAACCTCGCTCGGCCCGTTGAGATCGAGGACGTAGGAGATGCGGTTCGGCACCATCACATGCGCGCTGCCGGCGGCCAGGTACATGCGCGAGATCTCGTCCCACTCACCCGCCCGCGCATAGAACTGGAAATCGGGATTGTAGACGGCAACGAACACTCCGGTCGTGCGCCGCCTGAAATCCTCCAGCGCATAGCCCGCGTTCTCGACGGCGAGCCAGGCCTCCTCCAGCATCAGGCGCTGATGCGGATCGATGGTCTCGGCCTCACGCGGGGAGATGCGGAAGAGGGTGTTGTCGAACGCGAATATATCGGCGAGCACGCCCATCCTGGGCACCTGGATACGGTCATTGCCGCACCAGGCCCACCGTTCGCGTGGCGGCGGCGAAAACAGGTCCGCGCCTTCGATGAGGGAGCGATAATACGCTTCGGGACCGGTGCTGCCGGGAAAGCGGCAGGACATGCCGACGATCGCCATCGCGGCGGGGACGGTGGCGGCCGCCGCTCTGTGCCGCAAGCTGGGTCGATTTTCCGGATGAGTCCACATGGCGGTCGCGGGCTACGCCTCGACCGTTTCGAAACTGTGCTTCAACTCGGCCAGATATGGCAGGTTCAGGCGGATGTCGGCCACGGACGGGCCGTAGTCCAGCAGACAGGCGATCTCATCGACGCCCGCCGAAGCGGCGGCGAGCGCGAAGCGGCGGGTGTCGGCAACAGTGCCGAACAGTGCGGCGGTGCCGAAATAGCGCTCGAACGAGTATTCGGCCATCTTGTCGATCTCGTCGGAGGAAAGCTGGCGCCCGACATCGACCGCACCGCCCTGCAGATGGCTCATCAGGCTGGTCTTGATATAATCGAGAAAGGGGCCCCTGACCGCCCTGTGCACCGTGTCGATGTCTTCGTGGACAAATGTGTGCAGCATCAGCGTCACGGTGCCGGTGGCCGGATCGAGCCCGGCGCTCTCGCGACCCTGGCGGTAGAGTTCGACCTTCCGCGCCAGTTGCTCCAGTGAAATGCCGGAAAGCATGGTCAGCACGTTCATTCCGAGTTCGCCCGCCCGGCGGAAGGATTCCGGCTGCTTGGTCGCGGTGAGCCACAGGTTCAGCTCCGGCTGCAGCGGACGCGGATAGGTGACGATCTCGGTCGGCTTGCCCGCACCGTTGGGATAGGAAATCGGCCGGCCCCGCCACAGGTTGCGGATTTCCTCGATGCGCTCGAACCAGATATCGCGCAGGTTGGGAAAGGAGGCCGGCGCCAGGACGAAGTCGTTGACGTTCCAGCCGCTCGCCAGCGCAAGGTCGACGCGGCCATTGGAGAGATGGTCGACCACCGACCAGGATTCGACGATGCTTGCCGGGTGATGCAAGGGCACCACGACGCTGCCGGCGCGCAGGCGGATTGTCCTGGTGATCGAGGCCAGATAGGCCGCCACGACCGCCGGGTTCGGATAGATACCGCCCATCGTATGGAAATGGCGCTCCGGCACCCAGACGGCTTCGAAACCGTGCCGGTCGCCATAGCGGGCCATTTCGGAGATGACGGCGTAGGCGCCGCCCGCCTCTTCCGGATAGGAATTGGAGAAAAAGATCAGGCTGAACTTCATGGGTTTGTCCTCGTCGGCTGCATCCCGGATCCGCCAGGTCCGGCAGGCGATGCAGCCACATCACGCAAGTCGCCGCAGAAGACAGAGAGGGCCGGCCTTGCTGAACCAACGGCCGGCCCTTTGGATCAGAATGCCGGCTCGACCGAGTTGACGTTTTCCTTGGTGACGACGGTCAGCGGGATCGGCAGCCGGTCCTTGACCTCCTTGCCATCGATGATCTGCGCCATCGTATTGATGGCCAGGCGGCCGTCCTCGACCGGCGACTGGACGATGGTCGAATACATCTCGTTGGTCCGGATCGATTCGAACGCGTCCTTCTGGCCGTTGATGCCGACGATCGGCGGTGCCGCCTTGGACGGATTGGCCTCCTTCCAGGCGTCGATGAAGCCGCGTGCCATGGTGTCGTCATTGGCGTAGACGCCGCTGATCTGGTCGCCGAAACGGGTGATCAGGTCGCGGCTGACCACCAGCGCCTTCTGCTGGTCGAAGTCGGCATTGACGGTGTCGAGCACCTTGATGTCGGCGTTGGTCTCCTTCAGCCGGTCGGTGAAGCCGGTGACGCGGCCGATGGTCGTGCCATTGCCGGCCTGGCCGGCGATGATCACGACCGAGCCCTTGCCGCCGAGCGCCTTGCTCAGCGAATCGGCCGCCAGCTTGCCTTCCTCATAGACGTCAGGTCCGGTGAAGGACTTGATGAACGGCTTGGCGTCGTCGCTCATCGGCGAATTGATGAGGATCGCCGGGATGTTCGCCTGTTGCGCGCGGGCAAGGCCCGGAATGTAGGCCTGCGGGTCGAGCGGCCACAGGATGATGCCGTCGACCTTGCGCGCCACGCAGGTGTTGAGCTGCTCGGTGCCCTTCTGGACGTCGAAGTCCTGGCTGAGGCTGAGGATATCGACGCCGAGTTCCTTGGCGCGGGCCTCGAGCGCCTTGTTGGCCGGCGTCGCATAGGCATGCGAATCCGCCGCCGTCACATAGCAAACCGTCTTGGCGTTGGCCCAACCTGTCGATGCCAGCAGCGCCGCCACCGCAGCGGCCTGGAGCAGGCCTCTTGTTCCAATCATATTGTTCCTCCCAATCATGCTTTTCCTCCTTGAGTGATTGGATTGTCGCTGATGAGCGCGGGGCGCGTGCCCGGAGCCCTCCCCTTGGTAGTAACGGCCCGATCGAGCACGACGAGCAAGATCAGGATGAGCCCCGATACGACCTGCTGGACGTATGCGGGAACAGACTGGAACTCCATCGCGATGGTCAGCGAGCCGATGGTCAGCACGCCGCCAAGCGTGCCGAGCGCGGATCCCCTGCCGCCTTCGAGGCGGGTTCCGCCGACGACGACCGCGGCAATGACGGCGACCGTCAGTTCCGAACCGAAGACGGGCGAACCGGTGTTGGTGACGAGGCTCTGGAGAACCCCGGCCAGGCCGGCGAGCGTGCCGGCGAAGACGAAGCCGAGAAAGACGATCCGATCCGAGGCGATGCCGCTCTCCTTGGCGGCCGCCGGATTGGA
This sequence comes from Mesorhizobium sp. B2-3-4, assembly GCF_006442315.1. GTDB lineage: Bacteria > Pseudomonadota > Alphaproteobacteria > Rhizobiales > Rhizobiaceae > Mesorhizobium. The sequence continues at coordinate 42,297 of NZ_VFVY01000012.1, read as the reverse complement.
GCCGACGGCAAAGACGTTACGGCCCGGAATGGTGCGCGTCAGCCAGACATGCAGCAGCACGATCAGGATGATGAACAGCGCGCTGCGGATGGTGAAGACATCGAGATAGATCTTGGCCAGCGCCAGCGACAGCATGATGTCGGTGCCCGTCACCGGCTGGCTGTTGGTGATCCAGTGCGCCAGCGAACGGAAGATCAGCATCGTGGCCAGCGTCAGCACCAGCGAGTTGACTTTCAGCCCGACGACCAGCCCGCCATTGATGGCACCGGCGACCGCGCCGACCAGGATGCCGACGATGGCGGCGGGCAAGATGCCGATCTCGCGCTGCAGGATGACCGAGACAATCCCGGCCAGGGCAAACACCGCGCCGCCGGAAAGATCGATCTGGCCCGATATCAAAAGCACGGTCAGGCCGATGGCGATCAGGCCGATCGTGGCCGCGCGATCGAGGCCGAGGCCGAGGGTCGACGCCGAGAAATAGCCGGGAACCACCAGCGCGGAAATGATGAGCGTCAGGCCGAGGATGATCACGACCCTGTGGCGCGAGGCAAGCGCGAGGAACCGCATCACGCCACCCCCCGCTTGCGCAATGCCGCGTCCATGCCGACCGCGCCGACGATCAGGATGCCGAGGACAAAACCCTGGATCGGCGTGCGCACGCCGTCGAGCACCATCACATTGGTCAGGAGTTGCACGAAGATCAGGCCGGCGATCGCCCGCGGCACGGAGCCGAAGCCGCCGATGATCGACACGCCGCCGACCACCACGGCGGTGATGGCACTGAATTCATAGCCGGCGCCGATCAGTGGCCGCGCGCTCTGCAAGGTCAGCCCGAGCAGGCCGCCGCTGATGCCGGAGGCGAGTGCCGTGATGACGAAGGCGCCGGCCTTCACCGCCTGCACGGGAACGGCGCTTGCCTCGGCGGCGCTGTAATTGCCGCCTGTGGCGAGCGTCCATCTGCCCCAGAAGGAGCGCGACAGGACGAAATGGCCGATGAGCGCAATGGCCAGGAAGATCAGGACCACGACCGGAATGCCGAACAACCGGCCCTTGGCGAATTCGGCGGACGCCGGATTGCTGCCATAGACGATGACGCCGCCGACCGCGGCCTGGACGATGCCCAGCCCGATGGTGCCGATGCCGAGCGTGGCTATGATGGGGTTGATGCCGACATAGCCGACCAGAACGCCGTTGATCAGGCCAATCAGGCCGGCGAGGCCGACCGCGAGCACAAAGGCCGGCAGCGGCCCGATCATCGGCTGCAACCCGAGCGACAGGATGGCGCCGCATGCGATCGTGGCCGGCACGGACAGATCGGCCAGGCCGCCGACCACCAGCACGAAGGTCATGCCGACGACGACGATGCCGACGATCGACATCGAGGTCAGGACATTGAGCAGATTGCCCGACGTGAAGAAAGCCGGGCTGACAAGCGAGCCGTAGGCCATCACGGCCAGGATGGCGAAGGCGAGCCCGGCCTTCGACAGGGCGTCGACAAGCTTGCTGCCGCGCGTAAAACGGTCGTTGCGGGTCACGCCGCTGATCTCCATGGCCGCATCGGTCACGCCATTTCCTCCCCGGTCGCCAGGGCCATGATGCGCTCCTCGCTGAGTTCGGCGCGCTGCAGCGGCTCGCAGGCATGGCCGTCGCGCATGACCACGACGCGGTCGCAGACGCCCAGGATTTCGGGCAGTTCCGAGGAGATCATCACCACCGCCATGCCGCTTGCGACGAGCTGGCCGATGATGTTGTGGATCTCGGCCTTGGCGCCGACATCGACGCCGCGCGTCGGCTCGTCGAGGATCAAGGCCGACGGCCTGGCGGCAAGCCATTTGGCGATGACCGCCTTCTGCTGGTTGCCGCCGGAAAGGAGGTTGATGCGCCGCTCGCCATCGGGTGGCGAAATCGAGAACTGCTTTACGTAGTCCGCCGCCAATGCGCGGTCGGCGCTGCGCCTGATGCGCCCGAGACGGCTCAGACGGCGCAGGATGGGCAGGCTGATGTTTTCGCGGATCGACATGCCCGGCACGATGCCGTCGCCCTTGCGATCTTCCGGAACATAGGCAATGCCAGCCTTGACGGCCTGCGAGGGAGACTTGATCGAGACCTTGCGGCCGTTGACGCTGACCGTGCCTTCCGCGAGGCGCGACAGGCCGAAGATTGCGCGTGCCACTTCGGTGCGGCCGGCGCCGACCAGGCCGGTCAGGCCCAGAATCTCGCCGGCCCGAACATCGAAGCTGACATCACGGAAGCGCGCGCCGTCGCTGATGCGCTCGACGCGCAGCACGGACTTGCCGATCTCGGCCGGGCTCTTTGGGAAGACATTGCTGACCTCGCGGCCGACCATCAACCGGATCATCTGCGCGGCGGTTATGCCTTCGATCGGACGCGTCTCGATCATCGAGCCGTCGCGCAACACGGTCACCTCGTCGGCTATCTCCAGCACTTCCTTCAGCCGGTGGCTGATGTAGATGATGGCGATGCCGTCATCGCGCATCTTGCGCAATATCCTGAACAGCGCCGCCGTCTCGTGTTCGCTGAGGCTCGATGTCGGCTCATCCAGGACGATGATGCGGGGCTGCGCGGCATAGGCCTTGGCGATCTCGACCAATTGCTGCTGGCTGATCGAGAGATTGCCGAGCCGTTCGCGCGGGTTGATTTCCGCTCCGAGCTCGTCAAGGACGGCGGCGGCCTTGCTGACCATTTCTCCCTTGCGCAGCCAGCTCCATTTGCCGGGCATGCGGCCGAGATAGACGTTCTCCGCAACGGTCAGGTCCGGCACCAGATTGATTTCCTGGTGCACCATGCGGATGCCGAGCGCCTGTGCGTCGGCGGGGCGTCGCATGCGCACCTCGGCGCCACCGACCTTGATGGTGCCGCTGGTCGGCGCGTAGGAGCCGTTGAGCACCTTCATCAGCGTCGACTTGCCAGCGCCATTCTCACCCACGACCGCATGGACCGTGCCGAACCTGACGGCGAAGTTGACGTTGGACAGAGCCTTCACGCCCGGAAAGGTCTTGCTGATGCCTCTCATGTCCAAGGCGCAATTGGCGGCGGCAGTCATGTCTGGCTAGGTTCCTCCCTGGCAGGCCGGCGGCACTATTGCACTAATATAACAGTTCTGACAAGCTGATTTCGGCGGCTTGTTCGTCGCTGTGGGAAAGCTGGCCGGCCAGCCCACAGGGCAGGTGCATTGTATTTGACATTCTAATATAATTTGACCATTTCAGGTGAACGAAGACACGGGATTTCCCATGGACCTAGATCCTTCGACCCTCAATCGAGCCCTGCCGCTCCGTGACCAGATCTACCACAAGATCCGCAACCTGATCGTTGTCGGGCGGCTGAAGCCGGGGGAAGTCATCAACGAAGTGGCCATAGCGGAGGCGCTCGGCGTCTCGCGCACCCCGGTTCGGGAAGCGGTCAAGCGCATCAGCGACGAGGGCCTGGTCAAGATCCTGGCGCAGACCGGCACCTACGTCGCGCCGATCAGCCGTGCCGACCTTGAGGAAGCCTATGTCATCCGCCGGGCGTTGGAGATGGAAAGCGCGCGGCGCGCGGCCGTCAAGCTGACGCCACCGGCCGCCGAATTGCTGGAGGACAACATGGCGGCGCACAAGCTTGCCATATCGCGCGGCCGGTATGCGACCGCGATCCAGCTCGATGATGTCTTCCATCGCACCATTGCCGAGATCTGCGGCCTGCCGATGATCTGGCGGGCGGTCGATATCTCCAAGGCGCAGATGGACCGCGGCCGCTACCTTGCCATTCCGAAGCCCGGCTATGGCGAACAGACGATCGAGCAGCACGAAGCCATTCTCGACGCGTTGAAGCGACATGATGCCGAGGGCGCCGCGCAGGCGATGGAAAGCCATCTCGAGACATCCTTCCGCAACACGCTTGAAGTCGCCGCCGAACTTCTCGGCTGAAGCGGCCGCAAACCGCAACCGGGATATGATCGGCACATGCGCAGAATGGGACTTTGTATCGGCCTGAAGGCCGAGACGATCGCGGAATACAAGCGCGTCCATGCCGCGGTCTGGCCGGAAGTGCTTGATGTCATCAGCCGCGCCAACATCCGCAACTATTCCATTTTCCTGCGCGAACCCGAGAACCTTCTCTTCGCCTATTGGGAATATCACGGCGACGATTTCACTGCCGATGCCGCGCGGATGGGCGAGTCCGCCGCGATGCGCAAATGGTGGGATCTGTGCGATCCCATGCAACAGCCGCTGACGACACGCGCCGACGGGGAATGGTGGGCGGCCATGGAAGAGGTCTTCCATCTCGACTGACGGCCGATTGACCCGTTTATCGCTGTTTCATCGCGATGCGCGATTTCCGCCAGGAATGATCCGCACCCCGCATCCATCCACATGACGGCGCAATTGCCGCCGACAGCATCACCAGCCCTTTGCGATGTTCGCGCGGCGCGGCCACCGAAGCCGCCGCTTGACCACTGACATTCTATTATATTAGTATTCCGAATCATCTTTTGCCCTGACTTGGTCGGGGCCGCCTTTTCAGAGTTTGGGTAATGACGCGGTTCATCAAGCTATCGCAGGCCGACAACATCCTCCTGGCGGTCGATCCGCTGGCGGCCGGCGAAAAGGCCGGCGACGTGGCCGCGAGGGCGCGCATCCCACGCGGCCACAAGATGGCCATGCATGATATCGCGGCGGACCAACCGATCGTGAAATACGGCCAGACCATCGGCTTTGCGCGCGGGCCGATCGCGGCCGGAGATTGGGTGCACGAGCACAATGTCTACCTGCGCGATTTCGAACGCGACTACGGGCATGGCACCCACGCCAGGGAAACGCCTGTCCTTCCCGACGACGAACGGGCGACCTTCATGGGCTACCGCAGGCCGAACGGCAAAGTCGGCACGCGCAACTTTGTCGCCGTGCTGACTTCGGTAAACTGCTCGGCCAGCGTCGCCCGCTTCATCGTCGAAGAGGTCAACCGTTCAGGCATGCTGCGCGACTATCCCAATGTCGATGGGGTCATTTCGCTCGTCCACGGCACCGGCTGCGGCATCGACACCAAGGGCCCGGCCTACGATCTCCTGAAGCGGACGCAGTGGGGGTTCGCCACCAATCCCAATGTCGGCGGCGTGCTGATGGTAGGGCTCGGCTGCGAAGCCTTCCAGATCCCGCGCTGGATGCAATCCTACAAGATCGAGGAAAGCACCACCTTCCGCACGATGACGATCCAGGAAACCGGCGGCACGCGCAAGACGGTCGAGGCCGGCGTCAAGGCCATCGTCGAGATGCTGCCGATCGTCAATGCGGCCGAGCGGACGCCGCAGCCGGCTTCCGAACTGGTGCTGGCGCTGCAATGCGGCGGGTCGGACGGCTATTCCGGCATCAGCGCCAATCCGGCGCTGGGCGCGGCGGTGGACCTGCTGGTTGCCCAAGGGGGGACTGCCGTGCTTTCGGAAACGCCCGAAATCTACGGCGCCGAACATCTGTTGACCCGTCGCGCCGAAAGCCAGGCGGTCGGCGAGAAGCTCGTCGAGCGCATCCGCTGGTGGGAGGACTATACCGCTCGGCACGACATGGAGATGAACAACAATCCATCGCCCGGCAACAAGCTCGGCGGGCTGACCACCATCCTTGAGAAATCGCTGGGCGCTTCCGCCAAGGGTGGGACGACCAATCTGCGCGCCGTGCTGGAATATGCCGAACCGATCAACGAACGCGGCCTCGTCTTCATGGACACGCCCGGCTACGACCCGGTCTCGGCGACCGGGCAGGTGGCCGGCGGCGCCAACATATTGTGCTTCACCACCGGGCGCGGTTCGGCATTCGGCTGCAAGCCGACGCCGTCGATCAAGCTCGCCTCCAACTCCTTCATCTTCGAGCAGATGCGCGACGACATGGACATCAATTGCGGCGACATCCTCGACGGCGTGACCCTGGCGGACAAGGGCGAGGAAATCTTCGCTGAAATCCTGCGCGTAGCATCGGGCGGGCGCACCAAGTCGGAATCACTCGGCTATGGCGACAACGAGTTCGTGCCCTGGAGCCTCGGCGCGACGATGTGACGATGGCCTGGCTGACCCGGGAGGCCAGCCCGCCCGTTTCCTCAGCCAACCAGGCCGCTGGCTTCCAGTGCCCGCCACAGTTCTTCGGGCAGCGGCCTTTCGAACCACTCGACATTCTGCCGGACGCGGTCCGGGTGCTTGGCGCCGATCAGTACCGAGGTCACCGCGCGATGCCTGAAGGGGAATTGTATCGCGGCGGCGGCCAGCGGCACGCCGAATTCATCGCAAACGGCCGATAATTCGTCGACTTTGCGGGCGACGGTTTCGGGAACGTCCTGATAGTTGAACTTGCGGTTGCCGGTGTTGCCGGCGGCGAGAATGCCTGAATTGAAAACGCCGCCGATGACGATCGACATTCCGACGGCCGCGGCCTTTTCCAGCAGCGTGTCGGCATTCTGCTCGAGCAGCGTGTGACGCCCGGCGAGCAAGGTGCAGTCGAGGCGCGCCTCGCTCATCGCGTCGAGCACCACCTCGGCCTCGTTGACGCCCAGTCCGAAGCCGCCAATGATGCCGGCATCGCGCAGGTCGGAGAGTGCGCGGAAGCCGCCGCCCCTGGTCAGCGCCGACCAGTGATGCGCGGCGGCATCGGCGTGTGTCAGCTTGCCGATATCGTGCACGAACAGGATGTCGATGCGCGCCCGCCCCATGCGCTGCTGGCTGTCATCGAAGCTGCGCATGATGGCGTCATAGGAATAGTCGAACACTTCCCGGAACGGCAGGCCGTTCTGCCAGCCGGCATCGAGCGGGTTCTTCTCGGCCTCCGGCGGCAATTCGAGGCCAGGCCTTTGGCGTGTCATCAGGCGGCCGACCTTGGTGCTGACGACTGGCGCGATATTCGCGGCGTGCTCGCGCAGAAAGTGGCCGAGCATGTGCTCGGCGCGGCCAAGGCCATACATGGGTGCCGCGTCGAAATAGCCGATACCGGCATCGGACGCCGCCTGCAGCGTCGCCATGCAGGTCTCGGCATCGACCGGCGCATAGAGGCCGCCAAGCGAGGCGCAGCCCATGCCGAGCGCGGTGAGTTCCAACCCCGTTTCACCGACGGCGCGCTTCTGCGTAACCTTCACCCGATCCTCCCCAATCCTGCAGTCTGGAAAATTCACCTCAGTGGCTTGCCGGGGTTGTTACACTAATATAATGATCCAGATCAACCACGTATCCGACATTGGATGCGCGGCACCGGCGGCTTTGACGATCCGTCGGGCGCGGCGTGGAAGGATGCCTCACGGCGGCCGCGACAAATTTGAAACGGGAGAGAAACGCTCGGCATGAACAGGATCGATCTTGACGGCCAACACGCAGTGGTCACAGGAGGCGCGCAGGGCCTCGGTTTCGCAATGGCAAAGCGTTTTGTCGCTTCGGGCGCGACGGTTACCTTGTGGGATCTCGACGAGGCGCGCCTCGACATGGCCCAGCGGGAACTTGGCAAGGCGGCCACGACGCTGGTCGTGGACATAGCCGATTGGGGTTCGGTCGACGCCGCCCGCGCCAGGACGGAAGAGATCGCCAACAAGATCTCCATCCTCGTCAACTCGGCAGGCATTGCCGGCCCTGCCGCCCCACTCGACACCTACGATGTCGATGTGTGGAAGAAGATCATCGACATCAACGTCAACGGCACCTTCTACGTCAACCGCGCCGTGGTTCCCGGCATGAAGGAGCGCAATTACGGGCGCATCGTCAACATCGCTTCCGTCGCCGGCAAGGAAGGCAATCCCAACGCCGCCGCCTATTCCGCCTCGAAGGCGGCGGTGATCGGCATGACCAAGTCGCTGGGCAAGGAACTGGCGCAGTACGACATCGCGGTCAACTGCATCTCGCCGGCCACGGCGCAGACGCGCATCCTCGAACAGCTGACGGCCGAGCACATCGAGTACATGCGCTCGCGCATTCCGCGCGGCCGCCTGCTCGAGGTCGACGAGGCCGCGGCCATGGTTGCCTGGCTGGTCTCGAAGGAGAACAGCTTCACCACGGCCTCGACCTTCGATCTGTCGGGCGGACGCACGACCTACTAGTCGGACATCCCTGGGCCACCACCGGGCGGCGGACGGGTCATATTGCCAGCCGGCAATACGGGGATTGCCAGCGATTTGAAAAATGGAAGGAAGCCATGGCCAGCCAGAAGTTTGCGGCGAGTGTTATCATCCCGACCTACAACCGCCAGGAGATGCTCTACCAGAACCTGCAATCGCTGAAGGCAAGCAACATCCCGAAGGACGATTTCGAGATCATCGTCGTCGACGACGGCTCCTCCGACAACACACTCGACGTGGTGCGCAACTTCAGCGACAGCTGCCAGATCCGCTATGTCTACCAGGAAGACCGCGGCTACCGGGCGGGACGAGCCCGGAACCAGGGGATAGAGCTGGCCGAAGGTGCCGTCTGCATCTTCTTGGACTGCGGGATCGTCGTCTCGCAGGGTTTCGTAAAGGCCCATATCGACGCCCATGCCAAACCCAATTCCGTGGTGCTGGGCTATCTCTATGGCTTCTCGAATACCGATGACCATGCCGAGGAACTCGAGGCGGCGATCGCGGCAATCGACCTGAGCGACGTCGACGACACGATCGACAGACTGCGCGCGACGGGCCGGTTCCCCGATCTGAGGGAACGCACCTATGCGGCTTGCAGGGATAATATGTCAGCCCTTCCCGTGCCGTGGTCGATCGCCTGGTCCGGCAATATTTCGGTGCGGCGCGACAGGCTCGGCGACCGCTTTCGCTTCGACGATAATTACCGGACATGGGGCGCGGAGGACATCGACTTCTCACTGACGCTGTTCGAGAGCGGCGCCGAGTTCTCAATCTGCCGCGCCGCGTGCGGCATCCATCTGCCGCATTCAAAATCGCACGAGGTGAATTCGAGATCCTCGCGGCCGAACAAGATCTATCTCCACGGCAAGTTCGACCGCCCCGAAACCAAACTCCTGATCGACATCCAGTCGTGGGAACTCAACGAGTTTCTCATGCGCGAGAGGACGGCCAAAATTGCTTAGCCGGCTTGTATTTGAAAGGTTCCTGGCATGAAATTTCTTCGCTACGGCGAGTCGGGCGCCGAAAAGCCCGGCGTGCTCGACGGTGCCGGCCATATTCGCGACCTCTCCGGTGTCGTCGGCGATATCGGCGGCAAGTGGCTCGCCGACCTATCCTGGGCCAGCAAGCTCGACATCGACAGACTGCCTCTGGTCGCAGGCCAGCCCCGGCTCGGGCCGTGCGTGGCGGGCACCGGCAAATTCATCTGCATCGGGCTGAACTATGCCGACCACGCTGCCGAATCGGGCCTTCAGGTGCCGCCGGAGCCGGTGATCTTCATGAAGGCCACCTCGGCGATCTGCGGACCCAACGACGATGTCGTCATCCCGCGCGGCTCGACCGCGACCGACTGGGAAGTCGAACTCGGCGTGGTGATCGGCAAACCGGCGAAGTACGTCTCGGAGGCGCAAGCGCTTGAGCATGTCGCGGGTTACTGCGTCATCAACGACGTCTCGGAACGCGATTTCCAGACCAAGCGCTCCGGACAATGGACCAAGGGAAAATCCTGCGACACGTTCGGCCCCGTCGGCCCCTGGCTTGTCACGCGCGATGAGGTCGCCGATCCGCAGCGCCTGAAGATGTGGTTGAAAGTCAGCGGCGAGACCAAGCAGAATGGCTCGACCGGAACCATGGTCTATGGCGTCGCCCACATCATCAGCTATCTCTCGCAATTCATGACATTGCATCCCGGAGACATCGTCTCGACAGGCACGCCGCCGGGCGTCGGCCAAGGCTTCAAGCCACCCCATTATCTGAAGCCCGGAGACAGCGTAGAGCTCGGGATCGAAGGCCTCGGCACTCAGCGGCAGACCGTTCGCGCCGATAGCTGACAGGCGAAAGCCAGCTCGCTTGCAAGCCGGCTTTCTCGCTTTAACGGCGCATGCCGGCACGGACGAGGTCGGCCAGTTCGCCGAACGGCCTGGTGAAGATGTCCTCCAACTCCGGCCTCACCCCGTACTCGGCCTCGATGCGGTTCGCCAGAAGCGGCGCCATCAGCGAATCGCCACCAAGGTCGAGAAAATAGTCCTGCGGCCCGACATCCTCGCTCTTCAGGATCTTGCGCGCCTGCTCCAGGATCCAGTCTTGCACGGCGGCCGAGCTCACATCCGTCATATTGTCCATCTCTTCGTCGCTCCCTTCCTTCCTGTGTCAGCCGACCGGCAGGCCCATGTCCGAGGTTGGCGCCTCCGCCGGTTCGTTCCACAGCCGATCCCGATACTCCGCCCCGGTCAGGATCGGCTGGCATGGCGCCAGGATGCGGGCGACATGCGCCTCTGCATCGTCCTGGAACAGGTCGCGCCCGATCGCGGAGACGAGCTGAGGTATGCCGTGGCGCATGCCGCTGACCTCGCCGGGATTGCGGCCGTTGCTGAGCATCGCTCCGGCGCTGAAGAAGTGGATGTTGCCGAGATAGGGCGCCGTTCCCGCCGTCTTCTCGGTGAAGGCGAAGCCCGGCGAAAGATAGGGATAGCGGCCCAGATCCGCGTTCTCCTCGCCGGGTTGCGGGCGGTAACGATCGCGCCACAGAGCGATGTGTTCGACCAGCCCAGCCAGTTCCGGCCGCGCCGACAGGTCGACGCCATAGCCTGTTCCGGCAATGACAAAATCGAATTTCAGCCCCGTGTCGCGACCGCCCAGGCCGAGACCGATCTCGCCGCCATCGACGGCAAGCGCCGGATCACGAGCACCGAGATGCAAGTAGAAGGACTGGAAGCGCCGGGCGCGGCGCACCGTATCGGGCACCGGGCCCTGCGCGCGCCGGCAAAGCACGCTCATGATGCGCCATCTCTGGGCGTCGGGCAGGTCGCGGAAATGCTCCACCGAGCCCGGGAAATAGAGCATGCGCATCAGCGAATAGCGCTCGATGTCGTCGTGCCGGCAAAACAGATGAACGGCTGCCGCTCCGCGTTCGAGCGCGACGGCCGCCGTATCGAATGCGGCGGACGCGGCACCGAAAACGGCGATGCGCTTGCCCTTCAACGTTGCAAAGTCGATCGGCTCCTCGGCATGGGCATAGAGCGCTGCCGGCAATGAGCGCTTGATGAAGGCAGGGAGATTGAGGCCGCCGCTGCCGGCAAAGCCGGTGGCCAGCACCAGTTTTCGGCAGGTCTCCTCGACCGGACGGCCGGCGACGGAAAGTCGGAGCCTGAAGCCCTGTGCGACCGGCTCAACGGCTTCCAGGCGGGTGCCGAAACGCACCGCGACGCCGGTTGCCTCCCGGTACCATTTGAGATAGGCGGCCCAGTCGAGCCGCGGGATCGATGTCAAGGCCGCGAACGCAGCCTCGCCATGACGGGCCTCGTACCATGCCTGGAAACCGAGTTCTGGTATGCCGAGCTCGGGCCCAGGCAATAACTTGGGCGAGCGCAGATTGTTCATACGCGCGGTTGTCAGCCAGACACCTTCAGCGCCATCGTCGGCCGCGTCTATCACCGTCGTCCTGGCGATCCCCGCCCGCCGCAAGGCGAAGGCTATCGCCACACCGGACTGTCCGCCGCCGACGACAACCACGTCATGATCGATTTCCGGGCGCACCGGCACCCAGTTGTCAGGGTACGCGCCGTGCAGGCGCAAGGCGCGTGCGACGGCCTCATCGTGCCTGGAAATCGAGATGGCGCGCGCCGGCTCCGACAGACCGCCCTCCCCGCGAATAACGGGTTCGTTCCGCATCAATCCTCCTCACCTGTCCCGTGCTGCCGACAATCCGAGCCCGCGTCCAACCCGACCCGAGATGCGGAGGCGTCGGCAACCGTATTGCCGCTTGCCCAGATTATTACACTAATATATTAGAACCATGCAAGGCGCCCGTGGCGGAACGGCGCTGCTCGCAACGGAGGAGAAGCGAGATGCAAAACGTGCATGGTCCGGCGGCCGGCAATGGCAACCGGGAGTTTTTGCTCGAAGGGATCCAGCAAGCATACTGGGTCGGGCAAAGCGGTGCGATCGAGCTCAGCACACCGGCTCGCTACTATGTCGAGGCCGACATTCCCGGTCACCTTGGTGACGGCCTGACCCAAGCCCTGCGACGCCTGGTCGAGCGACACGAGATGCTGCGGGCGGTGATCCACCCTTCCGGCAATCAGGAGATCCTGCGGGAGGTCGGGCCTTACGAGATCACGGTCGAGGATTTGCGCTCCCTGCGCGAGGCCGAGCGGGCGTGGCGCGTCGATACGCTTCGCACCGAAATGAGAGCCGCCGAGATACCCTCCGGCGCGTGGCCACAATTCGATATTCGCGCGACGCGCAATGATGAAGGCATCCGGCTCCACTTGCGTTTTGCCCTGTGGATGATGGATGGCTGGAGCTTCCATATCCTGTTGCGCGAACTGCTGGCGCTGAGCGCCGACCCGACGGCCGAATTGCCCGAAATCGCGATGTCGTTTGCCGACTATGTGAAAGCGCAGGGCGACGCACGGCAGAGCCCGCGCTGGCACAGGGCCTGGGACTACTGGCAGCCGCGGCTGGCCGATTTTCCCGGCCCTCCCGCACTGCCGCTCAGCCGCGGCCTTGGCGAAGGGCAAAAGCCGCGCTTCGGGCATCTTGCCCGCACGCTCGGCCCGGCCCAGTGGCGGAGGATCGTGGATATCTGCGCCAGGATGCGGACAACGCCCAGCCTGTTGGCCTGCGCCGTCTACACCGAAGTGCTGTCGCGCTATGCCGGCAGCCAGCATTTCGCGATCACCGTGCTCCATTCCGGCCGCTTCCAGCACCTGCCGCGCGCGGCGAATGTGTTCGGCAATTTCGGCACCACGATCCTCGTCGAAGTCGATGCCTCGCGCACGGGAAGCTTCCTCGATCGCGTCAAGGCCCTGCAGCGCCAGTTCTGGCGCGACAGCGAACGCATCGAAGTCAGCGGCATCGACGTCTCGCGCGCCATCCAGCAGCGCGCCGGGACCGGACCGGGCATCGGCATTCCGGTCACATTCACGGCTGTCACGCCAGCGGATATGTCCGGGCGGCAGGACCCCATGCACGCCCGCATAGACCCGACTTCGGCCCGGCTCGAAGTACCGCAGGTCCATCTCGATCATCAGATGCATCTCGGCGAAGACGGCTCCGCCGTCTTCAACTGGGACTATGTCGAACAGATCTTTCCTGCCGGCTTCGTCGAAGAGCTTTGCCAGACGCATTTCGACCTGATGTCCCGGCTGGCGGCGGACGAGCAGCTCTGGCACCGCAAGGATCCGTCGGGCGTTCGCGAGGCGCCGGCGACGGCGGCCATTCCCGCCGGCGAATTGCAGCGGCTGGAGGCAACCTTCGACCGCCAGGCTGTCGGCCATCCTGACCGTGTGGCGGTGATCGCCGGCGAACGGGTCATGACCTATGGCGAGCTGCGCCGCCGCGCTCTGGCCGTCGCACACGAGCTTGCCCGGCGCGGTGTGCGGCGCGGCGAGCTGGTGGCGGTGTCGATGATGAAGGGCTGGGAGCAGGTCGCGGCCGTTCTTGGCATCCTCTATGCCGGCGCGGCCTATGTTCCGATCGATCCGGAGCTTCCGGAGGAGCGCCGCAACCTGCTCTTTTCAGGCAGTGGCGCGGCCATCGTGCTGACCCAGCGGGCCCTGAATGCATCGCTTGCCTGGCCGGCCCGGATCGCGGGCATCTCGGTTGATGGTCTGGGCGAGGCGACATCGGACATGACGGTCGGCGAGCCGGGAACAACCGCCGATCTTGCCTATGTGATCTTCACGTCCGGTTCCACCGGCACACCCAAGGGCGTCATGATCGATCATCGTGGCGCGGCCAACACGATTGCCGATCTCAATGCCCGCTTCACGGTCGGACCCGAGGACAAGGTGCTGGCGCTGTCGTCGCTGAGTTTCGACCTCTCCGTCTACGACATTTTCGGCATGTTGGCCGTGGGCGCGACCATCGTCATGCCCGATGCCGGCCGCGCCAAGGAAGCATCGCACTGGCGCGAGCTGACACGGCGCCATGGTGTGACGATCTGGAACTCGGTTCCCGCCCTCATGCAGCTCGCCGTCGAGGGCACGCATGGCGCCATCATGCCGTCGCTGCGGCTGGTGATGCTCAGCGGCGACTGGATTCCGCTGAACCTGCCGGAACGCATCCGTCCGGCGGCGCCCGCTGCGTTGCTCTACAGTCTCGGCGGAGCAACGGAGGCATCCATCTGGTCTATCCTCTACCCGATCGGCGAGATCGACAGGGAGTGGCGTTCCATTCCCTATGGCCATGCCATGGACCACCAGTCTATCCACGTGCTGGACGCCGATCTGATGGTCTGTCCGCCATGGGTGCCCGGCGACCTCTATATTGGCGGCATCGGCGTGGCGCTCGGTTATTGGCGCGACGAGGCCAAGACGTCCGCCAGCTTCATCACCCATCCCGGCACCGGCGAACGGCTCTACCGCACCGGGGATCTCGGCCGTTATCTGGGCGACGGAGAGATCGAGTTCCTCGGACGCAAGGATTTCCAGGTCAAGATCCAGGGCTACAGGGTCGAATGCGCCGAGGTGGAAGCCGCCTTGCTGGCCGGGCCGGAGATCGAGGCAACCGTGGTGTCGGCCGCCGCCGACAGCGCCGGCACGCGCCACCTCGTCGCCTATGTCGTGGCCAAGCCGGACCGGAAGGAGCTCGACATCGCTGCGTTGCGCGAACGGCTGCGGACGACCTTGCCCGCCTATATGGTACCGGCATTCTTCGTGACGCTGGACAGGCTGCCGCTCAGCGACAATGGCAAGGTGGTGCGAGCGGCCCTGCCCAAACCCGAGTTCGGCATCCGCGAGACGCGGGAGCGGTCTTACGCACCGCCACGCGGCGGACTGGAAGAGACGATCGCGCGGCTGTGGCGAGAGGTGCTGGCCACAGACGACATCGGCCGCGAGGACAATTTCTTCGCGCTGGGAGGGTCTTCCTTCGCCGGCATGCGGCTGATGGCGAAGCTGGAAGAGCGTTTCGGCCGCCGCATGCCCTTTGCCATGCTGGTCAGCCATCCGACCCTGGCGGCGATGGCCGACGTGGTGCGCGGCGACGTCGAAACCCATGACGCCTCGCTGGCGATGCGCATCCGCGCCGGGGACGAGACCGCACCGCTGTTCTGCGTCCATCCGGTCGGCGGCAATGTCATGTGTTACACCGCCCTCGCGCAGGCTTTGCCGCCGGGCCGGGCAATGCATGGCATACGCGCGCCGGGCCTGGTTTCCGATACGGAGACGCCACTCGATTCCATCGCCGCCATGGCCATGCGCTACATCGAGGAGATCCGCTCGATACAGCCCAATGGTCCCTATCACCTGCTCGGCTGGTCGCTCGGCGGTCTCGTGGTGCAGGAGATGGCATGCCGTCTCGCGGCCGAAGGAGAGACGCTCGGCCTCGTGGCGATGATCGACAGCGCCGTGCCCAAGCCTCGCGGCCCCGCCACGGACCAAAAGCCGACCGACCGCTTCCGGCAATTCGCGGCCGACCTGGCCGCCATCGCGAACCTGTCGCTGGACCCTTCGGACAAGGCGATGGAGCACTTGACCGAAGGCGAACGGTTCGCGGGGCTGGCGAGGCGAATGGAAGAAGCCGGCGCGCCGGCCGACATTACGGCGCTGAGATTGGTCTACAATGTCTTCCAGGCCGGCTGGTCGGCGCTGGACAGACATATGCCACGCAACGCCGATGCCAGGCTGCTGTTGTTCGCGGCCGCCAACCGGGCCGATGCCGGTTGCATGAAGGAGGCATGGCGAAAAATCATCCCCGGCATCGAGATCGTCGACATGGAGGCCGACCACTACACCATCGTCCGCGCGCCGACGATCAACACCATAGCCACGAGAATTGCCGGGGTCATGGCGGCAGCCGATGCATCGGATGGTCCCACGGCCGGCGCCGGTGGCCTGGCCGTGACGGCGGCTTTTCCGGGCGATCACCCACAACAGCTCGACTGAAGGGGCATGGTTCCTTGTCGGCAAACCACTTAGCGCCGGACCGAAGCCAGTCGGCATCAGGAAACGGTGCCGGGGCCTCGTCAGCGGCGGGCCGGTGGATTGATGGCGCGTGTCCGTCGCGGCACGATTTCCGGTTTACCGCCTGGCACCGCGGTCGCAATGCCGGCGATGTGTCCGGAGGCAAGATGGAGGCTGCGAAATGCCCATCGCGAGGGATCGTCCTCGATTGGGTCGGTAAAGTGGGCAAGGGGCGGGAGGGCCTCCAGATCGAGGACCACACTCTTCATCGGCAGGGCAAGGCCCATGCCGCGCGCCTTCACATAGGCCTCCTTGAGCGTCCACGACGTGAAGAAGAAGTCTCGTCTTGCCTGCCCGTTCATCGCCTCGAAACGGAGGCGTTCCCGAGGCGAAAGCACCGCGGCCGCAAGTTCGTCGAGACCGGCATCGCGGTCGCGCGGCTCGACATCGACGCCGATCTCCGCGATTGCGGCGACCGCGCATGCGACCAGGCCGTGTGTGTGGGACAGGCTGAAATGAAGATCGTCGATGCCCAGGCTGTCGTCAATGAAGGGGCGGCCGTAGCGGTTGGCGCCGAAGCGCCAGTGCTCCGGAGCGATATCGCGATAGCCCGACAGCGTGGTCCGGATCAGGCCGCGCGCGGCGAGGTGCTGAAGCCGGGCGGATTCGGATTTGAAGGCGTCATGCCGTTCGCGTTCAGGCGGGCTCAAAAGCCGCAGGCAGGCGGCCTGTTCGTCGGCGCCGAAATCGTCGAGCGGCACGTACCAGAGATCGACCTGGCCTCGCCCTGGATGACCTTGCTTCATCGACATGCCTGGAGATCGTCTGGAGGTGACGGCCTCCATTCAGTTCGAGGCAAATCGATCGCGGCAAGATGAGGTTTCATGAGCGGAGGAATAGGATGCGCGTCTTCATGTTCCCGGGACAGGGATCACAGTTCACCGGAATGGGCAAGGAACTGTTCGACGAAAGCAGGATGTTCGGCCCGCTCGAAAGCCGGATCGATCGGATAGCCGGCTTCTCCGTCCGCAAGATGTGCCTCGAAGGCGACGAGGAGACGCTGCGGCGAACCGACATCACGCAGCCCTGTCTCTACATCGTCAATGCGCTCCATCACGAACAGCAGCTGGCCATGGGCAAGGCGCCGCATTGGCTCGCCGGCCACAGCCTTGGCGAATACAATGCGCTGCAGGCGGCCGGTGCCTTCGACCTGCTCGACGGACTGCGCATGGTGGTGCGGCGCGGCCAGTTGATGGCGGCGCTCGACACGGGCGGCATGGCCGCCGTGATCGGCCTCTCCGCCGATGCCATCTCCAGGGCGCTGTCGCAGGGGGGATTAGACGATGTCGACATCGCCAACCTCAACACGCCGGATCAGACCGTGATTTCGGGACCTGCGCGCGGCATCGAGGCGGCCGAGACGGCGATGACGGGTGCTGGCGCGACCGCTTTCGTGCGGCTGCCCGTGGGGGCGGCCTTCCATTCCCGCTTGATGGCGCCGGCAGCCGAAGCATTCAATGGCTTCCTGCGTGACATCGCCTTCCGGCCACTGCGCAAGACCGTCATTTCAAACGTCACCGCCCGCCCCTATCCCGGCGACGGCGATCCCGAAACGACGATCCGTCCGCAGCTGGTGCGGCAGTTGAAATCGATGGTGCTGTGGGCGCCGACGATCGGCTATCTCAAGGCCAAGGGTGCCAGCGACTTCATCGAGGTCGGCCCAGGCTCGATCCTGACGCGCATGGCGGCAAAAATCCCGCCGCTCGACCGGGATGGAATGGCGGCCTGAAAGCATCAAGCACGTAAGCGTGGACAGGGAAGCATCATGATCATCGACGCCCACCATCATCTGTGGCAGCCCGCGCGTGGCGACTATCACTGGATGCGCGGAGCCACAGACATACTGCTGCGCGACTACATGCCCAGGGATATGGCGCCGCTTCTCGAGCGCTTCGGCGTGACCAGGACCATTGTCGTCCAGGCCGCGCAGACGCGAGCAGAAACCGACTTCCTGCTGGCGCTTGCCGCAGAGACGGATTTCATTGCCGGCGTCGTCGGCTGGCTCGACATGGAGAGCGAGGATTTCGCCCTACAGCTTGCTTCCTACAGGACCAGGCCGAAATTCGTTGGCATAAGACCGATGCTGCAGGACCTGCCCGATGACGAGTGGATCCTGCGGCCCGCCGTTCTGCGCAGCTTGGGAGCGATCGCCGACAGCGGCCTCGCCTTCGACGTCCTGACCTTCCCGCGCCACCTCGGCGCAGTCGCATCGGCTTTGGAAAAAGTGTCGGGACTGCGCGCCGTGATCGATCACATCTCCAAGCCGCCGATTGCCGCGGGAACGCTGGACCCATGGCGCGATCCGATCGCCCGCGTCGCCGGCTTCGATGGCGTGCATTGCAAGATCTCGGGCATGGTCACGGAGGCCGACGCCGCCCGCTGGCGGGTCTCGGATCTCGAGCCCTATGTGCATCATGTCGTCGCCTGCTTCGGGCCGGAGCGGCTGATGTTCGGCAGCGACTGGCCGGTCTGCCGCCTCGCCAGCGAGTATGGCGACGTGCTGGCGGCGGCGATGCTCAGCCTGCCGCCCGAATTGCGCTCCGATCCGCGGATTTTCTCGGCCAATGCCGCCCGCTTCTATCGGATTTGAAGCAAGCCCGGCGCGGGCCATGGGCCAGGTTCTGGTCTAGTCAAAATCGGCCCCATTCGACGTTGCGGATACTATTATATTAGTGTAACTGTTCTTGGGCGAATGTTCCACGGCGGCCGGACAGCGGCAGAAAACGATGCTCCGACGCCGGCTCATTTTCGAAGATCGGGAGGAGCCGTCTTCGAAAAAGCGGCATGAGAGGATGACGCATGACACGAGAGTTTTCCGAAACCCTGGTCCATATCGCGCGGGACAGGGCGCAGCGGCTCGGCGACAAGGTCGCCTATGCCAATCTCAGGGACGGCAAGGAGGAACAGCGGCAGATCAGCTACCGGCAGTTGGACGAATCCTGCCGGCGCATCGGTGCCGCCCTGCAGCGCCGCAACGCCGCGGGTGAACGGATCCTGCTGTTGTTTCCGCAAGGCGCGGAGTTCGTGCTCGGCTTTTTCGGCACGCTCTATGGCGGAGCGATCGCCGTTCCCGCCCACACGCCCAAGCCCAACAAGCGGAGCTGGGCGACATTCGAGGCCATCGTCGCGGATTGCCGCCCCCGCTTCATCCTCACCTGCCATTCGATCCGCGACAACATCGTCGCCTGGTCGAAACCCTATCCGTCGATCAGCGCATTGGAACTGCTGTGCGTGGAGGATCTGGAGAGCGAAGGCCTTGCCGACGACTGGGATGGACTGGCCGAGGCCAGAACCGACATCGCCTTCCTGCAATACACATCCGGTTCGACCAGCACGCCGAAGGGTGTGATGGTGAGCCACGCGAACCTGATCCACAATGCCGGCCTCACCGCCCGCCATATGGGCCATGACGACAAGACCGTCATCGTCAGCTGGCTGCCGCTGTTTCATGACCTGGGGCTGATCGGCATCGTGGTCCAGACCCTTCAAGTCGGCGCCACCTGCTACATGATGAGCCCGGCGGCCTTCAGCGGAAACCCGGCGCTCTGGCTGCAGGCGATCAGCCGTTACCGTGCCACATCGAGCATGTCCTCCGATTTCGGCTATCGGCTTTGCGTCAAGTCGATCCGCCCCGAACAACTCGAAGGCGTCGATCTCAGTTCGTGGCGCAACGCCCTCAACGCCGCCGAGCCCATTCATGCCTCGACGCTGGCCAGCTTCCAGGAACGGTTCGCGCCTTTCGGCTTTGCCGAGGACGCTTTCTTTCCAGCCTATGGCCTGGCGGAGGCGACGCTTCTCAGCACCACCTCGCGTGTCGGCGAGAAGCCGGTGATCATGCGTGTGGACAGGGTCGCGCTGGCGCGGGGCGAATTCGTTCCCGCGGAGGGGCCGGACGCCGTCGCGCTCGTCAGCTCCGGGCGGCCAGCGCATGACATGGAAGTCGCCATCGTCGATCCGGAAACACAGGCGCGCTGCGCCGACGGCGCGATCGGCGAAGTGTGGGTGCGCGGACCAAGCATTGCCCGGGCCTATTGGCAGGCGCCCGATGCAAGCCGGCAAACCTTCGCGCAAAGCCCCGCCGACGAAAGCGAGCCGCATTTCCTGCGCACCGGCGACCTTGGTTTTCTCTGGAACGAGGAACTCTATATAGCCGGCCGGCTCAAGGACCTGATCATTTCGCGGGGCCGCAACCTCTATCCGCAGGATATCGAACTGACGGTCAAGGACAGCCATCCGGCATTCCGCACCGTGAACGGCGCGGCCTTCTCGGTCGACAATGACGACGGCGAAACGATCGTCGTCGTGCATGAGATCGAGCGCACCGCGCGCAATGCCACCGATCTGACGGAGCTGGAGAAAACCGTCCGCAACGCGGTCTGGCAGGAACACGACATCAGCCTCGCCGATATCGTGTTCATTCCGCCGGCCTCGTTACCGAAGACGACCAGCGGCAAGGTGCAGCGACGCCTGACAAAGGCGCTCTATGTCTCGGGCGAAATGACGCCGCTCAAAACGCGCGGCCAAGGCAGCGAACCCGCCATGCCGACCCCAGCGCAACGACCGGACGGCGACAAGAGCTTCGGCCGGCAAGAACTGCAGGAGCGGATCTTGACACAGGCACAGGCGCTGGCAGGCACCAAGGCGCCCGTCGAGGCCACCGACAGTTTCGGCACGATCGGCATCGATTCCGTGCTGGCGGCGCGGCTTGCTGTCATCCTGAACGAGACATTGAACCTGTCGCTCGAACCAACGATCTTCTGGCAGTACCCGACACCCGAACTGCTTGCCCGTCACCTGGCACCAGCGCCGATCACCGCGACCGCCAAGCCGGCCGCACAGGCGCGCTCGAAGGACGACCTGCTTCGCGCCCTGAAGGCGGCGCTCGGTGAGCCGACGCTCGAAAGGCAGGAGTAGGACGGTGGCCGAGGCAGCCCGTTTCACGGCGGCGCTCGTGACGGAGCGCGGCAGGTCGCTCAGTCCAGCCGAGCAACACTGGCGCGAGCCGATCGCCATCATCGGCATGGACGCGCGCTTTCCCGGTTCGCGCACACCAGCGCAATATTGGGACAATCTTGCCGCCTGCCGCGATTTGATCGGTCCGTTGCCGCATGGTCGGGCCGGCGGCGAAGCCGGTGTCGTCGAAGCCGGCTTCCTGGAGGAGGTCGACGCCTTCGATGCATCGTTCTTCGGGATCTCGCCCGAGGAAGCGCGCCTGATGGATCCGCTGCAGCGTCTGGCGCTGGAATCGGCATGGCACTGCGTCGAGGAGGCCGGCTACCGCGCCGCCGATCTGGCGCGAACGCCAACGGGTGTCTTCTTCGCGACGGGCAAATCCGACTATGAGGAATTGCTCTACCGCAACGATATCGCGGCCGACGCGGCGCTGGCGACCGGGGTGGCGACCTCGATCATCGCCAACAGGGTTTCCTTCACGCTTGGCGTTACTGGCCCAAGCCTCGCGGTCGATTCCGCCTGCTCCGGCTCGCTGGCTGCCCTGCATATCGCCGCGCAGTCGATCCGCAACGGCGATTGCGCGATGGCGCTTGTGGGCGCCGTGAACCTCATCCTCGGTCCGACCCTGTCGCAGTCGCTCCGCAAGGAAGGGACGCTGAGCGCCGACTGCCGGACCCGAAGCTTCGACGCCTCGGGCAGCGGCTATGCGCGCGGTGAGGGCGCGGTCTCGCTGCTCTTGAAGGCGCGCTCGCAAGCCGAAGCCGACGGCGATCACATCCATGGCCTGCTGATCGGCTCGGCGATCAGCCATGGCGGCCGCGCCAACTGGCTGACGGCCCCCAATGCCGTCGGCCAGAAACAACTGATCGCCACGGCGTGGCGGCGCGCCGGGATCGATCCACGCACTGTGACTTACGTCGAAGCGCATGGGACGGCGACGCCGCTCGGAGATCCGATCGAGTTCAACGCCCTCTGCGGGGCCTATGATGAACTTGCCGGGGACAGGAATGACGATGGGGTGCAACCGCGCTGCGGCATCGGTTCGGTGAAGGCCAATATCGGACATCTCGAATCTGCCTCGGGCCTCGCCGGCATCGTCAAGGTGCTGCTGTCGATGCGGCATGCCAGCATCCCGGGCAACCCGCACCTGCGCACCGTCAATCCGCTGTGCAAAACGCAAGGGACGCCGTTCGACTTCGTGCGGCGGACCGTGCCATGGCAGCGCCAGCGCGCGAGCGATGGCGGCCTGGCGCCCTACCGGGCCGGCGTCAGCGCATTCGGCTTCGGCGGCGCCTATGGCCATGCCGTGATCGAGGAATATTTGCCGGCTGAGAGCGATGTCGTTGCCGACGCCGAGGCGGCTCCGGTGCTGCCGATCCTGCCGATCTCGGCCAGGGATGGCGGCCGGCTGCGTGACTATGCCGAGCAGCTACGGCTCTTCGCACAGGACCAGGTTGCGGGACCTGCTACCGGAAGCGAGACCGCTCGGGGCCTCGAAGACTTCCTCTACACGTTTCAAGTCGGACGGGTTCTGCTGCCCAGACGCGTGGCGATCGTCGCCAAGAACTGGCAGGACCTTGCTCTTTCCCTAGCCAATTTCGTCGCCGGCAAGGACGATCCCGATATCATCGCAAGCGCGGACGGCCCGGAGCCGGCACCGGGAGACGAACTGGAGGCGCTGTCGCGGCGCTTCACGCGCCAGTGGGTCGGCGGCGCGAAAGTCGATTTTGCCGGCTTCTACACGCCGGGCCAGCGCAAGCGGATAGCCGCCCCCGTCTATCCCTTCGCGCGCACGCGCTTCTGGTTCACCGACCGTGAGACATCAGCGGCGCGGCTGCAGGCCGCTGGATCGTAGAGCATGCGCAGGCCCCTACCGGGACCGTGGCCGGGGCCGGGGCCGAGTGTTTTCAGACTGTTCGAGGCACCAAGATGAATTCCCAAACCGATATTTCCGCGACCGCCTCGAACAGGCCTGCCGATCCGTTGCAGGACATACGGTCGCTGGCGGCGGCGATCCTCGAAACTGACCCCGACAGTCTCGATCCGGACGAGGTGCTTGGCTATCTCGGTTTCGACTCGGCCTCGCTGAAGCTCCTGGCGAGCAGGCTTTCCGGGCATTTCAGCACACAGGTCGACACCATACTGCTCTTCACCTACCCGACGTTGCGTTCCCTGTCCGAGCACCTCGCCGAACAGGGCCAGAGACAGCCGGCGGGCGCGGGCGAGGCGCAAGCCGGGCTCGGGCAGCAAGACGACGATCCGAACCGCGATATCGCCATCGTCGGCATCGGCTGCCGCCTGCCGGGCGCTGCTTCGAAGGAAGAATTCTGGGACAACCAGGCCGCGCGCCGCAACTGCATTGGCGAAGTGCCCAGGCAGCGCTGGGACTGGCGGGCGCTGTCCGGCGATCCCTTGCGCGAGAGCGGCCGAACCGATGTGAAATGGGCCGGCTTCATCAAGGGCGAGGACCAGTTCTCCCCCGAATTCTTCGGCATCTCGGTCTATGAAGCCGAGCAGATGGATCCGCAGCAACGCCTGTTCCTCAAGGCCGCCTGGGAGGCGATCTGGGACGCCGGCCACGATCCCAAACAGCTTGCCGACGGCGCCGTCGGCGTCTTCGCCGGAGTCCAGTTCCAGGACTACCAGAAACTTCTCGATCTCAAAGGGGTCCTCAGCGCGCAGGCCTGCACGGGCAACGCCCACGCCATGCTCGCCAACCGCGTGTCCTTCCTCCTCGACGTGCACGGGCCGAGCGAGGCGATCGACACCGCCTGCTCGAGCAGTCTCGTGGCAATTCACAATGCGGTCAGGGCGATCCGCAACGGCGAATGCGATCTCGCCATCGCCGGCGGCGTGAACCTGCTGCTGGCACCTGACCTGTTCGTCATGGGCCGCCAGCTCGGCGTGCTGTCGCCCACCGGCCAATGCCGCACCTTCGACGCGGGCGCGGACGGCTATGCGCGCGGCGAAGGCGTCGCCGCTCTGCTGCTGAAACCGCTGGAGAAGGCGGTTGCGGACCGCGACCACATCTACGGCGTCATCAAGGGAACCGCGGTCAACCATGGCGGCAAGGCGGCATCGCTGACCGCGCCCAACAGCCGGGCGCAGGCGGACCTGGTAATGCGCGCCTTCAGGGATGCGCGGCTGACCCCAAACGACGTGTCCTACGTCGAAATGCACGGCACAGGCACCGAGCTTGGCGACCCGATCGAAGTGGAAGGCGTCAAGGCGGCGTTCCACAAACTGCGCGCCGAAAACGGCCTGCCGGCCTCGCCTTGTGCGTTAGGCTCGGTGAAAACCAATATCGGCCATCTGGAGCCGGCGGCAGGCGTGGCCGGCGTGACCAATGTCGTCATGGCCATGGCGAACCGGACGTTGCCGGGCCTGTCGAACTTCCGCCACCTCAACCCGCACATCCGGTTGGAGGATGGATTTTCGGTCCAGTCCGAGACCACACCCTGGCAAGCCGCGACGCCCGACCTGCCGCTCGGCGCGGTGGTCAATTCCTTCGGCTTCGGCGGTGCCAATGCCTGCGTGGTGCTGCGGGAGCATCGCCGGCCGCGCCGGCAACCAACGGCGGGAGGCAAGCTCTTCGTGCCGGTCACGGCATCGAATGCCGCGCTGATGAAGGTTCACGCGGCGGCACTGGCGCGGGCCATCGGCGCGCTGGAACAGCGGGAGGACGACGGCCTGCTGGCGGATATCGCGTTCACGCTGCAAGGCCGCAAAGAGAGCCGCGCGATGCGCGCTATAGTGCGCGCATCCTCGATCTCCGATCTCCTGGAAGGGCTGACGGCGATCGCCGATGGGCATGCCCTGCCCAAAACCGTGGCGACATCAGGCTCCAAACAATCGGCGCCGGCGGACTGGCCCGACCACGTGACGCGGTGGCTCGACACCGGCGCCACCGACTGGCCCGACATCGTCCACGCCGGACGCCGTCCGCTGCCCATTTCACCCTGGCCGGACAGGAGCTGCTGGTTCGAGCCGAGAGCCGGCAGCGCGGTCGTTGCCGGTGATGCCGCCGCAGATCCGGCACGCATGATCTATTTCGAACCGTGCTGGCAGTCGGCAGACGTGAGCGTCGGACGGCCGCTCGACGGCAGATGCATCTGGGTCATCGGCCGCAATGAAGCGCAGATCGAGGCTTTCGAAACCGGGCTACGCGATGCGGTGACGCCGAAAACCACGCTTGTCACATCGCTCGTCGGCGCGATGTCAGCGCCGGAGCCGTCGCTCGATGTGTGGAACCTGGCCGGTGACGAACCGGATATCGTGATCATCCTGCCACCCGAGCCGGCCCTGGGGCCGCGCATGCTGGCTCAGGAGGAAACAGGCATTCTGTTTGGGTTGGCGAAAGCCCTCATGGAGCAGTCGTTCGGCAGGGAGGTCGACCTGTTCTATGTGGCGGGGCAGGACTTTGGTCTCTCGCCGGTCACGGATGCGCTGCCGGCGTTCGCCAAATCGGCCTTTCTGGAGAATGAGCGCCTGAAGATGCACACGCTCTATTTCAGCGACCCCGCAGAGCAGGATTGGCGCCGGCTGCTGGCCGCCGAAGTCATCGCCGCGGCGCCCCGAACGCCGCTCACGATCCGCTTTGCTCCAACACGCGCGGTGCGGGGATTGCGGGAGGCCGGCATGGCGGCGGGCTCCAGCGCTACCGGTACATGGTTCCGGCCTGACGGTGTCTACCTCATTGCCGGCGGCGCGGGCGAACTTGGCTTCCGGCTGCTCGACACTCTCATTGGCGAGGTCGATGCCACGTTCATCCTGTGCGGGCGTTCGCCAGGGGAAGGTGCTGTTGCGCAGCGCATCGATGCCCTTCGCGCGAGGGCGAACCGACCGGGCTCAGTCCACTATGTCAGCTGCGACATAGCAGAGATCGGCCAGACGCGCGGCATGATCGAGGGCGTGCTGGCCACGCATGGCCGCCTGAACGGCATCGTCAACATGGTGACCGCCCATAATGACGCCTACCTCTACAGAAAGGACTGGGAGGACTTCACCGCCGTCAGCGCTTCCAAGGTGCAGGGCACCGTCAACCTCGACCTTGCGACTGCCAAGCTCGATCTCGATTTCTTCGTCGCGTTTTCGTCACTGGCGGCGCTCGGCCTCGCGGGCGGCAGCGACTATGCCTATGGCTGCGCCTTCCAGAACGCGTTTGCCGGCTGGCGTAATCGGGCTGTTGCAGCCGGGCGCAGGAGCGGCGCAAGCCACGCCATCAGCTGGTCACGATGGAAATGGGACAAATATGTCACCGAAAGCTTCGACGACTGGTTCGCTTCACTGGGCTATGCGTTTCTCGACATCGCGGCCGGGCTTGACGCGTGGCGCACGGTGCTGGGCCGAGGTAGCGGCGAGATTTTCGCGCTGCAAGGCTGGCGCGAGCCGATCTTGCAGCATCTCGACCTCGACGCGGGATTGCTGCGCTCGAGCCAGGTCGGCTCCCTCGCGGAAGGCGCTTCCGCCCCGGCACCAATCCCGGTCGACATTGCCGCCCCGATCGAAATTCCGTCAGCACGGCAATCCGTTTCGCAAGCTCCAGCCCGGCAAAGCCCACAGGCCGAAGCGCGGACGGGAAACAGTCCACGGGGTGACATGGAGGGCGCGCTGTCGGCGATCGTCAGCGAGCTGCTCAAGCTGGACGAGCTCGATCCGCACAGCCCCTTCCCCAGCATCGGCCTCGATTCGGTGATGGCGATCCGGCTGATCGTGCTTGTCGAACAGCGCCTGGCAAGGCGGCTGTCCCCCAAGGACCTGCTGCAATATCCCTCCGTGGCGCAGCTTGCCGGCCACATGCGCGCCCAGGATGCGCCGGCGCTGCCGGCGGACCTTGCAGCCGGCGACGATCTGGATGCAGTCGCCACCTACCTGGCATCGAGCCTGAAGAAGATGCTGCGTGCCGACGAGATTTTGCCCGACGCGAAATTCGGCAATCTTGGCGTCGATTCGATCATGGCCGTGAAGCTGGCGTCCGAATTCGACAGGCGCTTCGAAATCGGCATCTCGCCACGCTGGTTCATCGACTTTCCGTCGATCGAGCGCATGGCTCGCGAGATCGAAAGCCGCAGATCGGCACGCCATTGATCACCTCACCGCTGTCAGGCCGCCGGCTGGACATCGCCGGCCGCTGAAGAGGATCGGTTTTCAGCGGAATGGACGGGTGCCGGATCGCCCCCGCCGCATTTGGCGAGCAGCGCTTCGGCGTAGAGGCGGACGAAGCCGGTATGAGGCCGCCGCAGGAAATCGGCATGGTCGAGCCGCCAGTGCTGCTCGATGCCAGCCATGATGGCGGGATTGCTCCAGGTGGAATAGCCGCCCGCCGTATAGACAGTCACCTCGCCCGCGAACAGCCGCTCGTCGGTGACCAGGAAATCGACCCTGACATAATCGAGATCGCCCGCGATACGCGGCGCGATAAGGACCGCCTGGCGTATGCAATCGACCAGGCGCGCCGTCACCGGAAGTGCCTGATCCTCCCTGGGATAGTCGATATCGCGACCCGGCAAGGGATTGCCCTCGGGATCGAATAGCCGCGACATGCGGATCTTCTTGTCCTCGGCCCTGACGTGGCAAACGACACCGCTGCAGAGCTGAACCTTGATTTCGGTGGCGATCTCGCCGCCGCTGAGCGGAAGCATCTCCTCGACCAGTATTTCCGGCACGATCGACCAATAGCCCCATTCGCTGTTGCGGCGCCCCTGCCGTCTGGCGAGCCATCGCCTTGCTTGCCGCACGATCGCGGCGCGGTCGTGCTGGCCGTTCGAAACGAAGACATTCATGTCGCAGCCATGGTTGGCCTTGACCACCACGTCGCCGGCAAGCAACGCAACCGGGATGGAATCGGGATCGCTGCCGCGCCACAAGGTCCTGGGCAGCGGCAGATCTGGGCAGACACGGCTGATATAGTCCTTCGCGGCGAGCTTGTCCGACAGGGTCACGAACAACGGATTGTGGTCGATAAGCCGGCGCCAGAGCATGCATTCATTGTATCGCTGCGGCGCGGCTGGATTGGGCAGGTAGCCCATCTTTCTCGTGAAGCGCGCGACAAGCAGCGGATGCCGCAGCGTGATCAGCAGGCGCGCCAGGGCCAGCACAAGGCGGTGTTTCGGCGAAAGCTCGGCGTTCGCCTTCATGTTGGCCAATCGAGGCCGACGCTCCCCCAGCAGATTGAATCGCCTGACCACCACCGCCCTCAGCCCATTCCAGCCAAATAAGCATCGACGCCCCGTGCCGACAAGCTCGGCGGCGCGCATCTTGCGGCTCGATCTTCGCGAGCTCAACCACCTGGCGGTCAAGTCGTGGAGCCAAACTTAGCCATCCAGAGCCTAAGACTGGTCGCTGGCTGCCAATGCAGTCTCGCGGCGGAGATGAATGGTTGATCCCCTCAGCAGAGCTGCCCGCTGCCGGCCGGCACAGGCTTTTTGCACCTCGTTGGAACGGCAAGATAAAACGCAAGTTTCGAAGGCATGCGGCGCACCGTGGATGGGCCGCTGGCCAAGGGCAAACTTGGTCGGCCCGCGCCGATCCCCCGATGGGCGCGGGCCATCCCCTTCGCGTTATCAGACGCATTCCTCGTAGACTAATTTAGGCGCGCATGGTTTACCTGTCGCGCGGCGACGCTAGGTTAACGCAGATGATTTCGAAAATATCCAAGCGCGGGTGCGACGAGTCACGCGATTTCCTTGAGGCAGTCGGCCATCCGACCAGGCTGTTGGTCCTGGCCCATTTGCTTGATGGCGAGCTATCGGTAAACGTGCTGTTGGAGAAGCTAGGTATCGATCACTCCCAGGCGGCCCTCTCGCAACACCTGGCCAAGCTGCGCAAGGCCGGACTCGTGGATACTCGCCGGGATAGCCAGTGGATATACTATTCCTGCAAATCGCCCGCCGTGCACCAGTTGTTTGCCTTCCTGGAGGCGACATTTGGCGATGTCGACGCCAAGACGTCGAAGCAGCCCGCCCTTATCTCCGCATGACGAAGACCAGGTTCGGCTTCCGATGCGGTTTGCCCGTCTCGATCCGTTCCGCGCCATAAGCCTGGTCTGTTCCGAATGCGGCGCTCGCCGGCCCGGTCGGCGCGCTTTTTTCTGTCCTGCAGGTAACGCTCGCCGTCGCCGCGATGCCGCACGAGTGGCGAGACCTGCCTGGTCGGGCCACCTGCTTATCCCTTCTCGCCGCCCGAAGGGCGTCCTTACAAGGGTGAATTCTTGTTGTTGCGGCGAATATGGTTAGCATGTTAAGTTCTTGATTGCATCGGTGCTGCCGTTGCCTCTCAAATCCCGCATCAAGACGGGAGAGAAACGAAGATGGGAGGAGACTATGCTCGGCCACCATATGAGCGTCGCCGACGGTGAGGCTTTCCTGTCCGCGTCGCGGACGCTGTTCGGCCCCATCACCCAACGCTTCTCGCGCGGCGAGGGGCCGTCCCTGCCCAAGCTGGTCTCGGTCAATCTCGGCTCCTGCCGGCTTTCCGAGATCAAGGCCAAATCGCATCTTGTGGTCAGCGACCGCGCCATCTGGCGCAGTTTCGATCCCGACTCGATCAAGATCCTGATGCAGCTCAGCGGCCGCAGCCGCTTCGAACAGCAGCAGACGGCGGTCGATCTCGGCCCGCGCGCGGCGATCATTTATGATCCGCTGCGCAGTTATTGCCTGCAGAACCTCAGCGAAGTCGACCAGCTCATCCTGCAGGTGCCGCGCTCGACCTTCGGCGACGACACGCTGGCGCGCCTTTCGGCGCCAGTGCCATTGCCCGGCCAGGACGACAGCCTCACCCATATCGTGTCCGGCCTGATGCAGATGGCGATCGGCACCGCGCACAAGCTCGACGAAGCCGGCTGCCGCCGCGTCGGCGAAAGCCTGATCCAGCTCGTCAACGGGCTGATCCAGGCCAAGCCGATGGCGCCGGACTTCCGCCGCTCGCCGCTGGAAGCGCTGCGCGAGCGCATTGTTGCCTATATCGACGCCAACCTCGCCCGCAGCACTCTTTCGGCCGAAGATATAGCCCGCCACATGGGCTGCTCCCGCCGCTACCTGCACCGCGCCTTCGAAGGCGAGGGCATGACACTGGAACGCTTCGTCTGGGACAGGCGGCTGGAGCGCAGCAAGGAGGAATTGTTGTCCCCTGCCCGCGCCTCAGCCTCGATTTCCGAAATCGCCTTTGCCTGCGGTTTCAATTCCAGCGCGCATTTTTCGCGGGCCTTCAAGAGCAAGTACGATGTGGCGCCGAGGGAGTTGCGGGAGAGGTTGGGAACGGTGGTGCATTAGGGGGCGTCGGCCTGAGCTGAACGGAAGAGTTTCAACGCCGCGCTCATCGGGCAGTTCATCGTTTTACTGGCACATATTCGTGGCGTCGCGGGCTCGAACTGAGCGTTGCCTTGCGGAGCGCGCTGCGGGTTTTCTACCCAACTCTTACGCCAGCCTTGCCTTGCCCGCAAAACTGCGCATCAGCCCCTTCGGCAGGAACAGCATCGCCAGGATGATCGTCAGCCCCGAGATCACCGGGTGATAGTCGGGCACGACAATGCGCGCGAGGTCGAAGACCGCGTACATCACCAGCGCGCCGAGGATCGGGCCGAGCAGCGTACCGGTGCCGCCGACCACCGTCATCATCAGCGGCAGCAGCATCCAGTCGAGGTCGAAGACCGAGTCCGGGCCGACATGGAAGATATAGAAGGTGTAGAGGCTGCCGGCGACTCCGGCGATGAAGGCGCTGCCAGCAAACGCCGCGACCTTGACCTTCAGCACATCGATGCCGTTGGCCGACGCCGCCATCTCGTCGTCGCGCACCGCGATCATCGCCAGGCCGTAGCGCGAGCGCATCAGGGCGCCGATGGCGAGCGCGGTGGCGACCATCAGGCCGAGTGCGACCCAGTAATGCGGACGCAGCGTGTCGAACATGCCGGCGGGCGCGACGATGCCGAAGGCACTGCCGGTAAAATCGCCGCCATTGACGAACAGCACCTTGACGATTTCGCCGAAGCCGAGCGTGCCCAACGCGAAATAGTCGCCGCGCAGCTTGGACAGCAGCGGCAGGCCGATGATGGCGGCGGCAAGGGCCGCCACAACGCCGCCCAGCGCCATCGTCACCGGATCGAAATAGTAGATGCCGGGATGCGTGTCATAGAGCGAGCCCCAGAGATAGTTGCCGGTCCACAGGATGGCGGTGGTATAGGCGCCCAGCCCGAAGAAGGCGTGGCTGCCGAGGCTGATCTGGCCGCCATAGCCGGCCACCAGGTTCCAGCTCTGCGCCATGATGGCATAGAGGAAGACGAAGAACAGGAATGAGAAATAATAGGCGTCGACAGCGCCTGGCACGAATGGCAGCAGCGCGAGCGCCGCGACGGCGACGATGGCGATCCATTTAAAGGCGTTGCTCATCTCTCAAGCCTTCTTGTAGGGCCGACTGAACAGGCCTTCCGGTTTGAACATCAGCACCGCCAGGAACACGCCGTAGGCGATGGCGTTCGTCCAGCCGCCCGAGATGAAGAACTGGACATAGGCTTCGATCAGGCCGAGCAAGATACCGCCGGCGAGCGCGCCGGTGACGTTGCCGATGCCGCCCAGCGCCAGCGCCACCAGCGCCTTGAGGCTGAAGATGAAGCCGGCGAACGGATTGAACGGGAAGGTGGTCGCCACGGCGACGCCGGCGGCACCCGCAAGCGCGATGCCGATGGCAAAGGCGATGGCGTTGACGCGGTGCGGGCTGATGCCCATCAGCGTCGCGGCGTCCATGTCCTCGGAGGCGGCGCGCACGGCCTTGCCGACGATGGTCTTGCGCAGGAAGAGCATCACCAGTCCGGTGCCGGCGAGTGCGATCAGGAAACCCATGGTGCGGGTAAATGAGGTGCGCACGCCAAGCAGTTCGATGCCGGTCGCGGTATAGCTCGTCACCACGCCGGCGGTGTTGCCGCCCCAGACGACGGTCATCAAGTTCTGGACCAGGAACATCAGGCCGACGGCGATCAGCAGCGAGACGTTGCGGTCCTCCTCGGCGGCGGCCTTGCGGAACAGGCCATGATACATCAGCCAGCCGACGCCGAGCCCGACCGGCACGACGATGAGCAGCGACAGGAACGGGTCGATGCCGAGGCCGTAGAACAGCGCCCGCACGAAATAGGCGGCGAGAATGATCATCGCGCCCTGGGCGAGAAAGATCAGACGCATGGTGCCGAAGATGAGGCTGAGACCCACCGCGGCGACGCCATACATAGCGCCGCCGAGCGCGCCGTTGAGCGAGAGCTGGAGCAGGATGTCGGGTGGAGGGAGGTTGAACATCGATTACTCCAACGCGCCCATATAGGCTTTCTGGATTTCGGGATCGGCGATGAGTTCGGCGCCGGTGCCCTGCATGGCGAGCGAGCCGGTTTTCAGCACGAAGGCATAGTCGGCGACTTTCAGCGCCTGGTGGATGTTCTGCTCGACCAAGAGGATGGTGACGCCCTGGCCGTGCAAGGTCTGGATCAGCGAGAACATCTGCTGCACGACCAGCGGGCTCAGCCCCAGCGACGGTTCGTCGAGGATGAGCAGCGACGGCTCCGACATGGTGGCGCGCGCGATCGCCAGCATCTGTTGCTCGCCGCCTGAGAGCGAACCGGCCTTCTGGTGGACGCGCTCCTTCAGACGCGGAAACAGTGCATAGGCCCTATCGAGCAACTCCCTGGTGCGCGGCCGCGCCTTGGGCTGGAAGGCGCCGAGCTCGAGGTTTTCCAGCACCGTCATCTGGCGGAACAGGCCGCGCCCTTCCGGCACATGCGCGATGCCCATCGAGGCGATCTCCTGCGGCGCCTTGCCGACCAGCGATTGGCCGGCCAGCCTGATGTCGCCGCTTTTCGGCTTGAGCAGGCCGGAGACGGTCCTGAGCAATGTGGTCTTGCCGGCGCCGTTGGCACCGACGATGGCGACAATGGTGCCGGGGTCGACATGGAGCGAGACGCCCCACAGCGCGCCGACGTCGCCATAGGCGACCTGGAGATCGCTTACTTCAAGCAGCCGGTTCGCCAAGATAGGCCTCTATGACTTTGCGGTTCTGGGTGACTTCGCGCGGCGTGCCGTCGGCGATCTTCTCGCCATGGTCGAGCACGATGACGCGGCTGCACACTTTCATGATGGCGTCGACCTTGTGCTCGACCCAGAGCATCGAAAGGCCACGCTCGGCGCGGACGCGCCTGATAACGTCGACCATGCGCTGAATCTCGGTCGGGTTGAGGCCGGCCATCGGCTCGTCGAGGAGCAGCAGCGCCGGGTCCGACGCGACGGCGCGGGCGATCTCCAGCATGCGGCGATCGGAGAGCGTCATATGGGCGGTGCGCATGTCGCGCCGGGCAGTGAGGCCGACCAGTTCGAGCGCGGCGTTCGCCGCCTCGGTCGCATGCTTGACGCGGCCCCCTGCCCCGTAGACGGCGCCGACCATGACGTTCTCGAAGGCGGTCATGGTCAGGAAGGTGCGTACCAGCTGGAAGGTGCGGGCGATGCCGAGCCTGGAGATGCGGTGTGGCGCAATGCCGGTGATGTCCTTGCCACGAAACAGCACTCGCCCCTGCGTCGGCGCATAGATGGCGGTGATGACGTTGAACAGCGTCGACTTGCCGGCGCCGTTGGGGCCGATCAGCCCGATCAGTTCGTTGGGACCGACCGCGATGTCGACATTGTTGAGCACGACGAGCCCGCCGAACCGCTTCTGGACCGCCTCGAGGCGAAGCAGGGTTTCGTCTGGCTGCATCGTGTTTCCGTCTCTCCGGGGATGTGATTGGGTTTGGGAAGCTGTCAGGATTTGGCGCCGCCCGCGCGGCCAGCCATTTCTCCCCGTCACTATACGGGGAGAAATGCTTGGCAGGGCAATAAGGGGCAGCGCCGACGCCCGAAAGGTGTTTCCCTTACGAGCGCGCCCTGCCCCTCGCCTGTCAGCGCTTGTCCCAGGCCGGGGCCGGCTTGTAGGTCCAGGTGCCGTCCGGATAGATCAGCTGGTGTTTGCCCTGCCACCATTGCGTGGCGACGCTCGGGATCAGCGCGAAGCCGGTCTCGTCGAACTTCAGGTCGCCGACCACGGTGTCCTTGAACTCCTGGCCGAAGATCGCGTCATGGATCGCCGAAGCATCCGTGCTGCCCGCCTTCTCGATCGCCTGCGCCAACACTTGCGCATTGGCATAGAAGGCGCCGACTGTGACGGAGTCCTTCTTGTACTCGGCCTCGTAGCGGTCGCCGAGTTCCTTGGCGCCCTTGTAGGGGTAGCTCGCCGACCAGAAGCCGTCGGTCATGATGTAATCGGAGTCCGGCCCCAGTGCTTCATGGAACTCGCCGGTCCAGGTGCCTTTCCAGCCGTGGAAATATGGCACGGAGAAGCCGAGTTCCTTCATTTGCCTGAGCAGCGTGATGGTATCGGCGGGCGAGCCGAAGACCAGCATGGCGTCGACGTCGGCGGCCTTGAGCTTGGTGATCAGCGCCGAGTAATCGGTGGCGCCGATCGCCCATGGATCGTCGACGGCAAAGGTGTAGCCGTACTTCTTCGCCGCCGCCTGGAAGGCGCCGCCAAAGCCCTTGCCGTCGGGCGAATCCTCGGTGACCAAAGCGGGGTGCTTCGGCTTCTCGCCGGCGGGCAGCTTGTCCCAGACCTCGAACGGCACCTCGGCGCCGGGGCCAGGATGGAAGAAGAACAGCGCCGAGTATTTGAGCTTCAACGGCTGCCATTCGAACGGGAAGGCCGTCGTGATCATGTAGAACTTCTTGTACTTTTCGGCGACGATGGCGCCGGCGATGTTCATCGGCCCGGAATGGGTCGACAGCAGCGCGTCGACCTTCTGCACCTTGATCAGGTTTTCGAGCGCCGACGCCACCTTGCCTTCGGAGCTTTCGTCGTCGGCGACGACGAGGCGCACCGGCAGCTTCTTGCCGGCGGACTTGACCATGATGCCGCCGGCCTTGTTGATGTCGGCGACAGCCTGCTCATAAGCCCATTTCTGTTCCTTGCCGTCGCCGGCCAGCGGCCCGGTCAGCGAGATCGGCGCGCCTATGACGATTTCGGTGTCGCCGGCATTGGCGGCGACCGTGCCGGCGGCACTGAGCGCGGTGGACAGCAACAGGCCGGCCAGCATTCCCTTCAACGTGATTTCCATTCCATCCTCCCAGGTTCATCGGGCCAGCGCATCAGGGCCAGCCCGCATTCACGGCGCCAGTGCTTCAGCCCATCGCGGCTGCGACCAGCTTGGTGTCGGTGAACTGTTCGAAGCTGACGGCCTTGCCGTCCCGCATTTCCCAGACATGGACGACGCGCGCAGACATCGCCTTGCCGGTCTTTTTGTAGACGCCCGAATAGGTGCCGATTCCGACGATGGTGCTGTCGCCATCGACCAGCGTGTCGACCTTCAGCGCGTAACCCTCCCACTCCTCGCCGATGCGCTTGAAGACGCCTGATATGATGGCGTCGGCACCGACATAAGTTCCCGCATAGGGAAAGCCCGCCATTTCGGTCCACGCCGTCTTGTCGGTGACTGGCGCCATCATCGCCTGGAGATCCTTGTTGTCGGAGCCGGCGTAGTGCGCCTTGATGACTTCGTAATTCCTGCTCATGCCATTCACCTGTTCGCTCAGACGGGCGCTTTGCCCGGGTCGTAGACGGTTGTGGATTTCTTCTCGATGAAGGCGCCGGCCGGCTTGTTCTCGACCTTGCCCTGGCTGGTGATGCCGAGGAATTTGCCAGTCGAGCGCATCGTGTCCCAATTGTAGAAGAACAGCGAAGCGACCGGGATGATGAACTCGCGGAAGCCGAAGACATAAAGCTTGTCGTCGAACTTCCAGGTGGTGGCGAGATCGACGTCGCCATGGCCGCGCTGAATGCCGACGAGATTCTGCCAGGCATAGCGTTCAGAGCTCAGATAGATGTGCTCGTAGACGTGATTGGGGCTGTATGTGTAGTGCGCGGTCAGGCCAATCAGGTCGCGTGTCGGCGCGGGCTCGGTGCCGGCAGGCGGAACCGAGGCGTCGCCAAGCACGCCCGCCGAATAGACCTGCGCGACTCGCGGTTCGCCGGGCGCCTCGCCGGGCTCGCGAACCCGCTCTCGCACCGAAAGCACGCGCCGCGTTTTCGTGTCGATGATGAAGGCCTCGTCCTGCGTCGGCCGCGTGGCGAAAACCATGTTGACGAAGAAGACTTGCGGCGCGACTTCCAGCGCCTCGTACCAGTCAGCCCCGGCATCGCTGCCTTCGCTCCAGGCCACGGTATCTGCCGATGTGAAGGCGAGATCGATGACGCGGCCGGTATTCAGCGTGATCTTGAAGGTCTGGCCGCGCAACGCGTCCGTCGTCGGCAGACGGTTGCTGGCGATGCCGGCGGCGAAATCGTCGAAATGCTTCCAGTCGGCAGGTCTGTTCTGGTCGTTCATGGTACCCTCCACATCAATCGACGAAGGCAAGCGTCGGCAGGTCGACGACGGTGGCGCCGCCATCGATGGTCAGGATCGAACCGTTCATCATAGCTGCCTCGCCCGAGGCCACGAAGCAGATGACGTTGGACACTTCTTCCGGCGTTGCCGGGCGGCCGAGCGGCACGTCCCTGGTGACCAGGCGATAAGCTTCCTCGATGGAGCCGAGACCGTGCTTTTCGACAACGACCTGCATCTGCTCGTCGGCCATGTCGGTCGCCACCCAGCCGGGGCAGATGATGTTGGTGCGCACGCCCTGGCGGCCATAGTCGCGCGCAAGCGATTTGCCGAGGCCGACGCAGGCGTGCTTCATGGTGACGTAGCCGGCCGCCGCCGGTCCGGCGAACAGGCCGGCGATCGAGGCGACGACGACGATGTTGCCCTTCCGCGCGATCAGGTCCGGCAGGCACTCGCGGGCACAGACGAACGTGGTGTCGAGATTGAGGCGCGTCGCCAGCGCCCAGGTCTCGTCGCTCATCGACACGGTCGGACCGACGCCGTGGCCACCGGCATTGGCGACGAGAATGTCGACCGGGCCGAATCTGTCATGCACTTGCGCAAGGGCAGCGCGGACGGACCCGGCGTCGGCGGCATCGCCCTGCACCACCAGCCCGCCAATATCCCTGACGACTGCCTCTAGCGGCTCGCGCCGCCGGCCCATCAGCACCACGCTGGCCCCGTCGGCGGCCATGCGCCGTGCGACGGCCGCACCGATGCCGGTGCCGCCACCGGTGATGAATGCCGTCTTGCCGGAAAATCTCATTGGTCCATCCCGATTGGTGCTGTCGCGCCGGCTACGGCAGGTCTTGGCCATGTGCCGATCTTGTTCAGGGATAGTGCGCCGGAGCCGCCCCGCAGTCTTGTCCGAGTGGGAACTTTGTTTTGACTGAACGCGCACTTCGGAGCCGTCTTTGCGAAGCGCCGCGCGACATCCGAGCCGCGCGGCGGCCACCACAGGTCCGCCTGCTGCAGTGACTTACTTCTTGATCGCCTCCAGATCGATGGCGATGTCTACTTCAGGCCCGAGGCCGAACCCGTCGGCGGCCTTGGCCATCGGAAAGTCCGCCGTGCTCACCTTGCCCGTGGCGCTGAAGGCCGCCTTGGTCAGCGTCGCATCCCATGGCGCCGGCGCCTCGTTGAGCAGCTTGACGTCGAGCGTGATTTCCTTGCTGACGCCGCTGATGGTGAGATTGCCGGTGACCTTGCCGGTCTTGTCGTCGACCTTCTCGACCTTGGTGCTTTCGAAGGAGATCGTCGGGAATTCGGCGGCGTTGAAGAAATCAGGACCCTTCAGATCGCTGTCGCGCTGATCGAAGGCGGTGTGGATGGAGCCGACGTCGAGCTCCGCCTTGACGCTGCTCCTGGTGACGTCGGCCTTGTCCATCACAATGGCACCCTTGACCGCGTCGAACTGGCCGTGCGCGATGCCGTAGATACCGTGCTTGATGGTAAAGGTGACCCAGGCGTGCTGGCCGTCGATCTCGTAATTGTCGGCATAGGCCGCCGATGCCAGCATCGAAGCGCCGGCGAATGCCAGCGCGGCAATCAATCTCTTCGTCCTCACATATGTCTCCCTGTTTGTTGGTTGTTGGAGCGGCTCAGGAAAAGCCAAGGGCGGCCCCGTGCGGCGCCCAGACGATCGCCGTCACGATGGCCAGTATCGCCGGAACGGCGATCACGACACCGGCAACCAACGGCCGCAAAGGCCGGGCGCCGGGAAGCAGGCCTTGCAGCCGGCCGCGCATGAGCACGGCGGCGAGCGGCGGCAAGGATGACAGGACGAGCGCCAGGGGATTGGCCTTTGGCGCCAGCAAGGCCACCTGGATCAGCACCGTGGCGGCAGCGAAGAGCAACAGGAATTCGACACCTTTGCTCAAGGTGGAGACTGCGCCGCCGCGCAACGTCGTGAGATACTGGACAAGGCACCAGCCGCCGGTCAGCGCGGCGAGCGAGCCGAGCAATTGCCCGGTGACGATCGACGCGCCAAGCACCGAGACGATGGCCCCGGAGAGCGACAGGGACAGCGCGGCCGCCGGCGCCAGGAACGGCTCTTCGGCCGCAGGCGATGGCGAGGATGGCTGCGCCATGAGCATCGCCGCACCGATGAGGACCAGCAGAGCAACGGCAAGTGCTGCGATCATCTGCAGGTCGAGCGAGCCGGCGGCAATGCGACGCCAGCCGAGCCACAGGAACGCCGTGGCAAGGGCAGCAGCGGTGAGAACGCCGGCCGTCCGGCCCGCCAGGATCCGCTCAGGCAAAAAACCGATGACGATGCCGGCAATGGCGAGATAGATCAGCTTCTGGCTGGCGGCGACCGGCGGCATGACGGGCGGGCCGAGCGTGTCCCAATAGAAGAACAGGACCAGTGCGGCCCAAAACAGTATGCGCACGGGCGACGATGCCGGAACGACAAACCGTGAAAGCAGGGCCAGGACGATGCCCAGGACCAGCGGCAGCGCCGCCGTGATGACCATCGCATTGCCGAGAATTGCGCTCAACCGCCGTCGCCTCCAGCACCGTTCAAGACCGCGCCCGCGCAGCCGATCTCGTTGCCCAATCTTGATTGGCCAAGGGCGCGCCGTCTTGTCCGAGCGGGAACTTTGTTTTGACTGAAAGCGCACTCGCGCCCGCGGCGGCTTGAAGCGCGTCGGCACGCTCCATAACCCTGCCGGAACTGTTCGTCGGATTTCGAGGAGGAATGGCGTGAACGAGAGAACCGTACCGCCGATCAGCGCCGCTGCCGCAGCCTTCCTGGCGCGGTCGCACCGGCCCTTCATCAACGGCCGTTTCGTCGACGGCCTTGCGGGCGACGGCCTCGCCGTCGACGATTCCGCTTCGGGTGAGATCGTCGCGCATGTGCCGGAAAGCGGCCCGGAACTCGTCGACCAGGCGGTGCGTGCCGCGCGCGCCGCGCTCGAAGGCCCATGGGCCTCGATGCGGCCGGTCGACCGCCAGAACCTGATGCTGAGGCTTGCCGATGCGGTCGAGACCGACGCCGACCTTCTAGCCGAGATCGAGAGCATCGAGAACGGCAAGTCGCTGGGCGTCGCCCGCATGCTGAGCGCCGGCGGCACCGTCGACTGGCTGCGCTACTATGCCGGCTGGGCGACCAAGATCGAGGGTTCGACTTTCCAGGTCTCGATCCCGGTGCCGCCCGGCGCCAAGCACCACGCAATGACCGTCATGGAACCGGTCGGCGTCGTCGGCGCCATCGTGCCGTGGAATTTCCCGCTGCTGATCGGCATGTGGAAGATCGCTCCGGCGCTGGCCTGCGGCTGCACGGTCGTCCTGAAGCCGCCGCAGGAAACGCCGCTCGGCCTGCTCAGACTCGCCGAGCTGATCGAAGCGGTCGGCTTCCCGCCCGGCGTCGTCAACATCGTCACCGGCAGCGGGGCCGTCACCGGCGAAGCGCTGATCCGCCATCCCGGCGTCGACAAACTGACCTTCACCGGCTCGACGGAAGTGGGAAAACGCGTCGGCCATGCCGCGGTCGACCGCATCGCGCGCTTTACGCTGGAGCTCGGCTCGAAATCGCCGATGATCCTGTTGTCCGACATGGAAGACGGCATCGAGCCGCTGCTGGCCGGGCTCGGCATGTTCTTCAACCAGGGCCAGGTCTGCACCTCGGCGGCGAGATTGTTGATCGAGAAGTCGATCTACGAGCGCACGCTGGCGCGCCTGGCCGAGATCGCCGACGGCATGACGATGGGCGCCGGCCGCGATGCCGAGGCGCAGATCAACCCGCTGGTCTCGGCCAAGCATCGCAACAGCGTGCAGGGCTTCGTCGAGCGAAGCCTCGCGGCAGGCGTCGAACGCGTCAGCGGCGCGCGTGCGGTTCCGGCCGGGGGACACTATGTGGCGCCGACAATCCTGCATCATGTCCGCCCCGACATGGAGATCGTGCGCGAAGAGGTGTTCGGACCGGTGGTGGCGGCAATGCCGGTCGCCGATCTCGATGAGGCGATCCGCATCGCCAACGACACGCGCTACGGCCTGTCGGCCTCGATCTGGACCCGCGACATGGGCAAGGCGATGAGCGCCATCCACGGGCTCAAGGCTGGCACGGTGTGGGTCAACTCGCACAACACGCTCGATCCGGCAGCGCCATTCGGCGGCTTCAAGCAGTCCGGCATCGGCCGTGAGCATGGCCGCGCGGCGATCGAGGGCTACCTCGAGACCAAGACCGCTATCATGCGCTACGCCTGACCGATATGGCCGAGGTTTACGACTACATCGTTGCCGGCGCCGGCTCGGCAGGCTGCACGGTGGCGAACCGGCTGGTCGCGGCGGGCAAGCGCGTGCTGGTCGTCGAGGCGGGCCCGGCCGACAACACGCGCTTCATCGACATGCCCGCCACCTTCGCCAGGGTGATCGGCACGGCGCGAAGCTGGATCTACCAGTCGGAGCCGGAGCCGAGCGTCGGTGGCCGCTCGCTGCCGATCCCGCAAGGACGCACGCTCGGCGGCGGCTCGTCGATCAACGCCATGCTTTACGTCAGGGGCCAGCCACAGGACTATGACGGCTGGCGCGATCTCGGCTGCCCGGGCTGGGGCTGGGACGAGGTGCTGCCGGTCTTCACGCGGCTGGAGCGCAACGAAAGGCTGGCCGGCGAATGGCATGGCAATGCCGGGCCGCTGCCGGTCTCCGATCCGCGCTATCGTCACCCGCTGTCGCTTGCCTATATCAAGGCGGCGCAGCAGGCCGGCTACCGCTACAATGATGACTTCAACGGTGAGCACCAGGAAGGCGTCGGTTTCTACCAGACGACGACCTGGAACGGTGAACGGCAATCCGCCGCCAAGGTGTTTCTGCGGCCGCTCGCCGGCAATGCCAATCTCAAAATCGTCACCGATGCGCTGGTGACCGGGCTGACGCTGGAGAATGGCGCGGCGACCGGCCTGACCTACAGAACGCCGGACGGGCAGAGCCACACCGCTTCGGCGAAGGCCGAAGTCATCCTCGCCGCTGGCGCGCTGGCGACGCCGAAGCTGATGATGCTGTCCGGTCTTGGCCCGGCCGCGCATCTCACGGAGCTGGGCATTCCCGTGATCCGCGACATGCCGGCGGTCGGCCGCGATCTGCAGGACCATGTCGCAGCCCCGCTCTACGCTTTGACCCGCAAGCCGATCTCCCTGCTCGGCGAGGATCGCGGGCTGAAGGCGCTGCGCCACGGCATCGAATATCTGCTGTTCCGTCGTGGCCTGCTCACCTCCAATGTCGTCGAGAGCGGCGGCTTCTTCGATACCGATGGAGACGGCCGGCCCGACGTGCAGTTCCATGTGCTGCCGGTGATGATCGAGAACGCCGAGCATGGCTCGGTCGAGCGCCACGGCATGGAGTTGAACCCATGCGTGCTGCGGCCGAAGTCGCGCGGCTCAATGCTGCTGCGCTCCCGCGATGCGAACGATCCGATCCGTTTCACCACCGGCTTCCTGTCGCATGCCGATGACCTCGCCATGCTTGTGGCCGGCATGAAGGTCGCCCGCACCATTCTGCGCCAGCCGGCGCTGCGCGAGGTCGTCGCCGAGGAAGTGGCTCCGGGCAGATCGGACGATATCGCCGACAAAGTGATCGTCGATCAGATCATCCGCCACGCCAAGACCGTCTACCATCCCTGCGGCACCTGCCGCATG
This sequence comes from Mesorhizobium sp. B2-3-4, assembly GCF_006442315.1. Taxonomy (GTDB): domain Bacteria; phylum Pseudomonadota; class Alphaproteobacteria; order Rhizobiales; family Rhizobiaceae; genus Mesorhizobium. The sequence continues at coordinate 244 of NZ_VFVY01000012.1, read as the reverse complement.
GGAATGGATGAGGGCGCGGTGGTCGATCCCAGGCTGCGCGTGCGCGGCGTGCCGCGCCTGCGCATCGCGGATGCCTCGATCATGCCGCGCTTGACCAGCGGCAATACCAACGCACCGGCGATCATGATCGGCGACCGTTGCGCCGATTTCATCTTGAAAGCATGCAGCTAGAGCGTTTCATGTTTTGACGGAAACGTAACCAGCGTTTTCGAAATAGTTCCTGCATTCGGCTGCCTCGATGGTT